>NZ_LN879502.1:0-1442545 GCF_001499655.1 Candidatus Protochlamydia naegleriophila
AAATTGACGTCTATAAATAACAGTAATTAATTAACTATCACCATTCAATTGTTGTTTTAATCTGTTTAATTTTGATAAAGAACTGTTGATTTTAGAGATTTGCCATTCGCGTAGCGGCCTATAAATGTTCAATAGGAAGGGATGGCAATTATTGGCAAATTGTGGAAGGTTGATGAAAGTGTTCATAACCCCTCATTTTCTGTCAGTTTATTCGTTGATAATAGGTCGATAAAATAATCACCTGTCTGTAACTCTCTTTTTTTCGACAGCCGACAAACAAGGGATTAACAAAGCCAATGAGAGGGAAAAGGGTCGGGTTATAGACAAATCCACAAAGTATAAAGAAGAAGATAAATTTATATATAAATACATTCTTCTTGAGAGAAAGGTGTGGAAACTTTATTTTTCTCAGTAAACAGTTTCCACATTCATTTTTCCATGGCAGTTAATCATGAGCTTGCAATCTTCTTATTTCTTTGACGTTACTCAATTTTCACATGCAGCCTTGTTTGAAAATGATCCGGAGCCGTGGAACATTTTAGGACGCTTGGAGTCCTATATCAAACAGCTGCCGTTGGGGAAGATTCTAGGAGAGGTTTCTTCTGAAGCCTATCTAATTAATCCCGAGCTCATTTTCCTTGATGAAGGAAGTGTTGTAGAACCTGGAGCCTATATTCAAGGGCCTTGTTGGATCGGCAAAAATAGCGTTGTACGTCATGGAGCTTACATAAGAGGAAATTTTTTAGCTGGAGAGCGTTGCGT
Organism: Candidatus Protochlamydia naegleriophila; assembly: GCF_001499655.1. Taxonomy (NCBI): domain Bacteria; kingdom Pseudomonadati; phylum Chlamydiota; class Chlamydiia; order Parachlamydiales; family Parachlamydiaceae; genus Candidatus Protochlamydia; species Candidatus Protochlamydia naegleriophila. Next base: position 763 of record NZ_LN879502.1, read on the forward strand.
CATTGGGCATGACACAGAAGTTAAAAATAGCCTATTTTTAGATCGTGCCCATGCGGCCCATTTTGCCTATGTGGGGGATAGCATTTTGGGCAACCAGGTCAACCTGGGTGCTGGAACTAAGTGTGCCAATTTCAAGTTAGATCAAAAAACAATTACGGTTCATTATCAAGGCGAGCGCATTCCTACCCAATTGCGTAAATTTGGCGCAATCATTGGCGATCGGAGCCAAATCGGCTGCAATTCGGTCACGAATCCGGGTACTCTCATTGGGCAAGAGGTGAGATGCTATCCTTGCCTCAATATTGGCGGCTGGATTCCCACCCGCTCTTTAATCAAACCAAGCCATGAAGTAAAAATCAGCTCTTATTAGACTTCCATCAAGGCTGATTTTGAAGATGCCCATTAATCGTAAATTGAAGCACTTTTAAAGACATTTGCTATTCAATCTTCTATCGCTTACAATTAACCTCACCAAATGTCCATTTGGCATGGTTATTCACAACTGTAATGAATCTCCACACCCCTTGTTTTTGATCAGAAAATTGGTTTATCCAATTGAAAATTAATGTTTTAGGTGTTGGTCTACCAGGGGCTATCCGTAATTGGTGAACAATTTGTCCACATTTCAACGTTCGGGCTTTTATGCAAATAACTAGACCTTCCTTTTCCTCCATTTTAGAGCCCTATAAACGGCAAATCGAGGAATTAATTCAAGCGAACATCGCTACTCTAGGTAGCAAAACATTGCTCAGAGATGCCTGCGAATATGCCTTATTGAATGGAGGAAAGCGATTTCGGCCAGCTTTGGTTTTGATGATTGCCAAAGCGTTGAATTTTCAGGTCGATGTGTCGCAAGCGGCTTTAGGTGTTGAATACTTTCACACAGCTTCTTTGATTGCCGATGACTTGCCTTGCATGGACAATGATGATGAAAGGCGCAATAAGCCGGCATTGCATAAGGTTTATGGTGAGTCTGTGGCTCTTTTGGCTACTTATGCCTTGATTGCGGCTGGCTATCAGTGTTTGGCCCGCAATGCCGCTTCATTGGCAGGCAGTGCCCATCCTTTTGCCAATCAAAGCGATCGTCTCTGCGTGCTGGCTTTAGAGAACGCGACCCATAATACCGGCATTTTGGGAGCGACGGGGGGGCAGTTTTTAGATCTCACTCCGCCAGACCTTTCTTTGTCAACTCTCAGAGAAGTGATCGACAAAAAGACCGTGACTCTATTCGAGATTTCTTTCGTTTTTGGATGGATTTTTGGTGGGGGCGACTTGGAGCAGCTTCCCCTGGTCAAAAAGAGCGCTGCCCATTTTGGCATGGCTTTTCAGGTTGCCGACGATTTAGGAGACATGGCACAAGATCTCTCGCATGAACATACGATGAATTTTGCCAATGTCTATGGCAAAGATTCTGCCGTCGCCCTTTTCCATGAAGAGATTGAACAGTTCAAGCAAACTTTGCAGGAACTCAGCCTCTCATCAGAAGAATTGCAAGCCTTGAGCGCGCTTCTCATTGAGCAAGTGAACCACCTTGCCTGAATAGGCTGTTTTTGCGGTTTTAAGGCCTTTGGGGCCAAAAAAAGGCCCTCCCTGCACTTTTTTACCTAATGAACGGTTTTATGTGTAGGGAGGGCCTTTTTGTGAGTAGCAAGAGGTTAGTCGTCTAGTGCTTCTTCCATATCTTCAGATGCCGCTGCCGCCGCTGCTGCTGCAGCTGCCGCTTTAGACAGCATTGGCTTAGAGCGATTTTCTTTGTACTGTTGGTAAATCAAGCCTTCAATTTCTTCTAAGAGCTTGGGATTGTTTTTAAATTCTTCCCTGACGGCTTCCCTTCCTTGGCCCAAACGCTGTCCTTTATAGCTGAACCATGCTCCTTTTTTATCGACGATATTGAATTCTGTCGCCATGTCGATAGCCGAGCCTGTACGAGAAATTCCTTCGTTGAAGAGAATGTCAAATTCTGCGATTTGGAAAGGAGGCGCCATTTTGTTTTTGCTCACCTTAACTTTGACGCGGTTGCCGATTTCTGAGTTGTCTGGTCCTTTAATGCCTCCTGTGCGCCGGATGTCTAAGCGAACCGAAGAGTAAAACTTCAGGGCGCGTCCACCAGTCGTCGTTTCCGGATTGCCATAGACGATTCCAATTTTATCGCGGATCTGGTTGATGAAAATGGCGCAGGTATTGCTTTTAGCAAGAGCAGCAGTCAATTTACGCAGTGCTTGCGACATCATGCGAGCCTGGAGCCCCATGAATTGATCGCCGATTTCCCCTTCCAATTCTGACTTGGGAACCAAAGCTGCCACAGAGTCGATGACAATGACATCTACCGCGTTTGAGCGGGCGAGCATTTCGGCAATATTAAGCGCCTCCTCCCCGCTGTCGGGTTGAGAAATCATCAAGTCATCCAAATTGATTCCAATTTTAGCCGCATAGCTGGGGTCAAGAGCGTGTTCCGCGTCGATATAGGCTGCTAGGCCGCCATTTTTTTGGGCGTTGGCAACGATGTGCAAAGCCAAAGTAGACTTTCCAGATGATTCTGGGCCATAAATTTCAACTACTCGTCCACGTGGAACACCGCCAATTCCTAAGGCGATATCTAAGGCGAGGGCTCCTGTCTTGATCACGCTCATCTCTTTTTCCAAAGAGTGTTTGCCGAAAGACATGATGGCGCCATCACCAAATTGTTTTTTAATTTGAGTCACTGCTAGACTTAACGCTTTTTTGCGTTCTGTGTCAGGTGCCGGTTGAGACATATGAACTCCTTTGAGTTTGAATAATTTTATACAATAGCTGAAGAGAAAGACTTGCCGTCAGTCCACAAGAGAATAGGCATACGCATTTGTGTTGGCATCTGAGGGCGAATGGGATAATTAAAAAGAGCCTTAATCATAACTGTTTTAGGATTAAGATGCCAGAGAAGAAAGTTGTTAAAAAGCTTTTTAATTTTAAATCCCTCTTTTTCCTGTCTCCTATGTAATAAATTTTTTTTCAGGCTCGCTAAATATGATCCTGACCTGGCATTTATACATTCGCAACATAGGAATGTCATAATCAAATCTGCATACCTTAAACTTTTTGTGTGAGAGTGATTATGGGTCGTGTTTCACGTTTAGTAGAGAAATATGAATTACTGGCACAACAACAAATCTCTCCCAGTGTTGTGAGTCAGCCTTCGCAATCTTGTCCGGAGTTTCGAGCCAAGGTAGATGTTAAGGTTCAAAACGCATCTACAAATAGCTCCTTGCTTTCGCTTTCTCAAGAAGATGAACATATTTGTACTGGATTGAAGGACAAAAGGGGTTCTCGAATTGATGTCATTAAATCTAAGCCTGATTTGAGAGAGCCTGCTAATGAAAGACATTCTGTTTTAAAGGGGGATGGAAAAAGCACTTCTTTAAAAGCTGTGGGACAGTCTAAAACGGCCTTAGCCGTTAATAAGGCCTCTCATTATTTTTTGCTTTTGAATGAGGCTGACGAGCATCATTTGGCTCAGCTTCTTAAGCCTGTTGATTCTACGATTTTCTTGGGAAAAAAGCCGGGCAATTTATCTGGTTTGCTAAAAACTAAGGAGGGGGCGCTTTGTTTTAAAAACATGCTCGAGGTGGCAGAAGAGGCTATGAAGCTTGATAAGTTGGCTGCTTTGGCACTTTTGCAGCGCATGAAGAGCAATGAGTGGGCAAAAAGTGTGATGCGCTTTCATAGCACTTTAAAGTCTCATCATCAAGCCCTTTATCATCAGATTGTCGATCAAGTGGTTAAAGATTCGGGACATCTTTTTGCCGAGGCCATGCATCGGATTGATCGGCAGGAGCTATTCAATCGCATTCAAAGCGGGGATAAAATCGAGCATTTATCGCAAGTTTGCCCCCATTTAATTCAATTGGCTAGCTTATGGGATCAAATCAAATTCACAATTATCGATGAAGTTCTGAAAGAAGAAGAGGTAAAGCAGCGCACAGCAATCATCGAACTCTTCATTCGGGTTGCTTATCAAGCCATGGAAAAGTATGATTTCTCAACCGCAGCAGCGGTCTGGGATGGGTTGCAAAGCGAATCGATTCGGGAAAATCGGCTAGTAATGAGTTGGGATGGATTGTCGAAAGAATCTACAAAAATGCATCACATGCTTACGGAAAAGCTAGGTAAAATGTGCTCTGCTATCAACGAAAAAGATATGAAGAGAATGGCTGAATTACCTGCCAAAATCCACAGCATTCCACTGCTTAATCCTTATTTAGCAACGCTTGTGATGGCAAAAGAGCGGCAAAAGGCCTTATCTCAGCAAATCTTGGAAGAAGAGAAATTGCTTCAAGAAGATGTATCTTTCTTTAATAAATGTAAGTCGCTCAAACGGGAAGAGGGGATCAAAGACAAGATCGAAGAATTAGCTAAGGAGCTTAAGGCGCTGAATCGTGAAAAAAATAAAAAGGTCTGTAGCCTGGATTTGATTAACAAAATAGAAAACGTCGCCTCGCGTTTGAAACTGGCTCAGACTGTCCACAAGGCGGTTATTTTACCAAGCGATAAAGATGTGTTCTCCCGTTCCATCCATTTAGAGCATATACATGCTTTGGAAAAAGGAATAGAAAAATATGATCGTCAGATGAGCCTCGTCATTGAGATGATTTTAAAGCTAGCCGATCAGATGAGACACTATTTAAGGCATGTTTCCCACTATGGTACTGACCTTTGGATCAATCGGCGGCACTTGAGCTTTGAGCAACGGAAAAAAGCTGAAGAACAGGCCTATCAACGCTCTTTAAAATTGGAGCCTCTAGCGGGTATTCGGGACGAGTAAAAAACAGGGGATAATAGGCCTTGACTGCGAGCCAGTCTGCCCTTACAAATAGCTATGCTGGTTTTGTTGGATTGCTGCGGTTGAGGCGTTTAAACCAAGCAAAGAGTTGTTAGTGAGCGATCATGGGCTTCAGATGGAAGCGAATAAAAAACTTGTTCGTGAAAACCAATTCCCCATGCCACTAAAGAGGGGAATTGGTTCAACAACCTGTCATAAACCCCCTTTCCATATCCCAGGCGATGTTTTGTCTCAGGATCAAATCCCAAGCCTGGAATCAGAGCAAGGGTGACAAGGGATGGGTCGATTAGCTTGGCATTCTGCTTGCTCGGCTCTCGAATTCCCAAGGAATTTGGCTCTAGGCCATGTAAATCTTCAACTAAAAAGAGTTGCAGCTTTTCCCCTTTCATTTTGGGTAAGACGAGCCTGCCTTCTTGTGCCAGACAGCCATTTAAGGGGTCTAAAGAGAGCTCGCTTCCAAAGCTTGCGTAGGAGAGGATGAATCTAAAGCCTTTGCAGCGATTCCAAAGGGTTTGATTGGCAAACGAAGTGGCGGCTTGGCGGCGGGCTGATGAAATTGAGCGCCGCATGGCTTTGAGATGAAGGCGGCAGCTTTGCTTAGCCAAGGCTGCCGTAGAGGTAGTGGAATTAAAAATCTGGCTTTCCATTGACATAGGGAATTTTTTGAACAAAATGGCCATCCGCGTCAAAAATGGTAACGATCCCTTTGCCGGCAATGACTTGTGTACTAGGTGTTTTTTCACCTTTGCGGAAATAGTCACCCCTGACTAGCTTATCATTGTCGTATTCTTCGATCATCATGAGATTGCCATCGCGGTACCAGGCTGTGGATACGCCATGTTTGGTGTTATTTGCCATCTCTTTTTGACTCTCTTGCGTTCCATTTGGGTACCAGGTGCGAACATGCCCTTGAATCTTTCCTTCATACCAATAAAAAGCGAGTTTGGGCTGAAGCGGGATTTGAGCCGATATCCGCTCGTAGTAGTCGATTTCTTCGCCATGCTTGATTTGATTTTTGACGTGATAGATGCGCTTGAGGCTCCCTTCGCGGTCGAAGACTTTTACCTCTCCTTCTAAAATGCCATCCTGATACTCTTGAAGTTCTCTAATGCATTCTTTGCCGAAAGTGGCGCGCACCCCAGTGCCTTGCTTGACTTCTGCTATAAGCGTTCCCTGGCAGTCAAAGTATTGGCCATTTTCCAGTCTCCCCTTGCAATAATCCTCTTGGCTGGCCAAATGCTGGGCATCCCAGTAGCGGAAGGCTGGGCCCTGCTTTTGCCCTTGGACATAGGTGATTTGTTGGAGAATTTCGCCATTGTCTTTATAGATGTCAACGACGCCATTGATTTGATTTTTGCTGTAGGGAACTCTCTTCCAGACTTGGCCACATGTGTGATAATAGATGGCTGTGTCTTCCAAAGAGCCCTGGTTGTAAAAGATTTCAGCCAAGAGGCGTTCATCTTCATCCCATGCATAGCTTGGGCCGTCGAAAAGCCAAGAGCGCTCGGCTGCTGGCGTAACGTCTGGCGATCCGCCGATAACACGAGTGGAAAGGCTCATGCTGCCATTTTCATGCCATTCGTAGTAGTAGCCAAAGGCTCTGCCATTTAAAATCTGCAAGAACTGCTTTGGATTGCCGTTGCTGTGGTAGGTCGTCACGACAGAGCGCACATTTCCCTTTGAATCTCTGGCGTAGATGCGCAATACCTTCTGATAGGGCTGAGATGTCAAGAAGTCGACTTGTTGATATTGATTAAGCCTGTCTTTGTTGCTGATCGTCTCGGCAAATCCATTACGGTCGATGATATGAATACTCGTCAGTGGAAGGAGACGCTTTCTGCAGCCTGAACGCTTAGCTCCTGTAAAAGTCAGGAGAAGCAACCCTAAGAGCATCCAAAGGGCAGCTTGTTTAAAGAACTTTAGTTGTCTCATAAAAATTCCCGTTTCAGCAATTTGAGGTTAAGAACAAACACTTCATTCTTTTCATTCACCTTCTTTTTATCAAGCTTGAATTCGGTGATGATTAGTTGAGGGCGATTTGGACCGGGTGCAAAGGAACCTATCTGAATCCCCTCGATCCGGGCTAAAATTTTTTGAAGGTCGGTGGAACTTACTTCGACTGGATGAACGAGCGTTTCAATCGTTTCTTGAAATAAAGGAAAGGCTTGTACGACCCCTTCCGAAAAAACCAGGCTATTGCCTTGGCTGGTCAATAATTCCAGCCGTTTTTTAATCTTTTCGTCGTTGGAAAAATTTTTGTCGGCCGCGATTTTTTGCAGCGTTTCGATCTCAGGTTCTAAAAACACCAAAGTTTCTAAATACTTATCGATATAGAAGTGGTCTGCATCGCGAAAGTGCTGTCTGACGGCCAAATTAAGCGCCTGTTTTTTTTCTTTGACGAAGGCTTGATGCTGCAGGCTCTCCAGCATTCCATTCAGCTCTTCTAATTGCCCTCTTTGCGAGAAGAATAAGAAGACAACGAATAAAAAAGGAAGCAAGCCAATGACCATTAAATAAGCAACGGCCCGATTGAGTGGAATCGTTTTTAACATAAGTTACTGACTAGGATAAGAGGTTTTATCTTTTAAGTAGAAAGAGGTCTTGTAGCGTCCCCGATTTGAACTCCACTTGACTTCCCCTTTGGGGTCGACCCAATCATTGGACGCAATCAAGGCGTCATGAAATTCGCGAGCCCATTTGGGCGTTGGGCTACTAAATTCCAGCTCAACTTTGACCTGATATTTGTCCTGTTTTTTCCCCTGCATGGGTCTCTTTAAAATAACGTAGCTCAAATTTTCGATCTGCAGGCGCGTTTGACGCTCTCCCTTGTCGTCGACATAAGACACTGTGGGGTGCATGCTGAGCCACGCTAAAACATCGCTTACGCGGGGGATGTTGGCGAAAAGTGGAAATGAGTCGGGTGTCGCCTTTAAATCTTTTTGAATAAAGGCGAGCCGTTCCATCAGATCTTCGCTGTCAAGATCGACCACTTCGACCACTTCCCCTTGAAATTTTGCACGGGCAGTTGGTGTCTTGGCCAAGAAAGCCGTCTCAAACTGCTCATATGATTTGTTCATTCCCTCTAGAGTATTCACGTACGTTTGCTTCAGCTCATCTTCTCGGTATTGCAGGTAGGATTGGCCGAAGGAATAAAAAACGAAGCTTAGAGCTATCATCAGAGCAAAGTAGAGGGCCATTGGCACTTTCAGTCTTCTCCAGGAGTGAGGATAAGCCATCACGCCTTGGCGAAAGTCAATCGCTGGTGTCGTCTTTGGTAAACCGCATATGGCGAGTCCAATCGGAAGGGCATAAATCAGTTTGTCTTGATCTGAAAAAGAGTCATCCTTTTTCTCTAAGGTTAAAAGCGGAAGCTGCAGATGCTGGGCTATGGCTTGAGTGAGCTCGGGCCATTTGGCTATCTCGCCAGTAATGATCAAGCCGGCTAAGGTTCGGTTCGATTCTTTGGACATGGCATGACCCATTCTGGCTGCCAGCTTCTTTAAGCGGTCGATGGCCTCCCTCACGCTCGCAGGTTGCGAGGAAGCAAGAATGGATTCGCCTGTCTTGATTTCACTTGCCTGCAGCCTTTGCAATCCCTCTTTTTGGGCAAAAGAGGTTACCATCTGCGACTCATTCATCAAAAGAGAGGTTGCCACCAGTTCTTCAAGGTGCAGAATTAAATAGGCTTGATCTGCGGCTATGTAGGCCTTGCCAAATTGACAAAGAGCGGCTTGCGTACAGCTCACTTTTTCTGGCTCTATCCCAAGGGGCGACCATTGCTCGAGTTGGGTTTGCAAGCAGTCTTGACGAGTGGCTAAGACTAGCAGCTGGGTTTCGTCGCTCTCTTTTTTGATGGTTTGCCGCGTTAAAAGAGCTTGATCGACTGAATAGGGAAGAAGCGGTTCGGCCTGAAAAGAGAGAGCTGCATCGATGTCTTTATCTTTAGTTAAGGGCAGCGAAAGGGGACGCAATAGCACTTGTGTGCCATCGAGGCCAGTCGTTAAAACGGGATGGTTCGTGTAAAGCCGTTTTACATTAGAGAGTGATTCGTTCGGGAGGTTGAATAAATCGAGTAAAACAGGCTGGCCTTGCTTTTCGATCACCTCGGCTCCTTTGACGCAAGCGGGGGTGAGTTCAAGCCCAATTGACTTTAAAGATGGAAGAAGCTCTAACATGACACCTATTTTTTAATGCTTTAAATTATGAATTCTAATAGAATTTTTATATTAATTCAAGCAACTAATTTATTTATAGTGACTTACAAAGTCGTTTAAAATAAACAAAGTAGCGCTCATTGTTCTAACATGACTGGACCATCAAAGATAGAGATGACTTATGTTGATTGCCATTAAATTGATAAACGTTTTTTTTCAAGTATATACGCTGATGCTTTTTGCGCGCATCATCGCTTCCTGGTTTCCGCAACTCTATGAATATCGCCTGATGCAATTCGTTGCGTATTACACGGAGCCTTATCTCAATTTTTTCCGTCGCTTCATTCCCCCATTGGGAATGATTGACTTTAGTCCGATTGTGGCGTTTATCTGCCTCAGTTTTATGCAGAGTTTAATTATCAATTTACTATTGGGATTTGTGCGATAATGTCGATTCATGCCTCTCCAATTAAGTTTGGCAATCTGAAGTTGCCCAATCGAATTTTCTATGCGCCTTTGGCGGGGTGCTCCGATTTTCCTTTCCGAAAAATGTCGGCCCATTATGGTCCAGGTTTGATGTATTGCGAGATGGTGAAAATGGATGCTCTTGTGCGCCATGATCCCCATACCTATCACATCTTGGATTATTCGGCTGACATGCATCCAATCGGCGGCCAGCTCTGTGGAAGCAAGCCTGCCTTGGCTGGGCAGGCGGCTAAGATTATTGAAGACTTGGGATTTGATGTCGTCGATCTAAATTGTGGATGTCCTGTTGATAAAATTACCAAGGATGGAAGCGGATCGGGCTTATTAAAGACTCCAGAATTGATTGGTGAGATTTTATCGAATATGGTGGCTGCGGTTAAGATTCCAGTAACGGTGAAAATTCGCGCGGGGTGGGATGAACAGCACATTCAGGTAGCCGAAATCGTCAAGATAGCCGAGGAGGCTGGTGCGCAAGCCATATGCGTTCACGGGCGTACCCGTCAACAAGGTTATCGTGGGCCGGCTAACTGGGATCATATCAAAGTGGCTAAAGAAGCTGCTACGACTATTCAAGTGATTGGTAATGGGGACGTCTTAGACGGCCCTTCTGCAGAAAAAATGTTTAAAGAAACCGGCTGCGATGCGGTTTTAGTTGCGCGTGGAACGATGGGACAGCCTTGGGCCGTGCAGGATATCCTGCGTCATTTAGACAATTTGCCCCCGCTTGAGCGCACGCTAGAAGATTGTCGTCAAGCATTATATGAGCACTTTTTATGGACCCACCACTACCATGGCGACCATCGCGTTTGTGTCGACATGCGGCGTGTCGGGTGCTGGTATCTTAAAAAATCTTCTGGAACGCGTCAATTCAGAGAATTGATCAGCCGAGCCACGGAGATGAGTGTGATCAAAGATCTGATTTTGAATTTCCCGTTGGGAGATTTGATTGAGATCGATGATACAGGGCAAGAAGCTGATTGTTGTGTATAACTATTATTTATGATATATCCCATATCATTGAAGATAGCTATTTCGAACGCGTCCAGGATGATGGAAAGATAGTTAACTCATCAGCCCTTGGATTCTCTACCTGCATTTCCAACTAACAAATTAAATTTCATCGACTCAAAGGAGCTTATCATGGAACACTCCTCTCAAGATGTATATGAAATGCATGCAATTGTTAAAGGAGAAGTGCAGGGAGTTGGATTCCGTGCACTGACTCGCTATCAGGCTCAAGGACTGGGCCTGAGAGGGACTGTGCGAAATCTGTCTGATGGAACGGTTGAAATTTACGCTCAAGGTTCCAAGCAGCGTTTGGAAGAGCTCATTCAAAAGCTTAAAGAAGAGGCTCTTCCAGGACAAATTGAAGAGGCCTCTATAGAATATTTTCCTATAGAACAGTGTCACGATGATTTTCGCATTTTACATTAGAAACCTTGCTTAAAGGAAGGCATCTCTATGACCACACCAACACCAGCTGTTCGTTTAGCTGTCAGGGATTACCCTGCCGATTCAAAGCCTATTATCGATCAAAAATGGCGCAACCTTCTCTTTCTTGATTGGGAATACGATCCGTCAACCATTCAGCAAACCCTTCCTAAAGGTTTGACTGTTGATACGTTTCAGAATAGGGCTCATGTGAGCATCGTTGTTTTTGGCATGGAATCAATCAAACCCAAATTTTTTCCCTTCTTGCCTGTGATTGCAAGCATGCTCGAGGTCAATGTTCGAACCTATGTTTACGACCAAGCTGGTGTGCCCGGTGTTTGGTTTTATTCCTTGTATGCCAATCAATCGTTTGCGGTGGATATGGCGAAACAATTTTTCTCTCTCCCTTATCTCTTGGCTAATATTACTTCAACGACCGATGACGAAAGCCAATCAACCGTTCTTTGCCAGCCAGAAGGGGGGCAGTTTCAATCCACTTTTGTCTACAAAGCGGAGAAAGCGACATTTACGGCAGATCCTGAATCGCTGGAGTTTTTTTTGACCGAGCGCTATGCACTATTTTCCAAACAAGGCAATAGCATTGCGCTTGGGCGCATTCACCATGAACCCTATCCTCTAACACGTGCAGAGGTCGCTCAATGGGATACTCAGCTTCTAGAAGTCAATGGGCTGGTCAACCCAAATAGAGCTCCCGACCATGCTATTTTTTCACCCGGAGTCGATGTCGAAGTTTTTATGCTTAAGGATGGCGCAGAAAAAGCTTAGCAAAAATTTGCTTGCTAAATCCTTAAATTCTTTTAAATATATGATTAAAAAAATAAATACATATTCTCTTTTTGCTTATTTTAATTCTAATTAATAAAATCTTTTTATATTCGATTTAATATTACCACATATCTTTGATTAAGTTTTTACTTGATGTAATTGGTATTAATAGATTAATTAATAAAGGTAATATTAATATGAGTAGCAATATTTCACAAAATGCTGCATTTCAGCTTCAAATCATCACAGAGAGTTTTGAGAATGGAACAGTCTTGGGTTTTGACAAGGTTGAGCAGAAAGAGAGATCTTTTCATACATTTGGGGATGTCAAGTTTGTTGACTCTAAATGCGAGTTTGGCAATGTCATTTTCTTGAGAATTGCGAATTTGATTAGTAACAGTCAAGATCGGTTGGCGTTGCCTGACCTAGCTAAGCTGAAGGTTGTCCTGGATAAGGAAATTTCTGTGATTGAGGCCGATACTGGGGGGATTGGCGGGTTTTTCCGTTATTTTTTCAGCCCGGGTGCCAAGGCAGAGAAGAAGGAAAAACAGAACTACATGAAAGGCTTAAAGTCTGTTGTGGAGCAACTATTGGCGAAAAAAAAGGAAAAAAATGAGCTTGAGCAGCAAGAGAAGCCCTCATTTCCGAGTCATCCAGTAGTTAAAGAACAAAGTTCCACGCTTATCGTTCGGCCTGCAATCAAAGAAGAGAAGCCATCAGTCGTATCAGAGCCGTTGAAAATAGAACCTCCAAAATCTGAAAGCGACGTTCTTAGCCCTGTTAAACTCCCGCCACCACCACCACCACCACCGCGGCCACAACCTCAGCCTCTAGCGCCTATGTCAATGTTGGCCAGTCAAGCAAAGCCCTCATTGACGCCAGAGCAAAAACACGATGAAAACCAGAAGCGCATTCTTGAACGGAACCTGAAGGAAAGGGCCAACCCACTCAACTTTTATGATGTTTCACGCCCTAAAAACGAGAAACAGCTAGAGAAGCAGCAGACCCAGTTCAAAGCCGATATCAGTAAATTTAATCTTGTCAAAGGTTCAGTCCCTGGGCACATTAAAATGCAAATAGAGGGATGGATTGCGGAAAAGCAAAAAGAGCTTGATTCGATTGAAGAGCAATTGAAGGGAACGACTAAGGCAATTAAAGGGCTGCAGGAAGGGCATTTTAATTCAGACTTTCTTTCTAAGGCACAAAAACTTACCAATGAGGAAATCAAGTTTATTCTTTTACAATTCCTTGATGGCAAGGTACCGAGCCAACCATCAACGAATGGTGAAGAATCGAATGTACGCGATGTGTTGAAATATCGCTGCTACACAAGCAACAAAGAATTCTTTGATGAGATTTTGCCTGAATGGGAAGCTCTCTCCACAAGTGAGATTGGTAAAGCTTTTGCGCCCCATAAACAGGGATGGGATAATTATCTGAGCGGAGGAGTTACTCCCTTTATGCAGATTCTCAGCAAGCGCAAGTTACCAGTCAAAAATATCGATCATTTGAAAACGCCTGAATATAAAGCTGTTTCATTCGAAGAAGCCCAGAAAAAAGCAATTAAGAAGCCAGTGGCACGCAGCAGCGAGTCAGGTGGCGGGCAATTGGATCTTGGAATGATTCAGCGTGGTATAAAATTGCGCTCTGCAACCGAGCAGAAGCCTTTGGCCGAAAAAAGTGATAGCCAGGAAGAGACATTGCTTGACCAAATAAAAAAACGGACGGTCCTTATTAGTTAAATGATACGAGTCTTTTGATTAAAGGCTGCTTGCATCCTTAACGATGCGAGCAGCTTTTTTTTGCCTAAAATAGGAAGTGTAAAAATGTTGTGATAAATTATTTAAATTATCTCATTTTCCCTTATAAAAGGACCAGGATCTTAAAAGACATTGAGCCTTTATCGGACTTTGTTTGGCTGATTCTATTAGTTCAGTTCTTTACAGAATGTTAAAAATTTTGAGGTGAAAATGAATAGCAAAGCATTTAAAGCTTGGGATATAGCTCTTGCAGCCTTGGCCTGTGCGTGTTCTTTTTTTGGACAGGCTGATGCTTGTACACGCGTTCTGTACACAGGCGCTGAGGATACGGTGATCACAGGACGTTCAATGGATTGGTCCGAAGACATTCATTCGAACCTGTGGGTATTTCCTCGCGGCATCAAGCGCAATAGTGCTGTGGATAAAAACGCATTTGATTGGACCTCTAAATACGGCAGTTTAGCTGTTTCGGGTTATGATGTAGGAACTGCCGATGGAATGAATGAAAAGGGATTGGTTGCCAATTTGCTTTATTTAGCTGAGTCAGAGTATGGCAAACCAGATAGCAGTAAACCTGCGATGTCAATCAGCTTGTGGGCTCAGTATGTCTTAGATAATTTTGCTACCGTCGCCGAAGCTGTGGACGCTTTACGTCTCGAACCTTTCTGCATCATTGCCCCCATCTTGCCGAATGGTTCTCCGGCGCAGCTGCACTTGTCACTTTCAGATCCAAGCGGAGATTCGGCTGTCTTCGAGTATCTTGATGGAAAGTTAGTCATTCACCATGGAAAAGAGTATACAGTCATGACCAATTCCCCTTCTTATGAAGAGCAATTGGCGCTTAATCGTTATTGGCAATACATTGGTGGGCTCTCCTTCCTTCCAGGAACCAATCGGGCAGCCGATCGCTTTGCGAGAGCATCGTTTTTCGTGGAAACGATTCCTACCAAAACAGATTCTCACTATATTTCAGCTGTTCCAGAAAAGAAGTTTATCTACCAGGCCGTGGCAAGTGTTCTTAGCGTTATGCGAGGAGTAAGCGTTCCTTTGGGTATCACGACGCCCAATCAACCCAATATAGCCTCAACTTTGTGGCGTACAATTTCGGATCAAAAAAACAAGGTTTATTATTTCGATTCGGCAACTAGCCCAAATACCTTTTGGATACCATTAAGTGATCTCAGTTTCAAAGAAGGGGCTCCAGTCATGAAATTATCTTTGGATGGGGGGAAAATTTACGCGAGCAATGCAGCTAAATACTTGGAGGAGCACAAAGGGTTTACGTTTTTGCCAGCCAAGTTTTAGGAAGAATGGGGAAGAGGGTAAGAATGGCTGGCAATTCTTACCTCTCTCGTACAAGCATTTCTGGAAGGCTACTATTTGTTTCTTTTCTATTTATTGATTTTTAGAAGATCTAAAATCAGGTTAAAATGATTTTTCTACTACCGCTGAAGTCCTGCCTTGATTCGATATCACTTGCCAAATGGATTAAAATGAACTAAAAAAATTCTTTTTAAAATAACTCTCATTATCAATGACACTGCTCATGAGGATATGGCCTATATGGATAAGCAACATGATCTTCTCGATGAATTTTTAGACCGCTATGATGAAGAGTCGCAGATCGAAGCCTTGCGTATCATTATTCCCCATCCCAATATCGCCTACGAGACTCTTTTCTCAAAAGATAGGGTTTTCTTCTACTTTGTTAATTATGCCGATGCATGCGTTTTCAAAGGGGCTTTAGAATTTAAAGTCATCTTCCAGATTTTGGAATCTTTTTGCTTAGAATATCCTTCGCTGAAAATTTTAGCCGACCGCTTTTTAGAACAGTCACGAATAGAGTATGAGCTCTTTACGTCTTTCATTTCCCCTATGGAAGAGGTCAAAGAACTTAAGCTTCCTCCTGCAGTTGAGCAATTTTTTATTTTGCTCAAACAGGGAGTCTTGAGCAATCAAGAAGGCATTGAAGCTATACTTCAGAGGCTTCCAAATCAATTTCAAAAGATTCTACGTCCTAAAATAGCGATGATGCGCGGATGGGAAGTCCTGCAGCTAGCGAAACCTGGCCTCATGCAGGAACTGGGTGAGGGTGATCAGTGGATTTATAAACAGCCCTGGAGGGCCTTTTCTTACGCTCTTCCTTTAGAGCGGCAGCCGCAGGGGAAAATTGAAGGGTGGCCCTTAATCTTTTTAGAGCCGCTAGAGGGAATGGATTATGCTGCCTTTCTTGAACCTTATTGTTCGCAGGAATGCTTGATTGTCTTTCAAACAGTTTCTCATCTCTTTCAGCTTTTGCAATTTGAAGCCTTGCATGAAATATTGGCAAGGCCGCATGTCTATTTCTATGTCTTGGATCTTTATCCACAAGGCCAGTTTCTTCATCAAAATTTAAGATGGCAAAATGAGCACTCCCTTTACCCTGTTTGGATGCTCTCTCAAATGCAATTAAAAGAGGCTTTGCCTGCATTGAGTGAGTCTTTGAAAGCTAGTTTGATGCAGCCGAGCGAAGATTTTGAACGCGATACGCCTCCATTTAATTGGCTTTATGGTGCAGCCAAACAAGCACTTTCAGCAATCGAATCTCATCGCTATGGAAAAGAGCGGGCCATAGCTTTAAGCATTGAACAAGGCTTGCAAAAATGGTTTGACCCTCACAAAGGAAATCTTCCAGTTAATGCTCCTTTAGGCCCCCTACCAGAAAATTACATTAAAGAAGAAATAGAACAACGTTTAAAAGTGCGTGGAAGGCCATCTTTTTTTCCTAAAAATAAGATAAGATTAGCACATGTTGTACCTCAAATTGTCGACGGCGGCCATGCTCCAACGAAACTCTTAAAAACTCTTTGTACGTTTGCAGATCGTCGCTGGTTTGACGTATACGTCATTAGTACGGAAAGGCTTGCAGACCACGTATTAAGCTATCCCGTTAGCCATTTTAGCTCGCCCTCTTCGTCGCAAAGGGGCTCTTTGACGCTTAAATATTTTAATGATATAGGCGTGACTGCCTTGTTTGATGGAGAATCGCCTACTTATGACCTAGCTATTAAAAATACGCTCGATACTTTGCAGAGTCTTTCAATCGATCTCGCTATTTTCCATGGACCAGACGAGCTCAACAGCTTGATTAGCAGTAGTACACAAGTGCCTATTCGAGTCTTATTTGATCACGGAACGCTTCCATCCTATCCCTGCTTCGATTTAGCCATTTTAAGTACAGATGAGGCTTATCATCAAAATCACGAGGCTTTTCGTCAAAAGGGAATGGAGAGCTGCATTCTCCATTTTTCCATCGATGTACGCATGGGGTGGCTCGATCGTCCGTTTGGATTGCCAGGGATTGGACTTCCAGATGGGAGCTTTGTCATGACGACCATCTCGCATCATTTGGACACGAGGGTGACGGCGGAGATGTGCCATGCTATTGGAAAAATTTTGAAGCGGTGCCCAAAAGCTGTTTATGCGCCAATGGGAGAGGTTGTTAAAAAAAAGCAATGGATGGCTATTTTTGAACAGTATGGAGTGGCTAGTCGGATCTTTTTTTTAGGAGAGTGCTATAATCCGAGCCAATTTGCCCGTTCGATGCACCTGTATTTAAATGAATTTCCTTTTGGCAGCGGACTCGGCATCTTAGATGCTATGGCTGCCGGATGCCCAGTAGTATCGATGTACGATGAGCATGGTCCGCAGCAAGCGCGCTATGCGGCCACTTACTTTGGCAGCGATTATGTCATTAAGAGTGGGCTAATCGATGACTATGTGGATTTAGCATGTCGCTTGATCGAAAATCCTGTAATGTATCAAGAATGGTCCGAGCATGCTCTTAGCCAGTATGAGAAAAGAGTTGATACACCCAAGTACGTCCAGAAATTTGAAACGATTTTAGAGCAGTTTATTGAATACTTTCAAAAGAATGAGTAGCCGATTTAGCGAGCTTGCTTTGCACACAGATTTTGCCTTGATAGTGCCCTAATCCGTACGCAAGCCTACATTTTAGAGTACTATCAGGGGTCTTAGTTCCAGCACTTCTTGATTTTCATTTTCGAATCTGCAGAATTTGAAATGTGATAAAGATTCCAAGCAATCGATATAGGAGAGACGGAATGGGACCTGTTGAAAAGACTTACCAAAGCTTGACTGATCCGCAATTGTTCCAGAAAGAGGCTAAAACTAAAAGCTATTTGAAGCTGTCTAAAGATCGATCGATATCCCATTTTTTAGCCTTGACTAAACCCTGTTTCTTAGAGCGCATTTTAGCCAAGATAGGTATAGGAGACGCTAGTCTGCAAAAAATCAATTGTTTCTTTAAGTCGGAGGAAGGGCAAAGGCAGCTCGCTGCATTGTTGCAGCATGCTAACTTTTCAGAAAATGACAAAAAAAAACTGCTAAAAAACGTGCAGATTTTACAAGTGAAAATGCAGCCGAAATGGGGAATCAGCAAAATTTTTTGCATTGCAGAGCCCTTTTTAATCAAGGAAGTGAGTGAATCAAAAAGAGCTTCTCCAGTTCCTGGAGAGAATGCCTTGTTAGCAGTCAATCGATCACCCTCCACAACCCCCTTAGAGATCGACATAAAGAATACTGACCCTTCTTTCGTGACTAAGTCGGAGGGTGCTGTTATTGGGCAGAAATTGGATCAGCCGGTCTATCGACTTGGATTCTTCAATCCTAAAGTTAAAATGAAAATTATGCAGATTGTAGAGGTTCAGCGCAGTCAAGGAAATCACATTAATGTATTTGAGGAGGGTGGAGAGATTTTTGTCTACCACACGCGCCATGAAATGCATACCTGGGCTTCGATCTGCCCCGATCTAGACCCTTATTTTAGTGGATATAAAAGCATCTTCAAGGGATATACGCGCTATTTAATGGCCGCATCGATTGTCAAACAAGAGGGCGGAGAGTTTGGATTTTGGGAAGAGAAATTGCAAGATGTTGACCAAGAGGCGCTCTCATCTCCTTTGTGTATTTTACCCTCTTTCCCAACATTTACAGGTTCATCAGAAGAAATTTCCCAACTCTTTGAGGTGTTATTAAAAGAGCATAAAGGAATCTTGGTCGGGGAAAATCATGATGAAAAGCTTTCCAGAAAAATTTTAATGGAGCACATGGCGTACTTGGCCTCTCTTGGCATCAAAACCTTCTTTTTGGAGCATTGCTGCTTCGACACACTTCAATATGAGTTAGATCAATTTTTTAAAACGCAGGTTCCTTCTCATTTTCTTCGAGCCTTTTTATCTTCTGGATATGGGGGAAGCATAGGATCGTCTAATTATTTTAATCTCATTGATGCAGCAGTCCAAGCTGGCATTCGCCCGGTTGGCCTCGAAATGGCAATTACTCAGTTGGTGGGGTATAAGAGCTTTGAAGGCTCGGATGGAAAGGCGCGCATGCTTGCCATGAACATGTGTGCCAAAGAGATTATTGAGCGGGAAGCGGGTGAAAGTAAATATATGGTACTCGTTGGCGCAGGGCATCTTTCTTATTGCGACGGGGTGCCAGGATTATCGGAGCTTTGCCACGTTCCTTCCCTATTTTTTAGAGAAAGTGAGAAAAAGACCTCCTACACTCCTGATAGCGTCAACTTAAATATGCATTTGAGAAAGGCGCAACAAGTGTTTAACCATGCACCCAACCAAGTTTATCGATTGAACGCTCTTATAGATATTAAAGAAGAGGTTTAGCTGAAATATGTCCTACAGTTTTTTGCTTCAGCCTGCCTGGGAAATCATTTTAAATAACGGTTTTTAAGACGATGGAAGGGGTAGGTGAGGTAGGCTTTGAAGAAGGGGAAAAAACGATAGTGAAAGATGATGTCGATAATGTCTTGATTGCTCAGGAGCCTGAAGGAGTTGACAACGCGATCGACAAATGAATCCTTACGAGAAGTTACTAGATGTTCTATGATGTATTTTGAATAGAGCCATTTCCTACCAAAATAATGGCTCATTCTTTTGTCGTAATCTTCAAAATTGACGATGTCTTGATTTAAGAAGCGGATTATTTCTTCTCCACCCATTCGGCCACTGACTAAGGCATGTCGAATACCTTCACATCCTAACGGATTAATGGAAGAGATGGCATCGCCGATGGCAATCACGGGACCTGCATGCCGTTTTTCTTTTTGACCTTTGGTGTAGTAAATGGTTTTTCCATGCTTGTCAATGATGTCTCCTTCCTCACTTTCTCCGCATAAGGCGAGAAGTTTATCCAGATAGTGGCGATAAGAAGGGTCATAGGGAAGATACTGTTTATTTTGAAAATAGCGGATGACTCCTACTTTTAGACGATTGGGTGCCATGGCAAAAATCCAGCCATATCCTTGAGGCATCCATTGATGCCCTAAGAAAAAGTGCATCGATTGGGCAAATTGGGCATAGGCACTTGGTGAGACGTTGAGGTGATACTCGATCCCTGTAACAGCCATGGCTTGATTCTTGTCGTATGCGTTTTTTAAAAGGACTTTTCTTTCGCTTCCGGTAGCATCCACTAAAACTTTTGTTTTTACTGGAAAGATTTCCTGGGTAGCCAAATCTTTAAGCCTGACCTGCACGAAGCCATTGGAAAGAGCGTGGGATTGATAGCTGCAGCTTAAGCGCACTTCCCCTCCTTGCTTGACCGTTTCCTCAGCGAGAAAGGCGCGCAGCTTGTCAAAGTCCAAAACGGGGCCAAAAGCAACATCTGCCTCCCAATTCGCTTGTGTACTAGTAGAAGAGATGGCCAACCTGTTCCAATAGGTCCCGACTGTGGAAGAGGGAATGGCAAATTCTTCCATCATTTGAAGCGGTCCCCCTCCACTTGAATAGTTATTTTCCAAAAAGTCTTTGGCTCGATCGATTAAAAGAACTGTTTTGCCTCGAAGGGCAAGTTCCCGCGCACATTGTCCACCGGCAGGTCCTGCCCCTACAATGATGGCGTCATAGTGGTCCATATAGCCTCCAGTGTGCATGAATAGTTAGATACCAATAAGCCTGATCTGCAACTTAATTCAAAAGATGAAAATAAACAAATTATTTTAATTTATACTTGTAATGGTTTTTTTATTTAATAGGTTGATTTTAAGGGTTTTAAGTTTATAACCAGGCAGACTGTTGATACTTAAGCAACAACTATTCAAGTTACAGAGGGTTTTAGAACGACTGTAAGCCTTCTAGGGACGAACGGTTAGCGAGAACCTATGGGTTGTATGAGACGGACCTAGCATTACTGCTTGCGGGGTGGTCACTGAAAAATTTTTGCCAAATTGCACTGTTGTGGTATGATCGTTGTCTTATGAAATAGGCGAGGAATTATGGACATTTGGCTCGATACCACCAATGTAAAAACTATTCAAAAAGCTGTTCGTGTGGGGATTCTATCTGGCGTTACGACGAACCCCAGTTTGCTTGCCCACAACAAAAAAGATGTAGAAAAAACTTTAGAAGACCTTTTGCATCACCAAGAAGGACCTGTGACGGTTCAAGTCGTGGCCGATGATACGCATGAGATGCTCCAGCAGGGGCAAATGCTCTATTCTTTTTCCAACCGCATCATTGTTAAAGTTCCAATCACAAAAAATGGATTAGAGGCCATTCATCTCCTGGTTAGGCAGGGAATCCCAACCATGGCGACGGTCGTTTTCCATCCTCGTCAAGCTTTGATGGCTGCTTTGGCCGGAGCCAATTACGTTGCTCCCTATATAAGCCGCATTGAAAAAATGGGCAAAGACCCATGGGAGATGCTCAATTCTATGACAACTATTTTTCAGCACTATCGTTTGCAAACAAAAATTTTAGGGGCTTCCTTAAGTTCGATCGAGCAGGTTGTGAAGTGTGCCGAAATAGGCATCTATGGAGTGACGTTGAAGGATGAAATTTTTGAAAAAATGATTGAAGATAATCCGGCCACTTTAGAAGGGGTTCACCAGTTTTCCGAAGACTGGAAAAAAGCTTCTTCTTCTCTTTTTAGTTCGTGATCGTATGCCAGAAGAACTAGAACTCCTTTTAGTTAATCTGTTTGAGAAAAACGCTTTGATGAGTGCCGTTTTGAGTTCCCCTTTCGCAAAGGGGGGGCAAAAAGTGACGTTGCGGCAGCTGACTATTAAAGAGCGGCCAGTTTATCAGGTCACGACGATGAAAGAGCGGCAGGCATTTCATCAAAACTACTCTTCAGAAGAGGCTCTTGCTTATTTTCAAGCGAATATATTTGATTTCAAGCAAACATTTTTGCATGCCACTGATACCGATTATCAAGTCCTCATCAACAAGAAGAGGCATGTAACGATTCTCAAGAAGGCTTCTTCAAAAACTACCCTTCCTTTAGCTCATAACCGCACAAAGCACTACATTCTCAATGAAGGAACACCGATCCCCTTTTTGATAGAGCTTGGGGTGATGAGTCCTGAGGGAAAGGTGCATGCTCAAAAGAAGGATAAATTCCGGCAGGTCAATCGCTTCTTGGAAATGGTCGACGATCTCTTGGCTCAACTGAGTCCTCAGCCTTCTTTGCATATCGTCGATTTTGGATGTGGGAAAGCCTATCTCACCTTTGCACTGTTTTACTTTTTGACATCGATCAAGGGCTATTGTGTCAAAATGACGGGAATAGATTTGAAATCGGACGTCATTGAGCTGTGTCAAAAACTTGCTCGCAAGCTTGGATGTGGAAACGATTTAAACTTCGTTTTAGGTGATGTCAATGGCTTCGAAACAAAACAGTCCGTTGATTTGGTTATTTCTTTGCATGCCTGTGATACGGCTACCGACGCGGCCTTAGAAAAGGCTGTTAGATGGCAGTCTCGCGCCATTTTGTGCGTGCCTTGCTGTCAACATGAGCTTTTCAAGCAGGTGCGCAATGAAGCGCTCGCTCCTCTTTTGACACATGGAATCTTGAAGGAGCGGTTTGCTGCCTTGGCAACCGATGCAGCACGCGTTCAGCTTTTGGAGGCTTTGGGGTATCAGGCTCAAATCATGGAATTTATCGATCTTGAACACACACCCAAGAACCTCCTGATTCGCGCCACGCGTCGCAAAGCAGATAACCAGGCTCATGCACAGCAGGCGTGGCAAGCCTACCTAACCTTCAAAGAGGCGCTGCAGATCGATCATTCTTTAGAAAGGCGTTTTCAAAAAGAGTTGGGTGGATGACCCTTAAGGTGTGGGGCTATTCTTCTAAGTGGGCTAGGGATTCGAATTTCTGTGCCGAATGATTAATGCAGGCACCGAAAGAGATGAATTTACTTTGATTTGAAGTACATTTCTCTCGCTTGAAACAACCGATGTTTAGATGAGAGCTTGTCATTGTATAGAGATTTATTGGCATTGATTAAGCAGGCAAATATACTTGCACATACTCCGAATGATAGGCCAAGCTCTTTTGCAAAGTGTATTGGCAAATGATTTTCTGCAAATACCAGAATGTCTCGGTAATTTTTTGACTTAAGCGCATAAAAGGCGAGCTGAAAGAAAAAGTTGTGAGCGTCTCTTATGACGGCCTTAGATTGATGAGCAAGCAGGTGTAGAGTCTTGTCTGTGTAGGGGCCTGATTTGTTCTAACGTAATGTAATCAAACTCTTATTCTGGAAGGTGTCTTCCTTTGCCTCCATCGATCCAGTGGGGATCATTGCGATTTTGCATCCACCAATTATCGGAAGGAGTTTGCAGAATTGTTTCGGCCAGTTTGAGTGCCATGGGGGTTTGAAGCCGCTGACGTACGCGTTGAAACCAATCGAATGCTCTTTCATTTCCCAATTCTTGTTCTCTTTTGAGGACGAGCAAGAGTTCTATCTGGTCGGCATCGTGGGCAATTTGAGCCTCTAGCGAATCACCTTGTTCATAGTCTTGGATCCAGTTCACTACTTCAGGCCCAAGAGTAGAGCCTTTCGCTAGATCTTCTAAGGCTATGCCAAGATTTGGCCTGACATATTTTTTTTGCACGTAGTTAAGATCACCGATGCGCGCTTCAGGTAAGTCGTGCAAAAGGCATAGCATCATCAGCTTATAACGGTCGATAGGCTGATCGCTTAAGTGAGCCAGAGCATAGCCTATCAAGGCTACCCGGAAACTGTGCTCGGCAACCGATTGCTTGCCAGAGCCTAGAAAGGCAAAGCCTGAACGAGGAACATGAGCCAGCATTCCAATTTCATGTAGGAGATTGACAATTTCAGGAAGAAGTGACATGCGTAACATCCTTGGCTAATGTATGAATTTCAATCATCCCTTTTATCCCTATTTTTTGAAAATGCTCTTTTTCTAACCAATATTAAGAAAAAATTAACTTATCTCTTTATATTATCTTCATTGCTAAATCGTATGCTCTTTGTTAAAAAAATCTACTTGGAGTTTTATGATTCAAACAATTCATCCTGTAATAATTGAGAATTTTCTTCAGTTGAATGAAGTTCCTCGCCTTCATCCTTTTTTTGAGAAAATCATTGATAAGCAAGTTCACGAGATTGCGCTCAATATTTTTGAAAAAATCGTTGATTATGTCTGTCGTTATTGTTATGGCGCCTATTATAAGAGATTGGGTTCTCTAGAGGGTTTTGTTGATCAACTGCCTCAAAGGATTCACCGCTTTGGAGATGGAGCTCCTCTTTATGATCTTACGGAGACGGGAAGAGCAGAAATTGAGGCTAAAAGAATGGTTAATTTAATTACCTCTGAAACCTATCTTATTGAAATGATCAAATTGGATCAGACGGATGTTCACTTCGATCCGGATTTAGATGTGTCAGCCTTTTTTGGTAGAGAGCATAATACCGAATACATGCTTGTCAAAGATCATCCGCAAGATCGCCATTTGGTGACGATCATTGAAAAGGAAATGGATGGTAAGGAAAGGGAGTGGACGGTCAATTGCGAGGATCGCTTAGATAAGATTAATCCCTTTGATAATAGACCGGCTGGGCAATATCTGCTGGCAGATCCTCATTTTGATGATCCGATGCCTGTCATTGATTTTTTCTAATTTAAGAAAAGAGAGGTTTTCTACCTCTCTTTTTTCCCGCAACTTTCACCTCAATTCAATCAACATCTGCCTTGATAAGGTATCCTTTTTTACTACAATAGTCTTTTTCAAAAACAACTCAGTTTGCTAGATTGCTAGTAAATTAAGTTTTGACTTGATAAATCTCTATGGCGGAGCTTGCTTTTTGTCTTTGGTAGGTTTTTCCATTTTGAAGGCAAAAGGTTTATCAAAGTCAATTACGCGTTTGTGAGGGATAGAAATGGGTGACGAACAAGACGAAAAGGTAATGGAAGCATATAGGGAACTGTATGATGTCACCATTCCTGACCTCGATTATTACATTCGTCAAATCGATTGCCGTGATGGCTGTCCCGTCAAAACAGATGGACGCGGCTACATGATGGCCTTGCATGCCGGAAATTTATTGGAAGGGTACAAAATTGCTAGGGGGCCTAATCCTTTTGCTTCTATCTGCGGGATGATATGCGGTGCTCCTTGTGAAATCGCGTGCAGGCGTGACCGGGTCGACAAAACTTTGACTATCAGGGCTCAGAAACGCTATCTCGATGAGTGGTTTGGCTTAGATAAAGAGGCTCATATCAAGTCGCTCGAATACAGCTATGCCCGCGGATCAACCAAACCTGAACCTAATGGATTGCGCGTGGCCTGCATTGGGGCGGGTGTCGCCTCTTTAACGTGTGCCCACGACCTTCTTCGCTTAGGATATGAGGTCGATGTTTACGAGATGATGCGCAAACCTGGCGGAATGCTTGTCTATGGTGTTCCCACCTACCGCTTAAAAAATGAAGTGGCTATTAACGAATGTTATGCAATCGAACACCTTGGTGCGAAGATGCATTACAATATGAAGGTGGGACGTGATATTACTCTGACAGAGTTGCAAGAGCGTTATAACGCCGTTTTTATAGGCGTTGGGCTGTGGAAATCGCGTGAATTGCCTATTCCCGGAGCCGATGCTCCGGACATTATTCGTGGAATTGAATACTTACGCGTTCGATGTGTCGAAGAGCAGTGGAAAATTGGGGAGCACATCGTTGTTGTCGGAGGCGGTAACGTCTCTTTTGACGTGGCTCGTACCTCTATAAGGAATGGGGCCAAGAGCGTGACCATGGTCTGCTTGGAAGCTCGCGATGAACAAACGGCCGATGAGTTTGAAATTGAAGATGGAATGGAAGAAGGAATCAAGATCATCAATCGCGTGGGTCCCATAGCAGTTGAGCGCAACGAAGAGGGCAAGGTTGTTGGGCTGCGCGTTCAGCCCATTTATTCTCTTTTTGATCATACCGGGCGTTTTGCACCAAAGTATGTTCCCGATAGTCAGTACGTCATTCCTTGCGATACAATCGCACTTTCTATTGGCCAGTCGATGGATATGAGTGTCTTCGATGGGTGGGATAAAAAAGATCAGTTGAAGATGGAAAGAGGGGTCATCAAAACCGAGCGGGAGTCGGGACGCACATCTGTAAAGGGAATTTATGCCGGTGGAGATGCGGCTTTTGGTCCGGCGCTATTTATTACAGGCATTAGGCATGGCCAAGAGGCGGCACGGGCAATTGACAGCGATTTGAGAGGAACGAAACCCTATTTGGAATTTTCGGCTGAATTTACTGAAATTTCCCCTATGCGCGACAAGAGCTACTTACGCACGAAGTGGGCGCTTCCTTCTATGCAACCTCCTTCTATCCGCATTAAAAATGAAAACCTGGTGGAAAATAATTACACCGCCGAAGAGACGCACCAGCAATCTCACCGTTGTTTGCAATGCCATATTTCACCCGTGTTTGATGGAACGCTGTGTATCAAGTGCAATGGTTGCGTCGATGTGTGCCCCTGTAATTGTCTCAAGCAAATCCCCATTAGCAAGCTTAACTTGGATGCCGGTGAAGGCAACCTAAGGCTTGCTGTCGACAATTTTTATGGTGTCGATTCGGCTGCCATGGATGACGATGATTTGGGTCAAATGGGAACGGCGATGCTGAAGGATGAAGATCTGTGCATTCGCTGTGGGCTTTGCGCGGAAAAGTGTCCGACGCAGGCTGTGACGATGGATGTGATGAATTATTCATTCAGGTGGATAGGATAACTCATGCTTTTTTGGACATTGATTAGTTCCATTGCAGCGTCTTTGACGGGGCTTGCTATATACGTCTATTATTCCAGGCAGGGTCAGTTTGAAGACTCTGAGTCTATTAAATACCAATTGTTCCACGAAGAAAATCCCGATAATTGAGAAGAGTTCATGCCAAAGTATCGCAATTCATTGAATATTGATCCCGACGATAAAGATCCGTTAATTTCACGCCGCTCCTTTCTAGCCCTAATGGGAGTAGGAGCTTGCCTAATAGGTGCTGGGCAGATGGTGGGCGCTTCGTTGCTTGGTTTTTTGTATCCCAATGCCATGAAGGTTCCTCCAAGCGTCTTTTCTATCGGTCGTCCAGAAGAGGTCTTATCGCGCGACGGGAAGATTTTTTATCCCAAGCAAAAAGTATTTATCGAGACCCAATCTGGAAAGGTGCGCGTTCAAACGGCCGTTTGCACCCATTTGGGGTGCACGGTTAACTTAGTTGAGACAGGCTATTCCTGTCCATGCCATGGATCGACTTATGATCGCCATGGAAAAAATACAGGCGGTCCGGCGCCTGCTCCATTGGTTTATTTCTTTGTCTTTAAAGCGGCTTCTGGAGAATTAATGGTTGATAAGGCCAAAACAACACTTGATTTTGAATCGGCTTGGTATACACCAAACGTTTAGCATGCATTAAAGGAGTCGCATATGACCGCTTTTCAAGGAAAAAAAAGGGAAACATGGGGAGAGTACTTGGCAAATTTGCCCTCTCTGTTTGTTCGTTCGATTTTTCGGCATAATTATCCGAATAACGATGTGGACCGCTCCGAGATCGTCTTTAAAAATTTTTTCCTTCATTTTCATCCGGTCAAATGCCATAAGCATTCCCTTGATCCTTTTTACACGCTAGGGCTTGGGACGATCACGACGAGCCTGTTTTTGCTTTTAACTTTTACGGGTGTGGTCTTGATGTTTTACTACATTCCAGCCGAAGACCGTGCCTATGAAATCATGAAGGATTGGCAGGATACGACTCCTTTTGCCATGATGTATCGCAACATGCACCGTTGGAGCGCTCATCTGATGGTTCTGTTTGTCTTTCTGCATATGTCGCGAGTGTTTTACACGGGATCTTATAAGGGGACGCGCCGCTTTAATTGGGTGATAGGAGTCGTTTTGATGGTATTGACTCTTTTGCTTTCCTTTACTGGCTATTTACTGCCCTGGGATCAGCTCGCTTTTTGGGCGATCACTGTTGGATCAAATATTGCAGGGTATGTGCCAAACATCCCAGGCTTTGAGTACAACGTCAACCGCGTGATGCTTTTAGCTTCCACTAATGTCGGACAAGATGCCTTAATACGCTTCTATGTCTTGCATGTGGCTGTCTTGCCTTTGATAACGGGAACTTTGATTGGCGTGCACTTTTGGCGTATTCGCAAAGACGGAGGCTTGTCTCGTCCCCCTGATAAATTCCGTCCCGATCCTTACCGCGTCGTACAGCGCTCGGATACGAAAGAATCGTTTGCTCCGGGAGTCAAGCGTACCTATGGTCTCATGGAGTTGGTTCGGGGAACGTGTCCAACTGTCGACAAAGGTCCCTACAATTTTGTCTTTACTTGGCCCCATCTTCTTAGAGCTGAGCTACTGGTCTTCCTGTTGACAACAGCGCTCGTCTTGTGCCTGTCGTTTATTAATGCACCTTTAGAAGAGGCGGCCAATCCAAGTAAACCGCCGAACCCTTCCAAAGCCCCTTGGTATTTCTTAGGACTGCAGGAAATGGTTGCCTATAATGCATTTTGGGGAGGAGTTGGGATTCCCACGTTGATGGTGTTAGGCTTAATGTCCATTCCATATCTAGACCGCAACCCACATGGGGAAGGATATTGGTTCCACAGGAGTCGCTATCTGGCGATCTTTTTATATACCTTATTCATGACCTGGCAAGGCATCTTAATCATCATTGGAACTTATTTTAGAGGGGCCAATTGGGGATGGGTCTGGCCATGGACAGAAAATTTCGCACGGCATTAGGACTTTGGCACATCAACGAACTAAGGAACTAGGAACAACAGTATGCGTTCGGACACCCCTCAAATCTTGCTGATTCTTTCAGGCCTCTTGGTAACGGCCCTTTTTGGAGCCTTTCTCTATAGAGAAATTTTTCCAGAATATCGCATTTATCAAGACGACTATTTGGCGTTAGAGGAGTTCCGCTCCACCTATACAAAGCATCCCATTCCGCCTTTTAAGCTTGGAATCAAGCAAATCGTATTAGAAAGAGAAGATAAAGGGCCCGCTACTGTTGATCGTTGCACATCATGCCACGTTGCTCTGCAAGTTCCTTATTTTTCTCCGACAAAAATAGCTAAAGATCTCAATGGCAATTTGGTGCGCGATGAGAATGGCAAACCTGTCTTAATTCCAAATGAAGAATACATTTGGCTTAAACTCGATGAAAAAATTGCGTCGCTTCGCGACGAAAATGTCTTGGAACAGCTAAAAAAAGAAGGGCAAACAGGCGAAATTAAGCGACGTTTAGCCGAGGCTGAAAGGTATGCGGCTCTAAAAGTTGCCCATGTAGGTCATCAAACCTATGATGTGACCAAAGTCTTGGCTATGCATCCTTTGATTGGCAATGAAACGCGCCCCTTTGAATTCCATCCCATTGAAGAATACGGTTGTACGGTGTGCCATAACGGCAATGGAAAGGGATTGGTGACTGATAAGGCGCATGGCCCTGTTTTTGATGGGCAATACGAGGTTGAGTTTCGGGGCGATATTCCGCAATTTACGGAGAAAGATCCAGGCAATGATCCACCTTTTGCACGTGTGTTCAACGACAAGCCAGGACACGATCTTCTCTTTCAAACAGAGCCTCTCTTTGTCGGTTCCTTAATTCAAGCTAAATGCATGCAATGCCACCAAACGAGTGATAAACAATTAGATGGAGCGGCAACCTCTGCGATTGAGCTTACCCAGAAAAGAGAAAAGCGGCTCAACATTGTATTTGACGCTTACGAAAAGGAAAAGCAAACGCTTATGGATTTGCTTAGCCTGCGTGAACAGCTGCAAACAAAGGGTTACGAGCAAACTATTGCAGAATTGAAAGGGAAGCAAAGCAACTATATCTTGCCAGCAGAAGTTCTTGAAAATGCTGCTTCGCAGCTCAATTACCTAACTCAGCTTGCTAAGAGCGAGCCTGTGGAAGGGCGAAGAGAGGAGGCAATCAATAAGCGGCTTGATCAGAGCTTGCTTGCCTTGCTAGGATCGCAAGTGCTCCTACAGGGGGCCGAAGCTGCCTACAAAAAGCAAAACAGTGCTGCCTTGGAAGCTTTTCTAAAACAGCATCAAGCAGATCCGGAGGCCAAAGGAAGCTTGTTTGTCAAGGCTGAGGCCTTAGACTTTAATCAAGATCTTTTACAACACGCAAAAGACACACAGCGCTCTTTTGAAGCCGCAGTCAGTGACCAAAAGAACTTAACGGCTATGAGTTCGGATGTTGATGAATTAACGCGCAATTATCAAAGAGGCAAAGAGCTTTACCTTTCACAGGCTTGTTTTGCTTGCCACCGCATTTCTGGACTCGCGAGAGGTGGTGTGGGGCCTGAATTAACTCGTATTGGAGAAAGCTATCCCTGGTATATCAAAGAGTCAATCGTTTGGCCGCAAGCCGACTTGAAATCATCCACAATGCCAAATTTTCGACTTGACCATCGAGAATTAGAAGATTTAATGACGTTCTTGTTGGCCCAAAGGGGAGGAAACAAAGCCGTTGCTGAAACGAGCCATCAGGTTTCCTTGCAAGCTTGGGAAGCGGGTAGAAAAATGCCTTGGGAAAAGCCCATTTCACCGGCCGATATGTATGACTTGCGCTATGCGATGACAATTTTTGCGACTCAAGGCTGTGCAAGCTGCCATCGTTTACAAGGCTTTGAATCTAACGTTGGATTTCAGGTTGAAAAGGCAGATCCTTCTTTTGACAAACTCTATGAGCAGCAAGTGTGGTTTAAGCGGTTGTTTCCTGAAGTCATCCGCTTTAGCACCTACGATGAAGAGCTTCCCGGATCTGAAATTGTAGCTCAGATCGAAAAGTATGCTAAAGACATTGATGAGCGCATTGTAACAGGTGTTAGAAAAGATGGAATTTTGGAAGAGATTAATCAAAACCACCCAGAAGCCATCGAAGCCTTGTATTCGAACTTCCGCTATGCTTCTCGCGCTAAGAATCAATACTATGAAGAGCTTATTCAAAATGAAAGCGACCCAGCCAAAATAGAGAGCCTTCGAGCTGAGCATCAAGCTTGGAAGGAACGGGTACATCGCGTTCTCATGACCTATATTCAAGTCTATGGGCTTGGAAGGCTGATCGGGCCACACTTGAATTGGTCGGGCATCTATCGCTCCGATGAGTGGTTGATGGAGCATTTTCGCAACCCATCGGCCCATGTGCCGCGTTCAATCATGCCGGTCATGCCGTTTGACGATACCAAGTTTTATGCACTCACTCACATGCTCGATAAGCTTGGCATTCGCAATCGCAAGCATGTACGCGACATCTGGTCTCTTAAGGGGTTTGATCCTCAAGAAGCGTATGAAATGCATTGTGCGCAGTGTCATGGCATTGGACATCAAGGCTATGGAGTCATTTCAGAGTGGATTTATCCAATCCCAAAAAATTTGAAGAATCCCGACTTCTTGAGGAATCTGACCAAAGAAGAAGCCATTCGCTCCATTACCAACGGCGTGAGAGGAACACCCATGCCGCCTTGGGGAGAAGTTGCTAAGGACAAGTCAACAAATCTGCAGGAAGAAATAGGCAATACACCTGTTTTGACAGCGTCTGAAATAAACTATTTGGTCGATTGGATTTACTCTTCCTTGCCAGGCGGCGAAGTGATCAGAGAAACAGAGATTCCTAAATGGCGCTATGAGCCGCAAGACATCTTGAATGAGTTGAAAAAAGAGGGAGGGCATTTGATTCCTTTTCCGAGTAAAACAGGTGAGGGGTGGCCAAGCGAAGAAAAACAGCCGGATAGTACTCCTCCCTCACCGCCATCTCCTCTTTCTTTTTTACCGACCGGTGAAGGCTACTACGCGGCTCTTAAACCGGAAGTATATTCCAAAAGCGTGCCGAAAGCAGAACAGCCAGGCTATACAGTCGAGGATGTCTTTGATGTCGTTCCATCGAATGACAAAGAGAGTCCTTATCACTACTACATCAAAAAAAAGTACTACACGCTGCACAATATAGAAGAAGGACAGAAGTACTTTTTGCTTAATTGTGCCGTCTGTCATGGCAATGAAGGGGATGGCAGTGGCATCAGAGGGCAGGCGATGCAGGATGCCAAGCCGCGCATGCTGACCAATCTTGATTGGATTCAATCGAGAGATGATTTGCGCTTAATCCGCTCGATTAAATATGGGGTGCCGGGCACATCGATGACTTCTTGGGGGGATTACACAAATTCATTGCAACGCATGCAGCTTGTCATGTTTATTCGCACGCTCAGTGAAGAGCGGGACCGGCGGATAGCTTTAGATCAAGCCGTTTACTATGCATTTGAAACGACTCAAGTAATGCTAGAAGAAGCTCGAGTTGCCAGGAATGAGCAATTAAAACAAGCCATGCAACAGGAAAAAGAACTTCAGCAGCAGCAAATGCAGCAAGCAAGCCTTGTCATGCAAGGAAAAGAATCGCCTCAAAAAGCGGCAGAGCTTTACCAAAAACGGTTGGAAGTCGAGCAAAAAATTAAGCAAATGAAACAGCAAGATCAGCTTTTAGTTGATATGAAGGCGGAGGTAAAGCGGGAGCGGGATCTTTACTACAATTTGGGCGTTAGTTTAATTGCTAAAAATGCGGGTGAAACTGCCTTAGAAAATTATGATCGCCTCATTCGCCTTCAAGCCGCCCGTTATAGCTTTGACAATCAAGAATTAGTGCTAAAGAAGAATGGCGACTTGGTTCAAAAGAGCCGCGAATTGCGCAAAAAGATCGAACAAGAATTGGATGAAAAAATCGATGAGTTGGCAAAAGAGCAGCAGCTCCTAGAGGGGAAAATCATCTCTGCCCAGCGGCGCGAAGAGCTAGCTTCGAATCAAGCCGACTTAGATGCCTTCAATAAACTGAAGGCCAGATTAATCACCGATACAGAAGAGGCGATGCGGTCGATTGGCAAGCAATACAGCATCTTACAAGCTTTGAAATTGTCTTCTGAAGCTACTAAGACGCCATCGAGCTCTAAATGATCGTAAAAAGAGCATCTATTTTGTGTATAATTCAATAAAAGAGTATAAGTGGGCCATCCAAAGCATTGGTAATTTCGGCATGGTTCAAACTGATGAGGCAAGAGGCTGGCAAATAATCGTGCTAATTTTGTTTACTCTTGCTTTAAACCCTATTTGCTGCCCATGAAGGTTGTAAATTTGGTTTAAAGGGACTTTGATTACTGCTTAGACTGAACGGCACCAAAATCTCAAGACGAAAGAAGAGTGTTGCATGGTTACATATGACGATAGAGCTGCGAAGCTATTTATATATCCTTCCATTTTATTCATGATTGTAGGAATGACAATTGGAGTCTTTATTGCCTTTAATGGTTTTATCTTTCCCGACTACTTTGCTGGCGAGTACATTCATTTTGGTCGCGTGCGCCCGGTTCATGTCGGGACAGTTACCCTTTTATGGCTCTTATCGGTGAATATTGGATTGATGCTTTATTTTATTCCAAGGCTGTGCGGTGTATCGTTATGGAGCCAGAAGCTTGCGCTATGGAGCGCTCTCTTGTGGTGGTTTGCTTTAATTATTGGAGTGAATTCTTATCCTTGGGGGACAAACTTTGGTTGGGAATATGCTGAGCTGCCCAATTGGGTTTCCTGGATACCTGTAAAATTTATTTTTATTGGGTCATGGGTCATGATTGTAGTCAATTTTTTCATGACAATATCTAACCGCCGTTTTGAAAAGCTGTATGTCTCCCTTTGGTATAGCATGGGAACGATCATTTGGACGACTTTTGTTGTTTTGGCAGGCAGCGTGGCCATCAACTGGGTTCCGGAAGGGATGTCTAGAGTCAACGTTAGCTGGTTCTATGTACACAATTTGGTTGGACTCATCTATACCCCAATGGGATTGGCTACAGCCTATTACTTTCTTCCTAAGCTTGCGAATACGCCCATTTATAGCCACCGTCTATCGATGATTGGGTTTTGGTCGATTGCCTTTATTTATGCTTGGATTGGTACACACCACATCATTCACGGTCCTATGTCGCAATGGTTGCAGACGACTTCAATTGTTTTTTCGATTTGGATGTTTATTCCAGTTTGGACGGTCGTATATAACTTATTTGCGACCCTGCAAAAAGATTGGCGTAAATACCTGCAAAGTGCTCCCATCCGCTTTTTGATGATGGGTAATATTTTCTATTTGATTACTTGTGCCCAAGGCTCATTGCAATCTTTACGCAACGTCAATGAAATCACATCTAAAACCGATTGGATCATTGGGCATTCTCATATTTCGCTGTATGGAACATTTACATTTTTTGCCATTGCAGGGCTTTATCAAGCGATTCCAACTATAGTTAAAAAACCTCTTTGGTCAAACAAGCTTGCAGATTGGCATTTTGCCTTAAATTTATGGGGCAGCCTGTTATTTCTGTTTTCGCTCTGGCTAGGAGGATTTTTACAAGGTCTCATGTGGGCGAACTGGGCAGATGGCTCTTCTTACGCCGAATTTCACGATAACTTAACGCGCCTGCCTTTCATACAAACCGTGGCCGATATGCGCGACTGGTGGATTTTAAGAGGGCTTGGTGGAATTGTCATTTTATTCGGTAATATTATCTTTGTAGTCAACATGTTTAACACAATCGTTTTAAAATCTGCATCGCAAGTGGATACGCCGCGAGAAGTGAGAGTGACAGTATGACAGACAATAGCAAACAGGAGCAGGCTACTCCTCATAAAGAGCCGGCCCATACCCATTTTATACACAAGTTGGATAAGTCTGCCATTTTGGTTATTATAGGGGTGATTCTACTATTTTCCACTTCAGTTGCAGTGGTCTTAGTTGCGCCTACCTATGTCGATTCTACTTGGACGAGCCCTTCGAGTCCGTATCAAGTGCAGATGTATAAGGTTGAAGATCCAAACATTTATATCAGCAGTGCATCGACTGGCGGGGCAGATTTGCAGTATGTGCGTCATTTGAAGCAGGATTTTACACTCTTGGCTTTCAAAGAGTCTAATAATCTCCGTTTGGTTGCTCCCAAAGAGCTTGAAAAGTATATCACGCGCACTGGCGATCCTCAGCTCAAACTGACGTCCCGCCTTTTGATGTTGCGCGAGCCGCAAGGTGAGGCTAAAGTGCGGGCTGAGCAACTTTCGCAATCTGCCCAACAGTCGCAAAAGAGTGATAAGCCTCAAGAAAGGGTGACCTTTCAAGTGTTAGAGCTCTACGATCCTGGGGTTGAAGAGGCCTTTTCTTTTGAGCCTTATGGAGGAATCTTGCAAAACTGGGTTGATGAAAATTTTGCCATTTTAGATGAGAGCGTAAAACATCCCTATCATCAAGATTATGGAGTTATTTATGCTCAAAATCCGCAAGAATTTCGCATTAGCACGAGCCGCGTTGGAAACACTCAAAGATGGCGGTATGATCCAAATGGGCGTCCTCTTCAAAGCTTAGCAGAGCTGAAGAGTCCAGAAATGGGATTCCATTCTAGGGAGGAGCTCATCTATCTTGGAGAGCATATTTACGCCGTGGAAGGTTGTTGGTATTGCCATACGGACCAAACGCGTACGTTGATTCAAGATACTGTTTTGAATGGTTCTGATTCATTCCCGGCCCCGCCTTCGTCTGCAAACGAATATATTTATCAAAAAATTACCTTTGCTGGTACGCGCCGCATCGGCCCTGATATTTCGCGAGTAGGCGTTAAAAAGCCTAGCCGTGATTGGCATAAGGCCCACTTTTGGGCGCCAAAGACGGCCAGTGCCGGTTCCATTATGCCCTCCTTCCAGCACTTTTTTGATAATGATCCACGGGGGACTGGCAAGAGTTCGATCGGTATTCCCAATCACCGCTTTGAAGCCATTTATCAATACATGATGACGAAGGGAACGCGTATCACGGCTCCTACGCAAGCCTGGTGGCTCGGCAAGGATCCAATCAAAACTAAAGAAATCATCGAAGGGCAGCGGGTGTTAAAATGAAAATATTGGCAGTCGTCGATGGATTTGGGATCTACGGTAATTTATTGCACTATAGCTTTGTCATCAGCATAGTTGGCAGCTCTTTTCTCGTATTTTTTTATTTGTGGAAAAAAGGCCGCCTAGGAATGGATGAAGAGGCAAAATATCAAATGATGAACGAGGAGGCAGACTTGCAAAGGGAGAATCAACATGACACAAAAAGGTAGTGACAAGGTTCAAGACCCTCATTTTCCTGGTGAAATCGAGCTCTATGGCGATCCCGGCATTGCTTCATTTGATGCTAAAGTCCCAAAATTTCTTTTATGGACCTATTTGTTGCTTCCCATTTGGGGAGTCGTCTCTTTCTATTTTTTTTGGAATGGAAGCATTGGATGGTTTGACCGGGGCGCCTGGCGGCAATTGCAGATTGCTGCCAACACGACCTTTCCCATTGAAAATCAAAATATGGTTGCCGAAGTGCAGGCCAAAGAAGAACCTAAATCTAAAAATGGGCATCCTTAAATTATCTTACTGATAGGCTAATCTATGCAAGTATTTCAAGGTTTATTTAGTTTCGGACAAACGACACAAGGCGACCGTACATTGTCTGAACTCTTTCAATCAGAGACGAAGACTATCCATAAAGAGGTAGAGCAGCATGAGTTTGTCAAACAAATCCTTTCAGATAGCATAGAGGGTAAGCATTATCTGCAGCACTTAGTCGATTTGCATGCCATCTATCAATCCCTAGAAGATGGGCTCCGCGCGAATCTCAAGAAGACTCCTCATATCCAAACTATCTATTTTGAAGAGCTATGCCGAGAAAATGGTTTGCAAAGGGATTTGAAACTGCTGAGAGAAGCATGCAATCAAAGACCGATCGA
Source organism: Candidatus Protochlamydia naegleriophila (assembly GCF_001499655.1). Classification (NCBI taxonomy): domain Bacteria; kingdom Pseudomonadati; phylum Chlamydiota; class Chlamydiia; order Parachlamydiales; family Parachlamydiaceae; genus Candidatus Protochlamydia; species Candidatus Protochlamydia naegleriophila. The sequence goes on from NZ_LN879502.1 coordinate 37,311, forward strand.
ATGCTCCCAATCAGCAAATGACTATGTCCTGCATCTCAATCATTTAGCCGACTCCACCCCGCTCCTACTCGTTGCTCACGCCTATGTCAGATATTTGGGAGATTTATCAGGGGGAATGATTTTAAAACAGCACCTCGAGAAAAAATGGCCGGATGCTATCGAGTTTTACGATTTTGCTTCCCTATTAACAAAGCATGACAAGAAGAACGCTTGGGCATTTAAGGAGTTCTTTAAAGTTAAAATGAATCAAATGCCATTAAATGATCTGCAAAGAAAAGAACTTGCCGCAGAAGCTAAGAAGGCTTTCGAATTCTCTGGAAAACTATTCGATGCAGCCCTTCATCCAGTTTAGTCTAATTCCTTCATATCTCGATTGACAGACAGTCGATCGAGCTTTTTCCTATCCATGAAGGATTCAGTCTTTTTCATGTTTCCTCTAAAAAATAAACAAATCTGTAGTGTCTTAGTATCTGTAGTGTCTTAGTAATAGATATTTATTAAATAAAAAACTTAAATAAAATCACGTTCAATATTTGTTAGATCTTAATGCTTGTTTAAATCTATTTATACATGATTTTATTACTGTTTACTTAAGAGGATGATAGATGGAGCCAACTCAAACATATAATAATCAAGTGGTTTTGATAGAAATTGGACAGATGATTGGGGATAACTATGGCGTTAAGCCTGAGCCTAAAAAGTCTAGTTTGTGGAGTCAAATCGCTTATTATTTCCCAACTCAAGAAACGGCAGGGAAAATAATTGATGAGCATATTGTCCAAACGCATGGACAAAAATGGAGCAATCAAACGATTGATGTCGAAAGGAAGAAAGAGGGAGGAGATGTCGTTTTTCTATCTAATTGGTTTAAAAGCGCAGAGGATTCTGTAGTGGCTGAAGAGCTCAAATTAGATCTTTGACAGATGCTGTTGTAACATTGTTAAATCATCTCCTTGATTTACCTAGGGAGTGGATTTTTTTTGCCTTTATCAATGGGCACGCCTGGCCATTTATGTCAGATAATCGACTCATTTCCCCAAAATGCAAGCTGATAAAAAATTTTGATATTATAGATCAAGACATGCGATGATTTTATTAAGATTTTTTTAATTTAGGGGCTAATGGATGGAGCCAACTCAAACGTCTAACAACCAAGTTGTTTTGAGACTCATTGGAAATAAAATTGGGGAGCAGTACGTGGGTGAGTCTAAAGAGCCCACGCTATGGGGACAGATTAGCCATTATTTACCGAAGCGAGAAACGACCGGAAAATTGATTGGCAAGACGGTCTTGCAAAAGCATGGGCAGGAATGGGGCGATCAAACATTTGAATTTGCTGTTAGCAAATTTTTCGAGCCACAACCTGGTGCGTCTATTTGGGATTACTTCTATCAAATCCCTCAACCTAAAGTGGCTGATGTTGCAAAATTGACCATTGCACAGACAGTTGTACCCATGATGTCGTTGCTGGCGGGTATTGGAGGGCAACTCCCTTTGCCATTGGTCACAAGTTTGGTCGGCATTGTTTACGACAAGGTCATGTACAATCCACTAGAAGCCCAGCAGCTTGTGAAGCTGGAGCTCAATGAATTATTCACGATAGATCCTGAAACAAGGGGCTTAAGGGACGCTTTCGGGCGTTTATTAACCGAAAAAGATACACGAGATGTTTTAGCAGCCACGGCTAAATATCATTTGGTTGCCAAGCTGCTTCAAATGTGTCAAGAGATTGATAAAAAATATGATGCCCTTAAAATTGCTGTAGAAGAGAGCTTTGATGATGTGCTTACGCTTGACTCTCTCGCCTTGTCGAATCCTGAGCGGCAGGCAGAGAATAAACTAAGAGAAGACGTGCATTCTTATGTTGAGGCCTTGATGAAGAGCTATTACATCAAGCGAGGAGATGAGGTTTTAGTTTTTCCAAGCGGTATTCTTATCACTGAAAAGCAGCAGAAAAGGATTCTTGAGGCAATGGCTGTTTTAGAATCCCTCAATTTAACTTATTCCAAAACTGAGCTGAGTAAGGCTATTCACCTGCTTGGAGAGCAGTCTATTTTTCCAATGAAGCATTTGCAAGGCGATGAATTGAAAGAGGCTGCATTGAGCAAACCCATGATGCCGTTGCGAATGCCTTCTGTTTTCCAAGATGAGGATAAGTGGAAAAATTACATTGTCAGGGCTGAAGATGGGGTTTATTTCTTAGCAGAAGAGTGCAATGAAAAACCGGCAGGTCTTGTAATTTCCAATAATGAAATGGCATTTATCTTGGCGGACATGGCTAAAATTCAGGCTGAGAATGATTTAAAGCAACTTGAGGAGTTGAAGGTGCTTTTAAATGAAAAGGAATATGAGAAATTAGTCGATTATTTAAATGTTTTGCCGGCTACTCAAATTTGCTCATTTTTAAGGCTGCAGCTAGTCGAAAACAAAGAAAAGACAGAGCTCTTGTATTTAGACGGGCAAAAGGTTGAAGCTGGCATGAAGCAGAAGCTGTTGAAAACAATCATAACCACCCCGACGCTTAAAGATCTTGCAGTTCGCAAAAAGGAGCTGACTTTTTTGGTGCAGCTATTTGGAAGCCATGTGGCAGATGCAAGTGATTGTCAAATTACGCATGGTGAAGGGGGCTTTCAAGTGACAATTATCGAGGATTACGTACCAAATGCCTAGCCTTGCATTAGAGATACTAAAAAAGCTTGTTTTAAAAAAAATTAGACTTTAAATAATGGAGATGATTATAATCGAAGTCATCAATTACCATTAAATTGAACATATTATGAAGCACTCACATCTACTCTCCACTTATCCTAAGGGGCTGTTGCCAGCGCAAGCTTGTGCAAAAGATGTGCATCTGGCTGCTTCTCTTTTTTCCTCTTTTCCTCTTTTATTTCTTTCGGTCGCGGTCGCGGCAACGCGTAAATACCTATTCCCCTCTTTTACTTTTTATTCGCCTAATTAAAAAAAATGAAAGCTAAGCTCTCAAAGAGCCTTATCTTTGCTTTGTCGGTAATTCTGAAGGCATGTAGCCTCAAATCATTTAAATGTTGTCTTTACTAAAAACCTAATTGTTAAGGGCTTAATATGTTTTATCCTAGTCAAATCAAGGCTGCCATGCAAAGGCCCCTCCTCTTTGCAAGCCACTGTGTTATCCAAATCTGCATGTCTTTTATTTTTGTCTTCGCGCGCACTTCTTTGCGCGGTCGCGGCAACGCGTAATCATTTTTCCCTTTCACATTTTTGAATCGCTAAAAAGCCTCGTTCATTAGCAACTTGGTTTGAAGAGCCTTAAGTTTTAGGTATCTGCCTACGACCTAGGTTGATGCTAAGTCGAAACTATAGCGAGCACCTATTCATGCTCTACTTCATGCTCTACAGCAGATGGCGCCATGGTTCCGGCTTGGCATGCGCACGGTTTTGCCGATAAAAATACATTTTTTATATAACACGTTTATTTTAAGGATATTAATTGTGAATATACAATCTCATTCAGGGAATCAAGCTCCAGTGCTTTTCCCCCAGTTACTTTTACCCGTCAAAAAAATTGATTTAGGCAAGCCAGGCATATTTCAAAAAAATCTAAACGCGATTACGGCTATGTACGGCCTGGCTTATGAGGCGTTGGACTTGCTTAAGAAAGGACAATTGAGTTCTTTTGATGCGTTAGCAACAGACTGCTCCTGCCACTTGAGAGCTTTTAGATTGGTGATGCTGGCTAAAGAGCTTTTAGCACCTTCTTCAGTCCTTATGGAAAAACTTTGTTTGGTTCAGGAGTCATTAAAAGAAAAACAAACGACTCTTTCGGCATTGAATGAAAAGCTTGTGATTTGGTGTCAAAAAGGCAAAAAAATGTTGGGTAATGGGTCCGAGTTTTTAACACCTGTTAAAGACATTCACGCATTGCAGGATTCTCAACAGTCAACGTCTTTTGAATTTGATATGGATAAGGTCATTATTCAATTTGACTTGTCAGTAGAGCTTCCCTCTTCTTTAATTTATGCCATTAATGCTTTTATGCTGACATTGGTCAAAGATTATAAGCAGGTCAAGGCAGCAGACAAAGTGGCTTGTGCAGACTGCGAGGAGGTATTAGCCGAAAAGGATGCCGTTTATAAAGAGACGACGCTTGCAAATGGGATCAGCCAATACGCGCTTAAGCATGTCGTAAAAGTAAGTAAACAAGCATTGAATTGCAATCTCTTGGACAAAGAGGTGTATCGACTTGCCAAGAAGCATTTAACGCTTGCTTCCGCCAATTTTGTCATCGACCAAATGCAAGCCATCGGAGACATTTTTAATCACACGATGTTGGTTGCAAACAAAAAGGAGGTAGATGGCAAAGTCGAATTGCCTGACTACTACAGCTTAACGTCGGTTTTCCACTATTGCAGCCAAAAAGACATTGTCGTGCTCTTAAAGATTAAGCAATGCATGCATGCACATCGCTATCAAGAGCCATCTACACCATTTGAAGCCGCTTTTTTGCTCATACCGGATCAAAAGACAAAAGCTTTTAAACCGTCGCTTTTACCGAATGACGGCGCGGACTTTCCCGTCATTGTTGTAGAAGGAAAAAGAAGTGGAAAGAAGGTGCAGCAAGAAAAGACCTGTGACTATCTCGCAAGGCTCATGAAGGGGTTTGATTTCCTTCACTTTTGCCAGTTGGATGGGGCGCAGCATAAGCAGTATACGAGTGATGCAGAGAGTTTGGATCAAAAACCATCTGAGGTCATTCCAATCCTGAAAGACTCTCAATATGTTGAAGAGGGTAAAAAACTCGATCGATTCAAGCTGGAGGCGCAGGCGAGTGGCTGTGCATTCCATGATCAATCTCTTTTGATTCTTTCTCATATTTTTGCAGATACATTTAAGCGTCAAATGAAAGATGAAGCCGACAAACTCTATTTGCAGACGGCTAAATGGATAGATTTAAAATAGATGAATGGCATAGGAGTCAATCAGTGGAAAATGCACTACAAAGGCAAAACTGGCGACAATTGGCCAGCGTTCAAGTAGGGGGAGCTATTTGCCTCCCCCTGCTCTTAGTTGGCTATGAACTAGCCAAGTATCAAGATCCAGCTTCGACTGTATGGTCGATAGTATGGGGCAACCTATTTCTTTTTGGATTGGCTTTAGTTGCCGGCTTTTTAAGTTTAAAAAGAGAGACGACAACAGTTGAACACGCGTTTTTCTACTTTGGCAGTTATGGAAGAGTTTTTTTTGGAATTACTCTTGCCTTATCGATGCTTGGCTGGTTTGCCATCCAGGCGCAGTGCATGGGAACAGATCTCTACCAGCTTGTCAAACAGTTAGATCCCCATTTTTCAGCTAATTCACAAGAATGGATACTAATCTTTAGCTTGATTTTGGCCTGTTTAATAATCATGGGAGCTTTTTGGGGCTTAACTTTTCTCACTCGCATGGCCGATCTTTGCGTCCCTCTGCTCGTTTTTACAATTGGCTATGCGGTTTATTTGGTTGATCAGACTCCATTAATCGAACAAATGGTCAAGATCCCTGCTAACTGGTGGGATGGTAAAGGAGTTTCCCTTGTCTTTGCGTCATCCATTGCAGCGACAATTGATCTGCCAAGTTTTTATAGGCACGCCAGCCATCCAAAAGCCGTTGTTTGGGCCTCTATTTCCACTTATCTTGTTGCCATGCCGCTTGTTCAACTAGCGGGTGTTTTCCTTTATCATGGAACACATGCAGCAACAATTGGAGAGGCTCTTTCTTATTCAGCTGCATTTGGATGGAAAGTGTGGGTTGTGCTCTTTATGCTGATTGCTGGATGGACGACGAATAATGTAAATCTCTATTCGGCTTTATTGAGCTTGCGAAGTTTATCCAAAAAACTGTCCTTTAGTACGGCGATGGGAATTGCTGGGCTCATTGGGCTTGGATTGATCACCATTCCCTTGCTGGAAAGTTTTGCATCCGTTTTAGATTTAATGGGCATTTTTGTTGTCGCTATGGGCGGGATTATTCTAACAGCCTATCTTTTGGAATCAAGCGGCTATGCAGCGAATCCAGCCCTATCTTGGCTGGCCTGGCTGGCCGGAATTGTCGTTGGCTTACGCTCTTGGCTTGATCCTTTATCTCTAGCTGGGTCGGGTGCTCCGGTGCTGGATGCGGGATTGGTTGCTGCCTTTACCTTAATCGTTTCTTATTTTTTGCAAAGGCTTGTACAGAGAATAAAAAATCAATTTTTCCTGGAGGAAAGAAGCTGTGAAAACGCTTAACATAATGACCATTGGAGAAGCAGAGTTAGAGGCCTTAGCCGTAGGAGCAAATGTCTTGGGATCGGGAGGCGGGGGCGATCCGGCCTATGACTTGCTCATCGCCAAAGAAAATATCGGGCTCTATGGCCCAGTTCCTCTGTTGCAAGTGGGTGACATAGACGATCAAGATTTAGTTGTACCTATTGGATACATGGGGGCGCCTTTAGTCTGTTTGGAAAAACTTCCAAGCGGACTCGAATTTCCTTTACTCTTTGAGTTGATTCAAGCGCATTTTAAGCTGTCTGTAGCGGCGATCCTTCCTTTTGAAATTGGAGGATCGAATGCGATGGCTCCTTTTTCTGTGGCAGGGCGACTTGGGCTGCCAGTTTTAGATGCAGATACCTTCGGCAGAGCATTTCCAGAGATGCACATGAGTGTCTGTCGTCTCGCCGGCCTCTCCCCATCTCCTGCATTTATTGCCGACAGTGTAGGCAATCATGCCGTTGTCTCTTCTCAAGATGACTATCAGATGGAAAGACAACTGAGGGCTCTGACTACAGCGATGGGTGCTAGTGCTGCAGTCTGTACCTATCCGATGAAAGGCAAGCAAGCTAAGCAAACCTTGATCAAGGGAATGCTTTCATTAGCCATCGAAATTGGAAAAGCTGTGTTAGCACAAGGGGGTATTTCTTTAGCGGAACTTATCCGACCCTGGCAAGGAGAGGTGCTGTTTTCTGGTACATTAGTAGATATCGATTCTAGACTTGAAGATTCCTTTTTAAAAGGAAAAGCTGTCGTAGAAAAAGGCCAGCAAACATGGGCAATTCACTACCAGAATGAATTTTTGGCCGTCGAACACAATGGTAGCTACTTAGCGACGACGCCTACCATCATCACTCTTTTTGATGAAGAAAATGGCATGCCCGTGCCCATAGAAAGGCTAAGGTATGGGCTGTCCGTCTCCGTTTGTACTTTCCCGGCACCTGTCATTTGGCAGACGGCGGCAGGACTTGCTTGTGTAGGCCCTGAGGTATTTGGATTTGAATCTATTGGCAAACATAAGTAAAGGAACATGGTCATGTATACGATAGGGATTGATATTGGAGGTACGCATACAGATGCCGTATTACTCGATGCTAGCGGAAAAACGGCAGCATGGGCGAAAGGGACAACGACGCATCCATTAACAGATGGAGTCAAAGGCATCATTCAAAATGTCCTTCAACAGGCCAACTTGTGCTCTGCTTGCATCAAAACTGTAATCATGGGAACGACCCATGCAACGAATGCGATTTTAGAGGGGAGTCAGCTTTTGAAAGTCGGGTTGATTAGAATTTCTGATGCTAAGCCTCTTTCTCCTTCACCTGGATTTGGATGGCCAAGAGCCTTGCAAAAGCAGGTCATCGGAGCCACACAAGTAATTGATGGCGGGTATGAATGCGATGCAAGAGGCTCAAGGCGATTCAGCCTGATTCAAGCAAGAGACGCCATTGAAAAGTTGTTGGATGCAGGTGTTGAGGCCATAAGCATTGTAGGCGCATTTGCACCGCTAAATGGTGAGCAAGAAAGGCTTATAGGATGCTTGGTTAAGGAATTGGCTGGGAGTGATTTTCCAGTTTCCTTCTCGCATGAAATTGGAGGGATCGGTTTGATTGAAAGGGAAAATGCAACCTTGCTCAATTCCGCTCTCAAAAAAGTGATTGTGCAGGGGTTTGCCCAGCTTGAACAGATTCTTCAGGATCTCAATATTTGCGCCTCTGTGTGGCTGACTCAAAATAATGGAAGCCTTTTGAGCCTGGCCGAAGCTCGATTATTTCCCATTAAAACTATTGGAGCGGGACCGACGAACTCGTTTATTGGAGCTTCCAGACTCTGCGGATTAGATGAAGCCATTGTTGTGGACGTTGGAGGGACCTCGACCGATATAGGATTGATAGAGGGTGGGTATGCCCGCTCTTCTTTGCAGGCTGCAACCATTGGTGGAATACCATTGCACTTTGCCATGCCTGACATGATTTCTTTAGCCTTAGGCGGAGGAAGTTTAATTAAAAATTGGGAGGCAGGCGATATTCAAATTGGTCCAAATAGCGTTGCTAGATATCTAAAAACGAGTTCTCAAGTATTTGGAGGATCTATTTTAACTCTTACAGATGCGGCAGTCGCGGCGGGCCACTTTAGTGTTAGCGGAGGGATGCCGTCAAAGATTGTATTGAAGCCAGATGAGGCACAAACTGTAATCAGACATGTGTGTAAACAAGTTTATCAATCTATCAAAGTCATTCAAGGCAAGCGCAAGGGGATACCAGTCATTGTTGTAGGCGGTGGAGCCTCTTTACTTCAACCCTTATTTGAAGCTTTTGAGTTGGAAGGGATTATTCCTGAAAGAGCGGGCATAGCCAATGCTTATGGTGCTGGATTAGCGGAAGTGTCTGGTGTAATCGATAGCGTGGTATCGTTGAAAGAGCGGGAGGCTGTACTCGATGGATTGAAGAATCAAGCCATTCAAGCTGCGATTAAAAAAGGGGCCGATGCCTCCCAAATTCGCATTGCCAGTTTGTCGATTCTTCCTTTTGCCTATACAACGGATGCCTTGGCGAAGGTCTTGGTAACTGCGTCAGGCCCTCGTTTAGAAGTCTAAAGCCTACAGTGAGGCACGGGTAAAGGGATTAGCGCAGAGTGTCACTCTCTGCCTCTGTGTTAATCCCTTTTCCTGTCCTAAATGAAGTTTGAAAGCAATCTAATATCTATGCGTTAAAGCGGTTCACGAGGTTTTTTCCGATTTCAACTCCTTCTAGAAAGCTTCCAAACGACGAATTCAAGAGAAAAGTTGCAACAGCCATCCAGTATACAAGGCGTGTACGAGCTATCCAATTGCCATTATCAAATGTTGTTCGATTAAATTCTGAAGAGGTAATTGTAATGAGATTTAGCCGTGCACACAGGCGAGCAGATGAAATAAACACTCGCATGTCTTCACGCGAAGAGAGTCTCTCTAAAAAGGGGGAAAGACGTACAACTGCCGCTAAGGGAGGGATCGCACAACCAAGGGCTGCTGCTTCAGGGTGCAGCAAAACAGGGAGCAAAATCAGGCCTTTTAAATAAACAGCATAGGTAAATTGGATGATTCTTTCGACCATAGCATTAAGCGAAGGGGTTGTCTGCCTCAATTGCGAGATTGATTTATACAAGCGGGTTGTCCATTTTCTTTCTCTTTCCAGATGCCGGTCAATATAAGCTTTAAGATTGGTTTTTATAGCTTGCTTATCGATCAAGCCCCTTCTTGGAATGATGCCGTTGATGTATAGATCCTCTTCAAATTGCAGGCCGATAGCATTTAACCTATCTTCAATTTCAGGCATTGAATGTATATTTAGCCATCTTTGCAAGTCCTGATAATCTCCTATCTTGAAATCACATCTTTCGGCACCTAAAAATAAACAGGCGGAGACAGCTTCTTCAGCCTCCTCTTCGTTTACTAATAAATTGATGCAGCGCTGAAAACGTTGATTTATTTCTCCTGTCAAGGAGTGATAGATAGTTCGAATGCGTAGAAAATCGGGAGCATGCTCCTCAAAGAAGTTCATGAGGCGTTGCGGATTTGTTAAACGAAGCAAAGCATCTTCTTCGACAAGTTGAAAAAAATTGAAAAAATTTTGCCATACTTGCTTAGACATAAGAAGCTTCTCGGAGGCTGCTCTTAGCTGGGCAAGTTTAGGCAGAAGTTGATCTCTTCTGGTTAAGAGCTCTTGTCGAGGGGCTCGATTGGTACGAGCCTGCTCAAAAGCCTGCAGTTCTTGTTCGAATACCTCGTAATCCAGAATGAGTCGGTTTCTCGCTCCTGTATCGCTTTCAATGTCTTGAATAAATGCCTCAATTTTAGCATTCAGGACAATTAAAAACTCGCCTTGAAATAAGTCGATCATTTGTTCCGGTGTCTGCCAGGAAGGAATAAGGGGAATTAAATCATTTTGTAAAAGAGCAAAGGCTTTTTGCAGGTCTCTTTCGCTGTCGATTTGAAATAAGGCTGTTTTTAATTGGCTATGGATCGCTTCTCTTACATTGTCTGCAAGTGATATTGAGAAAAAATCAGCAACGCGATTTAAGAACTTGAGAGTGTTCATGATCTCTTTCAAGCGTTCAATTCCACGAGATGTCGAACTTGCCTCCATCATCAATAACGAAGGAACACTATCGACTCTTAAAAGCAAACAAAGACTGATCAAGCAATGTTGAATCAAATTCGGCAAAGCCAGTATGGCGAGCATCAAGCTGCCTTGTACCATCTGACTCAAATATCCTCTCCTATTTCCAAACTCTTGTTCTAAATGTGTCTTTAAATGGCGAAGTTTATCACTCCATTGGGAAAACTGTGCAAGCTCCTTCATTTTATCAAAGATGACTTGACAAGCAGGAAGCCCGTATCCAATCAGACTGCTAACCCACATGAATTCATTAACGGTACTTGTGAAGCGGGCCCCTCTTAAAGTTCCTAGGAGAGCCGCACTATGTTTAAAAACACTGGCCATCATGCCACCACTCAGAAGACAAGTGGTACCGAGCATTGATGCGATCAATAGGGGTCTTAGCCAATCAGTTTTTGCCTTTTTAATTAGAGCAGGAAGAGTTAGGGCTTGTACACTGACTGTAAGAGCTGCTGCTTGTATCCACCTGTCGGGGTGATAATAAGCGAGTGCAATGGAACTCAAGGCAGCTGCTGCTAGCGCACCCAGCGAAGCTGCCCGGCGTAACTCTTGCACGTGAGGCATTGGGGGAAGATAGGAGGAGGCGAGAGAAACGGCGTTTACCATACTATTTTTGCTTTTAAGATAATTATTAAAAACTAAATAATAGTCTCAACTTTTTAAAAACGTAAGTATTTTATTTATTTGCTTGTGTTAGTTGAGTCTTAATTTTTTAAATTGGGTTGGAAATAGAAGCTCTTGGCTCATTTTCTCATGTAAAAAGCTGTTTGAGGCGAGGATGCGTCCTGATGACCAGTCGATAGGATCCAGGTTGTAGCTGGAGGCTCTTCCGCCTGCTTCTTGCACAAGTAAGGTGCCTGCAGCCATATCCCAAGGCTTTAGCCCCCGTTCCCAGTAGCCATCCAGTCTGCCGCAGGCTACGTAAGCTAGGTCTAGTGCAGCTGATCCTGCTCGACGCACGCCTTGGGTTAAGTGAGTAAAGCGGCAAAATTCTGCATAGTTATTATCCTCTGTTTCTCTTCTATCATAAGCGAATCCAGTTGCCAGCAGGCTATCTTTTAGAGAGGTACAGTTAGAAACGCGAATAGGTTTTTGATTTAAGTATGCGCCAAGTCCTTGGGCGGCAGAAAAAAACTCTTCTGTTAGAGGATTGTAGACGATCCCAATGAGGGGAATGTGCTGATGGAGAAGAGCAATAGAAATGGCAACCATGGGATATTGGTGGGCATAGTTAGTTGTGCCGTCGAGCGGATCCACTACCCAGATGAACTCCGATTCTGTTGTGAAAAGTCCAGACTCTTCAGCAAGAATTTGATGGCTTGTAAATTTTTTTTGCAAAGCATTGACGATGAGCTGCTCTGATTGTTTATCTGCTTCTGTGACAAGATCGCCCGGGAAGTCTTTTTCTTGGATAGATTGTAGATTTCCCCAATATTTTTTTAGAATGGTTCCTGCTTGATGGGCGATCTTAGTGGCAAGTGATAACCAGTGGGACAGTTGAGCTGAGTCGTGCATGCGAAAACCTGTTGCAAAGGGCGTGTCATTAGATTGATAATGCTTGTAGGGCATGTCATCAAAATTCATAATGCCTACATTCAAGATTATTTCCTAGGTAGGTTGAATTTAGGCGATAGCAATTTAACTCGCCCTAGTTACAATTACATTCAACATTCAGGTTTAAAATGAAAGATCGGCTCTGTCCCTGCTGCAGCGGAAAATCTTATCCAATGTGTTGTCAACGCTACCATCGCGGAGAAATCCCAGAAACAGCGCTGGCTTTGATGCGTTCACGTTTTGCTGCCTATGCCTTAGATTTAGCGCCTTATATTATAGCTACGACAGATCCAGCAAGTCCTTACTATCTTGCCAATCAGAAGTCATGGTTGGCGAATATTCATCATTTTTCAATGCAGACCCTATTTGAAAAGCTAGAAATCCTGAATTTTGAAGAACGGGGCGATGAGGCGTTTGTGGTCTTTATTGCTCATTTACGTAAGGACCAGACTGATCTTTCTTTTACAGAAAAAAGTCGTTTTAGGAGGAAAGGGCTGGCATGGCTATATGTAGATGGTCAATTGGCCAAAGGAAAGCTTTCTTGGGATGAGGCAAAAAAACTGTGATGCATCCGAAATTCGTTTTGATTGGTAAAAAGCTCCTTCATTTTGCTTCATCCACGTGAAAGCGGTGAAGTAAACGGTGGATAACTGGAGCCAGGATAAGTGCGATGACTCCCAAAAAAATAATTCCGCTAAAAAGTGCGTAACTGCCTGCAAAAATTTTTCCGGAATCGGTTTTGGGCTGTAAGACAGGGCCCATGCCGGATAAAATCATAGCTGCATTCTCATAAGCATCTATCCAGGAAAGATTTTCGAAATGGCGATAGCCCAACATTCCCAAAAAAAGAGATACTGTGATTATCGTCACGCCAAGCAAGATATTAAAAGTCAGCCTCTTCAAAAATTGACGAAGAGGAATGAGGAGGCGCTGAGAATTTGAATTCATGTGCAAGTATCTCCAAAGAAGAAGGACCAATTTTTAATTGATTTCACATTAAAAATTGGTCCTTAAAAGGTAAAGAAAAAGTCTTGAGCCGATTGAAATTCAATGTCCTGAGAACGGCCTATTTAATAGATCCCGTATTCCATGGTAACGACAGCCTTGATGCTTTTTTGAATAGTCGATGTATCGTTTTCGCCGTAGTCAGAAATGCTTGTCGAATAAGCGGGAGTGATTTGAAAGACTCCTTGGGTAGCAGAGCGGAGCAGGCCAACCTGGCTTCCGCTGTTAGTCGCCAATTGAGAAGCACGTGCTAGGGCATCTTTTGCAGCTTCTCCAAGCAAATCAATTTTGAGCTCGTCAATTTTAGTGTAAAAGTATTGAGGCTTATAAGAATAGAGCTCAATGCCTTCTTGAATTAATTCTGTTACCTGCTCTGATACTTGTGTAACACGTTCGACTTGGTTCGAACTGATTGTAAGATCACAAGATAGGGTGTAGCCTTCAACTTCGTGTGTAGAATGCCCATTCCTGTCTGACTTGTAGAGTATCGAGGTGTAGATAGGGGAGATTGAAAGTTCCTTAGAGTCAATGCCTTGTCTGTTTAAATAGGTTTTAACTCCATCTAGGTGTTGTTTAAGTTGTTCATAGGCTTTAGTGAGCGTGTCTGAGCGGACATTGAGTTTCCCTTGCCAAGTGGTAAAATTTGAATCAATTTTGCGCTCAGCATAGCCTTTAACTGTAATTTTCCCTTGCTTCAGGATGATCGTTTGTAGTGTTGAAGCCACTAAATAGACAGATAAAATTAGGCCTAGCATAATCAGTAAGCCAAAACCCCATAAGCCTTCTCGAGCTGTTTTTTGCATGGTTCTCTCTCCTCATTTTCGGCTAGGATGCTATCAATAGCATCCTTTATATTCGAGCGTCTGCCCGTAGCTTGTTTTTGAATGTCAATTTAAGATGTATTGTGTGCAGGTTCAATAGATTAAAAAAGAAGCGCAATGAAGTCCATTCTTTTTACTCGGATTTGCATGCATTCATTGAAAGCTGTAGTCGGCAAGATTTTTTCAGGAGCCTCGCTGATTTTAGGAGAAGGTCGATTTCCTTCGTTTTTTTCTGGCTCTAAAACAAAGGGGTTTTTAAAATCGATTTCCAATTTCAAAAGAAAGAGGTCCATTATGTCTTTTCCACATCCTCGTCGTTTAGAACTGGTCGATTTTTTAAAATCACTGCGACAAACTATCATCCGTGCATTTGAGGAACTCGAACAATCGACCACTTTTGAACGCAAGCCGTGGAAGCATCATCAGGAAGGTGGTGGCGAAATGGCTGTTTTGCGTGGAAATGTATTTGAAAAAGCGGCTGTTAACTGGTCAGGAGTCGGCGGTCCTACTTTTCCATTAGCTGATGGGAAAGGGCCTTTTTTTGCGACTGGGGTAAGTTTAATTACTCACATGTCCAATCCCCACGCTCCCACAACCCATTTCAATATTCGTTTTATTGAAACAGAGGATCGGTATTGGTTTGGGGGAGGATATGATTTGACTCCGATGGGATTTCCTTATGCTGAAGATACTGAGCATTTCCACCGCATAGCTGAAGAGTCTCTTGTTCCATTCGGCTCTCATGTATATCCGCAATTTTTCAAACAAGCCAAAGAGTATTTTTACATTCCCCACCGCAAAAAAGAAAGAGGGGTTGGGGGGATCTTTTTTGATCATTATAATACGGGTGATTTTGAAGCTGATCTACAATTGTGGCAAGCCGTTGGACGATCCTTCATTGAAGCTATTGTACCCATCTATCAAAAAAGAATGAATCAGCCCTATACGGCTGAAGAACGAGAGTTGCAGCTCCAGCAGCGCGCGCATTATGCCGAGTTTAATCTAATTTATGATAGAGGCACAAAATTTGGATTTCAATCGGGAGGCAACCCTGAGGCCATTCTTTGTTCGATGCCGCCGCTTGTCAAATGGTAAAATTATTCATCTGAGACGATGCTGTTTCATGCGATCATGCCTTAGATGAGCTAAATAAACGATAATAGGATATCTATGATCACAAAGACTTTTTTCCGCTTTTTATTAGTCAGTGCGATTTTTGCAAGTGTTTCTCTGTCGGCTGAAATCAAAGGTAAAGTTGATATTGGGCCTACTTTTCTCTCGATTGACATTCTCGAATCTGGAAAGACGGAAGACACCGTTCGCATGGGTGCGATTAAAGGTGATGCGACGATTTTGGTGTGGCGAGGACTATGCATAAAGCCGGGCTTTATTTTAGGTGAACGGAAAGGACAGGGACAGATCGCATCCTTCACAATTGGAGTCGGGCATTATACTCCGATTACTGAAAAATTAGCCATATTACCCTCTGTAGGCGTCACGTTCAGTTATTTGCACTTGCGTGTCGATTTCGATGAGTTTCATTTATATAACTTAAAAGAGCGCTTCCGCTCTTCCAGCCCCTTTGTTGGTTTAGAATTTTCCTACAAATTAACTGACAAATGGACATTAGTTGGCCTTTACCAATATGCTTGGAGTCATACCCATACAAAAATTAAACCTTTCATATCTGATAAGAGCCATTCTTGCGGGCCGAATTACTCTCTTGGAATCGATTACAGCCTTAATGAAAATTGGTCATTGAGTTTTGGTGTGGGCTATAACATTACAGTGTCTAAGGAAAAGCATGGTCTTCGTGGAAAAGGAGCTAAACTAGGCATTGCTTATTACTTCTAGAGGCTTCTTTCATAAGCGGCGCTTTTGTGCCCAATGCGTTTTTTTTGAGATATTATTGTCTGAAAATGACTTGTATTTACTGTATTTGTTGCGCTATTTATTTGAGGGTGATTGATAAGAATTTGAAAAAATCAAATTAATTGCAGACCGAAAGAAAATGCGAAAAGATCAAATCGTTCATTACTATGATACGTGTGAGATTGATTATCAGCTTTTATGGGATTTGAATCATAGCCGTGCCATGCATGCTGGCTATTGGGATGAGACCACTAAAACGCTTCGCGATGCTCTAAGAAGAGAGAATGAAGTGTTAGCTCAAAAGGCTTCCATCCATGCAAGTGATCGCATCTTAGATGCTGGTTGCGGAGTGGGTGGAAGCTCTATTTTTTTAGCCCAAACCTACAATTGTGAGGTAGTTGGGATTACTTTAAGTCAAAAGCAAGTTGATGCTGCTGAAAAGAACGCTCGCGACATGGGTGTTGAATCTTTGGTTTCATTCGAAGTCATGGATTACTGCCACACCCGCTTTTCAGACGGCTATTTTGATGTTGTTTGGGGATTGGAAAGCATTTGTCATGCAGACGATAAGCGAGCATTTATTAAAGAAGCTTGGCGTCTTTTAAAAAGAAATGGCCGCTTAATTGTTGCTGATGGCTTTGCAAATCAAGCTTCTTATATGGGCAAAGACTTAGTCGACATGGAAAGATGGCTCAAAGGCTGGGGAGTCAGCCAACTAACCATGGTTTCCTCTTTTGAATCTTACCTGATCCAAGAGGGGTTTCAAAACATTGTATTTGACGATATTACCTCTCATGTCATCCCTTCTTCTAAACGTTTATATTGGTGTGCCGGACCCGCAATCATTTTATCTAAAATAGGTGAGTGGCTTGGCTTGCGTACAGCAGCGCAGACAGAAAATCTCCATGGTGCGCGTTGCCAGTATCCAACCTTGAAGAAGGGGTTGTGGTCCTATGGGATTTTTTATGCCAAAAAATAATAATCCCATAATTTTAATATATGCTAAATCTAAAGCGCTATCTTAGGAAAGTCAGGATAGACTGATTTCTAGGATTTTCTCTTTGACTTTCAGCTATTTATCGATTCATGAGAAGTTTTTTCTTAGATCTAAGCTAAGGGCTATTTCATTGAAAAAGGTATTGCTGAATAACTTTTACTAAGTAGAAATATTCGCCGATTTGGGGATGGCCCTTGAGGGTCATGCCAGAGTAGTAGTGGGGTTTTACAACCGTTTAATTTTAACTTGAGATGGATGGCAATGGTTAATTATCTAAAGGCTTTAAATAATCGTGCACAGCTTGCGCAGAAACGATTAAAAGATTCATGCAATATTTTATTTAATATGCGCAAAGGAATTTGGGATCAATATTTTCAAACGGCTCCAAGCCATCAAAATGCAATCGATATTTTTCGAGGTGAATGGACTTCGAAATTCCCTTCAAAAGCCTTGAAAGCGGGAGAGGCTGACCTATTCAACGATGTCAAGGTAAAGTGGGGTATTCAGCAATTGGGGGGCGTCGTAGGAAAATCGGTGTTAGAGCTAGGGCCCTTTGAAGGGGGGCATTCTCATATGCTGCAAAAGCAGGGAGCTGCATCCATCACTGCGGTAGAAGCCAATCCCAGGGCTTACATGAAGTGCTTAATTGCGAAAGAGGTGCTGGATTTAAATCGGGTGAAATTTCTTTGCGGCGATTTTATGGAATATCTGCGCCACTCTTCGCAGTCATTTGATATTTGCTTTGCTTCAGGCGTGCTCTATCACATGCAAAATCCAGTGGAGTTATTGGATTTAATCTCGCGACGGGCATCAAAAGTCTTTTTATGGACGCATTACTTTGATGCGAAGCTTTGCAATCAAAATACCTATTTGAAGCCTCGTTTTTCAGCCGTAGAAGAGGCGAATTATAAAGGGTTCCGCTATCAAAATCACGTATATACTTACAAGTCTCGTTCGTGGAAAGTGTTTTGCGGAGGACCAGGTGGTACGAGCCATTGGTTGAAGCGGCAAGCTATTTTAGATGCTTGCAAGCATGTAGGTTTTACGGACATTCAAATTAATTATGAAGAGCTTAATCACTGTCATGGCCCTTGCTTTGCGCTCACGGCCAGCAAGAAAGCCTAATGTGTTTTTTGATTGGTCTGACCATGGGATGTTAAACCAGGTCAGATCAATTGCCTAGATTTCTTCTAGAAAAGGTTGATGACCTCTTTCGCTAAGACGGAGCCTTGAATAAATCCTCCCAGTCCTAGCGTGCCGATAGGATGAAAGTCGTGGCATAAAGAGTCGGGTAAGTATGTTATGGCCATCGTCGCTAAAATTTCAAAGTTAATCATGCGCATGCGTCCGAACAAATTTGACTGGCTAAAGGTTTCCATATTTTCTCTGGATTGCAACGAAAGGGAAAAAAGGTTGCGTTCGGTGGCAAAATTAGTGACGATTTGGGCTATTCTATCGCCGAATAAGGCATTTTCCACTCCTCCTACGGCTGCCCCGAAATCTCTTCCAAATCTCTTTAATATAAAGTATATCAGTCCGCATCCAAAACCAATCCCAGAGGCAATAGGGTACAGACAGACGGGGACGAGAATGAGTCCTATGGTGATTGCGCGATAAATGACTTGGGAGACTTTTTTGCTGATAGCGCTGACTTGAATTTGGCTTACTTGCGCTAAAGCTCGATAAACTCGATTTCTAAAAGTCCCTTGGCTTTCTAATCTTTCACCAATGTATTGCCGTAAGCTGTTCTTAATTTGATCTTTTGGAATGATCAGCTGGCGAGGTAAAATATTGTTAGCGTATAAATCTTCTTCTGTACTTAATCCAATTTCAACCATCTTGGCTTCGATATCATTGAATGAATGAACTCCTAGCCAGCGGCACAGCTCATTATAATCATCGGCTTCGAAACCGCAGTTATCGGATCCCAAAAAAGACCAAGCTTTTAAGGCCGCATTTTCATTTAAAAGATTCGTGATTCGCTGAATGCGGTCAATCAAAGACAGCTCTTCTTGAGGATTGAATCCGTACATGGATAGATAAAAGCTTTCAAACGATCTGATCGCAGCTTGATTTTGAAGAAGTTGCTCAACTTCTTCAAAGCGGGCAAAATGGTGGAAAAGATTGCGATCAATTCCTTCTAAAGCGAGGCGAAAATTTTTCCAATTCTGCCTTTGTCGATGGACATGCTCTATTTCCGACCGCAGTTGCATATAGCGCTGATCAAGCTCCAGCAGCTGTTGGGAATAGGGCGCTCCATTTATAACCCTTTGTTCTTCAATTGCAACTCTTAATCCTTCGCTTTCAGCAATCAGTTGATTGTAGCGTTCCTGTTGAGCCGGAAGGCCGGCCATTTGGTTCAGGAAATGCTCAATTTTAGCATTCATGGCTCTTTGTGTGGAACCTTGAAAGAGAGAGAGGAATTCCTCCCTTGAGAGCTGTAGTGGAACGATTTGACAACTTTGGTCTAACAGTAAATCGATTTCTGCATCTAACTCTTCGGGACTGAGATAATCTAAGATGTATTTGAGGTTGTCTAATACAACAGCTATTGTTTCGCCCCTGGTTTCTCCATCTTGCTGTTGGGCAGGGGGAAGATGTCCAAAGAATCTTTGAATGATGTTTAATTGGTTTGTTCCTGGAGGAAGAGAATTTTTAATTACCGCCTGCAGATAGGGCTGAGGATCAATATATAGCGTTTGACACAAACTCTGAAATTGATTGGGGGCTACTAAAGCTGCATATAAGCTAATATAGGGCAAAATGTTCGTTTGTAAGAATCCGCATCCCAATTGTGGAAGATTGTTAAAATGCTTGGTCAGGCAAGCAAACCGTGCCTGCCAGTATGAGTGATTCAGCATGCTATGGCCTTTTTGAAGTATGCTGCAGCTATGCGGAATGGCATAGCCAACTAACCCTGTAAAGAAAAAGGAAGAAAACAAACTGGCTGTTAAAGAGTTAATTTGATACGAGATGATTAACGCCTTTCCCATAGTCAAAGAAGCAACGAGTGATCCACCGAGGGCTAACGATCCCAAAGCAGCTAATGAGACAGCAATGGCTGTCTTTACCATCCAAGTATTTCCATGTCGCAAAATTTTGGGAGTGGCGTACAGGCTCATAAGGCTGACAGATGTTGCCGTGAAAAGCCATTGCTGTGGCTGCTGGTAAAGCAAAGCTGCTGAACCTAGCGCCCCTCCAGCTAAAAGCGTCATTGTGGAAGCGGATTGAACAAACGTTTTAGCTCGAACAGTCCACGGCTGTGTGTGCTGTTGATTGATCGGTACTACATTCATTGCTTGAAAAAACCAGTTGGAGGGTTGGAAACTATCACCTTATTTATCCTTAACACATTATACTTGCACAAGATACTCTTATAAACCTGATTTTTTTGGCTCATCTACTTGAAATTTAAACATTTTGCAGCTATTTGCCAAAAAATTGCTCCTTGATAATAGTCAAGCCGCTATTAGACTTTCTTCGAACATATCTAACTCGATCTAACTCGAAATTTCAGGTTAATAATAATAAGTTACAAATTCTAGCAAAACATTAATAAACAATCTATTTAAAAATAAATAAGCGTAGTATCGATTAATTTCAGTTGGATATGGTGTTATTACAAGGTCGCATTAAGGGATCCTCAGAGATACTATTTCCAATAAAACTTTTGGCTGCTTAATGTTCTTTTGAACCAGAGAGGGGCATTGGTACAGGTTTGTCCCAGTCGATATCCAATGAATTTTATGGCTGTCTGGATGATGGCATAGGGGATTAAAGAGGGGTGTTGATTTCCAAGTGTTTTTAGCATCGACATGACATAGGCTTGTCCTCGTTTGGTGTCTTTTCCGCCACTTTGAAGCAGATGTTGATACGAATGCCTTGCAAGCCCAATGTCAAAATGTCTATTAAATTCTTGTTTTAGGGTGTAGTCGTGAGAATGACGCACCTCAGCATCAGCAATATAGGCAATGCGATGCTTTAAGTGTAAAAGTTTAGCGACGGCAACCGTATCTTCTCCGAATAAAACAGATGAAAATCCACCGATTTCGTCTAGAGCAGTGCTGAGATAGGCGGCGCAAGAATTGGAGCAGAAGAATGTATAGACGCCGTAGGTATCGATATCGTCGATGCTGCGTATGTGGCTGGTAGATGGATAGTTAAAGTGGCGAGGAAATGTTTCGAAGAATCCGGCTCCAAAATGAGGTAGCTGCCTTGCATATGAGACTGATGCTTGTTTGTTGATTAGGGGGTGAATGAGTTTTTCTAACATATGAGGAGAGGTTGCATAGGCATCTTGAGTAATCATGACGACTATTTCGGTGCCTAGATGAGCCCTTCCTTTTTCACGGGTAAGGCCGTGATTGAATTCTGCTTGGGGAATCACGATCGTTTCGACTCCCATGGAGCGCGCGATTTCTACTGTTCCATCTGTAGAAGAAGAGTCGATCAGAAGAACGCGTGGTTTTAGGGGAGATTGAAGCAGTGGAGGCAGGCAGAAGGGAAGGTGTTTTGCTGCTTGAAAAGTCGGAATGAGTACGCCAATAGAGGAGGGGTGCATAAAAAACCTGCATTAGGATCAGATTACATTACGGGTGTTGCTTTCGAAATTAAACCATAGATGCAAAGAAAAATCAATTTTTTGCACTGTCCGCTGGTTCATATCCGACGGGCGGTATGACAAAAACCAAAGAAAGGCCTTGCAGATGGGGGGCTAAAGGCTTGGCCTCTATTTCATAGAAATAGTCTCCTTCCTTCAATAAATGGATCTTATTGATTGTAGCTACCTTAAGACCCGGGGGAAAGACTCCATCCATGCCCGTTGTTACTAAGAGATCATGCATTTTTAAAATAGGCACTGTGGATCCTTGCTCATTCAGAGGCTTGCCTGTACGCAAATCACGCCCACCTCCTTCTTCATCGTCAAAGTCGTAGTTGAATCCTGTTCCTTTTAAAATAAAGGCATCGCCTCTTCCTATAGGTCTTCTACTGCCTTGAAGCTGCCCTTTAGCCAGGTACCATGTTTTCTTTTGAGGCTGAAGAGAGTCTTTGAGGTTTTTCAAAAGCTTGGATAGCTGCTCTTGATCAATTGAAGGCATACTTTTGACTTTTTTTCGTTGAAGTTGATTCAACAGAGCTTCGACCTGCTCTTCGACGAGAACATCTTGTTCGCCTCCTCTTGCGGCTCTAACGGAAGGGGCAAGTCCTGAATCTGTAATCAATCGTACGCGGGATTGATGCTGGCCAACATAATCAATGACGCCAACGACAGCTTCGCCAATCAAAACAGGGCTGTTGTTAACAATGATTTTGCTGCCGGTGGCGGGGTTATCAGCCTCGCCTACATTGATCCAAAGTGAATTATTCCACGTATCAAAAGAGCGAAATAAAACCCTGGCTGGCACGGCTTGGATCTGGAGTTTGAGATTTCTGGCAAGGCGCTGCTGTATTTTTTGATATTCGGGTAGCAAGGCTTGAGCCTCTTTAGAGGTGATGGAGGCTAATGTATTCAATTGATTTTGCAGGTTTTGCTGATGGTAAAATAATTGATGCAGATGAGCGAGTTCATTGCTCAACAACTGATTTTCCAATTCAAGCTTTTGATTGATCTCTTCCAAAGAGAGGGCGGTGAGTGAGGGCGTGGGCTGAAAGGGATGCAAAATAAAGTGCTTTGCGATTAGTAGCTTATCCCATAAAGGAGCAAAGAAGGCGATTGATCGTCCCCTCATTTTGTCGCTCGCGGGCTTGGAAAGGCTCAAAGAGACTAGTAAGGCTATAAAAATAAAGAGATAAGAAAGGGCAAATTGTTTTTTCAAGCTTACGTGCTATTTTTAGGTTCTACATGACTGATAAAAGGGCTTCTGCAACGCATTCAATGTTTTGCGTATTTAGTCCTGCAATGTTGATGCGTCCATTACTTGGCATATAAATGGCGGCTTCTTTTCTTAGGCGAAGGACTTGGTCGCTATTTAATCCGCTGAATGAAAAAAGACCGCTCTGATGATGCATATAAGTGAAATTTTTGTCTTGCGCTTTGACGAGCAAGGCAGCAATTAATGCTTTACGCATTTCTTTGACTCTTTCACACATGTTTTTTAATTCGGTTTTCCATTCTTGTGTCAATTCTGGCGACTTTAAAATGGCTGCTACGATGCGGGCGCCATGCAGCGGAGGAGTGGAATAATTACAACGAATTAAAAACTTTACTTGGCTGGCAATATTGGCGACTAAATCAGGCCTGGTTGGAATGACAGTAAGAAAACCTACCCGTTCTCCATAGAGCCCTATATTTTTTGAAAAGGAATACGCCACCACCATTTCATGCCCTTGGCTTGCAAAGTAACGAATGGCTTGCGCATCTTGATCTAAATCCTGGCCAAACCCCTGATAGGCGATATCGAAAAAAGGGATCAATTTTTGCTGTTTAATCAGGGCGGAAAGTTCCTTCCATTGATCGAATGTTGGATCGAGTCCCGTTGGATTGTGGCAGCATCCATGCAGAAGAATGGCGCTGCCTGGAGGCATGTTGCGAATTGCTTCACACATTCCTGCAAAGTCTAATTGATAGGTTTTTGGATCGAAGTAGGGGTAGCTGCCGACATTTAAACCAGATTTTTCAAAAATCTGCTTATGATTTGACCAGGAGGGTTGCGACAGAAAAATTGTTTTACTCACAAGCTTAGCCAAAAGCTCTCCACCAAGGCGTAGAGCTCCTGATCCTCCAATCGCTTGAGCTGCTACAATCGTTTTGCTTTGGAGTATGGGGTGTTCGCGGCCAAAAAGAAGTTGAAGCGCTTCTTTAAGGAAGCCTTCATCTCCATCAATTGGTAGGTATTCTTTATTAAGTTGCTTTTGGAGGATTTGACTTTCAGCTTTTCTGACTGATGTTAAAACGAGTGGACGTCCATCGGCAGTCTTATAAGCACCTATGCCAAGATTGATTTTATTCGGACGGGGATCTTCTGCAAAGAGGATGGGCAGGCTTAAAATGGGATCATCCGGCAGTAAGGGAGTATCATTAAAAAATGACATGG
This sequence comes from Candidatus Protochlamydia naegleriophila, assembly GCF_001499655.1. Classification (NCBI taxonomy): domain Bacteria; kingdom Pseudomonadati; phylum Chlamydiota; class Chlamydiia; order Parachlamydiales; family Parachlamydiaceae; genus Candidatus Protochlamydia; species Candidatus Protochlamydia naegleriophila. The sequence continues at coordinate 61,014 of NZ_LN879502.1, forward strand.
CAATCCTTGGTTTTCACTCAAAAGAGTTGATGCGATTACTATTCATAAACGTGGAATCATCCAATTCTTAGAGTTTTGGTCGGATTTTCATGCATCATTGTTTATTATTCAAGGAGTTTGCAGTGGTATACTTACTCCTAATTTAATTTGAATGAAATCTGCGGAGGAAACAGGGTCACAAAATAGAGCCGATCCAATATCTGCTTGATTCTTTCAAATAATTGCGATTGCAGATCAAAAGCGGGTGCTAACGCTGGCAACCATTTGCGGCCATAAAAATCATAGGCAAATGTCAATCTACTTCCCCCTTGTTTTTCAATCATGGCACGGGCGACATTAAACACACCATGGTTGGCGTAGAGAAGTCCCAAAGACATTGCTTGCTGGTAAATGGTCAAGTATTTGGCATGTTGAGTTTGGCGGCTCAAGCACTCGGCTGAGACGCTCAAGGTGAAAAGGGCGATTCCCATCACTGTCTGAGCCGCTCCATAGCGCCAACGCCAGGTTGTCACGGAGTCGTGAAAATGGGGCAAAGAGCATTTGGGCAAGTAACCCAATACGTTAAAGGTGTTATCTATCAAGGTTAAGGCACCATTGAAATAAGGGATGGCTGCAATCATAAAGAACCTAAATAGAGTACAAAAATCTCACGTAAAGTAGGCCGTGGTTCTGCATGAAGCAGGCGTCTACTATTGGAAGCATTCGATAGGTGAATCATGATTAGATACTTTTAATCTATTGAATTTATGAATTATTGATTTTGTTTATTATTAATTGTTGATCGATTGATTTCAATGTGAATTTATTTTGTTTTCTATCTTTTTAAAAATTAAGGAACAGAATAATTCAACGTGTTAAAGAGAGTGTCTATTCATCAAAACAGGCAATTGGGGGCAAATAAGAGCGATCGAACAATTCTTCCGGATAGTTTAAAAGAAGCTAATTCTATTTAAAAACTAGGTGTATAAGACACATCCTTCAAGCTTGAGAATTACGGCTACAGGATCTTTTTTGGAGTTTTTGATAAAGGAATCGCAGAAGCCTAACATATCCAGAAGCGACTTAAGCTGTTGCGAGCTTTCACACGGCAAGATTAATCTTGTAAGTACATTCAAGTGCATTTTTTTAAGTGTTAAACGTTGTGTCGAGTGATGATTTCAATTGCTTAAAAAAAAACGACTGAATTAAGATATGAATCTTCTTAATTTTGGGGCGTTAGCTCAGTTGGTAGAGCGCAACAATGGCATTGTTGAGGCCAACGGTTCGACTCCGTTACGCTCCATATCGCCGGAGACATTTTCAGAAATGGCAATGTCTTCGGCTTTTTCATTTTCTAATCCGCTGGATTCAATGCGCTGGTTCGATAATTTCTGTCTTTGAAGACTAATTTTGCCGGGAAGATCGAACCAAGCAATTTTCGTCGAGCGTGCGTTTCGGCCTCTTGAAAATACCAAGTCAAATCATTCAAAAGACTCATCCCGTAGCGGGTATATTTTTCGAAAGCAGTGTTTGCGACTTCCAGATCGCTCATTTGGATCGTTAGCCTATCAATTTGCTCGATGGCATGCGTTATCAGCCGTTTATAAGAATCTGGGTCCATCTCTCCCGTAAGAAATCGCTACTGATCAGTCAGAGAGCCGAACTCGAGCTTTACAGAACGCCTGATATAGGCAAGCCCTGTTGCAGTGATGATGGATAATGAAAAAGAATTACTGGCGATTTGGTTTGGGGGTCTTTTAAAAACTCGAATTTTGCCTGCTCGGGTTTAATACGTTCAATGCTGATGTTTCTAGTATCGACATAATTTGATTGCGAACAGCGCTCTCACATACCTCTTCCGCTTTTTTCCACCATTTTCTTACAAATGCAAGTAACTCCTTCAGGTTTTTTGCTAATATAAACATTTATTTATATCTGTAATTGACTCAAAATCAAGACCTTGCTATTTTTATGTAAGAAATTATAGCACGTTTTTCTTACAAAATTAAAAAAAATAGACTCGTACGCTTCACCTCTTGTTTTTTGGGAAAATACAGGGTATTATTTGAGGCTATGAAAAAAGCAATAGATATAGAAATACATGAAAAAAAGCCTGAAGGTTTTTCACCTCAAGTACAGGTTGCGGCTTGTTATCTTGAGTTAGACAGCAAGCTTCTTCTGCTGCAGAGAGCCAGCAATAAGTTAGAGCCTGGCAGATGGGGGGTTCCTGGTGGGAAACTGGAAAAAAAAGAAACGCCAGAACAAGCTGCAGTTCGTGAATTATCGGAAGAGACTGGGATCTCTCTTGAGCACCTATCGCAAGTTCGATATGTAGGAGCATTATACATCAGAAAGCCAACAGTCGATTATGTTTACCATCTGCTTAAGGTTCAGGTCGATCAAATGCCTGATATTTGCCTCTCCAATGAACATGAAAGTTACAAATGGGCCTCTTTAAAAGATCTGGAAGAAATGCCATTGATGGCTGGAGGAAAAGAAATTTTAGACTACTATCGTAAAACGCTGATAAAGAAGCGTTCTGGTGCTAGCGTAAACGCTTATCTTATTTTGAGACATAAAGACGAGATTCTTTTTTACTTAAGAAAGAATACCGGTTATTGCGATGGCATGTGGGGTTTAGTAGCTGGTCACGTTGAAGATGGTGAACCGGCATCGACAGCAATGATCCGAGAAACTCGCGAAGAAATTGGAATAGAACTCTCTTCTTCACAAATTAATGTTGTTCACGTGATGCATCGAAAAACAAATCGATTGAACGTTGATGTGTTTTTCGATTGCCGATCTTGGCATGGGGTCATCAAGAATCTTGAGTCTGAGAAATGTGAAAAATTGGAATTTTTTCCTGTCAGCGTGTTGCCTTCAAATATTGTTGACTATGTCGCAATTGCTTTGGATCACATTGTGCAAGGAGAATTTTATTCTGAAATTGGGTGGGATCGATGATCTTAAAGAAGGAGTTTTACTTTGTTCGGCATGGACAGACAGATCATAATATCCTAGAAGGTGCAGGAAAAGGAGACCATCCTGAGGATATTTCATTAAATACGGTTGGAAGAAATCAGGCTGCAGCTATTGAGCCTATGATTGCTCTCCTGCCAATTCAAACCATTTGTGCAAGCCCGATGAAAAGAGCACAAGAAACCAAGGAAATCATTGGTGCACGATTGTTAGTACCTCATTATGAAATAGGCAATCTTGGTGAATGCTCCGGAAAAATTTGGAAAGAGATGACGCGTTTGGGCATGTATTCTCCTTTTCCTAGTGGTGGCGAAGCACGTCTTTTTATGGAGCGAGTACGAGATGGGATCAACCATGCTCTTTCTTTACCCGGACCTTCATTGATCGTAGCTCATGGGGGTATCCATTGGGCTGTTTGTTGCATGATGGGCATTGAAAATCATGAGTGGGCAGTTAGTAATTGCATAGTTGTCCACTTTTCGATTGGAACTTATGAAAAATGGATTGCAACTAAGCTCTCATAAAGGAACACGAGATCGCTATGGTCCATCAATGGGAACCTCAGCAGATACTAGAACCTCGCTTGGCGCTTGAATTGATTTGGGAACAATTTCTTGACCTTCCTCTATTCAAAATTCGGTTATTGGGAGCAGGCTAGGATAATACGGCTTTTGTAATCAATGAAAATTTGATTTTTCGTTTTTCTTGAAGAGAGATTGCTGTTCCTCTTTGAGAGACTGCCTGTTATGCCAATCTTTCAGAGGAAGAAAGAGACAGACTTGCTCAACCTATTCCTCATTTTCTTGCAGGCCTCCATGCAACACTCACCTTGATTACTTCTGACTGATTTGTGAGGTAAGGTTTCACTTTGATAAGAGGTTCTAGCTCATAGAGCTGCTTCAATCCCTCGGGTTCGAGAATGCTCCGGCTTTGGCCAAAATCTTTCTTCCTTTTCATTTTCTCTTTTATTCCTTTTATATGCGTTATTTTGCCTGTTCTCCCTATTATTTATTGGATTGGGCCGATAGAAGAGTCTAGATTTTTTAGGAAAAAAGGAGTTATGAATGGATAGAGGGTATTTGCTATAGGCAAATCCCGAGTTCACTAATGAGAGAGTGAGGGAAGGTGATGATTTTGTATCTTTTTACCTTTTTGGCAGGTATTGCGACCGTTCTCTCTCCTTGCGTGTTGCCCGTTTTACCAGCCATTTTATCGGCGGGTTTAGGACGTGGCCGCTATAGGCCTCTGGGAATCATAATAGGCTTAATGGTAAGCTTTGCGCTTTTTACCCTAGCCCTGACCTTTTTCGTTCATCTGCTGGGAATATCGGCCAATGCCTTGCGCTACTTGGCTATGGCCATCATTGCCCTTTTTGGGCTTGTCATGCTTTTTCCAGCTTTAGGAGATCGATTTGCGCTTGCCGCGTCATCGATTGCTACGTTAGGTGCCCAGGTTCAATCTCACGCATCTCAACAAACAGGATTTAAAAGCGGACTACTCTTAGGAGCGGCTCTTGGGCTTGTTTGGACGCCTTGCGCTGGGCCAATTTTGGCCGTTATCACAACTCTTGTCGCCACTCAAAACGTAACGACAGAAATCATCTTGTTAACCCTGGCTTATAGTTTGGGATCGGGGATCCCGTTGTTTTTGATTGCCTACGGGGGGAATAAGGCATTGACGGCGATTCCCTTTCTGGCTCGCCATTCGGAAGGAATCAAGCGCTTTTTTGGTGCCCTCATGATTTTAACTGCAATCGGCCTGTTTTTCCATTTTGAAGTCTATCTCCAGCAAATTGCTGTCAAATACATTCCAACTTTGCAAATCGAAAATAACCCTGATGTTAGGCGGGAGTTGGATAAATTGAGGCCGGCGTCGCCTTTTTCGGAAGAGACTGTGACTGCCTTAAAAAAAGTGCACGGAAGCGAGCTGCCGCGCATAGCCCCGGCCCCTGAAATAGCTGGAATTGAAAAATGGATCAATAGCGAGTCATTAACTCTTACACAACTACGCGGCAAGGTAGTGTTGATCGATTTTTGGACATACAGCTGTATTAACTGTATCAGGACGCTTCCTTACTTGACGAGCTGGTACGATCGCTATAAAGACAAGGGCTTTGTTATTATTGGAGTGCATACTCCTGAATTTGAATTTGAAAAGGATTCAGATAATGTTGTGAATGCAACCGAGCGCTTTCATATTCACTATCCTGTTGCTTTAGACAACACTTATCAAACATGGCAAGTTTATCATAATCTATACTGGCCTGCCCATTATTTAATCGATCAAGAAGGCATTATCAGGCAGGTTCATTTTGGTGAAGGGGGATATTTGGGGACTGAAAATGCTATCCGGAATTTGCTGGGGCTTTCTCAGATGGAAGGTAAGGAGCCTGAGCGTGAGATTGCTAGACCCATTACTCATGAAACATATCTTGGCGCAAGCCGCGCTAAAGATTATCAGTCCGATATCCACCTTAAACCCAATGAAGTCGCCTTTTATGGCTACTTGCTCCCTCTTGGCAATGATCGAGCGGGATTGAAAGGGCAATGGTTGGTCGAATCTGAAAAAATTACTTCGCAAAGCGATGCGAGCGAGCTTGATTTGAATTTTATTGCCACTCGCGTGTATTTGGTCATGGATAGCGTTGCACCTCACGCCGTTGCTGTCTTCCTCGATGGAGTGCCATTGCCTAAAAAATACTACACTGCTGATATGAATGCGAATGGCGAGATTTTAGTAAGCGAGGCCCGCAAATACGACGTGATTAATCTAAAAGGGGAATATGGACGCCATGTCCTCTCTTTACAGATTCCTAAAGGCGTTTCAGCGTATGCCTTTACATTTGGAGACGAGCCTTAAATCTTATTCTGAAGGGAGGAAGCATGAGTTTAAAAGTAAATGCTACGGAAGTTCATTATGCCAAACAATTGATAGAAGCAGGAAAGTTTGATCGGGGGGGAAGTAGGTGGAGTGCCGTGCAGCCATCTGCTGAAAAAGAGGATTAATTCCTCAAGGAGCATTATTGGTGCGCATATGGGTATTAGTTTTTGGCCGTTCAAGATACTCATCCCCAGCAAGCAAAGCAGCATTACGGATTTCCCTATGGAGACTTCCAGCAAGTGGAGTCATAGCTGCAAAGAGGTGGACGACTCAGTATGGGCCATTTAGAAATTGAACAAGCAGCCGATCAGCAGCTGATGCTCATTGATCAAGGATGATTGGCCGTAGGAATGGCAACCCCAAAATTTGGGTTGACAGGCTAAGACGAGCTTAACCTGTCAATAAGGCTTGGATTACTTTTTTAGATGGGGATTGAGAAGGGCTGCCATTTTAAACATGTCGACCGGTTCTTTTGTTCCAAAGACCTTAGCTAATGTCTCGTCTGGCACAATGAGGCGCTTATTGTTGGCATCTTGCAGTTGGTGAGCCTTAATGTAATCCCACACTTTTTTAGTCATCTCAGTGCGTGAAATTTCCGTTACCCCGACGACAGCCGCAAGCTCAGGCGTGATCGGATAAGCCGGCATTTGACGCTCTTTTTTAGGTTTGTCGCTTAGTGCAGCTTTGGTAGCTTTAGCAGCCACTTTCCCTTTTTTCGCTTTGGTTTTGGGCGCTTCTTTGGCTTTAGCAGCCGCTCCTTTCTTGCCTTTCTTCTCTTTTTTCTGGAAAGGCGTGCGTGGATGGTTTGGATACTTGCTTTCCAGCTGCTCTAAATTATTGACGATGACGTCACATTCAGGGAAAGTGGAGCAAGAATAAAAGAGCTTGCCAAAGCGCGATTTGCGTGCCACCATGTGGCCAGGGCAGTCAATGGCTGGACAAGCTGGAAGATCTTGCTGCGAGATCGCTGTTTCTCCTTTTTTGGGAATGTTGACAATCCCTTTGCATTCAGGATAGCGGGTACATCCAAGAAAAGCTCCATAGCGCCCATGGCGAATTTTCATTTCAGATTCACAAACGGGACAGCGTTGGTCCCAGTCAAAATCGGTCGCGTAATCATCACGATTAAAGGTGACCTCTTCGACGGGTGCTGAATAGTCACACTCAGGATAGCGCGAACAGCCGAAGAAGTATTTTGAGCGCGCCCAAATTTTTTGAAGTTTGCCTGTTTTGCACTTGGGGCATTCAATTTCAGTCATGACTTTGGGAACAAAGGCTTCTTTTAGAGCCGTTTCCAAGGTTGGATTGAACTGGGCCCAAAAGTCGCGAATGAGCGCTTTCCAATCTTTCATGTTTTCGGCAACGCGTTCTAGGTCGTCTTCCATAGAAGCGGTAAAGCCAATGTTCATGATTTGTTGGAAGCTTGCTTCTAGCATTTGTGCAATGATCTGGCCAAGTTCGGTCGGCTTAAGCCGGCCATTTTCCTTAATCGTATATTCACGGCTCTGAATCTTGTTCATGATCGTTGCATAGGTCGATGGTCGTCCAATGCCCGATTTCTCAAGTTCTTTGACCAATGAGGCCTCGGTGTAGCGGGGAGGCGGGCGTGTAAAAGCTTGCTCGGCCGTTAGCTCTTGCATGAGCAGGGGTTGTCCCTCTTCGAGAAGCGGCAGCATGCGGTTTTCATCGTCTTTTTCATCGTCATCATGCTTTTCTTCGTAGACTGCCAAAAAGCCTTGGAACTTGATAATAGAGCCTGTCGCACGCAGCAGGATTCCTTTTCCGGCTAGAATATCGGCAGCTACGGTATCGTAAATAGCCGCAACCATTTGAGAAGCTAAAAAGCGACGCCAAATCAATTGATAGAGCGAAAATTGCTCTTTGGTTAGATAAGGCTGAATTTTTTCCGGTGTATTTAATAAGCTCGTCGGACGAATCGCTTCGTGCGCATCTTGAGCACTTTTCTGGGTGCTATACTGTTTGGGTTCTGATGGAATAAAGTCTTTGCCATATTGCTTTTGAATAAATTCCCGGGCTTCCTGAATGGCCTCTGGGGCAATACGGACAGAATCGGTACGCATATAGGTGATCAAACCCTCTGCCCCTTCAGTACCAAGATCGATACCTTCATACAGACCTTGAGCAATATTCATTGTGCGAGCCGAAGAAAAACCATAATGGCGGCTCGCTTCTTGTTGCAGTGTCGATGTGATGAAGGGGGGAACCGGGAAACGCCTTTTTTCTTTACGCTCTACCTTCATTACTTGATAGGGGCCTGGCTTCATTCGTTCTAAAATAGCATCGGCCGCCTCTTTATGGCTAATCAGGGTGACGTCTTTTCCCTCGATGGCCTCTTTTTCGAAGCGTTTACCATCGACTGAGTAAAGCGCCGCTTTGAAGAGGCGATCTTCCTTGCTCGTTTTTAAGATCGCTCCTAAATTCCAATATTCAACAGGTTTGAAGGCTTCGATTTCTTTTTCGCGCTCGACCACCAATTTTAAGGCGACTGATTGGACTCTGCCGGCCGATAAGAAATTTTCTTTTCCTCTTTGAATACGGCGGTTGAGAAGGGGAGAAATTTTGTAGCCGACGATCCGGTCTAACAGGCGGCGCGCCTGCTGTGCATTGACTAAAGCCGTATCGATGGCGCGTGGATTTTCCAATGCTTTGACTACGGCATCTTTGGTGATGGAATTGAAGGATACCCGTTTAATATTCGTATCGGCAGGCAAAACTTGCGTGATGTGCCAAGCGATTGCTTCTCCTTCGCGGTCCGGGTCGGGAGAGAGGTAAACGACATCGCATTCTTTAGCGGCCTTGCGCAGTTTAGCGATCACCTCTTCCTTATTGGGCATAATCGTATACTTGGGCTCAAAGTCGTGCTCGATATCGATTCCAAACTCCCTTTCTGGTAAATCGCGAACATGACCAATGGATGATTCAAAGATATAATTCGGGCCCAAGAATTTCTTAAGCGTTTTAATTTTGGCGGGTGACTCGACGATGATCAGCGCTTTACCCATGTTGTCTTGACTCCATCTTGAAGAATGCATCATTCTTCATTCTATTGAATTTTTTTATAAATTTTACCAGGAAATTCTTTAATTATTTTTTTTAACACCAAACTCATCAATACTCCATTTATTTGATTAATGGGTAATTGAGTGCGTCTGACGATTTCTTCAATTGAAACTTCTTCGACTGGTAGCTGTTTTAATAAAAAGGCCTCTTCTTGTTCTAATACAACGGTAGGAGGATTTTTTGCATTTGACGGTGCGGCAGCAAAGAGAGTGTCGAAGCATTGTACTATATCGCTGCTATTTTCAACTAATGCTGCTTTATGTTCTTTAATGAGGAGGTGATTGCCCCTAAAATTGTCTTGATCTGCCCGACCTGGCAGTGCCCAGACCTGGCGCCCTTGGCTAAGGGCTCTTTCAACAGTAAGCATCGCTCCGCTTTGTAGGGGGGCTTCAATCAGTAAGGTTCCAAGAGTCATACCGCTGACTAACCGGTTTCGCTGGGGAAAGTGGGTACGGTCGGGTGGCGTCTGCATGGGAAATTCTGAGATGAGAGCTCCTTGCTCGGCAATGGCCTCTGCTAAACGCTCATTCTCTTTAGGATAAAGATGGGCAAGGCCGGATCCCAAGACGGCAAGTGTCCGCCCTTTTCCTTCTAGCGCTCCTTGATGGGCGGCTGTATCGATGCCTCGAGCTAAGCCGCTGACAATGGTAAAGCCTGCTTGGGCGAGTTCGCGGCTCATTTGCTTAGCCATTTCCAATCCATAAATCGTAGCTTGGCGGGTACCGATGATTGCTAAACTGCGCTCATCTGAGCGGTTTAGTTCGCCTTTCAGATAGAGAAGGGGAGGATGATCGATGAGTTCCAGCAAACGCCTGGGATAGTGGGGGCTGGTATACGGAACTAAATGGGCGTGCAATTTTTCGGCCAATTCAAGGCTGAGCTTCCAGGTGCCTTCTTTTAATGTCTGTTGCCATGCTTGCAAAATTTTAGGGCCAAAGCCGGGCAAGTCTGCAATTGCACTTAAGGGGGATTGGAGAGCTTGGGCTGCCGAGCCAAAGTGTTGAACGAGTAGGCGCACCTTAATCGAACCAAGAGAGGGAATGCTCGTCAAAATAATTAAAGCTTCTAACTCATCCAAAATAGGGACCTTTTACTTGGAAATGCTTATTTTTATTTGATGCTCTAGCAGAATCTGCTTGATGAGCGAAGGATTGACTTGAAAAACTTGAATGACTTTGCCGATTTTTTCGAGAAGAATCAAGTTGATTTTACCGTCGCTTGCTTTTTTATCACTTTTCATAAGAGCAATGAAGCGCGTTATTGGATAAGGAGGCGCTGCAAGCGGCAGCCCGATTTGTTTACAGATTTCATCCTGCCTTTGTACGGTTGCTCGATCGGTCAAATTCATTCGAAGGCTCAAGTGCGCGGCGTAGCTCATGCCTATCGCTACGGCTTCGCCATGCAGGTATTGATAATGGGTTAGCGATTCGATTGCATGGCCAAAGGTGTGGCCGTAGTTGAGCTGGGCCCGGATGCCTCTGTCTTTAAAATCGGCATCTACAAACCATTGCTTGATTGTGCAGGATTGTTTAATCACCTCTTCTAATAACGCTTCGTCTTTTTGCTCAAATCGATGCCAATGTTGCTCGAGAAGATCTAAAAGAGGGGGATGAGCAATCATTCCATACTTGATGACTTCAGCAAATCCAGCGTTGTATTCGCGCCTAGGCAGCGTACGTAAAAAGAGGGGATCAATAAGTACGCGTTTGGGAAGATGAAAGCTGCCGATCACATTTTTATTTTTTCCCAGATTAATTCCCGTTTTTCCTCCGATCGCAGCATCGACCATGGCCAATAAAGAGGTGGGAAGGTAAACGGCATCGATGCCGCGCATATAGACGGATGCCACAAAACCAGCCAAGTCGCAAATCACCCCGCCGCCTAAAGCGAGAATGAGGGAGTTTCTGTCGACGCGCTTGCGGGCAAGATGCTGCCAACAGCGCTTGGCTTGGACGAGGCTTTTGCTTCCTTCTCCTTCCGGGATGTGAAGCACGGTGAAAGGGGCGATTGCAGAGAGTTGGCTTTCGAGTCTCTCTCCATAAATAGACCAAAGGGAAGGATGGGTGAAAATGACAATCTGACTGCAAGAGAAATTGAGATGGTACGCCAGCCGATCCAAACTATGAGCTGCGACGATGGTTGAAGCGGGAAGAGTAGCAGAGAGAAGATCCGCCACGATTTGATCCTAGGTTTGACAGACGATAAAAAAGAAGCGGCTAATCAACGATTAGCCGCCAAGCGGGTTTTCTTTCCTTAGAAAGAAACGGTAATGCTTCCGCTGACTTTGACAACCCTGAATAGGGGTTGTACTTCAGCTGAAGCACTACTGATAGATAGATGTCGCGCTTGAATGAGTAGATCTAATTCAGTCTCTACTCTTTCATTGATTTCTTCTAGCGCGAGCGAGCTATTATGATTGCCCACGGTTATTCTCCACCTACCTTCAGAAAGGTAGTTACAAGAGAACGAGTGAGGTTAAGCTGTTAAAGCGGATAACTCTCCTCCCGGTTTATTGACGCAATTAGGTTGTTTGTCATAAATAAACTCCAACATAACAACATCTTTAGCCAGACAAAGAGGGCTTTCAGCCTTTGCTTCAGCCAACTCATCGTCCCCTCAGATTGATCTTTATCTCGCCATTGGCGAGGCTTATTTCTTATGGCTTTAAAAGAAAAATTCCCGGTCTTGTGGCTTCGAGCAGTAAATAGCCTAATGTCACCTCCTTTGATGCTCCGGTGTTCCACTTTTTGGGAAAAATAATCGAGGTCCCATCCCTTGTCTACCAAAACTAGACAAAAGGTTTTGATCTGCTTCGTTTTAAACCTTAATGATTTAAAGCGAATTGAATCAAATAATTACTAACTATTTTTTCATATTTAACAGGCGATGATTAATTCTGCAAGTTTGGCAGTTTTTCAAACATCTATTAAATAATTATTTAGACCTTATAAGGCTAAGGCTTGCTTTCTCTCTGCAATGTAATGTCCTAAAGAAGTGTGTCCAACTTGAAAGAGTTGATAAGTCGTTAAAACAGTTTGGACTTGATCTTCAGTGTATTGCAGTAAGGCATCCCAAGCAGCCGATTCTTCATGCTTTTGGCCTAGTTGCTGATAAAGCAGGGCTAAGCGTACTAAATTATAGACAGGAAGAATCGTACTAGCAGCCGCAGGCTGTTCTTGTAGCTGCGTTTGAAGTTGAAGCGAGTGTTGCAGGGCTTCTGCGTAGAGTCCTTCACCAATCAGAAGAGATGTTTTAGCATATTCTTCATAAGGAGCGAGCTGATCAGGCCTGACGCGTTTAAACGTCGATTGAGCCAATGCCTTAGCTTCGGGAATTTGACCTTGGATTAGAAGCATTTGGGCAAGCGATCCATCATATTTAGCATGCAACTCTGGGTGGCGGGCCATGATGGTTGTGAGTTCTTGCAAACGCGCTGTCGTTGCTGAATCGGTTCCTTGCTGGATTTTTTGAAAGGCCATTTCGGCCTGCATAAAATCGTTTTCAGCATTGAGGTTCCGTACCGATAAATAGCGGTAAGAAATCAGCAAGGCAGCGAACAAGCCAACCAAGCCCCATAAAAGAATCTGTTTATTGGCAGTCAACCAATCGATGAAAGGGTGATCCATCCATCCATCGGAAAATTCGCGATCTAGAGAAGAAGGTGTAGACTGTTTACTCATGGCCATCACAAGGTTAATGGGTTTTTGCCTAATAATAGACTCTCAAAAAAGAATGCGAGCGAAATCATAAATAAAAGCATGATATTTTTCAGCTATTTCTTGTAAAATGAGAGTTTAATAAATAACGTCAGTTTAAGAATTTCCTTTGGTTGTTCATTGAATTGCTACGAAGGAGTCGTGTAAATTAGGCTGTGAGCGTAGTCAGAAAAGCAATTGCTGAGATATAAACTATTCCAGTTTATGAACGTCCATGTAAGAGGATGCTACAAAATATGATCAGTTTTCTTTGCTGCTATAATCGTTTAGAAAATTTTTGCAACTTTTCCGGCAATTTTAGCACACAAATCAACCGATTGGATTTTCATATCCTCTAAGCGAATTAATTTTTACCCTGTTTTTTTAATTAAAGCAATCATTTGTCGACGCATGCAAAAAGAATTTCCAGTAGAATCGGCGCAAGACGACTTGCGCGAAGTTTTCTTGACTCAGATTAGAATCAATCCCTATCAGCCAAGGCGCGATTTTAAGCCGGAAGAGTTACAGGAACTTGCCGATTCGATTAAGGCAGTGGGCATTATCCACCCCCCTCTTGTACGTCCCTTAGCCGATGACGATTGCTACGAACTCATTGCCGGGGAAAGGCGCTTTCGAGCCTCTCAATTGGCTGGACTGCAGACCATTCCAGTCTTCGTGCGTCATACATCTTATGCTCTCTCGGCCCAAGCGGCTTTGATTGAAAATATCCAGCGGGTCGATCTCAATCCGTTGGAAATCGCCAAAGCTCTTAAGCAGCTCATGCAAGATTTTAATTTTAATCAAGACCGCTTGGCTCAGCAAATCGGAAAAAAACGTTCAACCGTTGCCAACTATTTGCGCTTACTCGCTTTGCCCTACTCGATTCAAACGAGCATTTTGCAAGGAACGATTTCGATGGGCCATGCTAAGGCCATTTTAGCCTTGGAGTCAGAAGATAAGCAGCAACTGCTGCATGATTTGATTCTACGCGATGATCTCAATGTGCGCGAAGCCGAGCAAGCTGCAACGCGTATCGGGGAAAAAGCAAAAAAGCAGCAACTGAGCTATGTGGCGCGCGATTTTTATCTGGAGCAATTGGCTGAAAAGATTCAACACAAGCTTGGAACGAAGGTCATGATTCAGGGTAAAGGCAAGCGCGGCCGCATTAGCATCGACTACTACAATTTGGATGATCTCGATCGCTTACTCCATCTTTTTGGAGTCAAGGAAGAGATCTAAGCGAATCAGGCTGGATTGATAATCTAAGATGAACGGCTCGTAGGAAGTTGTAAAGGGCGAAGCTATTAGATGTGGCGGTCTGTTTTAGAATCTGATGCGCTTTTCTCCTCTATTAGAAGGCGAATAGCTATTTGCCTCTCACTAGAGACGTACTCTTTCTTTTTTTGGATACTTTGAAATGAATAACAGGAGAAGCATTCCGAATAAAATCAATGAGAAAGAAAATTAAAAGGCATTTTTCCAATCAAATGAGTTTCTGATATTCCTTTGAGGGCTTTCGCAAAATAGGGGAATGAATCTACAAGCTAAAAAGACTGGGGAAAGGAGTACTAACTCAATCAATTTACGTGCAAATTTTGCCACTTATTAAAGTCTTCAATAAACATAAGAGCTGTGGTTTTAAAAAAGGCAAATTAGCAATGATAGATTTCTTCAAAACTTCACTCGATTGTTAAAATGGCTCTTTTTTTGAGAAATTTCGAAAGTAGAAGCCCTAAAATACGGATAAGTGCAGTTTTCTTATTATTAAGTGGAAGCTAAATTTGGTGGGATAGATATTTTCGACTGAGCATTTAAGATTTGATACCGATCAAGCAACCTTAGACATTGTAGCTTTGAGGGATGTTCTATTAATAAAACACCTGTTTTTTTATTGACTCGTATAAGCAGTTTTTTAAAGAAATATACATAAAAAGCAATCTTTAAATAATTCATTATGGAAATAATATGATTTCACTAGCTGTTTCTTATTTGCTCTCTTCTAATTCCACTCCTGCAGCCAATAACTTGGCGATTACGCGTAGGCAAAGTTCTCAGGAGCCTAAAATGGGATGGATGGCTCAGCTGTTTCTGAAATATAGTCCACGCGATGCACAATATGTAGAGGCTGTAAAAAAATGCATACATGTTCATACCATTCTAAGCAATCACGTTGTAGAAGGCTGGTCCATCTACTGCTGTGCTTTACTTAATTACCATGCGGTTAACGATCCCTCTTTTGCTTATGATGAACAGCGATTGTGTAAAATCTTTGAGCGGGCTGAGGCACAGATTGAGAGAACGTTCGAGGATATAGTGGTTTGTGTGAAAGGATTATGGGCGGGTTATCTGGTGCAAGCTGGCGCATCAAGAGAAAAAGCATTAAAAATTGGACAGCCTATTGCGTTTGAGGAAGCTATCGAGACGGACGATCCTATTGAGTATATTGTGAAATTGAATGGTAAAGTTCCCGAAAGAGTCGTTCATTATACATTAATGACCAAGAAAATTACTTGCATTTTTAACAAAATTATTGAATTGGATAGTGTGCAATTCCCAGATGAATACAATATTCAATTATTTGTTAATAAAAAAATAGAAGAAATCTATAACAGAGTTGATCATTTAGAGAATATTAGCTTTGGACGATTTTTGCTGGGGGGTGGGTTCGTTACAATGAAAATGTCAAAAGGGGAAGAGCACCAAATCAAGTTAGATTAAACCGAAACAGATCCCAAAGCTAGGTGGTTTTCAAGACCTATTCTCCATGCAGTTTCTTTTTGAGAGGAATGAAGCAAGAAATGTGGAATTCTTTTTTCAAGTTTTTCGTTGAAAATAATAATTATGAACTTTTTCGAACGATCATTGCCATCAAAGCGTAACTTCGGTAGAAAAAATGATTTACTTAATCATTTTTTATCGAAAAGGCATGGTATGGAAAAACGCGTTGATGTCCTTTCTTCTGAGCAAGTCTTGGATCAACAAAGACTCTTAAGGCGTCAAGTTGTTCAATCCTCTTTCAATTCCTTTCTCATCGCAGCTCTTCTTTCGTTTCCCTTTTTAATTCAAATGATAGCCAAGGGGCTTGGCTATTCTTTTGAAGTTGGCTCTGCCTGGCAATGGATACTCGCCACCCTTGTGCAATTTGGATGCGGTTGGCCACTCTACCTTTCTGCTTATAGGGCTTTGAAAGCAAAAAGAGGCAATATGGACTTGCTGATTGTACTTGGTACAACCGCTGCCTATAGTCTAAGCTTGGCCGTTTATTTCTGGCACCTGCCTCAATATCTTTACTTTGAAAGTAGTGCGATCATCATAACGCTCACTCTACTTGGAAGATGGCTGGAAGCCTTAATGCAGGGCAGAATGTCCAAGACCTTGGAACAGCTGCTGCACTCGCAGCCGAAAAGTGCAAGGCTTGACAAAGGAAAACAGGCGATAGCCGATATAACAGTTGCTAAACCAGGAGATCTTTTTGTAGTACATCCTGGAGAGCGCATTCCCGTTGATGGAATAGTTCGTGAAGGAGAAGCCTCTGTCAATGAACTTCTTTTAACAGGGATAAGCACACCTGTTTTTAAGGAGGCCGGATCCGCAGTTTTTGCAGGCACCACTAGCGAGAGAGGCCTCATTCACATACAGGCGACGCAAGTAGGGGCTGAAACCAGGCTCTCTCAATTGATTCGCCTTGTCGAACAAGCTCAGATGCCAAATACCCCTGTCTCAAAAAGGGGTGACGGCATAGCGGCCATTTTTATTCCCCTTATTCTATTGATAAGTGTCTTGACATGGGGTGTATGGACATTTTGGTGGGAGAGTCCTGAGAGCGGTGCATTAAATGCCATTGCTGTGCTTGCGATTGCATGCCCCTGTGCAATTGGGCTGGTCAATCCGCTTATTTTACTCATGACAAAGGAAGCTGGAGAAAAGCAGGGGATTTTATTTAAAGATGCAACGTCTTTAGAACAGGTCGGACAACTCAGAGTCTTGTTTTTTGAAAAAACAGGAACTCTCACAGAAGGGTGTCCAACTATATCTGCCATTTATCCTCATGCAAAGCACCCTAAGGAAGAGGTGCTGCAACTAGCGGCTTCTTTAGAGAGCTTCTCTTTTCATTCTCTTGCTAAAGCCATTAGCAATCGGGCCAAGCATGAAGGAATTGCTTTAAAACGCGTCGAAGACTTTCAATCCATGGACAAAGGAGTTTCTGGATCCATTGATGGTAAGGTTTACTATCTTGGCTCTATTTCTTTTGCTGAGGAAATGGGAATCGAGGTGGAGCCTGCCTTAACACTGCTCGAGCACAAAGGGGAAACCCTGGTATTGGTTTGGACTGCTAAACATTTAGTGGGATTGATTAGCTTGATCGATCAAGTACGTCCTAAGAGTGCAGAGGCTATTCGTTTGTTAAAAGAAAGAGGCATTC
Source organism: Candidatus Protochlamydia naegleriophila (assembly GCF_001499655.1). Lineage (NCBI taxonomy): Bacteria > Pseudomonadati > Chlamydiota > Chlamydiia > Parachlamydiales > Parachlamydiaceae > Candidatus Protochlamydia > Candidatus Protochlamydia naegleriophila. The sequence continues at coordinate 78,051 of NZ_LN879502.1, forward strand.
ATCCCATTCTTTTGACTGGAGACCGCAAAGGGACTGCTGAGAGTGTTGCTCATCTTGTGGGGATCGAAGATGTCCGGAATGGGCTGCTACCGGCTGAAAAAGTGGGTATTGTTCGCGAAGCAAAGCAAGCGGGAATAGTCGGGATAGTAGGTGATGCAATTGATAATGCAAAAGCTTTAGCAGAGGCTGATGTGAGCTTTGCTTTTGGATATCGCGCTGTGGCACTTGAAGCGGCGTCTATTAATTTGAAGCGGAATGATTTGATGGGAGTTGTTGATGCGGTCGATTTGTCTTTCAAAAGCATGAGTAAAATGAGGCAGAATTTATTCCTAGCCTTCGTCTATAATATCCTTGCAATTCCCTTAGCCGCTTCGGGATTACTCAATCCCATGATAGTAGCCGGGACAATGGCGACAAGTTTAGTCTCAGTCGTTGCAAACGCGTTATTATTGCGTTATTGGAAACCTTTAAGTGAATGAGTAAAATGAGTAAAAATATTTTTATCACAGGAGCTGCGGGCTTCATAGGCTTCCACTTGGCTCGTCAGCTAGCTCAAAGAGGTGATCGAGTCATTGGCTTTGATAATTTTAATCCCTATTATGACCCTCGCTTGAAACGGGATAGAGCCAAAGAGCTTGCTAAATTGGGAATCGCGATTATTGAAGGCGATATCCAGGACTTTGAGCTGTTAGAAAAGGCTATTTTAGAGCATCATACGACTCATTTAGTCCACTTGGCTGCACAAGCAGGAGTACGCTATTCCCTTCAACAGCCTTATGCCTATCTTAAAACGAATGTTGACGGCTTTTTGAATATTTTGGAGATTTGCCGCGCCCACCCGTCGCTTAAATTGACCTATGCCTCTTCTTCTTCCGTTTATGGGCTCAATAAAAAAGTCCCCTTTTCGCTAGACGACCGCACTGACCATCAAGCGAGTCTGTATGGAGTAACGAAGAAGACTAACGAGCTGATGGCTCAAACGTATCATCATTTATTCGGCATATCATCCACGGGACTGCGCTTTTTTACGGTCTATGGGCCCTGGGGACGTCCCGATATGGCTTACTTTTCATTTGCAAATGCAATCGTAGAGGGAAAACCTATCGAAATTTTTAATCGTGGGCAGATGATGCGCGATTTTACCTATATCGATGACATTGTGGATGGGACTATGGCGGCTATTGATCGGGAAATGCCTTGTGCCCTTTTTAATTTGGGGCACCATAAGCCTGAGCAATTGCTCCATTTCGTAGCTATTCTGGAAAAAGAGCTTGGCAGAAAGGCGCAAAAAATTTTACTTCCGATGCAATCTGGTGATGTGGTGGCAACGTATGCCGACATTCAAGAGAGTGCTGAGCAACTAAACTTTACGCCTAAAATTGGAATTGAAGAGGGATTGGCCCGCTTCGTTGAATGGTATAAAGAGTATTACCATTTTAAAATAAAAGATGTACAGTAAGGGACTCGCTGTTTGAAATGAGAGGAGCACCTCATGGAAAATCCGTTGATCTCTATTCCTTGCGTCATCACGAAGATCAATCAGGCGATTGCCTATTGCGTGGGCGGCAAGCAACGCCCCGTCTTTTTTGATATTGCCAAGGACTACCCAGAGCTGCTTGCCATTCAAGACAATTACAGTATTATCAAGGAAGAATTAGAGGGAGTGCTTAAGACCGATACCAAGATCCCCTGCTTTCATGAAATCGATACGACCCAAACGTTTATTTCCGCCAATCAGCCGAATAAGAATTGGCGCATGTTCGAGCTCTATTGCTATGGACAAAAGCCCGAAGCCAATCGCAGATTATGCCCCAAGACGTGCGCCATCCTAGATAAAATCCCCTCCATTCAACATGCCGTTTTTTCGATTCTAGAGCCGGGCAAGTCTATCCCCTTTCATATGGGGCCTTACATGGGCATTTTACGCTATCATTTGGGACTCATCGTACCTCAGGTAAATCCGCCCTACCTACACGTCAAAGACAAGTACTATACATGGAAAGAAGGGGAAAGCGTCTTGTTCGACGATACGTGGATCCATCAAGTCATCAACGACAGTCCAAGTATCCGCGTCGTTTTATTCATCGATGTGAAGCGGAAGCTTCCTTTCCCTATGAATATCATGAATAGCCTCTTACTTAAAACCCTTGCGACCCGCTATGGCAAATCGGTCATGGAAAAGCTTGACTGGCAACACTAAGGGTTTAAACCTTTACCCTGAAAACCTGATTCTTTCTATTCAAGTCCCTTGGCTCTCAGTTAACATTTATAAAGTAAACTGAACGCGTGTTATAGGCCTTTAGGCCGAATGAGCCATTTTCGATTAGCCAGAAGACTTTAAAATGCTGTGAGGAAAGCTTTTTTAGTCTTGCCTATCATTGTTCTTCGGTCTCCTCTTCTTGTTATTTTCGTCTCTTTCATTAGATCCTTATCTTTGCAAACCTTGAAGGGATAAAGAGCTTTTGAATTATCTTCAAATTAAAAGACGCTGGATGTAGTGTACAGACACACTTAGTGTGATGATTAACTTTACATTCTATCAGTGGGGGTTATATGCATATTGAGTACAATTCTTATTATAATAGACCAGTACTTGTCATTGAACCTTGCCGCACAATGTTTGATTATTATGTTTATAAGACGAGGAAAGCGATCATTAATGACATGACGACTCTGATGTTTAATGCCATCCAAGCTTTATCCGTTAACGAGCTGTCTCCTCAAGGCATAAGTACAAAGCTTGTAGAACATTACCACTCGATAAAAAAATGCACGATTAAAGTGAAAAAAGAACGACAGGCCCGCTTTATTGCACTCGTCATCGATCAGGTTAAGCAGGAGCTGTATGCTCCAGTACCATCACACAAACGAAGAGAAATTTTAGATGGAATGGAAACATACGGCTTAAAATGGATCGAGTGTGTTGGATTGGGAGCAGCCAATCAGTTATTTCACTATTTAGACGCTAGCGATTCTAAATTAGTAGACGAAATGATTGCAGATGCAGAAAAGAGGCACAGAGGATTCTTATGATCCAAAAGATGTAAGTCATGGCATTGACTTTGATCGTTATCGGGTAATTTAAGCTGTTTATTATTAATTACATGTGGTTGATTTAAGGCGGATTTGATGGTGGGGTGTTAAGGTCGTAATTCATCTTTAGATATTGGGTGCAGCCATTTCCCTGTATGTCACGTGCATTTTTTTATTTTTTTATTTTCCCTATTCGATTAATTTGCCATATCAGTAAAGATAAAAAATCAGAAGAAGCCAATTGAGGAGACCGATTACCATGCACCGCTTAACATTTTGGCTGGTATGCACCGCGATTTTAGTTTTAACCAGCTGCCAGACAAAAACGGTAGGAGACGGTCCCTGGGTCAAAAAAATTGATTCAGAAGAGCTGTCCAAGATTGTAATCAGTTTTTCTGCCAAAATGAAAATTGACAAGCATCTAGAGCTTGAGGATTCATGGGCGGCCTACGACGACTACATCAAAAAGCTATGCTTACAGTATTCCTCCCAGCGCTTACTGACCGTTTATGATGCTCGTCTACTAATGGTAGAATTGGTAGAGGAATTGCTTTATCGCATCAATAATCACTCTTTGATTAGTTTTGAATTGGAACACTTTCCATTCACAGCTGACGACTTAGACGTCAAAATCAATTTCGAAAGTTTTTATGGGCGTTACATTGACGAGCAGTATGTTGGTTTAGCGTGGCTGCAAGCAGGATGCGTTCACTTCTATGCGTTCGACCGAAAAGATCAAAGCATCGACTGGTCTCATGATCGCTTTGAACCCTACACAAAAAGCCGTGAGTTAGCCTTAATTAAGCGAGAAGTCGATCTTCCATTTACAGATGTGAAAGACGCTCCGTTAAGAGGCTTTAATTATAATTCTGGCGAAAGATATTTCAATACTCAATAGTCCTTCGTTTCTATCACGTCATTGCTTGCACTCGATGACGTGATCCGTAAAAGCCCCTACTTTTTTTAAGCAGGGCTTTCCTCAAGTAGAGAATAGGCATCATTCAAATGGGCTATGAGATCGCTTGCGATGAGCCCTCGCCTTGTTCCCCTTTCTTTTGCTGTGCAATCTCCTGCGAGTCCATGCAGATAAACGCCTAGTGCTGCAGCTTCGCGGCCATTTAATCCCTGCGAGAGAAAAGAGGCGATCATGCCTGTTAAAACGTCTCCACTGCCTGCTGTTGCCATGCCAGGATTGCCAGTCGGATTCACTAGTATCGGCTTGCCTGGATGAAAAATAAAGGTAGGGGCTCCTTTTAAGACAAGCGTGATAGCATGCTGCTCTGCAAATTGCTGACAGGTTTGTAAAAGCGATTCGTTTAGGTTTAAATGCGTCGCTTGATGAAGCAGTGTTTGCATTTCGCCTGTATGAGGTGTAAAAACGGTTTGGGGAGGCAGCTTAAAAGGCTCTTCGGCAAAAACTATAAGGGCGTCTGCATCAATGACACAGGGCTTTACAAGGCTACGCAGGGTGGATTGTAAGAGCTTATTAATGGCTTCTGATCTTCCAAGTCCAGGTCCAACAAAGATAGCGCTTCCTTTTTGGAGCCATTGTAAGATGGTATCTGGATCATCGACCGAATAGGGGACTTTAATAAGTTCATAAGGGCTATTAGCAAGCTCTGCTTCCATTCCTTTAGGATGGAGGAGGCGTACTATTCCACTTCCCGTTCGTAGGGCAGCCAAGCTGGATAAAAGGGCGGCACCTGGCATAGAAGGCGATCCTGCGAGTCCTATGACATAACCTGCCTGATACTTGTGGCGATTGCGCTTTAAGGGAGGGAGTAGTCTCTTGATGAAAGGAGATGTCATGAGAATAAAGTCGCCCATTTCTGCGTCGCTGATCGCTTGAGGAAGGCCAAAATCGACAAAGCGAAGCTTGCCGACTACATTCCATCCATCGCGCAGGAAAAAACCGGACTTGGGATGGCCAAGAAAGAGGGTTTGGGTGGCTCGGATGACGGCTCCTTCTATTTCTCCGGTAGAGCCATTTAGGCCAGAGGGAATATCGATGGCTAAAATGGGGCATAGGCTCGCATTAGCCTGCTCGATTAAGGAGGCGTAAGGCTCCCTGACTGCCCCTTTGAAGCCCGTGCCAAATAATCCATCGATGAGCAGAGTTCCTGGTTGGCAAACGAGCTGTTTTTCGATCTTTCCGCCACGATCAAGAAAGTGCTTGCCATTTTGCTGGCACAGGGGTGAGCAGTGACTAAGCTCGTCTAACTGGACAGCAGAGACGCTATAGCCTTTTTCAAGCAAATAGCGGCCTGCAACAAATGCGTCGCCCCCGTTGTTGCCTTTGCCAGATAGAAGAATGAGATGATCGATAGAGGGATATGTTTGAACAAAGTCTTGAATGGCCAAAGAAATGCCGTAGCCCGCTTTTTCCATAAAGTCATGCTCGGAATGTCCTTGTTGGTAAGCTTCGGCTTCTAACTGGGACATTGCTTTGGCGGTAAAGACTTTCATAAACCTATAAATGTTCCTCTTTGATGGTTCTTTGCATTAAAGTGCTGACTGCATCGATTGGGCGAATGGCATTTTTAATGATATCGTAGACGGTTTCTGCGATTGGAATCATGACCTTATGCTGTTTGCTGAGCTGTAAAGCAGATATACACGTATAGGCGCCTTCTACAACCATACCAATTCGTTTCTGAGCCTCTTCGCTTGTTAATCCTTGGGCTAACAGAGTGCCGAAGCGGAAGTTGCGGCTGATCGGCGAGCTGCATGTGACGCATAAATCACCCATACCTGCAAGTCCATTGATTGTTTCTGCCTTGCAGCCACAGGCCACGGCTAGTTTGCGGATTTCGTGCAATCCTCTCGTCATCAAAGCGGCTTTAGAGCTGCACCCCAGCGATAAGCCATCTGAAATACCACAGGCAATTCCAATGATGTTTTTTAACGCTCCACCAAAAGCGACTCCTAAAACATCTGTATTCGGATAGATGCGAAAGGTTGGGGTCGTAAACGTGTCGCAGATTTCTTGAATAACTTCTGAGGTGTAACCTGTTCCTACGACTGAGGTTGGCAGACCGCGGATAACTTCTTGAGCAAAACTTGGCCCGCTGACAAAGCCAATTAGGGGACGAAACTGCTCTCCTAAGACTTCAATCGCAACTTCTGGAAGGATGATGCCAGTGTCCTGTTCGATGCCTTTAGAAGTGATGATAATGGGGCAACTGGGAAGCCCAAGGGAGCGTACTTGTTCAAATACAGAGCGCAATCCGGCAGATGTGACCGATTCAACAATCATGTCGACGCCGTGCAGGGCTTCGGCCATGTTTGTTGTAAATGTCATCTGTCCGGTTGACGTATGTCCGGGCAAAAGAGGGTGTTGGCGAGTCCGATTTAAATGCTCTGCAAGTTCGGGCTTTGTGGTCCAGCAAACAAGTTCATATCCTTTTGAGGCCAATAATGAAGCTAGGCAGTAGCCCCAAGCTCCCATTCCCAAGTATCCGATTTTTTTCATAGCATTCCTTAGCAGATAAACCCAAAGTTCAATTTTTTATATGCCGCATGGACATTTCATATTTAATTTATAGCAGTATCTAGGATTATACACAAAATACCTAGGGCGTGTCGTCAAATTCATCATGCCTATATTCAAAATTATTTCCTAGGCGGGTTGAAGCAAAAAACTGTAGGAAATACTTTATAATATTACCAAAGTTTTTGCTCCGACATGCCTGGAAAGAACGTGAATTTAGGCATGATGAATTTGACGACACGCCCTAAATGCGAGGCTAGCGAATTCTAAAGCGGATGATCGGATGAGTGTTTTAAGCGCTCCTCAAAAGCTTTTTGCCACCGCTCTGTTTGTGAAGGAGCATCGAGTGGTAAGATAGGCTCGCTTTGGAAAGGATCTTTTTTGCGTTTTTGCTTTTTAGGGGAAGGGGGCTTGGTTTCGGCTTTGGGTTTGCGCGGCTTTTCATTTTTGACTAATTCGAGGTAATGCGCTTCAAAAATGCGCGCATAATAGTCATGGGAAGACTCAACTGTCGCTTCAATCAGCGGTTCTGCGGGAGTCAAGGGCGTAACAAGTTTGGGGGCGATACGCCGCGTTGGGGGATTTTTGAGCTGCTTGAGCTTATTTTTATAGCTCTTGTTGAGCCACGCCATAAAGTCTTCTACGCTTTCTGTATGAGCTTGGCGGCACCTTGCCTGCCAAGCAAGCTTTTTGTCGGATGTCACCACCGTTTCTTGCTCTGGATGCCGAGAATTTTTGAGCTCATCTAAGATAAATTCATCGGCTGTTTCTCCCTCGGCAGTGAATGAAATTTCAATGTGATCGAAGTGGGTACGCGTTCCCTCTCCCACTTGAAAGGTTCCATCAAAAACGATTGAAACGTCGATTCTGACAAGAGACGCTTTCTTATTGAGGTCGAGGATGATCTGTTCTCGGGAAGTTTGCAAATGATCATGCGCATGCATCAGGCGGAATAGAAGGTTATATCCGTCGATGTAATAGTGCATGTGTTAGCCTCTGAGATTTTCTAAAAAAGCAGCTAGTCGCTCAAAAGCCTTGCGTCTGTGAGAGATGCGATTTTTAATTGTTTCGTCTAGTTCTGCAAATGTTTTTTCATAGTCATTTTTAACAAAAAGAGAGTCGTAGCCGAAGCCATAACGACCTTTAGCTTCTGTGAGGATAAATCCTTCACAGACGCCTTGTACACACTTTTTTAATCCTGATGAATTGGCAACCGCTAGGCAGCATTCATAGTAGGCAGAGCGATCTTCTTGCGTCGTTAAACGGGCCATTTCCTGCAGCAGCTTCTTCCGGTTGTCGGCATCGCAAGCCTCAGGCCCTGCATAGCGGCGAGAGTAGATGCCAGGCTGTCCTTGAAGGAAGGGAACGACCAAGCCCGAATCGTCGGCAATTGCCCATACATTGAGCTGTTTGGCAGCATGTTCTGCCTTTAATATGGCATTTTCCTTAAAGGTCTTCCCTGTTTCCACTGGCGCGATATAAGAGGGAAATTGGTGTAACGAAAGAATCTCTAAATGGGAAAACGGTTTGCACATCTCCCGAAATTCTCGGATTTTATGCAAATTAGTTGTCGCCAAAAGAATTTCCATAGGAATCCATTTTATTAACTTAGTACTTTGTGAGGATCTGTCTGAAATGCCAGTAGAGCTTTCAAAGCCTTAGTTTTTGTTTATCTGAGAGATATTCACTCTTACGTTGAATATGGACTCAACTTAATGGGTGCAAGAATATAGTGACTTCATACATTAATGTAAAATTTTTAAAAATGATTATACGCAAAAATGTAAAAAAATAGGCCTATAGGAAGCTATTCGATGCCACTTCCGCTTAGAAAGTGACATCGAAGCTTTTACTGAATGTTTAATTCAAAAAGCTGCTTAAAGAGAGGATCTGAAATTCTTCGTCTTTGAACTGAAAGGATTCACCCTTCTTTTTTCCTACCATCGCTTGGGCCAGTTTGGAATTCAAGGATAGAATGTTTTTCTCTGGATCGGCATCCCAAGGCCCTAAAATAGAGTATTGAGTACGTTGCCCTTGGTTATCCACCACATCGATTACGCTACCAATTCCCACTTCATCTAAGAGGATGTCGTCAGGCGTGATAATGCGTGCACGGCCAAGCTGATCTGATAGTGTTTTTAATTCAGATTGCAATCTTGCGCGTCTTTCTTGCGCAAATTTAAATTCAGAATTTTCACGTAAGTCTCCCAATGCACGAGCGGCTTCAATTTCGCGTGCATTTTCTACAACTTCAACAGTTCCAATTTGGCGAATGCGATCTTGAATCTTCAAGTATCCTTGTTCTGTCGTCCAGATTTCATCTTCGTCAGAAGACGAGTGCCCTTTACGCCCTTTTGGAGATGCTAAAGAAGGATGCACGACTTCGGCTAATGAACGCAAAATTTTCATGTCATGGTCGCTGAGGGACTGGCACTTAGATGCCAACAATAAAAATTCTTTTGTAAATTCCAGAGAAGTTCCTTGGAGGAGCTGGCGGACTAATGCGTAGCGCTTGCTTGAAAGCATGCTATACATTTTCTTCCAGAGCTCTCGATAATCTGGTTGATTCTCTAAAGAGCGGAAAAGGATGAAAAAGGCCTCAAAGAAATGCTCTAACCCTTCTTTATTTTGATAAGGAAGATCTTCATCCGTTGAGGCAATCAGTTTCTGGAAGTACCACACAAACATTTCTGGATAAGCGGCAGGATTTGCTAGGAGCTCTTTTAACTTTGTTTCAAGAGATTTGATGGTGGCTGGTTGATTGAGTTCTTTGAGAAGGTAGTCACGCAGCTGTGCCTGTGATAAAGAGAAGAGCAGCGACAAGAAAATTGAAGGCCAATCTTTTCTATATTCTTTGACTGCAATTAAGGCACGTTTCTTGAATGCAATGATTTCGATGTCTTGGATGACTCTTTCAATGGCTAGGTTGCTTTGAACAAGCTGGCTAATATGGCTTTCGGAGGGCTCATAACCAAAAAATTGTTCGAGTAGCAAATGGATTTGAAGCTGCTGGTCTTCGCTCAATCCTGGTGTTTCTAACAGATTTATGAGCCTGGTCTGAAGAGTATTTTTTGTAGTTGCGTTTTTGAGGGCACCTGCTGTATCTCTGACGAAACTGTAGGTCGTTTGAATGATTTCGCTTGCATCTGTTTTATTATGCATCGCGTTCTTTAAGCGCTCTTCGGTCGACAATTCTGCTTTTCTTAAATGGAATGGCTCTTTTAAATGATCTGGTGTTTCGATGAGAGGATCTTTTTTAATTTTTGCTCTAGCTCCTTGCCACCATTTCGTCCAATCTTTTTCTGGAATTACAAGCTCACTGAGCTCATCTTTGATTTCGGCGGCTGTTCTCGGTCCGATATCGTGCAAAAGAAGCTTGATCAATCCAACAGGATCTTCTCGTCCTTCTCTTTCCAAACGATCAGGATCTGCAAAACGGCGGGCTAAGAAGTGATTGGTTGAGAGGGGGATGAGGGTCTTAAAGGCATTGGCAAAAGAGAGATCTTTACGCCCGGAGACATTTTCAAATTCGATTACTAGGTGTTCGCGAACAAAAGAGACTTCCATGATCTCTCCTGTGCCCCACCCACCAACGTGGAAGACCATATTCCCTTTGGCCATATGCGCCACTAAGTCGTATTTGGAGAGGGCTCCTTGGAATTGATCCTTATTGCGCAAGCCGGCCAGCTTTAAGCGTTCATTGAACTTCGCTTCATGGCCATGATGCTTTTGTAGAATTTCAATAGCCAAATCGACTAAAGCCGGGCTGTTTGTCGTTTGAAGATCGATCAGTAATCGAAGGATCTCATAAGATTGTGCAGGATCGGCAATTGTCTTCCATAAAGGAAGGGCCGTTTCAATAATTTGTCCAAAATGTTTTGCTAAATCCGAGGACTTAATCGCTTTTAAAAGCTGACTAAATTCTTCAGTATCTACTGTGTCGCTGGTGCAATACTCTTCCCATAATACGAGAAATTTGTGAAAATCTCGATTATTGATTTGCGTCAGAAACTCCTTCAAATAGCCCATCATCAAACCTTACGTTGTTTTGTCTTCATTTTAAGAGGGGGGTAAAAAACCCGCTTGTTCGGCTTTAATTCAATTTTTGAAGACGCAAGCATAAATTTTTGCTAATAGGACAACGATGTTACTGCCAGTTTATGCTAAACTCTTCTAAAAGGATCTCGTTCAAAACAAACAGACTTGAATAGCCCTAAGAGAGTGTTTATAAAATCCGATCGGTTGATTTGTTGCTAAAATTGCCTAGATAGTTATAAAAATTTTACGGAATATGGATTTATTGCGAAAAATTTTTACAGCTATTTATACGCTAGAGCAGCAAAATAACTTGATCATATTTTGTAAACACCCTCTAAGAGATTGCCACCTCTTATGCTTGATACGGACAAATCCATCATTTTCAAGCAAAAGACTGTTTTTCTCATTTTTTATAAGCTCTGTGTGAAGCAATATATCTCTTCACTTTATTATTTTCAATGTCAGTGATTAATCGTTTAACTGAATTAATCGCTCAATTTCCTAATACCCCAAATAAATTTTTTCTGCTAAAATAGTAAATAGGAGAGATTATTCTTGAGGTATTTATGGATCAGCGTTCCAGTATTTTTGATGAAGCCTCCCGAAAAAGAGGGGAAGCCAAACCAAGCAACAGACCTGCTAATAAGCCTGCTGCTGCCCAGTCAGACCCTTTCGGTTTAGATAGAAAGAAAGAGGCTCAGGTTGAATTGGATCAATTCGATCCAGAGACCATGACCCTAAAAGATGTGGAGCGAATGATCTCAAACGTGCGTCAATTGCATGATGAAATTGATCGTAAACTCGATGAAATTTATCAAAAATCCGGTTGGTCACCCAAATACATCGAAACTTTTTTAGACAACCCCAATAATTTTACACGTGAAGAATGGGAAAGGGTTCAACTAGAGCGTCAAAATTTTCTCAACTCACTCAAAACTGAAAAAGAATTGGCCATGGCTCCTGCGACGAAAACTAAATCGCAGCAGGACAGGGAGACGCTTCAATCAACTAAAGAGCGCAGAGGAAAGACGATTGGGGCACGCCGCAATTGGATTCCGATGAAGTAACGGTTTCTCTAAGCTTAAAAAAAGCCGCTAAATGCTTGCATTTAGCGGCTTTTTTTTGCTTCAAAAACAAAAGATTGGAAATCAGATTTTAAAGAGAGGAAATGGTGTAGTCTTTCAAAAAATGAATGACTTGCTCATTTTACCCAAATGATTATGATACAAGTCAGGCGCAGGACGCAATCGCAACTGTTGAGATCGCGTCCAAATCCGGGTGATAGCGTGGCAGCGGTCAATCTGTTCCGGAAGGTGCGAACATTCGATGATAATAAATTATTGGGCATAATCACTATGAAATTAAAAAAAGTTTATCTGTTCACCTCGGTATCGACTCAATATGGGGTGCTAGACCACTTTATAGGCGAATTGAACAATGCTCTCAATCGCCAAGGCGTCATCAGCCGTGTGATTGAGGCTAAGCGAGATGATCCCCGCTCTTTTCTCGATCAGTTGCTCAACGATCCGCCCGATTGTACGTTGTCATTTAATGGACTGTTGCCAGATGAAAATGGTCGCTTTTTAAGCGATATGATTAAGATACCCCACGTTGCGTGCTTGACTGACGCGCCTAATCATTTTTTTCCGCTTGTTAAGAGTCCCTATACTATCATTACTTGCGTCGACCGCAACTTTTGCCAAACGTTCCGCGACTTTAAGGCTCCTCACGTTTTATTTATGCCGCATGCTGTCAGTAAGTCTTTAGCGCCGCCGCTATCGAACACGCCCCGTTATGATCTTCTGCTATTGAACTCTTTTATTGACTATGAAGCGATTCGACAAGAATGGACGGCAAAATATCCGCCAGATTTGATTGCCGTTCTAGAAGAAGCGGCTGAACTGACCCTGAATGATCAGCACATTTCTTATATGCAGGCATTTATTCAGACCCTCGATCGCCATCTGCGTGCCGGCAAGGCTATTGATCCCCGTCAATTGGACTATGAAGCTCTTCTTGATGATTTAGAAGCCTATCTTGGGGGCAAGAGCCGCATCGAACTCGTTCAATCGATTGAGGAGGCTACCGTTCACATTTTTGGCTCTCAGCCGCAGACTGGAGGCTGGAAAAAGTATCTTGGCAAAAAATCCAATGTAAAGATCCACTCTGCTGTCCCCTTCAGCGAGGCATTGGAGTTGATTAAACAAGCGAAAATTGTTTTAAACTGCACCCCTGAGATCAAGCAAGGAGCCCATGAAAGAATTTTGAGCGGGCTGGCTTGCGGCGCTGCCGTGTTAACCCTCGATACCCCTTACATTCGCGAGCACTTTACAGATGAAGAGAATATTTTAATGTATGGACCCCGTCAGTGGAAAGAGCTTAATCGCAAAATCCGCACCTATTTAGCCGATGATGATAAGCGCCATCACCTGGTTGGCAAAGGACGAGAAAAGGTCATGCACCATCATACTTGGGATCAAAGGGCTCTGCATTTGATCAATGAGCTGCCTTCGATGCTAGAAAGCATTCGCACTCAGCATCTATCTTAAGCGCTTCGTTTGACAGGTAGGTGGTGGCTCCCAATATTGTTTTTCTTACCTTCACCGCCTGAGCGTACAATTAAATCTTTCAATATAGCTTGTCTGACTCCGATTTTTTGAGAATGGATGGAAATGGTTGGCTCCAGGGAAAAGATGTCATAATAGACACTAAATTTATCTGTGAAATAGACGGTTTTAATGCTTTTTATTCCTGGAGCCTTGCATTGCAAGTACTTGACGACTGTTCTTATAAAAAAATGAGCCATCAGCTACTGATCGTTTGGTTTCTGGTCAACAAACTTTAAAGTTCATTATTTTCGATTAGCTATGGCATAAGATCACAAATATTTGACAGATGCTATTCTGACACCTTTTTAATAAGGTCCGTGACCAATTCCCTTTATCTGTTTAATTCTTAATGCTGAGAGCATTGCTTATCACATTCAACACAACGATAGTTTTGTTTGCCATGCCAAGTATACCATTCTTTTTTTAAATCTCTGTTTTGCAAGTTGGGCATTCCATAGATTTTTCCCTGATCGAAAGAGAAAAATGTACGCGTTTCAAGCTTTCTAAAGCATTCCCTGTTTAGCATTGTCTTGTCATATTTGATTGCGATGATTATTTGATTGTTATTTTTTATTAATTTCTATAAAAGTTAAAATTAATATAATAGGATAAATCTATTAAGAAGGAAATATTATGCCTATTTATATTAATAATTCTGATGATCTCGCCTATCAAAGGCAAAAAAGGGATTATGAATCTTCTGTTAATGATGCCATGTTATTACCTTCTCGACCTTTTAATTTAGATCGAGAAATTGAAGGACGAAAAGAAAAAGTTATTGACGGTCGTAGCTATGTAAAAATGGGTAAGGTAGATAAAGAAGAGGGATTTCTGCGTGTCCTGGGCGAAGTCTTAAAGTTAGGTTTAACGACAGGGGTGACAACGATTGCAGCTTTCACCATTTTGCCTTTGTTTTCGGTTCACTATCGCTAGCTCCTATTGCGTTCTTGGAAGCAAGTAGTATATGGAAGAGAGCATGAAAAGGTCACTTTATATGCTTTAAAGACCTTATCTCATGACTTTACACTGCGTGCACAGCAAAAGCGAGCAAATCCCTGGTACGATTTTAATTATGCTTTATATTTAGATACTCATTCATTAGAGGCTCTAAAAGGCCGAGCAGGCATAGTGGCAAAAGCTAATCCTACCTATGTTGAAGATTTTAACAGCATTTTAGAAGTCGAGCCTCATTCCCTCTTTGCTTCAAATGGGCGAGGTCTGAGTTATTTGATCAGTAGAAATTACGAACAGGCCTTAGCCGATTTTAGTCAGGTATTAGCGATAGCGCCCGATTCAGTTTCAGCCCTTAGAAATCAAATGTTTTGCTATTACCATTTAAACCGCTTGAATGAGGCTTTAAATGACTTGAACCGTTTGTTAGGTTTGAATCTAGATAGCAAAGAAGAAGCTTTTTTGCTTGCCTTCCGAGCAAATATCTATCTTAAACACAATCTTTTGGATGAAGCATCAGCCGATTTGAATAGAGCTCAAGTTCTCGATACCGATTTATCTAAAATCTTTGAGTATAGGGGGTATTTGTATTGCCAACAAGGTCGCTTTGAAGATGCTGCTGAACAACTTTTCTTAGCTATACTAAAAGAAGATTTCCCTTTGGACTCCCAACATCCTATAGGTGAAAATATTGCCCGAAGAGCTCGGGGAGATCATGATATACATGAAAAAGACCCCTTTACTATTCCAATCTATAAAAAAATGCGGCAACAAGTGACTCAGAGATTTGGAACCGATGTGCATGCCTTGGCAATGAATAATTACATCGACGAAAGGATAGACTTTTTGAGAAATGTAATGAGTTATCCAGAATAGTGTGATATAAGAGGTTATACCCTGCAGGTTAGTGAGGCTTAGAGCTAAGAGCTCAATCCTAATGAGCTTTTATTTGATGTTAGAAAAATTTGTGTCCGCCATTTTATCCTTCCTAGGAGCTCTTGGCAGATGGTTTTGAACCTTAAACCATCTGCCAATCGGCAAAGTCAGCCAATTTCATTTGAAAGTATGATTATTTGTCTCATTTGTTTTTTAATGGGTGGTTGAATAAGATAGTCCCATTAATCTCGCCCCTATTCTTAAATTGACCAAGCTAAAGATTCCATTATATCTCTCTGTTAAGGATCGATCATGCGTATTCTCTATATTGATGAAGTGAGTCATCTTCAGCTGCAATTGTTGGATGTTCATTATAAGGGCCATTCGATGGCAGCTGATCCGAGAGAAAGAATACATGCGGGAAAAGTTTACTGCTATTTGGGAAAAACGATTGCAGAAAGGGGATTGTTATGGCAAATGGGGCAAATGATTAAAGCTTTTGCATCAACCCTCTTCTCCCTTGCAATCATCCCTTTGTGTTTTAAGGAATATCGCAAATTTTTAAAGCGTGCATGGATACAAGGGGTGGCAGGGCATGAGAAACTCGCTGTTTATGCATTAAAGACGCTAGCGAACCATTTTATCTATCGAGTCAATCTCTCTTGTGAAGAGGGAGAGTTGGAAGAGGCCGTGAATCACACCCATTTTGCCTTGCAATTCGATCCTGACTCGGTCTATATTTTACAGCGCCAACAGGAGCTAGGGCATCTAAAGCGAAGTCTAGAACAAGAATTAATCGATGTTGAGAGAGAGTTGCAACAAGACTTTAATTCAATTACTGCCTTGTGCAAGCGCGCAAATATTTACAGCCAGCAAGGAAGATTGAACGAGGCATTAGCGGATATTGAACGTGCGATCGCATCAGAGCCCGATTCTCCTTGTGCACTGCGCTTGCGCGGGATTATCTATTATAAGCAAAAGAGGCTAATGGATGCCCTGCATGATCTCAACCGAGCCTTGCGCATGGGATCTTATTCAGTGGAGGCCCTCTGTTATCGAGCAGAGCTCTATTGGCGGCATGTTCTTGATCGGGTTAGCCATGCGCAGCTCGATTGTGCTTTGCGCGATTTCAATCATGCATTGGAATTAGATCCTCGGTCGGTTTTGGCTTTAAGTGGCCGTGGTTTGCTTTTTTTCAAGCAAGGCAGAGTTGAAGAGGCTTTGAGCGATCTCAATCGTGCCGTGGAAATCGATCCCTATGCGGTTAATGCTTTAGAATGCCGAGGAGATTTGCATGTACAACAAGGAAACTTAGAAGCTGCTCTAATCGATTACAATCGCGTTTTGGAACTGTCGCAAGACTTCACAAAAATGGCCTATTATAAGCGAGAAAAAGTGTTGGCAGAGTTAGAAGAAAATGTACTGCTAGAGCGCGATCCGCATGCGCTCCTCGAGCTTGAGTTGGCTGCCTTATGAGGAATGCATCCAAGAGTTTGAATCAGATCAGCCTTTGTCTTTAAACCCTGATTCTAATAAACTTGTATTCCAAGTTTTTGGGCTTAACAAGCGGATTTGCAACCTGGGTTTCGCTTTTAAGAATAGACTTACCAGACACCCCGAAATTTTATCGATATTCAATTTTACAACTAAAGGTTTGCCGGATGGATGTTCAGTTTGAGCACGAAAAATTGAAGGAATGGTTTTTAGCGGAAAAGCGGGAGCTCCCTTGGCGCAACAACCCAGATCCTTATGCTGTTTGGATTTCTGAAGTGATGCTTCAGCAAACTCAGGTGGCGGTCGTACTTCCCTATTTTTTGCGATGGATGGAGCTTTTCCCAACCATTCCGGCCTTGGCGTCAGCTTCTTTGGACGAGGTGATCAAAGCATGGGAAGGCCTTGGCTATTACTCGAGAGCGCGCAATCTGCATGAAGGGGCACGCTACCTAGTCGCGCATTTTGAAGGGCAGTTGCCGTCTGACGAAGAACAGCTTGCTAAAATCAAGGGGCTCGGCCCATACACGATTGGCGCCATCTTAAGCTTTGCCTTTCATCAAAAAAAAGCAGCCGTCGATGGAAATGTTTTGCGCGTACTTGCCCGATACTTTCAAATCGAAGAAGACATTGCAAAAGCCTCCACCGTGAAAAAAATAAGAGCCTTAACGGAGTCTTTTTTACCAGATGAAGAGCCTTGGATTGTAGGGGAAGCGCTCATCGAGCTTGGGGCTACGGTTTGCCAACGCAAAGCTCAGTGCGGAGAATGTCCTCTGCAAGCGGGATGCCGAAGCTTCCGGCATGGACTTGTCGATCAATTGCCCATTAAGAGCCGGGCTGCAAAAACAGAGCATCTTTACCGCGCAGTGGCTGTCATTCAAAGTGCTGGCTATTTCTTGGTTAAGCGCGGCAAGAAGGGGGAAATCATGTCGGATCTGTATGAGTTTCCCTTCTTTGAGACTGCTAGAGATGGGATGACACCTCAGCAGCTACAAAGGCATATTAATAGCCAATTTGGCTTGTCGGTCAAGGCCGGCCAATCCCTTCCATCAGTCGAACATGGCTTTACCCGCTATCAGGCAAGGCTTGACCCTGTTATTTTTGCTTGTGCTCACCGCTTGGCGGTGCCTGATTTGGAGTGGCTTGATGTAGAGGCTTTGAAGCAGCGAGCTTTTTCGTCTGGCCATCGCCGCATTTTTCAAGGCCTTCAAGCTCTAATTGACGGTTAGCCTCCGCTAGCTTAAGGTATTTGTAAAAGGCTGTGGCAGCATTGTAAAAGGATATTTCAAAACCTTCTTGCCCTCCCAGAAAACCTCTTTTTAAGATATAGCTCTTAAAAAAAGAAAAGCTTCCATGTGAAAGGGCTTTTCCAAAGGATGAGTGTTTACGTCCTTGATATTGCGTAGCGAACAGGGTTGAGTAGGATTGCATTTTGGTTAGAAAGTCAGCGACTTTGTCGTATGAGTAGTGGCGAAGAGGGGCTTGAAGATGGACATGCTTTAGGTGCTCAATGATGATCGATTCATGCACTTGAGCATCTGTAAAGCGCGTTTCGGCTCTATTGAAAAGGCGGATCTGCCGGTCAGGGTGCCAGCCGCACCATTTGATCCATTTTCCTCGATATTCATTGTGGCGAGGGAATGAGTAAACATGTCCAGCAGCTAGTTTAAGATCTGCAATCTCTTTTGCCAATTCACCTGTAACGACCTCGTCGCTATCGACTGACAAAATCCAGTCATTGCGTGCAAGGCTTGAGGCAATATTGTGAGTAGGGCCAAAGCCGATGAAAGAGCGCTTGTAGATGACAGCGTTTGGAAATTCTTGAGCGATTAGTAGCGTATTGTCTTCCGATCCCGTATCACAAATGAGAACCTCATCAAACGACGCTAAAGCTTCCAGGACTTCTTTTAAATACTTTTGGCTGTTTTTCGTGAGAATGGTGACGCTGATGGGGAGACGTATCATGATGGATTCCGAAAAGATGGCGATTGAAGAGCTTCTAATACACGTTCGGCATGTCCTTCAACGCGAACGGGGCTTTCTATCCAACGAATAATTCCTTGGGCGTCAACAATGAAAGTTGTGCGAACAACCCCCATCCTTTTTTTGCCAAAGACGACTTTTTCCTGCCAAACACCAAATAACTCACAGAGGTGATGAGTAGGATCGGGGAGTAGAGTGTAGTTGAGCCCATATTTGGAGGTGAAGCGGGCATGCGAAGCGGCCGAGTCAGGGCTGACGCCGATTACCCGCACTTGGCCAGCATCAAATAAAGGTTTGGCGTCGCGGAAGCTGCATGCTTGAGCCGTGCAGCCCGGAGTATCGTCCTTTGGATAGAAGTAAAAAATATACACCTGATCTAGCAATTGTTTGTTCGAAAGCGCCTGCCCATTGGCAGTAGTTGCTTCAAAAGAAGGGACTTCACTTCCGACTGATAAAAGAGCCATAGCCATTGTTCCTGATAGATGATGATGAAAACCTGAACTTTGAGTTATGTGCCTTAAATTTAGAGCAGGTTAAAAGGGATTATAGCAAAAAAGGGAAAAAAGGATGGGCAAATTTTTCGAGTAAGGGATTGAATTGTCGTTTCAATTTTAACGAAGAAAAAGTAGTTTAGCTAGGGCGTGTCAAATTCATAGTGCCTACATTCAAGATTATTTCTTCAATCTATCTGGAAAGAACTGAGTTTGGGCGATTAGCGATTTGACACCGCCTTAATCTGTGCATAAACCAGAGGCCTGTTATGAATAATTCTTTAATCGCATCAATTCCGGACTTACATTTTTCTCACCCAGCCGTTAAAACTGCTCTGACAAGAAGGCCTCGACGCAATCGTCGAACGGCTGCACTTCGTGGACTTGTTCAAGAGACTCATTTGCATCCAAGCCAATTGATTGCACCTGTTTTTATTTTGGAGGGCGACAATCGCCGACAAGAAATTAAAAGCATGCCAGGCATTTCCCGTTATTCAGTGGATCTTTTGATTGAGGAAGCAACAGCATTGTATGAGTTGGGCATTCGCGCCATCGATCTCTTTTGTTATACGCCAAACGAAAAAAAAGATGCCCAAGCTTCGGAGGCTATTAGGCCAGGTAATCTTCTCCAGACTGCATTAAGGCGTTTAAGGCAAGAGTTGCCCGACATGTGCCTCATGGTCGATGTAGCTCTCGATCCTTTTACCGATCATGGCCATGACGGAATTGTGAATGAGCAGGGGGAGATTGACAATGATCTGACTTTGCCAGTTTTGGCGCAGATGTCTCTTTTAGCGGCAGAAGCCGGGGCTGACATCGTGGCTCCGAGTGATATGATGGATGGAAGAGTGGCTTATATTAGGCAGATTCTTGATCAGGGCGGCCACCAGCATGTTGGCATTTTGTCCTATACGGCTAAGTATGCATCTGCCTTTTATGGACCTTTTAGAGACGCCCTTCATTCGGCCCCAAAATTTGGGGATAAAAAGACTTATCAAATGAATCCGGCTAACAGCCGCGAAGCTCTCTTAGAGTGTCAATTAGACGAGCAAGAAGGGGCAGATCTGATTTTGGTTAAGCCGGCTCTCCCTTATTTGGACGTGATTGTCAAGATCAAAGAACAGACGGCGCTTCCAGTTGGTGCTTATCACGTGAGCGGAGAGTATGCCATGGTGATGGCCGCGGCTCAAAATGGCTGGCTGGATGCGGATCGCGTTTTTGAAGAATCGCTTTTGTCGATTAAGCGAGCGGGTGCGGACTTTATTTTAACTTATGCGGCTCGTCGAGTGGCTGAATATCAGCGCAAGCGATGAGGGGTAGTTTAGTTAATCAACCTAAATTTCGATGAGTACAATCTGAAATTTAGGTTGATAAAGGCCCTAGGGAGGTTGAATTAAATTACTTATTTTAATTGTAATTTTGAAATAAAACAAGAGCGGGTTTTAAAGAAGGACTTGAATGCATGAGAGAAAGGGCTTTTTGTTGTTCTCTACATGTTTTTGCAATTTCCTTATATAAATCTTTTAAAATAATAAACGTCGAAGGAGATGAATTTTGGATAGACAGAAAAGGCATCGATTTCTTGTTTAAGACTTCTAAAGTTTCTGCAATGCTTGCCTTTGTCTGTTTAAAATGATGCGTCATTAGAGAGAAAATTTCTAAGTTTTGGTGTGTTTTTTCTATTTTACTTAATGCAAGATCTCTTATTTTTTCTTGCTCTAGATCAATGATTTCTTCTTTCTGCTCTAATGCAAAGATGGCTTTTTGCAGATATCCTTTGCTAATTTTATAATCTTGATAATTTTTCTCAATCGAAGAAGAAGGTTGTGTAAGGATTTGATGTCTAAAAAAAGCATATAAACATTGCGCTGTACAAGTGCCTTTCTGTTGAACTGGTTCGTATAACAAGGGATTTTCAGCTTTATAGCTGATTTGTTTACCTTGATTTAATTTATCATTTAAAAATGTATAGACAGGATCAAAAGAATGATAACATTGATGAGATTCAGTCAAATTTTTTAAATCTGCCCAAAAAGTAGGATTTAAAGAGTCAATTGAAATTTGATTTAGTTGGTAAAAAGTTTGATAATAAGAGGAACCCTCTAATTTAAAATGCCAGCGGTCGCTGCTTAAACCTGTGTTATATAAGTAAACTGTAGCCTTATCCTGGCTCTCTTTTTTTAAACATAGAAGAGTTGCATGCCCTGCTGTTTCAATGGGATATAAAAATAAATCTCCGGCTTTTAAATCCTCAATTTTAGAATAAATTGTATTTTCATTATTCCTTTCAGTTTCTTTTACGGTATAGAGGGCTTGATCTAGAGACTTTGCCATTTTTATGAACAAATTATAATCAATTTGATGGTTCGTCAATTCAAAATTTTGAGTTATTTGTTGTAATGCATGACAAAATATGGGCATGCTATATTCTAGTAACCACAATTCTCCATCTTCGTATTCTTCTAAGTGATTAAAATTTGCTTTATCTAAGAAAAAATTGTAGTTAATCTTTGCATTAGTGTAGGCACACTGAAAATCGATATCTTTTTTCATTCGAAATTCTGAATATAAGCAGGTTGTATTTTCAAAAAAGAAATGAATAAGGTCTCTACACTCTTCATCATCTTCGTAAATAGAAATAAAAAGAAGCTTATCTTCTTTAGTTAATGATTTATTGAGAACAACCATGGACTTTTCTTCTAAAAGAAACGACTCTTTTAGAGCATGAAATTTTAAACTCTTAAAAATTGACGTGTATTTTTTAAAATAACATTCAATTTGAGCTAAATCATTCTTAAATAATGACAAAGTTAAATCGTAGACAAGTTCACGATCATCTTTGACGAGTTCTGGTACCCATTTTCTATAAAAATTTACAAGTAAAGAGTCACTGAGAGCTTGAGCAAGAAAGTTTTCTAAAATTATTTCAAAGTCCTCTTCAATTAAAAGGTTAAAAAAAATCTCTTTTGCGGCAATAGCATTGCCGCTTTTTAACTCTTTTGCTAGTAAAGAGGCGACTTTGAAATAATCTTTAGTCTCTAAGCAAAATTGAATCTGTTGATCTATACTTTTCTCAGCTATTTTTGTAATTTTCCTTATCACCCGTTTATTTTTTTTTGTATTTATTTGAGAAGATAGCGGTAATTGACAATTAGAAAAAAGGGGAACTGTAACAGCGGAAGTTGAAAATTCTGGATTTTGAAAGTAAATAGGCGAAGAATTTAAATCAGAATTGAAATTAAAATAATTAACCATAATACCTTTTTGTTGATATTAAAGTAATTATTATAATTTTAAATTTAATATTTAATGTTAATTAAATATTAAATTTATATTAATAAGATCAGTTCTAGATGATAATAAAATAATATGAGATCGATTCTAGAATAAAAGGGATAGGGCGGCGTGCAGGGCGACAAAGTATAAGTGCAAGCACTGATAAATAGCACTTCTAGTTTGCTCTTCGAGGCGGTGGAGCAAATGCCATCTCTTCGAACTTACTGACGATTCTGATTGATCAATTGATAGAGTTCAGTCCCCGTATAAGCACGTACACCCACATCGCGGAGCCATGCCGACATTCCATATCCCCAACGCGTGCGGCTGCTCTTGGTGTAGAAAATATCGAGAGGCATCGAAAAGTAGAGCCCTTTATCGTGGTACGTTTGGCCGTTGATGACGTCATTGCCATTGGTATAGGTATACCAAAAGCCGATTTTCAAACCGCTTGGGAAGTAGCGCGAAATTTCTGTGCGCACGCCGACATCATCCGCTAAAAATTTACCGGCACTGATTTTAAATTCCAGGGCTGTGCATTTCCAGTCGTAGTAAAGGTTGAGAAAGTATTGTGATCCAATAAATTTGACGTAGTGGGGCTCAAAACCGTGGAGCTGCCGAACTCTGTTGGTAAAGCCGATTCCTTCCGGGGTTCTCTTTTTTAAGATGGCGAAATCCATTCCAATAGCCCACGAAGAATTGACGGGATAATAGAGCCATTCGCCACCCACGCCCCCATATTCCTGCTCTAGCAGACCAAGCGTCAAACGCGTATACCATCCTCGCCCCCAATTCCACACTTTCTCGACATAGGCTTCGTCAACTGTGATCGATTTTTGCTGGAAATAAGTGATGATGTCAGTGCGTACGTTGATTAATTGCGAGGGGTTAAGGCGGTCGACGCTATGGATGTCATGCAAATTTGAGAAAATAAAATAGCCAAATTTGATCGAATAGTAAATGTTTTCTGGAAGAAAGCCATTGACAGCCAGGGTCAAGCCCAATGCATATTTAAATTTACCCCGCGAGCTACCAAATAAAGTGTGGGTTTTGGGAAGGAGTTCAAGATTCAACCATTCCCTTTTCTTTTTAAAAAGAAGCTTGGATTCAAAAACATTGGGGTAGCTCACTTCGCAGACAGGAGTCAAGATGTTGAGTTCATACCGGCCAATCGCCTGGACTTGAAAAAGCCGGACAAAGCTCATGTTGTAGTGGTATTCCTGAATGAGGGCTGGCACAGCATCGATGACAATGATCACCTTATCGATATTCTCAGGAGTCAAAGCCACCAGGAGGGCATTAAAGCGATCTCTCAAGAGGCGTTCTTCTCGATACACCATGTTGACGATTTTCAGGCGCAAGACTGTGCTTTCATCTTCATAGCTTAGCCACGCTTCGACCAAGTCAAAGCCCTGTTCCCTCATGGCAAAGCTAAAGTCCTGAATCATCACATCTTCCGGTCTCAAGCATCCCAGTGCCTGCGTATTGACAGGGGCTTTATACGGCATGGGGTCGGCAAGCTTGGGGAGCATTCCTTTTGTGCTGCCAAAATTGAAAAAAGAGGAGGCTGTGAAGGCGACGGCATCGCCTCTTATATAGGACAGAGATAGATCGATCGAGTCCCATAACCGGTATTTAACGCCAATGTTCCACGGGGTATGCTTGACCCGCCCCTTTGGGTGCCTTTCATAGGTTTCATCTTCATAAGGGATGGCATCGTATTCTAAAACAAATGCAAGGCTTTGAAGGTAAGACCAGCACAACTTGCGAAACGGAAACCAGGTCATCCCGCCGAACCACTTGTGAATGCGATGGGCTCCATAGCCCAAACTAATTTCCAGATCGTTGTCTAGCAAAACTTGAGTCAAGACGATGTAGTAGGCTTTGAAGGCCTGCGTACCCATGAAGTCTTCCATACCGATGGCAACGCCTGGAAGTTTGTAATGACTGGCTTCGGGGCTAAAAAGGGAGAGTTTGACGTTGGCTCCCTTATCGGAAAAGTCCCCGAATCCCATGGGAGTCAAAACAGGGTCGTCGACCCCTCGAAAAATGCGATAGTTACCTGTAATTTCCAGAAAATCGACCAGTTGGACGCGCAGGTTATACGTATAGTATGGAGGAACCCAAGAGTAGCCTGCGCCCACTTCTCCTTCAGCACCCATGCGAGCCGAAGGCATGCTGAAATAACCCCCTTGCAAAAGGTTATTAAAGGTCACGGGCAACCGTTCGTTATGCCTTTTATTCCAATAGTCGACAACAAGTAAGTCTTCCATCAAATTAGATTGGCTATCATCGCATGCAAAATCGATTGCAGGCAGAAAGGAGCATGCCAAGCAAGCAAAACAGCTGAAAAAGCAGAAGATGTGTTTTCGATAATCGAGCATAGGCACAAGCATTGCTAATAGTGCGAGCTTAGAGAGCGTTCACAAATCATCTCATTGTGCTTTGCGAATACCCTCTTAATGGCTAGTGAGTGGTTTAAGTCATTGTGTTAAAGAAGGAAGAGAATACGTAGGGAGTTGCTTTAAAGCAAGAATTAATCCAACCAATACGAGCCGGAAAGAGGGGATCCTATCGATTAAGTTGAACATGTGACCCATGAAATAAATATTGTTGGATTATAATATCTTTACATATGATTCACGGTTTCTTTGATGTAAGCAAAAAAATTTAAATTAACAAAGGAGCCATCTATGAGCGTTCAATCTCTTTCATTATTAGAACAGCATTTTTATCCCTGCCTTATTCCTTTAGCTCATGAAATGTATGTTAAAAATTCAGATGAATTGAAGAATGTCCAATTATGCTCATTTTTACAAGAAATGGATAATCAAGAACGCACGCTTCAAGATAAACCTACCAATGCTCGCATAACGCTTGAAGAATTAGCTGAGGAGAAATGTAGGGTAGAAATAATAAATCGATCAATTTGTCAAATCCTATTTGATCCTGTTGGTGGTGGATTTGGCGCTATTTTTGGAGGGCTAATGGGTGGGCCTATTGGAGCCGCTTTAATGGGAGGAATTGTAGGTCTTGGTGCTCACATGTTTGTGCTTGAAAATAGAGCTAGAAGACATAGTGCAATGGATGCCGGCCGACCTAGAATAAATAGAATGATAAGTAAAATAGAGAAAATCAAAGAAAAGAAATTGAATTTGGATCATACAATAGACCCAAATCAATTAAACATTGCAGAAGATTATTTACAGAGGAAAGTAGATCGTTATAATTTCTTAAAAAGTACCACCTTAACAGGGTCTTATAACTCTAGTTCTTTGGGATTCACTCATACTTATTATGATCGCGATGGAAATTATCATATTAGCGGAACCATACAAACCCATCATCCATACCGAGTAGCTAACGGAACTGTTTACGAAACAAGGACTCATCATTTTAATCAATAAGGAACCATTTATGAATATAGAAAGAATAAAAGATCACTGCATGGCTTCTGCGTATGGAGTAGCTGGATTAGTATCAACCGGGATATTTTGTGCGATTGTTGTTAAGAATATAGATATAATTGCTAAAGGAGTTTTCTCTCAAATCAGCAAGACAGATTTCGTCCCGTTATTGATTCTTAATGTCATAGGAATGGCTACATGTTTGTTATTGGCAAAACGAATAGCAAGCATATTTCTTGGTAGAGCCATGGCGATTTTCGATAACGGTAGATCTGCTCCTTTCCCAGAATGGGCTAACTTTAGCCAAATTGTTCTTTTAAGATTAAATCACTGCCAATAGACATTAATAGGATATGAAAAAGAAAATATCTTTTCTTCTTTTATTTGCCTGACTCACATCTGGGAGTTGCTTTAAAGCAAGAATTAATCCAACCAATTCAAAGAGGTTCTTTAGAGCAAAGGAGTACTTTCGCTCTATCGAATTCTAATTGGGATCCTTGACTGAAAGAATGAAGAATTTGGCAGCCAAGGACTCAATTTTGGGAAACTTTAACTTTTTTGTTGAGCTCTTTTCAATTCATCAATTCTTTCGAGCCCTTGCCTGGCATCAAATTGAAGTTTAGAATTGCGAGGAGCGTGCTTGCTTATGATTTGATAACAACTCTGCGCATGGTTGAGATTTTTTTTGAGTTTTCCCTTTCCTAAGAGGTAGTCATCGGCGATTGCTTGAAGAGTTTCTAGCTCTTTTATATCTTGAGTTAAAGTGTAGAGTGTTTCTTGAATTTTTATCGCAACTGAAGGATCAATGTCTCTTGCTACTAGGCCGCCAAATGACCAATAGCTACTTTCAAATGACTGACGAAAATCTTTAAGATCTTTAACAGCCTGTTCTTTGTGGCTTGGTTCAATCGCACTCAGCGCCAATGCTAAATCGCAGAAATGAAAGACTTTTGAAGCTTCCGGAGAAGATTTAAGTTCACCGGTTTGTTTTTCAAGCTCATTTGTGATGTCTGCAATCGCTTGTTGTGCTTCAGAGAAAAGCGGTACAAACTCTTTTAAGGCGAGAGCCGCCTGTTTGGTTTGATCTAAAGAGACTTTAATGGTGTAAGTTAATTCAGTTGTCGTCACAGACAAGGAAGGTATTTGAAGAAGAGAGGCTGAAAAATCAACCTTCGTCGTATGTCCAGATTGTTCCTGCTCGATCAGTGACGTTTTTAGCGTCGAGGCTAATGGATTTAAGAGGTTGGAATTGAAAGTGCTCTTGCTCTCTCTGCTTATGGCTTCCCCAACTTCTTTAACATGAACGTTGAGCGAAGGAGCCTTAAATAGGTGATAATTCAACTGAGCGTTTTCTTCGTGTATTGGTTCGGCTAGCTTGGAAGGGGTGTGAAAATCATAAATCTGTTGATGATCTTTAAATTCCCGTGCTTCAACTTCCATTCCAACGGCATGATGAAGGGCCAGATTTTTTAATCCTTCAATGCCTCGAAGGTCACCATGGCGTGCTTGCAGGCTGTAAATTTCTCGAGCTATATCGGGCGATTGGCTATGCGTACCGAGCCCATTCCACCAATTCCTAATGCTATTTTGCACATCATTAATGACTTTCTTATTGCGCATCATTTGAGCTCCGAAAGCGGAGCCTCCCAAAAGCGTTAATGCATCCGCTAAACTTGCGGAGTGATAATTGATGGCTGCTTTACCGTAGTGATGAATCAATCCAAATAGATGAAGCTCGTCCAACAGTTCTTTTTTGACAACTAATTGCTCCGATTGCTCCGAATGTTGAGCTTCCAGCTGCTCTAAAAGAGAGGCATAGGCTTTTAATCCCACATCTTTAGTGTTATTGTCTTTGAGCCACTCATTTGCAAGAGGACGCAGTAAAGCAATGGCCAATTCTTTGTCGTAATAGGCTAAATAAGTTGCAAGTTTAATGCCTTCTGCGGGACGAGCTTTCGCATGCGTTTCAAATAACTGGAAGAGACTGTTTTTTAAATCTCCTTGATAGTTAATGCCTTGAAGCACGGCAATTTCGTTTAATATGTCATTTAATTCTTTAGCCGTTAAAGAAGGCTTTTGCGCCGCTTCAACAATCCACTCTTCAAGTTTACTTTGAGCCGCGGAGTCTTTAAGCTGTGCTAATATAAGCGTTTTATCAAGTAATTCATCTTCTTGTACAAATACTCTGTCCAGACAGTCTTTAATTTTAGCGATGACTTTTTCATCTAAAGAAGATTCTGTATTTAATAGTAAAAGATTGTTGAGATGTTTTTTAAATTCTACATTGGGATCTGAAATTTGCTTAAACCAGCTCATACTAACAGAAACGAGACGGGACAATCTCCCTTGCTGATTTTTTTCCGCAACTTCTTGGGCTGCAGATTCTAGCCCCTGTATTTCCTGTTGCATGTTGATTGAAGGGATCATACTCATTTCCTTATTATTAATTTTCTTTAATCTAATTATCGTTTAGTTTGGATTTTAAATGCATTGTTTTAAGTTTATTTCTTTTTTGTGAGTTCGAAAAAAATCTTACAGTGATTGATTATTTGTATTGAAAATAAGGTTTAGGTTATAGCCTTTGGGCTGAGAGATTCATTTTCCGAGTAAATGTGATTGACAGGTAGGTCATGCTGATTCAAAATTTCTTTCTTCAACTCGTGCTCATCTTATTTGCTGCACGGGTATTAGGTGAGGCGGCAGCGCGCTTCAATATTCCCTCCGTCATAGGAGAGCTGTTTGCTGGGATTTTGATTGGTCCCAGTCTTTTAGGGTTAGTCGAGCCGACAGCGACCATTAAGCTTTTGGCGGAGATTGGAATCATCTTGCTTCTTTTTGAAGTTGGCCTTGAGACCGATCTTTCTCGTTTAGCCAAGACAGGAATGAAGCCTTTCATTGTTGCCGTTGGTGGAGTCACTCTGCCGTTTTTGTTAGGCTTTTTTGTCAGTTACTCCATTTTTGATCTCAATTTGCTCGTTTCACTATTCATTGCCAGTACTTTAACGGCAACGAGCATTGGGATTACCGTTCGCGTTTTGACCGATCTGAAAAAACAAGCCAGTGACGAGGCGCAAATTGTTCTTGGGGCTGCAGTCGTTGACGATATCATTGGCATTATCATTCTTTCCATGCTGTATGAATTTTCGATGGGAGGCGGAATCAATTTCTTTAATGTTGGAAAGATTATCCTTTTTATCGGACTCTTTCTCGTTTTTGCGCCCGTTGCAGCCAAATTCATTTCCCATACGATTAAATATTATGAGGAAAGGAGCGATATCCCGGGGCTATTGCCAACGACGATTGTTTCTTTACTTCTTTTATTTGCTTGGTTGGCTCACCAAATAGGAGCGCCAGAGCTCTTGGGGGGATTCGCAGCAGGGCTTGCGTTATCGCGTCAATTTTTCCTGCCTTTGGGAGCCTTTATTCACAGCAATCCTGAGTTTTCACATAAAGTGGAGAATCAAATGAAGCCTATTGTGCACCTTTTCACCCCGATCTTTTTTGTGACGGTTGGATTGTCGCTCAATTTGCGCGAAATTGATTGGAGCTCTCCTTTTATTTGGTCGCTTTCTTTATTGATCTTGCTGGTTGCTGTTGTTGGAAAGCTTTGCTCTGGATTTTTACTCTTAAAGGACTCTAAGTGGATCAAGTGGGCTGTAGGGCTTGCCATGATTCCAAGAGGCGAGGTGGGCTTAATTTTTGCAGAGGTTGGCCGCAGTAGTCAAATTTTTAACGATGATATTTATGCTGCGATGATCATTGTGATTGCGATTACAACCGTCATGGCGCCTTTTATGATGAGATTTTTTTATGCTTACCAAGATAAACACTCTAAAGAGCCTCGTCAATCTATTGAGTGACGAGATGTTCGGGTAGCTTGCTTAAAACAATTTTTTCAATTATTTTCATGGCGTCGTCAAACTATCGATAAGGATGATCCACATGGTGCATATTAAAATCACAAAAGGATTAGATATTCCGTTAAAAGGGAAACCAGAAGGGGCTATTAAGCCTTTAGTCGCGAGTGGAGATGCTCATGCACTGACCCATCCTACACAGCTGGCACTCGACTTCAACCCTTTTGAAGATGTTAGATTTAAATTGTTAGCCCATGTGGGAGACAGTGTTAAATTGGGACAGCCCTTAGCGGAAGACAAAAGCACGCCGGGTCGTTTTTTTGTCTCCCCAGCAGGCGGCGTTGTGCGTGAGATTCGCCGTGGACTTAAACGGAGACTCTTAGATATTGTCATCGAAGTGGCTCCCCAAGAAGAAATCGATAAACAGCCTGCATTTGATCTTGCAACGAATTCGAGAGAGGAGCTTGTCAATCACTTAAAGCTGGCAGGGCTTTTTGCCCATATCCGTCAGCGCCCTTTTAATTTTTTAGCCAATCCCGACAAAACTCCTCGCTCTATTTTTGTTAAAGCCGTTGAGTCAGCCGCTTTTGTTCCCCCAGCAGAAATGCAGGTGATAGGCTATGAAAGAGAGTTTCAGAAAGGGCTGGATGCCTTGACTAAATTAACCGACGGACACGTCCACCTGGTTTATCGACAAGGCTCTTCCTTGGCCGCCTTTACAGAAGCTAAAGGCGTCGAAAAGCATACGGTAGAAGGGCCTCATCCTGTTGGTAATACCTCCTTGCATATTCAGGAAATCGATCCTATACGCTCGGCAGAGGATGTTGTGTGGACACTCGATGCTCATACAGTCGTGGCTCTAGGCTATCAGCTTCTGCATGGCCAATATTTTGTCGACCGCGTGATAAGCATCGCAGGGCCTGGCATTGTCGAGGGTAAAACGGGCTATTTCAAGGTGCGTGAAGGATTTCCCATTGCGGGCCTTGTTGCAGGGCGTTTGGCAAAAGGGGTTGTCCGCCTGATTTCAGGAAATCCGTTAAGCGGCCGCAAAGTGGGATCTGAAGATTTTCTAGGCTATTACGACGATTGTTTTTGTGCCATTCCAGAAAATACTAAACGAGAATTTTTACACTTCTTCCGTTTGGGAGCCGATAAGTATACCTTTAGCGGCACTTATTTATCTGGGCATTTAGACAATTCTCATCGCGAATACGACTTCACAACCAATCAACATGGTGAGCATCGCGCCTTTGTCGATAGTACTTTGTATGACGACGTCATGCCCTTATCGGTTCCAACCATGCACTTGGTGAAAGCGGTTATGGCAGAAGACTATGACTTGGCGGCAGAACTGGGCCTTTTAGAAGTCGATGCTGAGGATTTCGATCTAGCAACCTTTGTCGATCCATCAAAAATCGAAATGGCAGATATCATTCGCACAGGGCTGCGCCGGTATGCTGCTGATGTGCTAAAGTAAATCAGGGTGCGGGATTGAGCAACACACGTAAAAGTCTATTTTACGTGTGTTGCTATCTCAAATGAAGAGTCAGGCCAATTTGCGCGTATAGGCTTAACTTCTAAGCTTTTCCACCCCGATCGTTAAAACCTTGAATGACTTGCTTGAATGAGGCTGCGATCGCTGATCCGATAAAGATTCCCGGAGCGGCAATGAATAACCCCAGTAATACGGCGGTTAAAACAATATAGCGGAGCTGGTCTTGGCCGGTAAAAACTTGGCCGATATTGCGCAAGTAAAACAAAATTTCAGGTGCAAAGTGATAACCGGCTACGAGACCGATGAGTAATTCGCCTAATATGCTCTCGTAAACAAATAGCATTAAAAGCAAGCCGATTCCAAGCAATATATAGGTAATTGTTTGCTCTTTATTGTTGCGGGCATAATCGTAGATCTCGTCCACTTTCTTAGAGTCTCTGGCTTGACGTAGATGCTCGCGCACTTTATCTTCTACAGATTCTTTTTGATAATAATCTTTTTCCTTTTGTGTATACTCTGATCCGACACGATTGGGCTCTCCCGTTCGAGCCTTGCCAGCTTCATTGGTTGGAGAGACTTTACCTGGTTCGGCAGATGAGGAGCGATTGGGCTGGGTTGGACGAGCCGGCTGCGCGGAGTTGGATGGGTCCCGAGCAATGGGATTTGTGGGATCTTGCGAGGACTTTGGATCGTTAGTATTCATTTTTTCCCCTAAATTGACTGTTAAAGCTCAAGCGGTACAAGGGTAAATATCGAGTACCTAAAAATGCTAGTTTCTGTTATAACTGCCATTGTTCAACTATGCAATCATTTTTTTAACAGCAGCGAAAATGAAATTTTTAAAAAACCGGTGGTTAAACAGCCTTACATAAGTTTGTTGACCTTGTCAAAAAAGAATGTTTCAGTCAATTTGATGGATCCAAATAAATAAACGTTTTAATCCATCGAACTTTTGTTTGCAATTGGTTGGTTTTTAATAAACTATTGTGTAATTTTAAATTAATTGATACAATCCTTTTATTATTTTTATTGAAAATGTGAGCGAGATGATTAGTCGTTGGTTGACAGTCGTAAATGGGATCATTGTTGGCGCCATCTTACTTTTGGGAGTAGGAATGGGGGTGATATGGTTGAAGCGTCCGGTAGAGATTGTTTGCGGTGATCCTAAGGGGAGGCCTTGCAATTTACCAAAGGGTGCTTTTGAGCATCCGGCAGAATCCTATCAAGAATTAAATGGACCTTTACTGGCTTTGCAGCAGACTCCTCCTTCGCTGCAATTACCCGATTTGCGGCAGCAGTTCATCTATTACGGAAAAAATGGTCGTCCTGACGCGCAGTCACAGCACACGCTGCTTCATTTTTCTTTTAATGGTAATAAAGCGGTTGTTTCGATTGCTCCAGGCGAGCGGCTTTATTTGGTTTATGATAAAAAAAGTCAGCCGGGGCGTTACGTATTTAGTCCCCATAATGAGCCCTCCTCGCTTTGGATTGAGGGGACACCGGTTGATTCCGAGGTGCAAGTCAAGTTGACGATGGCGAATGATAAGGGTGATCTCGTTGTAGAGCCAGAGAGCAATCATCAATTTCGTCTGGCTGAAAAAGAGTTTATTCGTTATGCGGGAGCCAGTTGGGAGCTTGGAACTTGGCGCGTGGACGGAACAATTTTAGCTCGCCAGCGGGCGCGCTGGTTTGGGCCTGATCGCTTTTTAGAGAAGCATGGGGGCGAAGAATATCAAGAGGTCGTAGGCAAGCAGAGAGTGGATTTTGGTGAAAATGCCGACATTTATTCTGTTTTTGTCAAAGTTGGCGACTGTTTGGTTTGGGATCAAAACCGCTGGAAAGTGGTTCAACCCGGTAGTGAGTCGCGCAATCATCCCTTGCTTGTTGTCAAAAAAATTGATGAGCGTTTGATGACTTTTGAGTTGTGGGATGTAGAAGGAAAGGGAAAAATTTTATTGAATTTGTTAAAGTCGGCTGAACCTTGGATGGCACAAAATGCCCAACACATTCAGCACATGTTTAAATTTGTTGGAGCGCGTACGCGTTCGCAGTGTGTATTTGAAATCAACCATGAGCGAATGGTTGTGCGTCCCTCCGACTGGCTTTTGATGACGCAGAAGGGGTGGAAAAAGCTCGCCTCTGCGGAAGAGATCGACAATTATGTAAAGCGCAAAACGCCAGGAACGCTGTTTGTGTTCGAGGGATTGACGCGTAAAGATGAGCGTCAAGTCATGCTGGGAACGCTTTACAATCCGACTCGCAGCGATTATCAAACGGTTGAACTTGTGCTTCAGCCAGGAAATAGCAGTAAGGCTGTTGTAGGAAAAGACAGCAAAGAGAAAGAAGTGAAAGAGGCTAAAGAAGTTGTAGAGGTTGTGAATACCGAAAAAGGTGTCAAGTTGGAAGAAGCCGTTCCACATCCTGCAGTTGTGCCTGCACCTCTCAAAAATCAATCTTCTAACCAATAATTTGTGGTACACATGATAAAGCAGTGGATTTGGATTACCGGAATATGTTTTCTGCTTGAGGGCGGTTTATCGAACTTGTGGGCGCAGTCAATTTCAGAGAAAAAAGCTAGTTTATCCTCCTCTGAAAGTGATTTGGATGAAGAAATGGATCGTTTTTTGATGCAAGTGAATCGGGAAACGCAGCATATTCAGATGCAAATTCAGCGTCTGTATGATGACGTCTTTCAACTCTATCAAGCCGATGCTTGCTCAGAAGAATATAAGCAATTGCTCGATCGCATTAATGAATATAAGCGCCGTCTTTATACTTTGGAGAATCGCTGGCGCGATTTGGCTGCCAGGAGTAATCGGACGGAAGGTTATGGGCTTTGGCATGCTCCTGATACAACATTAGAGCAGCTCATCATCGATTATGGGTCGCAGGACTATGTCTATTTGATCCCGCCAGAGGTTGGAGCCATTCGTTTGAGCATTGACTCCAATTTACCCATTCCTCGCGCGGCTTGGAATGAAATGCTTGAGCTCATTTTGACCCAAAATGGCGTTGGGATCAGGACGCTCAATCCTTATTTAAGACAGCTTTATTTAATCAAGCAGGATAACTCCAATTTAAGACTCATCACCAATCAGCGCCAAGACTTAGAAGTTCTCCCAAACGATGCGCGTGTGGGGTTTGTTCTGTCTCCAGAGCCATCCGAAGTGCGCCGTGCCTATACATTTCTAGAGAGGTTTATTAATCCCAATACAATGGTATTACAAGTGTTGGGGCGCGATATTTTACTCGTCGGCCAGGTTGGCGAGATTCAAGACCTTTTAAAACTCTATGACTTTATTGCCTGCAATCGCGGCGAAAAAGATTATCGTTTGATCCCTATCTATAAGGCGCGCGCCGATGAAATGGCACGTATTTTGGCGGCCATTTTTGATCAGGAAGAAGGAGGAACGTTGGCCATTCCACCTGATAATGAGCCGGGACGTGGCATGCGATTTTCAGGCGATGTCAATGGTCTCAAAATTGTTGTGTTAGAAAACATGGCTCAAGCGTTGTTTGTTGTGGGTACGAAAGAAGAGGTACGCAAGGCTGAAGAGGTCATTCGCAATGTCGAATCTCGCATTGGCGGAGCAAGAGACAAAACGGTCTATTGGTACACGGTGAAGCACTCTATGGCTGAGGAATTGGCTGATGTGCTCTTCCGCGTCTATAATTTGATGATCACGACAGGCACGGGTGTAAGAGAGGGACCTTTAGGACAAGGGCCTGGACAAGCTCCGAAAAATGTTGAAAATGAGATTAACGTTGTCGACAACAATCCGGCAGGACCTCCAGTTCCTCCGCCTCTTCTTCCTCCGCAAAAAGAGCCGCCGATTCTTTTATATGGCCAAGAGGGCTTCTATCAAGAAGGTGGTTTCATCGTCAATCCAGCTCCCGCGCAACCGGGTGTTTTTGTGCAAACCGATCCCAATGTGGGCCGCGATAACTTCATTGTCGATGCTAAGACGGGTTCTATCGTCATGGTTGTGGAAGCCGATATTCTTCCTAAAATCAAAGAATTGCTCCGCAAATTGGATGTGCCTAAAAAGATGGTGCAAATTGAAACGCTTTTGTTTGAAAAGATTTTAACGCGTGAGAACACGTTTGGTTTGAATCTGCTCCGAATAGGTGAACACATTGCTTCGAATAAGAATCTGACGGGAGCCACCTTTAACAACATTTTTCCGGTTCGCGGAGAACCCATTCCTGCCAATGCGGGCGTTTTTGACTTTTTCTTGAGCCGTAAAGAGACGCATAGCGGGATTCCCGCTTTCGACTTAGCTTATCGATTCCTCCTTTCGCAAGACGATGTACAGATTAACTCTAATCCTTCTATCTTGACGATGAATCAGACGCCAGCCACGATCGCGGTCAATGAAGACATCTCAATCAATACCGGTATTTTTGAAGTCGAAACGGCTAAAGGAGTGACGCTAAAAGATGCCTTTACGCGTGCACAGTACGGTATAACCATCAGTGTTAGACCAACGATTCACTTGAATGAGCATGATACCGAAGATGAATGGGACTTCGACTACGTTACTTTGGAAACAGACATTACTTTTGATACGATTCAGCCAGGCGGCGATCGTTCGCGTCCCGATGTGACGAGGCGTCATATCACCAACCAGGTACAAGTTCCAGACGGCGATACGGTTATTTTGGGAGGCTTGCGCCGCAAAACGACGAATGACAATCGCGATGCCATTCCATTTCTTGGCGAATTGCCAGGACTTGGCAAGCTCTTCAGTATTAATTCGTTGAAGGACAGCAGCAGCGAAATGTTTATCTTCATCACGCCTCACATTGTAAAGGATCCAAAAGAGCAGCTGCAATGTTTAAGACAAGAGCTTCTTTGTTTGCGCCCAGGCGATGTTCCTTATTTCTTGGAATGCGTAGAAGAGGCGCACCGCTATGAAAAGACTCGTTTGATGGAAGGAAGCATGACAGTTCTGTTTGGCCGTCCACGCGAGCGTTATTATATTTCTGACTGCTGCAAGGCAGACAGCGATATAGAATGTGAAGGGGAGTATGACGGGCGTTGACGAAAAAGAACTAGAATCAAATGAAGGGTTGTCTTTGCCAGGAATATTTGGTAGCGATGATGCGCATGCGCAGCTAGCTAAGCAATTTGGAATGGCCTCTTATCACGACCTGTCTGAATACCGGGTTAGTAAAGAGCGTTACAAACAAATTCCTTATGCCTTTGCTAAGAAGCACGTGATTCTGCCGATTCAAGACGATGGTTCAGTGGTCGTCGTGGCTGTTGCCGATCCGCTCAATTTAGCCCCGCTTGAAGAGCTGCGTTTTTTGCTCAACTGTGAAGTTGAGGCGGCCTATAGTCCTCGCGATGTCATTTTATCTGCTATTCATGACTGCTACAATACAGAGGATGGAGCCGCATCCCAACTGATTGCTGGCATGGATAAGAATGATGATGGGCGGGATGGAGAAATCGAAGTCTTCGACCTTCTCGATCACACCAAACATCAATCGCCGATTGTTCAGCTGCTCAATTTAATCCTA
Source organism: Candidatus Protochlamydia naegleriophila (assembly GCF_001499655.1). NCBI lineage: Bacteria > Pseudomonadati > Chlamydiota > Chlamydiia > Parachlamydiales > Parachlamydiaceae > Candidatus Protochlamydia > Candidatus Protochlamydia naegleriophila. Next base: position 114,574 of record NZ_LN879502.1, read on the forward strand.
ACCGAAGCCATTCAACAAGGTGCCTCAGATATTCACTTTGAACCCTCTGAAAATGGAATGCGCGTGCGTTATCGCATCGACGGCGTCTTACAAAATAGGCATGCACCCTCTCAAGATTATCAGGTGCAGTTGTTGACTCGTATCAAAGTCATGTCTAAGTTAGACATTGCCGAGCATCGCTTGCCCCAGGACGGACGGATTAAACTGCGCATGGGAAGGCGTGAGGTCGATTTCCGTGTCAGTACTGTGCCGATTGCAGGCGGCGAGCGCATTGTTTTGCGTATTTTGGATAAGGGCAATGTCCTGCTCGGACTCGATAAAATCGGAATGCTGCCACCCGTGTTTGAGCAGTTTCAAAGGCTTGTCACTCTTCCAGAGGGAATTGTCTTAGTCACGGGGCCAACGGGAAGTGGTAAGACGACGACGCTCTACAGCGCTATTTGCGACATGACTAATGATGAAATTAATATCATGACTATCGAAGATCCTGTCGAATACAACTTAAAAGGGATCGCTCAAATTGGTGTGCATCATAAGATTAAATTGGATTTCGCAACGGGTTTAAGGCATATCCTCCGCCAAGACCCGGACGTCATCATGGTAGGGGAAATACGCGATAAAGAAACGGCCGAAATTGCGATTCAAGCAGCTTTGACGGGGCACTTGGTTTTGAGCACTTTGCATACAAACGATGCCCCTTCTGCCATCACCCGTTTAGTAGATATGGGAATCGAGCCTTACTTGCTCTCCTCTTGCATTGTAGGGGTATTGGCTCAGAGGCTTGTTCGCCGTATTTGTCCAGAATGCAAGGAGGCTTATGTTCCGAGCGCTAAAGAGCTGCAAAGTATTGGAATTAAGCCCGAGACCTTAAAAGACGGCGTGCTTTATCGGGGGAAGGGGTGCGGCCATTGTTATGGTACGGGATTTAAGGGCCGTCAGGGTGTTTATGAGCTTATGCCAGTCAATAATGCCGTTAACAAGCAGATTGTGCAAAGCCCTGATGCAGTCGAGATGCGTCGCGTCGCGCTCTCACAAGGTATGATTAGCTTGCTAGGTCATGGCGCTGAGCTTGTTAAGCAAGGCCATTCTACAGTGGCAGAGGTTTTGCGCGTCGCCAGAGGTATTGAGGAGCAAGGATAATGCCGCTTTATCAATATCACTATGTCGATGCCCAGCGTAAAAGGCGTTCAGGCTTGATCGAGGCATTGAGCGAAAGAGAAGCCAAGGATAAATTGCGCGATCAAGGGGTCTTAGTTACACAGATTCAGACTAAGGCCAAGGTCAGTTCCAAACAGAATCTTAAAGGCGAAGGCCTGCTTGCCTTTACGGTACAGCTATCTCAATTGGTCAATGCAGGAGTGCCTCTCTATGAAAGTTTGACGGCTATTGAGGAGCAATCCAGAGGGGAGCCTTATCATCGCATCGTATTGAGCCTTTGCGAGCAAATTCGTACTGGAATGACTTTATCGGCCGCGATGGGAACTTATCCTGAAAGTTTTGATAAGCTTTATTGTGGGATGGTATCTGCAGGGGAAGCTGTTGGAATGCTTGGGCCTGTATTGGAAAAGTTGACTCAATTTCTTGCCAAGCAGATGAAGCTAAAAAAACAAATCACGACGGCAATGATTTATCCTTGCATTTTGGGCGGTTTTTCGATGCTGATCATTGCTTTGCTTCTTGGATTTGTTGTGCCTTCATTAGAAGGTATTTTTGCTGAAAGAGAGCTCAATGCTTTTACCAATGCAGTCTTAGCCATAAGCCATATCTTCAGAGACTTTTGGTGGCTTTATATTCCAGCAATTGTTGGGGGAGTCTCTTGGGGCATTTGGAAGTTTCGTTCTCCCGAGGGCAAGCTTTGGATGGAGCAGTATTTGCTGCGCCTCCCTTTGATTAAAACGCTTGTGATTCAAACGGCTGTGGCCCGCTTCTGTCGGACAATGGGAACTCTTTTACAAGGGGGGCTCAACATGATAGAATCGCTGAGGATTTCACGAGGAGTCATGCGCAACGTTGTCTTGGAAAAAGAGATCCAAGTGGCGGAAGGAAAAATTATTGAAGGGCATTCTCTAAGCCAAGAGTTAGGGAAATCGCGCTACATTCCTCAAATGGTCTCGCGCATGCTGGCCGTAGGAGAAGAGTCTGGCACATCTGTGACAATGCTCAGCCGGATTGCAGACATGTATGAACAAGAGCTGGAAAAAACACTCGACCGCGTCATGGCTCTTGCTCAGCCAGTTATTTTAATCGTCATGGGACTTGTCATTGGAACAGTGCTTTTGGCGATCTTATTGCCTTTGACCGATGTGAGTTCATTTTCGGTCGGATAGAAAAAAATAGTTTAAACCCAGCTTGCGACCTCTATAGTTAGTAAGCCGGGAAAAGAAATTAAGGATCTCTCTTCTCTCTTTGAAGAGCTATTTTCAAAGGGTGAAGAGAGGTTCTAAAGAGAGGACGTTATGAAAAAGTTTGCTTGCAAGAAGCGTTTTATTACGCTCGTTGAAATGATGATCGTGATGTTTTTGATCGCCATGATCACAGGTGTCATTGCCTATAATTATACGGGTAGTTTGGAAGAAGGAAAGGCTTTTAAAACCAAAGCCGGGATTGAGAAAATCCATACTATCTTGGATCTTCACTTGGCGACTCATCCAGAAGAAAAGGACAATATTGATTCTAATTGGAAAGATATTGTAGATAGGTCCCAGCTCGTAAAAAACGCCAAAGAACTGGTCAAAGATGGCTGGGGAGTTGAATATAAAGTCACAAAAGATAACGAAGGTGAGATCGAGATCGTCTCTGATAAATATAATGCCTACTTATCAAAAAAAGGACAGGGCACCTTATTCAATAAAGAGGCGTCTTAACGTCAATAGTGGATCATGAGGAATATACGACAAGCCCATTTTACGCTACTCGAGCTGCTTATTGTCCTCTTGATCCTCTCCTTAGGCATCGCTTTAACAGGAGTCAAATTAAAAGAGGCGTATGAAGAGCAGCGCTTTTTTTCTGAATGCGGACAAGTCATCGATCAATTGAGAATGGCGCAAGAACTGATGCTCGTTTTGGATAGCGATGTAGAGGTAAGGCTTGCCATCGATCCGGAAACAAAGCAGGTGACAAGCAATCTTGCAGTGGAAAAACCGCTCAATGATGCGTGGGTAAAATTAATCGAGCGTAAGCTTTCATTTTCTGCCATCCGCTCATACAAATTCGACGATAACCAGGCTAATCCATTAGTAGTGCGTTTTTCTCTTGGCAATATGAGCAAGGGCAAATTGGTTTTATCTGCGGCTGAGCACAGCCGTACAGGCGAACTGTGGCAGGAAACCATCGATTTAATTGGTTATCCAAGTCCGATAGGCAAAAAACGTTTAAGCCAAGAGGCAGATGGGGTAGACTTAAGCCAACGTCTCTATCCTGCAGAGGTCTATGAAGAGTTATACCCAGAACCTGGAAACAATCCAATTGCTGACAAAAAAAAATAGCTGCAGGCGGCACTTTCAGCTTTTAGAAGTGATGGTTGCTGTATTTTTGATTTTGCTTTGCGCCGCTCCGGCTTTGCGGATCTATACCAATATGTATAAGGAACAGGCCCAAGTTGCTCGCGTTAATCAAAGGGATCATATGGTTCATCTCATTCATGCAAAAGTGATTGAGCAACTGTATAAGCGCACTATTCCCCTCGATGAGATCCTAGCAGGTGGAGAGAAACCGTTCGAAGACGAAGAGCTGCAGCCAGAATTAAATCGGCTGAAGTATGAAGCTTCCTATCATCTTTCAATCCTTCTTCCAGTTCGAGAAAAAAAACGGGCAACGTCCAAGCGATTACACTCCCAATTGCTCATTCAAATGAAGGACTTAAGCCATCTAACTAAACCTGACACACCCACCGTCTTCAATTATGCTTATGAAGTCTACATCGATCGTGGAGAAAAAGGTGGCGGAGATGGTAATCAAATGGCCACACCCATTGGAGCTATCGAAGAAGATGGGTATGAAGAGGAGGAAGAAGGCGATGACGATGAATCAGCTAATCCAGCAGCACCTGCTGAGCCTTTAAAGAATGAGAAGTTCCCAGCCAGAGGAAGGCCAGCACTACAAAAGAAATCACCAGTCAATGCAGCCAGCAAACCAGCCAACAGGAGGAAGGGAGGATGAAGCGTACTCGAAAACGGCATTTGACCCTTCTTGAGACGCTCATTGCCGTCTCTTTGGTTTCAATTCTTTTGACTATTGTCTTCGGTTTCTTTAGAGAGCTATCGGAGATCAATCGGATGACTGAGGTGCAGCAAAAAGAAAGCTTTCAGATGCGCTATGTAGAAACACGGCTGAATTATCTTTTTCAACGCATTGTCAACGAAAATGAAAGCGTAAGAGAAGGCAAGCAGGCCTATAAAAGGAGATTCTATTTCTATACCCAATCGCCTGAAAAAAGCATTTCTGAATCAACAAGCTTGATTTTTTCCTTTAATAATGGAGCCAGATCCAATCCGGCCTTTTCCGATGATTTGCTAGCGCGTCTTTACATCGATGACAAGCACCGCCTGTGCTTGGCAATGTGGCCTATTTATTCAGATAAGCCTCACCAAGAGATGCAAAGAGAAGTGTTATTGGAAAATGTGGCAGCCATCCATTATAAGTTTTATGCCGCTCCTGAGAGGCATTTGAATGCCGCTGCCATCCAACCTGGCAAAGTGGATACTGAGAATAAGGATCCGGAAAAAGATCATTGGCATACCCAGGAGTGGATGAAGAGTTATCAACAAATGCCCTCGATTGTGAATCTGACTGTTAAAGTTGCCAACAAGCCCGAAGATTTGCAGTCAAGATTGGCGAGAGAAATTCCTTCTCGCGAGATCACGTTTGCATTCGTTTTGCCGAGCAGCATCAATTATATTTACTACCCACCAGGCTGAGCATGAATATCCTACCTTTTGTTTTAGCTCTGCTCTTGGTATTGTCGGTCGTGACGGTTGAAAAGCTGGAAAAGTTTAAGTCATTGATGGCTGTGCAGCATGAATATCAATTTTATTTGGATAAGCTCGACCGTAAGGCCTTGAACGAGCACCAAAAAAATATGGGTAAGTGGTCAAAGGCAACATCTCAGCGCCAGCTAAGCTTTTCCTTTTTCTATGAAAAGTCTTTGCGCGATGGGGAAAAAGCCAAGCAAGTGCGCCAAATTACCGTTGACTTGATCAAAGTCTTATATGGTGATGCGGCTTTTTTTAAGGAATTGGAAAGCAGGCGCCCCAATTTTATCGACGAGATGCTCGACGACTTCATTGCATCGGCTGACAAGCTGATTGAGGCCGAGAATATTCGGCGCATCGAAGAGATTCGGCGCATTCGTTTGAGCGATCCCGAATTGCAGCACGCCTTTTATCTGATGCTCAAAGGAACGACTACGCGAGAGCAATTGCAGGAGATGCAGCAAAATACAGATTCTGATGAAAAAAAACCGTTATCGGGCCGCAATCGGGAAAAGGGATATCTTTCCTTGCTCGACTTTTTGAAACATGAAAAAAACAATCCTGTTATTAAAATCCGGCATGCACCACGCGAGTTACTGCTCGCCATTTTTGGCAAAGAGGAGATTGTCGAGGCCATCCTTGCCAGACGCAAAGAATTGGATCCCAAAAAAACACCAGATGCATCCATGCAATTTGCCAGTGAGTTCAAAGGCAAGCAGAAGCCCGGAATTAGTGACGAATTATTAGACTTTAACATTACAACAAAGAAATAACGCGAACATGCAACTTCCAGAAGACCTTCAAAAAGCGATTGAAACGGAAATTGAATCGACCGGCTTAAAAGAATTGAGCCAGGCAAGAGAAGAATTAACCGACCGTTATCGCATTCCTTCTCAAAAAAGACAGTTTATGACGAGCGATGTGCAGCGGCAATCCTATCTTGCCACGCGTTTACCAGCTACATATGCAGCCGTATATCAAGCTCTTCAAGCAGTCAAGAAGCAGAGCGAGGAGTTATCACCAAATTCGCTGCTAGATTTGGGGGCAGGGCCTGGAACGGCTCTTTGGGCGGCCTGCAATGTTTTTCCAACTCTTCAGTCGGCTACCTTGCTAGAAAAAGATCTCTCCTTGGCAAACTTTGGCAAACGCCTTGCACAGTATAGCGACCATGCAGCTATTCAAGAGGCCCGCTGGGAGACTGCCGATCTCGAACAGCTGCCCGATTTACCTGTTCACGATATTGTGACACTTTCTTACTCGATTGGTGAATTGGCTCCTGCGCTTATTCCAGCCTTATTAGAAAAATGTTGGCAAGCTGCGCGCCAGCTGCTTGTCATTATCGAACCTGGCACACCCATTGGATTCGAGCGCATTCGCTTGATACGTCGTCAACTCATTGAAATGGGCGGGCACCTGGTCGCTCCATGCCCTCACCATGCTGAGTGCCCAATGGAAGGGCAAGATTGGTGCCATTTCGCAGCTAGGATTGAAAGGACCTCCTTTCATCGCCGCTTAAAGAGCGGCAGCCTCTCTTATGAGGATGAAAAATTCTCCTATGTAGCGGCTTCTAAAGTCGTGCATCCTCTCCCTCCAGCAAGAATTTTACGCCATCCACACCATCGCTCTGGCCATAGCTTATTCACCCTTTGCACCGCAAATGGAGTCAAGCAGGCGACTGTTTCGAAAAGGTGCGGCAGCGACTATAAACAGGCGCGCAAGCTGGAATGGGGAGATCCCTTTCCCTTTAATCTGTGAGTTTCTTGCCAAAAGCTAGAGGCGGTTAGATCGAATTTTAGAGCGTTTAACGCAAGAGATACTGGTTTCAATCATTTGGGGTATTTAGAAAGAGGAGCAGGGAAGTCAATGGCTTATCATCTCCTCCGCCTCATCTCCGCGTTAAGCTCGCTTTAGTGTTTAGAATCGGCCACAACCGAAATATGCGCGACATAGTAGGTTGTGAGGGCTTCAAATCCAGAATCTGTTCCGACGAACAGCCACAATCTGCCACGATGATCGGTTCTGACCTTTAAGGGAATTTCATTGACAAACTGCTTGGGTTGGTAAGTGGGATCTAAAGGATCTACTAGTGGATTGGCTAAATCTCCTACCACAATCGCATATTTGCCGCTTTGAGATTGATTGCCTTTATCGACGTTCAAACGGTAGATAGAACCTTCGGCAACTTTTTTGGGCTCTCTTCTCGAAGCACCCACCTTAAAAAAAACGCTCTCTCCTGGTGAGCCGCCAACGCCGAATTGGTCAGGAGGAACATTGTTTTCAATGACGACCCTAAAGGTCAAATGGTAATACGTATTAGGCTTTAACCCTTCGATGCGGTGTTTCAAGAACATGAATAGGTCGTCGCTGTGGTTATTGCCTGTCAAAAGCATCCCTTTTTGCAAGGGTGTTCCATTCAAATCAAGTTGGGTTGGAAGCGATGTCCATCCCCACCCCAACTCAAAAAAAGCCTCTTGGCCGACATCGTAGTCGGCAAAATCGCCTACCCATCCTGCATGACCTTTTTCAAAGCTAAAGTCAAATGTCTGCTTTGCGAGCAGGGGAAAAGATAGGCAGAGTTGCAAGAGCAACATAAGCCAAAAGATTTTAGAGGCTTTTTTCAGGATTTTTCTCATCAGGCGTCCAGGATTAGGAAGAGTTTTTAGAGAACATGATAACAGCTGCTTAAAAATTTTCCTATGGTATGAGATAAACTTTTTAGCACAGTCATGAGAGCTTGGGAACTTAAGATTAAATGCGGCCTCTTTGAAGATATTTAAGCTATTAATGCCTGAGTTGATTGAAAGCTACTGTTTGCTGTCTCTGTTATTTAGCCATGTTTCCGCTGCAAACATTAATTTTGACTTTTGGCGTTGTATCGTTTATCCATATATTTTACCCATCCTTGGACTAAAGTTCTTTTATTTTTACTTGATATTATCCAATGAAAGATTGATTGCGGCTCATGATGTTAAGTAACAACGTAGTAGGAGTGAATTATGAGTCATAAACTATTCAGGCAAAATCTTTTGCGAATCGGAATTCCAGCGGCGGTCTTTTCGGTTTTACTTCTAATGGCGGTCAGTTTCTATGTTCACCGTTCGCTACCGCTAAAGCAAGAAGCGTCAGATCTTTCAAAGAATGCCACTTCCCAGTTTTTTAAGCTTCCCATTCAATTTGAATACAATGATGGACAAACGGCTGCCATGGTGCGTTATTTGACACGCGGGCCTGGCTATACGTTTTACTTTACTCCTCAAGAAGTTGTCATGGTATTGAAGAATGGGCAACAGAGTGATCTTTCTCCAGCTGTTTTGAAAATGCGATTTGTCGATGCTAATTCGAATCCGACGATCAAGGGAATAGATGAGTTGCGTTCCAAGAGTCACTATTTCATTGGTAATGACAAAAATCATTGGCGTTCTAACATTCCCAATTATCGCAAAGTCGCTTATCAGGACCTGTATCCAGGGATCGATGCCATCTTTTATGGCAATCTAGATCAATTGGAATATGACATTTGCGTAGCACCCGGCACAAATCCAAGCCTTGCACGCTTTAGCTTAGAGGGAGCAGAAGAGCTTGCAATTGCCGATGATGGCAGTCTTCGAATTCGTTTGAGAGATAATCAAGAATTGCGCATGCAAAAGCCATTCGTCTATCAGCTGATAAGCGGAGAAAAGGTTTCGATTGAAGCGCAATTTAGCCTTCTTGCTAAAAATGAAGTCGGTTTTAAGATTGGGAATTATGATGAGGGGCAGGATTTAGTAATCGATCCTGTATTGGTTTACTCGACCTATTTGGGCGGCAGTGGAGCTGATACTGGGATTGGCATTGCTGTTGACGACAGCAGAAATATGTATGTGACAGGGCAAACCAGCTCGACTAATTTTCCTCTTATGAATGCTTTTCAGGCAACATTTGGCGGGGCTACCGATGCTTTTATTACTAAATTTGACGAGACGGGAACGACTCTCATTTACTCAACGTATTTAGGGGGAACTGCCAATGATGGGGGAGCCGCTATAGCCGTCGACGGGGCAGGTAATGCATATATAACGGGGAATACGAGCTCATCTAATTTTCCTGTCTTAAATGCCTTTCAGCCTGCACTAGCTGGTGTAGAGGATGCCTTTGTGGCTAAATTAGATGCAAGTGGTGCACTTGTGTATTCGACGTATTTAGGCGGGGCTCTTAGTGACAGGGGAAATGGGATAATCGTTGACAGTAGCGGTAATGCCTATGTAACAGGACAAACGAGTTCGATTGATTTTCCTGTATTAAATCCATTCCAAGCTGCTTTGGCAGGAGGAAGTGATGCCTTTTTGACGAAGTTCGATTCTACCGGATCGGCTCTTGTCTATTCGACGTATTTGGGTGGAACAGCAAATGATGTTGGAAATGCTGTTACAGTAGATAGGAGCGGTAACGCGTATGTAACGGGACAGACGGCTTCGACAAATTTTCCTGTCTTGAATGCATTTCAAGCAGCAGCTTTGGGAGGTGGCAATGATGCCTTCTTGACGAAGTTTGATCCCACAGGATCGGCTCTTGTCTATTCGACGTATTTGGGGGGAACAGGCAATGATACTGGAAATGCAATCTCTTTAGACAGCAGTGCGAATGTGTATTTAGCTGGAACAACAAATTCTACTAATTTTCCCGTCGTGAATGCTTTTCAACCAGCTGTTGCTGGAAGCAGTGATGCTTTTGTCACCAAGTTTAATGCGGCGGGATCGGCCCTCATCTATTCGACATATATTGGTGGAAGTGGGATTGATACAGGAACGGGGATTGCAGTTGACCAAGATGGAAGCGCTTATGTGACCGGATTAACTTTTTCGGCTAATTTTCCCACTCAAAAACCCTTTCAAGCAGCATTGCAGGGTTCAAGAGATAGCTTTGTTACAAAATTTACTGTCGATGGATCGAGTCTTGTCTTTTCAACTTATTTCGGCGGAACCGGTGTTGGGTCTGCTGGAGGCATTGCTATCGATAGTGCTGGAAATACCTATATCACAGGCGGTACTAATGCAACCGATCTTCCAGTTACAACCGATGCGTTCCAGCCAGCGAATGCAGGGGGAATTGATACCTTTGTCGCCAAATTTGCCATTGGAACGCCCGTTGTTCTTTCCATTTCGCCAAGGTTCGGTCCGGAGAGTGGGGGAACAGCTGTGGTCATTACAGGCGTCAACTTTGCCAATACGACGGCGGTTGATTTTGGGGGAATACCTGCCGCGTTTGTGATCGATAGCGACACGCAGATTACGGCGATTTCGCCGCCTGGAACGGGAACGGTTCCTGTCACATTGACGGGGGTGGGCGGCACATCTGCTCCCTCGGTTGCTGGCCAGTTCTCTTATCAAGCAGTCACGGCAACGAATCTTTTTGTAGTTCCGAATCCTGCAGCGTTCGGTGAGGCGGTAACTTTGACAGCAGTCATCACACCTCCTTCGGTAGTTGGCACGGTCAGCTTTTTCGATGGAACGACTCTGCTTGGGACGGTTTCTTTATCGGGCGGGACGGCTACGTTGACTGTTTCATCTTTTTCAATTGGATCTCATTCATTGACGGCTGTTTACAGCGGAGCCAGCAATTTTGAAGACTCAGTCAGTCTTCCTGTTATTTTAACCGTCAATTCTTCTATCGCCCCTCCGAGTCATTTAAGAGGAAAGCAGGAAGCCAATCGCTTCTTGTCGCAAACCGAGTTTGCCAATCATTTGACTTGGGATGCACCATCGCAAGGACTTCCTCCGGCAAGTTATAAGATTTATCGCGATGCAAGCCTCAAGCATGCCATTGCAACCATTTCAAGTGACGAGCGCTTAGAATTTGTCGATCGCAATCGCAGGAAGAATAAGACTTATACCTATTACGTCGTGTCGATCGATCAATTCGGTAATCGCTCTACACCGGCTGTTGTAAGAGTTAAAGGCTAATAGGAAGCGCTGTTCACAAATTAGATAGTTGACGCTGTCTCGTTTGTGAACATTTTTTTTAATGAAAATTTTAAACAAGACATTTAATTGAGAAAGTAAAGTTGATAGCATGATTTAATAAATACCGCTTCGAAAAATGCATTGCCTTATCAATCTTGAGCTTAATGGCAATAAATTTTTATTGGTCGGCTTCGGAAAAAGGGTCCGTTAGTGAAACATCACTTGAGTCCCATGCAGGAATGAATAAAGTTTTTAAACTCCCCATCCAATTTGAGCAAAACGAAGGCCAAACAGACTCTGCGGTGCGCTATTTGACGCGCGGACCTGGTTATAAGTTTTACTTCAAGCCTCAAGAAGTTGCTATAGTTTTAACAAATCCGCAGGGTACTAAAACGGTTTCGTCAGCCCTTTTAAAAATGCAGCTCGTCGATGCCAATTCAAATCCGCTCATCAAAGGAATAGATAAACTGCACTGCAAGAGCAACTACTTTATTGGCAATGACAAAAATTCATGGTTTTCTAATATTTCCAATTATCGCAAAGTCGCTTATCAAGATCTGTATCCTGGAATCGATACCATTTTTTATGGCAATCCGGATCAATTGGAATATGACATCTGCGTGGCGCCTGGCGCCAATCCAAGCCTTACACGCCTGCCTTTGGAAGGGGCAGAAGAGCTTTTGGTGATACGGAAGGCAATAGGATTCATTTGCTTTCCGAGCTCTTATGATTTTTTATTCCGTTACCCACAGTTCGCTAATCGCTCACTGTGGGCCGGCCTACTGGCCTCTCACCACATCTATCCAAGCCCGTTCTTTTTGTTAACGTCTATAAAGTAAAGTGACGTGTTAGAGGCCTTTAGGCCGACTGATTTTATAGCTCTCAGTGATGCAAGTAACTGTGAATGAATGTGAGCTCAGAGAGCGACTGATTAGCGGCCATTGACTAGTTAGGTGCAGTCAAACGATAAGAATGGAAAACTAGAGGGAATGGCGACTTTTCTGTTTCCATCTATTAAATTCTATTTTAAGGTGGTAGATGCGATGGAAATGTCAATGCTCTTATTCGACCAAAGCGCTACTAGTGCATAAACGACTGTATCAAGAGTATTTCACAGTTAACTTTGCCAGAATCTTGTATGTTTGCTTGATTGGCGTTTACTGCGCTGCAGTGCGAATATCCATTCTTTGTAAAAACCATTCAATCTAGCTTAATACCATTTCACGAATGATTGTTTGTTGTCGGAGATGGCATTTAAGTTTCAAAAGCTTAGGAGTGATGAAATGCGAAATAAGTCATTCAAATACAAACTTTTGCGCGTAGGAATTTCAGCAGCGACCCTTTCAATTTTGCTTCTGACGCTTGTCAATGTCTTGGCCGTTCGCTCGTTTTCTGCTAATAAAACCGCCTCATCGGAATTTTCAAAGGCCATTGCCGCTCAGCGGATCGGGCTGCCTGCTCGATTGGAAGGCGACTGGCCGACCCCAGTTTTAGAGTTTCGATTTATTGAAACTAGCCCTAATTCAATAGTCAAAGGGGGCGATGGGTCGCGCAATAAGGGGGGCCGTTTTATAAGCACTGATCTCAGTCAAAGACGTACTAGACTTTCTAATTATGGAACAATGGATTGGCAGGCAGATTTAGGTTCTGATGCTATATTTTATGGCAAACATTTCCGCTTGCCTCATTTGCGCCTAGAAGGAGCTGAGGAGCTTTTGGTTGATAGCGATGGCAATTTGCGGATTCGCATGGGTGATAGCCAAGAATTGTGCATGCAAAAGCCCTTTATCTATCAATTTGTTAAAGGCGAAAAAGTGAGAGTTGACGCGCAATTTACTTTAGTGGCTAAAAATGAAATTGGATTTGAAATAGGCCATTACGATGAAAGCCAAGTATTAGTGATTGATCCTATGTTCGTTTATCGCGCTTAAGGATTAGCATAGGCATATTTAGGGTTACCGACCTTTGCTCGATTAAGCATTAAGATCGAAAATCGCCTTCTAAATTTAGGACATTTGCATAGAAATAAAGGCACTTCATTTTTCTGGTGCTTTTTTTCAAAATGAGGAGAATAAATAATGTAAGTGTTTTTTATAAAAGATGATCCTCAAATTCCGTATGCAAGCTAAGATTCAAAGACAATGAAGCGACTCTTCTTTTTACTCATTTTTTGCCTCCTCATTGGGGGCGTCATTTTTCTTTATCGCAACTATTTTCAAGAAAAAAATAAAGATCCCAATCTGATCATTCTGTATGGAAATGTGGATGTTCGGCAGGTTGATCTGGGTTTCCGCGTCAAGGGACGGGTCGAAAGCATGCCCTATCAGGAAGGGGATTATGTCCCGCAAGGGAGTTTGATTGCGACCTTGGATAAGCAGCCCTACATCGATCTGGTTTTGCAAGCACGTGCTCACGTCGAGTCTGTTAAAGCCTCGTTAAAAAATGCCGATCTTTTATTGGGAAGGCGGCGCACTCTTGTCGGCACTGGAGCCATTTCAAGTGAAGAATACGATGATGCAATTTCTTCTAGGGATGTTTTAGCGGCAAATTTAAAAGAAGCAGAGGCCTCACTTGGAGTGGCCCTTACCAATTTGCATGACACAGAAATCTATGCACCGAATGATGGGACCATTTTAACACGCATCCGTGAGCCCGGAGCTGTTATTAGAGAGGCTGATCCCATTTATACGTTGTCGCTAATTTCTCCCATTTGGGTGCGGGCCTTTGTAGCCGAGCCCCTGTTAGGGGCTGTCTATCCGGGAATGCGAGCTGAGATTTTTACTGATACAAAGGGTAGTCCTGTTTATCAAGGGCATGTGGGATTTATTTCTCCGGTTGCTGAATTTACACCGAAGACAGTTGAAACGACGCAGTTGAGAACGGACTTGGTCTATCGTTTACGCATCATCGCAGACAATCCCGACCAAGGATTGCGCCAAGGGATGCCTGTGACGGTTAAACTGCGCCGCAAGCCGTTAGAGACCCAAGCTAGTCAAGAGTCTCAAGCGTCTGAGGAGAAACCGTGACAGAGGCCTTAGTCTCGATTCAGCATTTAACCAAGATCTTTACTGCACAAGCAGCGCCTGCTTTGGATTCGATTGAAGCCAAGTTCTTTCCAGGAACAATGATCGGATTGGCAGGGCCTGATGGCGCTGGTAAAACAACTCTTATACGCCTCATAGCAGGCCTGCTCCTACCATCAAAAGGATCTATTGAGGTCTCTGGATATGACACGGTCAAACAAGCCGAGCAAATCCACCAATTGATCGGCTACATGCCTCAAAAATTTGGTTTATACGAGGATCTAACGGTCGAGCAGAATTTGGTATTATATGCCGATCTAAAAGGAGTTGTTGGCCAGGAAAGAGAAGAAGCTTTTGAAAAATTACTTACTTTTACTGCTTTAAAACCTTTTAAGCAGCGACTAGCGGGTGCATTGTCTGGAGGAATGAAACAAAAGCTTGGGCTTGCGTGTGCGCTGCTGCGCAAACCCACCTTACTTTTACTCGATGAGCCAAGTGTTGGAGTCGATCCCATTTCACGGCGCGAGCTGTGGAAGATGGTGCAGAATCTATTAGAGGATGGTATTACAGTGTTATGGAGCACGGCTTATTTGGATGAGGCTGAAAAATGTGATAGTGTCCTTCTGCTCAATAATGGCAAGCTACTTTATCAAGGCCCTCCCGAAGTGTTGGCGCAGCGCGTTGAAGGTCGGACGCTTAAATTGACAGATATTGACGGGAATCGCCGTCAAATACTCGTCAATGCTTTAAACCAACCATGTGTGGTCGATGGAATCATTCAAGGTAGTGATATTCGTTTGGTGATGAAAGAGGCGTCCTGCGATTTAAATCTGCCTATTTTGCACGCTGGGTCTAAAGCTAGGCTTGTGCCTACTCCTCCTCGCTTTGAAGATGCCTTTGTCGATATTTTAGGCGGAGGACCTGGGGGGTATTCGGCCTTGGCGGGCGAGACGCCGCAGGTTGCAGATGGCGAAAAGAATATTATCGTAGCGAATGATCTAGTTAAAAAATTTGGTTCATTTACGGCTGCCGACCACATTACCTTTAGCATTCAGAGCGGAGAGATTTTTGGATTACTCGGACCGAATGGTGCAGGCAAATCGACTACTTTTAAGATGATGTGTGGATTACTTAAGCCAACATCCGGCTCGGCATTTGTCAATGGATTGAGCTTGCAAGATGCTCCTTCGAAAGCGCGTTCGCATATCGGGTACATGGCTCAAAAATTCTCTCTCTATGGCAATTTAAGCGTGCTGCAAAACCTTGATTTTTTCTCCGGTATCTACAATTTGAAAGGGCGTCAAAAACGAAAAATGGTGGATCAAATGATCGACATTTTTGCTTTGAAGCCCTATCTCAATGAATCGGCCGATGGCCTGCCGCTTGGTTTTAAGCAGCGACTGGCTCTTTCATGCGCGGTGATGCACCATCCAGAAGTGCTGTTTCTGGATGAACCTACATCGGGCGTCGATCCCATTACAAGGCGCGAATTTTGGAATCATATCAATGGATTAGTCGAGAAAGGTGTGACCGTCATGGTTACGACGCATTTCATGGATGAAGCTGAATATTGTGATCGAATAGGACTCGTTTATCGCAGTCGCTTGATAAAAGTAGGAACACCTGATTCTTTAAAGAAAGAGGCGAAAACGGCGCAGAATCCACATCCGACCCTGGAAGATGCCTTTATCCAACTCATTCAGCAATATGAAGATCAAAACCATGGGTGAGAAAAAACAGGGATTTTCAGATGGACGGATTCGCCGTTTAAAGGCCTTAATCGTTAAAGAATTTTATCAAATTATCCGCGATCCGAGCAGTATTTTAATTAGCTTAATTCTTCCTTTGATTCTTCTCTTTTTGTATGGCTTCGGCGTTTCGCTAGATGCCGACCATATTCGGCTTGGACTGGTTTTGGAAGATTCCTCTCCCGATGCATTGAGCTTTGCACAGTCATTAAAGGACTCTCGTTTTTTTGATACGGTCATTGTCAAAGACCGCCGTTTTTTGAATGACAAAATGATTGAAGGATCGATTCGCGGCATTGTAGTGATCCCTTCTTACTTTTCATCATTTCGGCAGCGGCCCTCGTCAACAGCGCCCATTCAAGTATTGGCCGACGGTAGCGAACCCAATACAGCCAATTTTGTTCAGAACTATGTTCAGGGAGCTTGGCAAAATTGGTTACAGCAGCAAGTCATCAGCGATAATCTTCAAGGCAATTTTTTAGTCAGGCCGCAGCCTCGCTTTTGGTACAATGAGGAATTGGAAAGCCGCAATTTTTTAATACCAGGATCCCTGGCTATCATCATGACCCTGATTGGAACTCTTTTGACTGCCCTGGTGGTAGCAAGAGAGTGGGAGAGGGGCACAATGGAGGCGTTAATGTCTACTCCTGTCGGCATCTTGGAATTATTGATCGGAAAATTGGTGCCTTACTTCATTTTGGGAATGCTATCGATGACTATGTGTGTGTGGATTTCTGTCTTTTTTTATCATATTCCCTTAAGGGGCTCATGGCATCTCCTTGTCTTAGTAACGGCCGTCTTTTTGTGGACCGCGCTTGGCCTTGGATTGCTGATTTCAACTCTTGCCAAAAACCAATTTGTGGCCGCGCAAGCGGCTATTGTAGCCTCTTTTTTACCAGCATTCATTCTTTCAGGCTTCATTTTTGAAATTGCTAGCATGCCTTTACCTATACGCCTAATTACTCATTTGATTCCCGCCCGCTATTTTGTCTCGAGCTTGCAAACAATTTTCTTAGTCGGCAATGTGTGGGAACTGATTTTACCCAATATCGGAGCCATGCTAATCATTGGCGCCTGTATTTTTTTTATCACTGCTGGCAAGACTGTCAAGAGATTGGATTAAGAGAGTATTCATGATCAATCGCATATTAGCTTTAATCGTGAAAGAAATTTTGGCTGTTTTACGGGAATAAAAAAGTCGAATGGTCTTAATCGTTCCGCCTATTACCCAGCTATTCGTCTTTGCTTTCGCGGCAACCTTAGATGTTAAAAATGTGCCGATTGGCATTCTCAACCGCGACAGTGGACAGCCCTCATACGAATTAGTGCAGCGCTTCTATGGCTCTCCAACATTTAATAAGATCCTTTATTTGCAATCGGTTGCCGATATCAGTCGCCTAATCGATACCCAGCAAGTGACTTTAGTGATTCACATTGATGAACAATTTTCCCGCAATTTAAAGGCGGGCAAACCGGCCGACATCCAATTCATTTTAGATGGCAGAAAATCTAATACGGCTCAAATTGTGCAAGGGTATGCTTTCAGAATTATCGATCAATTCAATCGCGATTTTGCATTGCAAGCAGGCCTGCCTCTTCAGTCGACAGATCTTGTGACGCGTAATTGGTTTAATCCAAACCTGCTTTACGAATGGTTTAATATTCCCAATTTGATGGGAATCTTGACGATGCTAGTAGGATTAATTGTTACATCCTTATCGGTGGCTCGTGAAAGGGAGCTTGGAACATTTGACCAGTTGCTTGTCTCTCCTCTTCAACCGACAGAGATTTTGATTGGGAAAACCGTTCCGGCAATAGTGATTGGAATGGTTGAAGGAAGCATTATTCTCTTGGCTGCTATTTTTATTTTCCGCATTCCTTTTACTGGATCTGTTTGGCTACTATATTCAAGTTTATTTGTCTTTATCAGTGCCGTGGTAGGAGTTGGCCTTTTCATATCATCGCTTTCTATGACTCAGCAACAAGCCATTTTAGGAACCTTTGTCTTCATGAGCCCGGCAGTGATGTTATCTGGTTTTGCAACTCCGATTGAAAATATGCCTTCTTGGCTTCAAACGCTCACATTGGCAAATCCGCTTCGCTATTTCCTAGTCGTTGTCAAAGGGGTCTTTTTAAAATCTATGCCTGCTGCGATGATTTTTGAAAATACTTGGCCGATGGCCATTATTGCGGCCTGTACCCTTACAGGAGCTGGCTGGTTTTTTAGAAGGCGATTGCAATAAGAAAAAATCTGCCAGCCAGCTACAGCAATTGCCAGCGAATTAGGACGCAATCCCCGACTTAAACCAACTAGGGCTTGCTTTTTTTTAAATCAATTTTTATAGTCTAAAAACTCAATCTATTTAACCTTTAAATGGGCACTTTTATGAAACTATTTTTTTCTTCTCTTTTGATGGCTTTAGCTCTTTTTAGTACATCAAATGGCTATGCGTGGGATGACTGCTGCTGTGAGTGCGAATCTTCTCTTTTGAGCGACATTAGAGTTGAAGCACGTGTGGCTTATTACCGCCCGAGTTCAAAGAAAGTGAAAGAGATTTATGGCAATGGATGGGCCGATTACCAAGTTGAATTGTCAAAAGGATTTTGCGACAACTGGCGCGCTTTCGTAGGCGTGAGCGGGTTTAGCAAGAGCGGGCGCTCTCTCGGTGAACACGATAAGACAACCCTCCGCCTGATTCCTCTGACATTCGGTGTCAAGTATGTATACAATTATGCTCCATGCGTGGACATTTATATCGGTGGTGGTGCTGCCTATAGCTGGTTGAGAATCAAAGACCATTCTTCATATGTTCATGAACACGTGAAGAAGAGCCGTTTTGGAGGTATTGCTCAAATTGGTGCTTACTACTATTTCAATGAATGCTTATTTGCCGATGTGTTTATCGACTACTTGTTCCAGAAATACGATTTTTCAAACTCTCATAGCTATAGCCGTTATGTTGAAAGACATGATGTTAACTTGAGTGGATTTAAAGTGGGGGCCGGCTTAGGCTACCGCTTCTAGTTTGAATGTTCTAATCAATCTGGCTTGAGCTTCAAGCCAGATTGAAAATCAACGCCCGTTTTTCTACTCTCCAGTTTTTTCGATTCTAAAGCACCCATCACTTACCCCGCTTTCATTCCTTCTTTCAAAGACCTTATCAATCGATAGAGCACTCTAATCGTTACGCCAAAATATCCCATGCGGCTTTATCTTTCTGACCTTGGCAAAAGAAGTCTCGTATACATCCAAAACAAAGATTAAGAAGAAGCCGACGGAGGCTTGTGGTCTAGCTCTAAAGGAGACCGGATGATGGCAGCGACGAGCTCTTCATCTGCTTTCCACTCTGATATGGCTCTAGCTTGATC
Source organism: Candidatus Protochlamydia naegleriophila (assembly GCF_001499655.1). Lineage (NCBI taxonomy): Bacteria > Pseudomonadati > Chlamydiota > Chlamydiia > Parachlamydiales > Parachlamydiaceae > Candidatus Protochlamydia > Candidatus Protochlamydia naegleriophila. The sequence continues at coordinate 133,623 of NZ_LN879502.1, forward strand.
TGTGAATTTAACTTCATCGGCTCGTTTGAGTAAAGCAAGTAATTCTTCGGCTTGTTTAGAAGGCAAATGGGAGACCAGTAGGCGTTCACGGAGCTCTTGCGTGGTAAAAGGTTTGAAAGGCATCGAGAAATATTCTTCTAAAAAGGTTAAAACGAGCTCTGACAATTGCGTGTAGAAAGGTTTAAACAGGCCTTGTTGTGGAAGCTGCTGATCATTAAGCCCCTTTAGGGCTTGTAAAGCAGTTATCCTAGGCGCTTGATGGGAGGCCTCTTCTTGGGCTTTAAGCTGGTAAGTGCGGCGCAAGAGGATTAAGCCCCACCACCCAAGTGCTAGGCATATGAGAATGAGAGTCTTGATCCATGGAAAGGAATGCATCGACAAGATGTATTCGTTGTGCTTTGCAAGCTCTTCCAGTTGTCCGGCATCTTGGTACAGGGCTTGTCGATTCGTTTCACTCAAACTCAAGGGAAATTGCGGCTCAAGAGGAAGTAAAGGACCAATTGGAAGCACCTGGCGATTGATGATGGATGGAGGCAGGATTTCCACTTGAAAAACGGGAGTAAAAAGTTCAATGGGTTGCGAGCCATCGAGGGGTTTAAATAGAACATTGAGAAATGAAAGAGATAAAGATCCTTTTTCAAGAGGGGCAATCATGAGGGACAGGCTTTGTTGCCGATGGCTCTCATTATCTTCGATAGGCGAAGAGTGGGATTGGATAATAGCCAAACGGGGCTGCAACGGATTGACGAATCCAGCTAATTGGCTAGTCAAGGTATTGACATCGAGTGCATAATTTTTTGGATAACGAAAAGAGGCTTCAACGTAGATGACATCGTCCAAGACCAGTTTGTCGGGATGAATTGAAATTTCCATGGCAACGCTGCCTTCTTCCCCCTTCCACGTCAGATCTGCCATGAGTAATGACGGAATGAGTAATAATCCCAGGAATATCCTCATCGTTTGCGCCTGCGTTTGAAAAATTGGTAGAGAGCTTGTGTATGCGATTCGCTCGAACTGATGGAAATGAAGTCTGCCCCCGCCCTTTCAATGGTCTGTTTTAAAGCCAGCTGCCTCTTATTGGCCTGGGCTTGGAAGTGCTTTTGCACTGAATCATTGGCCGAGTCCGCTAAATAGAATTCGTGTGACTCTAAATCGCGCAGAGAAACAAGGCCAAGGGATGGAAATGTTTTTTCGTAGTTGTCGTAAACTTGAATGGCAATGAGTTCGTGTCTTTTGGCTGTCAGATTGATTTCTTGAGGCAGCGTGCTTACTAAGAAATCCGATATTAGAAAGCAGATGGCTTGCCGTTTTTGCACACGCCCTAAGAAGGCTAAGGCTTTTTTTAGATTGGTTCCAGAATGGCGTGGTTGAAAAAAGAGAAGCTCACGAATGACTCTTAGAACGTGCCTGACTCCTTTTTTGGGCTTTAAATAGAGTTCGATTTCATCTGAAAAAAGGAGCAGGCCTACTCTGTCCTGATTTTTAATCGCCGAAAAGGCTAACAAGCCTGCGATTTCTGCGATTAATTCGCTCTTCAAACGCTTGGTATGGCTGAAGCGAGAGGAGGCTGAAATATCGACGACGAGCAAAACGGTGAGTTCTCTTTCTTCGCGAAAATTTTTAATGTAGGGGGTTTGCAGTCGTGCGGTCACATTCCAGTCGATACTGCGGATATCGTCCCCAGGTTGGTATTCACGCACATCTTCAAATTCCAATCCTTTGCCTTTAAAGGCCGAGCGATAAATGCCTGCAAATAAGTCGTTGACATTGCGTGTCGTTTCAATTTGAATGCGTCGGATGTGTTGAAAAGCTTCTTGGGTAAAAGGTGTGGGACTTTCTTTCATCAATGGCCTTGCTGGATTTTATCTTCTAGGTAGTGCTGTAAATAGAGCGCACTATTGTGTTCGGTATCTTTTGAGCTATAAAGCAGGGTGATGGTGCTGTGCTTCAATTGATTAAAAATTTGAGCGACAGCTTCAGGGGTGTGATCCAGTTCGGCTTTATATTTTTTTTCAAATTCTTGCCACTTGGCAGAATCGTGAGAAAACCATTGCCTAAGCTCGGTACTTGGAGCGATTTCTTTTAACCAGAGATCCAAGTCTAGATCTTCTTTTTTAATTCCTCTTGGCCAAAGGCGTTCGACTAAGATGCGCATCCCATCGTCCTTAGTTGCTGGGTCATACACTCTTTTGAGCTGAATTTTCATCACCGCTCCTTAATTTATAATATTACCAAAGTTTTTTGCTTCAACCAACCTGGAAAAAATTTGAATTTAGGCATTTAGCAATTTGACGACTCGCCATAGTTTTAGACATCAAATGGACAATAGCACGTTATTTATTTTCTTTTGAGAATCTTAGGGCACGGGCAGTGCTTCGAGGATGCGAGTGATAATGTCGTCTGTCGAAAGACTCTTGGCTTCAGCTTCGTAAGAGAGGCGCAAGCGATGGCGCAAAACGTCATGGCAAACATCTTTAATATCTTGAGGAGTGACAAAATAGCGGCCGCACAATAAGGCATAGGCTTTAGCGGCCTGTTTTAAGGCAAGTGTTGCTCTTGGCGAGGCCCCATATTCTAACAACCCTTCTAGCTGATCTAAATGAAATTGCAGAGGCTTGCGTGTTGCCTGCACAATATTCAATAGATAGTCTGACACTTTTTCATCGATGTAGATATCATTGACGAGCCTGCGAAAATAGAGAATATCATCAATTTCCAGGAGAGGGTTGACCTGCGGTAATGGACCGAGAGTACCCATGCGGCTGAGAATTTCTTTTTCTTCTTCGCGCGTCGGATAAGTAAGAGTCACTTTCATCATGAAGCGGTCTGTCTGGGCTTCTGAAAGGGGATAGGTTCCCTCTTGTTCTATGGGGTTTTGCGTGGCTAAGACAAGAAAAGGGCGCGGAGCACCAAAGGTTTCGCCTCCTATGGTTACCTGCTTTTCTTGCATCACCTCCAAAAGAGCTGACTGAACTTTGGCTGGAGCACGGTTGATCTCATCTGCCAGCAAAATATTTGTGAAAATGGGGCCTTTTTTGATGCTGAAAGTGCCTTCTTTAGGGTTATAAATAGGAGTTCCGATCAGGTCGGATGGAAGTAAATCGGGAGTAAATTGGACGCGTTTGAATTCACAATGAATGATTTTAGCCAAGGTTGTGGCAGCTAACGTCTTAGCTAGCCCCGGAACGCCTTCCAGAAGTAGATGGCCATCGGCAAAGACACCGATTAATAAGCAATTGATGAGATGAGCCTGTCCGATGACGACTTTTCCCATCTCCCCTTTAATACGATCGATTTTTTCCTGTGCTTCGTTGATTTGAGCTGGTATCGACGTTTCATTAGCCATTGCATCCCCACCGCATTTTTAGTCGCATTGTGTGGGATTGCAACATTTTTTTCTAAATAAAATCTATTCGAACAATTCGTCTACTTTCTGCTTTGGCAAGACAATGGTAAAGGTCGATCCTTTGCCTAATTCAGATGCAAGGGTAATCGTTCCGAAATGTTTTTCGACAATGGTTTTAACAATCGATAAACCTAGGCCAGAACCTCCCATTTTTTGGGAATGGGCTTTATCGACAGTATAAAAACGATCAAAAATATGCTCTTGATCGGCTAGTGGGATTCCCATACCTTTATCAGCAATTTCTACCACGACTTGATCTGCTTTGTCATGCAATGTAACGGTGATATTAGCAGGACGCGCCGAGTATTTAGCTGCGTTTTCGATCAGATTCATGATGGCAAGTTCGAGAAGGTCTTCATCGGCAATCAGCTTAACCACTTCTTGCTTTTGATCAATCTTGACAACAGCATCTGGAAATACTTCATAGAGCATTGATTCGCATCGCTGAGAAAGCGCAAGTAAATCGCAATTCGTTAAACGAGAAGCCGGAATATTTTCAATATCGGCTAGAGTCAATAAATCCTTAATCAAAGCTGTCATGCGATTGCAATTGCGAACGATTTTGGCTGTGACTTCAATCTGCGTTTCTTGTGGCAGGCCTGGATTGTCATGCAAAGCTTCAGCAAATCCGCGAATGACAGTAATGGGAGTTTTTAACTCGTGCGAAGCATTGGCAATAAAATCGCGGCGCATTTCGAAAATTTTATAATGAGCGGTTTTGTCTTGCATAACCAGAATGGCCCCGCCGTTGTCCTTCTTTGGCGCGGCAACAATGTCGAGATACGTTTTTTTCCCTTCAATGTAGAGTTCCAAGGTATCTGTTAGGGGCTTATTCTCATCTTGACATCTTCTTAAAAGATCATTGCACTTGTCTTGGTTCAAAATCGAAAATTCTTTGCCAATTAGTTGAGCATGACCTTGACCGATTAATTTAATGGCCATGCGATTGGCATAAGCCATGGTCATATCAACGTCAACTGCTATGACTCCTTCAACAAGCGATTCCAAAATTGCCTCTTTTTCGTTTCTGGCACGCGTAATAAGATCGATGTGATTTTGTATGTTTGCTGAGAGGCTATTGAGCGTTAAAGCAAGCTTGGCAAAGTCATCTCTTGGATTGAGCTCAGAAGTATCAATGGCGGGCAGAATTTGCTGGCTGCCGGCTTGGTATGGCCTTACTGCTTTGATAATCTTTTGGATCGGTTTGGTTAAATGATGGATGGCAATCCAGGTCATTACACTAAAAAGCAGTAATATGGCGGATGCAAATCCCAAAAAACCTATTTCAAAGTCGCGAGTGAGTTCATTGACATATTCATGCGGAAATGCTGTACGCAAAATGTATGTCTTACCGTGAAAGTCAAATGACTTGGCCAAATAAGAAAACTTCTGATGCATGATGTTGGAATATTCTTCATGGAAGCCTACCCCTTCGTGGAATGCCTGCATGACCTCTGGATGGTCGACAATAAAATCTTGGCTGAACTTGGGCCCCAATAGACGCTTGACATGAGAATCGTATAATAACTTGCGCTCATTGCTAATGACACTGATACGAAAAAAAGTAACGCTTTTTTGATCTTTCAGACGGCGAACGAGAGATTCATTATTCGGCGCTTCTTTTATATTGGCAATAATCTCAGCAGCCCGATTTTCCATCCCTTTAACAACAATCTGGTGCACCCAGTGCGAAACGAAGGGAAAAAGGAGCACAAGGAAAATGCAAAAAACGACGGCATAGCTAATAAAAATCTTCTGTCTAAAACTGAACATGCGGAAGCCAAATCTTTTTGTATTAGTTTAATAAAAAAAATTATATCAATCAATTAAAATAATATAAAGTTAATTATTTATTTATTGTTCATTAAGAATTTGTGAATGAGGAGTAGAAGAAGAAATAAAAAAGCAAAAAAGGGAATTGCTTAAGTTTAAAGTGATTGTAACTTATTTGCTATTAATGGAATAGATTAACTTGTTTTTATATTACTGTGGTTCGGTTAAGTTTTCATAGCCTGTTTCTGTAATGAGGATTGTATCTTCGAGTCGCACGCCGCCGATGCCGCTGAGATAAATGCCTGGTTCGATGGTGATGACCATACCAGCTTGGAGGGGCTGTGTGCTAAAGGAGCCATGGCTGCGCAGGGTGGGAGGTTCGTGTATATCTAATCCTACTCCGTGTCCTAAACTATGGGTGAAATAGTCGCCATAGCCTTTAGAAGCGATGAAAGAGCGGGCGGTTTGATCGAGTTCTCCGACTAACGTACCTGGACGGCAGAGTTCCATGGCTCTTTGCTTAGCTTCTTTTACAATGGCATAAATCATTTGAATCTCAGTTGGCGGGGTGCCGAAGTAGACGACTCTAGTCATATCAGAATGGTAGTGATGGAGGACCACGCCGATGTCAATTAAAACAGAAGTATTGGATTGTAGGCGGGTAGATCCTGCGCGGTAATGGGGCATTGAACCGTTAGCGCCAAAGGCAATGATTGGATCAAACGCGAGTTTTTTACCTCCTCGTTTTTTCCAGAAAAATTCCAGTTCGAATGCAAGCTCTGTCTCTGTAATACCGGCTTGGAGAAGGCTCACGATGTATTCATATCCTTCATATCCCAAACGTGCGGCTTGTTTTAAGCAGATAATTTCTTCGGCATCTTTGATGAGGCGCATTTTTTGAACGGGAGATTCGACGGGAGTGACTGCAATTGCAGGAGCGAGGCTTTGGCTCAGTAGTAAAAAGCCTTGATAAGACAGTTTATCGGGATCGAATCCAACCGTTTTAATGTTTTGTTCAGCGAGCCAATTTTTTAAGGCAGATTCTTCTGAAAGAATAGTGCGATAAAGTGTTTGTTGGCAGCACTTTTCAAAGTAACGTCCATCGACGATTAAACAAGCCTCTTGCTGACTAACGACAACCTTGCCAATCGAGACTTCCATTCCAGTTAAATATAGCAGGTGTGTGGGATGTTCAATCAAGAGCGCATCACAAGGAAGTGTAGCGAGGTGCTGTCTGAGTTCATTTAAACGTTTTGTATAATCCATTCATTTTTCCATAGTTTATGGAGTTCGAAAGAAGTCTAATGGCAATTTTATCAATCCTTATAAGAAAGGACTTCATATTTTTAAAGGAGAATCAATTTAATCCAAGAGGCATTTTGGAGCGCAGTCGGAAGAATTTGTTTAGTAAGGGAAGGCAAGATTTAAGCATTACCTATTTTGTTTGAATTAATGAAAAGGTTTCTATATATAATTTTTTAATTATTATTAACGACTATTATATCGATCCTGATGTGTTTTGAGAGGGTTGGTTTGCATTTTTACAAGCGCAAGCCTTGCTATTTAAAATTTTTCAGGTGCTTTGTATGTAAATACAAGAGGATTTAGCAAATGAGATACTCATTTTTCGTTTCATTTCTCATTTTGCCTGCTTATATCTTATGCTGTGGGCATTCTATTTGCCAAAATGAATTAAGCATCACTCTACCAAAAGAGAGCCTTTTTCTTGAGGAAATGGACAAGCATAAGACAAAAGAAGGCATTTGGAATCCAACTGAGAGTGTAGAGAGCGATCAATCAAGAGTATTGTCTGTAAATCCATTTGTGAATGAAGAGCTATCGAGTACAGAGGAAGAGAAGATCGAAGATTGTAATGTTGCTTCATTCAAAAAAGAGTCTGCATATGGTTTTCAATCGAACGCATTTTATATTAATAAAGCAATGGGAGAGGATTCCTGGGGCGTTTCCAATAGGCCGTATGACCATTCATTTGAGGTTTTAGATGGCGAAAATTATGGACAATTCTATTTGAGTCATACTTTTGGAAGAGGATTAGGTGATCAAAAAGGCTATACGACTTTAGGGGCATTTTTCATTCCTTCTTTGTTTTTTAATCATAGTACCTCTTTGTTTATCGATGGCAGCGGACATTATTTTGATGATGGGAAGTGGGCTGGAAGTGTGGGATTAGGATCACGCTATTTGATTAATTGTAATACAGTCTTAGGTTTTAATGCCTATTATGACTATAGGCGCTTTCATAAGTTTGATCTGAATCAACTCGGGATCGGCTTTGAATTGCTTGGAAATTGTGTCGATTTGCGCTTGAATGGATATATCCCTATTGGAAAAAAAAGCTTTTGTCGCAATCATTTTTATGACTATTCAGGAGGGTATTTAGCCATTTTTGAAAATCAAGCATTTGCTTGGTATGGTGTAGATGCGGAAATTGGTAAATGGTTGAGAAAGCCCTCTTGTTGTAATTGTTTTAGCTTATATTTTGCTGCAGGCCCTTACTATTATTGGCGCGATCAGAGTTATGATCAGCATGAGAATCATCTCAAGTATCATAGTGAGAGCCGCCATGAACATCGTCACGCGTTTGGTGGCAGGGCTCGTTTAGAAGCGGCTTTCAGCGAAGTGTTCAAGTTCTCTGTAGAGGCAACCTACGACTCTGTGTGGCATGCAAGAGTGCAAGGGCAAATAGCTGTTGTCATACCGCTGACCGATTGCCAATCATTGTGGAATATGATTCAAAGTCCAGTAAACGGATGCCTTGCCTGCCGCAGTTCCAACCCTATTCTCTCGCAGCCAGCTAAACGCAATAGACAAATTGTTGCAAGCCAAAGGGATAAATGTAGTTGGAATTGGTCTACTGATAGCTCTTGTAGTAGTGGATTCACTTCCTATTCTACTTGTTCATGTTATTCTGATTAAGTTCTTCTTCCTACACAGATCCTTGCGGGTATGGAGAATCTTATGCAGAAGAAAGCTTTTATTGAATGGAATAGGTGATGTATTAGACAAAATGGGACATAAGAAAACGACATTCTATTGTGAGTGTGAACTTGTAGAAAGGAACCTGATAGAAAGGAACCTGTAGAAAGAACTGCCAATCTCACATATGGATTTAATAAATCGATGGTTTAATGATTAAGCGTTTAATTGTAAGAAGCTTGTTATTTTTTTTGGCTTTCTGTTTTGGGTCTACTCTTCTTCGCTCAGAATTCAATACGACTTTTTTTTCTTCCGATGAAAAAGAGGTTTTTGAATCCTTTCTCCCTTCTTTAGAAAACTGTGACATATTTCTAGAAACGCATGAGTCAGACGATAAGACTGCTATTTATTATCATCAAACAGGAACGAATGCAGTTGTCAAAGAAGTTAAATCCCTTTCGGATGACTTATGTTCTGCCAGTTTATTTTTAATTGACACACAAGGAGTCGTAGTTCAGTCCATTAACTATGAAGCTTCCAACTGCCTATCTGAAGATCACGATTCCGTTATTGGTGCCTTATATGAAGCCATTCAGAGAAAAGATAATGGCAATCATGACTTTCAGAATGAAGAGCCGGTAGAAAATAGATTGGCCAGAGCCGTTAATTTTTTAAGAGCATCCCAGCATAGTGTCAAACGAGGGGAGCCGGGCTTGCGCGGACCTCCGGAAAAAAGAGGCCCTTGTGGCTCACCAGGCCCACAGGGATTGCCGGGACCAGAGGGCGCGACAGGTGCCACCGGAGCGGATGGATCTACTGGAGCTACGGGTATGACAGGCCAAACAGGTGCAACGGGAGCGACCGGAGCCACAGGATCTACGGGGGCTATTGGCTTAACGGGAGCGACAGGCTTGACGGGTGCAACCGGGGCTTCCGGACCCGCTTTTTCTAATAACTATTTGTTTGTCTATGATACGACAACCCAATCTCTAGCTGGGGCCAATACATTTGCTGCGATCACTTTTAATACGAATTCAATTCTCTCCGGGTGGTCTCATACAGCAGGATCTTCTACCTTTACTTGCAATCAAACGGGAACTTATTTGATATCGGTCAGGGCTGAAATTGGTTTAAGTGCCGTTCTGTCCTTAAATGCGACCTTTAGTTTACGTGCCTTATTTAATGGAACTGAGGTTGCTGGAAGCCAATCTTCGATGCAATCGAATATTGGTGCTTTAGGTGCAGATGTGAAAGCTCTAACTACTACATTCATGTTGAATGGGGTTAGTGGGCAGACTCTCACCATTCAATTTAGTTCCTCTAATGCGAGTTCTCAATTAACGCCTGTGGGACAAGGGACAACTCCTACTAGTGCAGCCATCACAATTATAAGAGTTATATAAAATGAGTCGAGGCACTTATTTACAGATTTCACGGATCTAGAATGCAATGCAGGCAGATCATTCCTTAGATTTTAAAGAAATGAGAGAGCAGCCTCTTGCTTAGGAAACAAAAAAAGTTGCCAGTTCATCCGGAGAAAGATAGCTTAAAATTTGTGTTCCCATCGGGCATTGATAAGGGTTCTGGCATGCAAAGAGCTGATCAACAAGTCCTTGAGCTTCTTCATTGGTCAAGCGTTTAGTCTTGGGAAGAGAGGCGCGGCAAGCGGCTAAAGCCAGTTTCTCTTCCATCTTGATTTGCAGTTGTCGAGTCTCTTGTCGAGTCAATAAATCTTGAATCATGTTCAACAAGTAAGTTTCGATTTCTTCTTGCTTGATAACTGTCGGAAAGGCATCTAAGACAAATGTTTGGTCGCCAAATTCGCGAATAGAAAAGCCGAGTTGATTCAAAGGCTCAAGGTATTCTTTTAAGAGGGCAGTTTCCGGCGCTGAGAATTGGAGTGTGAGTGGGATGAGCAGCGATTGGATGGCTAAAGATGCCCGCTTGAGAAGTTTCTCATAAGTAATGCGAGCATAGGCAGCTTTTTGGTTAAGCAGGCATAATCCGCCGCTTTCCTTTTTTATCATAGTAGCTGCATGAGCGCCTTCTATAGAAAAAGAGTCGAGGATAATGTAGCCTAAGAGGGGGAAGGCGACGCGAGGGGGTGCCTTATTTACCAGAGAAGCTAAAAGAGCGGGCGGCTCTTCTTTAGGCGGTATAACTCTTGTTCGTATGGTAGGTTCTGCTAAAGTGACCTGTGGAATAGGACTGAAAGAAGGGATAAAGCTAGGAGATGAGTTGGGAGTGCTGGTATGAGGCTCTATGGGATTAGCTTTATATTCCCATTCTTCTTCCTGAACGTGGAATGAGGTAGCGGCATTAGAAAAGGGGGAGAGTAGTGAGGCATAGGAATTGGCGATAGAGGAAAATACATCGCTTTCTTCTGCCTTAATGGCAATGTCGGTAAATGAGCTTCCTTCTTGACGCAAAGCGCTCTGAACAGCTTCGATTAGTGTTTCTTTAAGTTTTTGTTCCTGCCTGAGGCGTACCTCTTTCTTTTGAGGATGGACATTAACATCTAAAAAGGCACCCGGTAGATTGAGGTGTAAAATAAACACAGGATAGCGATTCGTTCCCAGCATCGTACCATATCCTTCTCGTACCGCGACGCCAATCAGCGGGGAGTAGACCGCGCGTTGATTGATGAATAAATATTGGCCTGTGCGGTTGGGCTTGTGGACGGATGGAAGGCCGATGAACCCCTGCAGTTCATAAGGCGCCTGTGAAAAGCTGACTGGGCAGAGTGCGGAAGCAAATTCTTTGCCTAGGAGGCATTCGATTCTCTTAAAAAGCAGATCTTGAAAGGAATTGTCGTGCGAAATAGGAGGTGTTTTTAAGAGGGACTTTTGATCGCTGATTAACTCAAATTGAATCGTCGGATGTCCTAAAGCCAGGGAGGTGATGATTTTGACAATTTCCTGAGTATCATAATTTGGAGATCGTTGAAATTTACGCCGCACGGGCACATTAAAAAACAGCGATTTGACTTCGATTGTCGTTCCAGGGGAACGGGCTGCGGGTGAGTGGGAAAGAATGCGCCCTCCGTCGACGAGAATTAATGTACCTGTCAGTGATTTATCTTCTGATTGAGGGCATGTTAGAAGAGTAAACTTTGAAATGGAAGCAATTGAAGGAATAGCTTCTCCACGAAAACCCATCGTTAAAATATCTTGAATATCTCCGGCTTCGCGAATTTTAGAGGTGGCATGCCGCTCTAAAGACAAAAGAGCATCATCCGGAAACATGCCGCTGCCGTTGTCAGATATGCGAATGAGCTGACGGCCTCCTCCTTGAATTTCGATGCAAATGTCGGTTGAGCCGGCGTCGATTGAATTTTCAACGAGTTCTTTGACAACTGAAGCGGGGTTTTCGATGACTTCGCCGGCTGCAATTTGATTGATAGCCTGGTCACTTAAGACTCGAATTTTTGATGAGAAGCTCATAATGCTATTTAGGTACTAGTTAGTTATCTTTCATTTCGGCTATTATATCGTTATAATCATTAAACAGATATCACTAAAAAAATAATTAATTAGTTTCCATGGACGTTTTTTATCACGCTAGATCGATTGTAACGACCCTTGTCAAGGCTGGCTACACTGCCTATTTTGCTGGGGGGTGGGTGAGGGATTTCGTCATGGGACATCCATCCGAAGATATTGACATCGCAACTAATGCTTCACCCGACGAAGTGATGGATTTGTTTGCCAATACTATTTTGGTTGGGCTGGCCTTTGGGGTGGTAATTATTGTCATCGAAGGACATCAGTTTGAGGTGGCAACTTTTCGTAAAGATCTCAATTATGTTGATGGACGCCATCCGCAAGGCATCGAATTGTCTACTTCGCGCGAAGACGCCTTAAGGCGAGACTTTACCATCAATGGGATGTTCTACGATCCGTTAGAAGAGGTCATACACGACTTTGTGAATGGGCGGGAAGATATCAGGCATGGTGTCATTCGAACGATTGGTAACCCACATGAACGTTTTTTTGAAGATCGGTTGCGGATGTTGCGTGCTTTCCGCTTTTCTGCCCGCTTTGGATTTGCTATTGACGAGGAAACGCAGCAGGCAATTCGTGAAAATGCTGAAAAGTTATTTCCCGCCGTTGCCATGGAGCGGGTATGGCAAGAATTTAATAAGATGGCGCCCTACCCCCGCTTCGATCAAGCCATTGTGGAAATGCATAGACTAGGTTTGCTGGACGTTATTTTTCCAGAAATGGATGGCATGCACATTAAAGAGCTTAGACACATTGTTGCCGCATATGGCCATTTTCCGGCCAATTGTCCGACTATTCTTTATCTGATGCCCCTATTTCCTGCTTTGTCGACAGAGCAAAAAGTGGAGATTGCCAAGCGCATCAAGGCTTCTAATCGCGATGTCAAACTCATCGAATTCATGGGCAGTTTGCACTCCCTTATTCGAGATGAAGAGGAGGGAAAGTCTTTAGAGCCCCATCAATGGGTGCATGTGCTAGCCCATCCAGACTATGGGCTTGTGCTAGCTGTATTGGCAGCTTTTTATGGCGATCAACGGCAAAGTTTCTTAAATGCCCATCAACTACGCACTCAAACGATGTTGCCTCATATCAAGCGCATTCAGGAGAACACACCTTTAATTTCGGCTGGATTTTTGAAAGAGCAGGGAATTAAGCCTGGTAAGGCGATGGGGATGTTACTTAAAGAAGCCGAGAGGCTTGCAGTGAATGAAGATTGGAGCGATCCAGCACCCGTTTTGAGTCTCTTAAAACAATCAACGCTATGGACACAAGCTTTATGACAGACCCTCATTTTATTACTAGTCTACAACATCCCTTTGTCAAACACCTTGTGAAGCTAAGGCAAGAGAGCCGTTACCGCTATGAACAAAAGTCGCTCATTCTAGAGGGAAGCAAACCCATTCAGGAAGTTTTACCTTTCGTCAAAAAACTTATCTACACCTCTGCCTATGCCCCTTATCTCGAGTTTCATGCTCCTGAAGAGTGGCATATAACAGAGAGCATTATGAAAAAAGTGTCGGGCAATAGCACGCCAGAGGGAGTCATTGCCGAGGTGCAGATGCCCCCTTTTGCTTCTTTGAAGCAATCGAGATCTATCTTGGCCTTGGATGGAATTAGCGATCCGGGTAATTTGGGAACGTTGATGCGCACCGCTCTGGCATTGGGATGGGACGGTATCTATTTGCTTCCGACCAGCTGCGATCCCTACAATGAAAAAGTATTGCGGTCGGCTAGAGGAGCGCACTTCAAGATTCCTTTGCGTCGAGGAAATATTAATGAGTTGCGACAGCTCGCTCAACAAGGCAATTTTCAAACGCTTGTGGCTGATATAAAGGGAGAAGCACCTGAAAAAATGAGATTGGGAAGCCGCAAAATTTTGGTGCTTGGCAATGAAGCGCATGGCCCTTCACCCGATCTTTTTGAGTTTTGCTCGCCAATCACGATTCCCATGCCGGGCGAGATGGAGTCTTTGAATGTCGCTGTTGCTGGTGGAATTTTGCTTTATTTATTGAAAAAGTGATCGAGGGTCTATGTCAATGTTCGAAAAAGAAAGGAAGGCTTAAATGAGCAATCCCAAAGATGACTCTCATTGGAGAGATCCAGAAGAAGATTATTTTCAAGCGCGAAAAGAAAGCCGCATGCAGCGCAAGCTTGCCTCTGCTAAGGATCGCTCTAAGTTCAAAAAAACGGATCAAGAGAAATACTTAAAAAACTTGGAAAAAGGGCATCAGCAAAAACTGAGCAAACAAGAGTGGCTGGAGGGGCGCGTCATTTCCATCATGCCTCAAGGAGTCATTGTCGATCATGAAGGAGAAAGGATCAGCTGTGTTTTGAAAGGGCTCATGAAGCGGGACAAAACGCAGGCTAAGAATCTCGTTGCCGTTGGCGATTTTGTGCTCTTTGAAAGGACGCATGAAGGGGAAGGGATCATTGCGAGCGTCAAACCGAGGCGCACCATTCTATCGCGTGCCGACAACCTTTCGCGCCGCAAAGAGCAGTTGATTGCAGTCAATATCGATCAGGTCATTATTACCGTCTCGGTGGTCAATCCTCCTTTAAAGCCGCCTTTAATCGACCGCTACATCATCGCGGCCCATAAAGGAAATATGGAGCCCTTGCTTGTCATTAATAAAGTCGACTTATTGGATCATGCAGAAGGGGTGGATGAAGCCTTTCTCGAACAAGAAAAAGCCCTTTACCAAGAACTCCTCAATGCTTATGCCGTGGCAGGCGTTCCTGTCATTTCGGTTAGTGCTGCCGAAAATAAGGGATTGGATGCTCTCCGGCAGGCTATGCAAGGTAAAGCGTCGGTGTTCTCTGGCCAGTCTGGTGTTGGAAAATCTTCGTTAATCAATGCCGTCACCGATTTAAACTTGCGCGTTGGTGAAACTGTTGAAAGAACGAAGAAAGGCTCTCATACGACGACGACGACGCAGCTCATCCCATTGGAATTTGGCGGCTGGTGCATCGATACGCCAGGAATCAAGAGCTTCGGAGTATGGGATCTCGATAAGAATGAGATTGAGGGCTATTTTCCCGAAATCCACGAGTGTGGCCTCGACTGCAAATTCCCCGACTGCACCCATTCCCATGAAGACAATTGCGCCGTGCAAAAAGCTCTTGAGGAGGAACGCATTTCCCTTGTTCGCTACATTTCTTATCAAGCCTTAATCCAAACCATTAATGAAAAACACGTGCGACGCTAGAAAACGTGAAGAGATTCTAGCGGACTTTACTTTGAGTGCCGCTCTCTTTTAAAATTAATGGCTTATCTTCGCTTTGCTAGTGTCTGGACTCTCATTGCCCTTCAACAGCCGATTCGGCTCTTTTTCTCAATTTTTTTACCCTCATTTAAATTTGAGATGGTTTCCCATGAATTTTTTAGTTTAAGCGATCCCACTTGGGAGTGCGTGGCGGCAAGAGAAGGAATGCTCACCGATTGGTCAGAAGCGAAAGAGAGGAATATTAGTCACAAGCGGAGTTATTTTTTAACCAGGCTATTCAAACGCTTAAGCCAAGGAAGAGAGAGTGGTTTTTGCACTAAAGGTTATGAATTGCTCCGGGCTCATTTTCCGCGCAGTACTTTCCCCATAGACTTGAATTTAAAGATGTACATGAAGGGGATTGAGCGCAGCGCTATTTTAGAAGAGGAACTTGGCAAAAATAGGGGCACATACGAGCTTATTGAGCAAAAAGCAACAAAGGCTGAGTCTAACGGCGATCTTTTTATTTTTGGTAATCTATTGACTTTATTTCCGAATAGTGGAGAAAAAACCTCTTCTTATTATCTTCAAGCAATCGAACAAGGGGCTTACTGGGTTTCCAGAGACTATTGGGTTACAAAATTAGCAGAGTCTGAAACCCAACAGATTGATTCGTTTCTGAAGGTGGTATTCACATTATTGGCAAACGAGGGAGAGGGGATTTTGATTTGCTTAGGAGACTCCCTACTCTATCGTGATCCAGATGAAGATAACGGTGAATTCTTGAATAAGTTCTTGGAAGAGGCTTCAGACGATCAGAGCATCGCTCTCTTATATCTTTTATGCACGTATAAGGGAGAAAAGGAGGAAGATATTAATGATAAGTTAGCTACTGGATATAACACTCATGAAGATGCAGGTCTCATCAAGGAACGCCTTGCATTTTTTTTGGATCGATTAGAGCTTCACTCGCAATCCCTGCTGACTTTATCGCGATTGGGGGAGATGTGCATATCTTGCCAAGAGCATCAAAAGGCTGAATCCATTTGTCAGGCAATAATGGATCGCTACTCGCAGACCAGGCTCCAGTCTGTTGACGAAGCTGTTTCAATTGCTCGTTTTTTTTTGATCATGGACAAGAGAGAGGGGGCCCTCCAAGTCTACGCTCGAGCGATTCAACTCTATCGAGGAGCCTATAGTCTAAGCGGGGAATGGGACACCTTTGAGGAAACTCCTCGAAAGTTTTTAGAAATCGGAGCGCTTTATTATGATTTATTGAATGATCAGCAATGGGCTTTGAGCTATACCAATCCTAAATATGCCTCTCTGTACTTCCATTTTTATTTGAAAGGCTTAGAAAGCTTGCCTTTTTCTATTGAAAAGACCGAAAAGATCATCGCCATTTGCCGCACGATCATGTGTAAAGATATTAGTAATTTTTCATTTTGTGCCGATTATTTAAAAGCCATTTTAAATAAAGGCCTACTTACTCAACTTTCGCCACAGGCATTGACTAACATTCTAGCGATTGCTCATGAAATGGAAGATCACTTTACAGATATCCATGATGCAATGATTCACCTTCGCAGGCTAGAAGGGCAGACCTATCCGGCCAATGAGAGATATGTGGCTTTAGAAGGCTTTTTAGCTACTCAGCACCGATTGGGGCATGTAGAGGCAGATGAGAATTTGCAGTTTCTTTATCAATTTGCAGACACCTTTCTCTTTTGCCGTTCACGCTTAGAGCATAGATATGATCAAATTCCAATGCGAAGCCCTTTTCCGCACAATAGTTCGGCATTCCTAAACTTTACTTGAGGGATAGACTTCCATTCCTTTGATTCGATAGGCTGGCATGATGCGGCCAGCCCTATCGAGCTCCTTTATAATCCACCTTATAGCCCTCTTTTTGCCTAAGGGGAGTTTTTAACAAGCTTAAGAAATATTTGTACTTTAAGCATGCCTGCCTTATGTTTAGCATTCGATCAAGCAAGAGGGATATATGGCATACGTAAGGTCTTTGAAAGGAAGAGAAATCCTCGACTCTAGAGGGAATCCAACAGTTGAAGTAGAATTGACGACCGATCAAAATGTGATGGTCAAAGCCTCTGTTCCATCTGGTGCCTCAACCGGAGAAAATGAAGCAGTAGAATTGCGCGATGGAGATCCCGATTATTACTTTGGAAAAGGAGTCTTGAAGGCTATTGCCAATATCAATGGTCCGATTGCGCAGATTTTGGTGGGAGAGCATGTATGCGATCAGGAAAGACTCGATCGCATGATGATCGAAGCCGATGGAACTGACAATAAGAGACGCTTTGGCGCCAATGCGATCTTGGCAGCTTCCCTCGCCCTTGCGAGGGCTGGCGCTTTGACGACTAAGCTTCCTCTTTACCGCTATATTGGTGGAGCCCATACCCATATTTTACCGTGCCCCATGATGAATATCATCAATGGCGGCGCTCATGCAGACAATTCGCTCGATTTTCAAGAATTCATGATTCGCCCAACAGGCGCTCCCAATTTCCGCGAAGCAGTTCGTTGGGGGGCGGAGATTTTTCACACACTCAAAGGCATTCTAAAGAAGGCCGGCCATGTTACGGCTGTTGGGGATGAGGGTGGATTTGCGCCTTCTTTAAATTCGAATGAAGAAGCTTTAGATTTGATCTTATTAGCCATTGAGAAGGCTGGCTACCGACCTGGTTCTCAAGTGACTTTGGCGCTCGATTGTGCTGCCTCTGAATTTTACGATAAAAGCACTCATCGCTACTTCGAGAAGAAGAAAAAGTTAAGGAATGAGAATTTTGCCGAACGGGCTGCTGATGAGCAGATCGATTACTTAGCCCAATTATGCCAAAATTATCCCATAGATTCCATCGAAGATGCCTTGGCTGAAGGGGATTGGGATGGATGGCAGCGTTTAACAGAGCGTTTGGGCCATACTGTTCAGATCGTAGGAGATGACATTTTTGTAACCAATCCCAAATTCTTGCGCAGAGGGATCGAAATGGGAGTTGGCAATTCGATATTAGTCAAGGTCAATCAAATTGGAACCTTGAGCGAAACGCTCGAAACCATCCGTTTGGCCCAAATCAACCGCTATGCAACCATCATTTCACATCGGTCAGGGGAAACAGAAGATAGTATCATTGCTGACATTTGCGTGGCGACCAATGCTGGCCAAATTAAAACGGGTTCTCTATCGCGTTCAGATCGCATTGCGAAATATAATCGTTTATTGGCAATTGAATCTGGACTCGGGACGACGGCTCTTTATCAAGATAGCAATCGGTTTCGCTATCCAAAGGCAAGCATCCTTTAGATTTTGCATTTTTCCCTTTTAACCTGGCCGCACAGCTTTGGTCCATGAAGACAGTGCTGTGCAGCCATTACAACGACAAAGAGCATGGATACGGTTTATACAATCGCCTTATTTGGAGAGGCTGAGAGAGGAGACTTTCGCACAGCCTATTTTTGCCAGTATTTAGAAGAATTGGACGAATACTTTGGCAATCCTCCCAATCAAAGCAAGGGACTCTATTATGCCGTGCAAGCACTTCTTTTTAAGCGCAATTTGATTTTTTTTCGCGTTGCCGAAGAAGGATTTAGTACGCAAGATTACTTATCGGGTTTAAAAATGCTGGAAGAACAAAGAATCATCCCTCACCTGGATGCTATCTGCATGCCGGGGGTTGGAGATCAAGAGGTTCTTGATGCTGCCCAACCCATTTGTGGACTCTATCATAGTATTTTAATTACCACTGAAGCCGATTTTTACGACTATCTGACCGGCGTTCGCTAGAATGACTTGCCTTTTTGCCCCTTCTGTATCATTTCTAAATTTGATATTTACTAAATTTTAATAAATTAATCCTAATCTATTTGTAATTTAAGAAATTCAAAACCTATGAGGTAATATGAATCGAATTGATCAACATCAAGGAGTCGAGTTGCATCCGTATGCTCCGCAGCTCGCACAAGTACCTCGCGACAATCGTGTGCAACAAATCGTAGAAAGGTCACTTGGAACCTCTGGCATGCTCAAAGCAATTGGGCTTTTAAGCGGAGTCGGCGCAATGGCGGCAGCGATTCTCGCTCCCTCGGCCTTGCCTTTGTTCCTAACATCTGGAGCTGTAAGTTTGATTGCCCTCCTCATTTTATCTTGCCAAAAAGCCGAACCAGTCAATCTTGGAATAAGTTTAGACCAGGCGCAGCGCTTGGAAACTGATTTTCAAAATTTTTATGACAGACTAGGAAATGACTTGGATAATGACGTTGTCTTAATAGAAGAATTTTTGGGCGAGTTAGCAATGAGACGCGATTCCCATTGGATTGAGCGCTATCGACAGGGAATTAGCATCCATTTAGAGGAATTAAAAAGCAGACTGAGCCTTAGAGAAACTGCACCTACTCGACGGGAAACTTTTACGCGTCTTGCACATGATAGCATTGCTCATTTAAAACAGTATTTGCAAGAAGCTATTGGGGCTTTGAGAGATTTTCAAGATTCTGTCCAACGGCTGATCCGCAGGACAGCTTAAATTCCCGGCCATTCGGTATAAGGGAGGGCTAAGCCCTCCCCCTTAAACCCAACTCTCCTAAATTCTTTATTAGAGACACGCTTTTCCGTGTTTAATCTTCCGCTTGCCAAGTTTTAGTAGTGGTTCAGGCGTGATTTAGGGGGTAAAGTGGGCTGTTTAGCGCCGGTCGCTCAGCTTGGAAAGCAAGCGCAGGATTTCAATATACAGCCAAACTAATGTGACCATGAGAGCAAAGGCACCATACCATTCCATATATTTTGGAACATTTGCACGGGCACCTTGTTCGATAAAGTCAAAGTCGATGATAAAATTTAAGGCTGCAATACAAACGACGAACACGCTGAATAAAATGCTAAATAAGCCGCTTCCTGTAATGAAAGAGACATTGATACCGAAAAATCCTAGGATAATGGCAACAAAATAAACGAGTGCAATGCCCCCTGTAGCTGCAACCACGCCTAGCTTAAAGTTCTCTGTTGGCTTGATCAAGCCCGTTTGATATATCACGAGCATCACAAGCAAAGTCGCAATGGTCAAGCTGACTGCTTGCATGACGATGCCCGGATAAGCGCTTTCAAAGATGCCTGAAATGCCACCCAAAAATAATCCTTCCATCAACGCATAAAGAGGAGCCGTGATAGGAGCCCACTCTTTTTTAAAGACGGTGACGAGAGATAAAATGAATCCACCAATTAAACCCACCATCATCCAGGTTTGAACGACAGCCGGGTTCTGACCGGCGTTAAAGTACGCTTTCCATACCCAAAGGGCCGGGAGAAGAACCATTAAAAGTAAAATGGCTGTTTTATTGACAGTTCCGCGAATTGTCATCGAATTTGAGTCTGAGACTAATCCAAAACCAGAAAAGGGATTGGATAAAAGAGCCGGATTAGAGGATCTCATGAGATCTCCTTTTGCTTATGTTGATAAGAGTTAATAAGAATAGTTTACCGCCTCTCATTTTTATTTGACAAGTCTTTGAGAAAACAAATTTAGCAAATGGATTGCCTCTTTGCTATTTTTTCAACTCTTAGGATTTTAAATATTTTGAAAGAAAAGACTTATTGCCCTATGATTAAACACTACGTTTATATGCCCCAATGAACTTGGAACGGAGGATGTTGGGCTTTTTTGGTCAATTTAAAAGAGATGTAAAGATATGTTTGGATTCCTCAAGAAAATCTTCGGCAGTGCTCATGACCGCCTATTGAATAGATATCGAAAAATCGTCGTCGATGTTAATCGGTGGGACGAAAAGTTTAAGTCTTTGAGTGACGAGCAACTGAAAGGCAAAACGGAAGAGTTTCGTCAGCGTTTGCAAAAAGGGGAGACTCTTGATCAAATCCTACCAGAGGCTTATGCCGTTGTCAAAAATGTGTGTCGGCGATTAAGCGGAACAGAAGTACACGTGTCTGGCTATAATCAACGTTGGGACATGGTTCCGTACGATGTGCAGATTCTTGGCGGTATCGCCATGCATAGCGGTGCGATTTCCGAGATGCATACTGGGGAAGGAAAAACGTTGACAGCGGTCATGCCGCTCTATCTCAATGCCTTAACTGGTAAGCCCGTTCATCTCATTACTGTTAACGATTATTTGGCGCAACGCGACTGCGAATGGGTTGGAACGGTTCTCCGTTGGCTTGGCCTGACAACGGGTGCTTTGACTAATAGCGTTCCGATCGAAGGCCGCAAGCAGATTTATGCTTGTGATGTAGTGTATGGAACGGCCTCAGAATTTGGGTTTGACTATTTGCGCGATAATTCGATGGCTATGTCGAAGGATGAGCAAGTTCAGCGCGGTTATTATTTTGCGATTATCGACGAAGTCGATTCTATCTTGATCGACGAAGCTCGTACGCCTTTGATCATTTCAGGTCCAGTTCCCGATAGCCGCCAAATGTATGATGAGCTGAAAGAAGGGGTGGCTGAACTGGTACGGCGTCAACGCGATCTTTGCAGCCGTTTGGCAACCGATGCGCGTAAAGTTTTCGATCAACTGGCCCTTGCTGATGAGAATGCTAAAAAAGACAAGAAGCAAGAAGAGGCTGAGCAAGAGGCTTACCGCAAATTGTGGCTGGTTGGAAAGGGTACACCGCAAAACAAGATTCTCAAGCGTTTAAAAGAAAATCCCGATGTCCGCGCAGCGATTGATAAATGGGACCTTTACTACCACGCCGAACAAAACAAGGAGGAGCGCATCCAAACCTTGGCCGAGCTCTACATGATCGTTGACGAAAAGGGCAATGAATACGAGCTGACGGATAAGGGCATTGGTGCATGGCAGACCTATACTGGCGGCATTGGCAGTGCAGAAGACTTCATCATGATGGATATCAGCGATGAATACATTCGCATCGACGAAGACGCAAGTTTAGACGCTGAAGCCAAAATGGCGCGCAAGATGCAGATTAAAGAAGAAGATGCCAAGCGTAAAGAACGTGCGCATAACTTGCGTCAGCTGCTCCGTGCGCACTTGCTCATGGAAAAAGATGTCGACTACATCATTTACGACAATAAAATTGTCATCATCGACGAAAATACGGGACGTCCTCAGCCAGGAAGACGCTTCTCAGATGGTTTGCACCAGGCGATTGAAGCGAAAGAAGGCGTAGAGATTCAAAAAGAGACCCAAACGTATGCGACGATTACACTGCAAAACTTCTTCCGCATGTATGAAAAGCTATCCGGTATGACAGGTACGGCGACGACCGAGGCGAACGAGTTTAAAGAAATTTACAAGCTCGACGTTCTCGAAATCCCGACTCACCGTCCCAATAAGCGTCAGGACTTCAATGACGAAATTTACATGACGGAAAGAGAAAAGTATAACGCCATGCTCAAAGAAGTTCGTGAGATTCACGAAAAAGGGCGTCCGATCCTCATCGGAACAGAGTCAGTGGAGGTTTCCGAAAAGCTATCGCGCATTTTCAAGCAAAACGGCCTTGAGCATACTGTCTTGAATGCGAAGCAGAACGAGCGCGAAGCGGAGATTGTGGCTCAAGCTGGTAAGCGCGGATCCATCACCATTGCCACCAACATGGCTGGCCGTGGAACAGACATCAAGCTGGAAGCGGGTGTTGCTGAAGTTGGCGGTCTGTACGTGATGGGAACAACGCGTCACCAATCTCGCCGTATCGATCGTCAGCTAAGAGGGCGTTGTGCGCGTCAAGGAGATCCCGGTAATTCCAAATTTTACATCTCGTTTGAAGATGCCTTGCTCCGCTTATTTGCCTCTCCTCGCATCACAGGCGTCTTGCAAAAGTTTCGTCCGCCAGAAGGGGAGCCCATTTCTGCCCGCATGCTCAATAAATCGATCGAAACAGCGCAGAAGCGGGTCGAACAGCGCAACTATACCATGCGTAAGCATACCTTAGAGTATGACGACGTCATGAATAAGCAAAGGCAGGAAATCTATGCCTTCCGCAATGAAATCATTGGAGTGGAAGATATCGAACCTGTGGCCATCGAAGTGATTGAAAGTGTTTGCGCACTTGGCGCCGATAAATTCTTTCAGAGCAGGTCGGATGAAGGGGGATGGGATCCAGAAGGATACCGTCAGTGGCTTCTCCACCTTTTCCCTGTGACTTTTGATGAGAATGCGTTTGACCAAGAGCATATGGAGATCGAAGAGATTGAAGCATTGGCTGCTGAAAAAGTTGTCGAGGCTTTCAAAGAGAAATTGGCGCGCGAAAATGCAAAAGTGCCAGCGCAGCTGATTGCCGATGGTGAACCTGCTCGTCCGGCTCATAGCGCAGTACGCAACCTGATGATTCGCAAAACCGATCAAATGTGGCAGGAGCATCTCTTGCGCATGGATCACTTGCGCTCAGATGTGACTTTGCGTGCTGTTGGGCAGCGCGATCCTTTAATGGAATTTAAGCATGAGGCTTTTGCCTTGTTCGATGAATTGAGCCGCACACTTCGCACAGAAGTGGCTCGTTCGATGTTCCGTTTTGAGATCATTGCTCCACAGCAAACGCTTCAGCAACTGCTGCAAGCAGGGCTGCGCATGGAGACCAATCGTTCGTTGTTTGCAGATTTACAGAACATTCAGCCGATGGCTCCAGAAGCCGATGAAATGGATGAGTCTAGCGAAGAAGAAGAGCAGTCTCCGGAAGCGCAAAAGGCAGAGCCTATCGTGGTGGGGCAGCGCACGGGACGCAATGACTTGTGTCCTTGTGGAAGTGGCAAAAAATATAAGAAATGTTGTCACCAGTCTGAAATGGCATAATAAACAAAGGGAAAGCGCCCTCAGCTAGTGAAACGCCTCCCATTTGGCCCCAAACCCCTATTACTTAAACGGTGATAGGGGTTTATTATTTTCACGGTCTTTTTTTTTTGCGTCTCTAAATAACTTGCCAAGCTGCTCATAAAAGATCAGTACATCAGCCGTTTAAACATTTCTAAAGGCCTTAAAAAATCGATATACAGGATGACGCGCTCTTCGTCTGAGTGATTCCAAGCGCTGTGTTCTAGGTTGTCATTGAAGACAATGGCTTCACCGGCTTTAGTCCAGGTATGCACCTGATCTCCAACCTTTAAGCCGCAAAGCCCACCTTCTGGAATAATGAGGCCCAAATGAAAAATGAAAGAATGGGGATTGTTATGCCTATGAGGAGCCAGTTCACTTTGGGGATGGAGTCTTGAAAGGCCTGCAAAGTTGATGCGGGGAAAGTGTTTAAAAAGGGCTGTGGAAGCTGGAAAACGGAGAGGAAGAGAGGCTAATAGCTCGTCTTTTTGAGCCGCGGTTAAATTAGCGCTAATTTCCATCCCATCACCCGAATAGTTGCCGAAGTAGAGAGGGCAAATCGTCCAGTCGCCACTCAAAAATTTACAGTGGCCACTTTGATCATAGGCATCACTTCCCCAGTGAAGCCAGACCTTGTTTTTGAGAAGTTCTTCTTGAATGATGGGGAAGTTGACTTGGACATCGTGCATGTCGATGAAATTATCGACCGGATAAAAAGGAGTTTGCTCATCGTATTTGAAAGGTAGCATAGACATCTCCTAGGCTTTTTTTATATTTTTATGCTGCCTTTTTTATTATAGCACGTAGTTAAAAAAATAATTTAAAACTTCCGGATAAAAAGTTCCTTGTTTTCTCAAGTGAACTAAAGCCATCTATCTAAAGGTGCTGATCGACGAGAATGGTATTTCTATCTGTTCATTATTGATATCCATTCTTCACTCTAGTGTATTTTTTTACCGATATAGCAGTAATACTTAAAAATAAAATATTTTTAGTTGTTATTTGGGGGTAAATGACTAATTTTACCGTCTAAACGGTTAAATTAGTCATTTCCGAGAATATAAATATTTCTTTAATTGGGAGAGTGTTAACTTTTGCCTTTAGTCGTGCTGGATCAAAGAGGGGGGGGAAAGTACTTGCATGGAAGAGGGAAGGCGAAGAGTTGTGATCTCGAATGTGAGCCCGCAAATTGAGGCTGGCCGTTTCGCCATTAAGCGCGTGATTGGTGAAGAGGTCGTGGTGGAGGCGGATATCTTTACGGATGGCCATTACAAAGTTGCGGCCTATTTGTATGTCCGCTCTGACAGAGAGGCGGAGTGGCAAGAAATTGTGATGGAGCCAAAAAGCAATGATCGTTGGTTAGGCCGTTTCATTACTCAGGCAATTGGAATGAGTTTTTATAACATCATTGCATGGATTGACTATTTTGAAACGTGGCAAAAAGACTTAGAAAAGAAATTTAAGGCAGCCTCTCCGATTGAGATCGACTTGCAGATCGGCTTGCAAATGATCCAGGAGGCGTTATGCTGCAGAGAAGAACAGCAATTGAGGGAGTGGTTGCTGGCAATTGAAGGGGCTAGAAATCAGAAGCAGGCCATTTTACTGGCAACTGATCCGACTCTTACACAGTTGATGCGCAACTGCTATCCTAATCGGCAGTGGGAAACGACGCTTCCACATCCTTTGCCTCTCTCTGTCGATCCTCCCAAAGCCGGTTTTAGTGCCTGGTACGAGTTATTTCCCCGTTCGAGCGGAGAGCAGTCGGGAACGTTTAAGGATTGCGAGGAGCTATTGCCAGGGATTGCCAAGATGGGTTTTGATGTCCTCTATCTTTCACCCATTCATCCGATTGGGATCTCAAAACGGAAAGGAAAAAATAATAGCTCCGATGCCTTGGCTGGCGATCTTGGGAGTCCTTGGGCGATTGGATCTCAAGTAGGAGGACATAAGACCATTCATCCAGAACTTGGGACAGAAGAAGAGTTGCGCCATTTTGTGCAGGCGGCAACCTATTTGGGCTTGGATGTTGCTTTAGATATTGCTTTTCAATGTTCCTTGGACCATCCCTATGTAAAAGAGCATCCAAATTGGTTTCGTTGGCGTCCCGACCAAACGATTCAATACGCAGAAAATCCTCCTAAGAAATATGAGGATATTGTTCCTTTCTTTTTTGAGACAGAGGCTTGGCAAGCTTTGTGGGAGGAGTTGAGAAGCATTTTTTTGCACTGGATTCGATTAGGCATCAAAATTTTTCGCATTGACAATCCTCATACGAAGCCATTTCCTTTTTGGGAGTGGGTCATTCGAACAATCAAGCAGGACTTTCCAGATGTTATTTTCTTGGCAGAGGCCTTTACGAGGCCCAAGGTGATGTATTGGCTAGCCAAAATAGGATTTAGTCAGTCCTACACCTATTTTGCTTGGCGCCACACCAAGCAAGAATTGATTGAATATTTAACAGAACTAACCTCAACTGATCTCAAAGAGTATTTTCGACCCAATTTTTGGCCGAATACGCCAGATATTTTGACAGAAGAGCTTCAAATGGGTAACAAAGCGACTTTTATGGTCCGTTTTGCCTTGGCTGCGACCCTTTCTTCCAACTATGGCATTTACGGCCCAGCTTTTGAACTCATGATTCAAGACGCATTGCCTGGAACGGAGGAGTATCGCGATTCTGAAAAGTATGAACGAAAACGCTGGAATCGAAACGATCCCAAAAGCCTAGCCAGTTTCATTGCTCAAATCAACCAAATTCGGCGCGAAAATGAAGCCCTTCACATGACGGCTAATTTGCAGTTTCTTCCAGTAGACAATGCTAATATTCTCTGCTATGGCAAATTTTGCGAGAATCCCTCAAATAATCTACTGATTGTCGTGAGCTTAGATGCCTTTAATCTGCAAGAGGGTACATTGACGATTCCGTTGGAGGAGCTTGGCATACAGCCGCAGGAGCCTTACCGGGTACATGAGCTCTTGAGTGATCGTTATGCAATTTGGGAAGGGGGAAGTCAGCCAATGATTCTTCATCCAAAGGACATGCCTGTGAAGATCTTTCGCATTCAACGACGGTTGCTCAGAGAAATGGATTTTGAATATTTTATGTAGAGGAAGTCATGGAAGGAAAAGGGAAAGACCCTTTATGGTTTAAACAAGCCGTCATTTATCAGTTGCATGTCAAGAGCTTCTATGACCTCAATGACGATGGTATAGGAGATTTTCCGGGGCTTGAGGCTAAACTCACTTATTTAGAATCGCTTGGAGTCACTGCAATCTGGTTGCTGCCTTTCTATTCCTCGCCCTTAAAAGATGATGGCTACGATATTTCTGATTACTACACGATTCATTCCTCTTATGGCAAACTCAATGACTTTCGACGTTTTTTGAATGAAGCTCATAAAAGAGGGATGCGCATCATCACCGAGCTTGTTATTAATCACACTTCTGATCAGCATCCCTGGTTTCAAAGAGCTCGTAGAGCTGCTCCTGGATCAGCCTGGCGCAACTTTTACGTGTGGAGTGATACGCCTAGTAAATATGAGGACGCTCGGATCATCTTTCAGGATTTCGAGTCTTCAAATTGGTCTTGGGATCCGCTTGCAAAGGCTTATTATTGGCACCGCTTTTATTCCCATCAGCCCGATCTCAATTTTGAAAATCCGCTTGTTCAGAAAGAGGTTTTACGAGCCCTGGATTTTTGGTTTAAAATGGGAGTCGATGGATTGCGTTTGGACGCGGTCCCTTACTTGTTTGAAAGCGACGGAACCAATTGTGAAAATCTACCAAAGACGCACGCGTTTATTAAGAAGCTTCGGCTCCATGTAGAAGATAAATTTCAAGATCGAGTCTTGATTGCCGAAGCCAATCAGTGGCCGGAAGAGGCTGTGGCTTATTTTGGCAGCGGAGATGAATGTCATATGGCCTTCCATTTTCCTGTCATGCCTCGTCTTTTCATGGCGATTCAAATGGAAGACCGCTTTCCCATCATAGATATCCTCGAACAGACGCCTGTTTTGCCTCCTACGTGCCAATGGATCATGTTTTTGCGCAACCACGATGAGCTTACACTTGAGATGGTATCCGATGAGGAGCGCGATTATATGTACCGCATTTATGCCAAAGATCCCAAGGCTCGCATTAATCTTGGCATTCGACGCAGGTTAGCTCCTTTACTAGACAATGACCGCTTCAAGATTCAGTTGATGAACATTCTTTTGTTTTCTCTTCCTGGAACACCAGTCATTTATTATGGTGATGAGATTGGAATGGGGGATAATTATTACTTGGGCGATCGCAATGGCGTGCGTACGCCTATGCAATGGAGCTCAGACCGCAATGCAGGTTTTTCAAAAGCCAATCCGCAACGCCTTTTTTTGCCACTCATTATTGATCCAGCCTACCATTACGAAGTGGTCAATGTAGAAAATCAAGAGCGCAACCCTTCCTCGCTTTTATGGTGGATTCGGCGTGTCCTGTTGGTGCGTCAAAATCATAAAGCTTTTGGATTTGGATCGCTTGAATTTATAACCTCCGACAATTCTAAAGTATTAGCCTTTATACGTAGCTATCAGGATGAAATTATATTAATAGTCACCAATCTTTCTCGTTTTGCGCAAGCGGCTGAATTGGATATGAGCAAGTATGTTGGTTATCTTCCTGTTGAAGTCTTCCATCAAAGCAAATTCCCTAAGATCAAAGACAAAGGGTATCATGTCACTTTGAGTCCCTATGCCTTTTTTTGGCTTTCTCTTACGCCTAGCCAGACTGTTGCTCATCTTGCGAATGAGCAGCAAATTCCAAAGTTGTCCATGAGCAAGAGTTGGGACCACATCTTAAAGCCTCCCTACAAATCCAAGCTGGAACAAAAAATCTTACCTTCCTTTTTCAGAAATGCGCGCTGGTTTGACCGCAAGACGGCTACGATTCAAAGGATCGATGTCATTTTGGATGCTGATTTAGGAGATGGAAAGCTTTGCTTCGCCGAAGTAAAATACATTGAAGTCGGTGATGTGGATACGTATTTGATTATTTTAGCTTTTGCTTCTAAGTCCGAAGCAGAGAGCATCTTGATGGATCGACCACACAGCGTCATCGCCAATTTGCAAGTAGGTGATCAAGAGGGGATTTTATATGACGGCATTTACAGCGAACAGGTGAGAGCTGCCTTATTTGGGATCATTGTCAATAAAAGGACAATCAAGCTCGATTCTCAATTTTTGCATGGCTATCCAGGAGGCGTTTTAAATAAGAAGGTGTATAGAGGCAAAAAGGCCGTGAGTTCGCAGATAGTTGCAGGGGAGCAAACGAATACCTCGTTTGTTTTTGGTAATCAATTCTTTTTGAAGCTTTATCGAAAGCTCGAAGAAGGGATTAATTCAGATATTGAAATGGAAAAATTTTTGTCTGAAAAAACAACGTTTACCCATATTCCTTTATTTAGGGGGGCCATCGAGTGGCAGAGATTAGACAAACAGCCAACAGCCATCGCTATGTTGCAAACATTTGTGCCCCATGAAACCTCTGGATGGACATTTACCTTAGATGCTTTGAGAAATTATTTTGAGAGGGTGTTAGCCGGCAAGGATCTGGAATTGAAGGCCGTTGCCGATTCCCCTTCACAAAGTGAAGAATTAATTGGAGGCAACTATTTAGAAGCGGCTCGCTTGCTTGGCCAATGCACGGCTGAAATGCACCTTGCTTTGAGTTCTCGTACAGATGATCCGGCTTTCCGGCCAGAATCTTTTTCTACACTTTATCAACGCTCGATTTATCAAGCCATGCGCAGCCATGTCAGTAAAGCGCTTCAGTTTTTAAGACGATCGCTCCCTAGTATTTCGGAAAAAAGCCTTTCTTTGGCAGAAGCTGTATTAAACAGCGAGCCCGAGCTAATAAGATCCTTTCAAGGTTTGACTCGTGTGAGGCTTCCGATTGTGCGTACACGCATTCATGGAGATTACCACTTGGGGCAGATTTTGTATCAGGGCAAAGGATTTTGCATTACCGATTTTGAAGGCGAGCCTTTACAGGCATTGGGGGCCAGGCGCATTAAACGCTCTCCTTTAAGAGACGTGGCTGGCATGTTGCGCTCCTTCCACTACGCTGCATATAAAACGTTGTTGAGAGAAGAGTTGATTCGTCCCGAACTCATTTTAAAATTCGAACCATGGGCCGACTTTTGGTATCAACAAGTGAGCGCTGTTTTTTTGAAGGCTTACATGGAACTTGTTAAAACAGCATCTGTACCCATTTTGAGTACTGATTCTAAAGAAAATATTTACTTGTTAAAAATATTCATGCTGGATAAAGCTGTTTACGAGTTGCTTTATGAACTCAATACAAGGCCTGATTGGATTGACCTTCCCTGCAAAGGCATCTTAGCGCACTTATCGGAAGAGAAAATGCTTTAACCCCCCCTGCAAATAGGAATGAAAATGGCTTCGCTTATCGTTTTTTTGATTTGCTATATCGGATTTATTATTTCGCCTCGCCATAAAACAGCTGTTGCTTTGACAGGCGTTTTAGCACTGCTTCTGGTTCAGGAAATAGATGTGATGACAGCCTTGCATGAGGTGCATTGGAATGTCATGGGACTCTTTGTGGGAACGCTCATATTAGCCGAATTATTTATGTATTCGCGCGTCCCGGCAGTTTTAGCTGAATGGTTGGTGGATCGCTCTAAAACGGTTCGTTTAGCCCTGATTAATATCTTTGTACTGACGAGCATCATTTCTATGTTTGTTGAGAATGTGGCTGTCGTTCTATTGATTGCACCAGTTGCCTTGGCTCTTTGCGAAAAGCTAAAAATTTCACCGGTTCTGCCCTTAATTTTGCTTGCCATGTTTTCGAATCTTCAAGGGACGGCAACATTGATTGGAGACCCTCCTAGCATGATTTTGGGGTCTTATATGAAGATGACTTTCGGCGATTTTTTTGTGTATTTAGGCAAACCGAGTATCTTTTTTGTGGTCCAGGCAGGAGCCTTTTTTGCTTTACTGTTCGCGTTCTATTTATTTAGGCACCATAATCAAAAGATTAAGCTGATCAGCGTGGAAGATGTCAAGTCTTGGATTCCAAGTCTTTTACTTGTCATTCTGATCGTTGTCTTGGCAGCCGGATCTTCGCTCGATCCAGAGTCTACATGGTTGGCCGGTTCGGTCGCCATGGTGCTTGGCATCGCCGGCCTTATTTGGCATCGCTTTGGGCCTCGGTGGGAGTTGACGCGCACCATTTTGCGCACGTTAGACTGGCAGACAACATTTTTCTTAATGGCATTGTTCATCCTGGTAGGGGCCATTCGTTTGGCTGGCTGGATGGATTCATTGGCAGTCTGGATTGTCAATCATGTTCCGGCAAATTTATTGGTCATTTATCTGTTTTTGCTTATCATTTCCCTCGCTGTGTCCGCTTTTGTCGACAACGTGCCTTATTTGATTGCCATGATTCCAGTCGTTCAGCAGGTTGCCGATTCCACCCATTTTTCGCTTCCTTTACTCGTCTTCGGCCTTCTCATTGGAACATGCCTTGGCGGCAACATTACCCCGATCGGTGCCTCGGCTAATATTGTTGCTGTGAGTTTTTTAGAGAAGAATGGACACACCATTACTTTTCCTTCGTATATGCGCTATGGCCTTTTGGTTACGGCCTTTGCTGTCATACCGGCTGCGATTGTGCTTTGGATGATTTGGGCTTAAAACAGGTTTCAAACCCAATCAGAAAAAAGCGGCTGCTATCAGCCGCTTTTTTCTGATTCATTCTTTGCTTGATTAATGATTTTCGAAGCTTTAGAATAAAAAAAGTTATGCAGATCGAGATCTGCAACTAATAAATGGCACTTTATTCAAAGTCGTAGATTTTTCCATGGATCATCCTCTCTGTACCGTCTAGGGCCGCTCTTTATCTGCGTTCGGAAGTAGCGGTCTTTTCCGATCATGAACGTTATGAATGTTAAATTTAAGCTCAGCTTTAAATTTAGACCGAAGTTTTAAGAGAGGTTCATTCTCTGAGGCTTCGGATCGTCACGTTTGTCTTTTTCTATTCACGCGCGTTTGCGTTCTATTTTTTTTTATTTGCATCTTAGATGCGATCGATTACCTCTTTTTTTGTTCAGCTCACGCGGGCAATAAGAAAAAAGGAATGGATTGCTGATGGAGTTATGAATGTCACGATTTAGTTTTATAATCATTTTATTAGTTGGCTTTGTCGATTATTTAGGCATCGCGCTGGTTTATCCAATCTTTGCTGCCTTATTGTTCGATACCTCTTATGGGCTTCTTGCTTTCGATGCTTCTCTTAGCTATCGAGGGGCTTTGTTGGGTATTTTAATTGCCCTCACCCCACTTTCTCAATTTATCACCTCTCCTTTTTTAGGGGCTTTTTCTGATCGTAAAGGGCGGCGTATTGCACTGCTGCTTGGAATCGGAATTGGCTGCATGGGTTATAGTTTGGCTGTTATAGGGCTTATGACGAAATCATTGAGTCTTCTCTTTCTTTACCGCATGTTAGTGGGAGTTTCAGAAGGAACAGCCGTGGTGGCGCAAGCTGCGCTTGTGGATATGAGTTCAGAGGAAGAGAGGGCTAAACGCTTCTCATGGCTCAGCTCGAGTTTAGGGGTTGGATTTATGATTGGCCCCTTTTTGGGCGGCAAGTTATCCGACCCCCATTTTGTCAGTTGGGGCGGTTATGTCATTCCTTTTATTTTGGCAGGGACTTTTTCTCTGATTAATCTTATCTTGGTTTGGACAGCCTTCCCAGAAACTAATTTACAGCGCAAACAGTCGCCTTTTTCTTGGAAGAGCGAGATTGATAATATGCGCCGAGTCTTTGCTCTCGATCATCTGAGATGGCTGCTGCTTGCAGGGTTTTTACTTGCATTTGGATGGTCATTCTTTAATGAATTTGTCCCGATTTTTTTACAGGATCGCTTTAAATTTTCGACTGGGTCAATAGGAGATTTCTATGCTTACACAAGCGCCTGGTATGCTCTGAGTGCTGCTTTTGCAACGGCTCCTCTATTAAAACGATTCCAAGCTGAAAAGCTTCTTGCCTTTGCTTTAAGTGGTTGTGCAAGCTTCATGCTCATTATCCTTCTCGTTCCAGTGAGCAGCGGCCTTTGGTTCGTTCTTCCATTTTTAATGTACTTTTTAGCATTGTCCTTCCCGACAACGGCGGCGGCGGTCTCTAACAAGGTGGGCGCGGCCCATCAAGGCGAAGTTTTGGGGGTGTATCAAGCTGTTCAGGCTTGTGCTATGGGAATCAGTCCATTGCTTTTCGGGTCGGCTGTAGGGGTTTATTCATTTTTGGCGATCGTAGGCGGGGCGATTGCCTTATTGATGGGTGGCTGGGCTGCTTGGAGAGGAAGCCGCCCGCCTCGCGTTACTGCACACAATAGCTAACTCTTGTGGGTCAAACACGGCTTGCCGTGTTTGACCATTTCTCATTAATCAAATGATTTGTGCTCAATCTCACTTCTGGTTGATCTAGCACCTTGCTGGAGGCTTGTAATCACGGGGTTCAATTGAATGTTTGAGATGGTCAAATTTTCAAATATTATATATAGTGGTCTTGCTTTTTATAACTATGCAAACCACTCGATTGTTAAAGGTGGCTATGAAACTGGGCTTTAAAGAGGTGCTATTTTCCGATAACAACGTTAGCTTATTTCAATATCAATATAGACACCGGGTGATCGATGTCACAAAGCACAAAACCAAGATCATTGCTCTATCGATTCTGGTCGGATTCTTAACGCCATTTACATTGGGAGTTAGCTTTTACCTGACCCTACATATTTTGACTGCGCGCTATAAATGGAAAAAAATTCAAAAATTAGAAAAGAGGCTGGAAGTTATCGTGCGGTCGCTCTGTCCGCTCGAAAGGTCGGGCGGTCTGATGAATGGGGGCAATACGTGCTATATTGCTGCTACCTTACAGAGCCTTAAGAACCTTTCCTTTTTTATGGAGTGCTTAAATGATAAAACCTATCGTTTAACACAGAAAGAAGACGAAACAGCCGGCATGTTTTCTAAGCGGTTAGAGATCCGCCAAGCCTTGGCAGCCATTTTAAATGCCTCCTCGAAGGGAGAAACAATATGTGCTCAAGCGATGCATCGTTTCCGTCTTTTATTAAGGAGCTTCGATTCTGGAATTTCAGAAACAGGACCCGGGGATGCGATCAAGGTTTGGCAGATTCTTCATCAGGTTTTAGAGCTCCCTTACATTTCCTATTGCCGCATACGGACCAATCAGCTCATCGAAAAAGATAGCGATCACATTAATCTTCCGCCGGAACATTTACAAGCTCATCTCTTTCAGCAAAAAATTGTCCAGCCGGCCAGAATCTTTATGCTAAATAAAGCTGTTCCTATTCTGACTTTTATTAATCTAAATCCCTATTCTAATGTCGCTGTGGGGCTTGTTCCGAGCATAAAGGTGCCTGTCTATGGTGAAGATAATCTGGCTGAATACCGCCTCGTGTCAATGCTCGGCGGCTTGAAGCACTCAACTGCTTATGTCAAAAATCAGCAAGATCAATCATGGGTCTTGTTTGATGATGAAGATGTACTAAAGCTTGAAGAGCCGAGCGAAGCTTGTAGAAAAACTGCTGTCGTTCTGTTTTATCAGTTAGTCGAAAATTAAGAATCTCAGATGCTTGCGATATTCTCATCCCAGTGCAGAACTTTTGGATCGTCCATGCCTATCAATAGACCGTCCGGTACTTTTGAGAGAGGATATCGATCTTGAAACTCTAACATCTTGTTGGCTAGCTTCACAATTTCGCCTTGTTTGGCTAAATCAGGATGATCGGTAATCTTTCCTGCAAGGTAATAGACCGGGAATTTGGCAGAATACATTCGGATGGCGGCAGCAAAAAGGCCGCTTCCTTGATTGACTAAGTAAAGGTTCTCGTTCTTCTCAAGACGCTTGACAGCGTCTTGTAAGAGGCATGTCATGAGTACATAAAAGTTTTGCCTTCTGGCTAAATCTCCATCCCAACTCAATTTTCTGTACCAAGCAATTTCACATAATTGCCCGCTCTTATTTAACTCATAATTCTCAATTTTAAAATTATTGTTCAGTTTGGTCCATAAAAATTTAAATTATAATCTAGTTTGTTTGTTTTAATTTTATTTAATCTCTTATTATTAATCAATAAACTTAGTTTATAATATAATAATTTTAAGTGAGTTGTAAATAAAATTATTTGAAAAGGAGATCGAAATGGAAATTCCGTAGTAAACAAAATCATTATTATGGGGTGAGAAATGGGTATTTCTAACGATTCTATTCAATCAGCCTACTTTAAATCAGATTATAATTATGGTTCTGATAGTCGGTCGATCAAGCCGAAGAATGCCATAGCAGCCTTTGTAAACGATGTTAGCACGCGCATGATTAAAACATTTGTATATCCTGGGGCTTCATTTCTAAAAGGTGATTTCATCAATCCGGAGCGGATGGAAAAAGCGAGGGAGCAGCTTCTAGGGATTGGGGGCAGGTCGGTGACGATGGAGACTCCGGATGGCGATAAGATAGATGGAATGCATTTGCGGGCCAAAGATTTTAAAGCTTTAATAGATAAATACTGCGATTATCAAGAAGAAGACAATGGAGATGGCACGGTCAACCAGTTTTTAACGATTAAGGCCGAATATTGTAGCGTGGTTAAGCGGCAATCATTTAGCGATCAGTCGAGTTTTGACTATATGCAGCCTAATGCGGAGGCTGATCAATTTATCCGTCAATCAATTAAGGCATTAGGGATTATTAATTTCCCCTCCGGCGAACTGTCTTTGGAGCCTCCCGTTAGGGGGTATCGCATTGAGCTTGGAAATGTTCGGCAAGATTTAAAGAAAATAGAAGAGCGCAGTGAGGGGTCCCATCCAACAGCGCTTATTTGTCCAGGGTCTGGCATGAGCTATGCTGCCTATAAAGGCTTGGCAGCTTCTTATCTGCTGCGAGGTATTGACGTGATGATGGTTGATGTGAGAGGTTATGGAAAAAGCGGGGGAAGCCCAACTGCCTATAAAACCAAGCTCGATGTAGAAACGGCATATCAATATTTGAGCCGAGAACTTGGGATTAAGAATGAGGATATGATCGTTCATGGGCACTGCTTGGGAGGAGGGCCGGCTTCTGATCTAGCCGCAAGAAGGAAAGGGGTGAATCTTATTTTAGACCGCACCTTTGCAGAGTATCGCGAGGTCGCACGCGAGCGCTTTCCTATTATCAAAAAGTTGGTTCACCACATTCTGCCCAGCATTGTCGACTACAACAATGCGGCCAATTTGAATCGGGTACAGGGACATATAGGGATTGTGATGGCTATCCACGATACAGTGATACACTCATCGCAAATAATGAAACTCATTGACAATTTGCCTTATACCCGTAAAGGTCAAGAGATTAAATTGATGGACTTTAATGGAGAGCACACAGGTTCATGGACGGATGATGCGGTTACTTCACGGCAATTTAACCAATTTCTTGAAAAAACCGGATTGCGGCAAAGAGTCTTTTAATCGGCTTCTAATTGCTGTAAAAGCTTCCAGCCGATAAAAATGAACGGGACGCTCAGTCCTAGAAAGTAGGTCCAATAATGTTCTTGCCATTGCAGAGTCAGCGTACCTTCTTGAGAAAAAAGAAAGAGAACGATGCCAAAAAGGAAAAAGATCGAGCCTGCCATTAATAATAAAAGCGGCAAAACATCTTTTTTAAGGTGCGCCCACGTTACGACGGCAGATAGGGTAGCTTGTTCTTGTTTAGATACTTGCTCCTCGCTATCGCTTTGAGGTTTGACTTGATAAAGGGGCGTAGGAATGTCTTCTTTTGGAGATGAACGGTAAGAAGGGCTCCAACTGGAATCGTCTGCATCCGCATGCAGATAAACTCCGCAGTAGGGACAGTTATCTATTTCTTTCGAAACATTTCCTTCACAATTCCAGCATAATTTTTTTTGGGGTACCGCGCTCATCTGAAACGCCCTATTTCACACGCAAATAAATATTCTTCTTATATTATTTTAGGATGCTCTGTTCTCCTTGTAGAGGGATTACACGCAAAACGGCTGAAAAATGAGCGCGAGCGCCCGAAATCTTGGATCTTATGGCTTGGCTAACGAGCCAATCACTTAACCACGTTCGTATTTGAGCAAACCTCTCATCTGTTTTGAGTATACACACACCTGCTGATATATTATCTTTTTCTTTATCAAAAGGCAAGCTTTTGACAGCTTCTATTTATAAATTTTGTCAAGCCCTATTTAAATCGCCATCCTTTTGGCATTTAACTGATTGACAATCAGATTGTTAATGCTGATTGTTTGGGAGCCATCTGAAAGGGGTAAAAGGCTCTGTAATGGATTAAAAACGTTGATTAGAAAGAAAAGATTGCAAGAAGAAGATAAAAAAGCAAAAAAACAGGCGTTTTTTTGTCTTTTTTAAGTCAAGTTGAAAAATGCGTTCCTGCTTTTATGTAAATGCTTAATTTGAATTTTTTATTGTTCTTATCCTGTTCAAATTGCTGTTTGGGATGTAATAGGGTGAATCGAATCTGTTTTGAAAATTGTTTCTTCAGTTTTTTGTAAGAGATTATTATGGATGAGTGGAAATTTGAATGTTAGAGTTTGTTTTTTTACCTGTTGGACACTCTCTTGATGATTCTGAATTAAGAAATGGTATATGCTTGGGCGCGAATGATAGACGCGCGTGCCAAGTAGCTAATGGGATGAATGGAAAGAGATGGTTGGCTTGGGATAGAGAAGGGATGTATAAAAGGAGCGTTTTTTGCGTCTATTCGAAGATTAACATTTTCGGCTGTTTGTCGGATAGAGTTTGAGGAGATACAAGCCATGGAAAAGAAAAAGTTTGACGTTGCAGTTTTAGGTGGCGGGCCGGCTGGCTATCCAGCAGCGATTCGCGCGGCACAACTTGGGAAGTCGGTTGCCTTAATCGAGGCTAAAGAGATGGGCGGTACATGCTTAAATCGTGGGTGCATTCCTTCGAAGGCTTTGATTGCGGGAGCAGAGATTGTTGATCGCCTCCATGAGGCTAAAGAGTTTGGCATTCACATCAAAGATGTAGCGGTGCAATACGATCAGTTAGCCGCCCATAAAGACCAGGTTGTCGAACGCATGAGGCGGGGGCTAGAAGGGCTGATTGCGGCCAATAAAATTACGGTATTGAGGGGGTTCGGGCAGTTTTTGTCACCCAATGAAATTAAAATCAAAGGACAGGACAATGTGACGATTGAGGCTGGTCAAGTTGTTATTGCAACAGGTTCTGAGCCGCGCAACATACCAGCTTTTCCTTTCGATTATAGTCGCATTCACGATTCAACATCTTTGCTTGCCATGACAGAGCTGCCTAAAAAAATGATTATTGTCGGTGGTGGAGTGATTGGCTGCGAATTTGCTTCTCTTTATGCGACTCTTGGCGTTGAAGTGACTATTTTGGAATTATTACCCCGGTTGCTTTCAACAGAGGCTGTCGAGGTGGCTCAAGCACTGGCCAAGGCTTTTGTCAAGCGTGGAATTAAAATTGAAACGGGCGTCAAAGTTGAGAAAATTGAAAATACCGGAACTGGTGTGCGAGCACAAGTGGAAGGCGGTAAGCTATTCGAAGCAGATTGTTGCTTGGTGGCTGTTGGGCGTTCACTCAATACTAAGGGTATTGGCTTGGAAAAGGCTGGGGTATTAGTTTTAGATAATGGCATGGTTGCCGTTGATGAAAAGATGCAGACCAATGTGGATGGCATCTATGCTGTTGGCGATATTGCTTCTAAATGGTGGCTTGCTCATGTCGGTTCCCATCAAGGGTTGGTAGCGGCCAATAACATATGCGGCAAGCCGACTCGTATGCATTACAATGCCATTCCCTCGGTTATTTTTACCCATCCTGAAATTGCAACGGTTGGCCTTCCTCTGGAAGAGGCAATTCAGCAAGGGTATAAGGCGAAAGTATCTACCTTCCCATTTCAAGCACTTGGCAAATCGCAAGCCGCTATGCAGCCAGATGGATTTTCTCAAATTGTTGTGGATGAAAAAACGGGACAAATTCTTGGAGCCCAGGTAGTAGGTTATGAGGCATCGGTTCTGATTGCCGAAATGGCTTTGGCGATTACGAATGAATTGACGCTTGATTGTGTGGCCGAAACCATTCATGCTCATCCAACGCTACCAGAAGCATGGCTGGAAGCCGCCTTGTTAGCCGAAGGATTGCCTTTACACTTGCCTCCTAAACAAACGAGACAGGCTAAGTGAGCCGCACAATCACAAAAGAGGGAGGGAAAGATGGAAAACGAATCTGAATCATTGAGCAAGCCGAAGAGGCGTTTAAATGTCTTACCAGTGAATCCCGAAGATCAGCCCACAGAAAAAGCCGTCGGGCCTGGCAGATTTCCCTCTTGGTTGCATCGCAAATTGCCGAAAGGGAGTGAGCTTAAGCAGACGGGGCAAGTCATCAACCATCACCGCCTGCATACGGTTTGTGAAGAGGCTAAATGTCCGAACTTATTAGAGTGCTGGTCTAAAAAAACCGCTACTTTTTTGGTGATGGGCAAAGAGTGTTCGCGCAATTGTGGCTTTTGCGACATCGATTTTTCCAAGACGCCTAAAGCTCTGGAAAGTGACGAACCAGAACGGGTTGCCCTTTCAGTCAAGGAGCTTGGATTGAAGCACGTTGTCATCACGATGGTTGCACGCGATGACCTACCCGATGGCGGGGCGCAGCATTTAGCCCAGGTGATCGAAGAAATTAGGCGACACAGTGATGAGGTGACGATTGAGATCTTGACGTCTGATTTTGCCGGCAATTCAGCTGCTTTAACGACTGTTTTAGAAGCACAGCCTGAAATCTTCAACCACAACATCGAAACGGTTCGCAGCTTGACTCCTCGTGTACGCCACAAGGCGACTTATGAGCGGACTTTAGATATTCTTAAGCAGGCTGCAGCGCAAAGATTAAACCCTAATATGAAAATTAAATCGGGATTGATGGTTGGGCTTGGAGAAACAGAAGAGCAGGTTTTTGAAACGCTTCGCGATTTAAAGGCAGTCGGATGTGATATAGTCACGATCGGACAGTATTTGCAGCCTAATCGTCAAAAGTTAATGGTAAAGTCTTTTGTCCATCCTGATCAATTTGAAAAATATGAAAAGTTTGGGCTAAGTATCGGCATTCCCTACCTTTACTGCGGTCCTTTTGTCCGTTCAAGCTATAATGCGAATGTAGTCCTTTTACGTGCCAATCAAAAACAAGCGATTATTCATAGCCATTGAGGAACATTATGCAAGAATCTGATGGGTCTTTTGAACACTTTCCTTTAGCCGATACTATCGATCACGATATTTTGATGCATCGCGATGCTCACTTTGGAGGGCTCTTCTCTGTCATGCTCGACTACTATCAAAAAGAGGGAAAGGGCACTCAGCCAGAATTTACTATCGAAAGGATCGAGCGCTTAAAGACTCTGGAAGAGCAAATGAAAGAGAACCTCGCAGCTGTTTTTTTTACGGCCCAGGAGACTCAACGAGTGGCTGATGCCAGAGAGGCTTATCAACACCTGCGCTCCATCTACGAAGTCAAGAAGCCGAAGAATCGTTTTCCCCAGCTGATTGCCGATTTAATTTTATCCGAAGATGAAGAGGCCGAAGAGGAAGTGAAGGCCATTGCGGCAGAAAAAGATAAAATTGTTCCGACCTTGATTGAATTGCTTGGCAATGAACAATTTTACGATCCTCTTTTTCCAGGCTATGGGCTTGCCCCTTCCCTCGTAGTCAAGTGCTTGGGTGCAATCGGCGATAAACGGGCCATCATTTCGCTTTTTGAAGCATTAGGCCAGGGGGATTTCTTTGCCGATGATCAAATTCTGAAAGCCTTAAGAGCCATCGGTGATTCTGCCAAAACCTTCCTTTTGCGCGTTGCGGCTGGCAGGCCCTTGAATGAAGACAATGAACGGGCTGCGATTGCCTTAGTTGCATTCAAAGAGGACCCTGAGGTGGCTGCTGCTTGCTTCGACCTTTTAAAGAAAGACGATATTCAAAAAGATCTTTGCCTTTCAACTTACTTCGCCCTGACTTGTGCAGGCTTGCAAGATCCTCTGTTGCGCGAAGAATTCAAAGCCTTAGCTAATCAACCCCAATTGAATGCAATGCTGAAAGAAGATATGAAGAGCATCATTCGCGATTGGGCAAGTTAATTAATTTCCATTCATAAAGACTGACGATTCTATGATTAACCACCCCCTTAATAAGGGGGTGGTTAATCTGATTTTTTAAAATATAAAATAGAGGGAAATATTTAAAATATTTTATAATAATACAATGGGTAGTTGTTTTTTAAAAAAGATAAGGATGTATCATGTCAAAAATAAAAAAAACATCTCAATTTAAAACACTATCAGACAAGTCAGAGAAAGAGGAGAGTGCTTTAGATAAGGGTAATTTGATTGCGCAATGCATTCAGAAAAACGTCATCAATTTAGAGACTCTCAATTTAACTCCCGAAGACATCAAAAAACTGTATGAAAAAGCCTATCAGTTCTACTCAGCAGGGAAATACAAGGAAGCCAAGGCCTTATTTGCGACAGTATTAGCTTTTGGCCAGACCGATTTTAATTTTATCTATGGATTTGCGACCACTTGTTTCATGCTAAAGGAATACGGATTAGCCGCTGAAAGCTATCTACAGAGTAGTTTAGTGGAGCCAGCTAATCCTTTTCCTTACTTTTATGCTGCAGATTGCTATCTTCAACAGGCTGACTTAGAATCGGCTCGCTTAGCACTTGGAATGGTCATTCAACGCTCCGTAACAGCCGAATATCAGGAGCTGAAGAATCGTGCGCAGTTAACTCTTGATGCTTTAACAGCAAGTCAAAACAGCAGAAAAATAGATGGCTATCGCGGAACATAGAAATAACCTCATTTTGAGAGGGAAATTATGGACATTAACAATTCAAATAGCGCGCAGAATGGCAATGTTTTTTCTATTGCTTTAAATCAAATGAGTAAGGAAGTTGATCTGAGCGTTTCTAATCCTTTTCTGGCACTACTGACCAATTCAACACTTGCTCAAGCAGATCAAAACGCGACCATTCTTGGTTTAAATCAGCCGAGGCTG
Source organism: Candidatus Protochlamydia naegleriophila (assembly GCF_001499655.1). Lineage (NCBI taxonomy): Bacteria > Pseudomonadati > Chlamydiota > Chlamydiia > Parachlamydiales > Parachlamydiaceae > Candidatus Protochlamydia > Candidatus Protochlamydia naegleriophila. Next base: position 175,351 of record NZ_LN879502.1, read on the forward strand.
GCTTCGCCAGATGAGATATCAATCAATACATCAACCTCTATTAGTTTGCTGACGGCATTAAACTCGGCAAGCTTGATGATCAACGAACTTTTAAGTCCTGATTCGCCAGCGCCTTTGGCCCAAGGAGCATTAGCAGCCGATGTAGCCGTAACAGGGGACGCGCAGAGCACTTCTGATGGATCATTGATCACTTTTTTAACCATTTTAGGAAAAACGTTAACAGAAGTGAAACAACTGCAGCGCAAAATTGCAGAGCAAGAAGCGACAGATACCCGGGCTCTTGCCAAAGCTTTGGAGACTCTTTCTGGAACGTTTGGCAATGACATCATGCAAAAAGTTGATTTATTAAATAACCTGGAAGACCTAAGAAAAAATGGTGCACAGAACATTTCAACGGGCAGGCGCTATATTTTAGGAGAGCATCCCGAACTCATGCTGCAGCTTGCAAAATATGGAATTGTTCCACCGGCGGCAGGAGGCGGCCCTTTTGACGGAATGGCCCGAGCGGCTGCGGCTAATAATCAACCTCCTTACGACAATCCCGTGTATAAGGCAATGGCTGCTGCCATCCCTTCTGGTTGGGAAGAATTGTCTGGTTCCGAGTTGGATAAAGTCATCAATCAACTCAAGTTTTCTGTTATTAAAGATCTGCATCCAGACCTTTCTGCTCGCACTGGTTTAGCAGGTTTTCTCTTCCGCTCTTCTTTTGAAAGCGCTTTAGGATTGTTTGGAGTGAGGCAGTTTAATTCTGAAATTAAATTGATGCAGATGATGCTTTTGAGGCAGCAATTGCAAGAATTTAAAAATCAAGGGCCTGAACACATCAGTACTGGAGAGCGCTATATCTTAGGTAAAAATCCGGGTCTCATGATGGATATGGCGAATTTGGGCATTTTTCCTCCTTCTAGAGGCGGCGGCCCCTATGATGGGATGGCAAAAAGCTATGTGGCAGAAGGTAAGGCTCCTTACGATAATACTCTCAATGCAGCCATGGCTAATTCTTTGCCGAGTGGATGGGAGGAGCTTTCTACTGAAGAATTGGACCGCACCATTCAAAAATTAGACAGGCAAATAGAGAGGCAGGCCAATCGAATCACCAATAGCGCGCTCTTCGGGCACGCCAGCATACCTTGGAGCCCTCTCATATTTAATCCCTCATGGGCTTTTGGAGGCTTGATCAGGCCGAGCGATATTTTCTCTCCTTTTGCTTTGACTTTTGGCGCATTTAATCCCACCATCAATCGGATGTTGGCAAATTTAAGCTTAGCTGATGAGGGAGATTTAAATCATAATACAATTGTTAATGACTTGCTTGCCAAAGTCATTTTAAATCAATCGCTTGCTTTCTCCTTACGCTTAGGGCTTTTTCCTCGGCTCTCACCTCCTTTCTTGGCCAGTCATGTCCTTCAGCATCTGATTGAAACAAATGGCATGCCTTCCTTAGTAGGGGATTTAATGGGTTTTGCCCGCTCCTCTGTTTTTGAGCGCGACTTGATGAAGGAATCACTTATTGTATTTGCCGTTCTAGTGACCTTATCCAATTACTCTTCTCTTGCTTCTTCAGATTCCATCCAAGAGATTTTACAAAGTATGGCCTCACTTCATCCAGAACTTGGGTTCTATACTTCCATCGCGGCATTGATGTTGAAGGGAAGCAGGCAACCAGATCTTTCAGCTGCAGCTAAAGGAATCATCAAGAAACTCGCAGAGAAGGTCGATAAAGACCAGAACCTTGTTGAAAACTTGCAACTATTGGAAAAAATGATTCTAGCAATGATGAAAAAGCTCTTGGAAGGAATCCCCGCCAATTCTGCTCTTGGAGATACCTTCGGCCCTGATGGAGATTCGAATAGCACAGTATTGATTCAAGGTTAAATGAGTTCAGCAGCCCAGATCAAACTGAGAATAAAAATCGTTGCACGATTCTTATTCTCAGTTTTTTTTGTATCCGAAACACGCCTTCTTTTCTTTGTAATTAAGCTGTCATGTTTGGCAATCAGCGTATGACCATTATCATGCCCTCAATTTTTCCAATCAAGCACTTCGAAGTATACTCCTCTCAACTTTAGATTATAATTAAGTATTATATAGTAATCTTATTTCGTAAATTAATTTAATTTTATTTAATTTATTTATTAATTATTAAATTAATTATAATTGTATTGTAATCTTTAATAATTGAGGTCATATGATAAATCCTTCTGTTAATCATTTGCCTTCGGTGGAGCCTTCAGCCTGGTCGAATCTATTAAGCGCGGCTAAGAACAATGAAGGGGCCATTGCTGTTAGAGGTGGGGAGTATGTCATCGTAGATGCAAGCATGGCCAAAGAGAGGCTTAACATAAAAGATATTATTCATATCTCCAAGCAGGCGATGGAGATGCAAGGTGCGAAAAAGAGCTTTCTTTCATCTAAGACATCCTCTGATTTAACAGAGCAGATTGGGCATTTGACTAAAGAGCTGATTGCAGCTGAAAAGGATAAAAACCCCTATTCGTTTAAGCGAGCAGTCAATCGTGTGATTCTGATTGCCGCCAGTGTTTCAATCATTGGCATTCCGGTGCTTGTTATTCCATGGCTCATCAAAAGTCGGGAATTTAATAAACAAATCGAAAACAATAACCGTGTGATGGACCGGCAACTAGACCTATTAAAGTGTGCTAAAGATTTTAATAAAACGGTACTGCACTTTGATCTGATCAAAAAGAAAATAGACAGAGTGAATGTATCAATGGATTTTAAGAGCAGTCTGCTCAGTTTATCGCAAGCGTCGGGTAATCAGGCTTTAAATAAAGTTGTGCGCGTTGAAGACCAATTGGCAAGTTTTGAAAAAGAGTTTGTTTTATCGAAGGAACACAAGCAGCTTCTCGAAAAGTTATTGAACGATATTAAAACATCAAAAGTCGTTGCTGAGGATAGCCGCGATGCAATTGAAAAGATCATTAATGTCATTCAAAGTGAAATTGATCCGGTAATCAAGGAGGCTTTGGGACGTGAAATGGAAGCCATTAATTCTACCTTGCAGGGATTGATTGATCATCCTGAAGCCTTGCAAAATATCGAACTTGGTACTCTCGTGGATGGATTGCGGTCTATATATAGGGAATTTGCAAGCTTATATGGAAAACCAACGGACATTAGCTATACGTTGGGGCGTTTACTGCAAGAGCCTTCGATGTTGGAATGGCTTACTCAAAACGACAAAGAATTGGCAAGCGCAGGGCAGCGCGTGCTAATGCAACCGGCTGGTGCAGAACGAGATGCAGAATTATTAAGCCTTTTGGAAAAAGGGGATCATCTCTTAAAGGGTGGGCAATTCATGCAGGAAATATTAGGCACGAGATTGTTGGCGACTTCTCTTAAAGATACTGAAAAGACGCTGGGTGGCTTAATCCAGAATCTCTCGTCGCGCGAAGTGATTAAGCAGGCCATTCAAAAAGGAGCTAAATTTAATCCAGATGAGGGATTTAGAAGAGCTGGAGGAATGATGGAAAAATATTTAAAAGCTTCAGGAAACTAAAGATTCTTCACTCGAGCAGTTATCAATTGTCCATAAAAAACCTTCTAGACAAAGTCTAAAAGGTTTTATTGCAGGCATTCTTATTGGATGAGCGATTGTTGTTTTTCAACTTTGCGCTGCTCTTGATCGAGCCGTCCGAGCTCATACCCTTCATAATCTACAAATTTAAAGAAGCGTTCGAAAGCAGGGATTGTATTGCACACTTGCCTTGCCATTGTTTGCGCAATATAGCGATAACTTGGGTGGCCTGCTGGCGAAGAGCGTAATTCGCAGAGCCACTGCAGAGCACGCAAATTGACGTGGAAGTACCAACGAATGTTATAGGCCATTGGGACAACATACTGAGCCTCTTCTGGGAGCTCGGCTGCAATCACATCAAAAACTTCTTTGGCTTGATTGAGGGCGTGGCAATAATCTTCTTCGTAGGGAGTATTTTGTAGTTCCGGAGGCGTATAAAAGCCGTAGTCGCATGAGAGAAATTGACGCTCTTGTGTGAGTATGCGATGGCGATGAAGATCACGGTAGGCTCCAAAGTCGGTAACGACTTCAAAAGTAAATTCTGCATGCTCTAAAGCGCGAGGAGATTTTTGGCGGCGGTTTTCGCGGGCATTGCAGCCGGCATCTAAAATGCGTGCTAACTCTTCATCCGATAGTGTTTTACAGTAATTCCAAATCTCTGGAAGTCCTTTATTTCCATTAGAGAAGAGCATGGCTGCAGCAACTTTTGTGACGGCTTCAGGATCATGCGAAACCAGGCGTACACCCGATTGTAGCGAGCGTTCGCAGCGGTCTAAGTGTTGCTCGGCAATGAGTTTGAGTTCTGAATTCATGGTTTCAGAGAACTGTGCGTAGCTTTGATGCGTGCGGTGGGCTGGATCTGAGCGTCTTACAAAAGAAGGAATGACTTTGGCGAGTTCCTGATAGCTGCGCTTGCCGATATCTTGCAGCTCGGCTAAGTTTTGACAGTTCAGCTTATGAATCAGATGCTCAAAGAAACGGCCATTACCGTAGATTCCCATGTTTGTCAATGTACCGGCTGGCAGCAGTCCTCTTAGGCAATCTAAAACCTTGGCTCGTAAAGCTGCGGTGTAAGCTGCTTTAGAGATAGAAGGGTCTTTTGGAAAGCGCTGCTCAATGATGGCTGTCATAGGAGGAATTAATCGGCTATAAGTATCGAAGAGCATGTTGCATGTTTGTATATAGCTGTCGCGATAGGCCGATGTCATTAGAATGGGCTCGCGGTAAAAAAGATATTCCCCATTGACTTTTTGATCGAAATAAATATAGCGGGTCGATTTTTCAAGCGGAGAACCGCCAATGCGTTGGTCTTCGATTAGCTTGGCTGCAATCATGGAAATATTTTCAATGGCTAAGTGGGCTCCCCCTAATTCACCGATAGAATCATCACCATAGCCATCTAAAATGCGGTCATAAAAGGCCTGCGCTTTTTTGATGGCCTCGGCTTGATGTGCTTGCAGTTCTTCTTCGTTTTTAGAGGAAGGTCCGACGATGGCTTCAAAAGCCGCCTCTTCGTTGTTGGCAATAAACTCTTTGAGCAGCAGGCTTCTAAGGCCTAGGCTCGACCTGGAATAGCGAGAAAAAAGCGCCCCTTTGATGACTTCTGGAAGATTCCGTAAAACAAAAACATGGCTGGAGGTGTTGGTAACATAGCGTTTTAGAATTTTAATTTGCGCTTCTGTGAATTCTTCGTAATCATCTGTCAACATAAACTCATGATTCCTTGCATGATTCTAAATTTTAAGGGAAGTCTTTGGTCTGAAAAATTGGATTAGCAGTTGCTAAAGTTTTGAGTATGGCCTCAAAAGCTCATTTTCCAGCTTTTGGGGGCCATAAACAGGATCTAGCCTGCCATAAACCCCATCTCCTTTCAAGTAAAATGTCACGTTGATAGTTTTTAGAGCGCTTTTGCTAATTCGTCCCAATTGCGCGTTAAATTGCTGAGAATGAGTTGTTTATAAGTCTTGGTTAAGCTTTGCGAAAAGAGTCTTTAAATGTTTTCCCTGGTTAATAATGTTTATAGGTTCTTTAGAGGATTATTGATAACGGCATTCAATAGTATTGATATAATCGCAAGTTAAATAGAAATAGAAATTAAATCAAGCTGAGTTAGGATGTTTACAAAATGCGATCAGTATAAATCTTGTAAAAATGTGGTTACTTTTCTGGACACTTTTAGCATGCAAACTAACCGGTAGGATTTTGTAACGCCCTCTAAGCTGCTTGAGAAATAATCTGAAAAATAGGCATGATCAATTTTAACTGAATTCTAATGGAAATAGTGTACGAATTGTTGAAGGTGCTGATTAGCAGCCCCTTCAACCTATCCTCCTGCTGAGAGTATTTAATGGAAGAGTCCGATTATCGACAATGGAAAGCATGGAATCGCCAAGGGCTCATTCCGGGACTGGAAGAGACTGAAGAGGCCTTTAAAGCAAGAGCCTTCTTTTGTCTTGCTTTAGAGCAAGAACTTGTAAAAAAAGTGGGAGCCGATCTTCCCTTTGATGCGGGGGATCAGGCTTCTCAGGAGATCTTAAAAGAGGGAACTATCATCACGAGCGATCTATATGGAATTGCTCCAGGATGGGTTCCAATCTTTTTTAACAATTATCAGTTAGCGCCCTGGCATGGGGGATGCGCGTGGATTTTCCAGCTCGACGAGCAGACTCCAACGTCCGCATTTTTGCAACTGCGCGCCGGTTTTCGCAAGCAAAAGAGCTATTTAGCTCTTTACGATCGGCAAGAATTGATTGCACATGAATTAGCTCATGTTGGGCGCATGATGTATCATGAGCCCCAGTTTGAAGAAATTTTGGCGTATCGCTCTTCTTCTTCCTGTTGGCGGCGCTGGCTCGGGCCTATTGTTCAGTCTTCTAAGGAGAGTTTGCTATTTATTTTTATTTTGGGTGCCGTCTTGATGGCTGACTTGGCTCTTTTGGTTCTAGATCAACCAATTAATGCGGGCGCTTTGTGGGGACTGAAATTGGCGCCACTTGCATTGATTGCCTTTGCTCTCATGCGCTTGATCTATAAGCAATGGCTCTTTACGCGTTGCGAGAAAAAGCTGGAAGAGCTGTATGCGAATGCTTCAGACGCCGCACATCTACTCTATCGTTTAAGCGATGGTGAAATTCGCCATTTTGCTCATTCTACCACTGATTCTATAAAGGCTTTCATGCAAGAGCAGGCGACTCATTCCTTTCGCTGGCAGTTTTTGCTTGGGCTCTATCCCCTAGCTTAGCTGAATTGCTGAATGCTTATTACTGCCATTTACCAAAATAGGCAGGGTCGGTTTTAATAGCGATTTTTTCTTCAATGAATAGAGCTAACTGGTGAGCTTCATGCGTAGTTGGGTAGCGTTCTTTGGCGAGTTTGATGCTCTTTTCCAAAGAAAAGTCAGACCATCCGATTTTCGATCCTGCAGAGGCTTCATTCGATGAAATGTAACAGTTGAGTTTGTGGGCATCGGCGAGGAGCGGATACATGGCTTTCATGACATTGAAATAGGTTGGCTGGCACTCAGTCAAGAAGCTATTTTTTAGTTTGATTAGTTCTGAGAAGGGTGGGAAATCAAGGAGCGCGGTCGAGTTTGATGGGGGGAGTTTGAATTTCTTGATTAAATTGGAATAAAAGGCTTTTCTAGTTGAGGTCAGTGGCGTCGATCCATTTGTTAAGCAAAGGTGCATCGCCTCGATGATGGCCTGAAAACTTTGACTTTCTTTAAGAATCTTATAGTCACGCAGATAAATCGTGCGACTGTTTTGGCGCTCTACTAAGGCTTCATATTGTTTCCAGGTTATTCTTGGAAATAGTTGAGAGGCAATTTTACGCCGTTTTCTTTGGCTTCTGCTATCTTCTCCGCAAAGTGAAGAGTGGATACGAATGGTTGGTCCAGATAAGGCTTCTGCTTCATTAAGCTCTTGAAGCTTAGCGGCTGATTGTTTATAGCGGATGGCCAGCGAGTCCCATGTGTCGCCCGCTAGAACACGTCCATGCGAGAGGGCTTCTTCCATCCAGCTCCAAAATACCTGATTTGGGATAGAATTCAGATCGATAAAAGATGCAATAAAATCAGACCGGATGTCTTTAATTGTCGCTTCTGAGTTTTTTCGGCGGTAATTCGACAGGGTATAGTGCTGGTTATCTAAGAGCGGCTTCAGCCTAGCGTTTAATTCATTCCGGTATTGATCGGGCATCCTTTTGCGAATGGCAGCATCGGTGCGCAAGCACCACAGCCTCATTTCGTTGTCTGAAGAGGTACTGTTTTCCAGCCGTTGAAGCAGCGAATCACTTAGAGGAAGATCTTTCAGAGCAAGCTCTAGAAAGGTACTGCAGAAGGGAATGAGGTGTTCGGTACGATATTTAGGGCTAAGCGATCTATGCGCTGGTGCAGTCGTTTGAGGATCTGCATCGCTCTTAATTAATTTGGATTGTTCATGCAATTCGTTATCTTCGCTCAGATTAAGGTCTAAATCGTAAAAGACCAATTGCCAAGGACGATTAAGAAGAGCTTGTAATTCTTGGCGTTGATCTAAGCGGAAAGAGATTGGATTTTGCTGCAAATCTTCATCTTCTATGTAAGTCACCCACGTTGCATCAGAGAGCAGGCCTTGCAAGTAGTGTTCATACAAGGTTTCAAAAGATAGGGAAGGCTCGCTGTGAAAATGGGCGGGCGTGTCGATGGTGGCAGGAGTGAGGCGGAATCGTTTATCTTTGAAATAGTGGTAAACGTCTTCCAATCCTTCTTTGCGAGGGGCGAGCCCAACATTATTGGAGTGCAGGTCTAAAAACTGGAGCTCTGCCGTGACGATGATATTCCACAGGCTCTCTTCATCCAATCTATTCAAAATGCCATTCAATAATTCCACATTGTTGAATAGCTCGCGAATAATTTTCATTTCCTGGATAAAAGGCTTAGCATCAACATCTCGAATTGAGCGATAGGTGATGCGAGAGCTCGTGGAAACTTTTTTTTGGAAGGCTTCTGGTGCCGCGATTTTCCATCCAACTTTCAAGGCTTGATTCACGTTAGAATTTAAAAAGTCGCGCTCGGTCTTGCTTAACTTGGCTTGCGAATCAACGGCTAGATCGATCAATTTTTTCTTGCTTAGAAAAAGCGTCTGCAATGTCTGAAATCTGACTTTTCGCTTTTGCATTTGGGAGTTTTTCAGCGACCATTTAACTTTTTCACATGCCTGGTAAAGCTCTTTTAGTTGGGGATCGCTTAGATCTGGAACGAAGAAAAGTTCAGGTAGCTTTGGCTTGGACTGCAAGGCCTTACCAAGGGCAGTTTCTGTAAATAGATGCTCGTCGAGCCTAAGAGGCTGCTGTCCATGTTGCTTGATCAGACAATCGACTTCGAGGAGCTCCTGGTCATACAGTTTACACAATTGGGAGAGGGAGAGCGCTTGCCATTCTCCATCTTTTAAGTATTCCCAATCGACCCTTTGGGAATTTAAGGAAGAAATTGGAAAATATTGCTTAGCAAATTCCGCCTCAATTTTCTTTTCCTGCTCCGATAAGGTTTCATAGATGCTTGCTTTGAGCGAGGCATTCAATAGAGGGGTGTCGGCATATCCTCTTGAATAATGTTCCCACTTCATCGGCATGCCGTAGCGCGAGCGCGAAAGCCACTGCATCGTAAATGAAGGAACAGTTGCGAGTGTCGATCTTAAATTAAAAAGAGGAGTAATGATATGGGCCTCTTCCTTTGCTCTTCGATTGCTTTTTTTGTATGCCACAAGATCTTTCATGAGATACAACCGGTTAGCGGACTCCTCATCAAACCGGATCGTCTGCAGGGGGGCGGTCAATTGGTCTAGCCCTGCTAGGCCTGCCTGTAGCGCTTGTCCCTGTGAAGCTGCTAGCTTGACTGAATGGGCAAAAGGGCGCCTTGTTAAAAACGCTTTGGCCTTATGATAAGCTGGAAGAAGAGCGTGTGTATACACCTGTTCTAATTCGACGGAGTCGGGATTCGTTTCCAAACATTCCCGCATTTCCTGTTCGATCTTGAAGAGTGCCTCAATTTCATCGAATGAGAATGTTTCTTTAATCAAGAGTGCTTGACACGTTTCCTCGAAAGCCATAAGAGTTTCTGGAGAAATGGTTTCGCATGAGCCTAATGTTGGATTATCTTTTCCAAGGGAAGAAAAAGGAGTGATTATTCTTTCTAAATTCTCTCTTCTAACTTTAGGTAAAGGGTTATTGATCAGCAGGGAAACGTGATTGTCTGCTTCTTCCATCAAATCCTGTTGTTTCTTGCGCAAATGTTGCAAGAGCAGAGAAAGGTTGTCAACTTGCTGTCGTAGTACTTCAAGCTGCTCCTCATCTTTTTTGATCTCTTTGCGATGAAACCATGCATAAAATATTCGAATTAAAGAGCTAAGTAAAAAGATGTTTTTTGTGCGCTTGCCTCCCTTTAACTCCCGCACATGCTCATTCAGCTTGTCGATATCCTGCGAACGTAAAACAATTACTTGCTGAATGTGCTGAATTCTATTCCCTACATTTTCGACACTGGCTTCTTCTCTATTTTCAAAAACGCTGGAAGCAATTCTTTGGACCGCTTCATCCGAAAAAAGGAGAGGATTGGGGGGATAAATAGGAGGAAGCAAAACATCATCACATACAATAGGCAATGCAGGACTCGGAACGTCATTATAAATCATGATTGAGCAATAAAGTAGTTCTAGAATCTATTAATAAATAAATGTTAGCTTTCGAATTAAATTGCGATGTGATTAATCATTAAAAATGAATTGATTAAAGAAGAGAAAAGATAATCAAATAAAAGTTTGTTGTCAATTTGAATTATGGAAACAAAGGTTGAGAAGAGCTTTATGTAAGATCAGGCTCTTTGGATATAAAAGCGGGAATTGAAATAGACTTCCAGCTCGTTTGTCACTCTAGAGGCGAGGTTGTCAAAGTCTTCAATGGTTGCGCAAGAGAAAATTTCGATATCTTGTTTATATTTATTTGTCAGATCATTTTTGATTGAATCGTCTTTATCATTTAAGGGGATTTCCAATTCATCTAAAAAGCTGATAAGTTGGTGGAATGCACACATCTGAATTTTTCTTTCGAAATCATTAAGCATGGGAGGGGCAAAGCCAATTTTCTCTGATAAGTATTGAAGTGCGATGCCTTGAGTAGCTTTTCCTAATAAAGGCCCCATGGTGTCGAGATAAGCAGAAGCGTAATGAGGCTCCATTGATTCTGAAGAAGCTGAGTCGAGGCTTCTTTGCAGGCTTGTTAGGGCCCCGTGAAATTTTTCTTGAGACGTTCCTATCCGCAGCACAGAAGAGCTGTCTTCTAGCCATTCCTCTTCTAGCCTTTGAGCCGGCTGTTGAATAAATAATTCTACGAGCCGCTGTTGAATACTGGCCAATGCATCGAAGGGAGAATTTAAAGTGTCAAGAGTGTGATAAAAGGGATCTAACAAGGCATCGATTACCGCGGAATCCATGTAGACACCTTCTAAGATCGTTGTTTGCAATTGGCGGTGTAAGGGTAAATAATGCTCTTTATGCTGGTCGAAGAGGTCTCTTTTGAGTTTATAGAGTTGGCGAGCCTTCGCCATATAGTGAGGATCGAATAATAGCTGTTGTGAAAAATATTTTTTGCGAGCATCCACTTCTTCGAAACGAGGAGCTTGTTCTGTCCTTAGAGGCCGCGCTTCCGTTAACTTATCTGTCAAGGCCCAAGCTGTATGTTGAGAGGGATAGGGAAAGCCTGAATGAGTGGCCTCCGACGTCAAGCGGAAGCTGTCAATGATTGGCATGCTCAGGAATTTAGAATCCGAAGGATGTTTAAAAGACCCAATCAGGGCAATCATCGATCCGGGGCCAACTTCGAGATGTTGACGCATCACAATCAAATCATCTTGCTCCTCTATTTCAATAGCGGCTTGTTTAACCAGGTTTAAGACTTCTGCCATTGAATTTTGCTGTGTAAGATGGGATTGCACGAGCCGAATGGCCTTCATGCGAAAGGTATCGAGCATAAACTGCTCGCCCTTCTTGTGTGTGGAACTAAACTTAGAGCATGTTTTTTGCATTGCACTAGAATGAAAAGAGGCTCCTAAGGCTCTAAAGGTTTTTTTTGTCGTATCGGCACTCAAATCAGAGTCATATTTGATAGAAACCGTACGCGGCAGCTCTATCGGCTGTCCCTTGATCTCTTCATCTAATAAGAGCTGGTTTCTTTCATAGTTATATAAATCGTATGTATCCGTTAAAGAAGTATAATCTTTGGCAACGACGGCATTGTAGCGATGAATAGCCTCCAAAGCGGAGTGAGCAAGCTTCTGTTGAGAAGGATCTCCCTCTTTTAATTTCTCAATCAGCGAAGAATGGCTTTTGAGAATATCACGTGCTTGTAAAATCTCTCGCTTAATTTGACTGAGCTTCTTTTCTTGCTCCAAACGCATGTGATCGGAAAAAAGAGGAGCAATGTAATACTTTGCTAAGCCAACGATCCTGTCTAAGGGGCTTCCCTGAGTCGCAATTAAACTTCCATCTTCTTTGACTTCGAGACTTGAAGTTCCAGGTTGTGTAAAAATGTGAATTTTTTCGATAGCCGCTTGCAAAATGCCAGCGGTACCAGGCACAGATAGGATAGAGGTGGAGATGAATGAGTTTTTTTTGTTCATGTTTATTATCACGACAATCAATAAGTAGGTCGATCTCTACGACCCTCTTTGCAGGTCCGTAGCTATCAACAGATAAATGAAAATAAACATAGTCTATTAATGTAAATATTAGATTAAGAATATTTTAAAAATTTGGATGGAAAAGATTGGTTTTTCCCAACAACGAAGCAAAAAACAGTTCTGTTTTTAAACGTAAAGATTTCAAATAGTAATACTAATTTGTTTTAAATTAATTGTATATTAATTAAGTGTTGAGTATATTATGTTAAGTTTATTTAATTGCCAATGTTAACCGTGATTAGTGAAAATCCATTTTAGTCATAGGAGAGCTTGTTATGTCGATAGGGGCGATGTTTGGAGGTGGTTTTTATGTTATACAGGGTGGATTTCAGCTTTTAGAAAATACTTATCCTGAGAAGAATTGGGAATTAAACGGTGAAGCTCTTGCTTCCAAGTTGCCAAAGAATGAGCAGGCAAAATTAAAAAAAATTGAGACGATGAAAAATCGCATTTGTCAAGTGGCTGGCATTCCTGAGAGCCAAGTGAGCATAAGGCTGCAGCGAAGGGGCCTTGCAGAGCTTCATGGTCATGCCAACAAGGCGGTTTTAGCTATTGGCTTAGAATTGCTGGAGGCTTATCAGATAACGGAAGTTTCAACAAAGGGTCCTGTCTTGAAATTGCCTTCCCTTTTCAGGGAGTTTATCGATAATCTTCCCGAGCATCCCGATGATTTAAAACAAACCATCAAATCCATGAAGCCTCAAGATAGAGAGCATTATTGGAGCTTATCCAAAGACTATGCATTTAACCTGAGTGACGAGGAAATGCAGTTCATCATAGGCCATGAAATCTTGGGGCATGCGGTATCTTATGATAGCGCCTGGAATGGGGTTTATACGACTGTATGTGGAATCGGTGCTTATTGTTCGGCGTTGTTAGCAGATGCTTATTTTCCTTTCCCCGGCTCTAGTTTGATTTGGCAGGCAGCCTTTTATACCGTCAGTTACATTGGACTGCAATCGGTTCTTGTCCGGCGCCAGGAAAAAAATGCTGATCGGCAATCCCTCATGGTGAATGACCACGTGGCAGGTGGAGTGAAGTTTTTTAAGCGTTTGATGGCCCTCAATCTGCTCAACAAATATCACAAGCATCGCGTGGGCACCGAACCCCACTTTTATCAGCTTTTTACGAATTCTGAGGGGGATCACTGCGGCAGCTTTCACAATGAAAATGTACGCGATCGTCTGTTGCGTTGTTTACAGGTGAAGCAACAGCTGTTTACACAGGCTGAAAAACAAGTTGATTTAAAACCTTGATTGCTTAAATGACAGGCATATTGAATGCCTAAGGGCATCAGATGCTAAAGCATACTTATAAGCGTTGATGCGGATAAAAGAAAAAGCCAGGTACAAACCTGGCTTTTTCTTTGCATTTTGTGAGGAGCGGTTTTATCCGCGATAGTAACTTAAACCATCTAAAGCAATGGCTGTGCTGACTACTGCTGCGGCTCCGGTCGCAATAACGACTGGTGTTACAAAAGGCATCCAAAACGGAGCTGTAAGACCTGCCAGGATCGGTGCTGCAAACTTCGCAGTCTTGAGTAGAGTATCCTTTGTGCTCGGCGTTTCATCTGCATAACGCTTCAGGTTTTGAACCGTGCCTACTTGTACAGCCGTTTTTGCGATGATCCCTGATCCTGGAATAACAGCATCCAAGACTGGAGAAAGCTTGCCTAATTGATCCAAACCATATTGGGTATTAGAATAATTGGCTTCTGAAATGTTTTTTTGAGCTTTTGTCTGCATATTAGTTACAGCGGTTGAATAGGAAGGATCTAATCTTCCCTCTTTAATCGCCTTTTGCATTGATTGAGCAACTTTTAAGCGATTCTGCTCTTGTTTTTTACTGATTTTCTTAGGAGCCGTATTTTCCATTCCTGGGATCTTATCGGCAAAGGGAACAACAGCACTAATACCTGTTTGAACCAAACTCATAGTATATGACATAACTAACTCTCTTTTATTTGTTAATAATTTAATAGTATTATTTAACTTAAAAATTATTTTAAATAAAAACTTTATTAAGTTATCGTAAATTAAATTAAGATTAATTAAATTTAGTTGCGATGAGAAGGAATTACAATCAGGGGAATTTTTGGCAATCAAGGCAGCGGAGTAAGAGAAGTTTAACGTAGAGAGGGGAGATTACTTTACGATCCCCTTACCCACAGTTTCCTTGCGTCACTGTGGGTTCTGAGATCTGGCTTAAAGGCTTCTTGATTTTGCAAGAATCTTGCGTTAGGTGAGCTAGTAGGGGAGGTCTTCTATCTCTTCTTCCGGCAAGGGCTTATTTAAAGCGGCTTCAATTTTCATCCGTGTTCCAAGAACGATATCGAACAGGTTTCCTTTTTCGAGAGCTTCTTCGACAGAAATCAGTTCACCTCGTTTCAGATAATCGAAGGCTCTTGATTCCTGAGGGTGCTTTGTGAGATGCGTGCCTAAATTTTTCTTTCCATCGGTTCCGCAGAGGTAGAAGCGTTTGCCTGTTTGAGTTTCGATAGGAGGGCTGATAATGCGGTAAAGGCGTTTTGGTGGAAGAGCTGGCCAATGTGCTTGGGGGCTTCTGAAAATGACATAGGTCATTTTTAAAGATCCCAGGTTAATTTGAGCTGCTCGTTGAATTTCCTTTACGAGATAGGGTTTTTCGAGTTCGCGCTGCGCATAACAAGGGCTATTCTTGGCTTGTAGAGAGGGACATTCTCCGCGCCATACGCAAGGAGCTTGAACGGGAACCTGATCTTTCACCAAGTGATCGCGCAAGGTCAATAAGCGGCGGTTTGAGTGTAGCAGGGAGCTTTCTACGAGTAGCAAATAACCTTGCGGAGTTAACCGTTCGAGCAAAGAGTGGATCCATGCTTTTTGTGCATCAAACCAATCTTTTTGTGTGTCTGGGAATAGTTCTTCGAGGCAATGCCCGACGATGATTAAGTCAAACTGCCCCTCGACAGGAAAGGCTGGATTGCGCACATCGTGTTTGCGAATAGTGAGGGGGTAGCCGTATCTTCCGCATACGTCGGCGGCGAGCTGCAAGGCAGGGAGACTGCGATCTAAGGCGATGACCTCTTTTGCTCCTTGGCGCAAAGCGGCAAAGGAAAAGGCTCCAGGCCCGCTTCCAATGTCTAATACTCGTCCAGGAACAGTCGGTAGTTCATTGATCAAGCTTAGACCTTCTTGATAGTGCAAAGGCCATTGATAAAGAAGATAGGCGCCAAGCAAATCGGGCTGCGAAAAGTAGTCTTGCCCGCTCAAATCACGTCCTGTTTCCAATCCTTTTTGCAGTTTTTGGACGGCCGATACGACACTGCGAAACTCTCTTGTTTGCAGGGCATCGGCTGGGCCAGATAGTTTGTGAAAGCGGCGCCAGGCATTAATTAAAAGAGGCATGACCGTTTCAAAATCTGTTGGGGGAATTTTATTTGTTTTCATCGTAACTTTTATTGTGCAAAAATCAATTTTTTTTCTATTTCTGTCAAAGGGCGCCAACTTCCGAGCGGCAAGGGGCCCAAGTGGAGTCCGCCCAAACGGATACGCGTTAATTCTTGGACTTTTAAGCCAGCCGCATTGAGGAGGAGGCGCACTTCTCGTTTTTTACCTTCGCCAATGACAATTTTGAGTGTGCCGCGGCGCACTTTTTGAACTTTGATAGGCTTGACAAAAGCCCCTTCTACTAATGTACCATTGGTAATAGCTATGAGATGCTCATGAGAAATTTCCTGATCGGTCTTGGCTAAGTACTCTTTTTGTATATTGGCTGAAGGGTGGATGACTTCATTGGCAAAATGACCGTCATTGGTCACAATCAATAGTCCTTGTGTATCTTTATCCAAGCGGCCAACAGTGAAGAGGCGATGTCCTTCATCTTGGAAGAGATCTAAGACAAGCTTGGCTTGTCCTGTTTTTCTGGCAGAACAGATATAGCCAGCAGGTTTATTGAGTAGATAATAAACTTTATCTTCTTTCTTATTGATGGGCTGGTCGCGAACGGTGATTAGATCAGTTTCAGCATTGACAAGAGTTTGCGGAACAAGTACGACTTGCCCGTTGACTTTGACATGTCCTTCAAAAATAAGTTCTTCACAAGCTCTTCGCGAAGCAACACCGGCTGCTGCGAGGATTTTACTTAATCGATTCTTTTCCACAAATGTCCTATTGGGATTTTTTTATTGAACGGCAGTTTGCCGGCAGCCATTGGGATGGCTGGTAAAAACAAGATGAATTTTGATTAATAATAGTACATAAAAAATTAAAAATCAATAGAATGAGTTGCTGAATTTTTTTTATTATAAATGGATTAGTGATTGGTTTTATTTTGCAGCAAGGGCAATCTATGCTACGATTAGAGTATGCTAGAATAAAAAAGTATGATTTTGATGCCAACCAAAAAATTTGAGTTCATTTACTCTAACATCTGGCTGAGCGCATTGCTTCAGCTGTAGAGCCTATGTCAAAAAGCAAATGAGAGGCGAAGAAAGCAGAATGGCTAAGTTAATTTTGATGCGCCACGGACAGTCTCAGTGGAATTTATACAATCTGTTTACGGGGTGGGTTGACATTCCACTTTCATCAAAAGGTGTGGAAGAGGCTTTAGAAGGCGGAAGAATAATTAAAGATGAACCGATCGATCTCATCTTTACTTCCTCTTTGATTCGAGCCCAGATGACAGCCATGCTGGCTATGACTTTGCATCATTCAGGCAAGGTTCCAGTGATCTTGCATCCGGGTGAAGGACATTTGGAAGAATGGGCCACTATTTACAGTCCAGAAACAGAGTCTCAAACGATTCCTGTCATTCGTGCATGGCAACTCAATGAAAGAATGTACGGCGAATTGCAGGGCGTTAACAAGGCAGAAATGGCTGAAAAATATGGTCCCGAACAAGTTCACATTTGGAGGCGAAGCTTCGATGTTCCTCCTCCCAATGGAGAAAGCTTACAGATGACGGCCGCACGCTCGATTCCTTATTTTGAAGATGCAATCGTTCCACAATTAGAACAGGGAAAAAATATTTTCGTTGCAGCCCATGGCAATTCGCTTCGATCGATCATCATGAAATTGGATGGATTGACGTCTCAGGAAGTGGTGAGCCTCGAATTGGCAACCGGACATCCGATTATTTATGAATACAGGCAAGGACAATACTTTAAACAAGTGTGAAAGACATGACCCATTCTCCCATTTATTTGGATAATAGCACCACGAGCCGCCCCTCCGCGCAAGCCATCACGCAAATGATGCCTTATTTGACTGAAAGATGGGGCCTTCCTTCTGCTCCTCATCAAAAAGGGCAGGAGCTTTTTCCTGCTTTAAAAGAGTATTATAAGATGCTCTATTCTTTTTTAGGCGCGGAAGAAGTCGATCAGTTTGTTTTAACTTCTTCTGGCGCTGAAGCGGTGAATCAAGTCGTTTCTTCTGTCTATCGCGACACGACTCTGCCAACTGGAAAAAATCAATTTATTACTTCGAATGCTGACGAAGCACCAGCCTTGATGGCTATGTCTCGTTTAGAGCCTGTCGGGTGTGTGGCTAAGATGATCGAAGTGGATAGTAATGGAATAGTCACGGCACAAGCTTTGGCGGAAGCCATTTCACCTCGTACGGCGCTTGTATCTCTCTCTTGGGCAAACGGATTAACAGGCGTTGTGCAGCCGGTTGCAGACATTGCCGAACTCTGCAGACAGCGGGGGATTCGCCTGCATTTGGATGCCACACATGTCTTGGGCAAGCTTTTTTATGAGCTCGAAGAGATTAAACCCGACTTTATTACATTTAACGGCGATCAGCTGCACGCGCCTAAAGGCACGGGCGGACTCTATATTAGGCAGGGAATCAAGTGTTCTCCCTTTATTGCCGGAGGATCGGATCAAGCCGGCTTGAGAGCTGGTGGATTAAACATGGCCGCGCTCGCCGCTTTGGCCTACGCTTCGCAAGAAGCGTTGGAGTGCCGCGATCTCATCTGTACAGAGACCGCCAGGCTTAAGTATAAATTGGAAACGGGCATAGTCAAAGCTTATCCTGAAGCTAAGATTTGCTTTAAAGAGCAAGAAAGGCTGCCGCACTGCACGACCTTATTATTTCCAGGTATTGCGAGTGAAGCGTTGCTGTATTTATTAAACCGTAAAGGGGTGTATGCCTGCATTGGCGGTGGAAGCTTTCAGCAGCTGGGACTGCTTCTCATCGCATCTGGCATGGAAGAAAATCTAGCCTATAGTGCAATTTCTTTCAGCCTCTCTCGCTACACGACCGAAGCTGAAATTGATCGGGCCATTGAATTGATTGCTGAAAGTGCTCATACACTTGCTAAAACATCTCGCCGTCTTTTTGAGACAAAGGAAACCCTATAAGATGAGCTTGCAAACTCTAATCCAATCCTTTCCATGGTCGCGCTACAGCAAAAAACTGCTGGCTAAGATCGACAAGCCCCGATGCGTCGGATTTTTTACCAAGGAACAATCTGCAGAGCGCACGATGCGCCTGATCGAGGGGAAAGAGGGAAAGCTGACCGATGGCAATGCCGTGATTTTTTATTGGCTGGTGGATCCAGATGATGGCATCATCGTCGATTCCAAGTTTCAAGCTTATGGACAGTCTGCTTTAATTGGCGCTGCTGAAGTGGCCTGTGAGCTGGTGATCGGCAAAAATTATGACCAGGCCAAGCGCATTAGTGTCGAGCTCTTAGATAAACAGGTGAGGGATCGTCAAGACGAGCCGGCCTTTCCTAAAGAAACCTCGCCCCACCTTAACATTATCTTGAGTGCGATTGAAAATGCGGCGGAAAAATGTTTGGATATTCCTTTGTCGTCAGGTTATGTGGCCCCACCCGCTCCCCTTGACATTGGGGAAATATTAGAAGGAGGCTATCCTGGTTGGGATGAGCTTTCACTCACACAAAAAGTAAGTTTGATTGAAGGCGTCTTGGACCGCGACGTGCGCCCTTATATCGAACTGGATGCGGGGGGAGTAGAGGTACTTGACTTGGTCAATGATTGGGAAGTGCAAATTGCCTATAAAGGCTCTTGTACATCATGCTTTTCAGCTACGGGCACAACCCTTTCTTACATTCAGCAAGTTTTAAGAGCTAAGCTCCACCCAAACTTGCACGTCGTACCCGATCTATCCACTTTTCATCAATAGATTTTTAACTAGTGATAGGCAAAAAAATAAGGATATCTTTTTAGATATCCTTATTAGGCTTAAATACTTTAAGCTTGTCGGCTGAGCAGTTGCACCCATAGTGGTTGGAAGAAGGTCTCATTAGTGAATTCTTCAACGTGTCCATTTCCAGCTTGGTTGCCTGTGAAGAAATTGTTCACATCTCTAAAGAATCCTCTCGCCCCATTTTCAAGATTGTTGATTGGATTCTGCAATGCTTGGCAACGCTTTGCAAGTAAGAAAACATCGTGTCCGAGAGCATAAAGGCCTACCCCGATTGTCGCTGTCAAAACAGCCGATACGGGAGCAGTTGCAAAAAACGAAAGCGTAGAAATGGCTGTTAAAGCGCCCATTCCCATGATACCAGATGCAAAAATACGCATGGCCGATAGAGTGATACGCTGATTTTGTTCTTCGTTGCGTGGTGCTTCATTTTTGATTGCTCGAGCTACGTCGATGAGATCGCGTTGAATTGTATGAAAGAAACCATTAATCATGAAAATCTCCTTTAAGATTAATAATATGGATAAATATTATAACTAAATATATTAGTTGTCAATTTTTTTTCTATTTATTGTTTTATATAACAAGTTAATTACTTATTTGTATTCTCTGAAAGACTGAGCTGATCATTGCGAGAAGCGGGCAGTGCTTGGGCAATGATGGGTTGAAGTAAATCTTTGGCATTGTGATTCTGGTAAAGGTGGGTCACTATGTTGTTCCAGCTTTCGCCGAGTTTTTGGTCATTAGTGAATTTTTTAAAATAATGGACTAGGTTTGGCTGAAAAAAGAGATGGCCAACTGCCTTTCCTTCATCTATCATTTGCAAAATCTCTAGGGGATCCTCATTGCCGAAAATGCTTGTTTGTAAAAGGGAAGCGGCTTCTTTGTCGAGCTGCTTAGCCGATTCGATGATCGAATGAATGAAAGGAATTTTATGAGGGCGGCAATCGTAGAGCGGGTAATGGCGCAAGAGAAGCCGTTCGATAAAGGACTGATCGCCTGTTGTAAGAGTTTGCGGTTCGGAGGCCTTGGCAAGAGTCAGGGAATGGGCTGGCTCGAGCTTGGCAAAGATGAGCTTACATTTTCGATTGCCTTTGGTTTTTTCTTTAAATTCTAAATTTTTGCAGTCCCATCCTTGTTTTTCATTTGGCGTGTATATGGAGATCTCTTTGAAATTATTGTTAAAAAGAGTCTTTCTTAGAAGAGAGTGGATATCTTTGACCGGCTGATTGAGCAAACAGATTGTGAGGTTGTTTGAGCTATCGAAGGTGCACAACGCTTCGATGAAGTCGGTGATGGCGCTGTCATGGTAGCCATAACCAGAAAAAAGCTTGTTATTTTGAGCAAATTCTTCAAGGCTTGTTTTGTTAAAAGAACGACCTAAAATGAGTTTTGTGAGGGCTGAGGGTAAAAATTGGAGCTGAGCTAAGCGCTGCAAGGACTGATCGCCCCGGTGCTTTTCCCCATATGCATATAAATCGGGATCTAAGATGAGCCCATAGTCTTCTTTGCCGACTCCAAGAGGATACACAGTTCCCTCGACAGTTCCCCTTGTCGGCTGACCCGCTCCATATTCGCGAAGGCGCAGCATGGGGACATTCGATTCTCTGATAAACTTTGGAATGGTCGAATCATGGTAAGTCGGATAGATAATCATACATGCACAGGCATCGATTTTCTTGGGAAGTTGTTTTTCTTTGCAAAAGGTCAAATCAGTAAGCGTGCTTAACTCACTGGCATCAATCACATGCTTGTTGGATGCAAACATCATTTTTTCCATGAGCGACAACGATGGCTGTACGACTGAAAAAATGACCTCATAAGCAGGAAATATCTGCTGAACCATGGCAGCCACTTTAGCGCCCCCAATGATATCTCCCATTCCATCCAATTGCAGGGCAAATACCCCTATCGACTTTTTTGTAGCCTGCTGGGTCGTCATTATTTGAGAGTTAGAATGAAACTCTTTAGCGAGAGGTAACATGAAGGCTCCTTGGTAAAAATATTAATTGTGCAATTTTAAGTTAAAATTATATTAATCAATCATAAAAAAATGATGAATTTGAATGAAATGATAAAAACGCTCTCTAATAATCATAAATTCAATTTTAAGATTTGTTTGTTATTAATTTATTTAATTGTTTTTTAATTAAACAGATATTATTTTTATGATTTGAATTTGAAATTAAGGTGAAGAATGATTGGACCTAATAACAGTGTTGGTAGAGTAGATGATTATATGAATGGCCCGTTACAGGAGACTTCCAACGAAGGCGAGGAGAGCAAGTGTTCGGTTGTTTATGTCGAGCCTGAGCCTGTATTTGGACTAGATGAGTCTTCTCAGCAATTTATCGATGATTTCTTCAAGAAGGAGTCCTATTTTTCGAAAGCTACGCAAGAATTTACTAGAAATATCTTTGATAAAGGTGGCTTTACGGTCGCTCGATTGATCACTGACCAGTTGTTAGTCCAAGATTTTATAAACGAATTGCGAGCGTCGATTCAGCATTCCATTGCCTTGTGCAGCAAAATCAATTTTTCCAAATCGTATGAAAAAGAGAAATTGACATATCCTTCGACTCATGTGATGGAAGAGTTAGTGGAATCAGTTTTAAGCATTAGAAAAAAGTTTTCTAAGTTTAGAAAGACACAAGAGTTTTTAAAGCGATTTGACGAGGCTTTCAAGCCTTTCTTGCTTCACTTAGAAAAGCAGATAAAAGAACAAGCTTCCGAGTCGCGTGCCTTGCAAATAGAAAAGCTTATGTTTGAGACTGATAGCAACTTAGATCCGGGAGAAAAAGAGTTCCAATTGGCCGTTGCGCAGCACCACTTAGAAGACTTGAAGAATAAGCCTGGGCAGTATTGGAGCGAATTGAATAGCATCCTTAATTTGAGCCGCTTTGATTGGATTGAGCGGCAGGCAACGAGAAGAGAATTGAAGTTCTTTCAGTTTATAACAACTGTTTACGATAGGCTCAATCCGATAATGGATGGATAGCAACCCTTTGCTAAGTTCTATTCTTTTGTGAAAGGCAACTCTTTTGAAGAGCTGCCTTTCTATTATCTAGGCTTTTAGCTTGCTTAAATAGTCTGCGACAATAGCCGTAGTTTTAAAGCAGTTGATTTGCTGTTGAAAGCCTTTAATGGTTAAACTCCAATTTCTGTGCTTTTCAAGCCATTCTCTTTCAAATTCCAAATAACAGTTGGGCTTAGGGTTTGTTATGATTCCCTGCTCTATTATTTCATGTATTCCATATCTTTCGCGATGAACGACGTAATACACATGGGTTAAACTCTCTGCAGATTGGGGGACAGGAATGGAATAAGCTGCTGCTGTTCTATGAGAAGAGCAGGCTGCCATTGTCGGTGTCATAATCGATCCTCAGTTTTTAAAAGATGGATCGACTATACAGGTTAGCCAATTAATTCAAAAAAAAAACTGCTTTGCGGCTTGAAAACCTAAAAGGTATCTAATTTTTTTCGGGTGCGTGGGCTAGCTCTGCAGGAAACACGAATTCTCCGGCATAAAATTGTTTGGATGTACCGTCAAGAAGCTTAATTTGTACGGAACCGTCGTGATGCAAAGTTTCAAAAAAACCTTCCAGTAACGTGCGGTCGTCATGAAAGCGGACAGGCTGGCCAGGCTTGAAGGCGGAACGCAATTGAAAAGAGGGGAAAAAGGGTTCGAATCCATGCGTGAGGAAATGAGCCAGGTAAGAGGTAAATTGCACGTCTAGGACTTTTAAAATCGTGTCAACGTCAAACTCCTCACCACTTTCGACCAGCAGCGAGGTGGCAGGGCGGTCGATTTTTTTTAAAAGTTTCGCCGGCATATTAATGTTAAGGCCGATTCCATTGATGACGCATCGCTTTTGATTTGGCAAAGCTACGGTTTCGCATAAAATACCGGCTACTTTTTTGCCATTGAGCAGCACATCATTGGGCCATTTCAAAGTCGGGTTAAAATGGAGATCTTCTAAGACTCGTGCGGCTGCAAGCGCTAGAAGTTGAGGAAAATGTCCAATATCGGTTCGCTGGGCATCTACGTGAAAACAAAAAGTGGCATAGATGTTGAGTTTGGAAGGTGATTGCCAGCGCCTTTTAAAGCGTCCTCTGCCAGCTGTCTGTTTGGATGCGGTTACTAATGTAACTCCTTCAGGATCCATTTGCTCGACGTGTTCTTTCGCCCACGTATTGGTAGAACCAATTGTTTCAAAATGATAGTGTAAGATCGAGGAAGCCATGGAGGATACCCTAATTATTCAAAATATTTACAACTAATGAAAGTTGTGTGGAAAATATTAAAGCCTTAGCAAACATTTATGGTAGATTCGCTAGCATACAGGTGATAGGCTTTGATCGATGACAGTCGATGATAAATGATAAGGGTCTTAATAGAAAGATATTAAGATGGTATTTTATCAACCCTATCTTATCCGCCTGGCATAGTATGTAAATGCACTAATTTTCATCAGAATTTGACTTGCGCATTCTATTAATTCTTGATATGGTACTATTTTAGCTATTTTTTTTCTGCAAGTTATGTGGAGTCCTCGTTATCTTACTCGTTTAGACTTTAGAGTCATCCCCGTTATCATTAGTTTAATGGTGATCAGTCTGCTGGTGGTATCATCTTTTACAATGGATCCATCGTCTGACCATACGGAAGAATTATTTTTAACGCCCGTTGTGCGCTCTCAAATTCAGTGGTTTGCGATTGGGCTGGCCGTTTATCTTTTCTTTGCAGGCTTTGACTACAATAAATTAAGGGAATGGACCTGGATTTTATACGTCATCGTCCTCTTGTCATTGATTGGCCTCTTTTTTACCGACTCCATTCAACGCGTACATAGATGGTATCG
Source organism: Candidatus Protochlamydia naegleriophila (assembly GCF_001499655.1). Lineage (NCBI taxonomy): Bacteria > Pseudomonadati > Chlamydiota > Chlamydiia > Parachlamydiales > Parachlamydiaceae > Candidatus Protochlamydia > Candidatus Protochlamydia naegleriophila. Next base: position 199,612 of record NZ_LN879502.1, read on the forward strand.
AATTCCCTTCATCAACATCAGTTTTCAACCATCGGAATATGCTAAATTTGTGGTGGTGGTCACTTTGAGTTGGTTTTTAGAAAGAAGGCGTTCTGATGCAGGTTCGTGGAGTACGGCTTTTTACGCAGGCATCATTGTGGGAATTCCCTTTATTCTCATCCTCAAACAGCCTGATCTAGGCACTGCTTTGGTCCTTTTTCCGATCACATTGGTCATGTTTTATTTTGGTGATTTGCGGCCATCGATTGTTAAGGCGATGACAATTGGAGGGGGGCTTGGCCTCTTTTTGGTCGCCATCATTTTTCTTGGGATTCTTCCGCACGAAACATTGCGACCCTATGCAACTAAGGTTTTAAAGGATTATCAATTTGACCGTTTGGATCCAGCCACCCACCATCAGAAAGCAGCAGCGACTGCCATTGCACTTGGCGGGCTTACGGGTACGGGATGGCGAAAAAGTGAGTTTAGTGGGCGAGGCTGGCTGCCAGCGCCGTATACCGATTCCGTTTATCCCGCTTTCGGAGAAGAATTTGGCTTTATTGGCCTTCTTTTACTCATGGTCCTTTATTATGCTTTAATCTATTTTAGTTTTCAGGTCAGTGCAGTTGCAAAAGACCCTTTCGGCCGATTACTCTCAGCTGGTGTGACGGTTTACTTGGCGATGCACATTCTCGTTAACATCGGAATGATGTGTGGCTTTTTGCCTATTACGGGTGTTCCTCTGGTTCTTGTGACTTATGGCGGATCATCTATCTTATCAACAATGATGGCTTTAGGTATTTTACAAAGCATTTATAGTCGGAGGTTCATGTTTTAATGACACAACCTGAATTTATTTTTTCTCCTGGGCTTTGGTTGGGAGAAGGTAAAATTACCTTTAGTGCTTCGCACGAGTTTATTAAATTTTATACCCGCTGGCAAATTGTGCAAGAAAGTTCCGAATTGATTCGTGCTGTTCAAGTGGTTGAAATGCAGGGAATCGATGAACAAGTCATCAACACATTTATGTTTAAAGACATCCAGCCTCATGCCTTTACCGTCTCTTTAGAAAATAGCATTGTAGGTCAAATTACCGGAACCGGCTTGCGGCAGGAAAATACCGTGGCTTGGGAATTTCGGGGACAGCGAGCTTTTGAGGGGTTCGAGGTCTATGAAAGGCAAGAAAATGGCGATTATTTTTTGCATGCCGAATATGGATCGCCCGATGAATTTCGCACAATCATCGAAGGGCTTGTTTGGAATAAGGGGGCTTAGCTTTACCCTTTTCCAAAAGCAGCATTGATAGATCCCTGAAGAATCGGGGTAAAGCCAACTTTTCTAAGCAATTGGCAATCAGTCGCTCTTCGAGTTCTTATTATTTTCTATTCCGTTACCCACAGTTCACTGAATGAAGGAACTCCTAGCCAATCATCCTTGATTGCTTGAATGTCTTTCTCCTGCAATGGTGTAGATAAATTGAGTCGCCATAAAAGGATTAAAAAAGTATACTTTGTAGCTTAAAACTTTTTTAATCTTATTGTGAGCCTTCTTTATTAATAGGCTTTTTGGCTTATGCAAGATTTACTTTGAGTAACTAGGCATTTAATGCTTCCTTTCAATAGTCATGTCAGAGACATTTTCACCTTTCTTTAAACCAAGCCTTATAAACCCCTAGAATAGAGATATTCAACCAAGGATTAGCATGGAGCATTATACAATCAAAAAAGGCAGTCTTCTCGGGGGCGTTTTACTCGTTGCTGGGTGTTGTATTGGAGCCGGAATGCTCGGGTTGCCTGTTTTAAGTGCACAAGCAGGTTTTAATCCAAGTGTTGTCATGTTTGTACTCTGCTGGTTATTTATGCTTTGTACGGGGCTTTTACTCTTAGAGGTTAATTTATGGTTTGGCGAAGAGATTAGCATCATTACTATGGCAGAACGGACATTAGGTTGGATGGGAAAAGCTGTCAGCTGGTTTGTTTTTCTTTTTCTTTTCTATTCGTTGATGGTGGCCTATGTGGCTGCCAGCGGCTCTCTGGTAACCGACTTTATTACTCAGTTAAGCGGATGCGTTCTTTATCCTGGCATTGGCAGCCTTCTTTTTTGCCTGTTGTTTGGGACTTTAATCTATCTTGGCATTGGGGCAGTCGATTGGTTTAACAGGATTCTGATGATGGGATTGATTGCGGCGTATGTATGCTTAGTTATCATGGGAATGCCTCACGTGGATGCATCCCTGCTCAAGCATCAGGATTGGGGCGCTGCGACGCTTGTTTTGCCGGCAGTGATTGTCTCTTTTGGCTTTCATAATTTAGTTCCAAGTTTGACGACCTATTTCAATAGCAACGCCAAGCTGCTAGTTAAGGCTATTGTATTTGGAAGTGCGGTTCCGCTCGTCATCTACCTTGCATGGGAATGGTTGATTCTTGGACTCGTTCCGCTATCAGAATTTAAAGAAGCCTTGGATCACGGTGAAATTGCGACTGAAGCTTTGGGAGATGCTGTTGGAGTGTCTTGGATTTTGGATATTGCTCAGGCTTTTGCTTTTTTTGCCATCGTCACCTCCTTCTTAAGCGTCGCGGTAAGCTTTGTCGACTTTTTGGCAGATGGATTATCAATTAAAAAGACTCCTGTTGGTAAGATTGTGCTGTCTGGTTTGGTTTTAGGGCCCCCCTTGCTGTGTTCACTGCTTTATCCCTCCATTTTTTTAATTGCCTTAAATTATGCAGGAGGTTTTGGAGCCGTAATATTGTTCGGAATTTTACCGGCACTGATGGTTTGGAAAGGGCGTTATACAAAAAAATTAGGTTTGCCTCAGATTGTTCCAGGCGGAAAGCCGCTTTTAATTGCCGTGATTCTCTTTTCAATTTGGATCATCGCGTTGCAATTAAATTAATAAAGGGCATCGAGTTTTAAAGCTCCAGGTGGCAAAATAGCCTCACAGACCGCAATCAATTATTGCTTTTAAGAGTCATTGTACTCAAGCCAACAAGAGCGTGTGCTTGTCAATCAAGTTAATTTAGAACAAATGGATCAATAGTCATGACTGAGAAAAAACGGATTTTAACGGGCGATCGTCCAACGGGGCTTCTCCATTTAGGGCACTATGTCGGCTCGCTCAAAAATCGCATTGCACTGCAAGATACCTATGAATGCTATATCATTATTGCTGACTTGCACACCCTAACGACAAAGCCTTCAAAAGAGGAAATCCTGTTGCTGCGCGAGAATGTGCGCCTGATGGTGCTCGATTATTTAGCTTGTGGACTCGATCCAAAAAAAGTGACCATCTATCTTCAGTCTGCCACGCCTGCAGTCTATGAGATGAATTTGATCTTTGAAATGCTCATCTCTCTTAATCGTTTAACAGGTCTTCCGAGCCTCAAGGAAATGGCACGTAATGCCCATTTGGACAATGACAGCATTCCCTTTGGCTTAATCGGCTATCCTGTTTTGCAAACGGCCGATATTCTAATGCCAAAAGCTCACCTTGTTCCGGTTGGCAAAGACAACGAGGCGCATATCGAGCTTGCTCGCGACATTGCAAGGCGTTTCAATCAGTACTATGGCGAGATTTTCCCCATGCCAGAAGTCTTGCTCAGCGAAACGCCTACTTTAATTGGAACGGACGGCAAAGGTAAGATGAGTAAGTCGGCTAATAATACGATTTTGTTATCCGATGATGCCAAGGCAGTCGAGAAAAAAGTGAAAGGAATGTATACAGATCCTAATCGTCTTCGTGCCGATACACCGGGTACCGTTGAAGGCAACCCTGTTTTCATTTATCACGATCTTTTTAATACGCGCAAAGATGAGGTGGAAGATCTAAAATCGCGTTATCGCGAAGGGCGTGTCGGGGATGTTGAAGTGAAAGCAAAACTAACGACTGCAATCAATGAATTTTTAGAACCGATCCGTGAAAGACGCAAGCTTTATGAGTGTGAAAAAGGATTAATCGAAGAAATTATTTACGATGGCACCGAAAAAATGAATGAAGTGTCGCAAGCAACTCTTAAAGAGATGCGAAATGCAATGGGAATGGGCGGCGCTTGGAATAAAATTTCAAGGGTAGCAAGAGACCGCAAAAAGCAAATGACCGGATCATAAAGCTCTGATTATTAATCCATTTAGTTCAAAATGCGCGCTGTCTTTTTTGCTAATCGAATCAGATTTCAAGCCCGTGATTGCATCCAATCACGGGTTGGACTGTTTTGTACTCTCTGACCAGCTAAAGGGATTTTTTAGATCTATATGATCTTGGCCTATATAGGTATGAGCAAATAGCTTACTTGAGCCAAAGCAAAAAGAATTTAAGCTAATGCCCTGCAAAATGCCATAGCTATGTCCTTTTCCCATGTAAAGTTTACAAAATTGATTAAATGAACGAACAAATTGCTCCGGCTCGAGTTCATACAGGCCGTAATTGGGATCGAATAGCATGGTACGACTCTGTTCTTTAATGAATACCATGGTATGGCTATGTACACCGATTTTATAAATTCCTTCTGGAATCGTTTTCAGATCGGGAAGAGTCGATTCATCGCTAATATCGAAAGTAAAATGGTTATTGTAAGAGACGTTGAATACTTTGCTGATAAATGTATAGTCTCTTAAATAGACAAGAGACTCGGCTTTTAGTGCCTCTTCTTCATCAAGCTTTGAATATTGATTGCAAAAAAGCTTCCAGTTATTCGGTGTGCTAAAAAAGAAATCTTGTAGAGCCTGAATGAAAAGAGACTGCTTTGGCGCGCCATCCTTGAAGAAATAAGCGATTTTTTCTGCACGGCTTTCTAAATTCAGCTCATTTTTAATAGAATAAAGATAAAGAATGATAAACCACCAGCTCATGCCATTGCAAACACCGGGTGCTATCCTCTGTTTGGTTATCGAAAAAGGCTTGCTAAATATCGAGACTCCCGGCAGCGAGCTGAGAGCCGATGCTTGAAATGGCTTTGATGAAAATACATAGCCATGCTGCTTCTTAGCACCATTCCGACTCTTGACGAGGCAATTCGAACTAATAGATTCATCGTCATACGAATAGGGGGTTAAGGCACGAGCAAGATTTCCAATGCACCCCAACATGCCAATATAGACGCAGGTCATCATCCTCGTATAGCCTTTCCTGAGTTCTTCAATCGAAACGTCGCAATGAATAGAGGCACATCTATCATAACTTTTATACATCAACTGATAATGCACAAAAAGTGCAAAACAGGATGCTAGAGTGATATAACAGAACTTGTAAGAGGTCAGCGTTTGTAGGGCTTGAGGTGCTTTGGGAACAAGTGTCTGAAAGTTGATAGACAATGCTTTTTGCTTCTCTAACTTTTTTGTTAAATACAAATTGGGATTTAAAAAAGCGGCAACTTGCTTTTCGGTAGTCAAACTTTCATTTAAAGAGATTTTATTATTAATTTTCACATTAATTCCTTGTTTTAAAAATAAAACAATATTTTGTTGGTGTTAATTAACAATAAAGATGGTGTTAATTTATTAATTAAATGTTGTTAAGCTTGATAGCATGAATTGGATTCAGGGATAGGGAAGGGACGCTGTGTCCTTGATGAAGGCTACCAGAGATTTGGCTCAGGAGGGATTCTTGCAAACGGCTAGATTGTTGCAAGAACCCCGGGTGGGTGGAAAGAGCTTAGCTATTTCATCTTTGCTAAGGCGTTGTCGGAAGGTTGGATTTCCTCTTCCGTATAGGAACCTGTTCCTTTGCATAGGATATTTTCTACACTGCTCAAAACAGTTGTTTTTTTACCAGGAGTGATAAAAAACGCCGTCAGCAATTCGCACATCTTATCCCTGAATACTTGGTCGTGCGTGCCTTGGCATCCTCTAATATCACGCTTAGGCTCGCTCATGTGTGTGCATTCATGAGTCAAGGTTTCCAGCCATTTCATAATTGTTGACAGATCGAGATCTTGCAGGGTGCTAAAGGGATGCTTATGTTGATGTCTTTGTCTAAAGCTGTTGAAGTACAGTCCTAATTCGCCGACTGTATTTAAGTGAAATTCGGTTGACTGTTGGAAGGTATAGGCATTGGTGCCATTCATAGCTTCGTACAGTTTAAACTGAATGGGCTTGTTTAGAAAGTATGCGGCACAGTGTTCTAAAAACTGTGCAAGTGGGTTAAATTCGGTTGGAATATTCTTCGCGATTTGTGCTTGCTGGAATTTCATGCTTGCAAGGCGTTTACAGATAGCCGATTCAAATTGACTGAGCATGGGGTCCAATGCCTGATTTAACTGTAACTCTAACTTTGTTGCTTGTATTCCATCTCTTACAACATCTTTCCAATACTCTAGAGGTAGAGTTTTGATGGCATCGATGTTATAATCGCCATTTTTGCATAAGAGCTGTGCCTCCTTTAATTTTTCACCAAGGGTGCATCGAATTTTTAAGAAAGAATGTGGGGTGCCTGGTAAGGCGGATTCGACAAGAAAGGGAATGAAGTAACTTTCGATTGTTTGTTGAAGGGTTTTTGTTATTTTGATGTCCGCTTTTTTTGCATCCTGCTCATGAATCGCTTGAATGAGCTCTAATGGGGTCATAGAGGCATAGGTAAGCTCGCCTTGCTTGTTCCTTAAAAATAGCTCGGCCACTTGTAAAAGCGTGTGTTTTTGATGGTCCACTCCATTAGAGAGTTCGCGTTGAATTTTTTTCTTAAAGTTTCCAAAATGGCTCAAATTCGAAATGTAACGGTCGAGCCCCATTGCTTGATTAGAGAAGCGGAAATCACCCCAATAGTCGTCAGAAAATTGCTTTTCTGTCTCTCCTTTGGCGAGCTTGGCGAGATAGTAGTTCATGCAGACTTTTAAGACGGCATACTGCATGATGGGCATAATACTCGTTTGGTTAACAACATGCCCACGGCTCATTGCAGGGCTTAATTTTGGTAAAAACAGACTGATTTTTAAATGGTTTTCATCAAGCTTTTGCCTAATTCTTTTAGGCACCAGATCCCAAGCTTCGTTAGGTAGGCTGCTCATTTTGATTTGATCTAAAAAAAGTCCTTCATGCATACCAATGAATGCATGAAAAGATCCTTTTGGTATTCCGAGCTCTTCGTAAGGTACCTCAGCCTCGGCAAAAGCCTTGCTTCCTGGGTTGACGTTTATTTTTTCTCCCTGGCAATAAAGATCAGGCCGGATAAAGCAGCATGAATTCATCAAGAGCGACTTGGACAAGAGAAAATCGGCAAACGGGTTTGTACTTTTCTTTCGTAGGAGAATGGTTGTTCCAGCAATAAAATGGCCTGGTGTCTCTTTGAGAGCTTGAATGAATAACGTGCCATCGTTTTCTTTCTTAAAAAATAAATCCCGTTTTTTAGTCAGATCTAGGCTTGAAATAGACGAGACGACGACTTCGTCAAATTCCTTTACAGCCGAAAAAAAGCCATTGCCGATGCGATCAGCGGTAGATGGATATCCAGGCGTCTTTAAAGCCCTAAATCCTTTTTCATCTATTCCATTTCCATTATCTTGTATGGCTATTGTAAGGTGATCTGGATCATCTAAATGAGCGCTGCAATGAATAGAGGTGCTGCCGGCTTGAATGCTATTAATAATCAATGCCTTAAAGCATGAATCATCTGCTAAGCTTTGGTGAATAGCCGCTTGAATCCGTGTTTGAGTTAAGTCTTCAGAGCCAATAAACTCTATGACTTCTTGATCCTTATGTAGCGAAACAGCGGTTTGTGGAGAAAAGATTGGAAAGGTAAAGCCATTGTCTAGAGAAGATCCGTACAAGCCAACAAAAGCTGCGTGAATGAAGGGTTTTGCACCAGGAAATAGCAGCCTAAAATGGTCCCAAAGCTTTATTTCCTCGCTTTGCCTCTTAGCAACCATCAATGCTAGCTGAGGGCTGCTTTCTATAGTAGCGAGCGTATCAAGGAAGCTGTGATAGTCTTGCATGCTTTTGAAGAACGCTTCTCCATTTTGATAGTAGCTTAGCCATCTGAAAGTCTCTGTATATTTTTTAAAAACCTCTTGGTGGTTGCATGAAGAGCGATTCATTTCGCGGTAAATCGAGTTTCTTTCTTGGTAAAATCGCAAAAGTGCGCTCAAGCTAGCATGGGTTTGACTAAGGGTGTCGATAATACTTGTATGAGGCATGTAGCGCAAGCCTCGTATAAGGACTTCGCAAAAAATTGATTCATTAATTTTGATTTTTTCGTCGTCAATTTCTTCAAACTGCTGCTTTTTTATGAGTTGGAGAAGGAAAAAGGACTCGGCCATTATTTTCTTAGCTTCGATAGGCAAATGGTTTAGAGGGGCCATATACTTCAGTAAAATGAGGCAGTCTTTTTGCCGTATCCCACGCACCAAATCTATCCTTTGCTGATAGAAATTTTTGATTACATTGTGAATGCATAGGTCGTAAGGGGCAAAAAGATGGAGCAGTTGTTCTAGCTCCGCCGGCAAACAAGAGAGCAGAAGATCGATGTGCGGGTAAAGATCTTCATATAAAGTGACTGCTATATGCCTTGCTTGAGTGCTGGGAATTTTTTTTATGAGAGCTTCAATTTTTTGGTAATCTTTTGCTCCATAATATTCTTCCATATCTTGAAATTCGCGTGATTCGATTTCGGTTAAATTGCACAAGAACACAATCGTTCTGAAGCGTTCGTAGCAGGAAATAAGATAATGGGTTGTACTTTTTTCTTGTTCGAGGCTTTCAGTGAGATTGATGGTACGTGTTAAAAATTTAAGGAAACGCTCTGCTTCAGCCTTGCCTGCCTGCTTATCTTGCATGGCTAAACAACTTTCGAGGTAGATGAATATTAATTGGATGACACCTTGAAAGCGATCTAGAGGCAAGTCTGTTGCATCTAAGCAAACGCTCTGCAGATCGAAAAAATCAAAAAACTCCGTCTCGAGCAAAAGATCCAGGTGTTTTTGCGAGGATGCGATATAGCGTGCAAACCAGTCCAGCTGATCTTTTCTGGCGCGAGGCGTTGCTGCATCCAAAATTTCCTCACCTTCTTCTTCGTCAGCTGGCGATGTGTTTCTTGGCGTTAATAGCCAACATTGAGGAAAAAGTATGTTAAAGTTAGGGTTGCGCTGGAAACTGGAAAAAGAGCCGGGTTTCTTTAGAACAGTCAGATAGTGTTCAATGCCATGCTCCTCACATAGGTCTTCAAGGGTAATGGATTCGTTGTTCATTTGAACCATTGATTCTTCATAGGCCATCAATTCATCATCTGATGGGGAGAAAGGGGTCGTGCGGTTGACTGCTGTAAGTTGATGAAGAATGATCGGAATGTCTAATTGGTGATGAGGGCTGATTTTTTGTGCCAGCCACAAGTTAAGTAAAAAGAGATTAAACTTGCTGGCTTCCATAGTGCGAGAATTCAAAAGATCTTCGCGGATAAAAAGCTGTAGGCGGCCTTGCATGCTTTTTAGAAATACCGGATAGGCCGCAGTCATTTTGGGGAGCAGATATATTTTTTTTCCGTGGCCTGCGTCAATGGATTCCAGCTGAATTCTTTCACAGTAATTTGGATGAAGAAAGATTACTTGGGGGAGTTTGCTGGCATCGCCATCAAAAATATCTGGAAGAATTAGCTCATTGGGCTTTAGGGAAAGCGCTGTTTGCCATTGAGTGATAAGCGGGATGAGTTCGTTTTGGTGAGGAGCAATCAGAGGATAGAGGCTATTGAATAAAGCTGCTTTAAGAGAGGCGGGGTATTGAGGAGAACTTATTATCGCTTGTACGAGTTCTTGTATAAACTGCTGAATATGCGGGTCTTTAAAATTTACAGAGGCTCTTTCAACTGTTAGGTTGAGGTTATGAAAATTAATGGCGATGGTTTCTAACACGCTTCCTGGCAGGCTTTCTTCACAAATAAACCGCCCTTTTTCATAAATCAGTAGTTTGCCATTGGAATGACTTTTAGGAACAAAATAAAGGGTTCCTTCTTCCAATGGAACAGATTGAAAGGAGGCAGAGTTGTTGATCTGTTCGTTGTTGAGGAAAATAGGCGTTCCTTCGACAAAGGCAAATGCTGTTTTCAGATAGTTAATAATGCGATTTTTCTCTTCTTCAATCAAAGGGGAGTTAATGCAAAAATGAGTTCCCATTGTTGTTTTAGTGCTTTCGCGGATGTCAAGAATGAGCTGTTGCTTGCACTCTTCGAATACCATTTGAATAGCTGTTTGTTGTTGTTTTGTATGAACAACAAGGCTTTTAGTGTGCTGGGGAAGAGTTTCAATTACAGCCTGGTTATCCTCTAGAGGGTTTTTTTGAGGAATGTAAGTGAAGCGGTAAATGCCTTTTCCTTGATTGTTATGGAAGGGAATATCTAGCTCTAGAAAACCCTTGCTGCCCACTTTAAAGCCTGGAAATAGCCGGTTGCGCTCAAAGAGCAGGTAATAGAAAGGGGTATAGCCTCCCTGTCCAAATCTTCCGGAGATGGTTTTAAATTCTTCTTGAGACTTGGAAAATGTGCGTGAAAGAGATTGTCCAAGGACAAAAAAGTAGGGAAGCGACTGCCATCCCATTCCATCACCGCAATCTTGAATTTCAAGTGTAGAACCATGGATGGAAATAGAAATGGGATGATGGCGCTTCAAGGCTCTTCCTTGTGCATCGATTGCATTGGAGATTAATTCTCGGCAAGCTTCTATTGCAGGGTCGACCATTTGATGAAAAATAGCATGTTCAATCGAATGAGAGACTTGTTGAACGCTATTCGGCTTTTGCATCTGATTTTTTAAGCGTTGAATGAGTCCTTCCCTCGTTTGAATGTCTTCTGGATTAAGTGGTGTCAGCCAATTCACAAACTCATCGAAATTTAAAAATGGTTGGCCTGTTAAAACCCTGGCTAAAGAAAAAAGCTCTGCAGGCTTGTTTGAAGAAGTAGATTGAGTCGTATTGGCTGAAGTATTGATAGGTTGTATGTGCATCGCAAGCCCTTCTTTTGATGGTTAAGAGAACTGTCATGGAAATGAAGATGAGTGTATTGCCTTAAAGACACACTTAAATTTTGCAACTGCGTCGCAACGGTTACGCGGTTTATGCAGCCGGTCTATTGGCAACATCCCGATTGTTTCCATCCAGCAATGTCTTTTTTGATCCATTGGTCTGAAAATTGTCATAAAACATCGCGCATTTTTTGTTTTTTAGTTTTTTAAATTAATTTTAAAAAATACTATTTTTTTTTGTTTGTAGATTAATTGGTATCAAAGATTGTAGAATATTTTTTTGCATCCTGACACTGGCTTTCAATTAAAAAATTGTGCGGGTGAGGGTCGAGATGGCAAGAAACGGTGTTGGTGAGTCGGGGAATGACGGATGTAATCTTTTCCATAAGGGAAAGAATGACGTCTGGCAAAGGTATTTTGGCTGGCTCGCAAAGATAAGGCATGCTGGTAATAAGTAAAAATGGCTTGATAGGGGGCAGAATTGATGAGTCAGCTGTTTGCCCGATAGATGGAAGGCCTTGACGGCTTTGACGATGCGTTGGCGGGATAGGCTGTCCAATTCAATGCTTTGAGAATCAATAAATGGGGTCATGATAACTGGATCTCTGGGATCATCCCATAAAACGGGGAGCAATGTCAATATCAGCCGCTTGCTTCGTGCACATATACCAAAGAGGGAACTGAATTAACGTTTGCCGTAAAGAGGCCTTATCAATGTCGGCATAAATGCAAACATTCAAAAAGGTAAATAAAATATAAAAGATTTAATTAATTTCATGATTGTTTCTTTTCTTGAGCCATGATCTTGTTTAAAAAAAGGGTGTTTTTTTAACAAAAATCCCTTTATTTTAGATATGATAAACTACCTGAATGGTAGGCTGTAATGCAGATGAAAAAGCATGTTTTTTAGTGCGTGTATCAATTTGATCAAAGGGGATTATGAGCAAGGGGCAATTGTTTCGCTTACATACTGATTTTGAGCCAAGGGGCGACCAGCCAGAAGCCATTAATAAGCTAACGGCTGGAGTTTTGCAGAGCAGGCGATCCCAGGTCTTGCTTGGAATTACAGGTTCTGGAAAGACGTTTACTATGGCTAATGTCATTGCAAAGGTTCAACGTCCGACGTTGATTTTGGCTCATAACAAAACCCTGGCGGCTCAGCTTTATCAGGAGTTTAAGACGTTTTTCCCAGACAATGCGGTCGAGTACTTTGTTTCCTATTACGACTATTATCAGCCGGAAGCCTATGTACCGCGGACCGATACTTATATCGAAAAGGACATGTCGATTAACGATAAAATCGACAAGATGCGATTGAGTGCTACGCGCTCTTTGCTGGAGCGTTCGGACGTCATCATTGTGTCTTCAGTCTCCTGCATTTACGGTTTGGGTTCTCCAGAGTACTATCGAGGAATGAATTTGTCTTTGGAAGTTGGTCAAACGAGGCGTCGCGATGACATTTTGCTTCATCTAGTTGAAATGCAGTACAAACGCAATGATTTTGAATTTGTGCGTTCGAATTTTAGGGTCAGGGGCGATGTATTGGATATTTTTCCAGCTTATGAAGAAGACATTGCCATCCGCGTTGAGATGTTTGGTGATGAAATTGAGCAGATCAGCGAAATCGATCCTTTGACCGGCAAGCTCAAACGCCGTCTCAATGGAGTCACTATCTATCCAAGTTCCCACCACGTAACTCCTGAAGAAGTTCGCTTGAAAGCAATGGAAACCATTCGTGCAGAATTAGAGGAGCGCAAAAAGTATTATGAGAGTGAAAAAAAACTTTTAGAGCTTGAGAGAATTCAGCAAAGAACGATGTATGATTTGGAGATGCTGAAGGAGGTGGGAACCTGTAAGGGGGTCGAAAATTATTCACGCCATTTTAGCATGAGGCAGCCAGGAGAGCCGCCTCCTTGCTTAATAGACTACTTTCCTCCAGATTACCTGCTTGTTATCGATGAGTCCCACCAAACATTGCCTCAAATGCATGCCATGTTTAATGGGGACCGTGCACGAAAGCAAACATTGGTCGATTTTGGATTCAGACTGCCTTCGGCTTTTGACAATCGCCCTTTAAAGTTTGAAGAGACATACAGTCGCATTCACCAGGTGATTTATGTCTCTGCTACTCCTGGGGTTTGGGAAGTGCAGGAAGCGGGTGGAGAAGTAGTTGAGCAAGTGATTCGTCCAACAGGCCTTTTAGATCCCATCATCGAGGTGCGTCCAGCTTCTGGCCAGGTGGACGATTGTTTGGCAGAAATTCGCGCTCATGTGGATAAAGGCGGGCGAGTTTTAGTCACAACGCTCACAAAGCGTTTGGCAGAAGAGCTGACAAACTATCTCAATGAATTGAATGTAAAAGCTAAATATCTGCATTCCGATATTGACACGATTGAACGGGTCCAGATTATCCGAGACTTGCGCTTTGGCGAGTTTGATGTCTTGGTGGGGATCAATTTGCTAAGGGAAGGTTTAGACATTCCAGAAGTTTCCTTGGTTGCCATTTTAGATGCCGATAAGGAAGGATTTTTACGTAGCGAAACGTCCTTGATTCAAACATGCGGACGAGCCGCCCGTAATGCAGAAGGGCGCGTGATCATGTATGCTGATAAGATTACGAAGTCTATCAAGAAAACGATCGATACGACAGAGGCAAGGCGAGAGTACCAGGAAAAGTATAATCGTGAGCATGGAATTACTCCTCAAACAGTCAAAAGAGAGATCTCTGTCTTGGTGGAGTCTGAGGAAGATCAAGTCACCTATCCAGCTAAGTTGGATGAAGAGTTCTTTAAGGCGGCTGAAGAGGCGCATCATTACTTAAGCGTTGAAGAAGTCCGCCTAAAAATTAAAGAATGCGAGACAGAAATGAAAAAAGCTGCTAAAGAATTTCGTTTTGAGGAAGCTGCAGAATGGCGCGATAAAATGCGGCGCTATCAACAAATGGAGCTGACTCTCGGTTAAAAGCCTAAGCCTTGCTGGTGAGGGTTTTAACCTCCTCATTTTTGCAGGCTTCTCCCCACTCATGGGCCGTTTGGTTCTAATTAAGAAACAATTCATTAGTGGTTGTAAAGTGCTATGACGATCGATGCTAATCATTTCACGCCGCTCCTTGAAATTCTTTCTCGTTACCCAACGAATAGCCATACCATTTCCTTACATTCAAACGGCGATCAATATGTCATTGACGTTCGAGTCAACCGCATATGGCGTCTGTTATTGCCCAGCCCCGTTGATACGACTTTGGAATGCCTCCAAGAGTTAATTGGGAACAAGCGTTTCAAGCGCATTATTGAAAGGAAGGAATTGGAGTTTTTATCCAATCAGTTTCAAGAGCCGTTTAAGTTTTCTTTGGAACTCGCCAAGAAGCTTTTTTTGGGATTGGGTGATATCCGCTGGGATGATCTTGATGAAGCAGCTTTACGATGCGGCAGAGAGCTTTGCTCTTATAGCGTGTCTGAGATCGATCAGCTATATCGTTCTTTGATTCCTTTTGAGCGAATTGAAGATGTATTCTTTCGTACGCTACCGGAGGTTGCTTACTATGATATGATTGAGACGTGCGGAAAGGGTTATAAAGGCCTCATAGAAAGAGTAGCGACTATTCTTAGCCTGTGGAAGACGTGCGTCGAAGAAAAGATCGACCCTCTAAAGCAGTTTATGAAAGAAGTAGAGGTGCTGACCTCTCGCTTGGGCGATCGAGAGCCTCCAGAAGGCACTGTTATCCGTCTGCTAAGGGGATATTTCGTTGTGGATAAGGTCTTTGCTGCAGGGGGATGTTATGTAAGCGCTTTGCGCAACATGACCGATCGCAAGGTTCCCATTTTGCTTTGCAGAGGTACTGCAGTACGTTTAAAGGCTACGGGCAGTCTTTTATCTTGTTTTAATGATCTCTTGCCCGATATTGGGATGCTTGGAATTAAAAGCATTTGGCAAAACGTGGCAGATTATCTGCATGTGCATCAAATCGAAGAGGTTGATATTTGGGGAAAGAGTTTGGGAGGAGCCCATGCCCAATATTTAACAACACTTGTGACAGGCAAAACTAAGACTCGCGTGGCAACACTGGTTACTTGCTGTTCGGTTGGGGTCAACAATAAAGTCTCTGAAATTTTTCATGAAGCTTTAAAAGACAGGCAAAAAGAAGAACCCGAGGTTTGCATTATCCGCAATAGCGGGAGCGATGGGAAAGCAGAGATCGACTATATTCCCTTTATCGGAGGCATTCATTTGCATACAAGATCTGAACGGACTAAAATTTACTACCTTTTTCCGAGCACGAATGACGAATTGGTTGATGGGCTGCCAACAGGCGGCTGGACGTTGCAAAAAGTCTATAAATTCATCACCTCTTTTTTAAAAGCACATATTCGCCAAACGACGCTTAAAGAATATAACGTCAAATTTGTCTCTCATGTACAGGAAGAGGTGAAAAAAGGGTTGGAGCTGGAATGGATTAGAGAATTGATGGCAAAGACGCTGAATCGAGTGTATGGCCGGCTATTTGATGTCCCTTCATTCGAATACTTCTATCAATCGATCCAGTCGAAGGCAAGAAAGCTGCCTTAAGCTCGTGGTTGCGAAGGAAAATAAGTTCTCTGGATCTCTTTCGGATGGTGCTAATCAAAAAAATCAGACTGCCATCTTTTGAGCAAGCTTGTACAATCCAAGCCTGCTCTTCAATATTACAATTCGCACTTTAGTTTCCGTTTATTTGCAAAAAAAAATTTTTAGTTAGATATAGCCAACTTTTGCATCTAAGCCATTTTTATAGATAAGAAATAAACCGTTTGGCAGATCCTGGAACTTTAATTGGCTTTGAGCAAAACGATTCTCGACTGAGAATTTTCTCTAAACCTAGGAGTTTTTGGATTTAATACAACAGCCTGTTCCTTTGCCGATAAATTCTGTCAGAAGGCTTCCATCCTATATTGTTATGTTGATGAGAAAAAGGATTAAAATAAGAAATAGTTGAAAGCATAAGGCCGGGGTATTTAATATTGAATATTGTTAATAATAATTTCATTGTATCAATTAAAGTAGATAAAAGATTAATGGGTGTTTGAAAATTGATTAAAAAATGAAAGAAAATTATTAATAAAATTTAATGCTTAAGTCCTTTGATCGGTTATTGATTCAAGATTAAGTGTTTTGCGAATGTCCTTCCATTTTTCTTCAGGAAGCTCCGCTCCTTTAATCTCGACAATAGCACTGCCTAAGCGGTTGCCAAGCCTTGCACTCTCTTCTAGCGAATAGCCTTGTTGGTAGCCATATAAAAAGCCGCTCGCGAATAAATCTCCTGCACCTGTTGTGTCAATCACTTTAGCCGGAAAAGCTGGGCTGTGCAAAATGCGATCCTGATGGCCCACTAGGCAGCCTTCCTTGCCCATTAGAACCACAGCTATCGAACAGATTTCTTGCAGCCTTTGACACCCCTCATAGGGATTTAAACCGGTCATCGCCTTGGTTTCATCTTGATTGGCAAAGACAATGTCGACGTAATTGGGAAGCAGTTCGCAAAGAGTTGGGTAGTATTCGCGAACGATTTCAAAGCTGGATAAGTCTATTGAAATTTTGGCTCCCGCTTCTTTCGCTAGTTGCATGACCCGTGCAACCATTTCCCCATTGCGAAGAGAATAAGAGTCAATGTGCACGAGTTTGACGTCCTTAAAGTAGTCGGGATGAAGGTAATGATTAGACATTTCCTGACTGGCTCCGGCAAAAAAACGCATGGTGCGCTGCCCATCTGGTGTAATGAGGCAGAGTACACGGGCTGTTGGGCGAGAGGAGTAAGTGAAGAGACCTGTGATCCCGAGGCCTTTGGTGTAATTGGAAAAGTGTTCTCCCAAAGGATCGGTACCTACGTGGCTTAGAAAACCGCACTTTTCCCCAAGACTTGCCAATCCTTTAATTGTATTGGCGCAGCTGCCGCCTGTCGCAACTTGCGGCTTCAGATCGCTCAAAGCGATGATGTGATTGAGCTTTTCGATGTCGATCGCTTGAGCACCCCCTTTTTCCCCTGGAACATGCTTGAGAAAATCTTCTTTGACAGGAATGAGCAGGTCGATGCAAGCGGCACCAACACCTAAAATGCGATAGGGGTGCTTTGCAATCATAAAGCGATGATCCTCTGATAGTTCGAAATCTTGAGCATGAAGGACAAGATTTGAAATAAGTAAAATGAGAGAAAATACAAGGCTATACATAAGATTAGATGCCTTTGGATAGTGTTGACAAATTTAGAAGGTATACATAAACCATCTGGAAAATTAGCACGCCCAATTTTCCAGATGACTTGCGCATATATCCGGGGCTTATCTCTTTTTCAGAAATAGAATGTAAATTTGGGCCATTCCAATTTTGCGAACACATATCTTAGACTAGCTGATTAAACTAAAATATTTTTTGATTTAAGAAAAGTTTTTTATGTACAACTCAATCCCCTTTATCAAGTGATTTAAAATCAGTTAGATAAGGAATTGCTAGTGTATTAGGGCTGGTAAACACCCTTTTAAGAGAAAGGATTTTGCTTAACAAAATGATAGGTCTTGCGGTAAAAGTCTGCCATTTTGGCCCACAGAGGCTCGCCGTTGGTGAAAGCCTTTTCGCAGGCAGGCAAGCTATTTAAAAAGAGCCTCCCGTATCCTTTTGTGACTAAACGGGTATCTAGGCATACGATGCATCCTCGATCCCATTGGTTGCGAATGAGGCGGCCAAATCCTTGCTTGAACTTAACGATAGCATGAGGAACTGCATATTCAAAAAAGGGATCTCCGCCTCTTTCAACAATTGCTTCGGTACGGGCTTGAATGATGGGTTCACTCGGAACTTTGAAGGGGAGCTTAACGATGATGACACAACGAAGTGCGTCGCCGGCGACATCGACACCTTCCCAGAACGAATCGGTTCCGAATAGGACGGCTCGATCGGTGGTCTTGAATTTATTTAATAGGGTTTGGCGATTGTCCTCGCCTTGTTTGAAAATGGGATAGCGGTTTTCCTCGAGCCGCTTAGAGAGCTTATCGTAGCATTGTTGCAGCATCGAATAAGAGGTGAAAAGCACAAACGCTTGCCCATGGCTTGCTTGAATAGCTTTCCAGATATTTTCATAAGCGATGGCGTTAAAATCGGGATGCGAGGGAGGGGGCATGTCGATGGGCACTGCTAAGAGGGCTTGCTTGTTGTAGTTAAAGGGTGAATCGTAGATGTGTTCTTTAATAGTCCGGTGAGGCAAAAGCTTTTCTGTGAGGCCAAGCCGTTGACGTATGAAGCGAAATTGCTGATTAGAGGTCAGCGTCGCGCTACAAAGGATGATGCTTGGAAATTTGCTAAACAGAAATTCTACTAATGATCTGGAGATATCCAAATCGGCATCAACTAGATGAACATTGATGAGAGATTTGAGCTTATGTGCTTCGATCCAACGCACCTTGTTGGCGGAGGAAGGGGGAGCTATGAAATGATTGAGCAAGGAGATAGAAGTATCGAGGCGCAAGGCTAAGGATTGAATGTCGAGCCTGATCCCTTTGGTCTGATCCTGCAGTCTATCGTTTTCAATGAGCTTGAGGTCTGCTTCTAGGGCACTTATGCTTTGACGATACTGTTTTAAAGTTGTTATGAGCCTATCGGCATGCGGATGAATCTCTTCTTTCCACTTTAGATGGCTCATGTGCTCATTGAGAATGCGCAGTTTTTGCTCGGCTATCGATACTTCTTCTCCCAGAAGGTGATTGGCTGGATTCTTAATGGATTCGATAAAATGAACAAAGGAATCAAACGTCTGATTGATCTGTTCGTGGAGCTGGTGGCGAAGGGCTGGCAAGTCGATTGTGAGGCGGTTAATAAGCTGAAGCATCTCACGAGGGGGTGCTCTGTTGTAAAGTGATTGGAGCTTTTCTTTTAAGATGGGAAGCTTACCCGGTTGCTGGCTATGCCTTTCTGATGCCAATCTACCCAGGGTACGCATGAGTTCGATCCGGTGAAGGCGGGCCGCAAAATATTCGGTTGCGATATCTTCTACATGGTGTGCCTCATCGAGAATAATGCGCTTATAGGCAGGCAGGATGCTAGATTCGCTATAGTTATTTGTATCGGCTCTTCTCACCAAATCGGCAAAGAGCAGGTGGTGGTTGACGATGAGGATATGGGCGTCCTGAGCCTGTTTTCTGGCCTTAAAAAAGAAGCATTGCTGGTAGTAGGGGCATTCGTGATGAGAGCAGGCTTCGCTTTCAGCCCCAACTCGATCCCATGTGGCAGAAGAAGGGACAAAGGCAAGTGAAGAGCGCGATCCTTCAGTTGTTTGATGGCGCCATTCGTCGATTTTGTCGATTTCGGCGCTTTCTTCCGAAGGAAAAAGACGCATTTCTGTTTGGGCATCTTCAAGCTTGCGCAAACAGAGGTAGTTGTTCATGCCCTTTACAAGAACGGCTTTTAAATTGAGGTTAAGGGCAGTGAGAAGATTGGGAATGTCTTTATTGACGAGCTGCTCTTGAAGTGTGATGGTATTGGTTGAAATGACAGTACGCTCGTTAAAGCGGGCTGCCCAAATTAAAGCTGGAATTAAGTAGGCTAAACTTTTTCCCGTTCCCGTTCCAGCTTCAATCAACGCGATGGAGTCTTGATTGTAAGCATCGATGATATTGGTCATCATGCTTTGCTGCTGGGGGCGGGATTCAAAGCCCTTTAAATTGCGGGAAAGAATGCCCTCTGGCTGAATGAGAGCCAAAATTTTTTCAGCGTTAAGGCCTTGTGTCTGATGCGTGGATTGAGACATGGTAAAACTGAAGCTGCCTGGCTTAAACTCAAATGTAAAAGCAGTGGTGAAGAATTATGAAATTGGCTTTGGATTGGGCCAGAAGTCATTGTTAGCTTGTATATAAGCTTTCCTTGATGGGACAGTTGGAATGCAAGAAGAAAAGGATCATCAAGGTTTGTAAAAAGGTTTTAGAAAAATGACTTAAGCCATTTTTCTAAAACTATTAATCAGTGGCTTTTTGCCCGATGAACGACATCCATTGAGCAAAGAACTTTTATTACTCGGCTTCCAATAAATCGAGGAAGGCCTTGAGCTGCTTGGAGCGGATAGGGTGGCGCATTTTACGCAAAGCTTTTGCCTCGATTTGGCGGATACGCTCACGCGTGACGTTAAATTCCACACCTACTTCTTCAAGCGTTTTGGGCTTGCCGTCCAATAAACCAAAGCGTTGAATCAAGACTTTGCGTTCGCGGTCGCTTAAGGTAGACAAGACCTCGCCCATTTTATCTTTTAAGATAGAATAACCGGTAGCTTCTGCTGGAGAATCGGCCCCCGTGTCTTCTAAGAAGTCGCCAAATTGGCTCTCGCCGCCGTCACCTACCTCTGCCTGAAGCGAAATGGGGTGCTGGGCAATCTTGTAGATTTCCCGGACTCTTTCTGGAGTAATGCCAAGTTCTTTTGCAAGTTCTTCAGGACTCGGCTCACGGCCTGTTTCCATCATCAACTTTTTCGCACCGCGCAAGACCTTGTTGATCGTTTCAATCATATGGACAGGGATGCGAATGGTACGTGCTTGGTCTGCGATGGCACGGGTAACTGCTTGGCGAATCCACCAGGTTGCATAGGTTGAAAATTTATAGCCACGTCTGTATTCAAATTTTTCAACTGCCTTCATCAAGCCCATATTACCTTCTTGGATGAGATCCAGGAATGATAAACCGCGATTGGTGTATTTTTTGGCGATGGAGATGACCAAGCGTAGGTTGGATTCTACCATTTCACGCTTCGCTTCTTGGCTCTTATCCATCCAGCGTTGAAGCATCTTGACATCTTTCTTGAAGTCATCCAGTAAGCGGCCGGCAGCCAATTCCCGCTTGCCAAGCTTGCGCTGGGCGGCCGCTAATTTTGCGGCAGCAAATTTGTTTCTTTCTGCGCGGGGAGTCAGTTCTTGAATTTCTTTTTCCAGGAATAGAAAGCGATCGTATGCGCGTAAGATGACCTCAACGAAATCGTCGATGATATTATGTCTCAGGTGAAGCCTTCTAAGATAGGCCTGCATGCGAATGCGGCATTTTTCAATATCTTCAGTCACTTTGAGCTTTTCAGTTTTTTTCAAATTTTCGTCGGTGAGCTGGTCAAGCAATTTTTCTAAGATGAGGTCTTCTTCCTTCAATAACTGGCAAAGTTTAGGAAGAAGGCTCATGAAGTCTTGCTTGTTGACGACCTCTTTTTCAGTAATTGACTTGTCAAAGCGCTCTTTACCAGTTAAAAGATAGTTGGCGATAGAGATAGCCTCGGAAGTGGCGTAGCGAAAGCGCATAATGATGCGTTCAATTTGTACTTGTGCCTTCTCGATCCGTTTTGAGATTTCCACTTCTTCTTCGCGGCTTAAAAGAGGGACGGAGCCCATTTCTTTAAGATACATGCGGACGGGGTCGTCGGGCGAACCTTCTGAACGTTTGGGGAGGCTTTCTAATTCTTTAGCTTCTTTTTTGCGCTCTTTTTGTTTATCTACTTCAGATTGGTTGAGAACCTGAATGTCCATCCCGCTAAGGAAAATGAGAACCTGATCGATCTGATCAGCGGAATCGAATGACATGGGGAGAATTTCATTAATCTCCTCATATGTAATGAAGCCTTGCTCTTTGGAAATAGCGACAAGTTCATCAATTTTTTGCTGATGCTGTTGAGAAAAATGATTCTTGAAGTTCGTTTTATTCATGCTTTCCTAAAGTAGAGAAATAAGAAATACGAGGCGTTTAATAATCCAGTCAAGCTTGAGTTTTTTTGAGAAATAGATAAGCCACGGGTAACTAGATAAAAAACCACTAACGTTGTATGAGTTGGCCAAACAGCTAATTTAATTAACCAACTTGGAAAAAAAGGTATAGACATTTTGTGATAAATAAAGCGTTTTTGTCAAGAATGGACCAAATTGCTACACGGTGATTGTATGCATAATGGAGATGAAGATTTATCACAAGCACAATTCTAGCAGAAACGGCAATTTACGCCATCCTCTACTTTTTTATTTAAGATGAGCCCTTCTATGATAAGGCAGCGAAGGCGCTTAATCGGCTCGACAATAAAGCCATGACCTTATCGCGGGCTCATAGGTTATTTGCTCAATCGAATGAATCAAATAAGGGTTTAAAATCTAGTCTCAAAAGACTCTCCTATCTGCTAAAAAGAAGCAAAAAGGAGGGCCTGTTGAGTTTTCTCATTTCTTAATTCTGCTGCTTATGTTAGTCAAAATTCACTCTAGACTGCCTTACAGAATGCTAGAGGATTTGCCAAATCTATTCATAAACCCTTTCCAAGCTAAGCTTGCGTCGTCGCTCACCTCTTAGATGCTTCCGGATTAAAAGTCATTGGAGGAGAAGCGCGGAAAGTTAAAATCCATGGAAGAGGAAGACCTCGAAAGTGGATTAAAATTCGTTTGGCTGTAGACCTAAAGACTAAAGAAATTGTCGTTCATACTTTAACAATCAGTCAATATAGCTGGAGTGGCCGGAGCGTTTAACGATTTAAATATTTTTGGATGGTAGGAAAGTTCGGTTTTCTCTTTAGCTGTTTGTTAGGATATGACCAATGGTGTTCGCGCATCCGAAACTCCTTTGTTTTCTCTTGGGAGTTTCTTTTTTTTCAGCATTTCTCTCAATTCTTCAGAGAAATTTTTGCATAACAGCCTTTTTATAGTGAACTTTAAAAAATAATTAACAGGTGTTAAATAAATTATTTTTTACTAGTTTTATATTAAGTTTTCGTTTAAATAATGTAAATAATATATTTTTAAAGTGTCCTTAAACTTAAAATAGAGGCTTTTTATGAACCATCTTAGATTGGGGCCCAGTTATTATGCCCCAACTGATGTAGCAGTCACCGATGAAGTAGCAATCGATGGCGTTGAGCCACCAGTTACGCAAGCTGCAATAGGAGACGGGATCGGGTTTAGAGCTCACATGGAAATACAAGAGGTATTAAATAACATAACAACCTTACAAGAGTTGCGTCCCTTAGTTCTTGCCGCTAAAGAAGATATATTTTTTTGGGGATACCGTTATACTTATATTCCAGGGTATGCAGGAACGCTGCCAATCGACGCCTTAGCTTTAAAGGTATTAAGCATAGTATGTAGGCCACCGGGAAATGTTAAAGTTAGTTATGCGTTGAAAAGAAAAATTAAAGATTTGTGGAAACAAAGTGATCGAAGATTAAAAGAAAAAAGTGTGATTACAAATCTAGCTTGCATAATTAGAGAGATATGGGGAAGGGTAAAATCCTTAAAGGAAGGGCGTTACAGTACTCGAGATGATTATAATTTGAGTCTTCTATAGTTTGATCGGCTGTGTTGAAAAAGTTAATTTGAAGAAGTTGATAGAAATGCCGAAAAAAAGAAACTCCTTGTCTTCCTGGCAAGAGAAAAGGAGTTTCGGATGCGCGAACGCAATTGGTCTTTTTCAAAACAGCCAGTTTGACCAAGGTTCTTTAAATATTTTGCTCGTTAAAAACTTTAATTTTACAGATTTGTTAATTAATTTCTGCGAGAAAAGTAGCTTTCGAGGTTTTTATTTAAAAAAATTCTCGTCATGATCAATGCTAGTTTAGCAATGTTAATACTAGACAAGAATGTTAATACTAGACAAGACAGTTACATGCTGAGACATTGCTATTTGATTCGAAGAAAGCAAATTGTTTACTACACACGAGATCATAAGCAGCGCCTATCGATTAAAATGAAGGTTTTATGCAGCTCTATGCTTTGGATGAAAAGGATGAGATCATCAGTGCCGAGAGCGCTCAAAAACAGCGTGACTATCGCTGCCTTGAATGCGCGAGTTGTGTGCGCCTAAGGAGCGGCTCACATCGCAAGCGGCACTTTTATCACTTGGAGCCCAATCGCTCTTGCCGCCTGCATCAAAAAGGAGCCGTTCATCTCCAGCTGCAAACGTATTTTTATCGCCATCTACCAGAGGGCGATTGCCAGCTCGAATACCGAATGCCTGCTATCGGACGTATTGCCGATGTGGTCTGGTTTTCAAAGAAAATTGTTTTTGAAATCCAATACTCTCCAATCACGGCAGAAGAAGTGAATCGGCGAAATCTTGATTATCAAAGGCTTGGATGGACGGTAGTATGGATCTTGCATGAGCGGCGCTTTAATCACATTCGCTTAAGCGCGGCTGAACACCTTCTTCGCTACCTGCCTCATTATTTTACGAACATGAATAGCCAAGGAGATGGTATCATTTACGATCAGTTCGATCTCATCTACCAAGGAATGCGCCGCGATAAGATGGGTCCGCTGGCTGTCGATTTTACACAGCCCTGCCCATTTCTAATTGATCAAAAGGGAGGCCTTTCCCTTGAACGGGTGCGAAGACGTGCGGAACACAGTCCTTATTTTTTTGCCGGGGATTTAAGCGATTTAGAGCTGCGAAAGAGGGAAGACTCTTACATTCAGAATGCCTTGCAAAAAGAGATGGCGTTTACACATAACGAACAATTAAGGAGAGTCTTGCAAAGAGAGTGTGTGTTTAGACGGCTGGCAAATGTTATTTTTAAGCGCCCTTACCAGTTTGTTTTTCGCCTGCTGCTCGAGCGCACCTGCCGCTAATTGAGAGCAGTAATTTTGAGATATTTACTTGAAAATAATCTATCTGGTCGGGCACGTTCTTGAGGCTGTGCCCTATGTAGCCAAAGAGGGACGCCAAAATCTGAATACTTAAACGATGAAGAGGGATGATGGAAAGGTATATTAAGGCGGTCAAAAAAAGAGTGAAAAATGTCACGGATCGAGTCAAAGGCGCCTACCATATTTTGTTTGCAAATCAGCAGACGCCTTTAAACCGCTATAGCGATGTCTTTCCCCATCCTCAAAACGCCCTCAATATTTTCCCCGATGAATGGCGCTCGCGCTTCCCAGAACCCTACCGTCATCTTCAAGCCGGAGAAACTCCTCTGTTTGAGGATTTGGGGGTCAAGTGGGGAATAGAGCAAATGGCTGGAGTCGAGGGGAAAAAAGTGCTTGAATTGGGTCCTTTAGAAGGAGGGCACTCTTATATCTTACAAAGTGAGGGGGCATCTTCTATTGTTTCCATCGAGGCTCATCCAAGGGCTTATTTAAAGTGCTTAATAGTCAAGGAAGTTCTCAAATTGAATCGCGTGGAATTTCTGTTTGGAGACTTTATGGAGTACTTGCGTCAATCGCCCGACCAGTTCGATATAGGCATGGCTGTTGGAGTGCTCTATCACATGAAAAACCCGGCGGAACTACTCGCCTTAGCTGCCAACAGATGCTCTAAATTATATGTTTGGACTCATTACTACGATAAAAAAGCTTGTCAAAAGGCTTTATTAAAACCCCGTTTTTCTGCCCCCGTTGAAGCCGATTATCAAGGGTTTAAACACACCCTGCATAAATATAGCTACGGAGCAGCTCGCAAATGGCGCACCTTTATTGGTGGGCCGGCTACGATGAGTAATTGGCTCACTAAAGATGACATCATCGCTTGTTGCCGCCATTTTGGCTTCACCCGCTTTGAGATCAACTTTGACAGTCCCGACCATCCGCATGGACCTTGCTTCTCTTTCGTGGCTCACAAAGAATAAAAAGTGTGTATTTACTTTATTCGGGCCGAGTACAAAAAGGGATCTCATTTTCTGGAAGGTTTTGATTGGCCCCTTGAGTCTCTTGCCGCTTGCTAGATTTTTGCAAGAGCCTCACAGTAATCAGTCGCTCTCCGAGCTCTTATTATTTTTTATTTCGTTACCCACAGTTTGCTAATCGCTCACTATGGGCTCTAAAATCCGGCCTAAAGTCTCTCAAAAAACCTGCTTTGGATAGAGCTCTTCATAGATGGGGAGCAGAGCAGTCAATGGCTTATCAAGCCCTGCGTCTCTCAAGCCTTCGTCTCTCGCGTTAAACTCTTCGCTGTCTCATTAAATAGAACCCACCTAAGCCTCAAACTTTACCCAACTTTTAATAATAAACAATCAACTTTTTATGTAAATTTTAATTCAAAATCACATGTTTCTAAATCGATTTTAACTTTAATGTTTTAATTTATTAATTACTTTGTTGATTAATTTGTTTGTAAAACTGAATGTTGGATATTAAATAATTTTAATAAGAGGTGATTGTATGACTATGCAAGTTGCAACATACGGGTTAACTTTGGCTCAACCGGCGTCTTCTTCAGCTTTAACTGCCGACATGACTAAGGCTTTAGTGGCGAAGGGGAGTTGGCAAATTGATAGTAATGTGCAAAATTGTGCGCAAACGCTATTGGACTGCGGGGAATATTTATCATATGCAAAGTATGCTCAGTATGTACCTGGTGCGCCATCTATATTAAAACACAAGGCAGTGAGCTTGGTAGGCGATTCTTGCAGGATTGTGAATTCAGGCGTAAAAATAAAATCCAGAATCGATTCAATTTTATCCAATGAAAGCTCAGCAGATTTAAAAACGAAGCAGTTAATTGAAGTGGCCCAGTTGGCATTTGGCATTGCTAATACGCAATTTGTCGGATACTTACCAGAAGCTGTTGGTACTTCTCTGAAGTGGGCAAATGATCTGTGCGGTGTGGCTACTTTGGGATTGAATTGCAAGGGAAAGATGGATGAGGTGGCCGATTGCAAAGAGCCGGGCCTTGCCCATACCAAAGATAAGATTGAAGCGACACGCTTGGCCTTATGGACAGCGGATGCGGCCCTTAACATGGCTGGAGTGAGCACCTTTTCACCCCTAAAAATGACAGTGTCGGTGGGATCAGGCCTTTTGACGGCAGCCAAAGTTGGTGTGTCATCGGCTCAGTGGGTTGGAAAGGCGGCAAATGCCGTTTTTAATCGAGCCTAATACATCTGGTTTGCTAGTCAGGAAGAAGAAATGACGTGCTATTTCTTTTTTCTGGCTAGCCGTAAAATGGATTAGGTAGGGTAAAGAACGCCAATAATGTAATTTCTGAATAATCCTGAAGGAACAATTCCCAAGTGACAGCTTAAAAGGATTTCTTGGCCGTTTTTATTTTTAGCCAGTAGGCGAATTTGCGATTCTGTTGCGGAGGACAGGGTATTTAATCCTCTCTTCCAATCGGCCAATCCTTCTTGGATGATGCTGGAGAAGTCTGATGTAAACTTATCGGGACTCCAACCAAGAAGTGCCTTGGATTGGTGATTGGCAAAAAGGAGTTTATGTTCTTTTTGCGAATAGACAACGATTAAACCACCTTCTTCGTTTCTTAGGCCGTCAAAGAGGCGTCTTTGGTCGATAGCATAATTAGAGGAAGAGAATTCCCGGTATCTTGTCGCCTCATTGCTATAGTAATTGGCGCCTGTTAATTTCTGAGCCATGGTAATGCATTTTTTTAGAAGAATAGTGGCTTCAGGAATGCTTCGAACCCATTTATCGGAGTTGGAATGATTATTCGAAGGTATAAAGTTCGTATGCATGGGATAATTATCTAGGTCTTCTAAAAACGGGCCGCTAATCTTTGTCTTAAAAGTATCTTCCTTTTTTGCTGGGGCAGATTCGGTTTCATGCAGATAAAGGAGGGTTTTAATTTCATAGCTTAAATCATGAACTTTAGTATCTAGCTGATAAATTTGATCCTGTCTTTTTTCCATTTCGCCGCGCTGATCTTCGATCATTTGCTGCAGTAAATTAATCTGCAGCTGCTTTTGTTTGAGTTGCTCTTCTGAAAACAATTTATAATCGGAAAAATCCTGGGAAGTCTGCTGGGCTTTGACAGAAAGCAATTGATTTTCTTCGGTTAAATGCTCGATGGCTAGGCTTTTGCTCTGCACCTCTTCTTCTAAGCGCATTTGTTCGCTTTGACTTTCTTTTAAATTGGTCTCTAGTAGGCTCAGGTCTTTAATATCATCTTTGATGGAGTGAGGCTCACTGTCGATTAGCTGGGGGAAGGTGTGAGAGGTGTCTAGAGAGGTAACTTTATTTTCTTTTTCGGGATTAAAGCTAATTTGATGAAAGAGCTTAGACTGTTCAGTCTGGAGTTTTTCTTTTAAAGCGAGCTCCCAATAATAAATAAGCAGGATAAGGCATAAAGATCCGCAAGCGATCAGTAACAATCCAAAAGAGAGCATCGACCAACTTTTGTGATGCGACATGAGTCCAATACTATAGGATGCGAAGAAGAGCAAGGGCAGGAGGTAGAAAAAAATAATGGCAATCGAGAGATACTGCCGATTATTTGTTTTAAATTTCATATTGGAAGATACGATTTCATTGACTTGATTCATTGATGATTCCCACTATACACATTTAATATTAAAAAGACACAGGGAGCTTGCGTATTTGCTTAAAACTCATTTCCCGGAGAAGATTTACTTTAAGTTGCAGTCTATTCCTTCCCTTGCTATGTTGCTTCCATTGAGTCTCTGCTAAGGAAATTTCTGTAAAGACTCTCTATATTTTAAAATTGAACAGTTAAAGCGTAAAAGTTTAACTGAAATTATGATTTTATAAAGATAGTAAAATTTATTTTAATCATCGTTCTCATAGCAAACTTTTTACACAAGAGCAATAGCTAAGTCGAGGCATCCCTCCTGTATGTCAAAAAAAAGCGCAGAATTTAATCTTGTTATCGACGCGAGTGGAACGCAAAAAGAATATCTGAAGGATTTTTTTCGCTATCGCGAGCTCCTTTACTTTTTCACTTGGCGCGATATTGTCGTGCGTTATAAGCAAACTTTTTTAGGAGTGCTTTGGGCCTTGATCCGTCCATTGCTGAATATGGCCGTTTTTGCCTTTGTCTTTGGAAAAGTTGCTGGATTAGCTTCTGGACATGCAAATTACCCTTTATTTATTTTAGCAGGCATGCTTCCCTGGCAGCTATTTGCTAGCTGCTTAGTTGATTCTAGCAATAGTTTGGTCAATAATGCCTCAATGATTTCCAAGGTCTATTTTCCGCGCATGATTTTGCCAATCAGTTATATTTTAGTGAATTTCACCGATTTTCTTATTAGCCTGGGATTGTTGTTTGCAGCCTTTTTGTTTACTGGAACGCCGCTTCATTGGACGATCCTTTTTCTGCCCGTCTTTATGGCTTTAACTTTACTATTATCGGTTGGAACAAGTTTATGGATGGCTGCCTTTTCGGTTCGCTTTAGAGATATCCGCTTTATAGTCCCATTTGTCGTCCAATTTGGTATGTTCATTTCACCGGTTGGATATGGAAGCTTTCTTATTCCTGGGGGACCATGGCGCTGGCTGTATTTCCTTAATCCGATGGCAGGCATGATTGAGGGTTTTCGCTGGTGTTGTTTTGGAGAATTCCACACCGACCTTCCTCTAGCGGTGCTCTTGTCGTGTGCGATTAATGCCCTCTTGCTTGTGACAGGTTTTTACTATTTTCGTAAAATGGAACGTATTTTTGCAGACATCATTTAGATAGGCGTTATGACTATTGTAGAAATTGAAAATTTATCCAAAAAGTACCTCATTTCCCATGAGCAGCAACAACCTTATGCTTCAATTAAGGAAATTGCCACTAATTGGGCAAAGCAGTCATTGCGCCGCCTAACTGGGCGCGCCCCGGCTCAAGCAAGGGTAACCTATGAAGAGTTCTGGGCGTTGAAAGATATCAATCTTTCCATTCAAGAAGGGGATCGCGTGGCCTTGCTTGGTCGCAATGGGGCTGGTAAGTCGACGCTGCTCAAGCTTCTTTCTCGTATCACAGAGCCCACAACTGGCAGGCTCAAAATTCGAGGGCGCGTATCAAGTCTTTTGGAAGTGGGAACAGGCTTTCATCCCGAATTGACTGGAAGGGAGAACATTTTGCTCAACGGAGCAATTATGGGAATGAGCTATCAAGAGATTCGCAGTAAGTTTGATGAAATTGTAGCTTTTGCCGATATTGAGAAATTTTTGGATACGCCCATCAAACGCTATTCAAGTGGCATGTTTATGCGTCTTGGATTTGCCATTGCGGCTCATTTAGATGCCGATTTATTGATCGTAGACGAGGTGCTGGCAGTTGGCGATGCTCAATTCCAAGAGAAATGCCTCAAAAAGATGAATGAAATGGGATCTAAAGGTAGTACGGTTTTATTTGTCAGTCATAGCATTAACTCGGTGCTCTCCCTTTGCAACAAGGGTGTGTTTCTTGAAAAAGGGGAGCTTAAGGCGTTTGAGCCCATCGAAACGTGTGTCAGCCGTTACATCCGCAGCTGTCCTGTGGCAGGCTTGGAATGGAAGGGTGATTTTGGAGATGAACACATCCGCATTTACCAGGCGGCCTTAGCATTCCCAGGCTCTAATACGGGCTTCTTTTATCAAGGCGAGCGAACCGCCTTACAGGTGAATTTTGAAGTTCTCAAGCCGCATTCCGATTTAATGCTTGGATTCAGTGTTTTAAATTCACGTAATCAGACCATTGCCCGTTCGCGCCTTTGTGATCACGAAGAACACAAGGACATCATAGAAACTGCGGGGCTTCATCGTTTGGCTTTTGATATAGACTTAAGTCTTTTTCATCCAGGCGAATACCAGATTAAATTGGAATGCTCCATTCTGAATAAAAAACAAATCTTGCAAGAAGATATCCTGCTGAAGTTTGCTGTCTGTTCTCAGCAGCAGGCTCTTAAGTACGAAATCGGAATTGAAAAAGATGGGATCAGCTTGGGCAATCGCTGGCTTCTGCAGCAACTCTGATCAACGTCGTTCGAGGATAGCGATCGCTGCCTAAAGAGATGCGAGTTGTTGAGTCATATTCGGATTGACAGGACCTGTTTTTTTGTCTGCAACAATGAGTGGACGGTGTGTTGTTTCAAAGGCATAACCGGCAGCAAAAAAGAAAAAGCTCATCGTCTTATAGGCTAAATAGGCATCAAAAAAGACCATATTGATGAAGAAGGCGATCGTCATCCACTTTAACTGCATATTAATGCGGGCTAGCGAGCGGAAAAAATTCCAAAAAATAAACGAACCGATCAGGCCGTACTCTACAAAGATTCTCAAAATCCCGCCATCTAGTGCCGACCAGGCAAAGCCAGGTCCAAGGCCTTGTAAATAAATTTCTGGATGATGGACGAAGACTTTTATGACAAAAATCCATTTGTGAATACGCATCCACCAACTCATATCATAGTCATCTGAAGCAATAACTTCGTTACCAACGGGATTTTTGGTCATGTCGATTTTATTCCAGACAACGTGTGCCAATTGAATATTTTTCATTGAAAACAAGCTGGCGCTGCGGCTGGAAATGGAATCTGTTTGCGATATTAGATAGACGAGGATCGATAGTACAAGAGGGGTGACAATGCCGATGAGGACAAAGGTTCCGCTTGACTTCCAGTTGACCTCTTGTTTTAGTTTGCCAAGAAAGCATATGAATAGGGCTACCAAAGAGATTCGATTGCCTGTGAATACGACAAATATTCCAAATAAGCCAAACATCCAATACAAGTAGCTTTTGCGCAGAACATAGCGTGAAAAGGGGGAAGCAAATAGATCGACAATTTTAGAGCGATAGCTGTCATCATAGATCATGTAGCAAAAGAGCAAATTGAGCAGGAGCCCCATTTCAGAGGGAAAAGAAGCGATTCCTTGCACGCGGCTTGAAACATCGGTGTGATAACCTACGACTGTGATGGCTCCTGCTAAATTGAATTTTTGCAGGGTCATGAGCAAAAAGTTCCAAACGAAAAACCCCTGGATGAAAACCTTGCCCAAATGAAAGCGGGAGGCTAAAGCGCCGATGTAGAAAAACAGGAAGTATTCCAAGAGGCGGACTGCGTAAAAGATCTTGGCGTCTAAAAGGACAAAACCGTTGGCCACTAAAAAGCGGTTGGACATAAATGAAAGGATAGAAAAGAAAGTCAGGGCCAGGATCCATCCTTCGATTTTATATAGACGCTTGTGAAGCATGGCATGTGACCAGATCAATAATCCCCCAAATAAGAACAAAAGAAAGTCATCGATGCGTAAACCGGCTGTTTCTGAATCAAAGCTAATGAGATTGATTTTGGGAAGAAATAACAGCGGAAGACTGAAGAACAAAATGAAAAGGGAGAGTTTTTTGTCAAAAAAATGGGTCATAGTAGATCTTGGGTCAGCATATATAGGGCACGGTTATTAAAACAGAAGCTTTAAATCTTGCAAAGCAGATTTGATCTGTTTTAAAGAGAGTTCTTTAAAGAGAAAAACCTTTCGATTTAATGCGAAATCAGCTAAGAAGTATGAGTCCTAAAAGTAGAAAGATTTTAAACGACAACACTCTCTTGCATATGTGCCCTTATCTCAAGGGTTCTTTTGTTTATGCCCTCTTTAATGGTTTAGTAATGAAATTTTTTGCCACAGCCCTATTATGTCTCCTCCTTTTCAGTTCTTGCAGCCGCCCTTGTCATCACTATGATATTTTTGGGGCAGATGAATTTGTCATCGACTCTTACAAAATCAGGCAGGGGAAACTTGCTATTTTAGATATGGAAGGCGTTGAAGTTGGTGAATTAGCCTGTGATGCAATGGACGAGTATCAAGATGTCATCGCTGAAGATGATATCCTCAATATCGCCGTTTATCATCCCAAACGCCGCGATGTTATGGATTCTATTCAATTTATCAACGAAACCATCGGTTTCCGTGTAAGCGAAGGCAAAGTCGATTTGCCAGATATTGAACCGATTGAAGTCGCTGGTTTGACCCTGGAAGAGGCTCGTCAAAAAATTCAACTATGCTATCGAGAGCAGATTCAAGACATAGAAGTCTTTCTTAACTACAAAGATCGCTTATCGCGCAAAGTTGAGCTGACAGGCGCTGTTGCGACTCCTGTCATTGCAGTCGATGGAAAAATCCGCCTTTACGAAATACTAGCTTTGGCAAAAGTGCCCAATAATGCCAACTTTTTTAAGAGTTATGTGGTAAGGGACGGTGAGCAGTTGCCGATCGATTTGTACAAGTTGATGAATCAGGGAGATATGACGCAAAATATCGTCATGTATGGCGGGGATCGTATCTTCATTGCTGCCCCAAGTGATGCAACTGTCATGGTTATGGGAGAGGTCGGACATCCGCGGGCGGTTAACTTGCCCTATGGTTTTATGTCGCTGCGTGAAGCCCTTGTATCGGCTGGTGGAATTCCCTTTACAGGTAATCGAGACTGCATACAGGTGATTCGGGGAAATCTGCAGAATCCAAAGATTTATGTTCTTTCCTGGGATCACATCATCCACTTGCCTAATGATAGCCTGCTTTTAATGCCGGGCGATACCGTTTATGTTTCCGAGAAGCCAATCACGCAATGGAACCGCTTCATCGACCAACTCCTGCCAAGCTGTTTAGGCGCTCAAGCAGCTTATGGAACGTATAGAATGTTTAGAGATTAAGGGTTAGCAATGAACAAGCACAAGGATTCAGACGATAAGCTTCTTATTACGCTATCTGATATTTTATCTTTATTTCGCCAATCCAAAATGCGCATCTTGCGTTGGGTCATTGTTTTGGGATCATTGGGCGCCTTGTTAGCGCTCATTCAACCCATTAAGTATCGTGCTGAGGCGACCTTTCGGGAAAGAAGTATTAAATCTGGAATGGTTTCAAACTCTTTGCTTCAACTCCTTAGCAGCGATGGCTTATCAGGGGGGCAGGAAAATGAGGCGAGTTCATTGATCAAATCGCGCAAGCTTATGCGGGAAGTCATTAACAAACTGCACTTGCAAGGAACCCTTATACAGCAATGCGAAGCAGAAGGGATAACTAAGAAGATACGCCGTAATTTGCTTATTGCATGGAATGCTTTCAAACAGTCTCCAAAACCTGTTTTAGAAGATCTGCACTGTCCTGTTCGCCTTGATGCTTTAGATTATCAAGGAGAAATACCGATTGCTTTTATCATCGAGTTGGAAGCAGACGGGACATTTGAGGTGCAGGAAGCCGGTGATGTTGAAAAAAAGGCTAAAGGAAAGCTTGGAGTGCCTTTTGTCGCCGATCAAGCAAGCTTTACCCTCGTCGCCTCTGAAGGGCAAGATATTGTTCCGCAAAAGATTACCTTAGCCATTAATTCTTTGGCTAATACCTCAGCTGACTTATGTAGAAGGCTCCAAATTGAAAGCGCAAAGGCTGATAAGGGCGTCCTCAAACTGGCTTATGAAAGCCGCGATCGTCATGCAGCGAGCGTTTTTATCAATACGACGATGCAATGCTATCAAGACTATTTGAAAAGGCATCATAACAAAATTGCCCAGATGCAGCTCGATTACTTGCATACGAGGCAATCGCAGCTCGCTTCTAATTTAACAGACCTTATGCAAAGGCATGCGGATAATTTGTCTAACGATCTATTTCATTCCGGCTTTGTCGATACAAATAAAGAAATGGATTTTTTGGCAAAAAGCCAACACGAATATCGCGAAAAGCTTTTGGCTAATGAACTAGAGCTCAAACGCCTGGAAAATGTCCATAGTAATAGCTACGTCTACTATGACAGCTACAAGCTCCATGAAGGGGATTCAGCCACAATCAATCAACTACTAGCTGAAATACGCAGCTATAAGCAGCGTTGCGATGGTTTGGAAATCGAAATTCAAAAAAAAGCGGCCTTGCGCGGAGATGACCTTCACCTTTCGCTTGATCAGCAATTGAAGGAACTAAAAGAAATTCAACAATATACGATTGAGCTGCAAGACGTGATCGATCGCTTTCATCAGCATCTTGAGCCGGCGCCATCCAATCTTTTAGATGATCCGCGCTTCTTGATTAAGGGGTGGTTTGACCGCTTGAGTATTCTTGAAGCAACAGATCCGATCGAATGGCAGAAATCGCGAGAAAGCTTTCAGTTTTATCTGACCAATCTTGAGCGTCTATTTAATGTTCACGAGAAAATCTTGCAAGCCCGATTGACGCACCAACAAAATCCATCCGGAGAGTATCAGGGCATTGATCTTAAAATTGCTGAAGAGCTGTATGTCGAGTATTCTAAACAGGTGATTCAAATCGAGGCTACTATTCGACAAAATCTCTTTTTCATCTCTCAAATGGAAGACCCGAATTTTGAAATTACGTCTTTGAGCGCGGGTCTAACCGATCCGATCAGCCAGGATATGATCAAAAAGGCTAGCAACTTTGTCTTAACTCTGAAAGATCAGAACAACCAAAGCTCAAAAGAACAAGAGCGATTAAAGAATGAATTGGCCTTGCAAAGGACCTTTTTATCGCTGCATCTCAAGCAAATGGTCCAATTGATGGAGTTGAATAAGAAGTTGGTCGATGAAAAAGTCTATGCCCTGCAAAGTGTGAGCCTAGAACTTATTCATCAGCAAGTTTCTTTGTTGGAAAACACATTAAAAGACTATATCGAATCGCGAATGGAGAACTTAAGGCAAGAAAGAATGCTAATTAAACAGCATTTGCGCAATATCCATACTGAAATGGCTGGCATTCCCAAAAAATGGGTGGCAGAGCAGCTCATCGAACAAGAAGTCGATACCAATCAGTTGATTGTTGAAGAGATAGCTAAAATGGTTGAATCTAAAAATATCACCCATAACCTGGAAGTCATTCAATCGGCTCCAATCGACCGCGCCTTACCACCAGTTCATCCTATGACGCCTAATCTACTCATGTCAATTATCCTGGGCGGTGTATTTGGAGGCATCATCGGTGCAGGCCTCGTACTTGGCTCTACTTTGAGCAAAGGGTTGAAAGTCTCGATTGAAAACTTGAAGCTCATGGGGCACCATGTCTCTGGAACATTATCTTCTGGCTATCAACCTCATTCCGATACGCCGATTAGTGACGACGATCTTGAAACCTTGCGCAGACTGCGCAGCTATGTGGCTCCGACTATTTTGGATAGCGGCTTAAGTGCCATCAAAGAGGCAGAAAGACTGCTGCTTATTGAAGGATCTGGCCCTGATTACTCGACCGACTTAATCGAGCTGTTTGTCAAAAAGGGCAAAAAAGTCATTCTGCTGCACTTGGATTTTGATGAAACGGCGATTGCTTCTTCAACAGGTCTTTTGCAGTATTTGGAAGGGCAGGTAGATTTCCCAACGATTGAATCAACATCGCGCGGGGATGTCATTCAAGCCGGTGGAGCGAGCCGTTATGCGGTGGAATTATTGAGCTCTAAGGCATTTAAGGAGCTTATTAGCCGTTTACAAGAACGCTATGATTGGATCATTGGCGTCAGCAGGTCTTTACCAAGAAGTGCAGAAGCTGAAAGTTTGATTCCTCTTTTCCCATCAATTGCCATCAGTGTTGGGCATGAGAAGGTGGAGGATTTAGATTTTTACATGCAGCTTATTAAAGACGATAAACACAAGGTGACTTTTGTCGTGACTGATTCGCAGACAGTTTAATGACTAAAGGCGTTATGCAGACCGTTTCAATTAGCAACAAAAAACCTTCATGCTCGGTTATTATTGTCACGCATAATAGCCAAGCTGATCTTTCCTCATGCTTAGACGCCCTTAAAAAGCAAACGTGTTTGGTCGATCAAATCGTCATTGTTGACAGTGGCTCGAATGAGACCGCTTATTTGAAAGATTTGCTTCAAGATCCAGTTATCCATTTAAGGTTGGAGCAAGACAACATCGGCTTTTGCCAGGGGAATAACCTTGGTTTATCCCATGTTCCCCCGCAAACTGATTACGTTGTGTTCTTGAATCCCGATGCCTTTTTGACTCCAACATTTATTCAAGAAGCGATTGCCCTCATGGAAGAAGAGAGAGCTTCGAGTGTTGGAGCGCTATCAGGATGGCTTCTTGGATACGATCGCAGCCAAAAGAGGCCAACGGGTCGCATTGATTCTTCTGGCATCTTTCGCAGCTGGTATGGTCGCTGGTTTGATCGAGACCAGGGAAAGATGTATCAAGAGCATCTCTATAGCAAACAAGAAGCCGTTCCAGCTCTTTGTGGGGCATTGATGTTTTGCCGCCACAAAGCGCTTAAGAGCGTACTACTAGCTCCTTATCAGGTGATGGATCCCTCATTTTACATGTATAAGGAAGACATTGATCTTTCAATTCGTTTGAGGCAAAAAGGATGGTCGCTTATTTTTGACCCAAGCCTTATCGCCTATCATTGTCGTGGCTGGCAACAAGACCGCTCCAAAGTGCCCCGTCGCTTCCGTCTCTTGTCAGCTCGAAATGACATGCGCTTATACAAACGGCTAAAGTCACCCTGTTATTTTTATGCGGCTTGTAAATACTGGATGGTCAAGGTCTTCGACCTATAACAGAACTAATCAAATTCTATTTGGTAGGCATGAATCATCATTTTCAGAGCCGCTAAAGATCCTTGTTTAAGATACTTGATTGCCAGTTTCCATCTATGCGCAATCGGTTCATCAGAGCTTAGCAAAAAAACTCTGTTGCATGTTGCCTTTAACATGTATTTAATAGCTTTTTCCGATTTAAGAGCCGCATATTTTTTGGCGTTTTCATAGCGCTTTACGATGCTTTTTGAGCGAAGTATAAATTTAATGGCGGCTTCCGAGCCAGCGTCGGCATACTCTTGAGCCAGGGCATCTCTTTTCTTCCTTCTTTCAACGCTGCTGGCAAGCCCTAATCTGTTTGAATTATGAGCTTGCAATAGAAAGTTAATTGCTTCTTCAGACCTAAACTTGCGGGCATAATAGTCTGCTAATAGGAGAGCTTCCTGTTGGGCCTCTTTTGTTTGCAAGAGCTTAAATCGCTCTGCTTGCATGTCTAATGTGAAGGCAATTGCAGTTTCAGATTTTAAAGCTGCATATTTTTTGGCGAATTGCATGCACTGTTTTTGAACTTGGTAATCTTTCCAGTTAAAACCTAGTAGGCTTTCTTTGTAAGCTTTCAAAATAAATTCGATAGCAGCTTCTGATTGAAATTTTTCAACATAATTTTGAGCCATATTTAAGCATGTCTTCTGCGTCTTTTCATCATTTGCATTAATTCCAAATGCCCCCTTGCAAAAAACATCTAACACGCCCTTAATAGCCGCTTCCGAGCCCCGATTGGCATATTTTTTGATAAGTTTCAGACGGTTCTCCTGTGTGCTTGAGTCGCCATTTTCGGTGTTTTCTATGAAGTGACCTACTAAGAAAGTAATAGCACTTTCTGAGCCCCGATCGGCATATCGATGGATAACATCTAAAAATTCATTATGATTTTTTTCATCAACCTCCTCGTATTCGAGGCAATTTTGTAAATACAAGTCGATAAAATGCTTAATTGCTGGCTCATGCCCCTGATCGGCTGCTAAACGGAATTGATCCAAAATGTCAGCATATGTCAATTCTTTGCCAGAGGATAACAGCTCGATGAGCTGTTTCCAGTAATTGTGTTTGACGTAGCGGTCCATGATTAATACATGGGGACCGACTGTGGACAAGGCTGGGGGCAAAGAACTAGAGCCATCGCCGTATTGAATGAGGGGAAAAGGATGTCGCAGTTCTTTTTGTCTAATCACTGAAGAAAAAAAGATCCATTCGAATGCCTTAAGATGAGGAGTGTGGTAAACCACATAGCAAGTCTTATTGATTAGGTTGGCTGTACATAAACCTGATGGAGGTAAAAATGAAAAAATCTTCTGAATGAGATCGCAATTAATTGTCAGCGCTCTTTTAGTTTTGGAAAAGAGTGTTAAAAAAAGCTGAGTGTTGAAGTCTTCATCTGAAAGGTGTCTAATCGAAGAAGGAATAAAAGCAGGAGATATCATACGACATTTTTCCAAATATGTGTTGGTTGAAAAAGAATTTGGTTGAGAAGAGTGAAGGTTACTAAAAGTTAGTGATGCAATTTTATAATTATTAAAATTCTGCTTGGGACTACCTAATTATGGCTGATTGGAAATTTATAGAGGAATGATTGTTGTTGAATCAGTTCAATAAAAGCAATAGGCTATTAAATTAAAGTTTAGGTGAAAGGGCAGGGAACAATCATTCCCTACCTTTTTAGAATTAGTGTGCTACGCAAGAGGCTTTGATTAAGAATTTGAGGGCTGAGATCGAACCTTGTTGCAGATAGTTTCTAGCTTCTTTTAAGCCTTCTTTGTAGGTACTTGAATCTGTGAGATTCAGTCCTAAATCAAAAAGAGGGAGAGGTTCCAAACCGTCGTCGCTGAGGTGCCCATCTAGAAAATATTCGATGGCTTTTTCTGATTTGCAATCTGCGAAAAATTTCGCATCTGTGTAGCGCTTTTTTAGCTTTTCTGTGGTTATGGGTTCAAGTGTCCAATGCGTTAAATAGCTGTCATTGAGCAGCCAATCAATGGCAGCTTCTGAATGCATTTCGCTGGCATATTTTTTAGCTAGTTCGACTCCTATTTCTTTTGTGCGCGTATCGGAGCTAAATTTAGAATGCTCTTTCAGAAGAAAAGTAATCGCTTTTTCAGATTTAAATGTATCGGCATAGGTTTGCGCTAAAGAGCACGCGCCTCCTCGTATAAATGCCTCTTGCTTTTCGTTTGACTGGTCGCCAAGTTTATTCAATAGCAATTCAATGGCCATTTCCGATCCTTGTTCTGCATAGTGCTTTGCTGTCTTCAGACAAGCATGCATGTCGTCTTTATCGTTAAGGTCGATGATTTGATAAAGCAAGCTATTTATTATGAAGGCAATTGCGGCTTCTGAATGAAATGTATCGGCATACTCTCTTGCAAGCGCTAAATATTGGTCTCTAACATCTGGATCTGTTTCGTCCAGTCCAAGTTTGCCATCTAAAGAGGATTCTAATAGATATTCGATGGCAGCTTCTGAGCCTTGCTGAGCAAATTGATGGGCCAATGCCAATCCTTCCTGTTGAATCTTGGCGTCAAACACGTTGAGCCCAAGGAATCCCTCGCCATATGCGACTAGTAAGAATCTAATAGCGTCTTCCGAGCCTCGAAATGCAAACTTCTTGACAAGCGCTAGGCGCTCTTGATTGGTTTTTTGATTCCCTGTTTCAGCAGATTCAAAAGTTGACATTAAAAA
Organism: Candidatus Protochlamydia naegleriophila; assembly: GCF_001499655.1. Lineage (NCBI taxonomy): Bacteria > Pseudomonadati > Chlamydiota > Chlamydiia > Parachlamydiales > Parachlamydiaceae > Candidatus Protochlamydia > Candidatus Protochlamydia naegleriophila. The sequence goes on from NZ_LN879502.1 coordinate 239,409, forward strand.
TTCGATAGCGGCTCGAGATCCTTTCTCAGCCCACTTCATGGCTAATTCGAAATAGTCTCTTTCGACTTTTTCATCTGCTGGATTGATTCCCAGGTAACCTTCTTTGGAAAAGATTAAGAGGTGCTGTATGGGCCATTCATAGCCCTGATCAGCCGCAAGGAGCAGGTGATCGAGTATTTTTTCCTCGCTTGGAAGCATTTCGGCTTGAAATAATTGAATGAGCTTTTTCCAGTAATTGTGTTTGACATATTTTTCCATGACTAGAATAGGCGATCGCTCTTCATTTTGGTTTTCATTTGCATAAAAGATTAAACGTATAGGGCTGCTTTTTTCTTGACGCTCAATGACTGGCGAGAAGAGAACCCAGTTGAAAGGGGTGTAAGTGGGATCTTGCGAGATCATATAACAGGCTCGATTCACTAAATTGACTTTGCAAAAGTCGCTGGCCTTATCCAAGAATAAAAAAATAAGGCGGACAATTTCAGGTGGTACAATGAGTTTATTATTTGTTTTTGCAAACATTTCTACCGAAGCATCTACAAGCAAACGGTCATTTGAAAAAGTATTGATACAATTTGCAATAGGCATGATTATTCCTTTATTTTTTACTTAAATTACCGGCTTATTCTTAATTATTTTTACGCGGGTGATTTTTTATAAAAGATTAGCTAAATAGAAAACAGTATAAAAAATTAGCTAAATAGAAAAAAACGGATGATGAAGAGACAGGATTGTTTGGCAAATGCACTCATGAACAATCGCTTTATAAGAGACCTAGGGGGTCAATAGATTCACGCCTATTTGCTTTAATTGAGCTTAATTTTTGCGCAAAACAAGGATGAATTCACCGCCGTTCTTAAGGCATGCTTCGATGTCGAATGCAATCTGCAGCTGTTTTTTTAAGGCGAGAAACATTTCGAGCATTTCACTTTGCGTCCAGACGTGAAAGTGGATGCTGTAATCTGTGCCGATAAGGTTATCTAGCTGTTTTTTGGCTGCGATTGGCTCTTCAATTTTATTGACGAGGCGCACCCATTCTTCGAAGTGTGCCTGTTTTGATTGTTCGGGCCCTTGGCTATAATCTTTTAGAAGATGTTCAAGCGGTGTGATGGGACGATCCTTATCAAAAGTATAGCGTTTGTCTGGGAGAGCGATGTACAATACGCCTCCTCGATTTAACACACGGAATAGGTTGGTTAAGGTTAAGAGAGGATTTTGGCTGTGCTCCACAAAGTGATTGGCAATGACAAAGTCTTGCGTTTCATTGCTGATGGTGCTCAATTTTTCTCCATCGTCAATAATGTCGACGGAAACGAGGGGAAGATGACGGAGTTCAGGATAGTGTTCTCTTAGATCTTTAAGAGAAAACCGATCGACATACTTCACTCTGGCATGTCTGCTGACTGCAAGAGGTTGATGTAGCGCGCCAATTTCAATGCCCTGTCCTTTTAAATAAACATCCGCAAGTTCTTCCCTTCCTAAGGGCCTATTAAAAAACTTTCTGGCAAATTTTTTAATGGGGATTTGGAGTCTTTGAGGAAGCAGAGATAAGGCTGTTTTAAGCATGTTCACATCGTCTCTTAGGTTAGCGGAAAAAAAAGTTAAAATTGCATAGCTTTGTTTGGGTGTCAATGTTTTTTTGCAATTATAATGACAAGGAAGGGTTATAAATACAAATTGACACGTCCCTCTTGAATAGGTTATGCTTTCTTATGTGTTAAGTGACTGTCATCAAATTAAATGAATTTATTTAAACATTCATTTGCGTCTTGGCCAGGCTAGAGGGAGTTTCCTTCTAAGAGTTTTAAAATTCTCCTTCGAGAGTTTTCTTTTTGGTCGATTCCACTTTCATCTTCTTAAATGATTTTATTAATTGACGGTCTTTAAAAATATCATGAATACAAAGTTAAGCTTATTATTGGGATAAAGGACTAGTATGACTGCAGAATCGTCGATGTTTAGTCGCGACGCCTCCGATTATAAATATGGATTTGTTACAGATGTGGAAACGGAGAGTCTTCCCAAAGGGTTGAATGAAGAAACCATTCGTGCGATCTCGGCTAAAAAAAACGAACCAGATTTTCTTTTGGAATTCCGACTCAAGGCCTATCAAAGGTGGCTAGAATCAGAAGAGCCTGTTTGGGCGAATGTGAATTATCCTAAAATTAATTTTCAAGATATTACTTATTATTCCGCTCCTAAAAAGAAGCCTGTACTCAATGATTTGAGTGAAGTAGATCCTGAAATATTAAAGACTTTCGAGCGCTTGGGAATTCCGGTAGAGGAGCAGAAGCGTTTGAGCAATGTTGCCGTTGACATGGTCTTTGACTCTGTTTCTATTGGAACGACTTTTAAGAAGAAATTAGAAGATGTGGGCGTGGTTCTATGTTCGATTTCTGAGGCTATGCATACACATCCCGAATTGGTGCGCAAATATTTAGGCAGCGTTGTTCCAATCGGCGACAACTACTTTGCAACGCTTAATTCGGCTGTTTTCAGCGACGGATCTTTTGTCTATATCCCCAAGGGCGTGCACTGTCCTATGGAATTGTCGACCTACTTCCGCATTAATGATAAAGAGTCTGGCCAGTTTGAGCGCACCTTAATCATTGCCGAAGAGGGATCCTATGTTAGCTACTTGGAGGGATGCACAGCACCTGCCTTTAGCAACAACCAGCTGCATGCGGCCGTAGTTGAGCTGATCGCTTTGGATGATGCGCAAATCAAATATGCAACGGTGCAGAACTGGTATTCAGGCAATCCCAATACTGGTGAAGGGGGCGTCTACAATTTCGTTACCAAGCGAGGGCGCTGCGCCGGTATTCGTTCGAAAATCTCTTGGACGCAGGTGGAAGTGGGTGCTGCCATTACGTGGAAATATCCAAGCTGCATTTTGCAAGGCGATCATTCGGTTGGTGAATTCTATTCCGTTGCCTTGACGAATGGGCATATGCAGGCCGATACTGGAACCAAGATGATTCATCTTGGAAAAAATACGAGTTCAACGATTGTTTCCAAAGGCATTTCTGCCGATGTATCGCATAATAGTTACCGAGGACTAGTCAAAGTGGCTCCTCGTGCCGCTAATGCGCGTAACTATACTCAATGCGACTCTATGCTGGTTGGCGACAAGTGTTCTGCCAATACATTTCCTTATATCGAAGTGGGTAATGCTTCCAGCCAAGTTGAGCACGAAGCTTCCACATCCAAGATGAATGAAGAGCAGTTATTCTATTTCCAATCGCGCGGAATCTCCAAAGAAGATGCTGTCAATATGATTGTTAATGGATTTTGCAAAGATGTTATCAAAGAACTCCCCTTGGAATTTGCCGCCGAAGCGCAAAAGCTTTTGGCCATTAAGTTGGAAAATTCAGTAGGGTAATCAATCAAATAAATATTAAGGTCGATCCAGGCGGTGCTAAGCTCCGTTTGGATATTAGATTAGGAATGAGTGATGCTAGAAATTAAAGAATTAACCGCTACAGTCGACGGGACTCCTATTTTAAAGGGTGTTAACCTTCACATTAAACCAGGCGAGATTCATGCGATCATGGGCCCTAACGGTGCTGGTAAATCTACCCTGGCAAAAGTTTTAGCCGGCCATCCAGCCTATGAAGTAACTGCCGGAGAGGCATGGTTTAAAGGGCAGAACTTGCTCGAGATGGAGCCGGAAGAGAGAGCCCATTTGGGGTTGTTTATGAGTTTCCAATATCCGGTTGAAATTCCAGGCGTCAGCAACAGCCAATTTCTTCAAATTGCCTACAATGCTAAGCGCAAAGCAGAAGGCAAGCCTGAGCTTTCTACGAGTGAATTTGAAGCGCTTTTGGATGAAAAAATGAAGCAGATGGAAATTAAGCCTGAGCTCCGCAATCGTAACGTCAATGAGAATTTTTCGGGCGGTGAAAAAAAGCGCAATGAAATCTTGCAAATGGCTGTTTTGAGTCCGGAACTGGCTTTGTTGGATGAAACGGATTCTGGCTTGGACATCGATGCCATGCGTATCGTAGCAAGAGGGGTTAATCAATTGATGAATCCGGAGATGGGCCTGCTCCTCATCACACACTATCAACGCCTGCTCGATTACATTAAACCTCATTTTGTACACGTCATGCTCGGTGGAAAAATTGTCCAATCGGGCGGTCCAGATTTGGCACTCGAGCTAGAGAGCAAAGGTTATGACTGGCTCGTTCGATCGCCGAAAGAGGGGGTTGTTTCATGATGGCAGAGTTGGGGCTAGAGCAGAAAATTTTTACAACGTTGTTGGAAAAGCATCTTGCCGCTATGCATCAAGGAGATGCTTTGCAAAAAGCCCGTCAGAAAGCGTGGAGTCAATTCTTAGAGCTTGGTTTACCGACAAAAAAAACAGAGGCTTACCGCTACATCAAACTGCGGCATCTCTTTTCTCAAAATTATGAGCTTCCAGAAGAAGTTGGCATTTCATCTGAACAAATTGCTTCTCTCATTTATCCAGAATGCCAGCAATCCGTTCTCGTTTTTGTCAATGGGCAGTATTGTCCAGAGCTTTCGCAAACCCAGGCTTTGCCATCGCAAGTGGTCATTTCAACCCTGCAAGAGGCAACAAAGACATTTGGTACGTTTTTTAACAATCATTGGACGAAATCTCTAAAAGAAGAAGACGATACGTTTGCCATCATCAATAGCGCTTTGCACAGGCAAGGGGCCTTTGTTTATGTACCACCCAAGACCGTTATCGAAGCACCGATTCAGGTGTTGAATCTCGTGAATGGGCAGGATCAATTGCTCATGCTCATGCCGAGAATCAATCTCTTTGTGGGTGCTCAATCCGATGTTAAAGTGATTTCGGCGCTGAAGCAGTCTGCAACCAATGGCTACTTTATCAATCAGGTCTCCGATTTTGTATTAGAGGAAGACGCTCATGTTCACTATACTCAAATCTTGAATGATGAGCATCCGCAAGGATGGCATTTTGAAGCAGTTAGAGCCCATCTAAAACGGCAGTCAACTTTTAAGACTGTGTGTATCACGGATGGGGGAATGACGGTGCGCACAGACTATCGCATTTCTCTAGCAGGAGAAAATGCGGAAGCCTTGTTAAATGGTGTGTGCATGTTGGGCGGTAAGTGTGAGGCTCATACGCACATTTTTATCGATCATCAAGCGCCTAATTGTCGTTCCTATCAGCTGTTTAAAAACGTTTTAAATGATTTTAGTCGTTCAAGCTTTGAGGGTAAAATCATGGTCCGCCAAGCTGCCCAAAAAACTGAAGCTTTTCAACTGAATAATAATCTGCTATTAAGTGATCATGCACATGCAGATAGTAAGCCAAATCTTGAAATTTTTGCAGACGACGTCAAGGCTTCTCATGGAGCGACGGTCGGGCAATTAGATCCGGAACAGCTCTTCTACATGAAGACGCGTGGATTCCCAGAATCTGAAGCGAAAAATCTCCTGATTTATGGATTTGCAGAACAGGTTATTGAAATGATTCCATTAGAGTCGTTAAGGGAATTAATATCGGAAAAAGCACAACGCTATTTAACCAAGGGTTGACTATGAAGGGGATTGAGCAGCTTGATGTCAAACGAATTCGGCAAGATTTTCCAATGCTTGGCAAAACCATGCATGGCCATCCGCTTGTTTATTTAGATTCAGCTGCCACCTCTCAAAAGCCGCAGGTTGTCATTGACTGTATTGACGATTTCTATCGCAATCATTATGGAACGGTGCATCGCGCTGTTTATGAATTAGCGATTCGCTCGAGCGAGGATTACCAAAAAACACGCCATAAGGTAAAGGCCTTTCTCAATGCATCCCAAGTGGAAGAGATTATTTTTACACGTGGAACAACCGAATCGATCAATATGGTCGCTTATTCGTTCGGCAAGGCGTTTGTGCGTCCGGGCGATGAAATTCTCATCAGTGCCATGGAACATCACTCTAATATTGTTCCCTGGCAACTCTTATGCGAAGACCGGGGGGCGACGCTAAAAGTCATTCCAATGAATGAGAAAGGGGAGCTCCTGTTTGATGAGTATGTAAAGCTCTTGAGCCCTAAAACTAAGCTTGTGGCTGTCACGCATGTAGCGAATTCGCTTGGGACAATTAATCCGGTTAAAGAGATTGTTGAAAAGGCACATGAGGCCGGTGCTAAGGTGCTTGTCGATGGTGCACAAAGCGCACCCCATTTGAAAATCGACGTGCAAGAGTTGGGCATGGATTTCTTTGTCTTTTCTGGGCACAAATTGATGGGGCCAACGGGGATTGGCATTTTATACGGCAAGGCCGAGCTTCTTGATCAAATGCCTCCTTATCAAGGCGGCGGCGACATGATTGAAACCGTCACTTTTTCTAAAACCACCTATAATGTACTGCCTTTAAAGTTTGAGGCTGGGACTCCGATGATTGCAGAGGTGATGGGATTAGGAGCTGCGATTGACTATCTTAATCAGATTGGACTCGACAATATTCAAGCCTATGAGCATCGTTTATTGGAGTACGCAACCGATAAGCTTTCGCACATCCCAGGGCTTCGCATCATTGGTCAAGCGGCTCAAAAAGGGGCTCTGATCAGCTTTGTGATCGATGGAATTCACTCGTTAGATATTGGGACGCTCCTGGATTTAAAGGGGATTGCGGTGCGCACGGGCCATCACTGCGCTCAGCCTGTCATGAAATTTTTTAATGTGCCGGCTACTGCCAGGGCATCGTTTGCTTTCTATAATACGTTTGAAGAGATTGATCAGCTCGATCAGGCTCTTCATGATTCCATTACCTGTTTGAAATAAATCTATGCATATTTCAATTGACCAAGCTATTGATAAGCTCAAAGCTGGGCACGTTGTTGCCATGCCGACAGAGACAGTTTACGGACTGGCGGCAAGTTTGAATACGCCGGCTGCCGTCGCAGAGATTTTTCGGTTGAAAGGGCGGCCGCTGAATAATCCTTTGATCATTCACGTGGCAAGCCAAGCCGATGTATTAAAATACGCGCAAGAGCTTCCACCTCTTTTCGAAGCCTTGACTCAGGCTTTTTGGCCCGGGCCATTGACTCTCATCGTTCCCATTCAACCCCATTTAGTCCCGGCTCTTGCGCGTGCAGATCTTCCAACTGCCGGTTTTCGCATGCCTAATCACGATCTTGCCTTACAGGTGATTCGAGAAGTCGGGCCCCTTGTCATGCCATCGGCCAATTTATCTGGAAAACCATCTTCGACAAGAGCTGAGCACGTCGAGTGCGATTTTGGTCCAGATTTTCCGGTGTTAGATGGAGGTGCATGCGCTAAAGGGCTAGAATCGACCATTCTTTACTATGACAGCCCGAGATGGGTCATTGTCCGTTTAGGTGCTCTTTCCGCAGAGCTTTTTGAACCTGTATTGGGATACCATCCTGATAGCGTTAAGGCTTTTAGGCATGCTCAGCCTCTTTGCCCCGGCCAGCTTTTCCGCCACTATGCACCTAAGGCGAAGTTGATTTTAGGAAATGGGATGGAGATTGAAAAAGCCGATTTTGTCTTGGGATTTAAAGAGCGCCTTTATCCATCTAGCAAACGCGTTCTATTGATGGGCTCGCTCAATGATCCGGATCCAGTAGCCGAAAATCTTTATCAGATTTTGCGGCAGCTCGATCAAGAAGATGCAAAGGTTGCATGGGTCGACATGGATTTTTCGCGCGAAGGATTGTGGGAAACAATCGCTGAGCGGCTGCTGCGTGCCGGAGAGGGGCAATAGTCCCTTCGATAGGCTGATCCTACCCAATGCCTTCTACAAATACTCTTTTCCAGGGTAATTGATCACTTTGTAGAGCAATGTCAAAGCGGCTTGCCTCGAGATTGTGATCTGTTCTACCAGCTGGCGGCGAATAGCTGGAAATTACCTTAGACAGAAGATTAAAGGCGTGCTCTCTTTGGCAGGCAAGCAGTCCGATATTTGGATCCAGGATATGCATGCTTTCCCCTTCTCGGTGATATAAAATAGCATGTGCTGAATTTGTGGTCTTCAGTGTGAGGGGGGAATACACTCCATTTGACAGATTTAAAATAGCCCGCATGTTGACGTCATCTGGCCTGTTCAGCATCGATTTCTGGAACTGGAAGCATGCTTATGCCTAGTGCGAGAGCGGCAAATTCTTCGAAGTGATCTATCTTTTTATCACTAAAAGCTGAATAGACAGACTGTGACCCGGCAATGCGCTCATCCATCCTTTCAGATAATTTCCAGCCAGTTTTTATTTTCAAGCAGGTAGCGTGAAGCAAAGCTAATGAAGGTTATTCCGCAAACGCCTATAAGCAAATGCTTTAAGTCGTTAGAGCTGCCATCCCGTACAACACTTGTTGAGCCGTTTGAGGAAGAAAAAACAGGCATGCTCGCAATAGCCTGAGACTGAAGATAATTCTCGATGTGATGGTAAGGTTACAACGGCAGATTGATTGTTAAATTCATCAATTAAATCTCGTTTTTTTAGAATTAATAACAACTACATTGCGTTAATTTTATATTCATTTCCAATGAATAATATGAATAAAATAGAGGTGAAAATATTTTCTTTTTGATCTTAAATAAACACTTTTTTTGTTATATAATTTTAAATTAATGAATTATTAATATTTAAATTTATAATGTAAATATGGATTTGTAATTAATTTTTTACGAGGTTAATTATGATAGTAAGAGAAAATGATGCAGCTGCTGTCTATCACATGGCTGAGAAGGCGGATGTGAATGAACTTAAAAGTTTAACAACGGATGAACGCAGAATTGTTCACAATATTTTCAAATCTATTATTGACAAGCAATCTATTGATCAGCCAATTGCGCCCAAGCAATTGAGTTCGATTCAAGCCAAGTTGACTAATAAAGAGGAACGAAAAGAGAAAACGTTCTTCGAAAAAGTTGGCAACTTCTTTAGTTCTCTTTTTGGCCTTCGCATTTCTACGCAAAAGCTTTTCAACGAACTGCAACAGACCAAGTCGGCTTTAGCTGCTAGTCATAGTCAATTAAAAGCGATTAATGAAAAGTATAAAAATATTGAAGTCAATACGGCAGAGATTAAGGAGTTGATTCGCTTTAAAAACGAATTTGCTGCTGGTAAGTATGCCGAGATGGCCAATTTATACGCTTCGATTGGTAGCGAGAAAGAGGGTAAAGAAAAGATAGCAGAGAAAATTAAAGTAATTGAAGAAGAGATTCGGTCTTTACAGCCGACTGATCCGGATTTAGGCAGTAAACAGCAAATTTTGGAAAAAGAGCTATTGAATAACTTGAAAAAAATGAGTAAATGCGAAGGCGGAAAATGGGAAATGGAATTGAAAGTGAATAAAGACGTATGGAAAAAGATCGCTGATGCGACTAAAAAACACGGCATGGAAGAAGAGATTCTGGCAAAAAATGAGAAGCAAATGAGCGAATTGATTAAGGAAAAGCAGCGCCTCGCTAATCTAGTAGCGAATTTTTCATGAGTTTAAATAGCGCTAACCCGTGAAATCTTGTAAAAATAAGTTTTTGCAAGAAGTTCACGGGTTTTGTAAAGAATGATTGAGGCTAGTCGCTGGCAAACTTGCGGTATTTCGAAGGCTTGGAAACCTCGCCAATACCTCCTTTTTCGCCTCTGATACGCATGAGAAGCTGGCCTAGGCGGTTTTTCCCTTTGCCATCCCCACCATCAGCCCAGTAGGCATCCCGGTCTGTATGTTCGACTAAATAGGCATCTCCAGTCGCCACTAAGAGTTGGGCTAAGTTGGAATGTTGGTTGAACTTCGCTCTTAATACTTCCAGCATAATCCCATCGCGCACCTGATACCAATCGGCACGCTGCTCATAGCTATGACGTTTGGCAAGTTTCCATGCTTCTTCCCCATTCAAATGGGCAAAGCGGGCGAACAGGTTGGGCTTGTGATTGAATTTAGCGGCTTGAAAGGCGGCTTCAGCGCAGGCAAACTTTACGTTCCAAGCTTTGACCGATGCAGGATAAAAATTTACCCAAAAGTAAGTATACTTATTTTCTTTGTCATAAAACCAAATGTAGCCATCCCGATCGGCAAAATAGGCGAGCTTGTTTTTTTGGCGCGCTAAATGGGCAAATCGGAGATCTTCTATGGTGACCTTGTGCGATTTCTTTTTTTTCTTTTTATGCTCTTTTTCGGCCTCCAGTCTTGCCGCTTGAATGGTCTCGGCATCGTATAAAGGAGTCACCTGTTGGCGAGAAGCTGCGGTGGGAAGCGCCCAGGAAGCTAAAAGGGTTAAAGAGATACAACTCATTAATAAGCGATTCAATTTTTTGATAATCATTATACCCTCATTATTTATTAATGAAATAAAGCTAGCATACTCTATTGGTGTATATTAATAGTAGTTAAATAAAGAATGAATAATTATTGGATGGCTATTATTTAATAGTAAAGATCGATCTAAGCCTTATTGGGAGCCTTTAAGGTGTTTACGGCTTTATCCTTAAAATAATTTTAGATAGATTGGTAAAGACAACTCCGAGCATAACGTTTGGATTACTCTAATCAATCACGTAAGGGCATCTCATGATCAAATCCACCTCTTTTACTGGCTTAGCGGCAGCTATTTTATGTTGTTTTTCTGTAGCTTGTGAGTCGAGTCCGCTCCCTCAAAAGATGCAGACAATCATGCAGAAACCAAAATACAAGTACGCCAATTGGGGAATTTTGGCAAGAGATGCAGCCACCGGGCAAATTCTTTTAGATCACCAATCGGATCATCTCATGCTGCCGGCTTCGACAACAAAGCTATTTTCGGTGGCTGCTCTGATGCATACCTATGGCGAGGATTATCGCTTTCGTACACCTGTCTTTGCGACAGGGCCTATTGAAGACGGGGTTTTAAAAGGAGATTTAATCTTGGTGGGTCAAGGCGATCTTGTGATGGGTGGGCGCTATCTTAACGCACATACAATAGCTTTTACCCCCCTCGATCATACGATTGCCAATAACGTACCTGGTGTAGTTTTGACAAAAGAAGATCCTTTACTGGCTTTGAATGCCCTTGCCAAAGAGATTCGCCAAAAGGGGATTAAGCAAATTGAAGGGCGGGTCATGGTTGATGATCGGTTATTTGAAACGACGGAAAAGCGCGGCGTCGTGATTTCTCCCATGATGATCAATGAAAATTTAATTGATTTAGTTATCAATCCAAGCGATCTTGGGAGGGAGGCTTCGGTCGATTGGCGTCCATTTGTGCATGGCTACTCTGTCATCAGCGAGGTCAAGACCGTTGCTAAAGGAGAGCCTTTAAATATCGAAATGAGTGCTGAAGGAGATGGAAAGACGATCGTTGTCAAGGGAACGATTCCGATCGATCAAAAAGACCTTGTTCGCACCTTTAATGTGCAAAATCCAGCCCTTTTTGCGGGAGATGCTTTCATTCAAGCCTTGCAAGCACAAGGAATCGCAGTTAATGGAGATGAAAAAGGCTCCATTCTGCCCGCGGAGCATTTCTTCTCCAATCAAGAGCCCCTGGCTGTTTGGACTTCCGCTCCTTTATCCGAATATGCCAAGCTCATTTTAAAAGTCAGCCATAATATTGGCGCAGACTTGATTCCTATGCTATTAGCCGTCCGGAAGAAGGAAAAAACATTTGAACAGGGAATGTTAGAGCTTGGAAAATTCGTAAAGGAAGAGGTAAAACTCTCTCCTGGTTCTTATGTTTTCTTAGATGGTGCTGGGGGCGATGATAACCGTTTAACTCCGCAAGCCGAAGTAGAGCTGCTCCATTACCTGCAAAAGTGGCCAAAAAAAGCTTTTCAGAAATTTTATGATGCCCTGCCCATTTTAGGCGTAGACGGCTCTCTTTCTAATTATGCCAAAGACACGCCTGCCGTTGGCAAGGTAAGAGCCAAAACGGGAACAGGTATTTCTTTTAATCTTGCGACGCAACAGTTATTTCTAACCACCCAAACCTTGGCAGGCTATGTGGAGGGGCAAAATGGGAATCTGATTGAATTCATGATTTCGGTCAATAATGGACAATTGCCAACCATCGACGACATTTTCCCGATTTTTGAGGAGATCAGCCAAATGGCGGTTCAGATTTACGATCTGACTGAGCCCAAGCATTGATTGATTTCTCAGGCTTTTTATGGGGTGGAATTGCAAGCAATTACCACTCCTTTTTATTTTTGCGGAATTTTTGGCAATACTTTCTATTAATATAAAAAATTAATCAAAATGAAAGATTTTATTAAAAAAGTTTCATCGCGCTTTAAGGTCGTTTTGAGAGAATAACGATTAAAGTATTTACAAAAGCTCCTAGAGTTGAAGAGCTTCTTTTTTGCCCTCAAATAATCCCATGTTTTCTACAATCAGTTGTTCTCCGAGCTGTCATTATCCTAGTTATCCCACAGTAAGCACCAAGCGAAGAATCTTTTTTAATTTAATTAGAAATTAAATTAATTTCAAAATTTGATTGATAATGTTTTTATTATTTATAATAGAAGCGGGCTAGTTGATAAAATAATATGGAGTGCAACAATATGAATATTAAACCAGATTCTTCTCGCATTTGGGATAATATCATTGAAAAAACTACCTTGTCGAAACTGCCTGGTGCTCAGCATTCTTTTCGATCGACTTTAGAGTCTATGGTGGCCAATTTGGCAGATAAAATTTTATCTTCCTTTTCTTCGGCTTATATACAGCGGCGTACTATTTTGAGCCATGAAATTATGAAAACTCATGCCAATTTCAATACGCCTGCTAAGGTGCAAGAAAAAGTTGATGTTAGCCCGAGCGAAGTGGGTTTACCTTCCAAGTTGGATGTAAGTCCGAGCGAATTGGAGGATGTTGGGGCTGATAAGCCAGAACAAACATTCAATGACTTGCCGCCTGAGATCTTAAGAACAATATTTAATTTTAACAAGCCTAGCGAAAAAGCCATGCTGCAAAGTGTTAGTAAAGGGGTGGGAGAAGCTGCGGAAGAATCGATTAAAGAGATGGGACAGGAAAAAGAACTTTTAACTGCTAAACAAATTGCACAAAAATCTGATGGATGCGTTGATTTTATAGTGAATCATTTTTCTGAATTTCAAAAGGGAACATTAGGTTCACGTATAGTTTGGGGTGAGGTTTATCTAGATGATGCAGGCGACATCATTGGTATTAGGATAGCAGACAAAGGTTATCTTCCTGTTAATTCCGGGACTATAAGCAGCCCCCATAGCGATGACAATGGAGATAATAAACGTTTTTTAGAATTTCGTCTCAACTATCAATGGGATCCTTCTATCAACCCTGAAGGGCCTTTCAAAGAGGCAGAGCGCTTTGAAGATAAACCAACTCAGACTCCCTTGACAAAGGCAATGAGCGCTAAGGTCATAGCAGGACTGAATGCAAAGGCTTTAAAAGCACAGAGCAAAGCGGAGGCAGCAGGAGATATAGCGAAAGACGCTGAGGTCGCAAGGTTTGAATTTCCGACGTGGTTAAAGTATTGGAAGTCTGTTTAAACTATTCTCGTTAGATGCGAATTAGCCAAAAAAATGGTTTTCCATTCTTTTGGCCTTTCTTTTTCATCCTCTGCTTGTTGAATCCATGAATGATCTTCTGCCAGTTCAAAAAACATTCCAAGACAAAAGGCTGGACATACAAATAGAATTATTGAGATAGAGTGATAGAAGACATCTCGCTATTCTCTTCCTTCTTATCGCTTGATTACAAGTGTTCATTTCCTCGCCGCAATTGATATCATTGACCTGTAGTCAGTTTATAACGCTTTTAATGAGAGGGGGCAGACATGAATGTAAATTGGCCAAATCAGTCTCTGCAGCCTATATGGGATGCTATTATTGAAAAAAGAATTCGCTCTAATTTACCCGGTTATCGGCGTCCTTTTAGCTCCATGCTAGGATCGGCTTGTCTAGGTTGGGCTGACAAGATTCTTTCTACTTCTTCCTCGTCATACGTTGAGCGCAAAAGTTTCGTCAGCCATCAAATCGTTGTAGAAAATCTCTCTACCAGACGACCTGAGATAAAGCAGCGAATGGGTGCTGAGATAGCTCGTATCAATCGAATAGGCACTATTTCGATTCAGGCAAGCTCTACCGCTTGCACATCAATGTCTGGGTTGCCAATTGACATGATAAAGGAGATTCTCAAGTTTAATACTGTTATCGAAAAAGTCTTGTTGCAAAGGATTAGCACGACTTTTTCTCAAGCGGGCAAAGAATCGATTCAAGAGATGAATCAAACGGAGTCTCTTTTGGCAGAAAAACAGGCCCGTATGCACTTAGCCTTTTTGTTGAAACACTTCGATCTATTCCTTAGAGGAACGTTTAATCCTTGGGGAGTTAGGGGCGAACTTTATTTTGACAATCAAGGCAATTTAATCGGGTTAAGTAGTTCAGAGACTGGCTATGGCAGCGATGCCTACTATCGCATTATCGATCCTCAATCGCTGCAAATCGATGATCGGCTAAAAGGTGATTTCAGCGCAATTGACAGGGAGCATGCTTTTGCCTTTCAGCTAAATTTGAATTGGAATCCTTCAAGCGTTCAAATGCCTTTTTGCATGAGCGTATTGAGTCATTTTCAGTTCTCTTTAAATATAGATTCTTTGACTGAAAAGATTGCCAATTTAATCATTGAAGGCTTCAATGCTAAGGCCTTGGAAGCCTGGGAAAAGGCTCAGAAAAGCCCGCTGCAGCAAGGAGGGGGTTATCCCATTTGGTTAGACTATTTTGGCGCTTAGCCGGAATTCTTAAACAATCTATTGGTTCTTGAACTTGGACTCACGCAACTTTGTTGCTACCAATATTATGCGATTACATATGTGTCAATTTACGCTGCAGGCTGGAATTGATCGATTAATTTATAGAGGTAATTGATCCACGTATAGCTTTCATTGATCATTTGCTTGATGAAGAGCTGCCAGCCGAAAAAGACGATGGCTAGTGCGAGTAGTGACTTCAGTGGCATCCCCAAGAATGTGATTTGAACTTGAGGGGCAAGGCGGTTGGCTACGCCTAAGAAGAAGTCGGTCATGAGGATCATGATGAGAGCTGGTGCTGCTAGCTGGGTACTTAAAATCATGACTTTACCCACAATTTTCATGACATCGATGACGACGTTCGAATCGGTTGTAAAGAACTTAGCGGTGATAAATTTATCAGGCGGAAGAATCGAGTAGGATTGCGAGATGATGTCTAAGATCATGAAAGGGCCATCGATCATGAAAAAGAGATAGATCAAAACAAGATTGAACAGTGTACCAAGCGGCGAAGACTGGTTTTGCATAGTGGGATCATTGACCATCAAGCTTGAGCCCCCTCTTTGGTGGTCAATTAAAATCCCTGAGTTTTGCACGATGACAAAGGGGAGGCTGATCATATACCCAATTAAAATTCCAACGAAAAGTTCTTTAAAAAAATAGAGGACGAGCAAAAGGTTAAAGGTGATAGGTGTCGTTGTGACAAATACGAGCTGGGGGAGGAAAATGGCAAATAAGGAAATTGTGAGGGCTACCTTAACTGGATGTGGAAGTACACGCGCTCCAAAAAAAGGTGCTAGGGCAATGATGGGCATCATTCTTCCAAAAAAGAGGAACATCAAGGAAAAAAACGACAGAGGGTCGTAGACAGAAAAAGCGGTATTAATGTAGAGCGTGACGTAGTCTTCTGTCATATCGATTCCAATCTATCTGATTTCCAATCTGGCCTTAGCGAGCACTTTGAACACTCCACTGAGGGAAATTGGTGAAGATGTCGTTGGCAAAGGACATGATTTGCGCCCCGAGCCATCCTCCCAGAAACATGAGCGTCAAAGTAACGGCCACGAGCTTAATTGTAAATGATAGGGTCTGCTCTTGAATCTGGGTCGCGGCCTGAAAAATGGCGACAATGATACCAAAGAACATACTCACTAAAATCGGAGGAGCCGATAAGATCAGAATCAATAACATTCCCTGATAAGCGAGCTGAATGACTTGGCTTTGAAACATAATGCATCTCTCCTATTGGAATGTTTTGACAAGGCCTTCGATCAGGATCGTCCAGCCATCCAGCATCACTAGCAAAAAGAGCTTC
Organism: Candidatus Protochlamydia naegleriophila; assembly: GCF_001499655.1. Classification (NCBI taxonomy): domain Bacteria; kingdom Pseudomonadati; phylum Chlamydiota; class Chlamydiia; order Parachlamydiales; family Parachlamydiaceae; genus Candidatus Protochlamydia; species Candidatus Protochlamydia naegleriophila. The sequence continues at coordinate 255,427 of NZ_LN879502.1, forward strand.
AGCGGCATCGAAATGGTAACTGGCGATAGCATCATCATACCCATCGCAAGCAAGATATTCGATGTAACCAAGTCGATGACAAAGAAGGGGATGTAGATCAAAACACCAATCTCAAAAGCATCCTTCAACTGCCCTGTAATATAAGACGGAACCAGTACGATAAAGTCGTCCGGCTTTAAAGTCTCACGGTAATCGTCCGGCAAGCCCCGATAGACTAAGCGATAAAATAGGGCTTGATGCCGCGAAGAGCTGTTTCTTTTCAGATAATCTTTCATTGGCGCGCTGGCGGCTGCCGCCACTTCGATGACATAGGTCGAAGAGCCGGGAGAAAGAAAGGATTCAGGCACATTCTTTTGATTGATAGTACCTTGAGCAGCTTCATACATTTTAACGGCGGTTGGATACATGATAAATAGACTGAGCAAGAATGCGACCCCGTTAATAATCTGGTTGGGAGGGGCTTGTTGCACACCCAATGCGGTTCTCAATAAGGAAAGGACGACCACGATCTTCAAAAATGAGGTCAAGATCATGATGATGAAGGGCATGAGCGACAAAAGTGTCAGTAAAACGGCTTGTGTAATGAGAGATGGCCGCTTGAGCTCGCTAATTTGAGCTTCTGTAGCCTGATAAGCCTGCTCTTCGGGCGTTGGAGTCGTGGGCCTTGGTGGCCTATACTGAGGACGAGGCGTCGCGCGAAGAGGGCGAGGTGTTTCTCTGACACTCGTTGCTGCACGCCCAGGCGCGGCTTCGGTTGCCGGAGTCTGGGGCGTTGCTGCTCCTGGCGCAGCAGGAGTGCTATTGGCGGCTGGAGGCTGCGTTGCATCGGTTTGAGAATAGAGATTTTCTGGTGCCAGTCCCAGCAAAATTAAAATGCCCAGAAGACACAGAAGGGATTTAAAGGAAACCCATCTAGATTTACGCATATGATACCTTAGCTCCCTTTTTCTGGCTCTGGACTTGTTTTGACAAGGCCCTCAAAAGCCTTTTCAAGCACGCGCCAACGGTGTTCTAATTGAGCATTAATAATGCCGATTTCTGTTTCAATGATGCATCCTCCCGAAGCAACGTCATCGCGGGGGCGAATGGACAAGCTTTCTAAGCTTTCAAAGAGGTCTCTTAAACGAGGCTTGTTTTTGTCGAGCACATCCAGATCTTTCTTGTTGACGAAGATGGTCACCTTTTTGTGCTGGGCAACGGCTTTCAAATTGCTTGCTACGATATCGACAATGACATCTTCCGACAGCTCGATTTCCTTCCCAACAATTTTCTTGGCCGCTTTAAGGGCGACTGGGATGACCAGTTGCTGCAGTTCCTGGTGGACTTTTTCAATTTCTTTTTCAAGATTGACTAAATGTTCAGCCCACTTTTTAAAGCCCTCTTCGTACCCCTCTTTTTCAGCATGCTCTTTGAGTTGTTCGCTTTCTTTGACGACCTGCATCCGATATTTTTCAGCATCTTGCTTGATGAGCTCTAGAACTTGAGAGGCGTCCTGCAAGACAGAAAAAGAATCGGCGGGTATGACTTTCGTTTCAGGGGCGGTGTGAATCTGGTCGCCATAAATTAAGCTAAAAAACTTTTTACTCACAGTTACTCACTTTTAAGAAAATTCATAAGATTAAGGACCTGTCCCTTTAAAAAGGAGGTCACTTGTGGGACGCTTTCTGGCTGGTAGGCATTCAAAATAAGCTTGCCACGACCCGTGTCCAGGGTATGGGCCAAATACCAAACGAAGTCTGGATGTTGACCGCAAAGAGCCTTTCCCAGACGCAAGAGTCCACGCCGATGCACAATGCGCTTAAGCTTTGTGCTATCGCGTTTGGAAGGATCGATCCCCAACTTGGGAACAGATAGAATTTCTTTTTGATGGAGGCAGACCTTCAAATAATAAAATTGCTTCGAACTCAAAGAAGTATAAATATTTTTCAGCTGATTCTTATCAACAATATGGCGCATCTCAGAGGCTAGATCATGCAAACCTAAAAAGTCAATGAGTTCTGTGAGCCTGGCCTTACTCCATGTTCCCAATGGAGAGAGATCTGTCTCCGGCAGATAATCGTAGGGGAGATGCTCGTCGGCCTTTAAAAGGGTGTAGAGTTGATTGATAATAAAAGTCTTAACTGGGTTGGACAAAGTGGAAGGGGCAATAACTGGGTTGAGGCCAGAAATTTGTTCCTGCGTGAGAGCCGCCATGACAAGGGGATGCAGCTTTTCTGGAAAACCGCCAAGCAACGGCTCGATCCAGGAGTAGTGCATCCGCTCTAATAGTTTTTGCGGTTGATAGAGAATAGGAGTCAAATCGGTCGAGCGAATATCTTGGCTGAGGACGGCTTGAACTTCTTCTTGTGGAAGAAATTTAAGCAGCGCCTCGCCAGCTTTGGGATTATAGCAGTTGATGAAAACTCTAAGCATCATCCAGCCTCTTTTATCCATAGCAATCCTTTATAGTGGCAGGAGACGATTAAGTCTCATCAATTCCCTGATTAGCTGTATCGTCCTCACTTTTTTTGGCTTTTTCCTCTTTCTTGGCATCCGTTGCTTCCGGCGCTTTAGCCTCGGTTGCTATATCTCCCAGTTGAATGGGATGGAAAGAGAGAAGTTGCTTGAATCCACCCACCTTCTTGAGGAGGGGCAAAAATTTCCATAGAAGCCAAATTAAGGCCAGCAACAAGAGCACTAAGGAGATAGTGAAAGCGAAAAAAATGATTCTAAAGCGCGATAGAGAGTCTTTTGCTAATACAATAGACCAGACGTTTACATATTGCTTCTCTTCGTCGCCGAGGCTGCCGCCTAAGCCCCCAAGGGGTGTTTCTCCATAGCGAGCCTTATCTCCAATAACAGTGACATTGTCATAATCGAGTCCGTTAACGCTTCCAGAGACGAGTCGCTTGATGCGGGTTGTCAGGTGGGCATTGGGATCATCTAAAACGCCGTTGTGCTTAACATAGACGGAAGCTGTGATCTTTTGCTTTGGAGCATTGGGATTGAGAGGATCTTCATCCGGAAAAGAAATTTGCACGTCGGCATCCAAAACGCCGTCAATTTTACGGATCGTGCTCGCAATTTGCTCGGCTAGGCCTGCTTGGTAACGGATTTTTTCTTGCATGCCGGATGGAACAAGAGAGGTATTGGCAAAAATCCCGAGTAAATTTTGGCCTCGACGTCTAGGAAGCCCCACTTGATTCAAAAGAGCCATCGCTTCGTTAGCCTGCGTCTCTTCAACGCTGATATTCCATAAAATGCCTTTTCCACCGCCACCGCCTTCTGTTGCAGCTTGGACCTTCGTCGCATTAATGCCTTTTGTGGACAGAAAAACGAGGATTTCATTAGCTTCTTTTTCTTCTAAGCCATTGACAATCACTCTTCTAGATTCGCAGCTGGTTAATACACTGACGAGTGTAATAAAGACCATGAGCTGATGAAGAAAGCGATATATGCTTGTTCGCGCGGCCACGCAATTTATTTTCATAGTTTACTCTAGATTAAATCTTTTGTTTATGATTCCGATGCTAGCAGAATGATGATTTTTGCTATACACAAAATAGGGCTTTAATGATCGTAACTGCATTATGCCTACTATGATCTCCATCATCTATCCTGGCTTCCAAATAGCTAGGCCTCTTCCGTTATTGCGTGACAGCAAGACGCCTGGCTTTGGCCATAGTTTGTACAATTGACGGGTGAAATAATCTCTACATTATTAATTGCGACCCGTTTATGATTTTTCAATTCAAAAAAAGGACGGTGATTGACAGTGACTTTAACGCCCTATAAGTCAGGAAGTTTAAAAGAGATGATGTACATCGCTTTTCCTTTAATGCTTTCTTCATTATCTGTCTCATCAATGGTCTTTGTCGATCGCCTTTTTTTGGCTCGTTTTTCTGTGCCAGCTTTTAATGCGGTGTCTAATGCCATGACACTTGGTTGGGCTTTCGTCTTTGGTTGGATGGTTTTGACCAGCATCGCCGAAGTTTTTGTGGCTCAGTACAATGGAGCCGGACAGAAAGAGCGTTTGGGCGAGCCTGTTTGGCAGATGATTTGGCTGAGCATTTTTTCTGCCCTGTTTTTTATCCCTTTGAGTTTATACGGAGGGGAATGGTTTTATGGGGTGGATCCGGAGAGGCAATTAGAGAAGGATTATTTTAGCTGGATGATGCTTTTTGGGCCAAGCCTTCCCCTTTATGGAGCTCTTTGCGGATTTTTTGTCGGGCAAGGGAAGATGTATTTGATGACAGTTGTTGCGGTTGTTGCCAATCTTCTCAATGCCGGGTTGGACTATGTATTGATTTTTGGCTTGGGCTCCTATCTCTCTCCCATGGGAGTCGTAGGGGCGGCAATTGCAACCAGTGGCAGCTCGGTCTTTCAAGTGTTTGCTTTGGCAGCCGTCTTTCTCAATGCGCGCAATCGCCGCGAATGCGGCACGAATCGCTTCGCCTTGCAGCCGTATCATTTTTGGCAGTGTGTGCGCATTGGATTGCCGAGCGCACTTTTCATTGTCATCGAGCTTTGCGGGTGGGCCTCTTTCTATCACATGATGGCGCTCGTCAGCGAGCAGCATATTCTCATTGCCGGTATTTCGCAAAGCATGGTGATCTTATTTTTCTTTTTTGCAGAGGGCATTAGTAAGGCAGCGAGTACGCTGACAGGCAATTTAATTGGCGCGAAGCAAATGATTGGAATTCCGCAGATGATTCGGTCAGGAATTTACTTGCACGCCTTATTTTTCCTTATCCTGTTGGGACTCTTTTGGGGATTTGCCGACGAGGTGGCAGCCTACTTTTTCTCGGGCGCTTCTAAAGAGGCAATTGCTTCTTTGGGAACGAGCCTAAGGTTCTGCCTGTTTAGTATCTGTTTTTATTTGTTTTGCGAAGGAATCCGCCTGCTTTTTGCAGGTATTTTAACAGCAGCTGGAGATACGCTCTTTTTGATGTGTGCTGGATCGGTATCTGTTTGGGCTCTGCTCGTTCTTCCCACCTATTTTTGGATCGTTCAGCGTCACGGATCGATTGAAGAGGCTTCGCTCATTTGCGTATGCTATAGTTTAATTGCTGGAATGCTTTATTTTTGGCGTATCGGAACGGGGCAGTGGAAAGCCATTTCATTGATGGCCGAGCAAAATACTTGATAGTGGGTTAATTCAGGATGCGGATTTTACGGCACGCCATGCCTTTCACAAGTTCCCTTTGCCCTCCCTTTATCTCCTAAGCTAGAAAATTCATTAAGCTCTTCATGCTTTTCTCTTGAATGTAAATTTTTTGACAAAAAAAAGAGGCCGGTACTCTTACCGGCCTCTGCAAAGCGAAACTCAATCGTGTAAACAATTAAGCTTTAATTTTGATGTCTACCCCAGCAGGGAGAGTCAATGTTTTTAAAGCGTCGATTGTCTTACTTGTTGGATTGAGAATGTCGATTAAGCGACGGTGCGTACGAATCTCAAACTGCTCGCGCGATTTGCGGTCGATGTTTGGAGAACGGAGTACCGTAAACTTTTCACAGCTCGTTGGAAGAGGAATCGGACCTGCAATGGCAGCGCCTGTTCTCTTAGCTGTTTCGACAATATCAGCTGTTGAACGATCAAGCAGACGTTGATCATAACCTTTCAACCTAATGCGAATCTTTTGTCTCGCTGCTTTAGGCTGCTTTTCTTGTTTTGCCATAATAACCTTACAACTCTTACTTCTTAATGATTTCTTCCTGAATTTTTGCTGGAACGCGCTCAAAGTGGCTAGGTTCCATTGCATAGGTAGCGCGCCCAGAAGAGAGCGAACGCAGCTGTGTCGAGTATCCGAACATTTCACTCAAAGGAACTTCAGCGTGAATAATCACAGCACCTTTGTGGTTTTCCTGACCAACGATCTGTCCACGGCGACGATTCAAGTCACCAATCACGTCTCCCATATGTGCTTCAGGAGTTGTGACGTCGACCTTCATGATCGGCTCTAAGATAACAGGCTTACACTTGCGAGCAGCTTCTTTTAAAGCCATCGATCCGCAAATCTTAAACGCCATTTCGTTAGAGTCTACATCGTGGTAAGAACCGAATACGATATCGACGGCAACGTCGACCAGATTGTAGCCGGCCAGAACGCCTGTTGACAAGCCTTCTTCAATACCCTTGATTGTTGGAGCAATGTATTCTCTTGGAATGACACCACCGACAATCTTGCTGACAACCTCGTTTCCTTTTCCTTTTTCGTTCGGACGGATTTCGAGTTCGACGTGCGCGTACTGCCCACGACCACCTGACTGCTTAACGAATTTCGTTTGGCTGCTACCAGGAGTTGTGATCGTTTCTTTATAGGCCACTTGTGGCTTACCAACGTTAGCTTCAACGTTAAATTCGCGCTTCATACGATCGTGCAAGATCTCTAGGTGAAGCTCACCCATCCCTGCAATAATCGTCTGGCCAGTTTCTTCATCTGTTGTCACACGGAAAGTCGGGTCTTCAACCGATAAGGAAGAAAGAGCCATAGCAAGCTTTTCGCGATCGCCTTTCGACTTAGGTTCAATCGCCATCGAAATAACAGGTTCAGGGAATTCCATCTTCTCGAGAAGAATTGGTCTCTTAGGTGCGCAAAGGGTGTCTCCCGTTGTCGCTTTCTTCAAGCCAATACAAGCAGCGATATCGCCTGTGTGGAATTCGTCTTTTTCTTCACGCTTGTTAGCGTGCATTTCGAGCAGACGAGAGACTCTTTCCTCTTCACCTTTCGTGGTGTTGAGTAGAGTCATACCTTTTGTCAAGGTTCCGCTGTAAATACGAATAAAGGTTAAACGACCAACATATGGGTCAGTCATGATTTTAAATGCCAATGCTGCGAGCGGCTGCTCATCGTCTGGTGTTAAAATGATGTCTTCGTCTGTGTTGAGGTCGTGTGCTTTGATGTTTCCACGATCGAGTGGAGAAGGCATCCATGCAACAACTGCATCGAGAAGCTGTTGAACTCCCTTGTTTTTGAAGGCAGATCCGCATAAAACAGGGTTGAATTTGTTTTCGCAAACGCCCTTACGGATGACTGCATTGATCTCAGCCTCTGTCAAGGAATCTGGATTCTCGAGCACTTTCTGCATGAAGACTTCATTGGCTTCATCGATTGTAGCTAGTTCTTCTAAAAGCTCAGCGCGCATCTGTTGGCACTTTTCAACCAAGTCAGCTGGAATGTCAGTTTCATCCCAATCTGCGCCGAGAGTTTCGTCGTGGAAGAAATAGGCTTTCATTTTGACGAGATCGACCATTCCTTTAAATTCAGCTTCTGCGCCAATTGGGCACTGAACAGGAATCGCATTCGCATGGAGCTTTTCACGCATTGTATGGACAGCATCAAAGAAGTCTGCACCCATACGGTCCATTTTGTTAACGAAAGCAATACGAGGAACGCCGTACTTGTCTGCTTGACGCCAAACGGTTTCTGACTGAGGCTCTACGCCCGATACCGAGCAGAAAAGCGCCACAGAACCATCCAAAACGCGCAGAGAACGTTCTACTTCGATTGTGAAGTCGACGTGTCCAGGCGTATCGATCAGGTTGATTTTTGCATCTTTCCAGAAAACAGTGGTAGCCGCAGATGTGATGGTGATGCCGCGCTCTTGTTCTTGCGCCATCCAGTCCATTGTGGCAGCGCCTTCATGAACTTCACCAATTTTGTGCGAACGTCCGCTATAATAGAGGATACGCTCTGAAGTCGTTGTCTTACCAGCATCGATGTGAGCCATGATACCGATATTACGAACGTTTTTAAGCTGTTCCTTAGCAGGTCTTGCCATGATGTATCCTCCTTATTACCACTTATAGTGGGCGTAAGCTTTGTTAGCTTCGGCCATACGGTGGGTATCATCTTTCTTTTTAATGGTTGTCCCTTGATTGTTGTAGCAATCGGCGAGCTCAGAAGCTAAAGCATCTTCCATAGAACGACCAGCTTTTCCTCTTGAGTGTCCAATAATCCAACGCATAGCCATTGATGAACGGCGGTTAGCTGGAATTTCGATAGGTACTTGGTAAGTTGCTCCACCAATACGGCGAGATTTAACTTCCAAAGCAGGCTTTGCGTTTTCTAAAGCTTGTTCGAATGCTTCGAGAGGATTTTCAGCCTTCACTCTCTTAGCGAATTTTTCGATAGCATTATAAACAATGCGACGGGAAGTCGATTTCTTACCGCTTTCCATCACTTTATTGATAAATTTTGACAAAACTGTACTGCCGTATAACGGATCAGGTTCTGTCGGGCGTTTTTCTGCACTGTGTCTTCTTGACATGATTTCCTCAAAAAATGAGCAATTAAATCTAATTTGATAATAGAAGATCTCAATGATTCACCTGGAATCAGGGATCTCAAATCCCTTAACACCTGTGCGTGATTGACGTTTTTACTTAAAACGCGAATCGCGAACCAGGATATTCATTGATGGAATATCCTAATGTTACTTCTTCTTAGGACGTTTCGCCCCGTACTTGGATCTTCCTTGCTTACGGTCTTTAACAGCCGCACAGTCTAATGTTCCGCGAACAATGTGATAGCGCACACCAGGTAAGTCTTTTACACGACCACCACGGACGAGTACAATACTGTGTTCTTGAAGGTTATGTCCCTCTCCACCGATGTAAGCAATAACTTCTTGACCTGTAGAAAGACGAACCCAAGCTACTTTACGTAAAGCTGAGTTAGGCTTCTTAGGTGTCTTAGTTTTCACTTGCAAGCAGACCCCACGACGCTGTGGACACTTCTGGAGCGCAGGTGATTTGCTTCGTCGCTTCTTCGGAGCACGTGGCTGGCGAACGAGCTGTTGAATTGTCGGCATGTTTGCCTTCTCCATATAAAGGTTTATAATAGCAACCTCTCATTAAAAAATTTTTAAATGAGAAGATACCTGTTTAGTATAGGAAACTAGAGGATTTTTGACAAAGATAAAGGCTGTAGCCGTGGAAAAAAACATTTTTTACTTTCGCAGTTTTATTATTATATCATAAAGATGGCTATTATTTATAATTTGATTGCTATTTTGATTTATCAATCATCGCTTTTAATTTGAAATTTTCTATTTTCTTTGCTTATTGAAACAGAAATTATGGTGAGATTGAGCGATAAAAGATTATCACCCGCCCTATTAATCGCTTATAGTTTGCTAGCTATCGAATTTTGTATTAATCGATTGGAAGCATTTGGGGGTGAAGTTGAGATCATTACTGTTAGGGATTCTTGAGTTGGGGGAGTTGGGATCTCTATCCAGGAATTAATAGCCAGATTTTGGGGATCAGGGGCCCAGCTTGAGCTGCTTCTTCGATGTTGGGGCTTTTGATGAGGACCCACCGATAAAGCCTGCCATGCCTGCGAAACCTGAAGGAATAATTATTGTAACATTGCTTTTAATTGAACCATACACCAAGAGACACCACGAGAGGACAGCTAACCAAAGCGGATCTCACTCTTAAAATTTGCGAAATAACCAAGCATCCTCGCTCACTTTTGACATAGTCAATGGCCCGTCCCAAATAGGTGATTTGAGCAGGAGCGGCTGGCGGCAAATTTTGAAAATGAGGGGCGTTGAATTCAGCGAGCTCAATAGTTGTTTGCACGGCGAACCTATTATTCTGAAATGCGATAGCTTAATTAAAAAATTAGTTTTTGTTGTTGCCGAATTGATTGGCAAGCTCTTTCAGATCTTTTAAACCAAAATGCTTCAAGAATTCTTTGGTAGTGGCATAAAGAGTTGGGCGACCGGGGGCTTCCAATTTGCCGACTGGTTCGATCAGCTGCCTTTCTATGAGCTGCACGACTGTTCCTGAGGAGTCGACTCCGCGGATGGCGTCGATTTGAGGACGGGTGATGGGTTGCCTATAGGCAATGATGGCCAGGACTTCAGTTGCGGCGTAAGAGATTTTCTCGCTGCGGCGTTGTCGGTGTAGTATATCTAAATAAGGGGCATATTCTTCATGCGTGCGCAAAGCGTATCCTTGAGCAATCTCTTCTAATTTGAAGGCGCGCTGATGGGCGATGTAGTCTTGCCGTAACGAGTCGATGAGCTGGCGCAGTTGCCTGGGTCTTAAAGGATAAAGTGTGTCTGTAATTTCTCGTATTTTGGCAAGCGAAAGGGGCTCGGGGCTGGTAAAAAGCAAGGCTTCAATCACTTTTTTGATTGTTTGCTGCATCTGTTGATCAATTTGAGCCGAGGGTGCTTCATCGAACTCATCCTCTTCTTCTTTGATCGGCTGGGTATCATCTAACGGTATAGAATGCTCATTAGCTGGTCCCTCTTCTACCTGGATGCTGGTGTTTGAGGAATTATTCAAGATAGGTTCTTCGGAAATCTCAGTTTTAAATTCCACTTCGGTTTGAAAAAAATTCAATTCTTTTGTCATGAGAGACCTTCTTGTTTGGCATAGATGATAAGTTGAGAAGAGGTGGCGTCTTTTCCGACACCCGCCAATCCCAATTTCATCAATTCTAAAACGGCTAAAAAAATGACGACGAGTTCTAACCGAGGCTTGTCGGGTGAAAAAAGGCTTTCAAAAGTGAATGAGTCTTGCGATTGGAAGAGATGGCGAATGGAGCGAATTTTATCGCTAACGCGCCAGCTCTCTTCTTGAATCTGTCCTTTCGATTGTTCCGATCTTTTCATCATTTCTTGAAATAGTGAGGAGAGCTCTTCTAGTGAAACGTCATTGAGGCCTAAAGGTTTTTTCCATTCAGGTGCGTTTGTTCCGCGAAAATAACAGGCTTGTTGCTGCTCTTGACGGATGGCTAAATCTTTGGCGGCTTGTTTGAAGCGGCAGTAGTCCAGTAGATGGTGGATGATTTCAAAATGAGGATCTTCTTCTTGGATTTCTTCATCTTCCATCTGTTCTTGCTTGGGCAGAAGCATTTTGCTTTTTAACCAGACGAGGTAGGCGGCTGTTCCGACAAACTCGGCCCCTTTTTCAAGGTAATGGGCTTGCCATTCGCTTAATTTTTCCAAAAACTGTTGGGTGAGTTCTTGGATAGAGACATCGTAGATGTTGATTTCGTCTTTCTGGATAAGAGAAAGCAAAAACTCGAGAGGTCCCTCAAAGTTTTCTAAGGCAAAATGGTCTTGTTTTTGAATCATGAACGAAATGGCGCTTAATGGTTTGATACTAAAATAGCCGATTCTTGATTTCTAATGCTACCTGGATTCTTTAAGATCTTTTTATTTAGGATTTCATCTTCATTAACTTCATTCTATTTAAAGAAAGGCTTCTTAAAGGCTTCTTTATGATGAAGATTTCATGATCTGCATTGAGATAGAACGGGTGATCGCAGATGCACCGGAACCCTGTGTTATTTAGATCTCCTAAAGCCATCTAAGAGGTGCTTCAATTTGGCATCTCCTTGAAGCATAACACTGATGCCAATTACCTTACGAAAGTTGGTTTTACCCCTGCATCATCAGCTCTTATGTTTTGTTAAAGCTCGCTCGAGTCTTTTTAATTTCTTCTGAAGATGCGCTGGATTCTCTCTGATAGCTGCAATTCATGGGGATTAAAGGGGATCAAAGTGGCTGCTAGTGATCCTATCGCGATCAAGATTGCGCTATTGTTATAAGTAAAAGGATAATCGCCTCTATGTGCTGCCGGTTGCTGTGCGAGCGCCGCCGTTACTACAAAAGCGCCAACTCCCATCTTCAAGCCCATATATTCGATCTTTGCCATGATTCCTCTTTCTTTATTGATCAAGGAAGAAACAGAGTCCGGATCGATTGGATGTTTGCAGTAGGAGCAATGATAATTGTGTGAAGTTTCGATCCAAGTTTGCAGGCATTTCAGGTGAACGGGATGTTTGTGCCCATCTTCTTCGTGCTCGACGACCAATTCGTCTCCATCTTTGGAATAATCCAAATCATTCCAACAAGTATAACACTCTTTTTTGTCATGTGGCTTTATTCGCGGTTCATCATATTCAGATTCATTTGGAATGGGGAGCCAAGGATTGATAATATAGTCGGCAAAAGAAGAGGAGGGGTAAAAAGAAAGCGAATCTAAAGGCATCTGACCTCACTTGTTATTCCATAATATTAATTCGAGAAGCGAGTATAGTACTTGCCATCGATTATTGGTAGATATGGATATCTATCCTCATAAGAGAGCAATATTTTTCATCCATTTGTTGATTGTTGCAAAAACAGTAATTAATTGTAAGAAATTAACGTTGTTTTATTACCTGTTCGAATTATTAAAACCTTTAATAGTGTTTTTTTGGGGGTTGATTAAAAATACTGTTGATAACACTATTTAATAGATAGATTGTCTTTTCTTTTCTTTTCTTTTTTGGAAATTGATAAATCGAGTAATGGGGAGGCTTCGGCTAATTAAAATAAAGGCTGACTTAATTCAGTCTTATGCAGAAATTGAATAAGAGTGTCTTGAGATTATTTTATCCACCAATCAGTCACATGTGAAGCTCTTGGATTAATGGATAAAGTCATACCTTACTTAGGGTTATCTTGCATAGTATTGAGGTTTTAAGGTTCAAAATCAGGGTACAATTCATGGAATGCTGTAATGCTATGAGTAGGTCTATTAGTGCGTTGTGTGTGGCTTAAGTTTTTGTTGGCCATTGGAGTTTAGGGGGCTGGAAAAGCTCTTCAAAAAAGGATTGTCGTTTTAATAGTCAAAGACTATTTTGACAGATTCACCGAGAAAGGAGCTCATTTTTATGAAGACGAATTGGCTGACAACTTTAATTTTTGCAGGGATGATTGGGGGTGTTACGCTTAACGCCCATGAGCAGGATTTACTTAAATCGAGCGATGTTGATCGCATCATGAATCAGATTTTGAGCCAGCATGTCGAAAAGCGCGTAATGTCGGGAAAAATTTTACAAAGCGCAGTTGCTATTTTTATCAATCAGTTTGATCCGCTGCGAATCTATTTGTTAGAAAGTGAGATAGCTCCCTATGCCCATCTTACAGATGCTCAACTGAATCAGTATGTTGAGCAATATCAGCGCAATGATTTCACTGTTTTTAAGCAGCTCAATCAACTCTTTCAAAAAGCCATCGAGCGTTCAAGAAAACTGCGCAAAGAGATTGAAACGCATGACAAAGAAGCTCTTTTTCATTTGGACAACGCAACATCCAATGGGAGCGATGCTAAGGCTGAAAGACCTTTTGCGCGCGATGAGAACGAGTTGAAAAAACGGATTTTAGAGAGCCTGGAGAGCTTCATTGTTTCTTATAAGCAGCGCTATGGAGAGTTGTCGACGGCTCAAAAGAAAGAGTTTGTGTTGCATTCTTACGATACCCGCCTGAACGAATTTGAAAATCAATACCTCTATCAAGGTGATAAGGGCAATGTTTTGCCAGCCGCTGAGCAGGAAAATTTATTTACGATTCACGTTTTAAAGGCGCTTGCTAGCAGTTTGGATTCTCACACTACTTTTTATCAATCCAATGAAGCGTACGATATGCGCGTGCGCCTACAAAAGGAATTTCAAGGAATTGGGCTCGTTTTGCGGGATAAAGGAGATAAAATTGAAGTCGCTCGCATGCTAGAGAGTGGGCCGGCTGCCAAAAGCGGCTTGATTCAACCGGGTGATATTTTGCTCGAGGTCGACGGAACGTCTATTTTGGACTATCCCTTTGACCGGGTGATGAAAATGTTGCATGGATCAAAACAAGCGCAGGTGAAGCTCTTATTTAAGCGCCAGGCTAAAGGGGAGCAGCCAGAAAATATTTTTACTGTGCGACTCACGCGCGAAGAAATCATTCTCAACAATGACCGGGTCGATGCGAGTTTTGAAACATTTGGCAATGGCATCATCGGCAAAATCACCCTGCATTCTTTCTATCAGGGCGATGGTGTTTCGAGTGAAAAAGATGTGCGCGATGCCATTCAAAGCCTTGAGAAAAAGGGGAATTTACGAGGGCTCATCTTGGATTTGCGCGACAATAGCGGAGGATTTTTATCGCAAGCAGTCAAAGTTGCCGGGCTTTTCATCACCAATGGTGTCATCGTCATTTCAAAGTACTCAAGCGGAGATGAAAGGTTTTATCGCGATGTAGATGGAAAGATAGCCTATGATGGCCCTCTCGTCGTCTTGACATCCAAGGCTACTGCTTCTGCTGCCGAGATTGTGGCTCAAGCTTTACAAGACTATGGTGTGGCGCTCGTTGTGGGTGATGAGCATACCTATGGCAAGGGGACTATTCAGACGCAAACCGTGACCGATAATCAAAGCACTTCCTATTTCAAGGTCACAGTTGGCAAGTATTATACCGTTTCTGGCAAGACGCCTCAAAAGCAAGGGGTCAAGGCTGACATTGTGGCGCCAGGCCGTTGGAGCAAAGAGGATATTGGGGAAGCTTATGCAGACTCGCCCGATTCGGATACCATTCCAGAGGCTTATGATGATAATTTGAGCGATGTAGCACCTGATGTCAAAGCCTGGTATCTAAAATACTATATTCCCTCGATTCAGCATCGTACCAATGTATGGCGGGAGCTTGTGCCGACGCTCAGCAAAAATAGCGAATACCGCATGGCTCACAATAAGAATTATCAATTGTTCTTAAAAGGCAAGCTTCCAGAAGGAGAGGCGCAAGATCAGGATGAGGAAAGCGAGTGGCTTTCGGGGAAAAAAGCCAAGACGTTTGGCGTTGACGATTTGCAAATGCAAGAAGCTGTAAATGTCGTTAAAGACATGATTTTGCTTCATACTTTGGAAAAAAGAAAATAAAAAAATAGGGCTCATAAGTCTTGTGAGCGATAAATGAACCCTAGAAGCAAAAATATTGAACAAAGTGATTGCACAAAAAGTAGACATGAAATAAAGTACTCACTTTAAGTTTGGCCAGATAGCTCAGTCGGTAGAGCAGAGGACTGAAAATCCTTGTGTCGCTGGTTCGATTCCAGTTCTGGCCATCCTTTCTTTAACTCCCGCTCGGCTTGTCAACTTCTTTATCTTTTCCCCTTTTTTTTGCCTGCTTTGAAAATAACCTATTGGTAGAAGAATTAGGCAAAGAGGAGTCTATTTAGATTGGCTACATTGGAATTTAAGAAAGTGCATTTTTCTGATTGATTTCAAACGGTGGTTAGGGTAAACTTTGTTTTTCTATTGATTTTTTAAACATCAAAAGACTGATTATTTATTGTTAAGAGGTTCACAATGTACGCCATTATTAAGACAGGTGGAAAGCAGTATCGCGTCCAAGAAGGAGACATAGTCGATTTTGAACTGCTTCAAGCCGAAGCAGGCGCTCAAGTCGAATTCGGACAGGTCTTGTTTGCTTTTGACGGCGCAAAGACTCAAGTTGGTAATCCTAGCATTGCCAATTTCCTCGTTTACGGCGAAGTATTGGGCGAAGTTAAAGGTGAGAAGATCACGAGCTTGAAGTATAAGCCAAGTCATAACCAATGCCGCAAGTGGGGCCATCGCCAAAAGTATACACGTGTTAGAATAACAGGTATCGGAAGCAAGCGCCAAGGAAAGGAAGGAAAGCATGGCTCATAAGAAAGGTCAGGGTTCAACCCGTAACGGACGTGATTCCCACTCAAAGCGTTTGGGAATAAAAGTAGGATCAGGGGAAGTCGTTAGAGCAGGAAGCATCCTCGTTAGACAACGAGGAACAAAATGGCATCCAGCTAAGAATGTTGGTCGTGGAACAGATGATACTCTTTTTGCTTTAGCAGACGGAGTTGTTGCTTTCCGTAAGTCTAATAAGACCTACATTTCTATTGAAACAGGCGCTTAAGCGACTTTCAACTTTTTCGTTTTGAGTTCGGCTTCAGCCGAATTCAAAACTGTCTGATTCCCTTCTTCCTTATCAATTAAGTTTAGTTTTAGTCATCCAAGAGGATTATGTTTGTTGATCGCGTAGTCATTGAATTTGTTGCGGGCAAAGGCGGCAATGGCGTCGTCGCTTGGCGTAGAGAAAAATTTATCCCTAAGGGTGGTCCGTCGGGGGGTAATGGAGGCAAAGGGGGATCGGTCATTTTAGAGGCAGATACCCAGATTGGTTCATTAGATTGGTTCCGTCATCGCCGCATTTTGAAGGCTCAAAATGGAGGAGATGGTGGAGGTAATTGCCGTCAGGGCCGTAATGGTACCGATCTCATCTTAAAAGTTCCTTGCGGGACATTGGTCAAAGATTCGCGTACGGGTGAAATTCTTTACGATTTCGTGAACGATAAAGAGCGTTTCGTTCTTTGTAAAGGCGGGCGAGGGGGACGAGGCAACGATAGTTTTAAGACGCCGACTCACCAAGCGCCCAATGTTTGCACAGAAGGAACGTATGGCCAAACGCATCACGTCGAGCTCGAGCTGAAATTGATCGCCGATGTGGGCTTGGTGGGCTTTCCCAATGCTGGAAAATCGACTCTCATTTCTTCTTTGGCAGGCCTGCGCGTTAAGGTAGCAGCCTATCCTTTTACGACCCTTCAACCGAATTTGGGCTTCATCGAACTCGATAATTACAAGCGGGTCTATATTGCTGACATTCCAGGCATTATTGAAGGAGCAAGCAGCAACCGTGGCTTAGGTCTCGAGTTTTTGCGCCACATCGAAAGAACGAAGCTGTTGATTTTCATCCTGGATGCCTCCGGCATCGATGGCCGTACGCCTTCGAGCGATTTTCGCGTTCTTCGCGAAGAAATAGGTGCTTATAATCCGGAACTGCTCGAAAGACCCTATTTGGTTGCTCTTAATAAGATCGATACGGAAGAATCGCAAGCTAATATCGAGGAGTTTAATCGTACGTATCAGCTCCCTCCTAACACCCTTTTCAAGATTTCAGCTGCTTATGGCGAAGGGTTGCAGGCTTTAGTGGAAGAGATGACGGACCGGTTGGCAGAAAAAGAGCCTGAGTTTTAATCGAGGCTCTTGCAGCCTACTAGATTTTGCGAGAGTCTGCGATTGCGCAAAACCTGTAGCTCATCGAATTGATATTCTTAGCCCTTCATTCATCGAATGAGGGGCTTTTTTTTAGTCATTCAAGAGAGAGCGTCTTTATTCAGATGGTCTAATTGAGACTTAATGAGATTGACCATTTTTTCGGCCGAAGCTTCTTCATCACAGACGATGGGAATGTCTCCAAATCGATCATGATGGAGATCAGATTTAAAGTGCGAGCGAGCAATGATTTTAACGAATGGATTTGTTTGCTTAGCTGCTTGAATGATGGATTGAGTCACTTGAAAATCGGGTGTTGTAATGACAAGCAAGCGCACTTTCTCTAAGTTGGCCCGTTCTAAAATTTGAAACTGGCTGGCATCGCCGAAGATGGCCTCGATTTTACTCTCTTTCAAAGCTGAAATCGTATCGATGTTTTGGTCGATGACGGTGACATTATAATTCTTCCCCAATAAATAATTGGCAGCCATTTGACCCATGGGGCCATAGCCAATGACGACGACCTTTGGCATGAACGATTCTAGTGCTTCTTCTTCTTCGTAAAGAGCTTTAAGGGTTTGGCTTTGCGCCGGGCTCTTTTCTTGCGAGCCCTTTTGCTTCCACCTTTTGATTGTCAAAGGCTTGAAAAGTTGGAATAGAAGAGGGTTTAGGGCAATACTAATGAATGCACAGGCTACTAGAATATCGTAGGCATTTTCAGGCAAGATACCAAGTTGGCTTCCCTCTTCGGCTAAAATAAATGAATATTCACCAATCTGCCCAATGGCAAGGGCGACTGTAAAAGCCACTGTATTGGGATAATTAGCGAGTTTGATAATGGTGAAAGCTGCTAATGGGCGGAGGATGAGGAGAATGGTCAAAATTCCAAAAAATAAAGGGAGATTGTTGCCGACTGCTATGGGATTAAACAACATCCCGACAGATAAAAAGAAAATGACAGCGAAGGCATCGCGCATAGGCAGAGCATTGGCTGCTGCTTGATGGCTCATATCTGTTTTTCCAACGACTGTTCCGGCAATGAAGGCTCCGAGGGCTAGCGAGACCCCAAATATGGCGGAGCTTCCAACGGCAATTAAAAATACACAGGAAAGAATAGCTAGGGTAAATAGTTCATGCGATCGCGTTCTGGCAATGCACTTGAGGAGCTTGTCGATAAGCTTCTCGCCTATAAAGTAGATAATAAATCCAAGGGCTGCCATTTTTAGTAAGACTAATGCGATGGAATAGATAACGCTGGCAACAGGGCTTGTGTTTAATCCGGCCGGCAAGACAAAGGCTGGCAAAAGAATTAAACCCAGGACTGAGATTAAGTCCTCAACGATTGTCCACCCCACCACAATGTGTCCTTGACGGGTGTGCAAGAGATGCTGGTCTGCCAATACGCGTACGATGACAACAGTGCTGGATACGCATATAGCCAAGCCAATGACAAGGCCTGCTTGTGCCGACTCTCCCAAATACATGCTGTACAAAAGCCCTGCTGTGATCGAAAGAGCCGAGAGGATCATGGCACCTGGCAGGGCGAGCTGCTTGACAGCGCTCAAATCCTTCCAATTAAAGTTGAGACCAACCGCAAACATCAGTAGAGTGACACCGATATTGGCGAGCTGTTCAGACATGGCAGGATCGGCCACAAAGCCTGGAAAATTGGGACCGATGATATAACCGGCTAGCAAATAACCTAAGATGGGGGAGAGTTTGAGCCGCTGCGCAATGAATCCAAAGGCACAAGCGATTCCAAAGCCAATGGCTAGAATCCAAATGATTTTTAGTTCTTCAGGCATGCTCAAACTCCTTTAACCTGTTGCAAAAAATAGTCTATTGCTTATGTGGATAGTTCTTAAAAACTTTTTTAGCATTTTTAAGATAATAGAAACAAGTTTCATGAAGCTTTGGAAAGGGATTATTTTTACTCATAAAAGACTTGGAAGTCGACCCTGCGATTTCCATAAAATGCTCCTGAAAATGAATAAGAAAGCATTGGTGGCATTTTATACCAGCTATCAGTTGTTTTCCGTTGCCAATAGTTCGCTAAGCGCTCACTGTGGGCTTTAAAATCAATCGGCCTAAAGGCACCTCACAGCATCTGCCATCCATGCACGGGTTGCCGGATGGAAATCGATCGAATCTGATTCTTCCTATTGTCCAAACAAGCACATAGGGTAACGGTTTTATATTCTGTTAACCTTTAAATAAAGTGAGTGTGTTAGAGGCCGGGCTATGGGTAATAGAAAAAATAATGAGCACGGAGAGCGATTGATTGCAAATTACTCGCGAAAGTTGGCTTTATTCTTATTCTGAGAAGAGCGGCTGATTGGCGAGGCTGAGAGTAAAGCCATGTAGGGCGGCTGTGAATAAGAATCACCTGCGATTCTTATTCACATTATCCAGCCTTTAGCGCTGAGAGAAGTAAGAAGGTTGGATGCGTTGGCCTGACAGAGCATTCCATTCAGAAGCTGAAATGGAGCCGTCTGGATTCAGGACTTCTAAACGATAGACCGGCAGAAAAATTTCTTTTTCGTTCCTAATTTTAAAATCATTTCCAAATGCAGCTTGAGCCATATTAATGATTTGGCTGCGCGAATAAGTCTTAGCAACCTTTTGGCTATTGATGATAGGTTTGGAAACGAGATGCTGTTTGAGCCTTGTTTGAGGTACGACTAAAAAGCGTGGATTCTCAAAATGGAGCTGCAAGACCTGTCCTTTTTGAACAACGAGGTGTTTTTGCTTAGCGCTTTCAATCCACGGCTCTAAGACTTCTCGTTCCACTTTTAATTCGCGTTGAAGCTCGTCGATTGGCAATGTGCCTTGCCGCTTAGATAAGGCTTGAATGATTTTAAAATCATTGCGCGATGCCTGGCATTCTAAGCAGTCTTTAAACCCATGGGTTGTTTCCCACGTTTCAGTGTTAAGTACAATTTCGCCGTTAGTCAACCCCCACAAAACGACCCCTTCGCGTGTTTTTTGATCTTCCGTGTATTTGACGTCAAAAAGAAGGTAGGGATAGAATTTGTAGATAGTTTCTTGAAATGTTTTTTTATCATTGCCCAGCAATTCTTGCCGATGAGCATTCATGATTTGCTCAGGCGTATATTTCGATTCTAACGTAGCGATGTCTTGATTATCGACATAGTGGAAAAGGTGATCTTTCCAGTCAGCTACTGTAGAGCTATTTTCCCAAGCCCACCATCCTGCAATCGTGCTAGCAACCAATAATCCAATCAGGGGCAAACGAAAAGAATATCCTCCCTGATCATAACTCTCTTTTTTACCCATATCACTCCGAACTTCGTTCACCTAAATCAGGTGGATTTCGTTAATAAAAAAAAGATAAAATGACTGACGATTAATCTGCAAGTCACTTTATCTTTTAAGCGTAGACTTTAGTCTTTCATAGAGAGCAAGAACTCGACGTTGCTACCAGTTTTCTTTAAACGGTTGATCAACAGGTTCATTGCGTCGCCCGGAGCTAAATCGGCAACGGCTTGACGAAGAAGATAAATCTTCTCTAGCTCGTTGGGATGATAGAGCAACTCTTCTTTACGCGTACCACTCTTGATCAAGTCGATAGCAGGATAAGTGCGACGATCAGCCAAGCGACGATCGAGCACGAGTTCCATGTTACCAGTACCCTTGAATTCTTCGAAAATGACCTCATCCATACGCGAGCCGGTGTCAATCAAAGCTGTTGCGATGATGGTCAATGAGCCGCCTTGTTCGATATTGCGTGCTGCACCGAAGAAACGCTTAGGTTTATGCAAGGCGTTGGCATCGATACCACCAGTCAGGATTTTACCTGAATGTGGCTGAATCGTATTATAGGCCCTGGCCAAGCGAGTGATAGAGTCTAAAAGAATAACAACGTCATTGCCATGCTCGACTAAGCGGCGTGCTTTTTCGATTGCCATTTCAGCGACTTGGACGTGTCTTTCTGGCGGTTCATCAAACGTTGAAGAGATGACTTCGCCTTTGACAATGCGTTGCATGTCGGTGACTTCTTCAGGACGCTCGTCGATGAGTAGAACGATTAAGACGATTTCAGGATTGTTGCATGCAATGGCATTGGCAATATTCTGCAGTAAAATCGTTTTTCCAGATCGGGGAGGTGCTACGATGAGGCCCCTTTGCCCTTTACCGACAGGCGCTGCCAAATCTAGAACACGGGTTGACAATTTTTCTTTGGTAGTCTCCATCACGATTCTTTCGTTAGGATAGAGAGGAGTTAAGTTTTCAAAGAGAATGCGTTCTTTGGCTTTTTCTGGTGGGCGGCCGTTAATTTTATCCACTTTGAGCAAGGCAAAATACTTTTCCTTGTCCTTTGGTGGACGAATGGTTCCGCATAGGGTATCGCCTTTTTTTAAGTCGAAACGGCGGATCTGAGCTGGTGAAACATAGATATCTTCGGCAGAAGGGAGGTAGTTGTAGTTGGGAGAGCGTAAGAAGCCAAAGCCGTCTGGTAGGATTTCAAGTACACCTTCTCCATAGAGCACTTCATTTGGATTTTCTGAGATCGCTTTAACAATTTCAAACACCATCTGCGACTTGGTTAAAGAACCAAGATGCTTGAGTCCAATTTTTTTGCCATATTGGTTAAGCTGATCAATATTCATCCGTTGGATGTCAGCAATTTTAGTGATGATCTCTGGTTGAGATCTCTCCTGACCAGCTGTTTGAGTCGCCTGTTCAGGATTTTGCTTATCACATGCATTATCCTCAAATGTCATCGAGGTGTCTAAGGGTGTATTCTCTGTATTCTCTGGGTCCATTAAAAGCAAGACTCCAATGTAAATAGGTTAATTGATTGATCCTACGACCCATTGCAGGAAGAGGATATGGATAAACGATCGCAGATAGGCCTCCCTCTTAGAGAATTTTTTTAAGTTAAAAAATCTGCTAAGAAGATTTCTGAAAACTCAATTAGCCTGGTTTTGTTGGTAATTCAGTTTTGAGAGACATGCTTAGCCTTCTGTTAACTCTTGATATAACTCTCTTAGCGGCTGCTGAAGATCAGAAATCGCTCCATTGTTCATAATGACGTAATCGGCTCGAATGGCTTTTTCCATCGGGAGCATTTGCTCTGCCATCCTCTTGTCAAACTCTTTGCGATCGTAGTGAGTAGCCTTATTAAAGCGCTCAAAACAAGCATCTTCGTTGGCCACAACGGCGATGACCGCATCGAACCGCTTTTCTCCGTCACTTTCAAATAAAAGGGGAATTTCAGCTATGAAGAGAGGGAATTGATTTTTATCCTGTTGTTTTTGATATTGTTGTTCTATTTCGTCATATACAGCTGGATGAAGAATCTCTTCTAAACTCTTTAACAGCTGATTGTCTAGAAAGACCCGCTGGGCAACTCGAGATCGATCAATTTGTTGGTTAACAAGTATGCCTGTTCCCAATAATTTAACGACCCGTTGGCTAACGTTTGCATCAGAAGACAATAATTGATGAACGATTTCGTCAGCGCTTACGACGTAAGCCCCAAGTTCTTTTAAGATACGACAAACCGACGATTTGCCACACGAAAGACTGCCTGTAATGGCTACTTTTCTTAATTTTAACATTCTTTCCAATTTTTGCCAATATGGATGTCGACGACTAAGGGGACTCTCAGCGGCATCACGTTTTCCATGGTTGTGCGAACAAGCTGCGAAACAGAGTGCAATTCTTCATTCGGTACTTCAAAAATCAATTCATCATGAATCTGCAAAATCATGTAAGCTTTGTTGTGCTCCTGCATGAGCTGCTGATGGATCTGAAGCATGGCTGTCTTGATTAAATCAGCTTGTGTTCCCTGTATGGGCGTATTGACGGCAAAGCGATCTGCTGTTGCTCGAATCATGGCGTTTTGGCTCTTAATCTCTGGAAGGAGTCTCTCGCGGCCCATCATGGTCACAGCCTTGCCTGTTTGACGAGCCGATGCTTTGCAAAACTCCAGAAATTCTTTAACTTTACTATAGCGCTGAAAGTATAGCTGAATAAAGGTGGCGGCGGTTTTATTGTCAATCCCGAGCTCTTGAGCCAGGCCAAAAGCTTGCTGGCCGTAAATGATACCAAAATTGACTGCCTTAGCCTGATGACGCTGCTCCTTTGATACGTCTTGCAAAGGAACATTAAATATGAGGGAGGCGGTAAAGGCATGAATGTCTTCATTCATGCTAAAGGCGTTGATCAAGGCCGGGTCTTCGCTTAAGTGGGCCAGCAAACGGAGTTCGATCTGGGAATAGTCGGCTGCAAGGTAGCTCCACCCCTCTTTCTGTGGGCGAAAGGCCTCTCTGATTTTACGTCCCACTTCGGTGCGAACGGGAATATTTTGCAAGTTGGGGTCTTGACAAGCTAGACGCCCAGTTGCTGCAACTGATTGATTGAAATTGCAGTGAATGCGTTGAGTTTTGAGATTGACTTCCTGTGGCAGTGTATCAACATAAGTTGAGCGCAGCTTTTCCAATGTGCGGTACTCTAGCAATTTGCCGGCAATGGGATAATTATTTTTTAGGCTTTCCAGGACCTCTGCATTCGTTGAATGGCCGGTGGCTGTTTTCTTTGGAGGTTTGATACCTAGCTTGGTGAATAAAATCTGGCTGAGCTGCTTAGGAGAATTGAGATTGAAGGGCTCGCCTGCCATATCATAAATGACTTCTTCAAGAGTTCGAATCTCTGCTCCAATATCGTGTGACAAGTCTTTGAGATAGGCTGTGTCGACAAAGATTCCTTTCCTTTCCATATGTGCCAAGACCGGCAGTAGGGGGAGCTCGAGATCGAATAAAAGTGAAGAGAGGGAGCGCTCTTGCAGCTGAGAGCTTAAAGCCTCTTTGATTCGAATGGTATAGTCGACATCTTCACAGCAATAGTTGCAGACCTTGTCTAAGGGAACTTCTTTCATGCTGATCTGACTTTTACCTTTACCGATCAAGTCTTGGATGGGGATCTTGACTTTGTCAAAGAGGTCGAGGGATAAGTAGTCTAGGGAGTGCCGGCGGCTGTGGGAATTCAGTACATAAGAGGCTAAAATGGTATCGAAGCAAATATTGGCAACGCAGATATCGTAATTGGCTAACACATGATAGTCGTACTTAAAATTGTGCCCATAGAAGCCAATTGCAGGATTTTCTAATAAGGGCTTGAGCTTGCTTAAGACGGTTTCTTGAGTCAGCTGTCCATTTACAGGAATATACCAAGCCTTCTTGGGATCTACTCCAAGTCCAATGCCTACAAGTTCTGCTCTTAAAGGGGAGATATCGGTTGTTTCGGTATCTAAGCAGATCTCTTTTTGCTCTGACAAATAAGCAATGAGTTCATCGAGGCTTTGTTCATCGTTGATGAGCAGATAAGAGACCTCTTCTTCAACCGCGGTTAGATCGATTCCAGGCTCTGAAGGAATGTCCATTTCGCGGATCAAAGTGGTAAAATTCATTGTCCCATAAAAATCTTTTAAAGCCTGCCAAGAGGGTGTGGCGAGTTTGAAAAAGTCGGCTTCTTTGGGGAAATCGACTGCCGTATTGATGGTCACAAGTTTTTTGCTAAGCAAAACCTTTTCCCGCTCGGCAATCAAGGTATCCTGCTTTTTCTTGCCCGATACTTCGTGCGGGTGGTCGAGTAAATAATCTAGGGTGCCAAATTTTTCTAGCAAATCAGCCGCTGTTTTAGGTCCAAATCCTGATAGTCCAGGAACGTTATCGGAGGCGTCACCCATGATGGCTAAAAAGTCGATCATCTGCTCCGGTTTGACACCGAATTGTTCTTTGACGTCTTCAGATGCCAGAATGAGATTCTCTTTGAAGGTATTTAAAATTAAAATGCGATCGGTTACAAGCTGGCACATGTCTTTATCACTTGTGCAGAGATAAGTTGTGGCTTGCATATTGGCGGCCCACTGCGCCACACTGCCCATCGTATCATCGGCTTCCACGTTGGGAACCATTAATTCTGGAATTCCCATGAGCTGGCAAAATTGCTGGGCCCACAAGATTTGATAAAGCAGATCTTTGGGCATCTCTTTACGATGTGCCTTGTAGTCCGCATATAATTCTGTTCTGGAACGGGCATTATTGGGGCCATCAAAAACGGCAACTAGATGCGAGGGATTAAAGTCTTTAATGAGCTTGAGAACGGAGCGAATAAATCCGAATAAGGCATTGGTAGATTCTCCTTTGGCGTTCGTCATTTGACGAATGGCAAAATAAGAACGATAAATGTAGCCCGAAGCATCTAGAATATAAAGTTTGTCCATGAAGAGTCACAAGATTAAATAAAAGAAAGGAAATGTAAGAGGGTTGATTTATATTACAAAAATCTCGAAACGCCCTCTAAGCTGAACGAAATGTCCGTGTTTCTTTAGATTATAACTTATTGAGCAAATTTTTAAATAGTGCAATTTATGTTTTGGTGATCTGAAAAGAGAATAGGGTTAAAATTGCTTAATAAATGTCACTGCAGGCGGGTGATTTCAAGGTAGGCTGTTACAGCGCCTGAGCTGGGAGGTGCTGACAAGTCGGTTCCTTCTGGAGATCCGCTGCGTATTCTAAATGTGGCATTGTCAGGTGCTGATGCAATAAATGATCCGGAGATCATGGATTGTGAATTCGTGCCATCAATTATGATGGCAGCTCCTTGAGGGAAGGCTCCATTGATGGCAACACCTATTTCACTTAGGTTGGTTGCAGCTGCACCGTAGCTGATTTTAAACGTGCCACCCGTCAGAACCGTTAAATCGCCACTTAGAGGATTAAAATCATAGTCTGAAGTTATTTCGGGAGTTGTACCTCCAATCAATAAAGATTCACCAACAGGGACATTTCCTGTGAGAATCGTGAAAATATAGGCAAATGATGAAAGCGAGACTGGACCTGTGGCTCCTGTTGCGCCAGTTGCTCCTATGGCTCCTTGTGGGCCTTGAAGTCCAGCAGCTCCCGGAATCCCTTGCGGCCCTTGTGGTCCGATTGCTCCTGTGGGTCCGGTAGGGCCTGTTCGAGACAGATGATATTTATGACTTAACTGATTAACTAGCCATTCGGCCAGAAGTCTTTGATGTTTATTAGAAGAGCCGCTTTCACTCGCTTCTAGAAAAGGTGCGCAAGTTAATAGGAAAAAGCAAAGGGAACAGAACTTCATAATCCACTTAATCTTATTTTTCAGCCTAAATTAACTTATCTATATTTTTTTGCAAATTTTTTTTGATCAGGGAGTAAAAAGAGCAGGCAGATTTGTGTTTGATAGCAGCGATTGACAGGTTTATCGTGGCAGGCGCTATAATGTTGCAGAAGCAGACAGGCTCTAAATCCTGTCTGCGACTCGTTTTATTGAGGGTAATAGAGGTAGAGATAGCGATTTTGCAAGAGAAGATCGACCGCTGGAGAGACTGACATCTCATGTTTGATTGTCCCTGTCATTAACGAGGCTTGGCTAGAAAATAGATTTTTCCACCATCCTTTGTTTTCTAAGCGGATAACCTGGTAGTAATCGCCTTCGATTCCAACCGTTTTTAGAAGCTCTTTTAAGGTAGCACTGATGGACGATCCGCTGACATCGATGAATCCTCTTTCGAGGGCTTCATTGGCAGGGAAGATGTGGGCACCATAGTCTTTGATGAGCTTTTCTTTAGAGATATCGGGGCGGTTAGAGGTGACTAGATTAACAAAGTGGCTGTAGTAGTAGTCTACGATTTGTTTATAATTGTCCTCTTCACCTGGTTTCCAAGGGCGAAGCGGATTCATTGCATCTTTGTCTTTACCGGCCGAGATTGTTAGCGCTTCTACCCCAATTTTATCGAGTAGTTTAGTGACATTCATGAAGGTCGGAGCTATGACGCCAACGCTTCCGATCAAGCTAATTTCGCTTGCGAAAATTTTATCGGCTGCAAGTGCAATGTACATACCACCCGATGCGCACAAACCGTCGACATAAGCATAAACGGGAACTTGATATTTCTTTTTGTAATCGATGACGGCATTGTAGATTCCATCTGCGTCGGTGACTGTTCCGCCTGGCGTATTAATATAGAGTAGCAAGCCTTTCACGCGATTGTTTTTATAGTCTCCTTCTCGCGATTCCACTAGCTGTTGTTTAACGGTGTGAGCGCTTAGCTCTTCTGTCCCTATAATACCATCGATGTTGATTTGAAGAATGACCGGAGCTTCGCTTGAGAGCACCTCACGTTTGCCATTGGCATTAGGCAAAATTTCCTCAGTATGGACTGTTGTTAGTTGATTGTCTTTTGTTCCAGAAGATAAGACGCCGAGCAAAATGGCGGTTGCCAAAATGCCAAAGCAAATGCCAATGACAGCACAAAAAGCCACGAAGAGGGCTCTTAGTGCAGAATAAAAAATAGATTCTCGCATAACTCTTAACCTTTAAAAATTTGTAACTCTTTCATTTCCAATGTTTTTACGCTTTGGATGCCGAAGAAACGTTGAAAGTTGCCGTTTTTGTGGCCACCGAATCGCGTGCGTAAGGTGAGCTTATAATACAAAAAGGAGTTAATACCAAGTCGAGATATAGTCTGGTAAATGCGTGCTATTTCTTCTTTTATGAGTGGAGTCCGTGAATGGGGAAGCTGAATCGATGCGCATAAAATGGCTGCATTTAATCTATCAAGAGATTAAAATTTAGCTCATTATATCTTTTACTTGTGTGTAGGTTATGGCTGTTTGGAAATGTTTATTTTTAATGTGTTTAATGGGGTATTCTAGCATGGCTTCTTCTTCTCTTTGCACTCCACAAATCCTTTCCTCTGTAGAGAAAAAAGAGACGAGAACGACTTTGATTCCAAGGCAACTGTTATTTGGAAATCCTGAAAAAGCAAATCCGCGCCTCTCCCCTGATGGGAAACACTTGGCTTATTTGGCTCCCGATGCGCAAAATGTTTTGAATGTATGGTTAAGAGATTCAAACGGTGACAAAGACAAGCAAATCACTTCTGACAAAAAAAGAGGCATTCGCAGCTTCTTGTGGCAGTTGGATGGGGCTCATATTCTCTACATCCAAGATAAAGATGGAGATGAAAATTGGCATTTGTATCAAACCAATATCCAAACTGGAGCAACAAAGGACCTCACTCCTTATGAAGGAGTAAAGGCAGATATTGTTGACTATGATGTTCATTTTCCGAATGAAATGCTCATTCAAATGAATTTACGCGATCCAAGCTTGTTTGATATCTACCGTCTCAACCTCCAGACAGGTCAAGTTCAATTAGATACAGAGAATTTAGGGGGCGTTTTCCATTGGGTCGCCGATCACAACATGCACATTCGTTTGGCACAGTCGTATACAGAGAATGGTTCGATGCTGATCCGGGTGAGAGAGAATAAAGAGGCTCCTTGGAAAGAATTGCTGACATTGGATCCGAGTGAAGTCGGAGGGGCTGTTGATGGCTTTGCTCCCGATAATCAGTCATTTTATTTAGTCTCAAGTTTAGGGGGCGACACGGCTCGCTTGCTGCACGTCAATGCTACAACGGGTGAGCAGCGGCTCATTATCGAAGATGGACAATATGATTTGGCGGATGTGATGACTCATCCAACCAAGTATACGTTAGAAGCGGTCGGATTCGACAAGGAGCGCTATGAGTGGTTGGTATTGGATCCGCAGTTGAAGGGGGACTTTGAGTTTTTATCGCAAACCTTGAAAGGATCTTTTAGATTAACGAGCCGCGATTTAGCCAATCAAAAATGGGTCGTCGCGTCTTTATCAGATGTGCGCTCTACTCAGTTCTATACTTACAACCGCGATCAAAAAAAATTAGAGTTTTTATTCAGCACGCAGCCGGTTCTTGATAGCTATACGCTTAGCCCGATGACACCTATTTCTTTTGATGCGCGAGATGGGATGAAATTATATGGTTACTTAACACTGCCATCAGACCGCCCAGCGAAGCTTTTACCAACCATTTTGCTCGTGCATGGTGGACCTTGGGCAAGGGATTCGTGGGGACTCAATTCAACAGTACAATGGTTGGCGAATCGCGGTTATGCTATTTTGCAAATTAACTTTAGAGGTTCCACCGGTTATGGAAAGCGCTATCTAAACGCTGGTGATCGTGAATGGGCCGATAAAATGCACGCAGATTTGCTCGACGGCAAGCAATGGATGATTAATCATGGTTATGCCGATCCTCAAAAAGTCGCCATTTATGGGGGAAGTTATGGCGGTTACGCTACTTTGGTGGGCCTTACCTTTACTCCTGATGAGTTTTGCTGCGGTGTCGACATCGTGGGTCCCTCTAACTTAATCACCCTTTTGCAAACCTTGCCTCCTTACTGGATTCCTTTGAAGTCTCAGATCAATCGTAGGCTGGGGAGCTTGGAAACAGATATGGCTCAATTAAGGGAGCGCTCTCCTCTTTTTAAAGCCAGCCAAATTAAAAAACCCCTGCTGATTGCACAGGGAGCCAACGATCCGCGCGTGAAACAAGCAGAAAGCGATCAGATTGTACAAGCTATGCGGCACAATAACCTCCCAGTCGAGTACTTACTCTTTGCCGATGAAGGGCATGGTTTTGCAAGGCCTGAAAATCGCTTAAAATTTGCTGCTGCGGCTGAGGCTTTTTTAACCACTTATTTGGGTGGACGCCACGAGCCAGCTTCGAGCACAGAAAATTGGGAGGCTCTTAAGCGTTAATATGATGACAGTTGCATACAATAAGCAAAATCCCTTTTTGGCTTCGATTAAAGAGCGTTATGTGTTGTCCAAGCCAGGATCTAAAAAAAATACCCAACACCTGGTCTTGAATCTCAGAGGCTCCGGACTGACTTATGAGGTAGGGGACAGTATTGGCGTATTTCCGCGTCATGCTACCGATCTTATAAACAAAACACTCCAAGCTGCAAAGGCGACGGGGCAAGAGCATATTCAGTTGAAGCAAACTGGAGAGCTCATCTCTTTTGTTGGCTTTCTTTCGACCAAAGGAAATATCACAGATGTTAGCCAAAAATTATTAAAAGAGGTTTTGGCAAGACAGACGAATGCAGACAAAAAGCATGAATTAGAGCAGCTTTTGGAAGAGGGGAATCGAGAGGCTTTGAAGGCGTATCTTGCCTGCCATGAAGTCTGGGATTTTTTATTGGCACATGTAGAAGTGAATTTCACCCCTCAAGAATTGGCCGACTTACTCATGCCTCTTTTGCCCCGTTTCTATTCCATTTCCTCTTCACAAAGATATGTGGGCGAAGAGGTGCATTTGACGATCGCGCCTTTAGAGTATGAATCTAACGGCCATAAAAGAAGGGGTGTTTGCACTCACTACTTATGTGAGTTGGTTGAATTGGGTGATCCAACCGTTCCCGTTTTTATTCAGCCCTCACACGGCTTCAAGCTTCCAGACGATTTGCAAGCTCCCATGCTGATGATCGGGCCTGGTACTGGAATTGCTCCTTTTCGCGCCTTTTTGCAAGAGCGTCTTTTGCACCGTCGTGCCAAAGGCAGGCATTGGCTGTTTTTTGGAGAGTGGAACCGGGCCTATGATTTCTTTTACGAAGAGGATTGGCGTACATTTGAGCAGTATGGCCATTTGCGCTTGGACGCAGCCTTCTCAAGAGATCAGGCTGAAAAGGTTTATGTTCAGCATAAGATCTTCGAGCATGGAGAAGAGTTCTTTAGATGGCTGGAAGAGGGGGCCTATTTGTACGTTTGCGGAGATGCGCAGCGCATGGCCAAAGATGTTGAGGCTGCGATTCAAGCAGTCATTCAAGAATATGGGAAAATAGACGCGCAGGCGGCTAGAGACTATATTAAATGCTTGCGTCAGCAAAAGCGGTACTTGCGTGATGTCTATTAGAGGGCTTATCTTTGAGGAAGGTCCATCCAGGCTTTAGGAAATGTTGTGTCGATTGAATCTAGTAAATCTTTTTCGATTAACTGTTCTGTCAAAGGAATAAAATCGATGTTATCTACATCCATTCCAGCCTGGGTAAAGCGTTGTTTGACTTGGCTGATCGAATGATATTCGACAGCCTCATTTGTACGCTTTTCACTTTTACGCCGGCGGCGATAAATGTCTTTGAGAATTTCATCGTCGTCAGGCGCAATGATGGAAATGGAGGTGGATTTATTTAACTTGCCTTCCCGGCTAAAGTCCTCTTTTTCGGGATTTGTTTGATAGAGTCTCTTAACGTCTTTCTCAAGTGCTTTTAAAAGAGATTCTTTAAATACCATGTCCAAGAGGCGAAGGTTTTTAGGCAGTGGATGTTGAGAGAAACTGGTCTTAATGATTTCTTTTGCCCATTCCTTGAACTTGGTTGTGCTATTGATGACGATCGTTTCGCCTGTAGGTGTTTTATTCACTCCAAGATGGCGGTAGTTTAGATTCCATTGAATTGTGTCATTACCCAACTGCTCAGCCCTGAAAAAAGCGCTTTGTTCAAAGTTTTTTAAGAGGCGGTGTTTTAATTGCAAAACTCGTTCACGGCCAAGCAGTGGTTCGGCTTCTTCGAAGCTCTCGCGCATGGCAAGTTGCAAGCTATCCATGAGTTCTTGCTTTAGTTTCGCAAGTTGGGGATGGATTGGAATCCATTTTTCCAGACCCGCCCATACAACGGTTTTTTCGGTAATGACTTCCGGAGCTGACTGGTTGTTAATGAATGTGTGTGCATCGCTTGAAAATTCCACAGATTTGGGCAATCCAAGACAGATATGGCTATAGCGAAATTCTGGCTGGCTCGAGAAGAAGGCGCCATATCCAGATGTTGATTCCACGGCTTCGATGCCTGTTTGCATGATTGAGAGAGCCGCCTCTAGATCTGTAGCATGATAGTAAAAAGGGAGATTGATTGATTTTTTTTCTGCGAGAGCGTCCAAGCGAAGGCCTTGTCTTTCATAGACTTTCTGCAATTTTGCAATCATTAATTTAAGCCCCCGCCTGGTTCCTTCCAGCAAGGTGGCATAATTTTCAATGGCAATCTCAGAAGCCGTTTCAGAGGCTTCATTTTGAGCGTTGATAGTGTCTCTTGATGTCTTAAGCAGATTTCTTGAACTGGCAGATTGTAAAAGCTCGGCAACATTGAAATTCAGGGCTTGGCTTCGTCCCTGAATTCTACGGTTGCGCTTAAATGCTAGCACGCGTTTGCGATAATCATATCCAACATAGCCATCTCGTTCCAGAATCTTCTCGAGTTGTTGTTTTAGAGGAGTGCTTAGTGTATTTCCCTCTTCAACTGCGCTCAATAGATGTTGAACATAGTCTTCTTTCGCTTCAAGGGTAACAATTTGAATAAAGACTTCTCGCAGTGAGGGGAGGATGTCTTGTAGCAGGTTTTCAAAATCATCGCCGTTCAAGCTTGTCATGTTTTCCAAACGCGCGAGGTGCGTGTTTAAAACAGCGGCTTGATGGAAGGCTCTAGATTGTAAATAGGCGACTTTACTCGTCAAGGTGCCTGTTGTGAGATCGACAGCAGACGGAGATTGAGCCGTTTGATAATAAAATGCCTGAGGGATCTGCTGACGGATGTTTTCTAATCCATCCCAATAATCAACGAGTTGCATTAAGGTTTTTTGTTGCGAACGATTCATTTGCATCAAAATGGCGCCAATAGAATTTTGAATGGAAAGTTTCCATTCTTCAGTTTGATCAGAAATGGTGGGATGTTGATGTAGATAAGATAGGATCTGCTGGAGCTTGATAAGTTGAGAAGGAGTCTTAAACTGGTCGAGATGAGCCTCTACTTCCCTTAAAAATAATGGAAGTTCATCGATTGGAAAGGCTTGATTCAATTGAATCGCTGCATGGCTTAAACGACTCAGCTGATCTTCTAATTTTGTCTCGCTTTCAAGATCTAATAGCCATTGCCTCATCTCTTCATGAGTGATGTGCAGGCGCTCGCAAATGGCTCGATTTAATGTCTCTTGATAGTCGCAAAAAGAGCGCTCAAAAGAAGAGTCTTTACATGCAATTGCGAGCAGGTGAAAGAGTTGATCAAGTAAGTCCTGATGGCTCACATCTAATCTGTTTGCTAAATCGGTTAACGTGAAGGGAGCCTGTATCTGCTTCAGCTCTGCTAGAATGGCGTGATAAGGCTCAGGAAGATCTTGAAGCGGTTTTAAGATTTCAACGAGTTTCAGGGCATGATCGAGTACGGCTTGCTTATAGGTTTGACCGATTAATATGCCGCGAGTCGTGGCAAGTGAGCTACCTAATTCTTGAGCGATTGCATTGAGGGAGGGTTTTACCCCATGACGAATAGTTAAGAGAGCCTCAATATTGCTTAAATCACTATTCTCGATTGCTAGGATCTTTTGCCCTACCTGGCCATTTTCTGGCTCTCTTGCTAGGTGCGCCTTTAAATCTTCAAGTCGAGCATACTGATTGAGGTAAAATTGCAGCAGATTCTGCTGATGGAAAACAGGCGTGGAAGGAGATATTTGTTGTAAGGAAAGACTGACGGTTGGAGAAGGAGCGGCAGGCGGCAGCTCTTCATTTTCTTGAACGCGCTGCTCGTTCTCTAAAGGTGGTAGCGAAATGAGAGGGGAATGGAGGCGGATAAAAAGCTCTTGAATGGGAGTCTGCCTAACATGGGCCCTGTTATAGCGTCCAATTTTACCATTGAGGATACGGTAAAAATCGTCAATTCTGTTATTCCTTGGCAAGGCTAGTTGGTCAAATTCAGTGCGATTATCGCGAATATAATGAACGATTGTCTCTAACTGGTAATTTTTTAGCTTTAAAATACGAGTCAAAAACCAAGTCCAAAGACCTTTATGAGCTAGTTGCAAACAAACTCTTCCTTGCTCATCAGTTCCAAGCTTCAATACTGACTCGTCTTTCGATTCAAGAAACTGAAGAATGGGAGGAGAATTGGATAAAGAAAAAGGAACTTGCATTATGCAATCACCGCATCTTAAATTTTTATATTAATAGTATAATGTAAGTTTTATTTAAAATGAAGTGTTAAATAGTTTTTAATTTTCTGCGCTCTAATAAAAAAGTTGATGGATATGCTCAATATACTATTTCTTTGTTAGTGTCTGAAAACTTTGATTTAATTAATATTAATCGGTTTTTGTTTTTAAATAGATATAAAAATTAATAATTGAATTGGATAGTTTGCAGTGAAATTGAATTCTTTTTATGAGCTAAGCAGGTTAACGCAAGAGTTGCAGTTGCTCAACTCCAGCATGGACAGCTCGCAATCAAATACTCTTGAGTATCAATTGATTAATGTTAGGGTTGTTGATCATCGCGAGAAAATACAGGCCATTTGTGGAAAGTACATAGGCAATGCTTTGTTATTTGCAGAGTTGCAAGCCTATTCTACTCAACTCAAAGTCATTCGGTCACTATTGCCGCCGTTGTTAGCCTCGAGTGATAAAGTGATCATTGCAACGCATTTAAAGATTGTTGGCATCATGAAGAAATTAAATGAAGCACAGCTCATTAATAAACTGTCTATCGCCTTTCGGCTAAGCGAAGGAAAGCTCAGAGAGTTAATAGGCAATCCGCCTGAGGGTTTTTTTGCCAAGGCGGCCAATGTGTGTTTCGAGCTGGCAGGCAATAGGCTAATGCAGTTTATTCCTTTAACGCTCGGAGAGGTCAGCTTGATTCACGAGGCTCTATTTGATTCAACCATTAAATCATTTAGTGAAAACAAATTGAGTTCAAATCACTGGAGCTGTCCTCATCCGGCGTATGTTTTTGCAACTCTTCGCAATTTTTTGACGGCTGTGGAGCCGTTTCAATCATGTGATGCGATGCTGAGAAAACTTGATGAGTATGTGGAGAAAAAACCTGACATAAGCAGCGAGATAGCAAAATTTTTGAAGATGCCCAAGTCTTATCAAATCCAGCTATTAGCAGTCATGAAAAGCGAGGCTGAGAAAGGGAGTACCCAGCATCAGATATTTTTAGACAGCTTAGCTCGATACGAGGCCAAATTACTGGCTTTTAGGGATGGGATTAAAGAGCTGCCAATCGTTGATGTAAAAATCATGCGGGAAGGGTCGAGGCACAATAACCAGACGTTTTTTTTAAATGTCGGTGGCAAGACTCATTGGGTTTTTAAGCCCATTTCGGAAAATGAAAAAGGGGAGGAGATTGTGAGGGCCGAATGCACCGTTTCTCGACTTAATTACCATCAACAATTTCCGATCCCATTAACAATCTTGCTCGGAATCAAGGAATGGGTGGGCTCGGCGCAACTATTTGTAGAACATGCGTATACGCAAGCACAGATAGAAGTAGAAAAGTTAGAGATGGAGGAGAATCAACTTCATAGACTTGCCATTTTTGACTTACTTTTCAGTAATAGTGATCGCAATGGTGCAAATTTTCTTTTCCAAAATTTAAGCGGCTTGGCTAGCATAGTTGGCATTGACCACGATAGTTGCCTCATGTTTAAAGAGATTAGGGCTCTACGTTTAGAGTATTTGCAATTTTCTGCCTTTGAGAAACCTCTTAAAGCTGAAATGGAAGACTTATTTTCGCCAGCAGCGATAAATCGCTATAAGCTGATCATGAAAGAGAATGAAGTGTTCACTTTTCAATTTGAGTGGCTCGATTGTGTGGCGAAGCAATTAAAACAAGCTTTAGACGTCAAAACGCCTTTAAAAGATGTGATAGAAAGCCTTCAATCTCATTATGAGGATTATTTCTTACGAAACTGACCTTAGGAGAGAAAAAATGATTCAATGCCTAATCCATCCTTATACATGCCAAATAGTTGCTGAATTAACGCCGGAAAAAGAAGTCATTATTTACGATAAAGCAATGTTGAAAAGCCTCACTTCCAACGGGATTACTGTTACGTCAACATTTAAGAAATTGAATCTTACGGGATGGAGGGTGTATCCTGGAGATGATAAAGAAGTCTTTGCGAAGGCTTTCAAACAATTTTATTTTATACATGGATTGCAGCAGCTGGGCTATACATGGGAAAGTAAGGGTAAGGAAATTCCTATAGAGGAGAGTGTGAAAGCTGTGCTTTATTAGGGCGCGTCATTTAGGCTATGGGCTACCTAGGATGAAGAGTTTAAGATTATTCTTTCCGTAAGAGGAGGATAATTCGATTGTCGTCTTATAAAACAATATAGTAATTTATTTTATTATAAGACAACAGACTCAAAAAGAGGGGTGAAAGAGGGGGGTATGACTAAGATTTTAACGATTTTCTTCTCGTTATTTTGCCTATTTTCATGGGCAGAGATCAAAGTACTCAATTTAAGCGACTATACAGAGGGCAATGCTCAGCAAAAGGCTGTATTCGTTAAGGAGCTGAAAGAGTCTTTGAACCAAGAGGGGTTTTTTGCTCTTAAGACGCCGCTTGTCTCGCAAACAGCCATAGACCGGGCCTATGAATCTGCTGCTGCCTTTTTTTCCCTTCCTGCCCAGGAAAAGGCGCGCTATCAGGGCCTTTTACTCAATAGGGGGTACAAGGGATTTAAACTTGAGCCTAGCCGCAAGGTACCTGACATTCAGGAATATTGGCATGTGGGGCGGGAATTTGTTCAGCCCCAAGATCTTCCCTATACCATAGCACCCAATCTTTGGCCTGCAGTGCCATGCGATTTTAAACCTCACATGCTAGCAGTATATGGTCAATTGGAAGAGGTGGGTAATATTCTTTTACAGGCAATTAGCGAGGCTATGGGAGAAAGGGCTGATTTTTTATTGGCTGAGACGTATCAGGGCGATAGCATTTTGAGAGTCATCCACTACCTTCCAGAAAAGCATGCGGATCTGAATTGGAAAGCACCCCATCGCGATCCAAACCTTTTAACGATTATAGCAGGCATTACGGATCCTGGGCTTGAAATTCAGCAGGCAGACGGATCGTGGCTTGCCATTCAGCAAAAGAGCCCTCTTTTAGTCGTCTCGGCATCGAATATGCTCGAGAATCTTTCCAATGGCCTATTTAAAAGCACACCTCACCGCGTTGTCCAAAAAGAATCTAAGGATCGCTATGCGATGCCTTTTTTCATCCATTTGCGCAAAGATAGTCATTTGGCTCCCCGGCCTGCCTCTATCAAACAAACAGGCGGAGTCGCACGCTATCCTTCTTTAACTGTCGAAAGCGCGTTGCGCGATCACCACTGGTTTGAAAAAGCAAAGAGTCATGAAGGGCAAGAATAAAGAGCGTGCAAGTTCTGAATGGACTCGGAGGGTTCATTAAAGAGCGGATGAGTGTGACTTGGGCCAGCTTATTTGCTCTTTTTAACTCTTGACTCTTGCAAAATCTAGCCCACCGTGCGAACGGTGGGTAAAGGAATCAAAAAATAAAAGAGCGCGGAAGAGAATCGAGCATGACCTATTTAGGACTGCCTAAGGCTTTTATTCTACAGACTCAACAGTTGTGACGATGGCAAATGCCTGAACGCCATCTCCGCATCCAAAATCGGTGAGTCCTTCGCCCGAGGTAGCTGTGACGCCGACTTGGGAAACATCGAGCTTCATGACTCTTGCAATATTTTTTCTCAAGTCTAGGAGGCGATGTTTGAATTTGGGCTTTTTGGCTTCGATGGTGACGGCCACATGAGTTACGCGTTGCCGCCCTAAGGTTTTCATGGCTTCCAGCAGGTAAACCTCGCTATCTGTGATTCCATCTTTTAAGCATAAATCGTCGGCAATGTCGCCTAATATCAAGACTCCTGTTAAAGAGGTGATGGCATTGCAAATGGCGTGAAACACAACATCTCCGTCAGAATTGGCATTAAAGCCTGGAGCATCGTCAAAAATTAAGCCGCCAATAATGCACAGCTTGGAAGAATCAATGGGCAGAAAACGGTGGCTATCTTGGCCGATTCCTGTACGAACAGTCATAAATATCTCCTTAATATGGGTAAAATGTTCTCACATGCTTCCTTTAAAGTGAAAGAGAAAAAATGCTTTTTGCTTTCTAAGAGGATGCTCACATGCTATTTTCCAAGTACTTGTATGAATGAAACCTAAGAAAAACCGCCTAAATAAATAGCACTTATAGTTAACTATAAATGCTTGAAATGGCTATTGTTAAGGATTAGGAGTCGATTTGACATAAACAATTGAGGGATTTGTTCCACCCATCGCGATGAATTGCTGGGTTGAAATGGCAATGCGCCAGCCGTGGAAAGGATCTCGGATAGTGGCTTGGTTAGAGTCTATTTGATCTAAAATAATTGCATGGCCTCCCAATTCTCCATTAGCCGCACAAGCAACTGATCCGTGTTGTTTGATGAAACTTTCCAATTCCGCAATACCGCCTTGAATCATATACAAGGCTGCATCGAGGCCAGCTTCCTTCAGCCATGAGATAAGTTGCGCGTCGGTGGCTAAATTGGTTGATATCAAACTTCGCAAATTACATTGACGTTGATGATCTTCGACCATCATAGCGGCACAGGCTGCAACACAACCTCTTGTCGCTTGCTGCTGAATCATGACCTTGCTATCTGAATAGATGCCAACGGGATAGATGCTAGCTGGAGCGTCCGATCTGGGATCTAAATAACGAATGGTGTTAACAGGAAAAATAGAGAGAAGGTGTGTATCCTGAATGAACTTAGAATTCTGTGAGCCATGTTCACTGAAGGTGGTTGCATATCCTTCTCTATCAACTGGCGTATCCAACCGCGTAAGATCAATCCAGGCGGGGATATTAAAAGAATCGCAGCTAACTACAGGAGGGAATTTTCGTTGTTGAAAAAACCATTTTAAAGCTTCTCCCTTTTCTTGTGCGATTTGTTGCTTGTCAAGCAAATATAGAAAAGTTTGCGCACTCAATGTTCCGATTTTGGAAACAGCTGTTTGCGGTACCCAATCTGGACGTTCTGAGACTAAGTTTGTAGCAATTGGCTCAAGAGGATGCGGAGCATTCCCTTCATTTAAATTTAAAGCCTGTTCTTCAACTTCATTCAAAGACGGTTTTTCTATATCAGCGCTCAAGTTCTCATTAGAGTTTGTTTCTTGAAAAACAGGGTTATAAAAATTATAATAATTTGGTCCAAGTGGATTCATTCATTACCTATTTCTTAGGTCAGGTTTTTAATGTTTTAAAGTAAAAATATTAGCGAGTATGATCTTGTAATTGTCTTTTAAATAAAAGATAAAAAAGGCTTTTTGCCTTGCCATTAAGGGTGTTTTGCAAACTTTATACTGTGATTTATTCATGAAAGCGGTCCATTTAGCCAATACTGATTTTGAATTCGAGCTTGCCAATCTGCATAATCAGCCTTTAGCTCGGCAATGGAGCCGTAACGCCCTTTGCATGCAACTTCAATTTTTGCCTCTTTTATATGCGGCTCAAGGAGATCTCGTGGCTGTCGCAGCTTTTCCGTCGCAGCTCTTTTTAGATGCCCTGCAAAACGTAAGCTGGAGAAAAGGGGTTGAGCTACCCTCTCTTGCTCATCTAGACGGTATGGAGCCTTTTAGAGGGCACAATTGTCTTTCCTGGGGCTCTTCTCAGCAAGTACAGAGATGGGCTAAAGAAAGAGAAATGATCTATTATGCCCCTACCGATTGGCAAATGATCAAAGAGATTAACAGTAAATCTTTTAGCTTCCGCTATACCTCATTAGAAGACGCCGCTTTGATTACCAGCGCTCAAGAGTTAAGTGCTTGGCTTAAGCAAGTGCCTGGATCAAAGGTTTTAAAAACGTGCTTTGGATTATCTGGAAAAGGTAACCGAGTCGTCCATCAAGAGGCCCCATTGCAAGGCTTACTGAATTTTTGCGAGAAAGAATGGAACGAGGGACGCCCAGTCGTGGCTGAGCCTTGGCTGGACCGCTGCTTTGACTTTAGCACACAATGGATGATCCACCCCGACGGCCAATGTCGCCTGCTTGGATCGACCGTTTTCGAAACAGATCCACATGGTGCCTATCTTGGCACTCTTGTGGGGCCAGACAATCTACTCTTTGGGCCACTTTTGTGCCATTTAAATGCGCATTTGAAGGCCGCTCAAGAAGCCTTGAAAGACCTCTTTGAGAAGGGTTTTTTCGGTCATGTGGGGATCGATGCCTTGCTTTACCGCTGCCCAAAAAGCCTGCAAATCAAACTGTACCCAATTGTCGAAATCAATGCTCGGCAAACCATGTCTTTAGTTGCACTGCGCCTCCAACAACGCTGGTTTCCAGACCAAGTGATTCGTCTGGCATTTGCACCGAGCGAAGACCCTCGGCCGGCCTTGCTTCCCTTAGAAGTCTATACCAAAGACAGTCAAAATCCCATTCGCACCTTCAAACGCAAACTCGTCTTATCCGAATATGAAGCAGGCCTTATTCAGACCTTCGCTGATGAAAAGCTAAATGATTTCATTTGATTGTAATCAATCTTTTGCTGAATAAGCGGGCTGTTTGTAATCGCTTTAGATTTTTATTTTTGTTTTTCCTGTAAAAAATGTAGCAAAACAGTTACACCTTATTTGAAAATAAATAAATAGTATTTGTTGATTGCGTATAACGCGCAACTCATGTTAGTTTTTTTCTCTCCAAGTGGTAGACAAGTAAGTAAAACTTAAATGCTAGACGAGCGGGTAGTGGGAATGAGCGTATTGAAAATTACAGGCGGGACGCCTCTAAATGGGCATGTGAAGGCAGCTGGTGCCAAAAATGCGATGACTAAATTACTGGTGGCTTCTCTTTTATCAGACAAGCGCTGTACATTTTACAACGTTCCCAATATTGGAGATGTCGAAGTAACTGTTTCACTTTGCGAAGAAATTGGAATGGAAGTGAAGTGGGATCGGCAAGCAGGGACGATGGAAGTCATTACGAAAGAGCTGAAGACATCCTACGTGCCTCAACGCTTTTCCGGATCCAATCGCATTCCGATTTTGATGATTGGAGCACTACTTGGACGCACAGACCAAGATATTATCGTTCCTACGGCTGGTGGATGTCCAATCGGTCAACGTCCGGTAGATTTTCATATTCAGGCTTTAGAGCAGCTTGGGGCAGTCATCGAATATCGCGGCATGAAAAGGGAAGGGGCCTATTTTGCGCACGCGCATAATGGGTTAAAGGGAACTGTTATTACGCTTCCTTATCCTTCTGTCGGGGCCACAGAGAATACAATTTTGGCGGGTGTGACGGCGCGCGGCATGACCATCATTAAAAATGCTGCGATTGAGCCAGAAATTGTTGAATTGATTCTATTTTTGCAAAAGCTTGGCGCGATTATTACGATTGATGTCGACCGTACGATCCGCATTCAAGGGACGCGCCGGTTTTATGAAGTTGAGCATACAGTCATTCCAGATCGCATTGAAGCAGCTTCTTGGGGCATGGCGGCCATTAGCTCGAAAGGGCGGGTCTTTGTCGAAGGGGCTCAGCATCTTAACATGATCACGTTTTTAAACAAATTGCGTGAAGTGGGAGGTGGGTTTGACATTCGCAGCAACGGGATCGAATTTTTCTATGACGGCCCATTGCAAGGCGGGCTCCATTTGGAAACAGATGTTCATCCTGGTTTCATGACCGATTGGCAGCAGCCTTTCGTCGTCTTATTGACTCAAGCGACGGGTACTTCTGTCGTTCACGAGACTGTTTATGAAAACCGTTTTGGTTACACAGATACGTTAAGAGAGATGGGAGCCGATGTGACGCTGTTCAGGCAGTGTCTTGGAGGTAAGCAATGCCGCTTTGCTTCGCAAAGTTTTTGCCATAGCGTCATTGTAAAAGGGGCGACTCCATTAGTTGGAAAAGAGATTTGCATTCCTGACTTAAGAGCCGGTTTTGCCTACATCATGGCGGCTTTAATCGCCTCAGATACGAGCACCATTTCAGGCCTTCCTTTTATTGAGCGGGGCTATGAAAACTTTGTGGGCAAATTGGGCAATTTGGGTGCAGACGTTATGCTGGTTGAAGAAGAGAAAAATGTTCGCACTGAAAGAGTGCCAGTAAAGTCTTCTCTTCATTTGCTGTCGCCTGTTTTGAGCCAATCTGAATAAGCACTATCCATTCTTTTATACACAGAACACTACAGTGTTTTGTGTATAAAACTTCTCTTTTTATTTATTAATTATCTCTAAAGACTTAGAATTAGACCCATTCTTTTATAGATTTAAATCGCATTCATAATTTTGAACAGTTTTGGAATCTTAGCAGGCAGCGTAGTTTAACTTTTATGTTTCATTCATCTCCTCTTTCTTCTCCAGCTCCTTGGCGTCTCCTGCTGAGGAAAAATTTTAATCGGGTGGAGGCTTTAGCCGACTATCTTGAGCTGACAGACGATCAGCGTCAGCAGTTGCTGGTAAAACCAGGTTTTCCGATTAATGTTCCTTTGCGTCTGGCTCAAAAGATGGCAAAAGGGTCACTCGAAGATCCGTTGGTAAAGCAATTTTTGCCAACGAAGCAGGAAACGGATAACCATCCGCTTTTTGTTGTCGATCCAGTTGGTGATGAGCTTTGTCGCAAGGCTCCTAAGCTTTTACATAAATATCATGGAAGAGTCTTGCTTGTTTGTACGAGCGCTTGTGCCATGCATTGCCGCTATTGCTTTAGACAAAACTTCTCCTACGAGGTGGAAGATAAATCTTTTTTAGAAGAGTTGAAAACGATTAGAGAAGACAGCTCGATCCATGAAGTCATTTTGAGTGGGGGTGATCCGCTGTCGCTTTCCAACGAACTTTTAGAAGAACTGCTAGTTCAATTAGATGGCATTGCCCATGTTAAGCGCATTCGCTTTCACACCAGGTTTCCAATAGGGATACCGGAGCGGATCGATGATCGTTTGTTGAGCCTTCTCGAGGCTTGTTCGAAGCAGCTGTATATTGTCATCCATTGCAACCATCCAAGAGAATTGGATGAAGAGATTTTTGGGCGTTTGAAGGCGTTGCAAAAGCTTGGCTGTGTTTTGCTGAACCAGGCAGTTTTGCTCAAAGGGGTCAATGATGATGTAGCCGTCTTGGAAGAGCTTTGCGAAGCATT
Organism: Candidatus Protochlamydia naegleriophila; assembly: GCF_001499655.1. Taxonomy (NCBI): domain Bacteria; kingdom Pseudomonadati; phylum Chlamydiota; class Chlamydiia; order Parachlamydiales; family Parachlamydiaceae; genus Candidatus Protochlamydia; species Candidatus Protochlamydia naegleriophila. Next base: position 298,110 of record NZ_LN879502.1, read on the forward strand.
ATCGAATCGAGGGATCTTGCCTTACTATCTTCACCAGCTAGATCGGGTACAAGGGACAGCTCATTTTGAGGTGGAAGAAGAAAAGGGGCTAGCACTTATAAAGGAATTGGCTAAAAGATTATCCGGATATGCCATTCCTCGCTACGTTAGAGAGATTTCAGGGGAGCCCCACAAAACGCCCCTATAATTCGATGAGTGGAGGGAATTAACTGGCGAGACAATCGCTCTCCGAGCTCTCATTCCGCTCACTATGGGTAACGGAATAAAAAAATGAGAGCTCGGAGAGCGATTGATTGGCACGCATCATTCACTCTCCAAAATAGGATGGCGCTGTCTTACATCTTATCGACGGTTGGCACACCTAAAATCGTCAAGCCTTGTTTGAGTACCTTGGCTGTTGCTTCGCATAATAGGAGGCGCTCATTTTGTTGAGGGCTTCCTTCGACGCGGCAATCGCGGAAAAAGGCATTGAATTTTTCGGACAATGTGTAGAGGTAGTCGGTTAGGCGGTTGGGGAGCAGGTCATTGGCCATCATGTTTAGGGTGTCGTTGAAGCGGAGTAAATGAAGTCCAAGCTCAATTTCAGATGGATGTTCGAGCTGGATGCGAGTATTGCCCATAATAGAGAGAGGATCGATTTTTAGCCTCCTCTTAATTCCAGCAGTGCGCACGTAAGCATACATGAGAAAAGCGGCAGTATTGCCTTCAAAGCGCAGCATGCGGTCATAGCTGAATGTATAATCTCCAACGCGATTGCAAGATAGGTCGGCATATTTAATCGCGCCGATGCCAAGCGCACGTGCCAGCGGCTGTCTTTCAGAACTATCCATTTCAGGATTTCTTTCAGCCAGGATCTTTTCAGCATGAGCGACCGCCGCTTCGAGCAAATCAATCAGCTTTTCTGTTTCTCCAGATCGTGTGCGAAATTTCTTTCCATCAGCTCCTAGAACCAGCCCAAAGGGAACATGGTCGACGCGTACTTTTTGGGGATCTAAATAACCGGCTTTCTCAGCGGCTTTGAAGATCATTTGAAAATGAGTGCTTTGTCCAGAATCGGTCACGTAAATGAGGCGATCTCCCTTTTCTTGATGGATGCGATGGTAAATGGCTGCCATATCGGTTGTGTCGTAGTTATAGCCGCCATCTGATTTTTGAATCATTAGAGGCATGGTTTCGCCATCTCGGTTTTGAAAGCCTTCTACAAAAATGCATTTAGCTCCATTTGAAATCTCGACCAATCCCTTTTTTTCTAAATCTGCAACGGTTTCGGCTAAAAATGCATTGTAAAAGGATTCACCGCGGTCAATCAGCTTCACATCGAGTAAATTGTAGATCTCTTGATAAGCCTTTTGTGAAATCTCGCATATGATCTGCCAAGCGTGCCTAGCTTGAAGCTGCCCTTGCTGCAGTGCGACAACCTCCAACTGAGAGCGCCTTTTAAAATCTGCATCCTCATCAAATTTTTTCTTTGAGGCACGATACCAATTGACAAGATGTGTCAAGTCTGTTCTTTGCTTTCCGGCTAAAACATCCGGAGCCTCTTCTTTCATATAAGCAATCAACATGCCGAATGCTGTACCCCAATCACCTAAGTGATTGAGCCTGACGACATCGTGTCCCAAAAATTCGAATAAACGGGCTAAACTGTCGCCAATGATTGTAGAACGGAGATGGCCTACATGCATTTCTTTAGCGACATTTGGCGATGAAAAGTCAATGATGATCCGCTGAGGTTGAGAAGGAACATCGATCCCTAAATGAGAATCACGAAGGAGAGTGTCGGCTCCGTTTGAGAGATAAGCTGGATCTAAAGTGACATTGATGAATCCGGGCCCTGCAATTTCAGTTTTAGCGACGATGCCGGAAGAGTCCAAGTGACTGACAATGCTTTCTGCAATTTGACGGGGCGGGTGCTTGAGGAGTTTAGACAGCTTCATGGCCGAGTTGTATTGATAGTGGCCAAATTTCTCTTGCGTACTGGGCGTGATTTCGGCTTGGAAAGAGGGATCTAATGTGCGAATGTCTGGAAATGCTTTCAAGGTCGCTTGTTGGAAAAGATCGATTAAAGTAGTTAAAAGGCTATGCATAAAAAGAATGACTCAAATTAATGGAAGTTAAGAAAAGAAGATTTTAATTGCTTTAAGATTAACAGGGATGAAAGTAAAACTCAAATCATTGTTCGTTCCCAAAATCTGAAGTTAATCTTAAATTTTTTTTACATTTTTTGCCACTTGCTGGCCGTTATTAAAGGTGTATCGCTTTGTTTTTACAAAAAATTGAGCCGAATTTGAAGATTGCGGATTTTGGTTATGCAGTGCAAGAATGCATTCTCGATTAAAGAGCGATCAAGGGGCATGTCGAAATTGGAAAAAATGCTGGTATTTTCTTTTATGAGGTCTCGAATCCGCCCTTCTAAATCTTCCAGGGTTTCTTGCAGAAGATTTAAAGGGCAAGGACTTTGAGCTTCGATCGCATGTGTGAGAGGAGGATTCGAAGGGAAAGAGACGTGAAATGAGGGAGAAAGATTTTCAAAGTAAAGAGAGAATGAAGACTTCTGATGGGTTGGCTGAGTTGCTTGTTTTGAGGTTGGCTGTAAGATCGTTGAAATGGCCAACGCATTTTCTATGAGGATGTCGCGAAAAAATGGGGGCGAAAGTCTTATTTGTAAACAATCATTTTTTTTAATCAAGTCTTCAAAAGCCATTTCAAGAAATTCCTTATACTCGAGTTCTGCCGTATGCAATAAACCCCCTTGCTTTGAGAAAAGATTGGGATTGGCTTTGATGAGTAAGGCTAGTTTGCTCAGAGTTTGAGTGCAATAGTCTTGTTCGCTCTCTTCATCGAACGTTGCCTGAGCCGCAGAGTAGGGAACTTGTAGCCTTGTAGGACGTTTTTGCTTGCTTAAATGCGAGTTGATCGATTTTTCAACGCTTGCTGAATCGTTAGAAAAGGGAGATCTGTCTGGATCGGATATAATAATTGATCGTACTGGTTGAATAGGGATTCATCATCTGCGCCCTGATCATTAAAAACACTCATTTCACTTTGAGTTAAAATGACGGGTGAAAAAAAGTGCGGGAGGATGAATAGACTATTATTATTCATTATTCGCTCTAGCCTCTTATGTAGTTGAGAGAGAAAATGATAAATGTTTTTTTTGATAACTGAAATGGTAATTGTTTGCCAGAAATTGAATGGAAAAAGCGGCGGCCTATAAGATCTATAGGATGCCGCTTATCGTGGAGAAATGCTTACTGTTTTTTAAGAAGTTGCTCTTGCTCACTGATTTTTTCAAGGCTCATGAGCAGGGCTTTTTCAATAAAGTGAGCGTCTTCTTCCTTGGAATTTAAAAGATCAAGAAAAATAGAGGGGTGTTTTTCGACGGTCGCTTTTACCTTTTCGAGAAGGGCCTTGAATCGATCCAGCTTGGCCTTAACCTTTTCGCGACTCTTGCGGGCCGATATCCTGTTGAGCATTTTTCTTCGCTCCTTTTTATTCATATTCACATCATCCGAAATGTGCTCACTGGATTCTTCCACTCTGCTAGAAGAGTTAGAGGAGGCTTTCTTAGGTTTCTTGTTTTCTGGCATTGAATCTGTTTTAGTATCTGTCTGCACCTGGGCTATCGATGCTTTAAAAAAAGGGGACGCAAGAAAGGGATGCTCTTGATTGCTATTGAGAGATGGTAGAGGCTGGAAATCACCATGCAAAAAAGATTGTAGATTGGGTTGGGCAGATAAGAGCTGTGACTGAGCCAGAAATGTTTGATCATCCGGTAGATGATCGGGAGTGAAAGGCTCGTGCGAATTCTCTTCGAAGATTGATTCAAAACTTTCTTGAGCTTCAAACCACTTGGAATCGAGCTCAAAGTCAAACGAACTGCAAAACAAGTTCGTTGGGCTCATAGGGCTAAACTCATTCATGATCTTCCTATTTGTTAATATTAAAGGTATTTTAAACTTTATTAGCTATGATTTGAGGCTTTGTAATAAACAGGCCTTTTTTAATCTTTTTGTCTAAATAGAATTTACGGTCAATGAATTATTTGTCTGTTTTTAGATTTCGTTTTCATTGAAAGTATTGAGATGTTAATATCCTTTTCATTTTAGAGTAATTGGGGTAAGCAGTGTTGAAGAGTATTAATAGTTTATTATGTTGCCTCATTTTAAGCCCTTTATTGATGCGATCAGAGATTTTGAATGCTGAGGGTCCAGTATATAGTGAGTGGATGGTGCAAGGCTGGTGGCCCTGGTCTCCAGCGAAAGAATTGGAAGAGACGCCGGCGCCCAATATTTTAGACTTAGAGGCTAATTTGTCTCAAAAAATTATAGGGCAGAAGCAAGCGGTTAGAATGACTACGGATGCCCTTTTATGCCATTATGCCGGCATTCAAGACCCTTCCAAGCCTATTGCAGCCTTTCTTTACATTGGACCGACGGGAGTGGGTAAAACTGAATTGGCCAAAGAGCTGGCTTGCCAGCTTTTCCAGGATGAAGCCCGCCTTCTTCGCTTTGATATGTCCGAATACAAGGGGCACGAGGGGTTGAATCGCCTGATTGGGATATCGCATGGCTATAAGGAGTCTGAAAAAGGGGGTATTTTAAGCAATGCGATTTTGAAGCAGCCTCGGTCGATTGTGTTATTGGATGAGATTGAAAAGTCGGATGAGACGGTTCGTTCTTTATTCCTCCATATCTTTGACGAGGGGTATTTTACGAGCGCCACTGGGCAATACATTGATTGCCGCAATTGCCTTTTTATTGCGACCACTAACATTGGCAGTAAAATCATTTTAGCCCAGCATCCTTTTTCTTATGAAGAGGCGCTCTATGTAGTTGAGGAAGAGTTGATCAAAGCATTATCACCCGAATTTTACAATCGAATTGAACCGGTGGTTTTCCATGGACTTACTCCTGAGATGGTCGAGGCGATTGCTAGGCTCAAGTTGAATGCCCTTGCAAAAAACATTTTTAAGCAAAAGCAAGTCATGATTTCCTTTGATGAATCCGTTGTTCAGTATGTGCAGGCCAAAGGCTATCATGAGCAATTGGGTGCCCGTCCTTTACAGCGCGTCATTAAGTACGATCTGGCTGCTTTAATAGCCAAAGCCTTTTTGAATGAGCCCTATGAGCCAGGCGATCGCATGCGAATCAGCTATACGGGGAGTGAGTGCATCGTGAGTAGAGAGGGCTGCGAATCTCTTTGATTAGCGGAGCGAGATATCGAATGATGCCCTGCGAGTGAGTGAAGAGCCCTTTGATTATCTCATTTTTTCGAAGGCGACAGGATGAGCGCGCTGGCCAATCAGATGGTTCAATTTATAGTCAGCGAGTTCATCAGCCACTTGATTGGTCGGCTTATGCTCTTTTTCGGCCTTACTAAAAATCGTGAGAAGCGTATCGTAAATGTTGTTGACTCTGTCGCGTGACGTTTTGGGGTCGTAGCCCCGCTGATCGAATTCGCTGGCCGCGTTAATAATACCGCCTGCATTGATGACGTAGTCAGGAGCGTATAAAATGCCGCGGCGCATGAGTTCCCGTCCATTCTCTGATCGGAGGAGCTGATTGTTAGCGGACCCCGCAATGGCTTTACAGTGAAGTTCGGGGATTGTTTGGTCGTTGATTGTTCCGCCGAGCGCGCATGGTGCCAAAATGTCGCAGCGCAGGTTTGCAAAATTTGCTGGATCTATCACTTGCGCCCCGTAGAGCAGGGCCTGTTCGTGGGAGACCTTTGAGTCCTTGTCGCAGAGAATGAGGTAAGCTCCTTCCCAAAATAAAATATTGGCAAGCTTGCTGCCGACATTGCCGAGTCCTTGAATGGCAATGATTTTTTTTCTGAGGCATTCCTCATTCCATAGTTTTTTTGCGACCGCCCGCATGCCTCGATAGACGCCCCAAGCCGTAAAGCGACTCGGATCGCCGCTGCTTTTTTCTGTGGGCAAGGCTCCGACGTAGGGTGTTTTTTGGCGGATGACAGCCATATCTTCGGTAGTTGATCCCACATCTTCGGCTGCAATGTATTGCCCTTTTAAAGAATCGATGACTTCGGCAAAGCGAAGCAAGAGAGGGGTCGTTTTTTCCGTTTTAGAGTTGGCGATGATGACACTCTTGCCTCCCCCCAACCCGTTTTCTGCGAGAGCCGATTTATAGGTCATTGCTTTTGAAAGGCGAAGCACATCTTCTAAGGCCTCTTCACGGGTTTGATAAGGATAGATGCGCGTGCCGCCCATGCTTGGTCCAAGCTTTGTGTTGTGGACGGAGATAAAGCAGTGTAATCCGACTTCAGGGTCTTGAGCTTCAATTACTTTTTCATAACCGGTCACTGCTATTTCTTGGATGGTTAGCATCGTCTTTTCCTTTTTGAGTCAAGTGAAAATTGTCTTGAATGATAATACTTTACAGGCTACTCTTATTACAGTAATCGCATTATTAAGTTTAATTTCTTTAAATTTCCGGTGAGAGGTTTCGATGACAAAAGTTGTCATAACAGATGAACAAAAAAAAGTGTTAGAACAATTTCTTGATGAAAATCGCCCAGCGGAATTGATCAACACTTATTTGTGTTTTATTGAGCACAAGTTTCACCTTCAGCCGGTACTTTTTCCCAAAGATAAAATCATTTATCAAGGTGCTGACGATGCTGTACGCCAGTTGGAAAGTGAAGGCAAGCTTTGGCATGAAACAGAAATTAAAATTGGTTTTGGGCATGCCAGTGTAAACGAGGAAACGAAGAAAATCTACATTTGCCCGTTTACAGGAAAGGTATTTGGTGACAATACTCACCCAAACCCTCAAGATGCCATTTATGATTGGGTTTCAAAGTGCCCAGAAAATACAGAGCGAATTGGCGGACTTCGGGTTAAGCGCTTTTTTGTGTCAGAAGATCCCGATGTTATCAAGAGTTATATTGACAAGACAAAAACGCGTAAAGAAGCTATTAAAAAAGTTGTCTATTCGTCTGTTTTGAGCGGCAAGCTCTTTAACAGTAAAGAGGCCGTGGTAGAGGACTTTAAACGCAACTATTTGAAAAAGTTGTCATTAGTTGAAGTTCAAAATCAGAATAAATTCAAAATTGAAGATCACTTTTTAGCTTTTATCCAGAAGCATTTGGTAGAAGACAAAATCACAGCTTTCGTAGAAGCCTTGGCCGAATTTGATACTTTTCTTCCCTATGTCGAACGTTGGGTAGAGGCCGAAGATTAACTCCGTTGATACCCAATCGGCTCTTCAGCTCATTGGGTATTACTCCTGCAAGTTTTGTGATAAGTACATGTCGATCGTAGAAGATTATTTCTCGAGCTCTGCTGAAGAGACTTTTGCTCTTGGGCAAGCATTTGGTTCACAGCTACCGCTCAATGCTGTTGTCTGTTTCTTTGGAGATTTGGCAGCTGGTAAAACGACCTTTATTAAAGGAGTCGTTGCAGGAGCGGCTCAGCTCCACCCCGCAGCTGTTCAGAGCCCAACTTTTACCTATCTAAATATTTACGAGGGAGCAAAGACGGTTTATCATTTTGATTTATACCGCTTGCGGGATGCGGATGAATTTTTGAGCATGGGATTTGACGAATACTTTGAGGCCGATGGAATTTGCTGCATTGAATGGTCTGAGAGGATTACCTCCCTTTTCCCCCCCACCTGTATTTTTGTGACAATGGCTCACGAAGCAGAGGATCGCAGAAGCATTAAGATTGTCAAGAAGGATGCGTCATGAAAAAAACAGTACAGGCTAGGTTTATTAAAACGGCTGTTCAGCCCAAAGATTACCCAGTTATCCGCTCCCAGTCGGGCACTATTTTGCCAGAGATTGCTGTCGTGGGCCGATCGAATGTGGGTAAATCAAGCTTGCTCAACCACCTGTTTGAAGCTAAGCACTTAGTCAAGACGTCGGCAACTCCTGGTAAGACGCAGCATTTGAATTTTTTTACGATGAACGATGAAATCGCCTTTGCCGATTTGCCTGGGTACGGATATGCCAAAGTTCCTGCATCCGTTAAGAAAGAATGGGGGCCCATGGTACGTGCTTATTTGGAAAAGCGCGAGAGCCTAAAGCTCATTTTATTTTTGCTTGATGTGCGCCGCATTCCGAATGACGAAGATCTTCAGTTTTTAGAATGGGTTCTCCACAATGAGAAGGCCGTGATTTTAGTCATTACGAAAATTGACAAGGTCAATCAAAAAGAGCTCAAGCAGAATACAGAAAAGATTTTGAAAGAATTAAATTTGATGAACTTGCATTACCTCTATTACTCTGTTCCCAAAAACAGAGGAAGAAAAGAACTCATGAACATGATCCAAGATGCTTTACAAGACGAAGAGAAACAAGAATAAGACATTATGCCGGATATAGAAAAACAAAAATTTGTATGTATTGATTGTGAAACAACGGGATTGGATGCGCAGCAAGATCGTGTCATTGAAGTGGCTGTCATGTGTTTTGATGGAAGCCAAGTTTACGAGCAGATGGAAAGCCTGGTGAATCCTGAATGCCCCATTCCAGAAACATCGATTGCCATTCATCATATTACCCAAGACATGGTGATGGATAAGCCTACTATTACGCAGGTTTTACCGGATGTTCTAAAAATGATCGGGGACCATATTATCATCGGCCACGGAGTGGGCTTTGACATTGATATTTTGGCAACGGCAGCAGAAAGGCATGGTATTCCATGCAAAATTCGCAAAAATCGATTTTTAGATACATTGAGAATGGCTCGTTTGTATGGGGAAAGCCCTGTCAACTCGCTTGAATACTTGCGCAAGCATTTTAATGTTCCGGTAGAGGGAGCGCATCGTGCCATGAGTGATGTCATTGTCAATAAAGAAGTGTTTAAGCATTTGGCTAAGCGCTATCGTACGACTGAGCAACTGTTTGAAGCTCTTTCAAAACCGATTATGATGAGCACGATGCCGCTTGGTAAACATAAGGGACGTCCCCTAAAAGAAATTCCCTTGCAGTATTTGCAGTGGATTTCTAATAAAGATTTTGATCAAGATTTGTTATTTTCCGTGCGTACTGAACTGAAGCGCCGCAAGAAAGGCAATTTATTTAATCAGTCCAGCAATCCTTTTTTACAACTTTAAAGAGACAGGTACTATGACAAAAGAAAATGCAAGCCAAGTCGAAAAAGGGTCGTTTGAAGTCAAAGTTGCCCTAGCAGAGATGCTTAAGGGTGGAGTTATCATGGATGTCACCAATCCAGAACAAGCGAAAATTGCCGAGGATGCAGGAGCTGTCGCTGTCATGGCCTTGGAAAGAATTCCCTCCGATATCCGCGCGCAAGGCGGAATTGCCAGAATGTCTAATCCAGAACTTATCCAGAAAATTCAAGAGACTGTTTCTATTCCTGTCATGGCTAAATGCCGCATTGGCCACTTTGTCGAAGCGCAGATTTTAGAGTCTTTGCAAGTCGACTTTATAGACGAAAGCGAAGTCTTAACACCTGCTGACGAAGAAAATCACATCGACAAGCATCTCTTTAAGGCTCCTTTTGTTTGCGGCTGTAGAGATCTTGGAGAGGCATTAAGACGCATTGGCGAAGGCGCTGCTATGATTCGCACGAAAGGCGAAGCAGGCACAGGCAACATCGTTGAAGCTGTCAGGCACATGCGCACAGTAAATCGCGAAATTCGCCGCCTCATGACTATGGATTCTGCGGAACTCATGGCAGAAGCTAAGCGTTTGGGCGCTCCCTTCCATCTGGTTCAACTCGTTGCCAAAACTGGGGTCTTGCCAGTTCCTAATTTTGCTGCCGGAGGTATTGCAACACCTGCCGATGCAGCACTCATGATGCAGCTCGGAGCGCAGTCTGTTTTTGTAGGATCGGGCATTTTTAAATCGCAAGATCCGGCTCAACGCGCCCGTGCAATTGTTGGTGCGGCAACGTTTTACAATGACCCGGAGATGCTTGCTAAGATCTCTATGGGATTGCTTGATGCCATGAAGGGATTGGATATTCGTCAGTTGAAAAGAGAAGAATTAATGGCGCAAAGAGGCTGGTAGAATTAATGTTGGTCGGGGTATTAGCCTTGCAAGGCGATTTTGCTAAACATGAAGACATGCTACGGTCGCTCGGCATTCAAGTATGCCAGGTGCGTACTCCTCAAGAGCTGGAAGGGTGCGATGCACTCATTATTCCTGGAGGGGAGTCCACCGTCATGTTGCGCCAGCTCGACTTTATTAAAATGAAAGAGGCGCTTCAGGATTTTGCTCAGGAAAGACCCCTTTTTGGCACATGTGCTGGTCTGATTTTAATGTCATCCAGCGTTCAATTATCTACAATGAAACCTTTAGGACTGCTCGACATTACCGTTGAACGCAATGCCTATGGGCGGCAGGTAGAGTCTTTTCAGGCGTCTGTAGGCCTTCATTTGGCATCTGGACATGACAAGATCTTTCATGCTTTCTTCATTCGGGCACCAAGAATTAGGGCGAATGGAGAGGAGGTTAAAGTGCTGGCTTCTTATCAAGGAGAGCCCATCTTAGTTCGGCAAGGGCATTTATTGGGAGCTTCCTTTCATCCGGAATTGACAGGCGATCCTACCATTCATCAATATTTTTTAGAAATGGTTCGTGAAAAGAAGAGAGCTTAGGCCCCGATTGCTAGGTTTAGAGAATTTGACGCAGCTCCTCATTCACCTGCTGTAAAGAAGGCCTGCTAGCAAGATCTGATTGAGTCATGGCTCTAAGCAAGGTGTCTAGTTTGTTGATTTTTACCTGCGCCTTATTATCCGGATGTTTGGCGGTTAAGCCTTTGAGTAATTTCCCTTTTTAAGGATTGCGTTTTACCCCATTAATGCGCATTTCTGCCTCTACTTCCGCCATTTCGAGGGCTAAATTGGAGTCTGTTATCTGATTGTCCTCGGTATCAATTAAACGCGATCGAATGTTCCCTTCATAGGCGTAAAATAGGCGTGCTGATGATTGGATGTATGACGCCAAACTTGTTTTGTTTTGCGCTGAGCCATTTTCTGGAAATGAGGTCCGCTTGCAAGATCAGTCTTTAAAGTAGCCTTGCCCATTGCAGCCCTTCTCTCAATTCTTGCCTATCCTCATCTCTAAGCCCTAGATGATTCAACTTTTCGCTATTTTGTCACACTTCTTCCTGAAGCGTTGTTCGGGTTGTCGTAGTATCAGATTGAGACGTTTCAGATCGCTTCAAAGGGGAAATGACTGTCTTGAGCAGCCTTGTTATCACTCCATGCTTTTGAGCATCAGGCTGAGCAGAAAAGATGCTGTCCCCTGCCATCTGATTGCTTTTGGCTCTACTTTCATTGTGCCTAACCAAGAAATCGGCAAATACATTAGAGATCTTTTTCAGGACAGGAGAGGCAAAACGGGCTTCTACCTACTCTTGCTTAGATAATTTGCCTTCTAATTATTGAGGAGAAGAAGGTGAAATATTAATGTTTGGATTAAAAATAAACTCATCTGTTTAGCAATGAGGCGTCATGAGAAAGTTGAAAGGAGCATTGAGTTCTCTTTTGATTTCTTGTATAATTGTGGGATTTATATTACCCAACTTGCTTGTGTACAGGTCTAGAGAGAAAATAATTTCGACTATGAGCCTTCATAGGCTACAAGCTGGGTTTAAGGGAATGCTTTTATGACTTCTAAGGACCTCCTTTCCTTCGTTTGGAAATTCCTGCGCATGCAACCGTGGAGTTTCTTCTTTATTTACTTTCTTTCTCTGTCATGGGCTATTGACTCCACTGTATGGCCTTATCTATTGCGGTTAATTATCGATACCTTGACGCAGTATGATATGGACCGGCTGTCAGCCTGGGACTCGTTGAAGGGCTTGCTAGCGGCAGGGGTTTGTTTATGGATTTTTGTCGAGTGCTGCTTTAGGAGTCGTGATTTTTTGCGGGCCAAGGCTTTTCCAAAGCTGGAGGCCGATATTCGCATGGCGATGTTTGACCACATTCAGCACCATTCACCAAAATATTTTAATGAGCACTTTGCAGGAAGCCTGTCTAATAAAATTGCGGATATGACATCGCAAGTCACTTCGATGCTTCATAATGCGATGATTTTTATTCCTGCCCTGGCTGCATCTATTTTGATTCTCATCTTTTTTTCGGCAGTCAGTCCTATCTTTGCCTTGATTTTAGCCATTTGGATAGTTGCTCATTTTGCGATTTGCTTCTTTTTCTCAGCAAAATGTGTCAGGTACTCTAATGATCATGGCGAGGCTCGCAGCCAGCTTGCAGGAAAGATTGTTGATAGCTTCACCAATAATTTCGCCGTCAATCTGTTTTCCCGTTTTAAATTTGAAAGGCAGCGCATTGCTTCTTCTCAAAGCGTCGAGCAGGAAAAAAACTTTCGTGCACAGTACTGTGTTGCCCTTATGCTAATGTCTCTCTCACTCTTATTTTTAGTTGGAATTATTACCCTCAATGGCCTGCTCATTTTTTATTGGATCCAAGACAGAATTTCTACAGGGGAAGTGATCCAAGTCTTTAATACGACTTTTAATGTGGTCATGATTTTATGGATTGCGGGTGATTTGCTGCCTCAATTTTTTAAATCTTTTGGAATTGCCAGCCAGGCACTTGCAGTCATGCATGATCCCAAGGATGTCGTCGATCCGGTTGGCGTCCCGCCATTAGAAGTCAAGAAAGGAGAAATCATCTTTGAGAATGTGACTTTTCAATACGGGCAGAAAAAACTATTTGAAAACAAAGATGTTCATATTAAAGGGGGAGAGAAAGTAGGCCTTGTAGGTTATTCAGGAGCCGGTAAGTCGACATTTGTCAATCTCATTTTGCGATTCTATCCGATCACGAGAGGGAAGATTTTAATCGATGGGCAAGATATTGCGCAGGTGACTCTTGATTCTTTACGCAAGCAGGTGGCGCTCATTCCGCAAGACCCGCTCCTTTTTCACCGCACATTGGAAGAAAATATTCAGTACGGCAATATTCAGGCCTCCCAAGAAGAGGTGATAGAAGCCGCCAAATTGGCTCATTGCGATGAATTTATCAGAAAATGCCAGAATGGCTACGCCTCGCTTGTGGGCGAGCGGGGAACGAAGCTGTCCGGGGGGGAACGACAAAGAATTGCAATTGCACGTGCCATATTGGCAGCCTCGCCGATTCTTATTTTAGATGAAGCGACGTCATCTCTTGATTCGGTCACAGAAACCTTTATTCAAGAGAGCTTGGAGAAGCTGATGGAAAATCGGACAACCTTAGTCATTGCCCACCGTCTTTCAACGCTTGCCAAAATGGATCGCATTCTTGTTTTCAATCAGGGGAAAATTGTGGAAGAGGGAACGCATAGTGAACTCGTTGCCAAGCAAGGATTTTACGCGCGCATGTGGGACATGCAAGCGGGAGGTTTTTTGCCAGATCTTCCAAATCCGTAGCTCTTAAGAAAATAGATTATTGTCTTAGTCTGATTGGAGGCAATTTGTGCAAGAGGATGGGTATGGCGTGGTCTTCAAGGAGCGAGCCTATCAATTCCCCAGCCTTTGTCATTTAAGATGTAACTGAAGCGATCGTGCAGGCGATTTTCCCTTCCTTGCCAAAATTCGAAGTATTTGGGCAGGAGGCGGTAACCTCCCCAATAAGGTGGCAGAGGAATGGGAAGTCCCTCATAGAGTTGTTGAAAGTATAAGTACTGTTTTTCTAATGCCTCTCTTGAGGAAATCGGTTGGCTTTGCTTGGATACCCAAGCACCTAATTGGCTTCCGCGAGGTCGTGAGTCAAAATAGGAGGCTGACTCTTTGAATGTAAGCTTTTCGACCATCCCTGCAATGATGACTTGCCGCTCCAGTTCCTTCCATAAAAAACAGAGGCAGGCCTGGGGGTTTTGAGCCAGTTCTTGCCCTTTACGGCTTTCATAGTTGCTGTAGAATAAGAATCCATTCGAATCAATCCCCTTAAGAAGGACCGTGCGGCAAGATGGTTTGCCACTTAATGAGGCTGTTGCCAAGTTCATGGCATTCGGTTCTAAAACCTCTGCTTGTTTCGCTTCTGCAAGCCATTTTTTAAACTGTACGAAAGGATCGTGATGCAAATCACCTCTATCGAGTGATTTGAGCCGATATTCTTTTCGAAGAAGATGAAGAGAAGAATCCATGGTAATACAGCCTGAACGTGTATTTGAACTTAAGGTTTATCTACTTAAAACTTAGGTGTCTTATGTCTATGGGCAAAGAAAGTGCCCTGACAATCTTTCATTCACTTTTGACTATGGAGCACTTTTCCTACTAAGGCAACTTAAATTAAGCCAGCATGACCTGTTTAGAGCTACCGTCTGACTTGTCATCTACTCTGAATGAAAATAAAAAATAAAAAAAGCGGATTTTTAGATTGTTTATCGTAAAAGATTTGTGTTTTTTACATCTCTTTAAGTAATTAAAAAAGAGTGATTAAGAGTAAAACTGATAAGTCTTGACAGACTCATTTAATTGAGCTATGAAGTAGTTTTCTTTCCCGCTTCAATTCATAAATGGGCAAGGAATCAATCTTAGGCAGGAGGCTTTTGGCTATGGCAGATAAATTATCTGTTCGCGATCTAACCCTAGACGGTAAAAAAGCTCTTATCCGTGTCGATTTCAATGTTCCCATTGAAAATAATCAAATCACAGATGACACCCGTATCCGTGCCTCTTTACCGACGATTCAGTACGTATTAGATCGCGGTGGTGCTGTTATTTTAATGAGCCACCTCGGACGGCCAAAAGGCAAGCCCGAGCCTCAATTTTCGCTAGCTCCTTGCGCTAAGCGTCTATCTGAGCTTCTCAATAAGCCAGTTAAAATGGCGCCTGATTGCTGCGGGTCGCAGATCGAGCAAATGGCGCGCAATCTAAAACCTGGCGATGTGTTAATGCTTGAGAATTTGCGCTTCCATAAGGGAGAAGAAAAACCCGAAGAAGAGCCTGACTTTGCAAGCGCCCTCTCCGAATTAGGAGATGTCTACATCAATGATGCTTTTGGCACGGCTCATCGCGCTCATGCTTCTACGACAGTTATCGATCAGTTCTTTCCAGAAGCTGCAGCAGCAGGCTTCCTTTTGGAAAAGGAGATGGCTTATTTAGGGTCGGTCCTGCTCAATCCTAAACGCCCTTTTTGTGCAATTTTGGGAGGAGCGAAGATTTCGACTAAATTTAAAGTCATCGAAGCTCTCATGAAAAAGGCCGATGTGCTATTGATTGGCGGAGCCATGGCCCATACGTTCTTTAAGTCGGAAGGAATTTCCATCGGAGACTCGCTTTATGAAAAAGAGTTTTTAAGCGTTGCAAGAGAGATTATTGATATCGCCTCGCAGTCGCGTTGTCGCATTCTTCTGCCAACGGATCTTGTCATTGCTCCTCGCATTGATTCGGCAAGCGGCTCAAAAATCATCCAAGTGGACCAAGGTATTCCTGACGGCTTTCAAGGAGTTGATATTGGACCAAACACCATTCAAAATTACCAGGCAGAACTGAAAAAAGCTGCCACCGTCTTTTGGAATGGCCCCCTTGGAGTTTTTGAACATCCTCCTTTCGATAAAGGGACAGAAGCCATTGCGCGCACGATGGCCGATCTGCCAGCCACGACAATCGTCGGCGGAGGAGACTCTATTGCTGCCATCGAAAAGGCCGGCGTTGCAGAGCACATCGATCATCTTTCGACTGGAGGAGGCGCTTCGCTCGAATACATCGAATTTGGCCAATTGCCCGGAATTGAAGCCCTGTCTGATAGGCCAAATATTTTGAATTCTTTACTCACGTGACCAAAAGTGCTTTAGAGGGTGCTTACAAAATCTCAGTTGATTAGTCCTGGATCTTTGATAAAGTAAAAATTTTTGGACTCACAATGATTTTTTCTGCAAAGAACATCCTTCTCTTCGCCCCTTCTCTTTTTGGAGAAGGGGAAAAAGGAAGTGTGATTACCGCAGATTGCATGAATCAAGAACCCTTTACCTCTCTCAAATCACTTTATTTCAATTTCATCGATTCCTTTGGTATCTCTTTCTTTCTACAAATGAACTCGATTGACAATTATTTTTTAAGGCTTTTTCGTTTATGGACGTCTCTATTTTTTTTTTTTTATTAAAAAGAAAATTTGCAGAGGTTCTTGAAACTAGAGTTGAAATAATGAGTGATAGTTTAGTTTTTGTTGTTAAAAATTTAAAATTAAAATTTGTTGTAAAGTTTCGTTTTTTGTTTTATAATTCTTTAAAAATTAAAAGAATCCTTAAAAGCCTTTAACAAAGAAATCAAAAAGGACTTGATTAAATAGAGCTGAACGCTTATACCTTTAGGGGTCTAAGGTTTTTTAAAAGCCAAAAACTAATAATTCGATTATTTGAGACAAGCTTAGGTTGTATGATGAGTCACCCGAACTCGGAATCGCCTCTTATTGTTAATAGTTGTAGTTAGGTGATTTAAAAAACGTTACTGAGGATAAATGATAAAAAGTTTACCGATCTTAATCTTAGGGAAAGGTTAACATGTCAGAGACACCATCGGCGTCCCCTGAATTTAGTCCGTGGCGGAGCTACTTATGGCCCGTTCATCACTATGAGCTTAAAAAGCTCATCCCAATGCTATTAATTTTCTTTTTTATTTCCTTTGACTACAACATATTAAGAACTTTAAAAGATTCATTGCTTATTACGGCCAAATCGTCTGGAGCGGAAGTCATTCCGTTTGTGAAGGTTTGGGCCATGTTTCCCGGGGCTGTTTTGATGACAGTTCTATTTACATGGTTATCGAATCGCCTGCCACGCGAAACAGTCTTTTACATTATCATTTCTCTCTTTTTATCTTACTTTTTTATTTTCACTTTTGTTCTTTATCCCATTCGCGATCTAATCCATCCTCATGCGACGGCCGATTTTCTAGAAACAGCCTTGCCTGCCGGTTTTAAGGGTTTGGTGGCCATGTTTCGCTACTGGACATTTACTCTGTTCTACGTCATGTCTGAACTGTGGGGCAGCACGGTATTGTTTGTCTTGTTCTGGGGATTTGCCAATCAGGTGACTAAGTTGGGTGAAGCGAAGCGTTTCTATGGTTTATTTGGCGTTGGCGCCAACTTTTCGGGAATCTTTGCAGGTCAAGCTTCTGTTTACTGTTGTAACTTTACTCGGCGGGGGGGGGGCGCGTTATTAGGAGGAGATCCTTGGTATCAATCGCTTGTGATGATGGTCTCTTTGGTCCTGATTTCCGGAGGAATTGCGCTGGCCTTATTCCGCTGGATGAATGTCGAAGTCTTAACCGATAAGCGCTTTTACGATCCAGCTTCTATCAAGACTGAAGGGGAAACCAAGGGTAAACTCTCTTTAAAAGAAAGCTTTGCCTATCTGCTTCGCTCTAAGTATCTACTTTGCATCGCTTTAATTGTGATTTCTTACAATCTAGTCATCAATTTGACCGAAGTGTTGTGGAAGCATCAGGTGAGAGAGCTGTATCCCGATCCGAATGATTACACCATGTACATGAACCACATCGTCTCAATCATCGGCGTCGTAGCAACTTTGAGTTCATTGTTTGTATCTGGAAATGCGATCCGTAAGTTTGGTTGGACGTTTACAGCCTTGATTACACCAGCGATTTTAGCAGCCACTAGCTTGGGCTTCTTCTCTTTCTTTTTCTTAAAGAAAGCCTCGCCCGATTTGCTCATCTCTTTTGCCGGGGTAACACCGCTGATGCTAGTCGTCTTTTTTGGATCGGCTCAAAACATCTTGAGCCGCGGAGCTAAGTATTCTGTATTTGATGCAACGAAAGAAATGTCTTTTGTTCCCTTGACCCCAGAGTCTAAGCTGATTGGAAAAGCAGCTATTGATGGCGTCTGTTCCCGCCTTGGTAAATCAGGTGGATCTATGGTTCACCAAAGCCTACTCCTGCTTTTCTCAACCATTAGTGCGAGTGCTCCTTATGTTGCGATTGTCCTGTTTGGCGTCATCGTCATCTGGGCCATTGCGATCCGCGTATTGGGTAAACAATTTAATGAATTGACTGGCCAGGTCGAAAAAACTCCTGTCGCTGAGCCATCCATTACTCCCTTACGTCCAGTCAATGTTCTAACAGAATCCAGTTTACTGAAAGAACAACAAGCCGTTTAATTTATATAAAAAGCGCGTTAGTAATAGTTATATTATTAATGTGCTTTTTTTATTTTTTGAAAAGTAAATATAATTATTGAAAATTAGTAAAAGTCTGTGATATCATTTTTGGTAACAAAGGGTTTATAAATGTCTCTTCCAGAGTCAGAGTTTGGTAAGTTAAGAGCGTTTTTCTGGCCTATTCATCGGTATGAGGTCAAGAAAGTGCTACCCATGATGTTGATGTTATTTTTGATTTGTTTCAATTATAGCATTCTACGCAATATCAAAGACGCCGTTGTTGTGACAGCTAAGTCTTCGGGTGCAGAGGTCATTCCTTTTATTAAGGTTTGGGTCTTGCTGCCTATGGCGGTCTTTTTTACTCTTCTCTTTACAAAACTGTCGAATCGTTACAGTCAAGAAAGGGTTTTTTACATTACCATCAGCTTCTTTTTACTATTTTTTGCTCTCTTCACCTATGTTCTTTATCCTTTACGCGATAGTTTACATCCTCATCAATTATCCGATTATTTAGAAACTGTTTTACCGGCCGGATTTAAAGGGTTGATTGCCATGTTCCGCAATTGGTCATTCACTCTTTTTTATGCGGTTTGCGAAATTTGGGGAAGTCTTGTTTTAGGGGTCTTGTTCTGGGGATTTGCCAATGAAGTGACGAAGATGACAGAAGCGCGTCGCTTTTATAGCATGTTGGGTGTCATAGCCAGTTCGGCGGCTATCATTGCCGGATTCATAGCTAACTTGTTAACGAATGACCAGAGTTGGGAACAGACATTGAACGTACTCGTGTTTGCAGTCATCGTGAGCGGATGCATTACCATGGCAGCTTTTCGTTGGATGAATAAAAATGTTCTTAGCGGTCCGGATTTTGAAGAGTTTCACGAAGCAAAGCGCATCCAAAGAACAAAAAAGCGGTTATCGATCAGAGAAAGTTTTGCCTATCTGTCTAATTCAAAGTATCTCATCTGTATAGCGATTTTGGTTGTTTCCTATAACCTAGTAATCAATTTAGTGGAAATTGTTTGGAAAGATCAATTGCGCCAACTCTATTCTTCGGCGCTCGAGTATAATCGCTACATGAATACGATGACATCGGCCGTTGGTATTATTGCAACACTGACTTCCTTATTCATGTCGCAGTTGATTGCTCGCTTTGGCTGGACTCGTACGGCTCTGATTACACCGGTTATCATGCTTGTGACAAGTGCCGGTTTCTTTGCTTTCATGCTCTTCCGTCATGATTTGGCCGAGCCTGTGATGCTCTTAACGGGAACGACCCCTTTGGCCATCGCCGTCTTTTTTGGTGCGGCTCAAGTCTGCATGAGTAAGGCATGCAAATATTCAGTATTTGATTCAACCAAAGAGATGGCTTTCATCCCATTGGGACATGAATGCAAGTTAAAGGGAAAGGCTGCCATTGACGGCGTGGGTTCACGCCTTGGTAAGTCGGGTGGATCTCTCATTCACCAGAGCCTGCTCATGGTCTTTGCGACGGTGAGTTCAAGCGCTCCTTACGTGGCCATTGTCTTGTTCGGGGTGATTGGGGTTTGGATCGTCGCAGTCCGTTCACTGGGTAAGCAATTTGCTGCCATCATTGGAGAGCAAGCCCGAGAAGATATTGGCGAAGCTTCAGTCGCGCCTGAAGTGGCAAAGGCCTCATAAGCCGGTAGCTGCGCTTCCTGTCCCTATAAACACCTGCTCAGTGGATTCCTTGATAACAGTCAAGGCTTCCCTTGGCAGGTGTTTTTTTTAATCTCTCCATGGCAGGATTCCTAATTTTCAAATAGATATCCAAAGCTCAGCTTCATAGGATGGAAAGGCGCATTAATCGCGCCTTTCTGGATAAGGGGGGCGATATTCAAACGAATCAGTATCAGTATTGTAAGAAGAATTGGGCAGTGAAATGGCTCTGCGGTGCTTGAATAAGACACGCCTTTGAGGTGTCTGTTCTTCCTGATACCCGTCATCATTTTCGGCTTCAGATGGATACGTGTTTTCGTATTCTTCTTGTACGGGATACGCAAAAGATGCTGCTGCTAGAGTTAAAAACAAAGGGAAAATGAATTGTTTAATCACAGATATTGCTCTCATGGGTCACCTCCTCAATCATGATCTCTATGACATGTTTGTATCTAAAGCGCTTCATATTGTCACGAGCAAAATGGGAGTACTATGATTTTTTTGCTGAGAGCAAAAGCGCATCAGGAGTAGGTTGGAGCAATGGCCTTACTGTATATTTTATGGTTAGACCTTAAATCGCAATACAGATTTAAAGTCGCAAATTGCGGGACCTTAATCAGAGACTTAGTTTGGCTTGCCTTTCTGTTAAATAAAGTTCGCAGAGTGCGAGGATGCCTAAGAGGATGAAGCTATAAAACAGATAGGAAGGCATCGCATAATGGAAGGTCAACCCAAGCAGAACAAAAAATTGAAGGGTAGTGGTGATTTTCCCGGACCAAATCGAACGAAATTTGAAGTTAGACCAAGAGCCTCTGACGGCCAGGTATAAGCCAAAGAGTAAAACGGCAAAATCACGCGAAATAAGCGTGAGTGCTTCCCAGAGCTCTAAGCGTCCTTCTTGAATAAAAATCACTGCAACTGTCAAGACAAACAGCTTATCCATGAGAGGGTCTAAAAACGCGCCTACCTGACTGGTCATGCGCAAACGGCGTGCTAAATAGCCATCTAAACTATCTGTCACCATTGCCAAGAGGATGGCGATACTGCGACAAACAGCATTATCAACCATGAACAACAAAGCTAACGGCCCCCTGGCTAAGGAAAGAAAATTAGAGGGTGTGAAAAACATAGAACGTGTCACTTGGGTAGATAAATTTCTCAGGGCAATTCAATTGAAGCCGTTAAGACGCCTGTTGCATTTATAATGCCTTTATTGGAGATTATTTCTCAAGAACTTGAATCTAGATCATCATCGATTTGACTTTCTGTGGCATTTAAATCTGACATACGCCAATCCAAGTAAGGCAAGAGCGGGTAAGAATGGCAATAAACCACCCACTATAAGAGGTTACAAAGCCGATAAAATGCAGTCTGCATAAATCCATAGGTATAAGCGGAGGGTATGATCTGGTATGCATGCGCTTGTAATGGCTCCGCCACTCAACAGTAAAATGTCTTTGCTTATGGGAAGACTGAGTCTAGCAAGCAATAAAAGGCAAAAAATGATCTAATGTGCGTGGTGGGCATGTTAGCAAATATAAGTTAAAAGATTTTCCATTTTTCTGGCTTCTTTTTGGCAGACGTTCTTGATTAGGCGTTTTGTATCATACATACAAAACTGATTAAGAATGAAGCCTATTGATTGGCTGAAGGAAGGTGATCTGCCTGTGGCGACTCGTGTTGTTTTAAGATGACGCCCCCTTGAATTTCCACGATGTTGGTCGGTGTTGCAATGACAGCTCCCTGTTGGGCAATAATATCCGCAATCCTTAAAAGGATATCTTGGCGGATGGAAGGAAAGTCGATTCCTCCAAGCTTGACATAAGCTGAGATATTGATGTCTAAAGAAGAGGTTCCGAATCCGACAAAATAAGCTTCAACTTTTTGCTGATGGTCGACATTCGGGTGTTTAAGGAGCATCAGTTTGATAGCTGTCACGACTTGTTTAACCACACCAATATCAGTATATCGGAGGCCAATCGTGTGAAAAAACCTTTCATGGCTCATTCGCGAAGGGGTCATGACGATTGTTTGAGTGAAAACGCAATTGGGAACATAAATGGGCTTTTTTTCCTGATTACGGATGAGCGTCATATACCAGCCGATCTCTTCGACATACCCCTCAATCTTTTTTTCTGGCAGGCTGACAAATTCACCGATCGTGAAAGGCTGGGTTGCATAGACCATGACCCCTCCAAAAAAATTTGAGATGACTTGTTGCGAAGCAAAAGCTAAGGCTAGGCCTCCAATCCCTCCAAATGCAATTAAAGTTTGCATGTCGCGCCCTGTGACATCCATGGCAAAAAACAGGGTCATGAAGATAATGGCTATTGTCGCCATTTTACTGATTAGGTCCAGCTTGCCGGGAGTGAGGGCAATGCGATGGTTATGGCTCATTTCCATCATGTAGTGGACAACCTTGTTGTTCCATCTTAAAAGAAACCATCCGATTGTTAGAACGGCACCAAGGCTTAAGAGGGTATCTACATTAAAAAGATGGAAGGTGAGGAGCCGCTTGGTCAAAGCGTCAAAGCCGCAAACCAGGGCTACAAACCAGACGAAGTAGTTTAAGGGTTGGTCGATTGCTGTCACAAAGCTGAGAGCCCATGCATTGTGCTGCTTTAAAAAGCGGTCTTGAAGCTTAGACAAAATGACTTTGATGACAACATTAAAGAATAATAAAAAGAGGATGAGGCTGACTATTTGAAGGGTGAGCCCATAGCATCCTTCCAGGACATTAGAGCAGATGTGAAAAAACGACTGTGGTTGAGCTTGGTCCATTCACTCCCCTAGTGTGTGAGCCTTGTTTGAATCAATATGCGCATGTTTGTATAGGTTGAAATGAATGCACTTTAAGTCTCTTAAAGTGCATTCATTAAAGACTTATTCTTTAGCCATGAGAGCTTGTCCGCTTTTTTCTTGCCAAGCTTTCTTAAGGCTGCTCATTTTTTTGTTAGAGATGCCGCCTAAAAATTCCATTGCTTTAAGAAAACGGGCACGTGTGCGGTCTTTGCCTAAAATAGTGACGGAGTCAAAAAGGGGAGGGCCCTGTGTTTTGCCCATCAAGCTTCCAAAGAGGATTGGCATGATGACTTTCTTGTGATTGACTCCAAATATTTCAGCGACTTCGCGAGAAGCCTGGTTGACTCCCGATCCTGTCCAGTTTTCTAATTCATCCAAACGCCAAATAATGGCTTGGATTAAATAGCATACCTGTTCTTTAGCGAGGTCTTTGACCTCAAAAAGCGAGTCGCTATAGTGAATGTGGTTAATGAAGAGAAAATTAAATAAGTCCATGAAATCGCCAAATGTTTTGATACGCGAATGGCATAAAGGCATCAGCCTTTGCATGAACTCGTCATTGAAGCTCCACTCTTTCATGCGGTTCCACAGCTGGTCGACCGGGATATTCTTGATGAGATACTGCTGGTTAACCCAATCGAGTTTTTGCACGTCGAAGACGGCTCCAGAGACCCCAATGCGCTTATAGTCAAATTCTTGAATGATGTCGTCGAGGCTGTAGATTTCGCGGTCACCGGTCATGCTGTAGCCCATGAGCGTCAAGAAATTAAGGAATGCTTCTGGCAAATAGCCGCTGTCGCGATAGAAGAAAATAGAGGTCGGATTCTTGCGCTTCGATAGCTTCTTGCCGTCGCGTCCGAGCAGAAGCGGCATATGCATGAAGGTTGGGGGAGTCCACCCAAAAGATTCGTATAGCAGGATATGCTTCGGAGTAGAGCTCATCCATTCATCGCCACGAATCACGTGGGAAATCTGCATGAGATGATCGTCGACAACGTTGGCCAAGTGATAAGTTGGGAAGCCGTCGGATTTTAAAAGAACTTGGTCATCGACATCGGCCCATGGGAATGTCATTCTTCCCTTGATGGCATCTTCGTAAACACATTCGCCAGTTAGTGGCACTTTTAAGCGTATAACATAAGGTATGCCGGCTTGCTCTCTTTCTTCCACTTCGGCCGGTGTTAAATGACGGCAGCGCCTATCGTAGCCTTGGCGTCCACCCTGCTTGGCCATTAACTCGCGCATTTCATCTAAGTCTTCAGCCGTACAAAAGCATTTGTAGGCCTTTCCTTTAGCCAATAAGTCTTCGGCATACTGCTTGTAGATTCCAAAGCGCTCCGATTGGCGATAAGGACCGAAGGGGCCTCCAACATCTGGACCTTCATCCCATTGGATGTTTGCCCAGCGGAGTGCCGAGTAAATATTTTCTTCGTACTCGGGACGGCTACGCGTGCGGTCTGTGTCTTCAATGCGTAAAATAAATTGCCCTTTGTGGTGGCGGGCAAAAATCATATTGAATAAAGCCATGTAGGCGGTTCCCACATGAGGATCGCCTGTTGGAGAAGGCGCAATGCGCACGCGAACTGACATAAACGTAAGATCCTTTCGTTGAATCATCTTAAAGGCAAAGGCGTTCTAATCTTCACATTAACAACAAAAGAATAGAAGGGCCCAATAAACTATATAAATAGATAATAATTGTGAGCGATTTTTAGATAGATTTCAAGTCTCTAATGGCTGGATTGAAAAATTGGATCCTCTTTTGGTAAGTAAAATTAAAGGATATAGGGAAAAAAACGCCTTCCTACAAAAAATGTTGCAACGACATCGTAAGGAAGCGCTGTGAATAAAGTAAACCCCGGATAGCTATCTTCCCAATACGAGCGTATGCCGTTGAGGATAGCATGGCCAACGAGGCTCACTCCAACAGCTAGATAAAAAGCGCTATGTAAATTGCCTTGTAGGTTCAGGCATGCAGCAAAAATAGCCAGCCCTATCCCCGTAATAGCCTCAATCTTGGCATAATTGGATCTCACATGAGCCGAAATGTTTCCTATTAAGGGAATATAGCCAAGGACATTTAACCCTTGCTCGAATGTTTCCAAAGCAAAAAAAAGATTTCGAAAATTTGCGTTGATCATGTTTTGGCCTTATGAATGGACATGGCTAGTAAGCCATATTTGTCATTACGTTGTATAAAAATTTAAAAACTCTTTTCGCAAACACGGCAGCCTTCTGCGAAGATGCTGCTTTGAGAAGGAATTAATTTTCGAGTTGGTTTGATCTCTGACGCGCACTTAAGCAAGCGGCGCTAAACGCAATGGCAACGGCAATGCTTGTTTGCATGGTAACATTTAAGGCTCTTGCAGCCATGAATGCAATTCCAGCTGGAATAGCAGCAACAGCCATCAGCCAAATCGCACCTATTATTGCCATTGTAGGGCCCAATCTACCAATTCCCGGGAATCCACTTTTAGCCGTGTGGGTTGGAAGATGGCGAACGGATTTGCCGTTAATATGCCCAGGGGAAGCTTTACTTGCGGCAGGCAGAAAATATTGAGGAATGGACTGAATAGAATGAATCATTCTAACCTTCTAAGATTTTTATTTTTTCTGAAACGGACTGGATTCTAAGCTTTATCTATTAAGAATAGTTAAACCTTGGAAGCTTTTTAATAAATAGGCTTCTTTCTTGCTTTGGAAAAAATTGAGCAAAGGCGGTCTAGCATGAGCATATAAGACTCAGGATAAAATTGATTAAAGTGACGAATGTCAGTAACCAGATGAGCTAAGGTCTAAGAGTCAAGAGTCGATGCCGGTTCAGCATCGACTCTAAGGGCATGCGGTTGCGATTCAAGCCGCCTCTGGTAGTTTCACGTCGGGTGTAAGGGATAAGCTTTCCCTTCTCTTGGAAGGATAGAGCGGGATTCCCTTTTCTTGCATCATGATCAAGAGATCTTTCATGATTTCATAAGCCTCTTCTAACTGCAAATCATTTTGACCAAAGTCTTCCATTTGCTCAGAATCGCTTTCCTCTTTCTTTTTGATTTCTTTTAGCATGTTTTGATAGTTCAGGTTGGTCGATAAACGCTGCTCTGAGTTGTTTTTTAGCCGCTCAAGATAAGGAGTGTAGGTATCCAGCTTTTCTTGCAAGCCAAATTTGTACAGTTTGCGAATCTTATCTCTTTGTAGAAAGGGGACATCTGAAAGATCATCGTCAAAATTGGATTTGATGTGATCATTTTCCAGAGGATATTTGATGTATTGCTCACCAATTTCGCTTTCTGAAAGGGGCCCTGGAACGACAACATCTGACAGGACACCGTTTAATTGAGGTGTTTTACCTGAGACCGTGTAATAGCGCCCACGCGTTACTTTATATTCACCTTGCGGATTGACTTGTTCGTTTTCTGTTGTCGTTAAGGTAAAGGTTTGATAAGAGCCTTTTCCATAAGTATGGTCGTCGCCGACGATGAGAGCCCGGCCATAGTCTTGCAGAGTTTGAGCGACAATTTCAGATGCTGAGGCGCTCATTCGATTGACTAAGACGATGAGAGGGCCATCCCAGGCCATGGTTCCATCCAGATCGCGCAAGTGTTGGATCTTGCCATTTTCATCTTTAATCGATACGACAATACCCTTGGTGATAAATAGCCCTGTCACGGCGACTGCTTGCGATAGGAGGCCTCCTGAATTGTAGCGCAGATCCAAAATGAGTCCGTACAACTGGTGGTCTTTTTTAAGCTTGTTAATTTCTTGTTCTAAGTCGGTCGCAGATGAGCTGTCGCGGTCTTGGTAAAAGGAATAGAGTTTTAAATAGCCAATTACCCCTTCTCCATAAGGCTCATATGAGGTTTTGAATCGAGTTTCTTTAAGAACGACTTCTCCTCTCAAAATGGTGATATCCAATTTCTCTTCTACTTTCTCGCCGCTCGCCGCTGTCGTCTCGCGCATGACTGTTAAAACGACGGGAGTATGCTCTTCACCGCGGATCAAATCGACTGCATCGATAATGTCCATCCCAACGACCGGTTCTCCATTGACGGCAACGATGCGGTCTTTTACCTTGAGTTCTTTGCTATTGGCTGCAGGGCCTCCTTCAACAATCTTAATGACCGTAAAGCCATTGATATCGTCGCGAAGTTGAGCTCCAATT
This sequence comes from Candidatus Protochlamydia naegleriophila, assembly GCF_001499655.1. Taxonomy (NCBI): domain Bacteria; kingdom Pseudomonadati; phylum Chlamydiota; class Chlamydiia; order Parachlamydiales; family Parachlamydiaceae; genus Candidatus Protochlamydia; species Candidatus Protochlamydia naegleriophila. Next base: position 324,802 of record NZ_LN879502.1, read on the forward strand.
CCAAACAACCGCTGCTGCACGTTAATCATAAATTGAGTAGCTTCTCCTGGAGTAAAATAAGCTGTATGGGCATCGAGAGCCGAAGCAGTGGCCTTAAGAACATTTGATAAAATGAGGCGCTGCTTTTCTTGGGCATCAGGGGCTAATACCTCTTCTTCATACTTGGATTGGCGTTTGGTGATTCTTTGTAGGGCGTTCTCCTTCATATTATCGCTCAGCTTGGCGGCTGTTTCAATTTGAAGCGAACGGATGCGCCTTAAACGGTCGATTAACTCATCCTCTGAATGCGCCCACGGAATATCTTTGAACTCTTCAGCACGCACATGCTTGGGGAGATTTTCATAATCTATTTTACTTTCCAATTCGCGGCGCCTTTGAATGGCCTTAACCAAGCTTGCGTGAATGCTTTCAAAGATGCGGAAATTACTGCTATTGTATTCTTCGATTAATTGTGAAAGTAATTCATCCGAGGGATGGGTCCATTCTTGAATATCAGATTCAATAAAATAGGTTTTGTTGGGGTCTAAATTCTCTAGATAATTATTTAAGATGCGCTTTGCAAGCGTCGGAGTCAATTTTTTTTGAGACGCATGGGCTTTCATAATTTCTTTGGCTTTAGTCGTAACATCTTGAGGTGTCAAATCAGGCAACTTGGCTTCGATCGCACAGCTGAATAAACAGGCTAACAGGACTATGTACTTGTACATCAGATTTACCCTATGTCTTTTATTTGAGAACCGATCCATTACTCTGAGAAAAAACCAAAGCTCAGATCGAGAAAAGTTCTACTCTAAACCAAAGTCCATTATCTGAAAAAGGTTTCTACACAAAGTAGCTGAAAAATTGCCTTTTAACCGCCTTTAAAGCTTCTCAAGTAAAGAGGAGATTGAAAAATTCTTTCAAGCGCTCTCTCAATGAACTGTAAGCAATAAAGTGCTGTAATCTCCTTAGGTACCAGCGTGAAAAAAACTTTCTCTGATGCCTCCAAAGTCCACTTTATTCGCTATATCAGCGCTCCTTAAAGACGCCACCATCCACAATAAATGGATCAATTGAAATTCTATTCAAAAATAATTTGATTAATAAAGAAATATTTTGTAAAATTTCTGTCTTTAGATTTTTACTATGCGCGGTAAGGTTGAAAGTAGGTGAATTAATAATTTAGTTGCTGGTTTGTTACTGTTAAACCCAAATTAATTATTTTTGCGTTGTTTGATTTACGAAATTTTTACAAAAAATTTCACGATTATTAAAAAAGTAGTAAAAATTGCTTGATTTAAATTCTTTATTATGTAAAATTGATTGTTCCTTAGCTATAAATTATAAAATTTATTAAAAAGGATTGATCTTTATATCTTATAGGTAATTAAGTTTTGTATGGAGGATAATATAATGTCTCAGAATACTAAATCTGATGATAAGAAAGTAGTTTCTATCACTGAAGCTGCTAAGTTAAATAAAGTGACGCGACAAGCAATCTATGTAGCGATAAAATTAAATAAATTGAAGGCAACGAAAGAAACAACTCGTTGGACAATCAGCTTAGAAGATTTGGAAGACTATCGCCGTCAAAAATATTCACGAACAAAGTCTGTCTTTAATGGTGAACTGTTGTTTGACAATTGCAAAGGCTATTTTTCTGTCAATCAAGTGGCTGAAATGTTGAGCGTGCCTGCGCAAAAAATTTACTATGCGACTCGGATTGGCTTGTTAAAAGCGCAACGCAAAGGTGCTGCTTGGGTGATTCATTCTGATGATATGAAAGATTATCAAGAAAAGCATATGCAGAAAAAAAGCCGTCGCCGCCAAGCTAGCTAATTCTTTTTTCTAGCTTCATCTCTTTTGTAACCGCTCACTTCTTTATTAAAGGATTTATCGACTTAACCGCTTTCCTTTATTAAGAACTGAGTGGTTATACTCTTTTTTCTTCTTCAAATAAATTAATGTTTCAACATGTGCAGTTTGTGGGAACATGTCATAGACGATGCATTGTTGAATGTCATATTGATCTTGGCAGAAAAGCGCTAAGTCGCGGGCGAGGGTAGCTGGCATGCAAGAGACGTAGATCAGCTCGGTTGGCGCTGCTTTTAAAACTGTTTGGATGACCCCTTTGGAAAGGCCGGTCCGGGGTGGGTTCATCAAAATGAGATCGGGAGGACCTTCTGTCTTGAGGCAGTGTGGTAGGACTTTTTCTACATCTCCTTGCAAGAAATGGGCTTGTTTGAGGTGATTGAGGTGACCGTTGTCTTGAGCAAAGCGAATGGCGTCGGGGTTGTATTCAATCCCGGTAACAGTATGTCCTTGACGAGAGAGTAGCAAAGAGGTAATGCCAAATCCACAATAGAGGTCGAGGATTTTTTTAGGAGAATGCTCGCCGGCAAGGGTGCAAATGTGCTTGTAGATGTTTGTACTTTGTTCGGGGTGGTTTTGCACAAAGGCTTGGGGGGTGAATCGGAAAGTCAGCCCTTCTAATTTCTGCTCGCAGTAAGGGTCGCCAAACGTGCGCTGTTCCTGGGGTGATTGAACGATGATGCCGGTAAAAGTGGGGTAGTGTTGTAAAGAGGTCTCAAATGTGTGCAAATCCAGGCCTGAGAGAGAGGCAAACTGAAATGACAAAATATACTGGTCGCGATGGTTTTTTAAAATCATGACCCTGCCTTCTTGCTGGGTCGAATTGGAAAGAGAGCTAACTAATTCCTGCAGCTGCTTGACAATCGGATCTTGCGGAGCATTGAAGATAGGACAGCTTTGGATGAAGACGAGCGAGCGATGGTCCACGCCAATATAGCCCGCTTCAAATCCCTGGCCGACTGGTTTCAAATGAAGGGTAATGTGCCGCCTATAGGCCCATTTTAGGTGAGCAGGAACGATTTGGGCTGGGGGAACCTTCAAATGACCAATTCTTTTTAGGGCATCAGTTACTGCCGATAATTTGTACTTGGCTTGGGCTTCATCGTTTAGGTGTTGAATCTGACATCCACCGCAGGTGCCAAAATAGGGGCAAGGGGGCTTTATGCGTTGTGGGCTTAGGTGTTCGAGTCGAATCACTTCGCCTTTAGCAAAGGATTTTTTGACTTCTGTGATGCGGCAAACGATTTTATCGCCAGGGGCCGTGAAGGGGACGAAGACTACAAAACCTTGATGGCGCAAGATGCCTTCTCCGCCAAAAGCAATGCTTTGGATATCGCCTGTAATAATGGAATTAACTGCGAGCTTTTCAATCATTTAAGTGTTGTGGTCCAAAATCTGGTCTGTTTGCGAATTTGATGGATCTTCAAGAATTTTAAAGTCGCGGATGAGTAATTGAATACTCGACTTATTGATTTGCGGCGTAAAGGCAATGCGGAGCTTAAGATTTTTCTTTCTCAATTGCGGACTATGAGAGGCTTTGCCAAGAGCTACACCTTCCAAGACGCGGTCGCCTTGTTCTAAATAGAGTTTTAAATGTGTTTTACCAACGATTTTTGGGGGCCATGTCTGCCAAGCATCGCAATAAAGAATAGGTTGCGGATTCTCATTGCCGTAAGGTTCCAAGAGACGGGCTGATTCCATAAAGTCGAATGTTAATTCGCTGAATTTGATTTCGGCATCTAAAGAAAGCTTGCTCATGACATCTGCATCGTTTAGCTGCTCGTTAGCTGCTGCAATAAACTGGCTCTTGAATCTTTCGATATGCTCTTCCTTGACCGTTAAACCAGCTGCAAAATCGTGGCCGCCAAAATTGATTAGATAGTCTGAACATTGTTTCAATGTAGGCAAAAGGGGAAATTCACGAATTGAGCGAACAGAACCTTTGCCAACTCCTTTGTCGATGGCAATCATTACCGTCGGTCGATTGTATTGCTTTGAAATACGCGTCGAGATGATGGCAATAACACCCGGATGCCATTTGTCCGACACCATGACAATAGCTTTATTAGTCAAAATGGCTGGCGTTTCATGAATCGTTGTATCTACATCCGCAGACATCGTGCGTTCAATTTTCTGCCTTTCAATGTTATTGAGATCTAACTCTAAAGCCATTTTCTCGGCTAAATCAGCATTTTTGACCAGCAGCATTTGAACTCCCTTGCGAGGATCGTCAATGCGGCCTAGGCTGTTTAAGCGCGGAGCTATTTTTGAAGCAATGGTAAAAGTCGTCAAATCGTTTAGATCGACATCGCAAATAGAAAATAATTTAGACAGGCCCATTCGCTTCCCTTTACGCAATTGGCGAAGGCCGTAGCGGACTAAAATGCGGTTTTCAGTGTCGCTTAAGGATCCCATGTCCGAAATGGTGCCCAATGCAACGAGGTCTAAGTATCTTTTTAAGTCGATCTTTTTAGGCGGAATTTTCCCTTCCGATGTCAGTTGGTTGGTGATTCCATGAGCTAATTTAAAAGCAACTCCCACTCCCGTTAAATCCCGATTGGGATAGGCGTTGTTGACAAGTTTCGGATTGAGAGTGGCAACGCAGTGGGGAATTTTATCAGTTGGCTCGTGATGGTCTGTGATGATGACATCAACATTCTGGGCGGCTACTTTGGCAATTTCTACGGCTGCCGTAATGCCGCAATCGACTGTAATAAGTAATTTGCAGTTATTCATAAGGGCATATTCGAGAGCTTCAACGATTAGGCTTTGACGCAGAGTTCCTCGATTAGAAACGTAGAAAAAAACATTAGCCCCCAAATCTTGCAAGAATTCGGTTAAAAGCGTTGTGCCTGTCATTCCATCGACATCATTATCGCCGTAGATCAGAATGTTTTCATGGTCACGAATGGCTCGGCATACGCGTTCTACTGCTTGCGGCATTTCAGCCATCAAGAAAGGATCGTGCAATTCTGGTAATTTGGCGTAAAGATAGTCGTGGATTTGTTGGAAGGATTTAAATCCGCGTGAAACAAGAATTTGCGCGATGACAGGATGGATTTTGAATTCTTTAACGATGCTTTCCTTTAATTCATTGTCCGTCGGGGGATAAACCCAGATAGGGTCCTCGTGGGCATGAGTGGTGGAATGCATCTAGTTCTAGCTCCGTTTCTCTAAAAAAAATCGCGTGTTTGTTCATCGTCAGGATTGCGTTGCCGAGTAACTTCGATATCATGAACTTGAACAATGAGGCAATTTGGACTGCTTCATTAGTTTCAGATTCTGGGATATAAGCTTTCCCGGGTGTCATTCAACTTAGTATGTTTTATTAACATTGCATGCTTCATAGACTCAATGTCAAGTGAAATGATAGAGTATCCTAAACCAGCTCACCACTCTTTATCTCAATGAATGCGATTGCACATATCTAATAGAGTATTTAGTAGACTCTCTAGCATACCAAGCTTTATTTGATCGCGCTCAGGAGGCGAGAAGTCGACTATGTTAAAAAGTATGGACACTCTAACTGATAAGAAAAATTTTGTCTCTCTTAAAAAACGACCTGTTGGGATTTCTCCTCAAAATGAGCTTTCTATCAAAATCGATTTTTTAAGAGATGGGCCAGGGATGGATGGTTCATAAAATTTTTTAACGATACGATTTCACGTTTAAAATTTGAAATTAAAAGGTTGGGGAAAGGGTAGTAGAAGAGGATAGTTAAGGAGTTTTATCATTTTTTGCATATACCATTTAGTTCTACGCTAGTTTTTTCCTTGCATTTTTAGATAATCCGGCTTAATAATTTAGGTTCTTGGTAATGTTTTTTCAGAAAAATCATGAAAACGCGCAAGATATTATCAAAAATTTGCAAACAATAAACTAGTTCGAGGTTTTACTATGTCGCAAGATGCGAAACAAGACTTTGGTAAGTGGAGGTCGTTTTTCTGGCCTGTACACGGCTACGAGCTTAAAAAACTTCTCCCGATGTTTTTTATGTTCTTCTGTATTTCTTTCAACTATACCATTTTGAGAGATACAAAAGACAGCTTGATCGTGACAGCTGCAGGTGCTGAAGCAATCCCATTCTTAAAGTCTTTTGGTGTTGTTCCGGCCGCTATTCTATTTATGATTGTCTATGCCAAGCTTAGTAACATGCTTAGCAGAGAAAATCTGTTTTATGTAACTTTGCTTCCTTTTATCATTTTCTTTGGCCTATTTGCATTTGTTATGTACCCAGCCAGAGAAGCTTTAATGCCTCAAGCATCAGCAGAAGCGTTGCGCGCGTATTTGCCAGGTGGTTGGAGCGGATTGGCTGCTGCTTACGAAAACTGGATGTATTCGATTTTCTACATTCTAGCCGAGCTTTGGGGTAGCGTTGTTTTATCATTGTTATTTTGGGGATTTGCTAACCAAATTACTCGTGTAACAGAAGCGAAGCGTTTCTATAGCCTTTTCGGCTTGGGTGCTAACTTAGCGCTCTTAGTTTCTGGTCCTGCTATCGTTTACGTATCTGACATTCGCAAGCACTTGCCAGCTAATGTTGATGCATGGCAAATTTCTCTTAACTACTTAATGGGAATGGTTGTTATTGCAGGTATTGCTATTTTAGCTATTTACTGGTGGATTAATCGCAATGTCTTGACTGATCCTCGCTTCTATGATGCAAATCAAACAACGACTAAGAAGAAAAAAGCTAAAATGTCATTGGGCGATAGCTTCAAGTTCCTCTTCACATCTAAGTACATCCTTTGCTTAGCGATTCTTGTTATTGCTTATGGTATCTCCATCAACCTTGTTGAGATTACATGGAAAAACCAAGTAAAACTACAGTATCCTAATCCAAACGACTATAGTACATTCATGGGTTGGTTCTCTACAATGACTGGTGCAGTAACAATCTTGATGATGTTGTTTGTTGGTGGTAACGTTATTCGTCGTAAAGGTTGGGGCTTCGCAGCTCTCATTACTCCAGTTGTCTTATTGGTTACTGGTATTGGCTTCTTCTCATTTGTTATCTTCAGAGATAGTTTACTTGGTTACATCGCAGCCATTGGATCAACACCGTTGTTCTTAGCCGTTATGTTTGGTGCTGCTCAAAATATCATGAGTAAGTCTGCTAAGTACTCTCTGTTTGACCCAACAAAAGAGATGGCCTACATTCCGTTAGATGAAGATTCTAAAGTAAAAGGTAAAGCTGCAGTTGACGTTGTCGGTGCTCGCTTAGGAAAATCTGGTGGATCGATTATTCAGATGACCTTGTTGGCATTTGGAACATTGGCAACGATTACACCTTATATCGGTGCAATCTTGATGGTGATTATCGCAATTTGGATCGTGGCAGCTCGCTCTTTGAGCAAGCAGTTCGCGAAGCTAACTGCTGAGCAAAACCAGCCAACTGATAAGTCAGACAAAACATCTGAGGCAACAGCTAGCTAAGGTTAGCCGTTTCAGAATGTGAAAGCTGAAAAAACCCTTCCTTTTAAAAGGAAGGGTTTTTTTTGTATCAATAACTTTAAAAATAAAATTATTATTTGAAAGGATTTGTTTTTCTCTTGCCTCCGAATTTTCTGCTTGATAAGTATAGCTTTTTTCAAATTTGATTTTATGTAGACAGAATGCATAATGATTTGTTATGCTTCTCCTTTTATCTAAGATGTTCCACGTTCATTTACAGTAAATTTCCTTTTACATTAGTGCGAAAATGCCCTCGTTGAGGTTCAGTTTCATCACTGTAACGGGAAGTTCACAATCATAGAAGGAAGCATGAAAATATGGAAAAACAGAAGCGTTGGCAATTCTATTTGATTGTTGCCGTGATGGCAATTACGCTTTACAACATTCTCCCTACTCTATTTTTTTACTCGAAACCTCTTCAATCTCCAATTGATGCGCCTCGTTCAGAGCAAGTTGCATCGGCGATTGTAGATCGAGTTAACACAGTTGAGGTAGATTCTAAGGAATGGTTGTATTCGTTTTGTCGCTTATTGGGAATCAAACCCACTTCGATCGACTTAGTCACTACGAACAGCGGATTGTTTCAGGTTTCATTTAAAAATGAACAAGATGCTGAGTTATTTAAGCGATTCTTGCCAAGGGCTGGAGCCTTAATCCCGTTTGTACCGGCTCAACTCGAGCTCAGTTCTGATGGAGCCAATCTTGACCCAACTCAAGTTCTTGTCCAGCGCAACATAGCGGTTCATCTTGACGCAAGTGATATGGATAAATTGTTTCAGTTTACCCCTAAGTATTCACAAGAGCATCAAGTCGCAGATCTGTATCGCGAAATTGTTGGCGATCGGGTTTCTCAAGTTGCTTTAGCAATTGGCGGGCCAAGCAAGGCAGCTTTGCAGATGTCGATGATTGTAAATCAGGGCGATGCAGATTCACGCTATGATGACGCTACTGTGGCCTTGGCTAAAGAGATTGTCGATATGGACAATATCTTGGGCAAGAACAACCCGATCACAAAGCGCTATTATGCAAGTTTTTCTCAACTTTCTCCAAAAGATGGCGAGGGGCTCACACAAAAGTTCATTGCCAAGATGGAAGCGTTAAGTAAAAAAGTTAAGGAGCGCCAAGTCACTCTTCAAGCCGATTCTACGTCAGAAGCCGTACAAACCTTAGCCGTTTTAAATAACCAAGCCCAAGCGCTTGACACAGCCGTTGCGATCATGCGTAAGAATGGGGCTGAATTCCAAAAAGGAAATGCACCTTTAACAGTTGAAAAAATTCAAAACTTGCTTGATAAGAGTGCATCCAATCAAGCCCAAGTGCTTGACTTAACAGGCTATCATCCTTTCGTTAAGGGTTTGACGATTGACTGGGAAAGCAGCCAATTGATGCTGAACCTTTATGACGATGTCTTGGCATTGCGTAATTTTGAAGGCAAAAGCGAGAAAGAAGCTTTTGTTAAAGAAAGAGTGAATCAGTACTTGATCAATGACATTGCTCGTATTGCTCGCCTCTCTGATGAAGTCTTTAAGCCTAGCGAAGACACCTTTGTAGTTGAATTGGACAATTTGACAAACAGCCAAAGCTATTTAACCCTTAACTTAGGCTATTTAGCTAATAAGCGTGCTCAGCAGGTCATGGATCAGCTCTTGCTTTCTTGGGTGCCAAGCCATACTGACCTCATTCGCGATGCTTATCCGATTCGTTCGTATGACACCTACAAAACACAAAAGTCTGAAGATCAAAAATTAGGCCTTGTCGTTTATGCTCCCGCTATGTATGGATCTTCTGCTCCAGCAGGCTTCCGTAATGGATCGATTTACGTCATTGCGAAAGGAATGGATGCAATTGTTCAAAAGTATCAGGAAGCTCCAGAGGCGGCCGAAAGCCAGGCATTAGCAGCGGACTTCAGCCAGCTAAATACAACTTTGCAGCAAATGGGCTTCATTGGCTATCCAGGGTCAGCTTTCAATTTGCCAAAAGAGTTTAGCAAAGATTACATTTTTGAACTCAACGACTATTACAGCACCCTTTTAAAAGCAACACGCGAAGATTTCCAAGTCAAGGGAAGTAAGCGCTTTGCTGTACTCGATTTCTCTGACGTTGAGCAGCGTTTGCTAACGATCAATAAAATCGATGATCGCATTCAAGAAGATCTTTTAAAATGGAAAGAGTCTTACAATGCAGCTCAAGTCGATTTAAACCTTACAAGCAAGTATACTGTTCCAGCTCCAACGAAGAACGTTTACTGGGAAAATCTGAAGCTGAGCGCTGCTAAATATTTCAGAGGAGATGATCGCAAGGTCCTCAAATGGGGTCTAGACTTGTCAGGTGGTAAAACAGTCCGCATCGGTTTGCTCGATCAAAATGGACGCCCTGTGACGAATCCAGAAGATCTTAAGCAAGCGGTTAACGAGCTTTATAATCGTATCAACAAGATGGGAGTTGCAGAAAGAACTATTCGCATTGAAAACTCCAACATCTTGCTTGATTTCCCAGGCTCGCAAAACCTGTCAGCCTCTGATCTTGTTAAGGCATCAGCTATGTATTTCCACATTGTCAATGAAAAATTTGGCTCGCAAAATGCTACTTTAGCGGGCGCGGTCAATCAATTCTTGCAAGATGTCTGGAATGAAGCTGTTGTAACCAACCGCAAAGATGTTGATAGTATCAATGAAATTGCTTGGCAGCAGTTAGGTGGTGATGTAAACGATGTGAGCACACGTCCACGCTCCGATCATGCCAAGTTGCTTTACGATAATGGCCTGCGCTTTGCGAATCCGAAAGATCGCGTAGTAAGCCAAGCCTTTGATGAGTCGCTCTCTGCCATTGCGATGTTTAGAGGTGGCGATTCGGCTGAATGGGATAATCAAACTCATCCTTTGCTAGTTGTTTTCCATAACTTTGCTTTGGAAGGATCAAATTTAGAGAATATTCAGCCAGGCTACGATGCAACTCAAGGTAATATTTTGACCTTCGGTATCAAGCGCTCTTTTGAAGGATCGAGCGGCAGCGGTAGCCCAAGAGATGATTTTTATACATGGACATCCCAGTTTGCTGAGGATAAGATTGCAGGAACGCCAAAAGAAGCGTATTCTAAAGGGCGTGGCTGGAGAATGGCCGTCATCCTGAATGGGACTGTTATTACAGCACCTTCCTTGAATTCGGCTCTTCGCGATGGCGGAACGATCAGTGGTCGTTTCTCTCAGAGAGAAGTTACTCAGCTTGCAGCCGATTTAAAGGCTGGATCCTTAAGCTTTACGCCGCGCATTTTGTCGGAAGAAAATGTTAGCCCAGAACTTGGACATGAAGAGCGCACAAAAGGGATTTTGGCTTCTCTCGTGGCTTTAACTTTGGTTGTCGCAGCTATGATAGGCTACTACCGCTTTGCTGGTTTAGTTGCCTCTTGTGCTGTCTTGCTCAACATCTTCATCATGTGGGGCGTCCTGCAAAACTTAGGTGCGGCCTTGACCTTGCCTGGTATTGCCGGTATTGTTTTGACGATCGGTATGGCTGTTGATGCGAACGTACTCGTATTTGAGAGAATTAGAGAAGAGTTTAAGCTAACCGGACGAATTGCTTCTGCTATTCAAGCAGGTTACCGCAAAGCCTTTAGCGCGATTATCGACTCAAACATCACAACGCTTATTGCTGCGATTATCTTGATTCAGTTCGATTCAGGCCCAATCAAAGGTTTTGCTGTGACGTTGATCATCGGTATTATCTCTTCGATGTTTACCGCTCTTTTCATGACTCGCTATTTCTTTGCTGGCTGGGTTAGAAATCCAGAAAACAAACAGCTCTCTATGGCGCAGTTCTTAAAAGAAACGCACTTTGATTTCTTGGGCCAGGCGAAAAAAGCCATCGCGATTTCTTTAATCGTGATGTTAATCGGAACCTATTTCCTTGTTACTGAGCGCAAGACAATTTTTGGAATGGACTTTACAGGTGGTTATTCTCTGACAGTGGATGTTGCAGAGAAGAATAATCATCCTGATTACCGCTTAGAAGCGATCAATGCCTTCTTAGACAAAGGGGCTTCGCGCCGCGACTTTGAGGTGCGTGAATTGAGCCGTCCAAACCAATTGCGCATTCAGCTAGGTACAAGCATGGATGAAAAGGGCCATCCTTTCTATCAAATGCCAGAAATCAATGCTGAAGGCAAATATGCTTATGATTACCAGAAGGATCCGCGTTTGAACTGGGTTGTCGAGACTTTACAATCGCATGGATTGGAAGTTCAACCTTCTCAGCTTGCAACGCTGCAGAAAAACTGGACGATCATGAGCGGTCAGTTCTCTGATGCGATGAGAAATAATGCCATCTTTGCGTTGGCTGCTGCGTTGATTGCTATCTTGCTCTATATTACCTTCCGCTTCGAATTCAAATTCGCAGTCGGTGCGGTAGCTGGGCTTGTACACGACGTCATTATCACGTTGGGGATCTTGGCACTATTCCATGCTCTTGGTTTCCCAGTCCAAATCGACTTGCAAGTGATCGGTGCGATCATGACGATTATTGGTTACTCTTTGAATGATACTATTATCGTTTTTGACCGCATTCGTGAAGACATGAAAACGATGCGCCGCATGTCCTTCAAGGATATCATCAATCATGCCTTGAATGTGACCCTGAGCCGTACAATTATGACGTCGGGAACGACACTGCTCGTGCTCCTCGCTCTAGTCATACTAGGTGGACAGTCGATTTTCGCCTTCTCCCTCGTTATGACCATAGGGGTCTTAATTGGGACGCTTTCGTCTCTCTTCATTGCTTCTCCGGTCATGTTGTATTTCCACAATAAAGAAGTGGAGCATCAACACAATGGCGAATCAGCCGCAAAACGCGCGTAAAACTTGCCAAAACAAAGAGGCCTACAACTGGCCTCTTTGTTTTTTTGTCTGCCAGTTGCTCTTTAATTCCTTTTCGATTAGCCAATAATTCTTTCCTTAAACTTTCCAGTTGATGTATAGAAGGAGCTTTCCTTTTTTTACGGATCAATATATGCGCAATAAAAAAATTCCTTGCTTTGTTTTGATTTATTCAGAATCAAATTTAATTAAAAATGCCTTGAACAACTTGGTACAAAATAAAGACTTGGATATCTATGTGATTGAAAATAAGAGCCTGCAATCGTCTGAAAATCAGTTGTTTTGCTTAGACTTATTGCATCGCCAATTGATTACAAATTACATTCTTTTTGATGAGAATATCTCTAATAATGCGTTTGAAGTGATGATCAAACGCTATAAAGAGAGGATTAAAGTGGCGGAATATGTCTTAGTGACTGATGGCGACCTGACAGTTCAAGATGCCAACTGGCTAAGCGAAGAGGTGGAGATTTTGAATAAGCATCCTGAGGTGTTTGTTTGCGGGGTGAAGTTAAGTTTGCAGAATCTTCCTTTAAAAGCTTTTCCAGAGTCTAAGTCTTGGGTACCAGAACCGACAAATACTCATGAAGCCTATACCGAGCAGCTGAGCGGAATCCACCTGACTCTTTGGCGATCAAAGGAGTTTATCGCTCTGTTTGAGTGGATGCAAAGCCATGGGAAGCCATTCCTCGACGGTGTCATTCACCAATATTGCGCCGAAAGGGGAATGAAATGGGCGGTTACCAGGCAGGCCGAGGCAGTACATTTGACTTGGGACATCTATGCTGATCTGGAGCATCCTTATGTAAAAGCAAAGCTCTCCAAACCTTTGCACAAGGTCTTTAACCACAATAACTATTGCGCCTATACGGTGTATCGAGTGGAAAATGGAAAGATGGAATCTAGCCGCCACGGTACATTGTCAATATTCAATTCCATCAAACGCTTTGTTTGTGCTCTAAGAGGGCGCTTGCAGGCGGCAAAATAGATGAAGAACTAATCTTCACCGCTAATTTGCGGAGAGGCCGAGTATTGTTCCAATCTTTCGAAAAACATCCTCTTGGGAGTGGCTCGCATGAGACGGAGAGAGCAGCTTTGTATTTCAAAGGGCTGAGACTGAAAATGAGCGCGATCTATTAAGTAATCATTCAATTTGTCTGGATTGAGCCTTTCATAGTATCCAAGCGGTACCATTAATTGTGAAGGGGCCTCAGATGGCAGAGAGAGATCTTTCAGAAGGTGGTCGATTTCTTTTTTTAATTGCTCTAATGGCAGAGAGCGTTTAATGCCGGCCCAGATCATTCCGCGATTAGACCGTTGATGATGATGCCCAATACCCTCTAGAGTCATTGGAAGAGGATGGAAGAATAGATACTTCAAGCGGATTCTAATTGCATCTAATTCATTTGGCGATAATTTGCCAAAAGATCTTAAATTTAAGTAAAAATCGCCCTCTTCGAGCCACTGAACTTGCTGCAAACCAAAGCATAATGATGCCAAACGGGGCTGAATGGAATGCGGGAGGTCGGCTGATAAAAGGATATTCACAAAATTAATTAATTGATGGGGGTTTGTATCAAGTGTGAGCTTAGCAAATTTTTTTGCTAAAAGTCTACAAAATGCATACTAAAAGATTAAAAAATATTTGAGCGAATTGGCAAAAAAATCAGCCCCATGCAGAAATGTGAATGGGGCTGATGAACTTAAAAGAAGCTTGAATTAAACAGTTGCGGCAACGAGATTGGCAGGCATTGCTGCTAAGCTAGCATGACTTGTCATAGCTTCAACATACATATTCCAAAGTTCTGGCTCAATTCGTCCGTGACGGATAGAAGAAATCAATTCTCGCTTTACTGTTCTCAAATCTTTCTTAGGAGTAAGCTTGCGAACCATTTCTTTATCGCCAGCGATGCGAGCCATATTTAACATTCTTTCTAAATCTTGCTTAGAGAATGTGAATAGATCGCGGCGCTTACGGGAGCCTCTTGCAGCACGAGGTTTTGGCGTGACTTCTTGCGGATTACTGCTATTGATAATGTACTTATTAATCAAATCAGCTAATTGTTGTGGATCTTCGGTTTTCATTTTGCGCATGGTAAAGTGGTGAATGTAACCACCTGTTCCAATCGGTAGATAATGACAGATGTCATTTTCTTTTTTTCCACCAACTTTCTTGACCGCTGACTGAATTAAAAGTTCGAGTTGTTTATTGTCCATTGTTTTCCTTATAATAGCATAATTTTTGGTTTTCAAAGCTTCAGGCCTATGCCATAAGGCCTAACAGGCAAGTGTTTTGCTTGCCATCAAAGTGTAACGTTTGACCGTTACGTTTCATCAATGCATCATTACGAAAAGACTCCGCAGCGGATTCATGGAATCGTTACAAACTGGGCCAAGAGGCGCAAGTATCAGTTTTCATTCGCTGCGATAAGCAATATTCAAAAAAATTTGAATATTATTTGAAGTTAACCACGCATGGTTACCGTATTCTTTTCACTTTATTTAAAGATAATTTTCAAATCGTATGGTAAACTTGGCATACTATCCCTTTTACCATTTTATTACCTGACTATAGCCGTAGTTGCGAACACCGATAACTTGTCCTTTAGAAATACATTCGCTATAGATTAGCATGCTTTTGATAAATTACCCATAAACAGTTTCTTAAACTTAAATTGCTTGGCTAAGCACCATTTGGATTTTAAAAGGGTTGTTATACCTTCTAATCAAAAGAAATCTAACTAATGTTAAAAACTCTCGAAAATGCCCCTTCCATCCAAACCAATTGGGATTTAAGAAATTTCTCATAGGGGGCAACATAGTTGCTAGCCTTAATTATTAATGGGAATTTAAGAAATTATAAGTTTTCTTGCAAGATAAAATTAATCAGGAAAGTTCATTTTTTTCAACAATCTAATTTTTCATTTAAATTAGTTCGACTTAAATAGGCTTGATATACTCAAAATCTAATTTGCAATAGGATCTGGATTGATTAGGTAATTATTCCAAATTATAGAATTACAACTCCATTACAATTGAAGTCTATTTAGTACTCAATCTAGTAGTTAAATCGCATATTTGTTATCTAATTTCAGTGTAATTACCATTAGGATTTGCTCTATCAATCGGTTAACAATTAGTCTTTTAGACCTATCATTTGATAGGTGGAGATCTATTTAGGGCCATTAAGAAGGCTTTAAAAATAATTATTTATCTTTGAGTCGCATCTTAAGAGAAGGTGATCGATTTTTGTCTGGTCAACCAACACAAAATGAATTACACTGCTCGTTTATGAAAAAAATAGCCAGCAATTCTTTTAAAGAATTGCAATGGGGTGAAAAAGTTTTGATTCAACGCTCTTTTTAATTTTGACGAGTGCCTTTGAAGGCTTTTTTTATCAGTTCGGCTATCGATCCATTTTTTTATTAAAATGATGAATGGAGGTTCTATATGCCCTTACAAATGTTCAAAGCGGCTCCACCTTTAGCCTCAATCAAGTCGATTATTGCTATCGCAGCTGGAAAGGGTGGGGTTGGTAAATCATCGGTTACCGTGAATTTGGCATTGGCATTAAAGTCTCAGGGCTATGCTGTGGGGATAATGGATACAGACATTTATGGCCCCTCTGTTCGAAAAATGCTGCCGGAAGATCGTTTACCTAGTCAGAAGGGAGAAATTATTCAGCCGGCCCTTTGTGCGGGCATTAAGATGATTTCGATGGCATATTTTAGAAAAGAGCATGAAGCTACGGCAGTGCGGGCTCCGATTGCCAACGGCTTAATTTCCCATTTCATTAAAAATGTGGCGTGGGGCGAGCTGGACTTTCTTTTAATTGACTTTCCACCAGGCACGGGCGATATTCAGTTAACGCTCGCCCAAAAAGCTAATTTAACAGGTGCGATTATGGTAACGACTCCTCAAGAGGTGGCGTTATTAGATGTTAAAAAAGCGATGTATCTATTTGATCAGGTCAAAGTTCCGATTCTGGGCATTGTTGAAAACATGAGTTATTACATAGCTCCCAATACAGAAGATACTATTTATTTATTTGGAAAAGGTGGGGGAGAGCGCTTGGCTCGAGAGGCTGGTTATCCCTTCTTAGGACAGATTCCTGTTGATCCACTTCTTTGTGCATGCGGCGATAAGGGTGAGTCCCTGTTTACTTTGGACCCTGAGGCAAAGCTTGGGATTACACGATCATTTCTTCAGCTCGCTGGCCAGATCATCTCCCATGCAGATGCTTTAAAAAGTCAAATGGATTCGACACTTGCGCATGTGGAACTGATTTGGAAGGAGATGAAGCCAATATGAACAGTCCCTTAGCGATCAGACAAATTAGGCAAAAGGATAACCACACTTTCTCAATTGTTTGGAGCGACCAAAAAGAGCAAGATTTTCATTTAAGAGATTTGCAGAAAAACTGCCCCTGTGCTAACTGCGTCGATGAAGTCACAGGGCAGCGTTTATTGCATCCAGAAAGTATTAAAGAGAATGTACGCGCCGTTGCTATTCGCAATGTGGGACGCTATGGTCTACAAATTCAATTTACATCGGGATGTTCCATGGGAATTTATAGCTTTGAAATGCTTCGTCAGATGAGGGTGTCATGAAAACAAAATTGTTGGGAGTGGTTCTATTACTAGGAATAATCATGCTGATGGGATGTTCGAATGAACAGCGCTCAAAGCGGCAGGCAGAATTCCAACAGTGGATAAGTGAAAATGGCCGGGTGAAGGTATTAAGCACGACCTCCATGATTAATGATCTTGTTCAAAATGTTGGAGGCGAACATGTAGATGCCTTGACGCTCATTCAAGGAGAGTTAGATCCCCATTCTTACCAGCTTGTCAAAGGGGATGACGAAAAGCTTATGTTTGCACAACTTATTTTTTATAATGGACTCGGATTGGAGCATGGACCGAGTTTACACCAACATTTAGCTGGCAATCCAAAAGCGCATGCTTTAGGCGACGGCATTGAAAAACAAATGCCTTCCTTAGTCGTCTATGTTAATGGGCAGAAGGATCCCCATATCTGGATGGATATTTCGATCTGGTCAAGGGCCATTCCCTTTATTGTAGATGCATTGAGCCAACAAGACCCCTCGCACGCGGCAGATTTCAAGGCCAATGGAAGCAGGCTTCAAAAGGAAATGACCGATGCACATGAAGAGGTGAAGCAAATTATGAAGCAAGTTCCGGCCGATAAAAGGTATTTAGTGACGAGTCATGACGCTTTTAACTACTTCACACGGGCCTATCTATCTGAGGACAATGAACGAGAAACTGGCGAGTGGAGCAAGCGGTTTGCGGCTCCTGAGGGTTTAGCGCCGGAGAGTCAATTGAGCGTGACTGATATTAAAGCGATCATCGACTATCTTAAGCTTCATCAAGTGACCCTCATCTTTCCTGAAACCAATGTGAGCCGCGATTCGATTAGAAAAATCATTCAAGCAGGTCAAGAACAGGGTCTTCAAGTTCAAATGGCGTGCTGTCCTTTATACGGGGATGCTATGGGCAAACCTGGATCGGAAGGTGATAGTTACCTCAAAATGATTAAGTATAACGCTAAAACGCTAGCCGATCATATGGATGGAAAGGTTCCAGCTGTGTCTGAAGCGTCATTTAAAAATTGATTGGATGCTGAATGCTTATATGAATGATTCTTTGCAAAACCCTATTTCGGTCGTACCAGCTCTGCAGATCAGCCAAATGACCGTCAATTATGGCAAGACACCAGCCCTTTGGGATATTTCTGTGACAGTCCCGCAAGGATTGTTGATCGGCATCGTTGGTCCCAACGGAGCTGGCAAGAGCACCTTGATTAAAGGAGCTTTGGGGCTGATTAAACCGATTTCTGGCCGTGTCGAATTTTTTGGACATGCTTTAAAGCAGGTACGTCAACGCGTTGCTTATGTTCCTCAAAGAGAGTCGGTCGATTGGGATTTTCCTGTTACTGTCCGTGAGCTTGTTTTAATGGGGCGCTATGGCCGTTTAGGGCTATGGCGTCGTCCAAGAGAAGCTGATCGGGCAGCCGCCGACCATTACCTAGAAATTGTTGGCATGCAAGCGTATGCCGACAGGCAAATCAGCCAGTTATCTGGCGGGCAGCAGCAGCGTGTTTTTCTCGCCCGGGCTTTGTTGCAAGAAGCAGATGTATACTTCATGGATGAGCCTTTTACTGGTGTGGATCTTGCAACCGAAACGGTTATTGTACAGCTGTTACAGCAGCTAAGAGCCAAAGGCAAAACTGTTTTCGTTGTTCATCACGATTTGAGCACGGTTGAGCGCTACTTTGATTGGGTCATGATGTTGAACGTTCGGCTTATTGCATGCGGCAGCGTCGCTGATGTCTTTACTCCTCATCATCTTAATACAGCCTACGGAAAAAGCTACGCTCTATTTGATGAGGCATTAAAGCTGTCTCAGCAAAAACAAGCCGGGGTCAAAAACTAACACTCATGATAGACGCGCAAACTCTCTTTTCTTTCTTTACCGATCCCATCTTAAGAGCTCCGACAATAGGCTGTATGCTCATGTGTCTGGCAGCAAGCCTTGTAGGAGTCGTTGTCTTTTTGCGCAAGCAAGTCCTGGCGGGCGAAACCTTGTCGCATGCTTCTTATCCAGGCGTTATTGTAGGTATCTTGTTAGCCGGCTTTTTTTTTGTTCAAGAAACAGATGAGCTCAAATTAGCCCTTTTTACTTTGGGTGGAGCCTTCACAACGTCATTATTGGGGCTTTGGATTGTGCATGTATTAGAAAGGCGCATGAAATTGCCAAGCGATGCGGCTTTATGCTTTGTATTATCCACCTTTTTCGGGGTGGGGCTTATGCTGACAAGCGAAGTGCAATTTAGCTACACATCGTTGTATAAGCAGGTTTTGACCTACCTTTACGGCCAAGCAGCCACAATGACCGATATCCATATTGCGATCTACGGGGTTTTATCATTCCTCGTACTTGTGATCGTGGCCTGGCTTTACAAAGAAATTCAAGTGCTAACATTTGACCGGCAATATGCCAGAAGTTTGGGCATTCGCGTCAAAGCTATCGACGCCCTGCTCTTTATCTTATTGACGTTGGCGGTCATTATTGGAATTCGCTCTGTGGGTGTCGTTTTGATGTCTGCCATGCTCATTGCGCCAGCCGTTGCGGCTAGGCAGTTTACCAATCGCTTGTCTGTCATGTTTGTGCTGGCCGGATTATTTGGGATGTTGAGCGGGTTTTTTGGCAATTTTCTTTCGGTACAGCTCACCGATTATCTGGCCAAACACTATGCTGCAGCGCGCATTGTGCTGCCAACGGGTCCAATGATTGTCATTGTCGCTTCAGGCATTTGTTTAATGGCCCTGTTGCTTGCTCCAGAGAGAGGACTGCTTGTACGGTTGATGCGCATAGCCTATTTCCGCTACGAATGTATATGCGAAAATTTGCTCAAGGCTATTTGGCGGCTGAGCCCCGATGCAAAAGTAGGGCTGGATCAGTTGGCAAAATACCAGGCCTCTTCCAGGCTCTATTTGCAATTTATCTTGTGGCGCATGAAGAGCAATGGATGGATTCATCACTTGCCTGACGACTCTTACCAATTGACTCAGGATGGGCAGTACCGGGCAGCCAAAATTGTGCGTCTGCATCGTTTATGGGAAGTCTATTTGGTCAATTATTTAGGAGCGCATGCAGAACGGGTGCACCACAATGCTGAGGAAATGGAACATATTTTGACGCCAGAGCTTGAAAAGGAGCTGACCCTCCTCTTGAAGGATCCTAAACAAGACCCCCACCATCAGCCTATCCCTCCCAAGGAGGAGACTCATGCTCTCTAGCCTTTCTTTTTACAATCCATACCATAATCAAACCTTTTTTGGATTTTTCTTACAGCTCTTTGTCAGATTATGGGGATTTTTAACGGGTCAGCTGACGAGTGAACATCTTGTGTCGGATGAAATCCAAGTGTTAGTCTTGTCAGGTGTAGCAGTCTCGTCAGCGCTTGTGGGGACATTTTTAGTGCTTAGACGGATGACGATGCTTGCTAATTCCTTGTCACACACCATTTTAATGGGCATTGTGCTAGCTTACTTCTTCACTGTCATTGTCCCAGGTAAAGAAGCCGGGCACTCAGGATTTATTGCACCGATGGAGGCTATGATTATAGCCTCTTTGATTACAGGTTTTGTGACTGCATTTTTAACCGAGTTTTTAACCAAGACAGGAAAACTTCAAGAAGATGCGAGCGTAGGACTTGTCTTCACGAGTTTCTTTGCACTTGGAGTCACGCTTGTCACTATCTTGACAAGAGATGCGCATATAGGAACGGAAGCTGTGATGGGAAATGCCGATGCATTGCATGTCAACGATCTTTTCTGGGTTTACCTTATCTTATTGATCAATGCCGTTTTGTTTGTGCTCTTTTTTAAAGAGTTCCAGTTAACCACTTTTGATCCTTACCTAGCCTTCGCACTTGGCTTTTCCCCAGTTATTTTTAATTATTTGCTTATGGCGCAAGTCTCCATTACGACTATAACGGCTTTCCGGGCTGTAGGAGTCATCCTCGTCTTAGCCTTTATGACAGGTCCTGTCTTGACTGCTCGCCTACTCACTCATAGGCTGAAACCTCTATTAATTGGAGCAGCTTCCATCGGGGCGTTAGCCGCCTGTTGCGGCGTCGCTTTGACCAGGCATTTTTTGACTGTCTATGGAATGGCTCTTTCAACTTCTGGCGTGGTTGTCACGACTATTTTAGTGTTCTATCTGATCGCCATTATCTTTGCCCCCGACCAGGGGTTCATTGCGAAGCAATTGCATCGCAAACAATTGAAAAAGCAGCTTCAAGACTTGCAAGAAGATCAAGACTTTATTTAGTGTCTTTCGAAAGATAAAAGTCTTACGCCATCCAATTTTTAATGAAAACAGATCTTTGCTTTTATTTAATTAAAATTAATTGGATTGTTTATTTTATGTTTTTTATTAAATTAATAAATAAAACATTTTAAAATATTAATTATTTTTGTTAGGATTTAAATAAATGTTTTTGGAGAAAAATGAATGAGTGTTTCTGATGTAACAATTCCTAATCCAGGTTCGCTGCTACCAGTTGAAATCTTAGAGTCCGTTTTTGCTTACGCAGGTTATCCGCCGGCGATTGAATTGGTTTGCAAGGATTGGCTGGAAATTGTCAGGAATCCCAAAACGACTTTTGCACTTTTAAAAGAGAGAAAGATCCAGTTTGGAATAGAGGGCATCATTGATGAAAAACAAGTAGAGGTTGGGAAGAAGATCGAAGAGATTCAGGCGATCTTTATTGGTAGATTGACCCCATTTGTTTTAAATGAAGAGATCTCATTTTTTAAGACTCGGCCTCCTACTATCACCACGCTTTTATACTTGCACAGCTTGGGGCAAGACTGGAATGTAGTGAAATGTTTTCACGCCATTCAAAAACAGGTAGGTTCTCAATTAAAAACGCCTCAAGATTTAGAGATAGGAGAGCTGACGGTTGCTAAACAAGCTCCTAGCATTCGACGGATCTTGAACTTGAAGGAAAACCAAGCTGTTTTGCAAACGATCACTGAAATTGACTTGAATAGCCTTGGATTAACTGTTGTGCCGGAAGAGCTCAGCTTGTTGAGAGAGGTGAAGAGTGTAAAACTTGCTTTTAACTCGCTTCGAACGATTTCTTCCCATTTCGGCTCGGCCTGGACCAAGCTTAATGAGCTGCACTTGAACAACAGCCAGATCGAAAGGCTTCCTGAAGGATTTGGAGATACTTGGCCTGAGCTTAAATCACTCTATTTATTCGATAATAAAGTGCCTTCGTTACCTCAAAATTTTGGATCTCAGTGGAAAAAAGTGCGCCAAGTCTTTTTGCAGATGAATAAAATAACAAGTCTTGAATCTGGCTTTGGCGTTGCCTGGGTGGAAGTGCAAGGAATCAAGCTTTCCAATAACCTTTTAGATAAGTTGCCAGGTAATTTTGGCCTCCATTGGGGTTTATTGCAGCACTTCGAAGTGTGTAAAAATCATTCTCCAATCGACGTGGAGCAATTAAAAAAGCAGTGGCCTAAGATTCGAATCTGCAAATAAGCCTTAATGCCAATGAAATGCTGTTAAAGTCCTCCCATAGCAGGCTTCAGCAGCACTGTATTGAGTGCAATCGACCTTAGCCTTCGATTAAGCGATAGCAGTAATCTTTCAAGTCTGTAAAGAAAAGGGAATCGGAAGCAACCAGGCAAATGGTTCCATGCTCTGTTTCCACGCTATTTAGCGATTCAAGTAAGCTTAAGCATTCTTCAGGCTTGATATGGCCAAGCTCCACTTGCTCTCGAAGTGTGGTTTGAAGTGTGTACATATTGCCTTCGTCCATTTTTCCTTGGGTGCTAGTTGAATTTTTATTGAATTTACAGGTGATTGACAGCTGCTCAGTTAAGGGAATGGTGATGGTTCCGGCTGTTTTAGAAGGACGTCCACCATAGCCCATGGCTTGGGAGAAGATTCCAACGGTATAGCCGCCCCATCCGGTTGAGGTGGGATCATAAGTGACTTTCAAGTCTTTTAAGGTCGTGGCTGTCTTTTCGACAACGCCAATTTGAGGGAGATTTGTAAAACGCGTTTGAGCAAATTTGCAGATTCTGCGGATATAATGGGTGATGGCAGTAGCAGCAAATCCGGTAGGAACGCTTAGGATGCCTCCTCCTAAAGGGATGGCTAAAGTTGCGGCAGTCGTCCCAACCATGATCGAGGTTGTTCCCCATTGATCATCAAGGACTCCTTGAAGCTTTTCAGCCTTCTGCCTTTCATATTCGGCCAAATCTTGAATATTGTTGGCCCGTCCTTGTGCGATTTTAACTTCTTCTTTGGCTTTACTCAATTTGCCTTGGGCGTCCTGTAATTTCTCCGTCTCTGCTTTCAGGCGAATTGCATCAAAAGTTTGCCTCATGACATTAATCGTCTCTGTATATTTGACTAAGGCATCCTTATTAAAGGATGAGGCTTGATGAAGTTCTTTAAGCCCGTCATTGAAAATTATTTGGTTTTTACCCAGGAGTGCATGTATCTCTTTCATTTTGCTGAGAATCTCTTCTGTTTGCTTAATGAAAGTGGGAATATCATTTGGAGTTAATTCATTCGACTTGGCTTGCTTGATGAGGTTTTCAAATTGCTCGATAATCGATTGGAAATCGCCGGTTATGGTCTGGATTGTAGCCTGGCTTTGATTTAAGTTATAAAGTGCTTGTTGATAGGATCTGACCGATTGCTCGCACAGCTTTTGAGCCTCCATTTTTTTGATCTCGCCATCCTTGCTTCCTTCTGTTGCAAGCGAGGAAATCTCGTCAAGCTGTTTTTGAGCGTCTTGCAACTGCTCTTCTGCGAATCCTATTTGCTGATCAATCGTTTCTAAACTGGTCTTTTGAAATTCCTCCAGCTGCTTAATCATGCGAAGCCCTGTTTGGATTTCATGGGCAAGATCATTCGTGTTACCAACGGATTGATAATGATTCATGATAATATTTTTCACCTGATTGAGCGCGGCTCCAGTCAGGGTAAGCCCCCATGGAATTTGTCCATTGAGCAATGCCATTAATCCACCGGTCAAGGTAAATCCCGTTGTGATCAAATTCGTATTTTCATGGCGCGCAATCGTGACAATCTGGTCCAACGCCCTCGCAACTGTTACTAGGTTTTCAAATTGATCGATTAAGGCGCTACTGTGGCTTTGCGTTGTCTCCGTCGATTGATTTAAAGAAATGGCTTCTTGATCGATGCAGCTCTGATAAAGAGAGGTGCTTTGCGCTAAGGAAGAGAGGGATAGATTTAGAGCATCATGCTGACTCTGCTCTTCCCATTGTTGCATGATAAAGGTTTGATTTTGATTTGGAATGTAGTTGTAATTTGAATTCATAATTAAATCCTATTAAAATTATTTATTTTTATAAGACTTGTATTCATTATATCTAAAATCATTATAAATCATTTTTCGAATAAAAGTCATTTTTGTTTAGAATATGAATTTAATTTATTAATTAGAAGGATTGGAAAAAGAGGGATTGATAATTGTGATTGATTGTTTGCAGTTTTGCAATCAATTCAGTATAAATTAAAGTTGTTTTAACCGATACTTGCCGAGAGAAGAAGCCGTTTCTTCGTATTGACTTTTTCCCTTAACGTGCTATACTAGGCGAAATATTTCAAAAAGAATTTAACGATGAAAAGAATTGCCATTTTAGGAAGTACGGGTTCAATCGGGCAAAATGCCTTGAAGGTTGCGCGTCATTTAGGGTCGGACATTCAAGTTGTAGCGATTGCAGCGCGTGAGAATATTGATTTATTAGAGGAGCAGGCACGTGACTTTGCTCCACGGCTGATTGCTGTTTACAATGCGGATAAGGCGTTGGAATTGCAAAGGCGCTTGCCTGGACAGACGATTCTTTCTGGCATGGAGGGGCTCTTAGCGGTGGCCTCGCATCCTGAGGCGGACATGGTCATTTCGGCCATGGCCGGCACAGTCGGATTGCAGCCAACGATTGAAGCGATACGAGCGGGTAAAGACGTTGGTCTAGCCAACAAAGAGGCGCTCGTTTCTGGCGGTGCTCTGATCATGCAGCTTGTCGCAGAAAAGGGAGTCAAGCTTCTTCCCATTGATAGCGAGCATAGTGCCATTTTTCAATGCTTAAAAAATGAACCGGCCAGGTCTGTGCGCCGCATTATTTTGACCTCTTCTGGCGGGCCCTTTAGAACGTGGACAGATCAGCAGCTAGAAAACGTGACTATCGAGCAGGCCCTCAATCATCCCACCTGGAAAATGGGTCCAAAAGTGACGATCGACTCTTCGACTTTGATGAATAAGGGATTAGAGGTGATCGAAGCCTATTGGCTTTTTGGTGTCGATCTTGATCAGATTGACGTTGTGGTTCATCCGCAGAGTATCATTCATAGTTTGGTTGAGTTTAGTGACTATTCTATGTTGGCTCAAATGGGAGAGCCAAGCATGATCGTTCCCATCCAGTATGCGATGACTTACCCCGATCGCCAGCCAGGCTTACTCAAACCCTTTGACTTTGTCAAAAACAGCAAGTTAGAATTTTCAGTGCCAAACAAACACACTTTCCGCTGCTTAGCTTTAGCCTATGAGGCGCTTCGACAGGGCGGCAGTCTCCCGTGCTATATGAATGCTGCTAATGAAGTCTTAGTTGAACGCTTTTTGAAAGGGGAGATTAGCTGGAAAGAGATTGGCATTCAATTAGAAGTGTTAATGAATCGGCACGCCGTTGTTGCGATTGATTCTTTAGATATTATTTTGGCCGTAGATGCTCTTGCACGAGAAGAGGCTGCAAGGTGTGAAGTAACCAGTTGTTAATATAAGGTTTGTATCATTATGGTTGTCAGTATTCTTTATGTCATCCTCGCCATCTTAGGCCTTAGCTTTTTGATTTTTATTCATGAGCTTGGCCACTATTATATGGCTCGTCGTTTGGGCATGCGTGTCGAAACATTTTCAATAGGGTTCGGAAATCCCATCTATTCTTGGGAAAGAGACGGAGTTAAATGGCAAATCGGCTGGCTACTTTTTGGTGGCTACGTCAAGATTGCCGGAATGGATGCTTCTGATCAGAAAGACCTTTATGAAGTTCAGGACGGTTTTTTTGGAAAAGGTCCTTTTGACCGCATTAAGGTCGCTTTCATGGGACCCTTCGTAAACATTGTGTTTGCACTCTTGATGTTTGCTCTCCTCTGGTTTGCGGGTGGGCGAGAAAAGAATTTTAGCGAATATACCAAGCGAATTGGCTGGATCGATCCTAAATCCGAGCTCTATGTCAAAGGATTGCGTCCAGGCGATGAAATCACTGCCTATAATGGCCAGGATTTTCAAGGTTCGAAAGACCATTTATCTGCTCCGATGACATCTCCTGAAGAGATCGAAGTGCAGGGCAATCTTGTCAATTTCCATACGAAAGAGAAAACGCCTTTTTCTTACACTGTTAAAACCTATTCGCATCCTGGTGCGATCGAAAAAGATATTGTAACTGCCGGTATTTTGAATTCGGCGAGCTACGTCATCTATGACCGTCTTCCAGGTGGAAAAGAAAATCCTTTACCAGAAGGATCTCCCATGCAATATAGCGGGATCGAATATGGTGACCGCATTGTATGGATGGATGGCTTACCGATTTACTCTCTACAGCAGATGACGCATGTTTTAAATGATGAGAAAGCTTTGGTTACAGTTCAGCGCGGACAAGAGACCTTTTTGCGCCGCATTCCAAGAGTTAGGACTGAAGAGCTTAAGCTCGATGCTGAAGTGAGAGAAGAGCTGATCGATTGGCAATTTGAAGCGCAATTGAATGGAACAAAGATTCAAAAGCTTTACACTCTTCCCTATAATCTCAACAATGAATGCGTCGTTGAAGGACGAGTCAAGTTTATCGATAAGGAGAAAGAAGAGGAAGCCTTTCCAAAGCACCCTTATTCTCTCTTAGAAACACCTTTAGAAGAGGGAGATGTCATTTTAGCTATCGATGGCATTCAGGTAACCTATTCATTTGAAATTTTGTCCAGGTTGCAGCAGCGCCGTGTCAACATTATCATCGAACGCACACCAGCGCTTGCTCAAGTTCCTTCCTGGAAAGTTGAAGACCAGCTATTCGATGAGCAGTTTAGTCCGCAAGATTTAGATAAGCTCGTTTCTAAGATTGGATTGACTAATGAGCCAAGATCGGTTGGAAATCTCTTTTTGTTAGATCCGATTGTTCCTAAAATGCGTAAAGATTTTGAATTGAGCCCAGAAAGTCAAGCTGCTTTAGCTGCAGATCTAGAGACACAGCGCCAGGAAATCGAAGGAATCGATGACCCAGAAAAGCGCGCCCATGCTCGCACGCTTTTGGAAAACAGAGATAAGCAGCTCCTTTTAGGATTGCCAGCCGTGGCCGACCAAAAGGTCAATTATAATCCCAATCCGTTGACTTTGTTTAATAAGGTCTTCGAGGAAATTTGGCATACTTTAAAAGCCTTATTTACGGGTTCATTGAACCCTAAGTGGATGAGTGGTCCGATCGGTATCGTACAAGTCGTTCACGATAATTCGATGACAAGCTGGAAAGAAGCCATTTTCTGGCTCGGTGCAATCAGTTTGAACCTAGGATTCTTGAATCTGTTGCCATTGCCTGTTCTAGATGGAGGAGCCATTTGCTTTGCCCTTTATGAAATCCTCACAGGAAAGCGGCTCAAATCTCAAACCATTGAAAAGTTGATCATTCCGTTTGCGATCTTATTAATCGGATTTTTCATCTTTTTAACTTACCACGACTTGTCTCGTTTATTGCACACGCTCTTTCATTGATCTGAAAAAGCATTAAGCAAAAAAAGCCAAGCTCTTATGAGCTTGGCTTTTTTTTTGCTTGAGACTTTGCGCATCTGGAAGCTTACTGCAGAATTTAATTAGATGCGCCTTCTGATGGTTAAACGAAAATCATTCATTCCCATTGCCTGAATCCGAGTCCGAATCTGTGGCTGGCTGGGCGCGGCGGTTCGGAATGTATCTCCCCCCTCCTCGCGGCATGCTAGAGCTCTCATAGCGGCGATTGTTCCAATTCTCTTCTAGATTTCTTTTTGGGGTGCCTCTTTGTGTAGCTCGAGGCATGCTAGTGCTTTCATAGCGCCGTATGGGACGCTCCTGGCCTGTTCTATCGGGCCTGCTTTCTTCGGCTATTTCACTCCAATCATCTTGCGGCTGTTTGGGATAGGAGGTCTCTTGATCTGCTTGACAGAAAGCACAAAGACAAAGAAAGGCAAGCATCCATAAACGTTTACTTGTCATCGATCGTCCTTTTTGTAAGGTTTAAAGAACTTGCAGAAAGAGAGCAAGCCTCTCTTTCTGTTTAAAAGTATACCTTATTGTTGAGGGGGATAGGAATAGGTTGGGGGATAGCTCGTCGCTGGGTAGGGATAGGGCTGCCCATTATAATAATAGTAGGTGGAAGTGGAAGCCGATTGATTGTAATCTTGCACGCGGTCATAACGCCTTGCCGTTTGCAGCGCTTGACTGTTGTCATACGGTTTATTTCCTTGCAAATAGCGGCTTCGATCGTCGCTGCCTCGATCGCTAAAGCGCGGCGTATTGGCATTCTCATATTGGCGATTGATCCGCCCCGATCGCTGCCCCCGATCGGCTAATTCATTCCACTCTTCCTGCGGCTGTTCTGGATAATAAGGGCTCTCTTGTTCTGCATGACAAATAGTAAAAAGACAAAGCCAAGGGCCCAGCCATAAAATTGAACCTTTCATTGCATCCTCCTTTAAAAAACTGTAAACATCAACTCAATCCTACTAAATGTTGCAGAGTTTATTGTCAAAAAATATTTAACCTGTTTTTTTACTATCCATACCGCCCTCATGATCCTTCCAAAATACTACCCCGAGTCTAGAAATGCCATGTAGCCATAGTTTATATAAAGAGAAGAAGCTGGAAGCCTATAAGAGAAGTACCGTCATCCAATTGGATAAAATCGCTGGAAGGGGGTTATTGAGCGGGATCAAGCTTGTGCTTGTCAAATGTAGAGTTTTAAAATAATATCTGACGCTTTAAGGCGTATCGTCAAATTGCTAAAATCACGATAGAAATGAGATAGATAATGAATAAAAGCTTGGCGGGCAGTTTAATCGATATGGTACGCCATTATCGCCTCAGAGTTTTTTTAGCCTTCCTCTTAGTATTAGCCTCCAATTTACTTTTGATATTAAATCCTCTCATTCTTCGCCAAGCGATCATGGCAATCATTCCGCAGCCCGAAGAGGAAGCTAACCGGCTGACTCATCTCTTGGAATGGTTTTTAGGGCCTCTTTTTTACTGTGCTTATAGCTGGGCTTATCTTATCATTGCAATTGCAACTTTATCAGCCGTCCTAAAATACTTTATGCGGATGATTTTTATTTCGATTGGACGGGAAGTCGAGCTCAAAGTCCGCAGGGAGCTATTTGAAAGGATTCAGTCTCAGTCGAAAGGTTTTTTTGATCAGCACGGCATCGGAGATCTTTTAAGCCGTTTAACAAACGATATTACGGCTTACAGAGATTTGCTCGGCCCTGGAATGATGTACCCTTTATTTTTTATCACGCTCTTGATTCCAGCTCTCATCGCGCTTTTCAATCTGTCGCCTCTCATGGCTGCAATCAGCTTAATTCCAATTATCAGCATTTATGCTCTGAATATGGCCATCCGCCAGCCTCTTTATCAAATTTCTAAAGAGGTGCAGCAATCGCTTGGAGATTTGAGCGTGATGGCTCATGAACACTATTCGGGCATCCGCATTGTCAAGAGTTATGGGATTGAATCGACTCTGTCTCGTTTATTTAAAAAGCTATGCCTTCAATTCAAAGATCTGAACATGCGCCTAGTCTGCTTTCAAGGCATGGTATTTCCTGTTTTAACCCTGATTACCAAGGCAGTCACTGTCTTGATTGTTTTACTGGCTGGAGCCATTATTTCATTTGGCTGGATGGAGTTAACGATGGCGGATTTCCTTTCGTTCATGTGGATTCAATCCTATCTTTTTAGCCCTTTATTAATGCTTGGATGGATTTTGCCCATGTATCAAAAGGGGAAGGCGGCTTATGCAAGGCTCACTGAAATTTATGAAGAGCCGATCGAAATCTATGCCAAAGAACCTTATATCGATAGCATCCCGCCGCAGGTTGATATTGTCATCAAAGACCTCACTTTTCATTATCCCAAGCAAACCAAACCGGCGCTCGTGGATTTGAATGTATCCATTGCCGGGGGATCATTCGTCGGCTTAACTGGGCCTGTGGGATCCGGTAAAACAACCCTCTTCCGCTTGCTGAATCGCGAGTACGAAGTGCCTGAGGGCAAGATTTTTATTGCTGATCATGAAATTCATCATTATAGCTTGCAAGCTTTTCACGATGCATTTGTGGTAGTTGAGCAGATGCCTTTTTTGTTTTCCAAAACAATTAAGGATAACATTGGATTCGGATTGCAAGGGGTTGAACAGAGTACGATTGATAAAGTTGCAAGACAAGCCGACTTGCACGATGCTGTTCTCTCTTTTCCCAAACAATATGAAACGGTTGTTGGAGAAAGGGGTGCTTCTTTATCCGGCGGACAAAAGCAAAGGGTTGCCATTGCACGCGCCTTTTTGGCTGATCGGCCCATTCTCTTGTTAGATGATATTTTTTCGGCGCTGGATGCAGAAACAGAAAAACACATCTTTGAATCTATGAAAACGCATTTTGCTGATAAAACAGTTTTATTAATCACCCACCGAGTGTCTATCTTAGAGCGGCTAGACCGGGTCATTTTTATGAAAGAGGGGCGCATCATAGAAGATGGAATGCCTCAATCGCTTTTAAAGCAAAAAGGGTGCTATGAAGCCCTTGTTAACCTGCAAAAAATGCGGCGCATATGAATGAGGATTTTCACCAACGCTATCACCATGAAGATCCAAAGAGCCAATCGGTTGACTATGCTCTCATCAAAAGATTGCTCACATACTTACAGCCCTATCGCTACTGGGTCTTGGCGGCCATCACGATCCTATTACTATCCAAAGCACTCGAAGCGTGGGTGCCGATTCAAATCGGCCATTTGACGCAATTCATTTTAACTTATCAGCCCCAGTCAAGCTCCTCGAAAGTCTTTTTTGACCAGGTGATGAGCCAGGGCCTTTGGATTTTACTTTGGATCATGAGCAGCTATTTATTGGATACGATCAATATTTTCATAAAAAATCGGGTGGGACAGCAAGCGCTCTTGACTCTACGCACGCAAGTATATGGGCACATTCAAAAACTTCCAGTTGCTTATTATGATCGCCAGGCGATTGGGCGCTTGATGACGCGCACCATACATGATGTTGATCAAATTAATCAGCTATTTTCAGAGAGTGTCATCCCAATTATTGGCAGTTTATTCCTCTTTACCAGCATCTTAACCGGGATCTTTTTCATCAATTGGAAAATTGGCTTGGGAATTTTAGCGATCATGCCTTTTGTCTGGTGGTTTACTCGCCATTTTCGCCATTACCAGCGCATTAGCTATCAATTGGTTAGGGCGATTCTCTCTTCGATGAATGCCTTCATGCAAGAGCATCTCATGGGCATTGGCATTATTCGAAGCTTTAATTTGTACAAGCAAGAGAAAAAAACTTTTGATGAACTCAATCAAGACTATTTTGATGCGAGCATTGAAACCATTCATCACTTTGCCCTTTTTTTTGCGGGCATTGAATGGATCCAAAATGTGACTCTTGCACTTGTGTTTGTCATTTTGGTGCAATTTTCCGGACCCGAGGGCTTTCAGGCGGGAACGTATTTTACAATCAGCTTATATGGGCTCATGGTTTTTCGCCCCTTGGCCGATTTAGCAGAACGTTATAATGTTTTGCAATCGGCAATCGCATCTGCTGAAAAGATTTTTGATATATTGGATACCCCTCTTGAAACGGCAGGCGCGCAGCCTGGTTTGCCCTTAGATGCGATTCATTCGATTGAATTCGATCAGGTATGGTTTGCCTACGAAAAAGAGGAATGGGTTTTGCAGGGCCTTTCCCTATGCATTCAAAAAGGGGAGTCGGTAGCTTTAGTTGGAATGACAGGCTCTGGGAAGACGAGCGTCTTAAACCTGTTGCTGCGTCTGTATGAATTTCAGAAAGGAAGCATTAAAATTAACGGACAAGATATTCGCTGTTACTCAGTTGCCGCTTTGCGGCGTCATTTTAGCGTCATTTTGCAGGATCCCGTCATTTTTTCTGGAACCGTTGAAGACAATATTGCTTTGTACGATCCAACAATTTCATTGAATCAAGTGAAAACAAGCGCTGCATTTGTCAATCTCGAGCCTTTAATCGAAAAGCTGCCCTCTCGCTATCAGTCCCATTTGAGAGAAAGGGGAATCAGCTTGTCAGCTGGCGAAATGCAGCTTATTTCTCTTGCCCGCGCAGTAGCTCATCATCGCAGCGTCGTCATCTTCGACGAAGCCACCTCCAATATCGATACGCATACCGAAAGGCTCATTCAAGACTCCTTGGAGAAAATCTTTGTGAGTCAAACGGCTTTGATCATTGCTCACCGTCTTTCAACCGTGCGCGATGTTAACCGCATTTATGTGTTGGCTGATGGAAAGGTGGCAGAAGATGGAACGCATGTCGAGCTTATGGCTAGGGAAGGAGTGTATGAAAATTTGTATCGGCTGCAGTTTTCAAACTACTGAGGAATGCATTTGCTAAATATTAAAGAAATTACTTCAAATCTATGCTTTTCTTTTCTTATTATAGGATTTTCTAAACTTCTAATTCTTCAACCTAGAGCGACTCTTTGGCAATGTTAACATCGATCACAAAAAGACCCCGAGACGTCAATGCCTATCAAGCAGCCGCCATTTTATACGGAGATTGGGGGACAAGTAAGGCTTATGTCATCGGCTTAGCCTTTGCCATTGCAAATTACAGCTCATTTTGGCTCATCCTGGCAGTTTGCGTCTTGATTGCCTTGGTTGGAACTAATTACATCACCATTTGCCAATTCAGCCCGAGTGGAGGTGGTGTTTATGCTTCCGCGCGCAAGAAATCTGAGATTCTTGCCTTAATCGGTGCCTTTTTCTTAATCGCCGACTATTTAATCACGGCTGCGCTAAGCTCGCTCTCTTGCTTTGAATACATGGGGGTGGCTCATCCAGCTTATTGGGCCATCGGTTCAATTGTAGTCATAGGCGGCTTTAATTTTTTCGGCCCGCGCCATACGGGTAATCTCGCTTTGGTCATAGCGATTTTGACTGCCAGCACGGTCGTATTTTTAGCTGTTTTAGCCATTCCTTATTTAAAAGATGCCGTGCACGCCATCCGACCGCCTGAGGGTGGGTTCTTGAAGAATTGGAATAGTTTTGTGGGCATCATTGTCGCTTTGTCTGGGGTTGAGGCAATAGCCAATACGACTGGTGTTATGAAATTGGATCCGGGGAGCACGGATGAGCATCCATCGGTGCATCAAACCTCTAGAAAGGCCATCTTGATGGTCATGATCGAAGTATGCATTTTTACGGGATTATTTGGGCTTGCCATGCATGCTATTCCCCAAATGGAAGTGGTGGATGGGCGCATTGTTGCATCAGACGGCTCAAGCATTAGAGATGCCATGTTGCGCTACATGGGAAATTACTTTGTGACCCATCATTGGGGAACAGAAGCGATGGGACATACGGCAGGAGTTATCATCAGCATCGTTTTTGCTATCTTGCTTCTTTCTGCCGTCAATACCGCCATCAATGCATTGACTTCATTAATGTTTGTGATGTCGCGTGATGGGGAAATGCCTGGACTTTTCCAAAAACTGAACTCATTCGGAGTTCCCATTTTTCCGCTCATGCTTGCCACCGGAACGGCTGCATTTGTCCTCCTTTTCGTCCATGACATCGCGGCCTTGGCCGACCTTTACGCTGTCGGGTTTGTAGGGGCCATTGCGACCAATTTAGGGGTTAATGCCTATGATATGACGATCCCCATGACGAAGTGGCAGCGGCGCTTTATGTGGTTTACTTTTGCCATCATGATTGTGATCGAAGTGACACTCTTTATCGATAAGCCGAATGCACGCCGCTTTGCCATCTATTTACTGACGGCAGGATTGATCTTGCGCGCTCTCGTCATCGAGCATCGTCAAAGGCAATGGGCCTCTAAAAAGGTCACGCTTCGGCATGCTTCACTCTATACTGACGATACGCGCACACCACTCCACTATGGGGCCATTTTGTGCGCCGTGAGAACAATTGGCAAAACGCTGAATTTCGCACTGCATGAAGCCAAAAAGCATGAACAGCCTTTGTACATTTTATTCATTCGCGAACAAAAAGTGGTCACAGATGAAGATAAAAATCGCACCTGGCTAGATGATGATGAGGCATGCAAAATTTTCGACTATGCTAAAGAGAGCTCACATGAAATGACAATCAAGTTCTTCTACTCAGTGAGCGCCTCTCCCGTGACAACCATCGTCAGCATGGCCGAAGAATTGAAGGTTTCAAGCATCATTTTGGGCAGGCCTCGCCATAGCGCCATGCTGCAAATGCTGAGAGGAAATGTCGTGCAGGAAGTCTCAGAAGTCCTGCCTCCAGATATCGACTTGCTTGTCATTTCATGAGGCTTATGCTGACCGTCAGAGCTCTTGTCTAATGACGGTTCAATGTTAAACCAATGTTGCTGCATTGGCATCTTCCAAGATCTTAAAGTTCAAATTTTTTATAATGTTTAATGACAAAGGCTTATTCATTACATAACCGGCTTTATATTTTATCTGAAAATAAAAATAATTGTTTGTTGGTGATATAATGAAAGCTGTGTCTTTAACAGAGATAAATAACATTTATTTTTGAATGACGGGGGAGGGGGTATGAATGGTTTACCAGGATTTTCATCTAATAACCCAGTTCAAGGCGTAGTCTCGAATGTCTCAGTTTCTAACGAAGAGCCGAAAAGCAAGAGGCAAAAGTTAAAAGAAGTTAAAGTAGAACCTGAAGTTGAGTGCGAAGGTGTGGAGGATAGCCACCATTTAGAAAAACACTCAACTATTTTGCTTCAAGAAAAAATGCTTTCAAAAAATTTACAGTCGCAGGTGGTGGGTAAAGTTGCTGTAGACGAGCAGAAACCTTCATCTTTAGACATCATCACTGAAAAGATCTGCCAGTGTTTCAATTTCAGTCCGATTGAATTAAATAAAAGATTGAATGGCAAAGAACTCAACCTAGAAAATTTAGCAGACCTTTGTTCTGGACTAATTGATCAAAAACTGCGTAGCGGTCAATCGATTAGCGCGCAAGAAGTCATTCAATTGAATGACTTACTGTTTAATACTGAATTGGTTGTGATTTGTGCGCAGTATTCTGAGATAAACGATTTAGTTAATCCTCATCCAGTCGGTGTAATAGCAAGCCTGTTTGATTGTATACAGCATATGGATGGAAAACTCTCTTTTGAAGAGGAAATAAGCCGTGTCACGGATTATATTGAAACTAAGCCAGATATAAAAAAATATCCGTCGGTGGTGGAAAGTATCGAAATAAATAATGTTCTTCCAGTTTTCCAAAGACTAATGGATAATCCCGAGACCCCTACTAATGAGAAGGAAGCGTATGCTGATGCCATAAAGGAATATACGAAGTACAAAGAGGATGTGAAAAATTGGCAATTAGGGCTCAGTCAATTTCCCATAGTCGATACAAAAGAGTTTTTGAAGTCGAATAATTGTAATGAAGCCTATGTTTTGAATGGTAAAACGAATGGGTGTCAATGGATTTTCAAACCCCCGACCTTCAATAATCAAAACTTGCCCATCAACGAATTTTTGGCTTCCAAAGTCAATGGCCATGGCCAATTTCCCATTCCATTGACCATTTTAATTCATTTCAAAAACGTCGAGGGATCTGCCCAGATATTCATACGCGATGCTAAATCGTTAGACGATATAACCATGAAAGCGGGAGAGTTAGTAAAAAAAAATTCAGAGAAGAAGGATTCAAAAGAAGATGAGATTGGCGACTCTCTTACATTAGAAGAGGCTTACTCCCAAGTCATCGACATG
The DNA here is from genome assembly GCF_001499655.1 of Candidatus Protochlamydia naegleriophila. NCBI lineage: Bacteria > Pseudomonadati > Chlamydiota > Chlamydiia > Parachlamydiales > Parachlamydiaceae > Candidatus Protochlamydia > Candidatus Protochlamydia naegleriophila. Next base: position 360,551 of record NZ_LN879502.1, read on the forward strand.
AATCAAATACAAGCTCTTGTTATTTTCGATCTGCTTTTTGGTAATACAGATCGTCACCAGGCCAATATTTTATTTCAAGGCAGCCGCCCTTTCGGTATCGATCATGATTCCTGCTTTCAGGGGCTGGCAAAAGAATATTTAAAAATGGATTATTTGGAATTAATTTCAGATGATAAACAATTCAGTCAAGAAGTGCGTGTATTATTTTCTTCAGGAAATATTGAACAATATCAGCAAATAATGAGGGAAAATAAGATGCCTAAAGATGCAGTCATATGGTTACAAGATGCCGCTTTCATCTTAAACGAGCAGATGGAAAAAGGGCTTCCAATTAAAGACATAGTCGGCATTCTTAAAGAAGAATGGGAAAAACGATTTGATTTCTAAGGAGTAAACTATGTTACCAACTCAATTTTTAATCAATAAAAGCAATGAAATTGCTGCAGAGTATAATGAAAATACACACAAACTAATTATCCATGATAATTGGTTAAAATCGAAAATGGAATCTGGCATTACAGTGACCAGCAGCTTTAGAAGCCAGCATAAATGCGGCTGGGTCATATATCCTACCAGCGAATTTTTTGTTCAGGCTTTTAGAGAATGTGCGTTCATTCACGGATTGCAGCAAATGGGATATAAATGGAGAGAAAAAAACGAGTTCGATGGTCTTCCTATAGAAACATTAGCAAATAAGATCTTAGAGTGGCATAAAAACGGAAAAGACACGCATATGCCTCTTTTATAAGTTCTGCCATGCGATAGGCTTGTTTATGCTACATCACTTAAATAAAGCGACTTTATGACTAATCTCGAATCGGGCTTTTTAACTGATGTATCAAATCTGTTTTATTTCGGCCGAGAAAAGAAGAGGGCTTTAAGGGAGCGAGTTGTCAATCAGCTTTTCTTGAATCAATCTTCTGCTTTGGGGGCGCACTTAAGGAAAAAATCCAGAAAGCGGCCTCTTTATTGCGAAAGCTTAAAGCTTCTAAATCCTCGATTCAAAGAGAGTTAATGGCTCAATTGCTGGAAGAGTATGATGTGAATCCCGCGGCTTGTATTGTCTTCAAAAAAGATGAGAAGCATGATGCAACAATCGAGATGAATGCCGCAGCCTTTCAATCTCTTCAACAACAGTCTGGGTATATCCATGGGTTGTGGGAAGAGCATGATAAGGGAAAAGCGCAGATCGATTTACGATTCATCGAAGGAATAGATCTTAATGAAGCACAGTTTAGTGCTTTTTTAGCCCGTGCCAGATCTTATTAAAACAGTTAGACCTTGTGAAAGTGCTTGATTGTCCATCCTTGGAAGAGACCTTTGCCAATCATCGCTTGTCAATTTTGATAGATTTCTATTATTGATCTTATCTTTAAATAAATATTTGTTGGTATCAGTAAATTGTTTAGTGGACATTTTTAAATTATATTAATAAAATCGTTGGAATTTATTAAATTTTTTAAAGGAAGCAATATGGGTTTATCTTTTCCCCTTCACGTACCAGTATTTCAATTTCCAGGTAGAGAAGTCATAGAGAGCACGGTTCAAAACACCTTACAATCTCTTTTACCGAGCAGAACTGAAGAGAATCAAAGAGTTTTGGAGATTGCTGAAAAAACTCAACAGGTCATCGCCCAAATGATTGGGGTGAAATTAGAAAATAAAGCCTTGGATGAAAGACAATTCAATCGTGTTTTTTCATCTTTATATACAGAAGTTATAAATTCGGCATCTGCCGCTATGAATAGCCAAGGCATTTCGGATGTTGTAACAGAAAAGGCAGAAAGGCTTTTAGCTATACCCTCCTCAGAGTTTGATGCCTCAGAACTGCATCTTAGTTTGATACTCACTCAAACTTTGGCCCAAGGAATTATAAGAGGCTCATACTACCAACAGATTATCGGAATTGCTCAAGCTACATGCACAGCTTGGAAGAAAGCATAGGTTATTGCTGCCTCTCGTTATTCCCACAGGATTAAGCGTAGAGGTGACAGGCTGTGAAATGGCCCGGCTTGACCTCTTTCCAAGCAGGTTTAACGCGTTTGCATACGTCCGACGCAAAGGGACAGCGTGTTTGAAAGGGGCAGCCACTAATTGGTTGCAAAAGTGTTGGAATCTCGCCTTTTAATCCAATCGGCTGTTTCTTTAGGTCTAAAGTTGGAATCGCATCCAATAGGGCTTGCGTATAAGGGTGAAGAGGTTTGGCAAAGAGCGATGAGCTCGGAGCTAGTTCTACAAATGTGCCCAGATACATGATTGCCAATCGATGAGTAAAATGGCGCATGACTCCAAGGTCATGTGAAATTAAAATGTAGCTCAAGCCTAATGTTTGTTGGATGGCTTGCATCAAATTGATGAGCTGTCCTTGAACTGAGACATCCAAGGCGGAAAACGGTTCATCACAGACAATTAACTTCGGCTCTAATGCCAAGGCGCGGGCGATGGCAACGCGCTGTTTTTGCCCGCCGCTCAATTCTTGAGGCAGCCTTTTTGAAAAATGGGCTGGAAGCCCTACCTCGCCCAGCAGCTTTTCGATGACATGTGCCTTCTCTTTGCCTTTCGCAAGGCCATGAATTTGAAAAGGCTCCCATAAAATCTCTTCGATGGTCATGCAAGGATTGAGAGAGCTTGCAGGATGTTGAAAAATCATCTGCACGTGGCGTCGTAAGTGTTTTAAGTCTTTGCCATGCATGTTAAAAATGTCTTGGCTTTCAAATTTGACAGACCCGCCCGTTGGTTCGGTTAAGCGCAGCAATAGTTTGCCGAGGGTGGATTTGCCGCATCCGCTTTCTCCTCCGAGTCCCAAAATTTCGCCTTGCTTTAGAGTAAAGCAAATAGATTGGACTGCAGGGATGATTTTCTGTCCCAAACGAAAATGCTTGGATAGATTTTCGACTGTCAATAAATTACCGCTCATGGCTGCTCCTTTCGGAATTTTAACCAACAAGCAACAGCTGGATGAGCGTTATCATCAAGTGGAGGAGCCATTTCTTGGCAGATGCGCATGGCGTGAGAGCATCTTGGACCAAAAGCGCAGCCCTTAAGAGAGGTTGCAAGGGGAGGAGAGCCTGGCAGTGTGAACAAGGGGTGTCCTTGTGATTCAGCCAGGCTTTGCTTGGCTTTGAGTAAGGCTTGTGTATAGGGGTGTTGCGGGGTTTGAATGAGCCCGCTTAAAGAATTTGACTCGATAATTTGTCCCGCATACATAACCATCAGGCGGTCGCAGCAGCTTGCAGCAACTCCTAAATCATGCGTAATGAGTAAGATTGTCATTTTTTGTTCTTTTTGCAGCGATTTAAGAAGCTCTAGTATTTGTGCCTGAATGGTAACGTCGAGTGCGGTCGTAGGCTCATCGGCAATGACGAGTGAGGGACGGCAGGCCAGCGTCATGGCAATGACGATGCGCTGTTTCATACCGCCACTCATTTCATGAGGATACTGCCTCATGCGATGCGATGCGTCGCTTATCCCAACCTTTTGCAGCCACTCAATTCCCATTTGCAAAGCTGCTTGCTTGCTCATGTGTTGATGATGAACTAATCCCTCAATCAATTGATCGCCTATTCGCTTGGTAGGATTAAGGCTTAAAGAGGGATCTTGGAAAATCAAACCGATCTTTTGACCTCGAATGGTTTGCATCTCTTTTTCCGACGCATTTAAGAGATCTTTTTCTTCAAAAAGCACTTTGCCGGACAGGCGATGAGAATTAGTGGGGAAAAGCTTCAACAATGAAAAAGCAGTCAGGCTTTTGCCGCATCCCGATTCACCGATCAAACCTACGATTTCTCCAGGGTAAAGGCAGAAATTAACCCCTCTTAGGGCGTCGATCGAGCCTTGTGAAGTGGCAAAGGATAAGCAAAGAGAGCGAACGTCGAGTAGTGGTATTTTCATAAAGATTCCTGGAGCGACTTATCAAACGTGGCTTTTAATCCCTCACCGATCAAATGAAAGGCTAGCATGGTCACGCTAATAAAAGCGGCAGGGAAAAGCAAACGCCAGGGATAAAATTGGAGCGCCGGTAAGCCTTCATTCGCCATTGTTCCCCAGCTTGCCATGGGGGCTTGCACACCAAGGCCTAAAAAACTTAAAAAAGCTTCGGCAAAAATAGCAGAAGGAATGGTCAACGTGAGCGTAACGAGGATTGGTCCAACGGCATTTGGCAGAAGGTGTTTGCTCAAAATTCTTCCAAATCCAGCCCCTAAGGCTTGTGCGGCTAGAACATACTCCATTTCTTTGAGTAAAAGAATTTGTCCGCGCACAATGCGGGCCATAGTGATCCAGCCAAATAACGTGATGGCCAAGATGACGGAAAAAAGGCCGGAACCTAGCACGACCGTAAATAAAATGACGATTAATAAGTAGGGAAGAGAGTATACGATATCTGCAAAGCGCATCATGGCTTCATCGATTTTTCCTCCGCAGAATCCCGCTATACCGCCCCAAAGAAGCCCAACGATCAGATCTATCAAAGCGGCCAAGAGGCCGACGCATAAAGAAATTCGCGCTCCGTACCAGACTCTTGTAAATAGATCGCGTCCAAGGTCATCCGTTCCAAACCAAAATTGCAGGGATGGAGGCTGATTTTTTAAGGTTAGGTGCGTTGCTTCATAGGCATAATTAGAGAAAAACGGCCCAATAAGCGCGCCTAATAAAATGAGAGTGAGAAGCATAAGCCCGCTGATTCCAAGCGAGCTCGATTGAAATCTTTGCCATGCATTCTTGCGCAGTTGACAGTGGGGAGCATCGGAGGAATCCCAAGCGTTGATAGGGGTGAAGAGAGAGTCATCGATTGTTTGCATGCTAGCCCTCCTTAAAGTGCAAGCGAATGCGCGGATCAATCCAGGCATAAGCTAAGTCGATCAAAAAAATGGAGAGCATCAATAAACTGCTGTAAAACAGGGTTAACCCCATGATGAGCGGATAATCGCGGTTCATGACGCTATTGACAAACCAGCCACCAAGGCCTGGAATGCTGAATATTTTTTCGATCACAAAACTTCCGACTAGGACATTGGCCATGAGTTGCCCTAAGTAACTCAATACGGGCAGCATTGCATTGGGCAATGCGTGTGAGGTTACGATTTTATAGGCGGGTAACCCTTTTGCACGGGCGGCCTTAATATAGTCCGTTTGCAGGACTTCGCTTAAGCTTGCGCGCATGAGGCGTGCAATAAAAGCGGCTGGCAGGGAAGCTAATGCAAGAGATGGGAGCATGCTTTGGGCAAAACTTCCCCAACGGGCTAATGGGAATAATCCGAGTTTAATGGCTAAAACATATTGCAACAGCGCTGCCAAGATAAAGCTTGGGACTGACAGGCCCATTGTGGTCCAAAATAGAATCAAATGATCTTGCCATGCGCCTTTTTTAAGAGCTGCCAGGGAACCGAGCAAAATACCCATTGGCAAAGCGATGCATAAGGCCTCAAGCCCTAATAAAGCTGATACGGGGAAGCTATCTTGAATTATCTGATTGATCGAGCGGCCGCTATATTTGAGTGAATAGCCTAAATCGCCCTGTAGGAGGGAAAATAAATAGCTGCCATATTGCTGATACCATGGGGCATTGAGACCGTGGCTTTCAAGCAGGGCATGATGCATGTCGGCTCGTAACGTTTGCTCTTCGCTAAAAGGATCGCCTGGAATGGCCTTCATTAGGATAAAGGTCAAACTGGCAATGATCCAAAGCGAGCACAGCAAATAAGCGAATTTTTTGATGATGTAGGCAAACGACATGTCTATTGCAATTGTTATGGGGAGTCCAAATACGCCTGTTTAAAGTCTAAATAGCCAAGTTCTGAAAAGTAAACACCTTTGACTTGGGGATGTTTCAAGTAGTTGTATGAACCAAAAAAGAGAGGGATAATTGGCATCTCTTGGATGAGCACTCCTTCTGCTTTTTTTAAATAGAGCTCTCTTTGATTTGGATTCGTACTCACAAAGGATTGGTTCAGCAAATCAATGTAGCGTCCATTTTCCCATTGAGTGTTATTAGTCCCATTATCTTTGTATTGGAAGACGGTTAGAAAAGAGATGGGATCGCGGAAATCTGCATACCAAGATCCAATGCCAATTTGATAATCCTGTTTTTTTAAACGATCAAAGTAGACCTTGCTTTCACAGGCTTGCAGCTGCACCTTGACCCCAAGGACTTCTTTCCACTGCTGTTGAGCAACCTGAGCAATTTTATGGGAACGCTCTCCTGTTGCATAGCAGAGTGTGATTGGAGGAATAGTCTGAGAGTTGAGCTGATTTTCGGCTAAAGCCTCCTGGAAAAGTTGGCGTGCAAGTTGCCTATTGCCATCTTGAAAAAAAGGCGCGGTTTGCAGCCATAAAGGAGGAATCAGGCCCAAGGCAGGCTGCTGGTTGCCTTGTAAAACGTGTTCAATCAAGTCATTCCGATTTAAAGCTAATGCAAAGGCATGGCGCATCTTCGGATTATTCAGAGGTGCTTTGGCAGTATTGATCCGAAAAAGATGGACGCCTGCGGCGGGGCTGATTTGCAAATAGTTCGTCTCCTTTAGGGTCGGTAGTGCATCGGTAGGGATCGTGGAAAGCGGCGATCCTGTCCATTCGAGCTCCTTATTTTGGAATAGTTGCAGTGCGGTGGGATTGTCTAAAACAATGAAGACCAGCTTGTTGAGACTGACTGCTGAATGATCCCAATAATGAGCGTTCGGTATCAAGACTAGTTGATTGTGCCGTGACCACTCCTGAAGCTGAAACGGGCCGTTTGTGACAGGCAAGGATGGATTTTGATCACCCATTTTTTTCTGTCTTGTGCTTGCATGAACTGGAAAAAAGAAATGGGTAGCTGTAAGATTAAGAAAATAGGGGGTCGGTTGTTCTAGTTCAACGACGAGTGTTTGCTTGTCGAGGGCGTAAATGCCAACTTCATCCAGGCTGCCTTTGCCTTCCTTGGTCGCTTGGGCTCCCTTTATTACGTACAATTGATAGGCATTAGGCGCAGGAAGCTGAGGGGATAATACGCTTTTCCAACTCTTTTCAAAGTCATGAGCTGTGACCGGCTCCCCATTGGACCAGGCACTTGGACGGAGCTTAAATGTATATGTTTTTTGATCCGGAGATAAGGAGACAGTTTCAGCAAGTGCTAAAGATGGATTTCCGTCTGGTTGACTGCGCGTCAACCCCTCATATAAGGCTTGCAGCACCGTTGTTGACGCAAGGTCTCTTGCCTGCCTTGGATCTAAAGTTTGTGGATCTACTTCGCAACTGATATGTAAGATCGATTGTTGGCCTTCCAAGGGCTCTATTTTTCGATCACAACCTGTGATGGTCAAAATAAGTAATGTAAGGAAAATATAAAAAAACTGTTTCAACATGCCATTTTACCTATTTAAGAAGATCTCAAACTGTGCATAGCTCTCAACAATAGTAGTTATACGAGATTAATATAAAAGTTAAAAGGAAAATGATTTAGACAAATTCTATAGATTAGTAATATGAATTCTTTAAAAAATAATTGATCGAAATAATCATGAAAAAAGCAATTTGTTGTCCGGTTGGTAATTTGTTTCATTTGCCGAATGAGAGAAGCGAAGTGATTTCGCAAGCGCTATATGGGTGGCAGGTGCAGGTCTTAGAAGAAGAGGGCCTATTTAGCTTAGCGGAAACCGAAGATGGTTATCAAGGCTGGATTGAAACGTCCTTACTGCAAGCAGGGGAAGTTGGTGTAGGGCTTAGACGCGCTAAGATCAGGCACAATGCGGCTCATCTGTATTCTACTCCCCACGTGAATCGGGAAAAGCCTTTATTGACCCTTCCGTTTGAAGTTGAGCTGCCAGTTGTCTTTGAACCCGCAGAAGAGGATGGGCGGTGGGTTCAGGTTCAATTGCTGGGTCAGTTAGGCTGGATTCAAAGAGGGCATCTTTGGATGAATCTATCACACATCGGGTTGAAGGATATGCTGCAATTGAGCCTACAGTTTCTGGGGCTTCCCTATACGTGGGGCGGTCGCTCAAGCTTTGGCTATGATTGTTCAGGCTTTATACAGATGCTTTTTAAACAAATGGGAATTCTTTTGCCACGCGATGCTTCTCAGCAAATTAGATCTCCCTTTTGCAGTCCGGTGGATTGGCAAGAGATCAAGGCTGGCGATCTTTTATTTTTTGGTATGCATCCAGAGGCCATCAAGCATGTGGGGCTGTATTTGGGAGAGGGGCAGTTGATTCATGCCTCGGTCAAGCCCATTCCTTTGCTGCAGGTATCGTCGATTGAAGAAAAAAGCTTAATGGATCGCTTCGCTTTTCGAACGGCTTGCCGCCTGCCTGTGCATGAAAAAGAGCAGTAAGAGGAAAGTATGAATGTGAGTCTTGATGCAAAGCATCGTTTAATAAGGCTGGCTTGCGAGGTACGGAAGCATGCCTACGCTCCTTATTCAAATTATCTCGTTGGAGCCGCGCTTTTAACAAAAGAGGGGGCTATTTTTTCTGGGTGCAATGTTGAAAATGCCTCTTATGGATTGACGTGTTGTGCAGAAAGAGTGGCCATTTTTAAAGCTGTTTCAGAAAAAGCTTTAGAGTGGTTAGCCATGGCTATAGTGACTAAAGATGGTGGGGCGCCTTGCGGGGCCTGCCGCCAAGTCATGAATGAGTTCAATTCCGATCTGCTCGTATTGCTTGGGGATGAAAAGGGGAATTTGTTAAGGGAAATGACGCTGAAACAGCTTTTACCGGATGCTTTCGGGCCTTATAATCTTAATTTAACCCACGGTTTGAACGCAACCACGTGAGGCTTTTGCAATTATCTAAGGGGTTGGAAGATCCTCACTAGGTTAAAAAGGGTGGGGCAACCCACCCTCTAACTTTCGCGGCTTTTAAGCTTTAACGACTTTGCCAAGAAGTTCTCCTAAGCGCCGCAGTCCTGGGGAAAAGTCTAATTTATCCAGTTCGATTTCAATGAGATAAAAAGTGCCGCGCTTAGCAAAGGCTTGCCTAAGAGCTTCATCGAGCTCCTGTTCGGTTTCTACTTTGATTCCTACGCCACCACCTAGGACAGCTGGAATTTGGGTGTAGTTCCAATTTAAAATGTCATTATAGCTTCCTTCCAGAAGAGGCCTTTCAGTGCCATATCCGTGATTGTTTAAGATGATAATGACTGGATCTAGCTGATAGCGCACGGCTGCTGATAGTTCCATGGCGGTCATTTGAAAGCCCCCATCTCCAATGATTCCCACAACGCGCCGTTTCGGATCGGCAAGTTGAGCTCCGATGGCGCCTGGCGTTCCAAATCCCAAGCTTGCAAAATAAGCGCATGCCAAAAATGAGTCGTGGGAAAGAATCAGGTCTGAGCTTGCAAATAGGCAGTCTCCGACATCGGAAACAATGATATGGTCGGGTTTTAAATGCGTCTGCAAGCATTCAAACACACGCTTGGTCGTCGTCTTTGCTTCGGGAACTGGAGAGAAGGAGGGCGGAAGCTGAGCATGTCGCGGTGTATGAAAAGAAGAGTGAGAGCGTTTGAGAGAGAGTGTATTGAGGCCTTTGATATAATCAGTGAGGTTGACGTGATAGTGGTGATGGCCGATCGAAAGGGAATGACTGTTGGCTACGAGGCGGTGTTCTTGATCGACTTTTGCCGTAAAAATACCTGTGTCGAGATCGTGCATGATGACACCTGCAATTAAGACGCAATCGCAGCTTTCGACAAGGTCTATGACTGTTTGACGGCTCATTCCTCCTTGATAGACGCCTGCAAAAAGCGGGTGGTGTTCATCAACCACCGTTTTGCCGAGCAGGGAAGAGACAATGGGGATTTTATGCTGTTCTGCAAACTGTAATAATTCCTGGCTCAATCCGAAGCGCAGGAGTTCATGCCCAGCCCATATCAGAGGGCGCTTACAGGTTGATAAAACCTGTTGAGTCTCTTCTAGGGCTTCTTGCAGAGCTTGAGGATTGCTTGATTGATAATGAAAAGGCTCAGGCTCTGCTTTTGGGGCAATAGGTTGATCGACTAGATTGCGAGGAATCTCAAAGTAAACCGGCTTTTTATAGTCTAAGCATGCTTGAAGGACGCGGTCGATGATGGCTGCTGCCGTTTCTGGCTGATCCAAGACGCCTTGATCGACGGTGACATGCTTGAAGACCTCTAATTGAGTGCGATCTCCATGAGCTGCAATCGATTTATTAATCAAGTGATGCAGCGTCGAATGACGTTTGAATTCATCTGTTCCTACCGTTCCTGAAATAACGACTAGGGGGGAATTTTCAACATAGGCTTGTGCCAGCGCATTAGTAATGTTAATACCAACTCCATAGGTAATGCAAGCAACGCCCAGTCCACGCAGTCTTGCATAGGCATCGGCAGCATAACCGGCTGTATTTTCCCGAGTTGTATTGATGAATTGAATGGTAGGATGCTGTTCAATGAGCTTATCAAAGCGCAAGACATAATCTCCAGGAACACCGAAAATATGTTCTATTCCAAGTTCCTGCAAACGGTTGAGCAAATATTGTCCAATGGTTGACTGAGCGGGATGATTCATAATGATTTTCCTGGCTAGTATTTTACGACATGCCTTAAGTTATCAGGAAAAAAATTATACTCTAAATAAAATTGCAAAAAAACTTTTGAAAGTTATTGCTGCAAACCAATCGGCCACATTTCAATGATAGAGAGATTGCCCATGTAACCAAAATCTGGAAATTTGGTAAATAGGAATTGGGCTGCTCGATCCAGTTCATGAGTCTTGAACGTTTTAATGTAAGCGGTGTTGCCAGCTTTTGTCACACTGTCATCTCCATGGGAATCGAAGAATTCAATCTTTCCAGGCTTTTTTCGCATGGCAATGGTCAGGGAATTGGCTGTAATGATAGACCCGCTCACCTCTTGGGAATGAACCAGCGCCTCAAGCGCAGACTGTAGCCGCTCGCGATCGTAAGCAACTTGCAGTGTCATGGAGAAGGCCTGGCTAGTCAATGGATTGCGAGCAAGTCTCAGATTAGGAAAAGCTTGTATGACAATTTCAGTGTCTTCAAAATTAGCATCAACATGCGAATTGCGCTGGATGAGTTCTTGAATCAATTGTGGAGACGCCGATTTGTCCGAGCTTAAAAAAGCACAGGCTAGCCTTGTACAGGCCGCAATGTTGCCTAGTTGATATTGATTCACTCCATTTGCGGCGAGAATTAGAGAAGAATCGTTGGTCGCTTGCACGTTCGCAAGCTGTACATTCGCTCGCTGCACTTGGGCCGTAGGCAAAACTCTAGTGGATGTGATCTGATTTTTGGCACGAACAATCAATCTTTGAACGAATTCTCGGGAGTAACCAGAGGCGAACAAGCATTCTTGAATATCTTCGTCAGGAATTTCAGACTTCACGCACTCTATAATCGTTGCAAGAATCTCATTTTCAGTAGCCATGGGAATCTGCGGCTCTGATACCCTAACTAAACTTGGAGAAATGTCTATCAGATCCCCAGCTCGCGGTATGGGAGGAACTTCAGGGATAGGGGATTGGTTATTTGCGTGGGAGGCTTTGGCTCTTTCAATGTAATTGAGAATGTCAGCATTAGAATGATTAGAGCCTTGCATGAGAAGGATGATTTCCTCATCGCTCATGCTATCTTGAACTAATTCATCGATCAAATCATAGAGTTCTTTATCAATAGTTGGGCTGAGAGTTCGGGTTCGATTAATCAGTTGCTGAATCTCAATCCTTGGACGAGAAGGACTTTGCAAGAATTCGTGAATGTCATCGTCAGTTAAACCGAACGCAATCAATTGGCGAATCTCGTCTTCAGTTGTTAGTTCCGGGGTGTCTTCCTGGCTTGACAGTGTTTTAATAGAGGAAGCAATCTGATCAGATTGATCCGATTCATCTGACTCGTCTGAAGGAGCTCGAGTCGCTTCTCTTGGGAGCAGTGTTTCTCTTGGATGCACCACTTCTCTTGGAGGCAGCGCTGGAAGAATGACGTGATACATGAATGGACTGCGGGTCATATTGGCTGTCGGATTGGCTCGAGTCCAACAACTATGCATCCGATCCAGAAATTGCGCCTCCATCTGATTTTCATTCGTGATGCGCGTTCTAATGCTTGTGATGTGATTGGCAATAAAGGCTAAATGCGTCGTGGGATGAGATCCAAATAAATATCTGAAGATGCGATCAATAAGATTTAATTGAACAATACTCCAACCCCGTGACTGATCAAACGATAGATATTTTCTATTCCATTGCATGAAACGACAGCCAAATACTTCGTTGTAGTTGTATCGACCGTTGAAATCAGACACACACTCTCTTCGGAGTAAGGTCTCAAGTGTGGTAAAATGACTGTTTATGGAAACCATAACGAGATTTTGCCCCTGTTACTTTCTTAAAATTACCAATACAATATCGAAAATAAAGATCTTAACGCTTTAAATGCTTTAACTCAAATAATCGATGTTAATTGTAAGAAGAAAGTATTTGGCTTATATAATTTTTTTGTTAAGAAAATGTAAAATTAGTTTGGAAAAATAAGAGGGTAGATAGGGTTCTTTTTAAATTGGTTTTTTTATAAATACTAATGTATTTAATTTTTCATTAAACAATTTAATTAGATTCAAATAGAGATCGGAAGCTTTGAGGGCTTCCGATCGCTTGATGACTAAGGTTTTTTGTCGTCGATAATTTCAACTTCAGCTTCTTCAATGTCGTCGGGATTTTTGCCGCTTCCTTGTTGATGCTGTTGATGTTGTTGATGACTTTCCTGATTTCCTTCGCCTGTGAAAGAAGAGGAGCCTGGGCTTGCCTGGGCATCTCCCTGTCCAGCTTTGGCCATGGCTTCGCCTATGTGCTGCATATGGCGTTCCAGTTCATCTTTGGCAGAGCGAATGCGGTTGGCATCGTTGCTTTCGATAGCCTTTTTGACAGCCTCGATTTTGCTTGCGACTTCATCGGCCACATTTTTAGGCACTTTGTCTTTGTATTCATCGAGTGCTTTTTGAGCACGGAACGCTAAGGAATCTGCTTCATTGCGAATTTCAACTTCTTCTTTGCGTTTCTTATCTTCTTCGGCGTGATCTTCGGCATCTCTAACCATGCGTTTGATTTCTTCTTCATTAAGTCCAGACTGGGCTTCGATGCGAATTTTTTGTTCTTTACCGCTAGAAAGATCTTTAGCGGAAACGTGTAGAATTCCGTCGGCATCGATGTCAAAAGCGACTTCAATTTGGGGCATTCCACGAGGAGAGGGAGGAATGTCTGCCAAGTCAAAGCGTCCGACTTCTTTATTGTCGTTAGCCATTTTGCGCTCGCCTTGTAGGACGCGAATGGTTACGGCTGGCTGATTATCGGCCGCTGTTGAGAAGATTTGTTTCTTCTGTGTTGGAATCGTTGTATTGCGCTCAACGAGAGGCGTCATCACACCACCTAGAGTTTCAATTCCAAGCGTAAGAGGCGTGACATCTAGTAGGAGAACGTCTTTTACAACGCCAGATAAGACACCACCTTGGATGGCAGCACCCACGGCGACGACTTCGTCCGGGTTAACCCCTTTATGACCCTCTTTTCCAAAGATTGTTTTGACAATTTCTTGAACGGCTGGCATACGAGTCATACCGCCAACTAGGATGACTTCGCCAATATCATCTTTGCTGAGGCCTGAATCTTTCAGGGCTTTCAAGCAAGGACCGCGTGTGCGTTCGATTAAATCGTGGGTCAGACTTTCCAATTTTGAGCGTGTCAATGTCATAGTCAAGTGTTTTGGACCTGAAGCATCCATTGTAATGAATGGCTGATTGATTTCAGTTTGTTGAACGCCTGACAATTCGATTTTGGCTTTTTCGGCCGCATCGCGAAGACGCTGAAGCGCCATTTTGTCATTTCTTAAGTCAATCCCTTGTTCCTGTTTAAAGGTGTCGAGCATCCAGTTCAAGATCGCATTGTCAAAGTCATCACCACCCAGATGTGTATCACCGTTTGTGGCTAAAACTTCAAAAACTCCGTCGCCGATTTCCAGGATAGAGATATCAAATGTACCGCCGCCGAGGTCGAATACGGCAATTTTTTTATCGGTATGCTCTTTGTCGAGACCATATGCTAAAGCTGCAGCTGTAGGCTCTGGAATGATTCGTTTGACATCTAAGCCGGCAATCCGTCCTGCGTCTTTTGTGGATTGACGTTGAGAATCGTTAAAGTAAGCAGGAACGGTTATAACGGCTTCAGTGATTTTTTCACCGAGGTAAGCTTCGGCCGTTTCTTTCATTTTAATCAGAATTTGCGCTGCAATTTCTTCTGGAGTGACAATTTTTCCCTGAATCTCAAAAACTGCATCGCCATTACTGTTGCTCGTGACCTTGTAAGGAACTGTTTTGATTTCACTTAAGACTTCTTGGTGTTTGCGTCCAATAAAGCGCTTAGAGGAGGTGATTGTATTTTCTGGATTGGTGACGGCTTGACGTTTGGCGGGGATGCCGACTAAACGCTCACTACCTTTATAGGCAGCAACAGAGGGTGTTGTACGTGTTCCTTCTGCCGATGCGATAACTTTAGGGGTTCCACCTTCCATGACAGAAACGCAAGAATTAGTCGTTCCTAAGTCAATTCCAATGATGCGCCCTTTTTTTGTTTGACTCTGACTCATAGTCAAAACTCCTTTCCTAATTAATTGTTTTCATCAATTTTTTCTTGTGACTCTTTAGGGGTCGCGGTTTTGGCAACCTTAACGCGTGCGGGACGAATTGTGCGATCTCCCATTTTATAGCCACGAACACTTTCTTCTACGATTGTTCCAGGGATGTAGCTCGTCGTCTCAATCATTTCGACAGCTTCATGCAAATGGGGATCGAATTGCATGCCTTGAGACTCGACAGCAACCACTCCATTGTTAGCTAAAACGTCTTTGAATTGAGCGAGAATCATCTGGAAACCAAATGCCCAATTTTTGACTTCATCCGACATGTCTTGGGCAAATTTTAGGGCATTTTCTAAGTTGTCAAGAGGGTGTAAGAAATCAACGACCAAACTTTCAACGGCATAGCGGGTGATTTCTTGACGCTCTTTTTGCAGCCTTTTACGGGCATTTTCGGCATCGGCTAAGAGGCGCAAGTACTTGTCCTTGTATTCGATCGCTTCTTTTTGCATGGCTTTTAATTCTTCATCCGTAACAAAGACCTGTTTGGGATTAATGGAAGCCGATTGAAATTCGGATGAATTGCCATTAGCAGACTGAGCAGTTTGTTTGTTAGCGGACATTTCAGTATCATCTTTCGTCTCTTCTTGATCAACCATAGCTATTCTCCTCTTAAAAATTCTTAACCGACAAAAATTGATTGCTCTAGATAATCAGAGACAATGCAATGAGTCGAAGGGATTTATTTTAGGCTCCTCAGAGAGGGTCTAGATCGACAATCTTGCATCGATTCATGATCGATTGGAGGTCGATTTCCGCGACATTTGACCTGCTCTAAGAGAGGATAATGTTCTCTATTTCAAATTCCAATTGCGGCTTGACAGGCCTCCTACAAGCAATGTCTAAATGCAAATGTGATTTGATCTCTCTAAATGAATCTAGTTTCTCTTATCTTCCAGTAGTATTAAGCGAGATTGACCGATCAAGTGATGCTCCTCTTTTTGTAAATAGAGGTGTCCTTCTTCGGGTTGTCTAAAATTGATTTTAAATTTATAAACATTCCTCGTTATCGTCTCGCTGATACAATTAGAAAATAGTCTTAATAAGCTAAATAAGCTGCGATAGGGCAAACGTGTTGGGCCCAACAGTCCAACTGCCCCTACTACTTTATAGTTGATGTAGTAAGGAACGGCAATCACACTGCAGTGAGGGCTTGAATTGGCATAAGTCGCCAAATCATCGCCTATCCAAAACTTAAGCTGATTCAAGGCTTTACACTCTTTGAGGAGAAGGCGCATGCTATGAGCATTTTCAAACAGGGATAAACTGCTCGCAAGCAAATTGGTCTCTTGAAAGTCTGGATAAGTCAATAAACGCGAAAATCCAGTCCGATATAAATCCTCATCAATAAAATTAGAGTAGCCAACAATATAGCGAAGCATTAATTCATTATAAAATGTCTGCGCAATGGCCTCTTCCTCTGGCTCTAAATTCTCCGGTGCCCCCAAATTGGTCAGGCGCCAATGAAAATAACTCTCTATACGTTTAAGAGCAAAAGAAGAGAGCTTAACAGGCAAGTGAAGCACTTCTGTTTGAATCACGCCAAAATCGGTAATAATCACGCAAAGACAGCGAGACGCATCCAGCGGAACGAGCTTGAGATCGGCTATGAAGTCATGATCAAAACGCGGCGCCGCTAAAAAAACAGCGCAATTGCTCATCCGGCTTAACTCTTCAGCCGCTTCTTGTAAAAAAGCCGCAATCTCTCGCGAATCGAAGCGCTTGAGTGTATCAAAAGCCTTCTCTCCTAACTCATACGGTTCGCTCTCTTGTGCATACGCATGCGCGTAGGCGCGATAGGCTAGGTGGGTAGGAATCCGGCCACCCGAAGAATGGGACTGCAGCAAGTATCCTTCCTCTTCTAAATGGGCAAAATAATTGCGAATCGTAGCCGAACTTAAATCTCCAAACCCAGCTTCTTTCAACGTGTTGGATCCTACTGGCTTTCCCGTTTGAATGTAATAATCGACTAGGCCTAGTAAAACCCTTCGCTCTCGGTCGTGTTTCCCCATGCGTTTAATCGAAACAGGCTTCCATGTTTTCAAGAGCTCACCCTCCATATTCTTCTTCATTATATGCACGATGCGCAATATTCGTCAATGAATTTAGCACTCGAATCGATCGAGTGCTGAGTTGCGAGGAGGGGTTTCTTTATGGCGGAGTGCGGAGTCTTAATTTGTGAGAGAAGTTCCCGATAAAATGAGGGGGAGGATGTCGACAATTGAAGGGGACCAGTCTAATCCTTTCTTATACACCATATAGGAGGCGAGATGGCAAGCAATAATTGCTTTTTTATGGTGTTCGGGAATCTGGCTGAGAAGTTCCAGGGTGAATTTTTCGCGGAGGGTGGGAAGGCAGTAATTTAAGAAGCTGCGGATCATGGGGTCTTGCACGCTGGTCGGCAAGGGGAGGAGGTCCAGGTAATCGAGAAGCTGGTAAGTGTATTGATTTATGCGAGTAGAAATCTGATCCGAAATAGCGGTTAAGAATTGGCCTGTTTTTTGATGCGTGTGCAAGAGGAGGTCGGCTTCATTTAAGGCACAGATCTTGAGCCTTTCTAAAATTTCGGTGATAAGCGCTGCCTTGTTTTGGAGAAAGAGGTCGTCGGATAAGGTCAGGCCAGCTAAAACCTCGAAAGAAGAGCAGATGACGCCGGCTTTGTTGGCAGAGCTGTCTTTGATAATCAATACCCCTTTTTCTTCCAAGAAACGTCTGGCGGCTGGTGTGAGATAGAGATTAGCCCCTTCGACGATGGCGCGGGAGGTTGGCTTGCCGTTTTCGTCCAAGAATTCTGTGATATTGGACTCATTTAGGGTTCGGGGTCTTCCGCCGGCCGGAATAAAAAGATCGGTCTTGGCTTGGTGAAGATTGTGGCGCAATAAGTGGTTGGTGTCGCTTCCCGATAACCAGTCTTCAGTGACGATGTCGCCTACCTTTCTCCAGCAGAGCGTTTCTTGAATGTAGGCGGATGGGTACCGCTTTCTTCCTTTATTAACTAAAAAGCTGCCTGCAGAGAGCTTTTCTGGCGGATAAAAACAGATCCCTTTGCCTTGGTGAAAAAGATCTTTAATCAAAGCTAAATCAAGTCCCTGATCATCGCGAATCGTACCCGTTCCGTCGGTTAAGGCAATGACTTTGGCCGTATTGGGATAGTAGTGGTAAAGGTTGAGCAATTGATTGCCTGCTACATCGCCGTCGGGCCCTCCAGACATCTTGATTGTAAACACATCTTTTTCAGGATGAATGCCCATGTATTCGAGGACTTGATGCACATAGACATTGACCCCTAACGAAGTCACTCCATATTCTTTATGGTTGATGCCTATGTTGGGTTTACTCGAGATGAAAGCTCCGCCTGGCTTGTAATTGTATTTTTTGCTGAAGTTGGCGATCCATTCGATCATGAAATCGTGCATGTTTTCATCGGGGCCGAGGTAGATATACTCGGGGCGTTTCCAGTAATCGACAATGTTCTTGGCGCGGATTTTTCCATCGGGCTCGCAATTGACAATGGTAATCAGGCTTTCAATGAAGGCGCGCTGTGATTGATAAAGATACTCAATTTTTTGCTCCTGTCTGAAGGTGCGGACCCGTTTTTCGGTTTCCTGGGGATCGAGGCGGGACCATTCTAACTCCCTTTTTAAAATTTGCGATTCGGAGTCGATTTGGTCGAAGGGTTTAAGAAAGAGTATTCCCTTGGCTCCTCCTTCTGGAATATCCTTATTCTTTTTATGCTGAGTCCAAGCTAAATTGTAACATTCCGTAAAGACATTGTTGCGCTCAGCAATCATCTGCTCAACTTGCTCTGGATAAACGGTTCGCAAGCCTCCACGCGCTAAATCTTTGAAGCGGATGTGAAAGCCAAAAAAATGCATGCCTCGCATATAGAAAATGGCGTAAGGAAGCTCTTGAAATTTTTTAGAGCGTTCAAAGGGGATCTCATCCAAATATTTGGGATCGAGCCGGAAACTTAAAGCTGTATAATTTAAACGGTAAAAATTGGTTTTCAAAGTATGGCTGATGAAATTCATGCCTTGGCGCAGCACATTTTTGCGCCGAACGTCGTTGCCTTCTTGCCCGGTATCGAGTTGCGCGACATCGCTTAAAAATTGCCTTCGTGCATCGATGAATTGGTCAAGATTGTGGTGATTGGGATCGAATTTTAGCCTGAATGCATTGCAGAGCTGCATGGTGAGCTCTGGGTGACGACAAATGGCTTCTTCAATATTCTCCACTGTATAAAGATTTGTATCGAGATGAACCAGTGCCTGGTGGATGAAATTGATCATTGCCCGTAGCAAATTTCCCATGTTGCCAGAGATGATGCGCGGTGCAACTAAACGCTCGTCAATCCGGTCCGCTGTGTCAAAATACTTGACCGTTGCAATTTCCCTTAAAAAGTCGGGTATGTCGGCAACATCCCAAACAGGGTGCCCATTACTTCCATGCAAGCTTAAGGCCATGACGAGAATGCTTTGCTTGCCATAGGGATCCATGTAGGTCGCATTGACCCGTTTCATGCTCAATCCATGCCGATAGACTACCTGGGCTAGTCGATAGAGAAAATTGTGCTTAGGAGTATTGCGCCAAGCCAAAACGACATGCATCGATCCCGTATCCTTTTCATGCCAATCATCTTCGTAACGAACCTCATATTGGCAATTGTCGCGCGATTGAGCTCGAAATAGCATGTCTAAGGCAACGGCTAGCCTCTCAATCGGAAGAGCATGCAAAAAGGGAGTGCTCATTTTGAGAAGCAGCGAATCTAAATCTTCATCAGTAATTTCAGAGTTTTCCTGTTTGACGAGTACGTGAAGAAGCTCTTTGGAATGCTCAGGGAAAGGGCTTTCTATCGGTTCGATGGCACTCATAAAATCGATCGTGGCAATGCGAAGAGGAATGTCCATGCCTGGAAAAGGTATGCGCGACACATAGGCTTGGTAGTTTTTTATGCCGTACAGCGTGTAGTTGTGCAGGATGCGCAAATCTGCATCGGGGCTGTCTAGGCAAAGGGCAATAGCAGCACTCTTCAAATTGATCGTTGAAAAGTAATCCTGCAGATCGAATCCCATCAAACTATGGGTAATCAGCATGAGATTGTCGCGGCTTACCTCTTCAAAAAACAGAGAAGGCATGGCTGCTTCTAACCAAAGATAATAGTCTTGAAATTTTTGGCTTTCTTGTTGAACGGCCTGCATGAGGTCGCTTGGAGCGGGAAGCATTTGATCGGGCGTTTCCATCGATGTGTTCATATCTGCCTTACATGTGAGCTTTGCACGCTAGTTGAATGTTCAGAAAATCAAGGTTTTAAAAAGGGGGACTATTTAAATAATATCTTAAAGTTTTGACTATGGCAAAAGGCTATAAAAAATACAATCTTTGCAATCCTCATACCGCTAGACCCTCTTGTCAACAGATTTTAGTGGATTGGCTGGTGGTCATGTCCTAACATATTGAATGCTAGCCCAATTGAATGCTAGCCCAAGCGCCCGTAAACGTAGAAATCGCATCTCAATCTTTTTAAATTTTTGGGGAATAGTTTATCTTTAATTATATTTTTTTATATTTAGTGTTAGTAATTAAACTTGATTGTTAAGGTCTATATTTATTATGTTTTGTGATGGATGCTATTCTAATAAAGCCATATAACTAAGGAGTCTTTATGAAAAAGCGCGCAATGATTTGGTTATTTTGTTTATTGAGTCTTTTTTTAGTACAGACGCGTGTACAGGCGATTGAATTATCTTTGCTTCAGATGAGCGTGCTTGAGAATTTGAATCTGTCTAATGAGAAATTGGAGTCGCAGGGTTTGGATGTCAAGGATGGGCTTGTTCAAGCCTTGTCGACAGAAATTGCCAATCGATCGACTAGCCCAACCGATTTGCCGGCTTCTCTTGCTTATTGGTCTTACAGCTATCCTTCTTATCTCGTAGTGGTGCCGATCTCTGAAGGGTGGTCATATATCGATGGTGCCCGTTGCCATGTGGCAAATTATGCCGAATTTTCCATGATTACCGTTTTTGAGGGAATCAATCAAGGGTGTCAATTGACAGTAGATTACTATGGGCATGTTTTATTTGTTAATGCTCACTACAAGATGCAATTGGTCCCAGCCGGAGTAATTTACGAACATACCTATGATAATGCCATTGTTGTTACAGGGCTTAATCAGGTCATGTACGCTTTTTAATTGTTGTTTTTTCTCAGCGGGTTTAATCGGCCTGCTGAGATATTTCGCTCTCCTTTCATTCGCTTTGTCATCCTTCCTTTACAGCCAGCCTCTTATGGAAAAATCTTAAGGTTTTTTTGATCATTCAACGTGGTTTTATAAATTTATTTATGCTATACTGAAACTATAGAATAGAATCTTGAATTAATTATTTCTGGGGGTAATTTTTGTTCAGTTTCATTAATGCTCTAAGCTTTATGACTTTTAGTTGAAGTTTAAGAGGATCTTAAAAAATTGGATGGTCTAGAGAGATTGATTTGAAGTTTACAAATCTTCTAATAAGCAAGCTACCTAGAAAAGGGGAGTTATATGTCCGATTTAGATGCTAATATTCACGGTTATTCTCAAGAGGCAGCAATTCAAGGAGCGGCTTACATTCCGAGCGTAGAGGTTGTTGAAGAGAAGAAAGTAGATGCAGGTATTTCTTCGATCGAAAAAAGCAAAGCCGTTGCCGCCTTGATGACGCCTCCCCCAAATTTTCCCATATTAATATCACCGGCACAAAATGAAGTTCCATTGGCTTTGATCATCGCTTCACTGGAAAACAGCAGCAAACCGATTGCCGATTTTATGAGAAGCATCGACATTAAGATGTCAGAAATTGCCGATCAAATGTTGAATGGTTGGCTGAAGAATATCAGAGAGATTCAGGAATGGGTTCAGTCGCTGATTAATTCTCCCAACTACCAATATTTGCAAGAGATTCGTTTGCATGGAGATCAAAAGCAGGGCAATGTGTCTGGGGTGCAGGATCCAACCTCTGCCAATGCTGCAGCCGCTAATCCGACGACTGCGAATGAGGCGCCTTATAATTTTTTGACGGCCTTAGAGCGATTGCAGGCATTTGAGCGTGTGCATGCGAGTGCCCCTTCAAGCGATTCCGCAACCGTTTCCAATTCAAATGCCGATGATGCGGCACGTGTCGTGTCGATTCCCATTATAGCTGCCATGATCATTGGAGGTGGAATGGCGCTCGGGGCAACAGAGTTAACGACATCTACAACGGGAATGACTAGTACACCTTTTGTTGCGCCTGTTGAGTTAATGGAGCGGCTGCAGCCGGTTTTTCCTCAGCTCATTGTGCAAGATATTATTCCGATGATTAATTTAATGGTGGCGGCTCCTATCTACTTTAATGCCTTAGAAGAGGCAGTCAGCAACATTAAAGAGCGGGAAAGGGACAATCACGTTGAAACAGCGCAAAATTTTGCGAAAGATGTCGTCAAAATGGTGGCGGACCCTGCGTTTGTCATGGTGACGTATGTGAATAAGATGCCAGGTGCTGATCAGATGAGCCCTGAATTGAAGGAGCGCATGGCAGCCATGCTCAAGCTGATTTTGGCAAGTGTTGCTTTGAGTTTGCTTTATTCGGTTGAAGTTGGAAAAGTTAAATCCGACAAATACTGGGGGATGGAGGCTCAAGAATTTCGCGATGTCCTGACTGGAAAGATTGCGGCCCCCAACTCAGATCAAAAACAATCGACGCATGATCAGCTAGTGGCGACTTTGATCAAGCAGGTTAATGCCCAGCTCGATGCTTTACCAGCCGAGCAGCGTGCTGAAGCAGTGGAAACGATTCTAAGCTATGTTGGAGAGAGCCATAACCTTAAAACAATGCTTGATCCGGCTAAAATTTTTGCCGATGTTTTTACTCCCGTTGATCCAACTAAGCAGTTAGATATTCAACCAGCGTAAGTGTAAATACGAGCTGGTAGTGGCAGGCGGCTCAGCCATCTTTTTGAGATTGCACCGCCTGTTTTCTTGTCATTTTGCCGGATAAAAAACCCGTAGAGCATACGATTTTTTATGAGGGCATTCATTCGATTTGGTTGCGATTGATTTGCGGCCACTCATTCGTTTGTAACACAGCTTTTAAGAGATTAAATAGGTGCAGGTGATCTTGGCAGGCCATGAGTTCGCGGCATGAATGCATCGACAGTTGTCCGCAGCCAATGTCAACTGTCGGAATGCCTGAAATACAGGCTTGAAGGGGTCCAATAGTGGATCCGCAGGGCATATCATTGCGGCTGACAAATTTTTGCAAAGGGATGTGGTGCTTGGATGCCAATACGTAAATGGGTAGGCTTGAGTAGGCATCTGAGGCATAGCGTTGCTGAGCGTTAGTTTTGACAACAACCCCTTTACCCAGTATGGGATGATGTTGTGCGTCGTGTTTATCAGCATAATTTGGATGGAGAGCATGTGCCAGGTCGATCGATGTGCAATGAGACTGGCTGAGAACTCTAAAGTAATCTTCTCTTGACTTCCCAAGGGCTAGCAGGAGCCTTTCAAGAGTTTGATTAAAGAATGGGGATTCCGCCCCTTGGGCAGTATGAGAGCCTACTTCTTCATTATCCCAAAATATAACCATTTTAATATCTTCTTCCAATGGTGAAGGATCGTCTAATAAGGCTGAGAGAGCAGCGTGAACGCTTGCTAAACTGTCAATTCTATAAGAAGACAGAAGTTGTTGTTTATAGCCGATGAAACGGGCCTTTTCGATAGGAAACAGCAATAGGTCAAATGAGAGCAGCTGCTCGAAATCGAGTTCATCTCTTAGGAGCATCTCCAAATAGGAGCTTTTAGCGGGAATCTCTTGTTCAAGCGCTAGCAAAGCATTTAAATGCTCTTGTTTATTTAATAATAACCCCTTCTCATTGACTTCTCGATCGAGATGAATGGCTAGTTGCGGAATGACAAGCGGAAATTTTTCCAGGCGTACGAGCCTTTCTTGCAGTTGCTTATCTTTAGTTGCATAGACCACCCTTCCTGCTAAACCTAAATCGCGGTTGAGCCATGAGCTTAAGAGGGGAGCCCCATAGACTTCAATCCCGAATAAGATGGCTTGATGGCGCCGTATTTCCGGTTGAGGCTTAAGCTTAAAGCTTGGGCTATCAGTGTGAGAAGCTAGCAAGCGCACGCGTTTTGTTGACTTTGCTGGAAGAATGAAGGCACAGATAGAAGATTGGTGATGCTTAATGTAGTAGCGCTGACCAGCTTTAAGAGACCAGCTTTCTGCTTCTTTGAGTGCTATAAATCCTTGATCCTTGAGCCTTCTGGCGCAATCATCTACAGCATGCCAGGCTGTCGGATTCTTATCTAAAAATGAGGAGAGATCTTGAAGAAGTTGCATTGATTGGACTTCCATTCATTTACCTTTTTGGTTGCAATGGCGCTTAATGTTATGGCTTGTTCTATAGCTGATTGCCCACTTTTTTCTAAAGAATAGACATGCGGGCGCTTAAGTATCTGATGGCGGTATGCTCTGTCATAATAGCTTAAAAGTTTTTTGAAAGCGTAATGTCGCTCTCCAGCTGAAAAGGCAGCTAAAATCTCTTTGGTGAGCTGGCTTCCTAATCGTTTGGTAATGCGTTCGGTTGCAAGCTTGAGCTCTTCTTCAGTTGCGCGGCCATAGAGCTGCATTAATTGCCTTAAGCGCTCTTCTTCTGAGCATTCAAGAAAGAAAAGGGGAGCTTGTTGCATGTATTGATAAAGCCGAGTGGGGATATGGCAGTGGCCGATTAAGCGTCCCTCGTCTTCTATCCAAATGGGACGTGCATGATTTAAGCATTCCAAGTCAATAGCGAGTCTGTTTTCAAATTGCTCTTGCGAAGGTTGCTTGGATAGCCCAATACCGCCAAAGGAGCTGCCTCTGTGATTCGCAAGAGATTCTAAATCAATGACTTGCTCGCCCATTTTTCTAAGGGCTTGTAAGATGGCGGTTTTGCCGCTGCCTGTTAATCCTCCAAGAACGATGAGTGGGATAGCAGGCAATTGATTTAATGAGTGCAAGATGTTTCGTCTGAAAGTTTTGTAACCGCCTTGAAGAGTGGCGGCCTGATATCTGCATTGAGCCAATAAATGAGCCAGAAAGCCGCTGCGCATGCCACCTCTCCAGCAAAGCACCCGAACTTGGCGCTCTGTTAGGAGTTGATCTGCATGATCCATCCAGTGATCGATCTTAGCTTGCGCTAAATTCAAACCCCATTCAATGGCTTCTTGCCTACTCTGTTTTTTATAGATCGTGCCAACACGCGCCCGTTCTTCATCAGAAAATAAGGGGAAAGAATGTGATCCAGGAATATGACCCTGTTCATATTCTAGCGGACTGCGGACATCTAAAATAGGAGAAGATTCGAGAAGAAACTGCTTTAGCGTTAGTTGAACAGGTGTAGTCATGCATTTATCTAGAAGAGCGGTTGGATAGAAAAAGGGTAGTAATGAAATGTCGGATAAAACGCAGAAACGACAAAGCGCCTAGGAAGGCTCGAGAGCTTTCCTAGACGATTATCAACTCGTCAGTCTTGACGATGGTAGACTAGAAATGTTTGCCGAGTGTCAAGTTGATAGCATATGAATGCCACTTGTGCTCGTTTTTCTCTCTTCCAAAGTTGCTAGAACCAAAGAAGCCGCTGCTGCTGAGGCTGTCGCCACAGTGGTTGCGGTGATTTCTGTGAGCTTTCCAGTCTTGGAATTTCACAGAAAGACCAAGTGTCCAGTCGCAAGATAAATCGTAGTCAGCACCTAAGCCAAATACCCAGCCATGTGCATGGCGTGAACGATGGCTGTGGTTGTCGCCGAATAAGCTGAAATCATCATGATCAAATCTAGCTTTGAAGCGAGCATAGTGGTACTCTAATTCAGCATAGAGGTTCCAGCATTCGCCACATGGACGGTATGTGAAATCAACGCCGATGAAAGGACCATACCAACGGTTTGTAAACTTATGGCAGCAGCAATCGCTTCCAGACTCTGGGAAGAAACCATCAGAGAAAGAACCAAAATTGAAGCCTTCATGTTCAACGCATAGATGCTGAGCATCAACCGCATAACCAATTACAGGCGATACAGCTAAAGTGCAATCGCAGAAATAGAAAGGATAGCCAACAGCAATGTTTAGATCGTAAACATATTTGTCATCAATAACTTCTCTATGATGTGCAGAAAACTCAAAGTCTTGAGAAAGGCTACCGAAATCAGAGAAAGAAGGTCTGAAGAATGTAGAGACGCTCTGCTTGAAATCACCGTCTAAAATCCAACCGAAGCTAGCTGCTCCACGTACGTAGAAGTTGCAGCCGAGCATTGATCTGCCTTTCAAACCGACTTGGAAGATATCAATGTCTTCAAACTTTGTTGTTCTCTTGAAGATAGGATCGCAACTTGGAACTTTGTGTTTCCAGTTGATGTTGTCATGACGGTAGCCAGCTTCTAGTGTTACTTGTGCTGAGTCGGCGTTGGCGTAAGATATAGAAGATCCCACCAATAACGTCATTAAGAAGGTTATCCACTTTCGCATATTTTTTCCTTGTTAACGTTTAAGTTTACCTTAATTTCCACACTTTGGCTTTGTTTTGCCAGACGCTTGTCAGACAAGCGACAGCTTATTGTGATTAGCCCTAAATTACTATTTTTCGATCTAATCACTGTTGGCTTTTCTTTTTGCTCCCCGGCCCAATATGTGCCTGGAAGTCAATTGAAGGCGCCAACAAATGTATCACTGCAAACCTGTAAACAAAACTCTGCGTAATTCGACGTCACTATCATTTATCTTTTAATTATCTGTCAAAGGTTTTTTTTTGAGGAATTTATATTATTTCAGGTTGTTGATAGTGAGCTGTTTATAAATACATGGCCGATTAGATATCCCGCTGAAGATACAGTGTGGATCTTATTTTTATTGGAAGAAGCCTTGAAAAACGATGTAAAGTAGAATCGAGGTAAAGTAGAAGAGAAGCTTGCTTTGCAATAACTCTGTTGAGAGGGGATCACGGGTGCGTTTCTTAAAGCTGCACTGCTTATAAATAATCGACTGCCTTTTTTGCAAGCAATTGGAGGAGGATTGTTTAAGTGTTTTAAGGTAATGATCTTAAGAGAAGTTTTCTTAGTGAGAGAGAAGGAGAAAGGGCTTTTTTGATAATCAAAAAAGCCCTGGGCACACTTGAGCCAGGTCAGGATGGTATTAAAGTCGTTTGGCCATTCAAATAGCGTTGAAGGACAGAAGGAATGCGTACCGATCCGTCTGGTTGTTGATTGTTCTCCAGTAATGCCACCATGAGGCGAGAAGTTGCCAATCCTGAACCGTTTAGGGTGTGAACAAAATCCAGTTTTCCATCTTCGCGTCTGAAGCGGATATTAGAGCGGCGAGCTTGGTAGTCTGTGCAATTGGATACAGAGGAGACTTCATAGTAGCGGTTTTGTCCCGGCAGCCAGACCTCGATATCGACAGTACGCGCAGCGGCAAAAGACATGTCTCCAGTTACAAGAAGAGCATTGCGATAGTGAAGCTCTAATCCTTGCAGGATTTCTTCTGCACTCTCCATCATCTGATCGAATACCTGATTGCTCTCCTCCGGCTTAGAGAAGCAGAACATTTCGACTTTATTAAACTGGTGCATGCGGATCAAGCCTCTTTCTTGAGAACCAGCCGCTCCTGCTTCGCGACGGAAACAAGGAGTATAGGCCATATATTTCAAGGTCAGCTCTTCTTGAGGAATAATTTCATCGATATGCAATCCGTTTAGGGGGACTTCAGCCGTTGGGATTAGATAGAGATGGTAGTCTTCGTCTTGAATCTTAAACTGCTGATTATCAAATTTTGGCAATTGGCCTGAGCCAAACATGATGTCGCGGCGAACCAAGAGAGGAGGCATCCATTGCATGAAGCCATTCTTGATATGCGTCTCAATCATGTACTGCAACAGCGCCCATTCTAGGCGAGCACCCATTCCTCGGTAGACTGGCCAGCCTGTTCCCGAAATTTTTGCCCCGCGCTTGAAGTCAAAGAGATTGAGCTTTTCGTTTAATTCGACGTGGTTTTTAAAGGGGAAATCAAAAGAGGGCTTTTGGCCAACTTCTTTGATCACAACGTTTTCTTTCGGATCTTCAGAAATTTTAATGTCGTCCATGGGAAGGTTAGGCAAACGGGACAATTCCTGCAGGAATTGTTCTTCCCATTCTTTGGTTTGATGATCCAAGGAATGGATTTCGTCTGCGAAGCTTGCGACTTGATTCATGAGTTCGGACGTGTCTTGTCCCGACCGTTTCATTTCTCCGATCTTCTGAGAAATGTCATTGCGTTTGGCTTTGAGTTGTTCAACTTGAGTCTTACCTTCACGAATGCGTTGATCCAAATCACAAATATTGGAGAGGTCGATTTGCGGATCCTTGGTTTTTAGTTTGGCTTCGACTGTCGCACGATCCTTGCGAATTAAACGGATATCAATCATAACAAGTCCTTTTAAAATTTACTTTTTTGCCATAGGCGCTAACATTGAGAAGGGCCAGGCTTTTTGGCAGGCTGAACCTGCTATGATCTTAAGCATGGCCAAATGAGACGCGAAGTGCTCTGCGCATTAAAATTCGGTGATAAAAAGAGTATAAAAAAGATCTTTCTTAAAGAAAAGCAAATTAAGAACTTGAGAGGATCTCGTCAAACTGTAAAGAAATCAAAGAAAATATCTCGAGAGGTCTCTTTTGCAGCTTTGAACAATCGGGCTCTTCCTAAAAGAGGAAGAAAGAACGTTTTAACTTATAAAAGAAATCTCAGATTTGAAGTGCAATTAGTCTTTTAGCTTATCCTTATTTGTTAGCCAAAAAAATTATCAGATGTTGCTGGTAAATGGTAAGGTCAAGGGGCAAATAAGATGCTGGCGCCTGAATTCTTCCTTCTGTATGCTATTTCGCAAGTTGTATAGATGGAGGTTGTTGTGCGTTTAAAGAAGCTCATTGCGATAGGATTTAAATCATTTGCCGACAAAACTGTTTTGCATTTTGACGATGGGATCACGTGCATTGTTGGACCAAATGGTTGCGGCAAGTCCAATATTGCGGATGCTTTCCGTTGGGTATTGGGCGAGCAATCAGCCAAGTCTATGCGTGGACACAAGATGCCTGACGTGATTTTTGCTGGCACGACGCATCGCAAACCGCTCAATTTTGCAGAGGTTTCTTTGACCCTGACCGATGTGCAAGGAGCCTTGCCAATCGAATACGATGAAATTACTCTAACGCGCCGCTTGCATCGAAGCGGGGAGTCAGAATACTTCATCAATGGCAATTTGGTTCGTCTAAAGGACGTTCAAAGCCTGTTTTTGGATTCTGGGGTGGGGCGAAACGCCTTTTCGATATTTGAGCAAGGCAAGCTAGATCAAGTGATCAGCTATTCTCCCGTTGAAAGGCGCCATATTTTTGAAGAAGCAGCTGGAATTTTGCGTTTTTTGCAGCGCAAGCGCGAAGCCTTGAAGCGTCTTGAACAATCGGATTTAAACTTATCGAGAGTCAAAGACATCTACCAAGAAGTTGAAAAGCAGATCCAAACTCTGCAGGTGCAAGCTGAAAAAGCCTTGCAATTCAAAGAGAATAAAGCGCAGCTCGAGTTGTTAGAAAAAACGAGTTATCTTTTGCGTTGGAATGGCCTTGAACAAAAAAAGCAAGACACAGATTTCAAGCAGCGTCAGCAACAGGAATTGCTAGACACTCAGCAGCACATGCTGTCTTTAAGGCAGGGCGAATCGCAAGAGATTAAGCAAGTCATTCAAACCAGTGAAAAAACGCTGAAGATTAAGCAAGAAGAGCTATTTAAGATTCGCAATGAAAAAGAATTACTCGTGCAGGAGAATCAATCGACACAGCAGCGTTTGGAAGAAATCCAGCAAAAAGAGAGAAAGATTAAGCGTGAGTTAGAAGAGCTGGCTTTAGCTAAGCAAAGCCGTGTTAAAACGTTGCAAGACATACAGACGCAGCAGAAAAAGCTCGAAGCAGAATTTCAGGAAATTGAATCTAAGCTTACTCATCAACAGGATAAAGTTAAGTTTAAAGAAAAAGAGGTCGTGCATTTACGCCAAGACTTGCAAGCCAAGCACAGCAGCCACGTCAAATGCTTGCAGCAAGAAAGTCAGTTTGTGAGCGAGATGAAGCAAGCTGAAGTGCGCTTGGAAAATCAGGAAGAGAGGAAAAAGCAGCTTAAAGTACGGCAAGATCAGATCTTAGAGGAAATGAAGCAAATTTCTTTGACGATTCAAGAAAAGAAGAAACAGCTTCAACAAGTTTCCGGATTGGTAGATGCGCATAAAGATCGCCTGGACCAATTTGAGGACGAGATCAAACGCATGGTTGTAGAGCAGGAGTCCAAGCAAAAAGATTTAGAAGGTTTTCGAAGAAAGCTGCTTGAATGCAAGGCAAGGCAAAAAGTCTTAATACGCATGAGAGAGGATCATGAAGGCTTTTCTTCTGGAAGTAAGAGACTGTTGCAGGAGACTCAAAATGAACATAGTCCATTTTTCAAAAAACTACGCCCATTGTATGAGTTTTTAGCACCCGAACCGGAAGCTGCTGAAGCCATTGCAGTGATTTTAAGAGCGTATGCCCAAACTTTGGTCGTTGAAACACAAGCTATTTTGGTAGAGGTCATTCAGTTTGCCGAAAAGGAACAGCTGCAGGATTATTCCTTAATTTGTTTAGAAACGATTCAAAAATGGCATGCCATTCAAGATAAGACCGATGATGTGCTCTCAAAGGTTGCCTTCAATCCATTAACTGCGCATTTTCTTAAGAATGTTAAAACCTTTAAATCCCATCAAGATGCTTTGAACCATTTGCAAGCCGGAAATGAGGGCTGGTCTTTGGATAAGGCATTTATCGATCATCAGAGCGTCTTTTTTAAGGTAAAGCCAAACGAAAATCAGGTTTTCTTAAGAGAGTCTGAATTGAAGGCCTTGGAAGAAGAGGTGGCCGAGAAAGAGGAACAAGTCGCAGTCCTCGAGCAAAAGCTTGTACATCTGCAGCAACGCAAGGTGCAGCTGCAGCTAGAACGAGCAGAATTGGATAAACTTTTAAGGCGGGATGAAATGAAGCTCGTCGAAGTCAATTTTGGCTTGCAGCGTGCTTTGGGCGATCAAGAAAAATTTAAATTAGAACAGGGACAAATCGAACAGGACGCTGGAGCCTTAGAAAAACACATTGAACAGCAAAAAAGTGTTCTCAAACAACTTCAAGACAAGCACTTTGTACTTAGACAGGAGCTTGTTCAGCAACAGGAACAGTTAGCCATCTTGCAAATTGAATTGGACAAGCAGGAGGGGGCTCTCCGTATTCAGCTTCAGGACCATAAAGAGAAAGGGGAGCAATACCGACTGCTTTCGGAAAGCAAACAGCAGCTGCTTCATCAGCATAGCTTGCTCGAGGCAAAAGAACAAGATCATGACAACCAGGTTCAGCGTTTGACAGATGAGCTTATTGATGCAGGCGAGCTACAGGGACGCTTGAAACAAAAAGGTGTTCAAAACCACCATCTTTTAGAATCTATTGAAGAGCGGCTTGAATCGTCCGGAGAAGGCTATAGCCAGCAAGAGTTGGAGCATGAACAGCTGAAAAAGTCTTTAGAAGAGCTTGAGAAGAAAACTCTGGCTCAGCACAGCCAGGTAAAAAAAGTCGAGGCGGAATTAACCCAGTTTAAGATTCTAGAAGCCCAGCTGCATTCAGCGGCTCAAGCTTTAATTGGCGAGTTACGAGAACGCTACGATTTGACAGTTCCGGCTCTTGTAGCGTTGGATCTTCCAATAGATAAAACGCTTGAGCAGACAGATAAGAATATTCGCTTGGTCAAGCAAGTCCTGCAAGCAGCGGGAGATGTCAATTTGAGCGCGATTGAAGACTTGGAAAGGCATAAGCTTCGCTTTGGATTCCTTCATCAGCAAGTTGAAGACATGCAGCAGTCCAAAGAAGAGTTGCTCCAAATTATTGATCAGCTTGATGGAGAGAGCCGCAAACTGTTTAAAGAGACCTTTGAAGCCATTCGCAGCAATTTTAAGAAGAATTTTCAAATTTTATTCAATGGCGGCGAGGCCGATCTGCAGTTCACTGAGACAGATAATATCCTGGAGGCTGGCATAGAAATTAGCGCGAAGCCGCCAGGTAAACAAATGCGCTCTATTAGTTTGTTGTCGGGTGGGGAAAAGTGCTTGACGGCAGTCGCCCTCCTGTTTGCCATTTTTGAAGTCAAGCCGGCACCGTTTTGCATTTTGGATGAAATTGATGCGCCTCTCGATGACTCTAACGTTGAGCGCTTTGTCAATGTCGTGAAATACTTTGCAGACCGTTGTCAATTCTTAATCATCACCCACAATAAGCGTACGATGGCAATTGGAGACGTTTTATTTGGCGTGTCGATGGAAGAGAAGGGCGTTTCCAAGCTTCTCTCTTTGGAGTTCGCTCACGATGCGAATCCGGAAGTTGCATTGGTATAAGCATTAATTTCCCGAAGTCATTTAATGGCTTCGGGTAACTTCATCTTGCTATCCTTCTTTTATATAAAAAAGCTTTTATACCTCTCTCTGTTACAGCCATGTAAATTCAAGTTTCAACCCTTGAAAATAGAGAAATCGCTTGTTATATAAGTTATTAAAAATTATTTTTAAAAAACTCACAAAGGAGGAGTTTGAAGATGATGAAATATATCACGAAAGGGCTCTTAGTTGGCCTCATGTTTGTTCCATTTACAACGCAAGCTGTTGTAGATGAGCCTTTAATTCACCAGGAAGATTTAGAAGGCGGATTCGAAGCTAAAAGGAATCCTTTTTTATCTAAGCGTAAAACAATCGAGTGGAGACATCAAGTCATTGGCGCTTTCGAAAAGTTAGAGGCCGATTTGCATGACGTCATTTTATTGTCATTTTATAATACTACTTTCCCTTTTCCTTCAAATTTGTTGATTAACGATGCGTTGGATATTGGAGTCTTGCTTAGCGCGATTGAAAATTTGAATGGGGTGGAGTTTACTGGATTACTAGTTAATTTTACTGCTGCAGGTTTTAGCTATGCTTCTTCAACGACAAGTTTTTGTACTACTCCCAATAATAGGAATGAGCTAATTAGTCAGTGGCAAAGTGCGGGGCTGTTGTTAGCGGATTTCCTTATTTCTAGAAGCCCTAATCCGCGTATGTCTGAGAGAATTCGCGATTTATTCTTGGCATGGACTAATTCGCAAATTAGCTACATCGATTTTGCCGCTCCTCAGTGCGCAGACCCTACTTCTCCGGTCGATGCGGCGGCTTCCAATGAAGCCTATAAACAAACAAGAGCGTTGACTTTCTTAGTAGCCGATCTTGTATTCGATGTTCTTCATAAATAATTTTAATATGGATTAGGAGATTGCTATGAATGTTTATAAATGCCAGTTCTTGCAAAAGTGGTTTCTGCTAGCGTTTACGGCAGCAATTCCATCTTTTTCACAGGCCACTGTCGCTGATGCTGAAATAATAGAAAGACATCATCATATTAGTTCGCGCGATGAAAATCGGATTGAAGAGCAGCTCACCATTTTGTTTGTCGATCAGACAGTTTATTTTCATGACTACACATTTGCTGTATTAGAGACTCTTCCGCCCACATTTAGTGCAAGTGACGATGCTCTTTTGCGGCAGAATGCTGCTCTACTTGCCCAAGCAGTTTATCCCAAAGATTTCCTTGCTGCAGGCCAACTGCAGGCGCTCTTGATCAATTATATCAATGCTGGAGAAACCTATGTAAATGATTTAAATGCATTGCTAGACCCTACTAATCCGGTTGTTATTGCTGATTTTAATGCCTGGCTTGGGGCTTCCAATCAATTGGCTATTGGTTTTTCTCAGGTCAATCCAAAAGTGATAAAACTAAAAAGAATTCAGGCGCTTTTAAGCGACTATACCTCTTTGCAAGCTTCGGCTGCCAATAATTTAGTCCCAACTGCCATCAATAATCCGGATTTTACTCAAGCTTCAATTCTTTTTGCAGAAGCTCGTACTTTGGCTTCAACGAGAATCGCGCCCTTGATTGCTAAAGGCATTCAAAAAAGCCGCCATCGATAAGGTTGCGCGAGCGCAATCTGATTGGGCGTTCTTATGAATTAGAGTCGGTTGACAGAGCAAGATTTGTCAATCGATTCTTGATCGTCAAGCTCATCGCTTCCTTCTTTTTTGTTTTTTAAATCCTTTCTTTTACGGTTTTAAGTATCAAATAAAAGATTGTTTTTATAGTGGTCACAAATCTTTCTTCTACGCTAGACTTGGCGTGACATTTAATCAATTCGACTCCTTTATCTGTTCAAACCCTTCGAGGCCATTATGATTATTGGTATTCCCAAAGAGATTAAAAACCATGAATATCGCGTTGGGGCAACTCCCAGCATGGTGCGTTTATTAGTTGATGCGGGCCATCAAGTTTTTGTGCAAACGCATGCAGGTGATAAGATTGGCTATACTGATGCTATGTTTACAGCAGCTGGAGCAAAAATTGCCGGGACGGCAGAGGACATCTATGACTGTGAAATGATTATCAAAGTAAAAGAGCCGCAACCGAGTGAATATTCTTTTCTTAAAGAAGGACAGATTCTCTTTTGTTATTTGCATTTGGCACCCGATCCGGAGCAAACGCAGCAGCTCATAAATAGTAAAGTTGTGGCCATTGCCTATGAGACTGTGAGCGATATTCATGGGCGCCTACCGCTTTTAGTTCCCATGAGTGAAATTGCGGGTCGCATTGCCATTCAAGTGGGTGCAACGAGTTTGCAATTGAATCATGGCGGGCGCGGGATGCTATTAGGCGGCGTTCCAGGTGTTGCCCCTGCCCACGTTGTTGTCATTGGAGGGGGAGTTGTTGGAACAGAGGCTGCTCGCATGGCTCTCGGGCTTGGCGCCAATGTGACAATCTTGGATAGGGATCTCGCCCGCCTGCGCCATTTAGATGCATTATATGGACCGGCTTTAAAAACACTTTATTCTTCTCCTTTAGCCATTGAAGAAGCAGTTACGCGTGCGGATCTTGTCATTGGAGCCGTATTGATTCCTGGTAAGACAGCTCCAAGGCTTGTGACCAGGAAAATGATCCAGAAAATGTCTCCTGGTGCCGTCATTGTGGACGTGGCTATTGATCAAGGTGGATGCATGGAAACGTCCCGGCCAACCACTCATGCCGATCCAACTTATACGGTCGATGGAATTGTTCATTACTGTGTGACAAACATGCCTGGTGCATGCGCAAGAACGTCAACTCAAGCTTTGACGAATGCCACTGGTGAATATGCGTTGATGATTGCCAATAAGGGGTGGAAAAAGGCTTTATTAGACCATGTGGGCCTCCGCCACGGGCTAAATGTATGCTATGGTCAGGTCACTAACGAATCTGTGGCTCATGATTTGAGCTATCCCTATATTCCTGCAGAGAGTTTATTGTCGTAAACTGGTTCATCCCAAAACGTGAGAGAAGATCCAAGTTTAAAGGCAGTATTAACGGTCCAGATTGAAGAAAAATCTTTCTTCAGCTGGGCCGTCTATTTCTTTGATGGTTTGCATTGAAGTTTTTTGCTATTATGCGAGGATTGGGATCCATTTGTTCTTCTAAATTTTTTACAAACTGAATTGCGGTTGTGAAGCAATAATTGATTGGCTGCGATTGGAAGAGGAAAATTCCTGAGCGTTATCATTCAAACTTGCTAGCATCCATTAGATGACAGAGGCATATGCGTTATATTATTGGAATAGATTTGGGGACAACGAATAGTGCCGTTGCGTATGTTGATACTGAGAAAAAGCATGCATCAATTCAACTTTTTTCTATTCCCCAGCTAGCAGTGCCGGGTAAAGTGGAATCTTTAGCAACCCTTCCCTCTTTTTGCTACTTGCTGGCTGCGCATGAATGGCAGCCGGGAGCTCTTCGCCTGCCTTGGAAGGAAGAAAAGCAAACCGTTGTAGGACAGTTTGCTAAGGTTCAAGGAGCCCGCGTGCCGACGCGCCTTGTCCAGTCAGCGAAAAGCTGGCTTTGCAATGTGGCGGCCGACCGCCGCGATAAGATTCTTCCCGTTGATGCGGCCGACTGGTCCCAGCGATTGAGCCCTGTTGAGGCGTCTGCCAAGTACATTATCCACCTGAAAGAGGCCTGGAATGCATCGATTGCTAAAGATAACCCTTCTGCCGAATTTGAAGAACAGGAAATCATTTTAACTGTACCAGCCTCTTTTGATGAAGTTGCTCGCACGTTGACGGTTGAGGCGGCTCGTCAAGCAGGCTTGTTGCATGTGACTCTTCTGGAAGAGCCTCAAGCGGCTTTTTATAGTTGGATCTCCCAGCATGAAAAAAACTGGAAAGAGATTTTTGAGACTGGCGAGAGCATTTTAGTTTGCGATATTGGAGGGGGAACAACAGATTTTAGCTTGATCGAAATTCAAGAAAAAGAAGGGCAGCTCTCTTTTCAACGCATGGCTGTGGGCGACCATTTGTTGCTGGGGGGTGACAATATGGATGCTGCGATTGCCCACCTTTTGGAGCATAAGCTGCAAAAAGAAGGGGGAGCGCCTCTTGAATCAACCCAATGGCTTCAATTGCTCGCAGAAGCGCGCCAAGCAAAAGAAGAGCTGCTGCGGCCGGATGCAAAGACGGGCGATTCTTATACGGTTGTTCTTCAAGGGAGCGGTTCTTCTGTCATTAAAGGAAGCATGACGACGTCGATTCAGAAGCAAGAATTAGAGCAGCTTCTCTCGAATGGTTTTTTTGGCTCCTATCAATTGCAAGAGGCTTTAAATCTCAAAAAGAGCCGAGGCTTTCGAACGGTTGGGCTTCCTTATGAAGATGAGCCATCGATCATTAAACACCTCGCTCATTTTCTAAAGCAGGCTGGTTATCTCGAATCGGGCAAAAGAATTCATCATCTTCTCTTCAACGGCGGAACCATGAAGCCCAGCCTTTTTCAACAAGTGATCATTGACGCTTTAGGCAGCTGGTTTTCTGCAGCTCCTTCTCTTTTGACATCGGCAAGTTTGGATTTAGCCGTTGCAAGGGGTGCGGCTTACTATGGAAGAGTTCGTAGGGGTCAAGGAGTCTCTATTGGCGGCGGCCTGCCGCGCACTTATTATATTGAACTAGACATTAAAGACTCATCTGGACAGCTCGCGAGAAAGGCCTTGACCATCTTGCCAAGAGGTTCGGAGGAGGGATGCCTTTTTCAGCCGGAGCAGGTATTCTCTTTGCGCTCAAATACGCCTGTCGCTTTTCATCTATTAACCTCCCACGTGCGTTTGAATGACAAGAAAGGGGAGATGGTCGAGATCGATGAGCAAGAGATGCAACGGCTTCCTCCCATTCAAACTGTCTTGCGCTTTGGGCGCAAGCAAGGAGAGCAAGAAGGGCAAATTCCCGTTCGCCTTAGCGTGCGTTTGACAGCCATAGGGACTCTGGAGCTTTGGCTGGATTCCCAAAAAACAGAGCATCGTTGGAATCTTGAGTTCCAGCTGCGCTCTGCTACGGGGCAGGATCACAGCTTGATGACGGCAGAGGGGAAGCGGCAAGATGAAACCTTCGATGCAAGCTATTTACAGGGGGCTAAGCAGCTATTAGAAGAGCTCTATCAAGGCTCTTCACTGATTAAACCTAATCAAATCATGGAAAAACTGGAAGATCAGCTGGGATTGCCAAGAAAAGAGTGGTCTCTTAGCGTTTTAAGGGGACTGTGGGATCCTCTGCTCAAAGCTTCGGCGCAACGCAAGATTTCCCAGGAGCATGAATCGAGATGGTGGAATTTGGTCGGTTTTTGCTTGCGTCCGGGCTTTGGATTTCCCCTTGACGATTTTCGCATAAAAGAGCTGTGGAAGATCATTTTAAGCGATCTGAAAAGTCCTAAGTCCTTGGATTGTCAAATTCAAAATTGGATTTGCTTTCGGCGCGTAGCGGGAGGCTTGAACAAAGGGCAGCAGATGCAGTTGGCAAGCGAATTGATGACGGCATTATTTGATAAGAGGAGCGGCCTTTTGAATTTAAAAAGAAAAAGCGACCTCTATGTCTACTCTGAGAAAATTCGCGCTTTAGCCGCTTTCGAGCGTCTTGAGTTGCCGCTCAAAATTCGCATGGGCAATGCCTTGATTGCGCGCGTGGCTCAAGGAGAGGCTGAAGCCTACGATTACTGGGCCCTTGCACGCATTGGTGCACGGCATTTAGTATATGGCTCTGTGGGTCAAGTCGTTCCCAAAGATGTTTGCGGAAAATGGGTAGAGCAATTGCTTAAATTACCTGTTACGGATCCGGTCCAACATCTATTTGTGTTAGAGCAGCTTGCTCGCCATACGGACCATCGCGAATTGAATCTCTCAGATTCGCTTATCAATCAATTAATTGCAAAGTATCCAGAGGAGGATTTAAAAGGTCGCCTTTTGGAAACGCGCGCTTTGACCCAAGGAGAGCAAGATCAATTATTTGGAGAGCAGTTACCGCCAGGACTTGTTCTTGAGCAATAGGCTTCTTTCAAACGTGCTTTCTTGGAAAAGCCACAAATTTTTGAGCGCATATACCTGCCTAGGGTCGATAAACTGATCAAGATGCCAAAAAGATGAAGTTTAGCAAGCACGGCCAAGGTGCAAGCGATCTCACGAGGCAATGTCTAGGCAATTCCTTTGAGATGTTTTGTATATAATTGTGCAGATGTTTATACTTAATGAACCCGAATTTTAATTTTATGAAGTTGCTGAGTGAAATTGATGCTGCCATTACCTTCCTATTTAAATCATTACCAAAAAGATGCCGAGAAATCGCTTGTTCAAAAGTTGGTTAAAGACATTGAGTTTTCTGGATCAACTTATCAAGTTCTTGTTGAGGATCTACATACACACCAAAATTTCTGGGTATTTCTGCAGTTAGAGGGCAAAGGACAAATCAAAGATGCCTTTTGCTCTTGCGAAGATGTCCATGAAGAAGCGGGATGTTTACACCAGGCAGTGGCTTACTTGAGTTTATTCAACGACTCTGCATCCTCTATCCCTCTTCATCAGCGTTTTGAGCGTTCTTTGTGGAACCATCTCTGTTTTCTCTACGAAGAGCGCCTTGGGGATGATCCGACTCTCTTGCAAAAATTACAGCCGGGGCGCTATGTCGTGCGCTCGAGTCTTGATAAAACTATTTTTTCTATCAAAGCAAGCTCCGACGTTTCGATTGCCATGCTTGATCACTTAATCGATAAACGGCCGCAAGAAACAGAAGAGACGTCACTTAAGTTTTCCAATCTTTCGAATGAGGAACTGCTCCTTTGGCGTGAAGGAAGACCGAATCCGCAGCTGCGCTATGACCTCTCTCTTTGGAGCGATCTTGCCAAGTGGTTGATGCGTAAGCAAGAGGAAGAGCAGCCTTATCAAATTTCTTTTCGCTTTTCAAAAAAAAGCATTCCCAATTGGATTCAAATTAGCTTTGAAGATGTGGAGATTGGATTTTATTTATCAGAGGCGAATCTGCCGCTCATCATTCCCTCTTTGGCTACTGTTAAAAGTCCCCTAGCCGTACGCAATGCCAATAATCAGGGCATAGAACGAGCCGAGTACGATAAGGAAGTGGGAGTGCTGCATATTATTGAGGCGGAAGATGAATCGTCTTCGAATGAGAAAAGCAGTCTCGTTCAAGAGGGTGGGATTGCCCTAGATGGATGGACTTTTATTCCAGGCGACGGGTTTTATTCTGAAGAGCCTCATATCTTGTTGCAGACGCCTGATCTTGAAGGGGAGGATTTATCTATCGCCTTAACAGAGCATCAACGTTTTCTTTCGACTCTGCTAACCAATGCTGTGATTCATCGCTCACCGCAGGTTCCTTCTTACCACTTATTTTTTGATAAGTACTGGAATTTGCACGTAGAGGCCTATTTATTCGAGGTCGGAGATCTCGTTTCCGGTGATTCCAGAGTCATGGTGGATTGGGCTTATTTGGATGAAGATGGTTTTTATCCGTTAGAAAACAAGCGCTTCGATGAAGCGACAACGATTATCCCGATTTACGAAGTGGCCGATTTTGTCACTCAAAATCGAGCGTGGTTGAATACGCATGAGGGGTTTCACACGCATGTTAGAAGTATCGAATATCAACTGAGTTATCAAGTTAGCTCTACAAATAGGCTTACCTTTACACGTTCGCTGGCCAAAGCTAAAGACAAAACAAAAATGCAAGATTTTGGCGCATGGGTGTATTTGGAAGGCTATGGATTCTATTCCAAAACAGCAGGCTCTTTTAACTATCTATTGAAGCCGGGCGTTTCTTTAAGCGCCGAGCAAATTCCTCTCTTTATTCGAATGAATATCGATGAGTTGATGCTGATTCCGAATTTTTTCAGTGAAAAATGTCCGATTGAAAAGGTGGGTTTAAAGGTCAAACTTGCCGATAAGAAGACAATTAAGGTCGATCCCGAGTATGTGCTATTACCTGCTTACAGAGGAAAAAAAGTACAGTTATTCGATGATTTTGTTTATGTCGACGGAGAGGGATTCTATGAGCTGCCCCTGGAGCTGCGCCTGCCCGATAAATTTCGCCATTCAGTCGAATTGGAAGGCGAAGAGCTGAATCTTTTCTTGACCTATGAGATAGAGGAGCTGCGCAAATACATCAGTGAAATCGATCCCCGTTTGACGAAACCGAACCAGCGCCACTTAGTTACAAATTTAGTGGAGTCAGCGCCCGAAAAAGGAAGAGGCTGGTACCGTTTTAATTTATTTTATGAAACGGAAATGGGATTGATCTCTATTGCTGCCTTGCGGCAGGCCTTAAGCAAGAAGAAGCAGCAGTTTGCCTTTTTCGATGCAGGCCTCGTAACTTTGCAGGATAAACAACTGGATTGGATCCGCCGCTTAGATAAGGATCGCTTTGAAAAGGGCGAAGAGAGCGTTTATCTGACTTCTTTAGAGTTCATGCGCTTGAATGCATTCGATCCGATTAATCTCTTAGAGCAAGAGGGGATCGATCTTGAAAGAAGCCGCCAGCAGCTCAATGCGCTCAATCAGCTGCAGACACCTGACGAGCCAAATATTGAAGGGCTCAATAGCCATTTGCGTCCATATCAAGAAATTGGCGTTCATTGGCTGTGGTTTCTTTATCGCCAACAACTTGCAGGCCTTTTGTGTGACGATATGGGGCTTGGTAAGACTCACCAGGCGATGGCTCTTTTGGCAAGCGTCGTCAATTTTTATCAAGATTTTGCCGAAGGAACGCAGCGCCATTTTCTCGTCGTCTGTCCCACATCGGTCATCTATCATTGGCAGGATAAGCTGCAGCAATTTTTGCCGAAATTGCGCGTGTGTACTTTCTTTGGTACAAAGCGGAGCTTAGAAGAGTTTCACCAGCAGTACGACGTTCTTCTGACCTCTTATGGGATCTTGCGCAATGAGAAGGAATTGCTGTCTAAGGTGTCTTTCGAAGTGGCCATTTTTGACGAAATACAAGTTGCCAAGAATCAATTCAGCATGGTTTATGCCGCCTTGAAAGGGGTTAAGGCCCAGATGAAGCTTGGCTTGACGGGTACTCCCATTGAAAACCATTTAAGGGAGCTTAAATCGCTTTTTGATATCGTCTTGCCAACGTATATGCCCAATGAAAGTGATTACCGTGATTTGTTTATTAAGCCTATTGAAAAAGAGCACAATCAGCACCGTAAAGACCTCCTCAACCGTCTGATCAAACCTTTTACATTGCGCCGCAAGAAAGAAGATGTGTTGACCGATCTGCCTGAAAAAATCGAGGAAATTGCGCACTGCGATTTATCGCCCTATCAGCAGCAGCTTTATACCGAGGTGCTTGAGCAGAGAAAGCGGCATCTTTTAGAAGAGCTTCAAAACGATCAGAACCCCATTCCTTACTTGCACATTTTTGCTCTCCTCTCCAATCTGAAGCAGATTTGTAACCATCCAGCTGTCTATTTAAAGACACCGGAAGACTACAATAAGTATACCTCGGGAAAATGGGATTTATTTGTCGAATTGCTTAGAGAAGCGCGCGAGAGCCAGCAAAAGGTGGTTATCTTTTCTCAATACCTTGGCATGCTCGACATTATCGAACAGTATCTGAAGGATCAGGGAGTGGGCTTTGCCTCTATTCGAGGAGCGACGCAAAATCGCAAAGAGCAGTTGCAGCTTTTCAATCACGATCCTGCATGTGAAGTCTTCGTAGGCTCTCTTCAGGCCGCAGGCTTGGGCGTCGATTTGACGGCCGGTTCCGTGGTTATTCACTACGATCGCTGGTGGAATGCCGCTAGAGAGAATCAAGCGACCGACAGGGTGCACCGAATTGGTCAAACGCGCGGTGTACAGGTGTTTAAGCTTGTGACGAAAGGAACCTTTGAAGAAAAAATCGATGCCATGATTGAGCGCAAGGGCCAGCTCATGGAAGAGGTTGTCGGCGTCGACGATCAAAATACCTTGAAAAAGTTCTCCCGCGAAGAGCTCATCGATCTTTTGACCTTTGAAGAGCCCGAAGAAGAACACGTCACACTGTCTGATATCGATTGAGGATCGCTTGTAAGCTCTGATTGCGATCAGAGCTTACTTTAGATTGCCATCTTAAAGAAAATTTTTAGCCGTTCTAATTGCGGACGGTTTTGATCAAGTGTTTAATCAATCTTAATAGTCTGAAGATTACATTTTATTTTGTATTTAGATATGAAATTTGATGAAAATCGATGCTATGATTGACACGCCAGTTGATTGGTATTGATGATCAAAGCCCATTGAAACACCGTCTTGCGAAGAGTTTATCTTAGAATTACCCAAAACACGTCAAGCTGCTAATATGGATTGAGAAATGGATGTTGGCTTGATTGTGAGTAAATAATTTTTTAAAAAAATGTTGGCAGTTGGTCGTGGAAAGGTTTGATTCTAATCACCAGTTTTTACAGATTTTAAAAGAGCTTTCTAGCTTGTAAAAAATAAGCATTTATTTTTTTATTTCCACTCTGAAAAAGAGAGCCTATTAAACAATTAATTGACATATATAAAAAACCAGTGTAAATATTCGTGGAAAATAATTTTTAACACTACAATTACTAAGGTTTTAGCAATCTATGTTGTCATATATAGGAAGTTATTTAGGTTATACTACTACGAATTCTTCGTCCTCAACTACTACTGTTACCGTAGAACTAGGCCCACAGCAACCAGTTAGCGTCCAGGTACCAAATAACCCTCTTTCGATTCGAATAATTAATTGGTTTGCCGGATTTGTGAAAGCAATGCAGGATAAAACTATTGAGCAATCTTCCAATGTGTGTGAGGAAATTTATTTCGTTACGATTGACACGGGGCATATATTTTCTAAAATTTTTTTTGCAGCGGAAATTTACAAAGATTCAGATCTAAAGGTAAATAAAGAGAAGTGGCAAATCTGCTTGAATAAAATCGAAGGAATTATTGAAAGCACTTTTGAAGAGATTTATAGCTGTTTTGATCGAATCGCTATTGGTTATTTGCATGCAAATGGGATGCCACTATTTTTTATAAAATCCATTGGGAATAGAGACCCTATTTGCTTTGGCAATCAGGAAGAAATAAAAAAATCGGGTAATTGTCTGGAGCATCTTTTAGACAAAGTAGGGGATAGCAACATGCCAAAATATACGACTATGTCAAACATATATCGTAAGGCTCGTGAGGAAATGCCATTGGAGATTCGCGCAAAGTTGCCTTTACAAGAGCCTTTAAATCAATATATTGGCGACGAATTATTTCATTTTCTTGATCATAAAATGAAAGAAATATGGAATAGGATGGTTGTGCAATATAAATTAAAACGTATTCATACTTGAATGAAGTAAGGAGCTTATGGTTACCCCAGCTAATTCTACAGCCTATCCATATGAAAATCCACATGATCGATTTCCATTTGAAAATAAGGATTCATCCCTACGTCTCATGGCTGGGGATCTGCCAGGAAAGACAGAAGATCATTCAGTTTCTAATCAAGGTGAGGCATTTGCCAGAAAAGATTTATCAGAGATATTCGAAACAATCAAAAAATATGCGTTTGAATTCTTTGCTAACATTGGCCCATTTGTATGTCTGGCAGTAGGTTTTATAGCATCAGGAACTTTTAAATTGTTCGGTTCTCTCATCAAACTTCAAATCGACCAAGTGAATATTGCCACGCAGCAGATTCAGCAGCCTCAAATTCAACCTCAGGCTGAAATACGGACAGTTCACCATCATCACGAACACCACGTCTATCATCACTACCCACAGCAACATGATTTTCAGCAAAGAAGGCGATCATTTTCCATACCGACGTGCGACCGCATGACATTTGAGAGGTGGAATAGTGCTCGTTCAGAAGAAATTATTTTTTAGGAAGGGAAAGTTCTTTGATATCTGCCTTTTTATCCACCACAGAGAAATTTTAATGCTCATACATCATTTGTTTTGCAGTATGCTTTTGGGCCTATTAGAGCGTATATAACTGTTACACATTATCCAATAAATGGATGCCCGTACTAATCTTTTCCATTTTCTTTGTAAGCAATAACTTTCTTTAAGCAACTACCTTTGTAACCTGCTCTATGAAACGCATGCGTTTTTTTATTATGTTGAAATGCAACCTGCGCTTTAGCAAAATGAAGCCTGTTTGC
Source organism: Candidatus Protochlamydia naegleriophila (assembly GCF_001499655.1). Classification (NCBI taxonomy): domain Bacteria; kingdom Pseudomonadati; phylum Chlamydiota; class Chlamydiia; order Parachlamydiales; family Parachlamydiaceae; genus Candidatus Protochlamydia; species Candidatus Protochlamydia naegleriophila. Next base: position 404,795 of record NZ_LN879502.1, read on the forward strand.
AAAAAGCATTTGACAATATTTCTAGGCAATCAAATTCTATTTTTTAAGCCTATCTTAGATAGAGATTTCACATCTTTTGCCTAAAAATAGATCTTTTGAAATTTTACAAATTATTTATTGTGATTTGACTGCATTCATTATATAATCCTTTTTTCCCTCCAATAAAAAAGGACATGATAAGCACTAAAAATTAGCTAATAAATGATTGTTAATTCATTTAATCCTTCGATGCGCTTATTTTGTTTTTTCTGAGATTTCTTATATAAATTCGATTGTAATAGATTTAGCTTTTTACTGTTTAATAAACTGTTTTTTAAATTAATAAAAAGGTTTCATATGATTAATGGATTTAATCATTCATATCCTTTGAGTATGGATCATTTTTCTTGGATTAATGATAGCTATGGAAAGCCGCATTTAAGTCATAACAATAGTAATTGTTTAGAAAAGCATTCGAGAATTGAAAAGATTAAGAAATTTAGCCTTACTAGATTTATCTTGTTTTGTTCAGCTGAGGTTAAATCGCAATGGGAAAAGTCTTTTTCAAGAACAAGAGTAGTCGCCTATGAGGAAGAGATCTCTTCTGAACTTCGAGAATTCACTGGCTTCATTCAGCTGGCAATTTCTGAAAAAAATCCTCCCTTGCTTGAGATGGAGAATTTTTCCGTTACTGAGTTTGGAATCAGAGAGCTTCCAGATGCCTTTTGCGAATTAATCAATCTTACAGATTTAAACTTATTGGGTAATCGTTTGGAAGCTCTCCCAGAGGATTTTGGGAATGTATCAAAACTTAAGAAATTAGATCTTACTTCTAATCGTTTCCGATTCCTTCCCAATAGCATCTGCGAGTTATCAGAACTTAAAAATTTACATTTAGGTTATAATCGCCTCCACTCTCTTCCCCAAAATTTTGGTAATTTGTCAAAACTCGAAGTATTGGATCTTTTTAATAATCATTTTCTATCATTTCCCAATAGTGTTTGTGAATTGTTAGAACTCAAAACATTAAATTTAGGTTACAATCGACTCGAATCTCTTTCAGAAAAGATAGGAGAATTATCAAAGCTCGAAGAGTTAAATCTTTGCTTTAATAGGATCCAGTCCCTGCCTGCTTCTATTGGCTATTTATCCAATCTTCGTAGATTAGATCTTCGAAATAACTACTTAGAGAGTGTTCCTGAGTCTCTTTTTAGACTCCGTTCCGATTGTGTGATCGATTTAGTAGAAAATCGTTTTTCTTCACAGACTGTTGAACAGTTGATACTAAGAGTTCAGAACTCCACTTATCGAGGACCGCAATTTTATTTTTGTATTAATGATAGGTTAATATAGCTAACTCTCAGAGCCTAAATGATATGCAAGCTTGGCTAAATGGCTGATCGGAATAAATCGACAGTCTGAGGAAATAGATCATCTTGATAGTGTGGAAGAGGTCTTCGAAGGAACGAGCCCAATCGTAATTGATCCGGTGGCAGTAGAAAAAGCGTATGAGAGGCAAGAATCTTTTTGTATGATTGCAAGGCCGGATGAAAGCGGACCCATTTCTAATTTCTCTCTTCATTTTCCTTACTTTAGGCAGGTAAACGGAGATGAGTTCTCGTGTGATTCTGAAGAATGTTTTGTTTATGTGTATTTATCTGATCCTGAAAATTATATTTTTGAAGAAGGATATCTTCCAGGGTCTTTATTTGAAGGGAAAAAAGAGGATAATCTTATCAGAGTGGGTTATGAAAAAGATTCAACACATCATATATTGGAGCTAAAAATCAAGCAAAATCCCCTTACAACAGGGAACTTTGAAGAAACATTTGCTTACTGTAAAAAAAGAAGTGAGCAAGTGAGCTTGTATGTTCCAGATTTATTTAGTCCAATTGATCGTTGTTATTGGTACAGAAATCTTAAGAATCCTCTATTTTATTCAATTAACCCTAAGGGTGTCATTTGCCGAAATAGTCATGTAGATCACTTGCCATTGCCTCAAAGTTATATAGATGAAGAGCAAAAAGTCTGTTATCGCTATCAGATTCCAGATGCGGATGTATTCATTCATGAAAATAGTATAGATATCGTTTTAGACCTGCCTTGTGTTTGTTTACAAGATTTGCAGGTGATTATTGATAAAAACTTTTTTTGTCTTTTTGCAAACGTTCAGCAAATGATCGACTTATCTATTAATGATCCTGAGTTCTCAAGTCATGATCAATTGGAAGTACGCATAAAATCCTTGAATCATTCATCTAGTCAATTTACCTGCATCGATTCTCAACATGTTCTTAAAACAAAAGACTATTTGTTTGGCGTGGAATGGGGGGCTTTGGGATTGACTTATGAAGAAGCTAAACAAGCTATAGAGCTAGGAAATATGCTGGCTTTGGCTGGAAAGGGTGTTATTCAAATTAATCTGCCAAGAAAAATAAACAATCAATGAAAGAGATGCTCTAGATGGAACGAATTGTATGAAGAGAAAAGCTGATGAAACCTACCTAATTGATTGCTTAAAGACCAAGTACGCCATTGGAACTACCAGTCTTACATACCTTCCTCTAGGTGCAGATATGGATGCGTCTGTTTATAAGATCGAGGCTCATGGGCAGTCTTACTTCGTAAAGCTCAAGCGCAGCCATCATTCAGATATTAGTGTGAGGCTACTAGCATGGTTACAGGCATCTGGAATTCAGCAGATTATACCTCCTATCCAAACAGTGGATGGCTCGCTAAGTCAGTCCATTAACGATTATACGCTGACTGTTTATCCGTTTGTCGATAGACAAAACGGATTTTCCTATCAACTGACGGATGATCAATGGGTTGCATTAGGTAAAGCGTTGAAGCAAGTTCATGAATTGGATGTGCCAACATCAATCAAAGATTTGATTAGAAAGGAAGCCTATTCGTCCAAGTGGCGGGAAACTCTTCGATCGCTCGACGCTCATATTGATGGAGACCCGGCCGGTAATGAAACGGCCTTGAAGCTACAGGCCTTTATGAATGCGCATAAGGCAATCATTCACCGTCTCCTCAATCGGGCCGAATCTTTAAGCCAAATTATTCAGAAGCAATTAGCCGAATCCGTGCTCTGCCATTCAGATATTCATGGTGGCAATGTATTGATAGATGGAAGTGGCGCTATCTACATAGTGGATTGGGACGGGCCTATCATGGCACCCAAAGAGCGTGATCTCATGTTTATTGGTGGTGGTGTCGCTAATGTTTGGAATAATCCGCGTGAAGAAGAATTTTTTTATAAAGGCTACGGAAAAACTAAGGTCAATCGGGCAATACTAGCCTATTACCGACATGAGCGAATCGTGGAAGATATTGTAGAGTACTGTCAAGCATTGCTTTTGACATCCGATGGAGGTGAAGACAGGCTGGAGATGTACAAACAGTTTATGGACATGTTTGAACCTAATGGTGTGGTAGACATAGCCTTTCAAACGGATGAGGGATTGTAAAAACGCTCTGTCGATTGTGAACGCAAACTAAAAGAAGACTCTTTACGTGATCAAGGCGTCTTTCTTTCAATCATTTGATCCACCGTAAATGAACTGTAGAGGTGTTTAGAGAAATCTCCTCTCACATCGACGTGAGCGCTTATATACGGAGAAATATAAGGAGAAATGATAGGGTCTTGCATGAGGTGATTGTGCAAATTCAATTTAAAATTGGCAGCTTCTCCTTTAAAAAAGAGAGAGTTCACTCCGCGAGTTCCCGGTTGAATCCAGGAAAGCGAGCGATGCCCATTTTTTAAAGGAACGTTGCTAGCAATGTAGGCTTGAATGGTCTTTCTTGCATGTTTAACGACTGTTGGATTTTGGGTTGTAATATGGGTCAAGGTGAAGTGATAATAAAAGTCAGCTTGTAATCCTGACCATTTCGCAGCAGGGCAGGTAAAGGCTATTCCGCCGGTCTGTTTTTTCTTCTGGGATGTTATCGGAGTAGAATGTTTTTTTGTATTGGGTTGAACTGATTTTTCACTGCTCTTATCATGCTTCTGATTCGAGGATTTTAAATGGATTCCCTGGCCTTTAAGAGTTCCGGTCAATCCAATAAAACATGCTAATAAACAAAAAAAATAGATAATAAAACGGTTCATTTTCATTCCAATTGTAATTAGTTTTTTTGCTTTTAGCAAAATGAATTATATGTAATTTTATTTATTGTATGAGTTATTTACAATCTAAAAATTATAGTTTCCATTTTTCTGAAGTCAGTCACTATCCGAGTTCTTATTGTTTTTTATTCCGTTACCAACAGTTCGCTAATCGCTCACAACATCTGCATCTAAGCACAGGGCTGCCGGTGAAAATCGATCGCATTTCTGATTCTTCCTATCCTCAGCCTCATGGCTCTTTTGTTAATATCTCTAAAGTAAAGAGAATACGCGTTAGAGATCTTTAGATCGGATCTTAGAGCCTGCAGCGAAGAGTAAGTAAATGTGGGTAAATGGGATAGAAAATAATGGAAGCTTGGAGAGCGACTGATCAAGATTTTTACGAGCGATTAAGGCGCGCCGAGCTGAGAATGCGTTTTAGCGTGCCGTCATCTTCTTCATCATAGATATCGCCGACTATTTCTTCAAAGATAGCCTCCATCGTGACAATGCCCACTTTGCTTGCGCCGTGGTAGACGACAGCCATGTGAATGCGCTTATCTTGCATGAGGCGCAAGGCCGAAAGGATGGGCAGCTGATCTTGAATGATTACGGCAGGCCTTAAAAGCGAAAGCCAGTTCGTCTGATCGGTCTTTTGAAAGGCTAGAAACTCTTTGGCATTGAGGATGCCTATGACCTCATCTCCCTTTATCGCAGGCAGGCGCGTGTGCCCTGATGAAATGACTGCGCTTTCTACTTCTTGCAGCGTTTGAGTGCTGTTTACGTAGACGACCTCTGGCCATTCGACTAAAATTTCTTTGACGGTCGTTCTTTCGACTTTGACAATATTTAAGATATATTGCCTGTCGAATGAAGACAGGGTGTGAAGGGGAAGGGATGTTTCTTCATTTTGAGCCTCTTCGCTGATCACGTGTTTTTTGGGAAAGGAGGATAAAATAAGCTTAGTCGACCATTCGAAGAGTGTAACAATCGGATTGATGAATCGGCTGACCTGGTAGAGCCAAGGAGCTGTTTCTGAGGCAAAAAACAAAGGGCGTCTCAAGGCTAAAGACTTGGGGACTAATTCTCCAATCACGACGCTTACATAGGTGAGTGGAAGGACAACGATCATTAATGCAAGGATTTCAGCCAAAGGCTCCTTTAAAGAAAAGGTCTTGACGATCCAGGGTGTAATGCTCTCTTCTGCACCTGCGCCGCCCAGTGCTGCGGCTAAAGCTCCTAGAAAGGTAATCCCTACTTGAATGATAGATAACGTGCGCTCCGGATTTTCTCGAAGCGTGAGGAGCAGTTTGGCTTTTTCATTGCCCTGCCTTACATATTCGCGCAAAGTCGGTCGACTGACTGCTATGAAAGCTGTTTCCGCACCTGCTAAAAAGGCATTTAGGATTAAACATACTAGAATTAAGAGGAGTTCAAACATCTATCGCTGCAAGTAATTTTTAGAACTTTGCATTCTAATGAATCATTTTGAATGAATTCAATAACTCTTTTAAGCTAAATTGTGGAAGTGATGAGCGGGGGAGACAGGGGTGGCTGAAGGGGCTGCATTTTTAAAATAAGCTCGTCGAAAACGTCTTGTACAAGCTCTTCGAACATGGCTACATACGTTTGATATTCGGGCCATAGATGGCTATTCATGAGAGATGGACTCACCTGAACGAGAGTCGTAGTCTTCTTTTGCCTTTTGCGTCTATAGGGAGCAAGTTCATATTTTTCGCAAAGGGCTAGGAACAGCTTCTTTTTCCAAAGATTGTGGTGCAGGATTTTGAACTCCACCGGAAGATCGCATTCTTTTTCCAAAAGACGCTGCTTGGCTAATAAAGCCGCTTGACGCTCGCCTGCAGATGTTGCCCTCTCGATCAAAGCTTCGATCTTGGCCAATTTATCGTGCACTCGTGTCATAGCGGCTCATTCCAAAGGGTTAATCTTCGCTTAAATCCTCTTCATTCTCGAAGTGGTAATCCTCATCCCCTTCCCATTCGTCATGCGAATCTTCCCTTTCATGAGAAAACTCTTCATCCTCTTCATGACTTGACTCTGAGCGCTCTTCACGGCGCTGTGAGGATGGCTCGGGCCTATCCCGTTTTGTTTTGCCTTTTAAGTGCATAAGGATGGGAACTCCCGTGAAGGCATAAACGTCCCTAAATTGGTTGTAAAGATACTTTTTATAAGTATCTGTCATCAAGTTAGGATAGTTGACAAAGAAAATAAATTTAGGCGGTTCCACGGCCACTTGCGCCATGTAATAGATGCGCAATCTTTTACCTTGGATCATCGGAGGATGGTTCTTTTGAAGAGCCGTGCCGATGAACTTATTGAGTTGGTGTGTCGTAATGCGCTTCTGAGAATTGGCATACACTTCCAAAATCAAAGGAAAGAGCTTGTCAATATTGCGTCCCGTTACGGCTGAAGTAAAAATCTTCGGACAGTGTTTGAGAAAGGGAACTTCTTCTTCAATGCTCTGGAGGCAGTGCTCCATGCGGAATCCCTTCACCAAGTCCCATTTGTTCAGCAAAATAATACATCCTTTGCCTGCTTCCTCAATCGTATTGGCAATCCTTTTGTCTTGAGCAGTCATCCCGTCTTGGACATCTAACATCAAGACGCAAAGGTCGGCCCGTTCAATGGCTCGCTCGGTTCGAATGGCAGCAAATTTATCGACAACCTCATGCTCGGCCCGCTTGCGCCTAATCCCTGCTGTATCGATAAAGGTATAGAGTTGCTCTTCATGTTTAAAGGAGATGTCAACGCTATCGCGCGTTGTGCCTGGAATCGGGCTGACGATGCAGCGATTCTCATCGAGTAGGTAGTTGACCAAGGATGATTTTCCCACATTGGCTCTTCCTACTACGGCAACCTTGATGGAGTGCAGTCTTTCCTGAACCTCATTCTCGCGCGAAACTTTTGCAAAAGCCGTTTCTAAAAGCTCTGCGATTTGCCACCCTTGTGCGGCGGAAACAGGCACCATGTGCCGGATGCCAAGCGAGTGAAACTGGTGCATAAGCGACACTTGAGACATATTGTCAATCTTATTGACTGCCAAGCAAACAGGTTTTTTCGTCTTCAATAAGACTCTTGCAACTTCTTTGTCCAACTCTGTCAAACCAACGTGTGCGTCGACGACTTGAATAATGGTGTCGGCTTCTTCAATGGCTATCTCAGCCTGCCTTTTAATTTCCTCGTTAAACATTTCTTTGGATCGCGCATTGATCCCGCCCGTATCGATGACTTCGAAATGGAAACCGAATAACTCGCCTTCTGCATATAAACGATCGCGCGTAATTCCTTCGGCCTCATCGACAATGGCAATTTTTTGTTTACAGATGCGGTTAAATAAAGCCGATTTTCCCACATTTGGCCGCCCAACAATGGCGAGCTTGGGTAAATGAGTCATAATGTCCTTCTCTCTGATCTATCATCTTTTCCTAAAGAGAGAGATTTTAAATAAAAAAGGATTAAAAATATATGTTTTTTTAAATAATTGTTTAGAAATAATTCTCAAAAGAATTATAATCAAGCCAAAATGTTTATTTCAAAAAAGTGACTTACGGCAAACTTCTCTTTAATAATTTTTTGGTTCTGATTGCAATTTAAAACGGCAATCGTTGGTAGAGAAATTAATTGTTTAGATTTTTGTTGTTTCTGTCTATGTAATCAAAAAAATTGTAGGTTATGTCACACGCCCATCACGACGATATTTCTCTTACATGTTTTAAGAAAGATTTTGAAAGATATTCTTGGGCTGCTTTCCGCGCCGATTTATTATCGGGTTTATCTGTTTCGATGTTGACGGTTCCGCAGGTCATGGCGTATGCCTTGGTGGCTGGGCTACCGGTTTCGTGTGGGATTTTCGCCTCTATTTTTTCAGCGATTGTGGTGGCTCTCTTTTGTTCTTCGCGCCATTTGATTGTGGGGCCGAGCAATGCGATTGCCATTTTAATTCAAGCCGGAATTTCTGAAATTTTATTTACCTATTACCGCGATGTGACTGGTCCTGAGAGGGAGCAGCTCGTCTTGCAGATTTTGACGCAGCTCATGTTGCTCATTGGAACGATTCAAATTCTGGCTGCATTTTTTAGATTTGGGAGGCTGACTCATTTCGTCAGCCATACGGTGATTGTTGGTTATGTGGCTGGGGTTGCGCTTGCGCTTGTGATTAACCAAATTTTTCCATTACTCGGCATGACTGTACCAAGCAATCTCTCTTCTCTTTATGAGCGGAGCGTTTATATTATCACCCATGTGGAAACGGGGTATTGGCCGACGGCGTTGATAGGTTTGAGTTGTTTGGGCGTATTGCTGATATTAAGGCGAATTGACCGGAAAATGCCGATTGGTGCGATCATGCTTGCAGGTGTTGCCATCATCGCTTATTTCCTGGGCTATTTTTATAACTATTTTGTTGCCAACGATTATCAATTCATGAACTGGGAGCAGTTAGAATCGCTTGCGCAGCCCATTGCATTGGTTGGCGATACGAAAGGTGAGGGATTATTTCCTCATTGGGACTGGCCTTATTTCAATACGGGAATCATGAACAATTTGCTGCCCGTTGCCTTTGCTATCGCTCTTTTGAGTGTCATGGAAGCCACATCTGCTTCGAAATCGATTGCCGTGAGCTCCGGACAGCATCTATCCATTAACCAGGAAATTTTTGGGATGGGATTGGGGAACTTTTTCTCGGCATTCATAGGCGCCATGCCAGTTTCTGGGAGTCCTTCGAGGAGTTCGCTCAACTATGAAAATGGAGCCAAGACAAGGCTTGCTGCTGTTTTTAATTCTCTTTTTGCGGCGCTTATACTATTTGCATTCGGATTCTTGATACAGCATATTCCCGTTGCAGCTTTTGCTGCTCTTTTGATCGTTTCCTCTAGCAATATTGTCAATTTCAAGCAGCTATTTTTATGCCTTAAGGCAACCCGCTCTGACTCCTTTGTCTTGCTTGTGACTCTACTGTCCTGCATCTTTTTCAGACTTGACATCGCTTTTTATATTGGGGTTGTCATGTCAATTTCCCTGTATCTAAAAAAAGCAGCTATTCCCCAGCTTGTCGAGTTCACTATCGACGAGTCGGGAGTCTTGCATACAATCGAGCACGCCCATCTGCATGAATCAAGAAAGATTCGCTTTATCAAGGTCGAAGGGGAGCTCTTTTTTGGTGCGGCAGATCTGTTTCAATCGGCACTGAAATCCATAACCGAAGATGATACGACCACGCGTGTGATTATTCTACAATTGAAGAATGCGCGAGATATTGATGCAACGGCTTGTCTGGCTTTGCAGCAATTAGATTATTACCTTAAGAGCTCGGGCAGGCATTTGATTGGGTGCGGATTGACGCATCAGATTTGGGATGTCTTAAGTGATTCAGGAATGATTGACATCATAGGGAAGAATAATTTATTCATTTTTGATGAAAGACATCCACAGCTGTCTGTACAGAAGGCTTTTACAAGGGCACATGAACTTCTGGCTCAAGCAGCGGCTAAGGCGGCTGAAATCGTTCCACCGATTACGGTAACCCCAGAATTACAGCCTGCTCCTGTAGTGCCTGTAGTACAAGAAGGAAAGACTGCACCGCTTATTTCTACAAATTAATAGTGGGACGGATTTAATCTCTGAAGCTTTTGTAAGATTGAAAGCTTCAAATCTAACTTGTTCCCTAGATTTCGATAGTTCATTTCTAAGGGACGGGATCCCATTTCATTTTTCTCCCACCAGCATCGTAAATTGTCCGGTACACCCATTCTTCAGAGTCTTCACGCATGAGGCGATCGCAACCCATCGTATAGCCTTTAAAAAAGCCATATTTTTTCATGGCTTCAAGCGTGTATTGAGAGCTGCTTGGTATGAAATGGCTTCTTGGCCCATCTGCTGGAGAAATGACCTCTTGATGAAAACGAATGGCCATTACTCCAAGGCGCGCTAAAAGCGATGGGGGCTCAGGAGGTTGGTACGTTTGGACGGTGCGCACGGCTAGATCGGCGTCCTTTCCCCATGGGTTGCTAAACAAAGCAGCAGTGATAGCCATACTTGCGCACACAGCAAGAAGAAGAGTGCGTCTAAAGTAATCCATGAGTGATTCCGCGGCTTATATGAATTAAAAACTTGTTTCGAACATCAAGACAGGAAAAAACTTGTGATCGACGAGAATCTGTTTGCTGACGCCTTCATAGAGGCGATTATTGAATTCTTCGGCTTCGATTCCAGCGCCGTTAATTCCCCCGTAATACCAACCCATTTCCATGCTTGCAGTGATGAGTCCCGCCGCAGGATAGCCTCTTTGGAAGAACTGATAGGCTGCATAGGTGAACAGCGCGTTGATCAAAAAAGAGGTTAGGGCCGATTTGCGCTGCCCGACGTAGTAGTAGCCAGCACCTGGCAAGACGGCATTGAGCATTCTTGCGCGTTTAGGGGATTTGGCATATTGATAGTAGAGATTGAGCTGAGGCTGGATCGTTTCGAAATCGCGATGTTCACAAATAAGAGCTTGAGCCTCTTCTAACTGTTTTTTTTTTAACAGCCAAAAAAGAGACAAATCTTCGGCCGTTTCAGGAGAGCATTTTTGGATGGCTTCTTGTAAACAGGCTGCTTTGTCTTCTTGACCGAGTTGCTTGTAGCATTCGTATAGAATGATAAGCAGATTATTGAACGCCGGAAAAAGGGGATTGGCCTGGATGAGGTCGCTCTCCTCAAAAATATTGACCGCTTCTTGATATTTCAAGCCTAAATAATAGCAAAAAATGAGGTCGTATTCGATTTGCAAGCGCCTTTCAATGGCATCTTCTGGAAGAAGAATCAGGGCCCGCTTGTAAGAGGTAATCGCACGATACAGATCCCATTCCTCTGCAAAAACATCTCCTATGAGGAGTTCTTTTGCCCACTCTTCCTGTCTTTCTTCAGCTGATAGAGGGTCGAATGCCGAGGGTAGGTTGCTTATGCGGTGAGGAGGAGGGGTGTAGATGATTACAGGATCAATCTTGCAATGAGAAGGCTGGCACCCCACAGTGGTTAAAGCCAGCCCTATCATCAAGCAAAGATGAATCGAGGATTTACAGATTTTTTGTACTAAGGTCATCTGATTGTACAGCCGATGCTATCTGGATCAGTCGGTTTAATATTGAAGAAGTCGAGAGCTTCATCTACTTCGTAGTTCCAAGATCTTCTAAACTTACTCTTTTCGATGAAGACATCTTGCTGACGCTTTGTCACATTTTCTAATTCTTCTTCTGTATCCACAATGAGAGGGCGGATGAAAGTCATCAGATTGCGCTTACTGTCGCGGTTTCCTTTCTGCTTAGAAACTCCTCCAATGAGAGGAATGCAGCCTAAGCATGGAATTTGGTTGAGCGTGCGCGCCTGAGTATCTTGCACCATTCCGCTCAAAATGACGAAGAAGCCATCCGGAACGTGAATTCTTGTGACTGTACGGCTTTTTGATAAAACGGGTACCAAGTTGACGTCGACGACTGAGCTGTTCGTTCCAACCGGGTTCGCATTACCGCTATCATTGGTTACTTCTTGAATGATATCTAGCGTGATAATGCCGTTATTTCCAATGAGGGGAGTGACGCGAAGCGTTGTTCCCACATCGATAAACTGGAAGTTATTGGTAATGACCGAACCCAGGTCGTTTGCAATAGACTGCGTCTTGTAGCGGTCTGTAGAACCCACGAAAATTTCGGCTGTATTATTGTCTTCCGTGACAATTTTGGGGTTCATGATGATATTGACTTTAGAATCGGTATGGAGGGCGCGTACGAGCGCTCCAATCGTGTTAAAGTGCAATCCACCATGCGTTAAGTGCCGACCAATAATGCCTGCGCTGTAACCGTCTGCATTTAGAAGCGAGTCTGCAACCGGTATGCCGGCAACTCCATTGGCCGCTACTTCACCCGTTGCCAAAGCGCTAGTAATGGTAGATCCAAGCCCTAGGAAGGATTGGCCCCCGGCGACGTTGCCCCCACCAAAGCGAGTTCCCCAGTCGACGCCGTAGCTAAGCGAGTCGGTTATAGTTGTATCGAGAATTAACATCTCGATGAAAACTTGGCGCAAAGGTACGTCGATTTCTAAAATAAGTTCTTTGATCCTTTCCAATGCCGGAACAGTACCGGTAAAGATTAGCGAGTTTGAGGCTTCAATCCACTGGCTACTATTAATGGCTGCAATCAGGTCTAAGTTGGCCATTCCAGTAATTTGCAAGCTGTCAGCTATTCGTCTTAAAGCGATTTCAATTTGATCCCCTTTGCGGTACTTCAATTTATAGATGAAAAATAGCGTGCGTTCGATATGCCCAGCTGGAAGATCTTGAACCCAGCGAGGACTCGTCGTGATTCCGCCTGGCATAAACTCTCTATTTTCATCAAAGATAATGCCTTGACGGCCTTCTACGCCAATAGCTCCTGTTGGGAAGTTCGGGGGCAGGTTCGGATTATAGGTGGGTGTGCCTGGAATATTGAGAGCACCGGTTACATCTCCTGGGCGCAGAGGTGTTCCATACTGGTCAAATCCTCCGCCAAATATACCGGGAGCCACGCCGCCAGTTCCAACTGTTCCGCCAGTTCCAATCCCTCCTGGGACTGTCCCGCCAGGGCCGAATCCTGCACCGCCGCTGCCATAACCGCCGGCTCCAGGAATGCCAGGGCCAAATCCTGCTGGACCTGATTGGAAACCGCCAGCTGCTCCACCTTGGATTGGGAAGCTTGTTCCAGCTTGCCCGCCTTGGCCTGGGAAACCTGTTTCGGCTTGGCCTGTGCCACCGAAGCCTGTTCCTTGCTGTCCTAAAGCCCCTTGTGTTACACCTCTGCCTAGGCTTTCTTCTGGAGCTCTCAGTTTTTCTAAGCTTAGAATTTTGGTTCTTCCTTCATTAATGTCGAGATTTTCTAAAATGGCAATCGCTTTTTCGACAATGAAAGGATTGGAAACCACGAAGATGCTGTTAGTCGATGAGTGCGGTACCAATACAAATGGGTTGCCTTGAGCAATGGGCTGAAGAATCTTAGTCGCCAAATCTGCTAAAGAGGCCACAAAAGCATTACGCACCACATATTGTCCGACCGTCACGCCGCTGTTGGGTGCATCTAAGTTGGCAATTAACTGCGCAATTTTATTGATGTTAGTGACAAGATCGGTGATAATCAAATTATTGGAGTCGCGCAAGACTTCAACTAGGGCGTCTTCGGAAAGGAGAGGTCTAATAATCTCACTGGCCTTTACAGGGTCTAGGGTATTCAGGCGAAAGACTCTTGTCACAATCTCTGTTTCAAATGAAGTGGGCGCTGTTCCGTCAGCAACGACGCGAGAAGGGGCTCTGACGCGAGGATTGCGGTGGATGATGAGGCTGTTACCTTGTTCGATCAAAAGTAGATCACGTATTCTCAGTTCCTGAAGCAATGCTGCCATCAGGTTTTCAACCGTAATGGGTTCTTCTGAAACAATTGTTACGTTGAATTGCAAGTCTTCGTCATCAAAAATAAAGTTTTTGTTCGAAATGCGGCTGACGAAGCGAATGTACTCAATCATCGAGACATTGTTAAAATTAATCGAAATCTCTTTTAAAGATTGCCCTTGATGAGCAGGAATATCCGGGGTTATCGTTGTTCGTGCATTGGTTGCATTGGGAGCCCTGCGAACAGGTTCATTCGCTGCAGGAACTGAAGGAGATACCGTTCTTAAAGGCTGTGTCAGAGGAGCTTGTACAGGAGCCGGTTGCGGCTGCTGTGCTGCCGGAGCTGGTTGCTGCGGGGTCAGTACTGGAATGGGCACTCTCGATTGATTAAATGGCGCTGGGCTGTCTGTGGGAGATGTTTGAGCGATCAGACTGGCCTCTTCCTCATTTTTTTTCTTAGCCATCATTGACGCTGCTTTTTGCTTAGTCGATATGCTGGGAGAGGCTAATGAGTGGGCTCTCGATTGCTGTAAGCCATGTTCATGCTCGACAATAACCTCATCACTAGAAGAAATTTGTACATTCTGGATGGCGCCAACTGAAGGAGCCGCAATCGATTGTTTGCCGAGCGAATTGTAGGCTCCAGGATCGAGCTGGCTTCTTTGATAGGCCTGAGTAGCGCTTGGCTTTTTGAGAGCTTTAACGTTGCCTATACCTTGCGTTAAGTCTGAAAGAGGCTGTTCTTCTGGCAATGGCTCAGCTGGTAATAACTCAGCCGGGGCCTGTTGTGAAGGCTGCTCATGCCTTTGCATAAAGTCTGTTTCAATCATGCCTCGATAAGCATCTTCTGGAAGGACGGTATTATATCGTGGTTGGATCGGTTCAATTGGCTGAACAGTTTCAAACGGATAGGACATGGCTTGGCTGGAAGGTGCTGGACTTTCGCAAAATGAAGAAGGAAAATAGCCTTCATTGGCCTGTTGCTGGTCGAATACCGTTTCTATGTGGGGGCCTTTTCGCGGAAGGTTCTGTTTGTTTTGCGTCCAATTATCATAATAGTATTGGTTTAAATCGACATGTTCAGTCCGCTCGCTGGAATATGTTCCTTCCGGCGCATAGGAATAGGGAGCCTGTTCAATAGAATCGGTCAAAGTGCTGGTTTGGAAAGGCTGGTTGTAGGAATCATAAGTACCATAAGAGTCACTGTAGGGATCGTATGAGTAGGTGGAAGCGCTATTGTCCTGATCTGATGAGTAGCTGGCAGGCTGGCTATAGGGGTTGCCTGTTTCATCGTAGAAAGACCAATCAGATTGATTAACAGCTTGATTGGAATTTAAGTCGAAATCTTGTTCAGAGCTAACTGGAAACCAAGATTCTTCATCCAATCGAGAAGGAGCATAACTTTCGTAAGAAGCTGGTAAAAATGGAGTTCCTGATTGGCAAGCAATGGCTAATAACCAGCATTTAAGGAGAAAATAACGACGGTGTGCTGTGAATTTTTTCATGAATCTTTAGGTGACTTACACGTTTTTATTAGAAAGACTATTTCCTTTTGTAAGGATTGAGTCTTGTTTTATTCCAAACCTCGGCATTTATTTCCAGCAAAATGCTACTTTCTTCAAAACAAAAAAGGAAAAATAGGACAGTGAATCGGTTGGACAGCCCGATAAAATTAAGATTTTGATTGCCTCTCAGGTCGTCTACCCTGCTGTAGATGCAGCTAAACCGACTTGGGAAGTTTTATTCTCCAATCAAAGCCAGTTGCTTCAGCCTGACTTATAATCTTGAATGTAAGCCTTATGAATTTGACACGCCCTAGTCTTTCCTTAAAAGACTTAATAAGACGATTGATCGCTCATCTGATGTGCGACTCAATTGAATCTTTGCCTTGCGAAGAATGGCATCCACTTGCTTTTGAGGAGCCGTATGCATAGCTTCTGCAAGGCTTGCTTGCAGCTGTTCTTGAGAAAAGAGGGCATCTTTCACCGAATGTTCGGAGCTCAAAGAGGCGTAGAATAAGATTGTATCGCCGATATGCCAAGGGTGTTCGATTTCAGAGAAATTAATCAGCCCTTCGACTCCTAAAGGAGGATTTTTAGAAACGATAGATTGAAGCGTCGAATCTCCATGTGGAATGTACCAAAGATGGCCGCATCCGCAAGAAATGAAACGGAAGCAGTTCTCTTTGGGCAATAAGATTAGATAACTGAAAGAAAAATTTTGCTTCATGGGATCGTTCATCAGCAAGGCATTGAGAACAGTTGCCATTTCTTCCGGTTTTTGCGTTAGCTGGCATAAAGCGCGAACCATGCCTCTTAGTACCGAAGTATAAACAATGCCTGGCGATCCTTTGACTGAGGGCTCTCCAATGATGATTCCATAGCCTTGCTGAGGGAGATTGAAAAAGTCGTAATATAAGCTTGAAGTTCCCAGACTTTTGTAGGTGGCCAAGCCGGCATCGACTTTTGTCCAACGGGGAGGATCCTGGGGGACTAGCGCGTGCTGGGCATGACGCAGGCTTTCTGAAAGATCGCTGAGCGGGTCTAATTCTTTATTTTCTTTTAAGAGCGCTGGCGAGTGCAGATAAGCAGATACATCGGTCATGAAATCTACGATATCTTGATAGCGATCGGCAGGATCTAGCTGTAATGACTTGGCTAAAATTTTTTGAAGTCCCTTCGGCATAATGGAAAGGTGGATTTGGCCGTGGCTTAATTTGCCAAGAACCAACTCATAAGTAATGATCCCTAAGGAGTAAATATCGGAGGGGTAGGAGGTTGATTCTGGATCATTTTTCTGCTCGGGGCTCATATAGATGGGGGTGCCAATCAACCGCCTTTTAGCATTGGGATCGGCGTCTCCTTCTGTTAAAAGTTGTGCGATTCCAAAATCAATAACTTTAACTCCACCAGATTCTGTGACTAAAATATTTTCGGGTTTGAGATCTCTGTGAATGACGCCGTGTGCATGTAAATGGCATAGCGCCATTGAAATTTCCATGACGAGTTCAAGTGCATGTTTGAGTGAAATCAAGTTGCGCAAGAGATATTGCCTAAGAGAGATGCCTTGGATAAATTCCATGGCGATGTAAAGCCCCCCTTCCCATTCTCCTTGTCCGTAGAGTTTAACAATATTGGAGTGGTCGGCAAGCCCGATGATTTCAGCCTCTCTTAAAAAACGCTGCACCATTTCGGGGTTAGAGACAAACTCTGGAAAAAGGACCTTAATGGTAATAGGGTCTTTCGTCTCTGGATGTGTGGCAAGATAGAGAATGCTCATTCCTCCTTTTTCAAGGAGCGCTTCTACTTTGTAAGGGCCAATTTTCTCTGGGATTTTATCCGCTGCAGGAACGGGTCCAATAGCGCTTGGGAGAGTTTCTTGTTTACTAAAATCTGATTCAGTCATATCGATATGCCACTATTTTGAAGCGAATTTAAGACCTTTAAAAGCCCACCAGGTCTAATCATCGGCTTTGAAGGAATGGAAGATAAGATTTCTAGAGGAAAGGTGTTTTTTAACACTCTTTTTTTGAGTTTTGAATTTTTTTCTCATGCAACAAATAAGGACTCTTGGGGTTTTCGAGAAAATGCAAAACCCGGGTTTTATGTTAAAGCCTCCCGATTTATAGGAACGATTTTAAGAGGATGGTAAAATTCAGAAAATCGTTCAATAAAATCTAAAGAGGCTTGGAATTCTCATCGACCCAATTCGAGCACTCTCACTCCTAAATTTTCACCGATTCGAAGAAGCTCGCCTCTTCCCACTAGTTTTCCATTAATCGTCAAATCTACTCCATCTTCTGGATGCACATTCAACTCAAGCATATTACCAGGCTCGAGCCTGAGTAAATTTTCCATTGTCATTTGAATGCGGCCGACTTCTACTGTTAGGGCAACAGGAATGTGTTCTGGTGTATAAGGCGTTTCGGAAACGGGTTTGGCTGATGTCTCTACTTTGGAAGGCTCTGGCTTGACTGGTTTTGCAGGCGGAGGTGAGAGTTTCTCTTCTTCTTCGTCATTCAACAAAGACTCGTCAAATGACTCCTCGTCTTCTAACTCTTCATCTTCTGTGAAATCTAAATCGCTCAAATCATCTTCGTCTTCATCTTCATGCTTGGCCATAGGTGGGGGTACCTCTTGTGGAGTATTTAATGCTTGTAAAGGGGGAGGATTCACCTCTTGTATGAGAGGGAGCTCTAAGATCTTGAGATTGCCATCTTTAATTTTTCCTCGATGGGCCGCTTTTCCGTTAACCGTCAACATGACGCGGCCCGCTGAACCATCCGCATCTAAAGAACAGCTATCTAATACAATGAAATCGCCAAGCGACACGGCCGACCATTCTGCTAACGACAGTTGCGTTTTACCAGCTTCCAAATGGACTTGAACCTCGACTGCTTGGGCCATTTGTTGAGTAAGCGGCGAGGGGCCATGGGAAGCATAATGCTCGACCCAGGAGTGCCTTAAGTCTGGAGAGATAATCAAGCGTCCCCAAAGGGTTTGATCGTGCATGCTTAACGAAATGTCTAAGCAAAGCGCGTCTTCTTGAGGCAGGACTGTCTTATTGGTCAGAATGGGAGCGATCGATTTATCAAAGGACGTTTGGCTGAGGTGGTAAAGCACCTCTAAGGCAAAAAAGCGATAAAAACTTTCGCTAAGGGCGCGATCTTGGAAACTAATGGGATGGGATTCCTTCGTCAATAGCCATGTTTCTAAGAGCACCATTTCTTGCTCAGGCATGACCCAGCACACATCTCCTTTTAAGATTGGAACGGCAAAAATGAGTGGAAAAGGGGAGTCTCCTAAGCCGTCATAGAGTTGATCTGTAGTACGCCACATGATGTCTTTGGGCTGTATCGAAAATCCTTCTCGATCGAAGGAGCGTGCAAGCCTGCTTGACAAATCTGCCCATGGAAAGGAAGGCGCCGCACCAGTCAAGGGAATGGTATCTAAGGCTTTTAATTCCGGGTCAATGGTACGAATCCAGTCGTAGGAAGTAGGAGGTGTTGTCATCTTAGTGCATAAACCTGAGTTTGAATCTTGTTGATTAAATATGTACAATAAAAAGACTTTTGGAAAAAGTTAATTATGTGGGGTGGGAAAGGGAAGCATGAAAAAGTTAAACTCTTCATCTTCAGGTTGACTCGCCTGAATTTGAAGAGTTTATGGGGTTATATGCCCGATTTGCCTAGTCTCTTTTACACGAAGAAAGAGGCCTTTATTAACTTTTAAGCTTGTTCATCATCAGCTTCTTGCTGTGATTGCCGCTCTCTTTGCTGTTCGCGCTCTTCCCTCGTAAGATATTTATAAGCCTCATTATCGGCATGCGTTTCTAAAGTTGTCTTAGTCGTCAAAGTATTAATGATGATGTCATGACGCGCCAGGCTTTCGACTAAAGAGTCTTCGGTGATCTTGCGGTCTAAAAAGCGCTTTGCATCGTCTGTTAAATTGGCAAAAGATAGATTGAATTCTCGCTTGGTTCCTTCAAAAGCGGTTAGCGTAACCGTTGCTCCTTCCAAAATGGGAGGGTAACGCAAGGTGATGATCGTATCTGTTTTGCCTTCGGTTTGAACCGTTTGCATGTTTGCAACAATTTGTTCGATAATGTCTTTAACAGTTGAACGAGTCAATCGCGGTTCATTCATGTTTTCGGCTTTGTCTGCTAGGAAGGCAATGGGAGATTGGTGCTGAAGATGAGGATTGATGGTTGATAAATCGGCATTTTCCTGAGTAAAGGTTGATTGAGCTCTTGTATTGAGTTTGCTCTTCTCTTTTTTAGACCCTAAAACAGTGGCGTCGGTGTCAAGAGATATGACATCGGGGCGTCCTTTTTTCCCTTTAATCGCCTCCTCGCGCACGATTTCCCCATGCAGGAAATTATCTGAAACAGGTTTTTCAGACGCCTCTTTCACAGTAGGAGTCGATCTGAGAGGCTCTTCTTCTAATCCCTTGGTACGCAGATCTTTCGCGGTGATGGGTTTATCAGCTAAAGCTAATCCTTCCTCATCGACAGGCAGGTTTTCGCCAGAGATTTTTTCATTCTTGACTAATCCCTTGGTACGCAGATCTTTCGCGGTGATGGGTTTATCAGCTAAAGCTAATCCTTCTTCATCGACAGGCAGATTTTCAGGCAGTATTTCATTTTTGCCTAATCCCTGTTTCTTTGGCAATTTGGCCAGCTTGTCGGTTCCATAGGGATGGGTTACATCAGAAGTTGCCATTCCCGTTTCATCATCGTCGTGAACAATGAGTGGGGGAGGCTGTTTTAAGAAAGATCTTTCGACAGGAGATTTTTCTGCATCAGCAAAAAATGGGCTTTGATTTAAAGAGGAGTTGGCAGACTTAGAGCGTGCTTTACTTTTAGCTGATAAATCAAAGAGGGAAGGTGGAGAGGGGGCCTCGAAATCTTCATCTAAGGCGACATCTTCATCCTCTTCATCTTTGGGCTTATTATCTCTAATGAGTTTTTTAAAGTTTTTATCTGTGCGCGGCAGCCCATCGGGTCTCGTGCGGGTCCCTTGCGCTGCTTGACTTGCAGGATTGGGATTAATGGGGTTGGTTTCCTCTGTAGATGGCATACGATGACTCCTTACCTTAAGTGTTACAGGCTATGACGAATTGCGACGCTGGTTCGAGACGTAAATAATAGAGCCGAGTTCATCCTGTTCGCGTCCTTCAATAATCTCCAATTCCTTGCGCATCTCCTTTTCCCAGTCTTTTTTATGACTGAGGAGCTTGTCTACTTCTTGCCGCTTAATGCGCAACTCTTCTTTAGCCTGATCTAAATTTTTTTGAGCAAGATTAACTTGTTCTTGCTGATCTTTAACTTTTTTTTCTTCTATGACCAATTTTTCATCGACGACCTTAATATAAGCCTTCATTTGTATGATTTTAGGGCTTGTGGTTCCTTCGTCTATGGTTTCACGTAATTGGTTAAGTTTGTCCCGATGGTGTTTTTTAACCTTATCTCTTTCTGCTTCGCGTTGAGCCAGTTTTTCCTTTTCTTTTTCTAAGGCGAGCTGTCTTTCTCTAACGACCTTTTCAGCCTCATCAACCCTCTTTTGCTTTACATCTATCACTTGCTTTAAAGGATAAACAATTTTGCTCATCATGCCTCAATCGATTTTATCTAAAAAGAGATTTCAACAGTTGCACGGTTTCTTGAAAAGAACACTTTTCATCGACTCCCTGCTTTAAAAACTTTAAAACTTTTTCAATGTAGTCAATGGCAAAGTCGCCCGCCTTATCTGCTCCTCTTTTATATTCACCGATTTTAATTAAAAGTTCGTTTTTCTTATAGTTTGCCAACACTTCTTTCAGCTTACCAACTAACTGTAAATGTTCCTTAGGGACAATTGCGTTCATTACACGGCTTGCAGAAGAAAGAACATCGATCGCTGGATAGTGATACTGACGGGCTAATTCGCTGGATAAGATAATGTGGCCATCCAAGATAGAGCGTACTTCGTCTGCCACCGGCTCGTTCATGTCGTCCCCGGCTACCAAGATGGTGTAAAAAGCTGTAATATGTCCTTTGTCTGAGTTGCCCGCGCGTTCAAGAAGCTTGGGGAGGGTTGAAAAGACAGAAGGAGTGTAACCTGCACGAGCAGGAGGTTCTCCAGCTGCGAGCCCAACTTCCCTTAAGGCTCTGGCAAAACGGGTAACAGAATCCATCATGAGAATGACAGATTTTCCCTGATCCCTAAAGTATTCCGCTATGGCTGTTCCAACGTATGCAGCATTGAGTCGCAGTTGAGATGCTTGATCGGATGTTGAAACGATGAGCACCGAACGTTTGAGTCCTTCGGGGCCTAAATCTTTTTCAATAAATTCACGAAGCTCTCTTCCCCGCTCACCGATTAGGCTGATGACATTGACGTCTGCGACAGCATTGCGAGCAATCATGCCTAACAATGTCGACTTACCACCGCCCGCTGCCGCAAAAATGCCAACACGCTGACCAAGTCCGGTTGTGAGAACGCCATCGATGGCTCTTACACCGACCGAAATGGGGTTGTGGATGGGCATTCTCTTGACAGGATCTGGTGGAGCTTGAATAACTGGATAGGTTTCTTCGAGAATCAGAGGACCCTTAGTTTCCTCGTCTAAAGGCTCTCCTAAACCATTGAGAATGCGTCCTAACAGTTGAGGGCCAACTTTGATGTGTAAGGGTAAATGAGTTGGAATAACTTCAGAGGAGGGGCCAATCCCCGTCATTTCTCCAAGAGGAGACAAAAGAACTTCATCTTTTGTAAATCCCACGACTTCGGCTCTTAGAGGTTCGCCAGCCCGCTTGATTAAACATACTTCACCGATTTTAACTTGTGGAACGACAGCCTTGATCAGCATGCCGACGATCTCTGTAATGCGTCCGTTTACCGTAGTGAGCTGCAGTTCATCCAGATCGCCCAGTAGTTTGTCAATTTGATCGTTAAACATGGGAGTTTTACCTTTAGTTGGAATAGAAGATAGCGAAAATAAGGACAACTGACATCTTGTGTCAAGTGTATCCTTATTAAAGATGAAAAACTAACGATGCTTTTTGCTTTAGACTTGAACGTTCATGATCGTTTTTGTCGATTCTAAAGCCTTGTTTAACAAACTAGTGAACAATTCAATCTGCTGCTGTACATAACCCATTTTGATTTGAATAGTCAGCATGCTTGCAGGAGTCATTTGAACCTTTGTGAGGTTCATATATTCAATCGTTTGGCTTAAATGCTCGAGTTGATATTGGCTGCTTGTTAGATAACCAAGGAAGCGTTTAATGGGATTGGGACTGTTGATGTCTGTTGCTTGTCCAACAGGAGGCGTGTATTCAACACCTGCTTTGGAAAGAGCGATTTTTAAGTTGTCGTCTATGTGTGTCAAACGATTGCGCAAAAGCGTTTGATACGAAGGCTTAATATCGGTATGTGCTTGATTTAATTGAGTCTTGACCTGATCGATTTGTGCAATGACCGTTTGAGCCTGATTCTTGAGCTCCTCAGGAGTCAAATGAGCGATTTTAGAGACCTTTGTGTTGAGCTTCTTGACCTCTTCCATTAAAGAAGATGGGGTCGCCTTCTTATCAACACTCGAAATTCCCTCCACCTCATCAGAACCGCGATGCTGGCGCTTTTTGTTCTCTTGATCCGTTGCCGTTCCATTACTTTGGACCGTGACGTTGTTGTCTCCAAAAATTGGATTATCCACAGGATGAATCCCCTCGGGAGCAACCATTGTTCCATCTAGTCTTTGAAAAGTTGGCTGGGCTGTATGCGAAGTGTCTAAAAGAGTTTGAAAGTGCTCTTTATTAGGCGCCATACGTTCGAGCTCTTCATGAGCCGCGGCAGGCTGCTGCTTGCTAAGCGCTTCACTAACCTTTTTCACTGCTTCGACTTTTTGTTCTAATGCCATGACAAGCTTTCCTTTGCCTTTAAGGTGTTTAGAGAATAACCAATGACCCGGGAAGAATTCGAGTCTTCCAACTCTTATTCAAAATCGTAAAGATCAAACTCAACCCGAGGTCATAATCGGGGCTAAACCAAGGTTTAGCCAGCCGACGATTATCCTTTAACGTTACGAGCCATTGATGAGATCGCTGAGTTCGATGCACTCACAACAGCTGTTGACATCTCTGATAATTGAGAAAGGTGGTTCATCAACATTTGCATGTCGAACATATCGGCAATACTGATAGAACTACGTCTTGCCTTTAAGATTTCCAGCTTTCTTTTAGCACTCACCGTTGCGTCGTTGACGATGCTAATCAAAAAGTCAACCTTAAAACCTTGTTCTACATAGTTACCCTGAAAGTCAGCACCGCTTCCACCACCTGTCGTATATCCGGCACCGTTTGCCATATTCTCCTCCTACTACTTCATCTTATTAATGTTAGATAATAAGCTCAGTAGGGAATTCAGATTTGGGAAATTACACTTCCTGAAGTCCTTCAAGAGAGTTAGAGTCTCTTTCACGACTTCGATTCTGAAACGCTACAACACTTAAACTTTTTTCACTTCAACCAAACTCTTTTTGCTCAAGTTAAGAAGAACTCACTCTATTGTACCTACTCGATTCCTTCTTGTAACTTCTTAACTTCTCCTTCAGCTCAATTTATTTGAGGGGCTCTCCTATGATCACCATAGGACCTAACAAGATTGTTTAAATCCTCTTCCCTCTCATTTTTAATTATAGCAGACCAGATTAATTAAATCAATATAGTCTCAATTTTATTAAAATTATTATTTGTAAAATCTTTGTTTTTAAGGTTTTTTACTAATGGTTTGATTTTTGATGGTCACATTATTAATGATACTAATCTGGTAAATTGCTTAACAAAATCAATGTCGGGTCTTTTTCACTGTTTTTGTTTGCCTTTTTTAATTAAATGTCAATCAGGTAATGGGAGTAATTACTAAAAGTTTCTTTTTTGATGACTTTAAAATCCAAGTCGGATAGACCTGATGGATCGCTTTCCAGTTCTTTGAGAATGTTGATAAAGCGTGCCTTGTTAGCGTGGTGTTCGGGAGTGCCCCCTGAATAGTCATGAGAGAGACTTTCATAGATGCCGGGGCGTCTGATCCAGGAGAGCCCGCTTTCAACAACCCGGACAATTAAATCATCATCTTCGATGCCATAGCCCCAGTATTGGTTCGAATAGCCATTAATCCTCTCAAAGTCGGCTTTATTGAATAAGACGACTCCTCCAAAGTAGTTTTTGTAAGCGAGCCCTTTACCTATCCATTCTCTAAATTGACTGACATCGGCAGCCAGATGTGTGGGAACGTTTGGGAAAGAGTAGTCTGCAGATGTTGGAAGCATATCGACATCGTGAAAGCAGAAGTAGTCGAATTCCCCTTGGGTCAAGATAAAGCCTACATTTAGCAGTTTGCCTCTGTTAAACGATTTACCAGGTGTTTGTTCGATGATGAAAATGTGATAATCGACTGCGGGGCATAATTCTTTCATTTTAGGGGGAAAAGAATGCAGGAA
This sequence comes from Candidatus Protochlamydia naegleriophila, assembly GCF_001499655.1. Lineage (NCBI taxonomy): Bacteria > Pseudomonadati > Chlamydiota > Chlamydiia > Parachlamydiales > Parachlamydiaceae > Candidatus Protochlamydia > Candidatus Protochlamydia naegleriophila. The sequence continues at coordinate 429,273 of NZ_LN879502.1, forward strand.
TTCTGCTAAGTGTTCTTCGCGATTGCGGTAGGGGATGATGAGGGCCATTTTATGCATGGCTGTGGAGGTGGTGCAAGATTCAATCATAGTTTAAAAGCGCTTAAAGGGTCGTTTTAAATTTTTATTTTGCTTGCTGTGGTGTGCTTTTGGATTGTTTTTTGAGCCGATTTGCGGTCCTTGATTGTGTTTTCGGCCGTTTTGATGAAACCTACGAACGTGCTTGGATCGGGTGAGCGTGCTAGGTAAGTTATTTTGTTTCTCACTGCCTAGTACGCTCACAAGGCATTATTTTTCTTCTTTTTCCTCATCAGCCGCTTGGCCGGCTTGTTGAGCAAAAAATGGTGCTTTGGCTGTTTTGGAAAGATCTTTATCAGCCCATTCTAAAGAGATAGTCCCCAGATTCTTAATCGTTGGATCGGTTGTTTTTTCTATTGCTTCTTGGATGAGTTTTTCACCTTTCTTGCGTTTAGCTTTATTCAGCAATAAACACATTCCCAAAAAGGTTTGGGCTAGATAATTTTCAGGTTCTACTTGTAAAACAGATTCAAAAATGCGGGTGGCTTCTTTGAGTTCAAGTTTATTAAGCGCAATATAGCCGAGCCCAATTTGAGGAGCTGTGCTATGAGGGCTTAAAGCTTGAGCCGCATGAAAGATACGAGTAGAGCTTGTTTCATCAAGCTGCTTAACTGCTACAAAGCCTGCCTCGATCAGTAAGGCGAAGTCTTCTTTAAATTCATCTATTTTTTCTTGATTCATAACACAAGTCCTTTGTTTCCATCATTATAGTGTGATGTACACAAAACATCTTAAAACAAGCTCTTGTAAGTGTAAGAAGCTTTTTTTAGGTAGTCTGTGTATCAAAATCAATTCATTTTTTATCGTAGAAAAAAGTCAAATTGCGCGCAATGACACGTTAATTTATTTGGGATTGAAGCGCGAGATGACTTTGAGTAAGGAGGTATAACCATGAAGAAGCAGGCCGAAGCGGTCAAATTCTTCCTGGTTTTCTCCCGAGCGTAGAGCTTCTTTGATTTTTTGGATCCTTTCTTCTACTTTTTGACGGAGCTCTTTATTCTTTTTAGAATTTTTTAGTTCTGTTTCCAATTCAAAGACAAACTCTTCAACCGGTTTTTTCTTTTTTTGACTTTCTAAACCAAACATTTCAAACCTCATTGAGTTTATAACCCAACTGAGAGGGGGTTAACGAAAGCTAAACCTTTGCGTTAGCCCAGACTCGGATGGGTAGTTAAATAAAAGCTTAAAGCATGATGATTACTTATAATCAATGCGATATTTTGTCCCATCTTTTTCCAAAAAGACGGCATGGGGCTTAATACTTGTAATGACCATGCTATCTAAGCTGTCGCCTTCTGATAAAATACGGCCATTGATGACAACCGTGTAGCGAGTGCCTAGGCGAGACTGTCCCGTAATTTCGTAGCGGTCGGATAGATTGACAATGCCCATCTCTGGTGCTTCAGATTTGATGTAGTTATTGACAAGACGCACTCCTGAAATGCCTTTAATCTTTGCAATGAGCTGCGTGATTTCTCCCGCCTTATCGGACGGAGCATTGCCCGAGAGTGTGACCTCGCCTCCATTGGCTATCTTTGCTGAGACACCTCTTAAATTGAAGGTCTGGAGCCAGACATTAATTTGAGTGATGACATCTTCTTCAACAACCACCTGTTTTTTTAAAAGATCTAAATAAGGGAAGTTCACGCTGATGTAATCTGATAATTGTTCAGCTTGCTTGCGGGTCTCCAAGTAGCCCGATAAGATAAACTGGCCAGCTTCTGGAGAGTGGATGGTGATTCCTTTCCAGGCGGGATCTTTGGAGAGAACCGAATTAATTTCACGCCAAACAAATTCATCGATAATGATACCGCTATCGTCGATGTTTTTAATAAATTTCAAACCTTGCAGGTTATACATGAGCTGATTTTTTTCTGCCTGGCTGCGTACGTGTCCGAGCAAGAGTAAATTGCCGCTGGTCTTGTTATACGAATGACGCACTGCAGGAAAAGAGTCGAGTGCTTGTTGAACGAGCTCGGGAGCATTTTCTTGAGTCAGCGTGACGACAGGTTCGCTTTTAAAGAGGGCGGTCGTCCCAATGCCTGCTAATACAAATAAGCCAATGATGATGGCGAGTAGAATGTAGGGACCAAAATGGTGGGCAGGCTCTGGAGGAGGTGTAGCCGCTGCTGCTTCCACTTCCACAGGCGCAGGAGGAGGAACTTCTTCTATTTTAGGCGCTTCCTCTTCGTGTTGTAAAACTTTGACGATGGATGGAAGAAGAGGGGAAATAATTGTTTGCATTTCGCCTTCGCGATCATAAACGACAAACGAGGTCGTTCCGATTGTCACAATCATGCTTGGTATGAGTGCTTGCTTGCCTTCGACTGGAGCTCCGCTGACCAGCACGCCATTGCGGCTTTTTAAATCTTCAATGGCCAAACTGTCTTCTGGAGAGACGATAATTTTGGCGTGTTGGCGCGAAACGCTCGTGTCTTGAAAGACGATGTCGCAACTGTGCGGGTCGGTTCCCAGGATATAGCTATGTCCGGCCTGCATGTAAAATTCAGCCCCATTATTCGGGCCCCCGATGACTTTTAGCAGCCAGCGTCCAGTTTCTGCGATGCCAAAATTAATCTCGGCTAAAGGAGAAAAAGACTCTTCGTCTTCGTCAAAGATAGTGTCATTCTCTTTTTCCTCTTCCGATTCTGATCGGTCTTGAGAATGAAGCGGATAGGCAGAGGCTGGATTGGGATGGTCATCAATTTCTATGGGAGTTTGCTCAGATGGTTCTTTAACTTCTGAGGGAGAGCCTTCGTCTAGAACATGGGCCGATGTATCGGTATAATAGCGGAAAACCTCATTTCCAATTTTGACTGTATCACCCTGTTGTAAAATGCGGGGCTGCTCGCCAATTTCTTCTTCATTGATTTGAATGGGATTAGTCGAGCTCAAATTTTCAACAGAAATCCCTTCGGGTGTGCGTCTTGCAACCAGGTGTTTGCGAGAAGTAAGTGGATCTTGGATGACAAGCTGGCATTCATCGGGATCTCTTCCGATTACCCATGTATCGCCATTTTCTAGGGAAAGAATTAATCCCTTAAGGTCTCCTTCTTCTGCTACTAGTCTCGCAACCATATTTTACCCACTGAGTTAAAGAAAAAACATTCTATTATCATTTATCAGAAAAAAAATTGCAAATCCATGCGGTTTCTTTTGTAACGCTTCGATTGGTTTGCTTGTCAAGACATTGAGGTACTCTAGCCAAGCAGCCTTATGTCGATTAGATTAAGGCAAAATACACCTCTTATACCTCATTTGAATGGCATTGGTATAATTAGTGGTGTTTTAATGTCTCTTTTCGCCAAAAATCTAAAATGCTCACAAAATCTTCAAGTTTTTCCCGGAAGTCCTTATAGGTACTATTGTAGTCTAGCTCTAGCGAAAGCGTCAACACATTCCCTTCTCCATTTAACCCAATTGCAGCTCCTCGAGTGCCTCGTCCGAATAGATTGGCTTCCATTGCCTTAAATAAAAATGCATCGAGATTGTCTTGAGGGCATGCTCCAATGACCCCTTTGAATAGATAACTATGAGGACTTTGAATTAAATCTATTTGGATCTCATCTTCAAATGGAACGGTATAATGGCCAGGTTCTGGAGCGATGATCAAATCTTCCATTTCGAGCTCTCGGCCTAGTTGACGAATGAAATTATCCAGCATAAATAGGTTCCTTCATAAAAAAAGGATGAAAAAGTCAAGGGATCAAGAACCTATGTACTTTAACATCCTTTATTAATTATTTAGCTAGTAATAATTTTAAAAAATTACCCCTTCCGTTTATGCAGGACTCAAAGAGTGTGCTTTGAATACGCTGTCAGTGATTTTGTTGACGAAGTCTACTAAGTCTTTGAAGTCTGCTTTTTCCTGATCTTTAGATCTGGCTGTTGAATCTCCATATTTTCTAAGCAGATCCAAGTAACCATCGTTCATGACCTTGAGGGCTTCGAGGCTGCCTCTTTCTGCAATGATTCCAGATTGGATTGCAGAACCGGCACCTGCAACAACGTTCTTGACTATTTGTTGCTTGAGGTCAGATTGAAGGTTTAATTCCTGAGTACGTGTATTGATGAGCTGTCTCAAGTACTCGGGTCTATCCATGTTTTGAAGCGATTTTTCATGCCCTGCAATTTCTTTATCGTACTGAGCTAATTTTTTTTCATCTGCTGGTGTAAGAGGAGGATTTCTAGTTTGAACTCCATTGGGATCGGTGCTGACGACAGGCGATCTTTGCTCAATTTCATCTCTCTGGGCTTTTACTTTATCGAGATTTTGCTGTTCGATCTTTTTATCGGCGGCAAGGGTTTTTTCAGCGTCTTTGCGTGCTGTGGCTGCATTACCCCAGGTCTGTGCAAGCGAAATGGCAGCGACACCAGCCTGAATGAAGGAGGTGATGGCTTCAACCATTTTTTCGGCCGCTTGGGCTTGGGCAATCATCAAGGTTAATTCGGATTGAGTGGTCGTAATGGCTATAGTCAATTCGCGTGCCTTAAGCTCGACTTGGGCTTCCAAGTAGCTTGTGTCTCTTTTGAGGTTAAGCAGTTCATCCATAATGGCTGAAAAGTTAGCCAAAAAGGATGGGTTAAAGAATGGGTTGGAAGCCAATTGCTTGATAGGGTCGCCCCCACCTGGAGGGGGAGTGGATGACGTGGTAGAAGTTCCTTCTGTCTTGCCGTTTGGATCTTTCATGCCCAAATTGGCCATCGCCACTTTAGTTTGATAGTCGATGATGGCATCATAAACGGCTTGTGAAGTTTTGTCATCTTTTGGCAGCGAAAAAGTAAGGGCGATCATCACCGCTTGTTTAATAGCTTCTGCAAGGGGAGGATCAAGAACCGGTGCTGAAGCAGAAGTACTAAAGGAACCCGTAATGCGGAAATTTTGCCCTTCTAATATATTGAAGGTTTCGATCGTATCGGCTTTATTCGGATCGCCTTTTACAATATCAATAGAAACTCGTCCACTACTACCTTGTATGCTGACATCAACATCATTATCCACGCCTGGACGATCATATTGAAGATTAAGGTTGAATGTTGGATCGTTTGTTCCACCACTAGGAATATTACCACCCATAGTGTGTCTCCTTTTTAAATGATACGATGACAATCGATCTAGCTGTTAAGCGGATTGAGTCATACTTGTCATCGACAGTTCTGATTGATAAAATATATTTTTAAAGCTCTCGTTCACTTGTCTACATAGCGCAATGAGTGTACTTAAATCTTTTTTCACCTCTCCGTAAGGTAATTCTAAAGCATCAAAGCTACTTAATAAGGCTAATTTGAGTGACGCCGCATCGGAAGAGTCAATAGCTCTTCGGATGAGTTGCAATTGGCTCAAAGCTGTTGAGGCATATTCTCTTTCAATCACACCCTGGTTCTGAGCCTCTTGAATGATCTCCTCAATGTCTCCAAGCGTTGGGTCCATAAAACGTTGGATGAGTTCAAATAACTCTTCGTTGTTGGGCTGATCTTCTTCGTTGACCAGTAGAACGAGTATCAGCAAGTAGCCCAAACCTATATGGCTCAACCTTTTTTGTCGTTTTTCATCCAAATTCAATTGCTGCCCGAGGGCCAAAAAAGGGGTCTCGAGCAATCTTGATCCAAGAGCAAAAGCAATGCCTAATTCTCTTAAGAGTAGTCCTGCAGCCTTAGCGGCTCCTGGATCATCAGGAGGAAAGACTTTTTTCCAGTTCCCAAGCGTCTGTGTAAGTAAATAAATAACAGCTATAGCCATCGTTTGCGTAAAGGAGACGAGTAAGTCCGTTAATTTTTTGTCAGTTGGACTTAATAGAGTCTGCATGAGGCTGGCTAATCCTTTTTGCAGCCGCATTAATGCAGGTCCCATAAAGCCCGATTGGGACTGCCTCGTCTCTTGTGCACACAAAGCCGTATGGAAGGTCATGGAAAGTCTTGATAAGGGACCTGCTGCCGACCATTCAGCCTGCTTTGTAAAGTAGTGCAAGATCGTTTGCAAAATTGTTAGGCGCTCGCTGACCAATGGATGCGTTTGGAGAAGGTTTTCGGTGAGCGAAAGCTGATGCTCTAAGCGTTTGAGTTTGGCCTGATAATTGGATGGCATTGCAAACGGGCTCCTTTTTATATCTTTTTACTCATGCGATACTTTTGAACGAAATAGTTGCATGGCCTCCTTTAGCTGGTTAGATACATTCAATAGAAGGTCGTAACTTGGGTCATTGGGTCCAATCGTGGTCAAATGATCGTCTAAAAAGTTGGTAACGATTAATCCATAATTTAATAATTCTTGTTTGACCAAGTCAGGCAGTCCCAGATACTGCTGCGCGCCTATGAGCGTCGATTCATCTGGTGCAGAACCTGGAACGGAGGAACTGCCTGCCAAAGCCATTAAATGGGCCTCAAATTTTAAGCTATTATCCAATGCGATCAGATCGGGATCGCGCTCTTCAAAAGGCTTCGATTTATCGAGATTTAGCCTTTGCTGCATCTCTAGGGTTAGACTGTTGAGACGCTCTTGATAGTAGCTTAGGCTTAAATCTTCTGTCTGCCGATCTTCAACATAGCGCGTGCGGAAGAGCGGTAATAAAGAGGGCTTGCTTGAGCTCGCTTTGTCGGAGTTTATTCCAAAAGCGACTTCGATAGGAACCTCTAAGCTGTCGGTTGTTAAGATAACGCCAGGATTAGTTGGAGCCCCTTGCTTCATTTGGGTGTTAGAGAGCTGTTCCGACTTTTCTGTCGAATTTAAGTCGACATAGTCGGGTGAAGTGGGGCTCGATGAAAAACCATATCCTGTTGGAGGAGCATTCATAACTCTTCTCCTTCTTTTTCTATGAACTCCTGATCAAGATGATCTTTATCAAAGTTTTCTTTGATGTACTTTTTCAACTCCTTCTTAAAGCTTTTGTATTCGAGCAAGGCTTTTTCTTTGAGTTCATCGTAATGAGGGTTTAGCTCAGCGAGTGCAATCGTTTCCTTTATGGCTTGTAAAGCAGACATGGGTTTATTCAGTTTGACAAAGCAATCATAGAGATGGAAATTGGGAATGGGATTGAGCCGGTCCAAATAAGTACAAATAATATAGTTAGCTCCTGCCTCTTCATATTCATGACGATATTGATGGCAGGCGGCTATGGCGAATGAGTAGCGGTAATTGCTAACATCCAGTTTGCGCAGGAAGCTGAATACATTCAAAGCATCCTGGAATTTTCCAGCTTGGAACTGAGTATATCCATACTTGTAGATGGTTTCCATCATTTCAGGTGTAAATCCAAGAGCATCTGCAGGAGGGGCGCCTTCCATGATTTTGACAATGGCATCTTCCGCCCTTTGCCTAGTTTTAGCTGGCATATCCGCATCAACTTTATCAATGGCAGTTTTAACTTGTTCTCTTGCACTCGTCATAGCTCCTCCTTAACCTTGTATTGAATTGAAAAGCTGACCATAGCTCTTGTCTGCGGCCTTGTATAGATCGGTGTAAATCTGTTGAAGTTGTGCGATGAAATCGTCGCGACTACTCATACCACTTTGTATGTTTTTCAACAATTGCTCGAGGGCTTGAATCATCCCTTCCAATAATTCTTCGGCAGATTTGATCTCTCCGACTTCTTTTTGTAAGCGAGCAGCTTTTATAGTCATAGCCCCAGTTACTGCGCCTCCAACCACTTGGACGGCAGCTGGAGCACTTTGGGCTGCGGCATTTAAGACATCCCACTTATCAAGTTTCCTAAATGCATCGACCGTGCCTTTAAACTCTTCTTTGATATTAGCGGGAAGGTTTTTCACATTGTCTTTTAACTTATCCATTTGTTCGCCGAGCCTTGTTAGAAGCTCTCTTGCTCTTTCCTGTACAGTTTTTGCTACTTCAGTGGTTGATTTTTCGGCAGCATCTTTGGCAGCATCTGCTCCTTTTGTACCCGCACCGCCAACTTTCGCCATGACAACCATACATACAATTAAAGTGATGGCCATGACGACCATTTCAATGGCTTGTTGAGTTTTCTTGTCTACACCTGCAGCCTTAAGGATGCCGCCAACAAGCTCTGGTAAGGCGTTACTGCTCATAATGACCATGATCATCGCTTGCAATGCAATCTGCTTAACAGTTTCCACTACAGCGGCTCTTACAGTTTGTGCTACGGCTTGACTGGCAATATTGGTAGCAGCGCCAGCTCCGCTTCCTGTTGCCATTGCAGCCACAATGACGACAGCTAAAATAGCTACGATCACAGCGACAATTAAGGCTTTGACCAAGGCTTTTGCCCAGTCAGGGGCATTGGGCATCATTTTTTCAAGCGCATTTTTAAAGGCTTCGACAATCTTTTGTGTGACTCCGGTTATACTGTCGGCTATGGAGTAAGCAGTCATGGCTATTCCGATCGCAACACCTGCTGCAATCAAAGCCACACCTGCGACTGTCGCCGTACCTAAAGTTGCAATTGCAATTAAGGCCCCGAGTATGGTGGCTAAGGCTGCAATGATCGGCCCAATGATTTTCATGGAAAGCCCCATGGATTTCATTTGCCTTTGTTTCTTCAACGACTCTTCGAGCTTTTTAGACTGTTCCTCGGCACGAAGGCGTCGGTCGGCTAATTGGCTGAATTTGGACTTGGTATTTTCTTTGGATTTTTCAGCGTCCCTGATTTGAATTTCACGTAAAGTTGCTTTCAAATCTTTGATCGCCGTACCAATGATTTTTAAGAATTCAGTCAAAGCAATTCTGTTAGGATCATCTGCTGCGAGTGGAGGAGGTCCGTCGAGCAGTTTTTGTGCTGCTGCGCTTACATCGTTAAAGATTGTTTCGACGTTGCCAAGCATTCCTTCTAAACGAGCAGCAGCTACTTTTGTCGGAGTAATGATTCCAACGTTAATGGGTTTCCAATCGTCTACAGATTGTGTACCTTTAAACCAGGTGTTTGGTAGGCCGAAGGCTGCTTGCGTTTCTACTCGTGCCTCGCTTGTAAGCTGAAGATAGATGTCGGCGATATCTGAAGAGACGACACCTGTTTTAACGGCATTTATTAATTTAATGGCTTGATCTGGATCCAGTTCGAGCGCATGATCTTGCAAGTAAGTCGTCGCTTTATCCAAAACGGCTTGATCGTAGTATTCATTGATGTTCGCTTGCTGTTCCGAGCTGTAAGGGATGATGGGCTTTGGAGTCCAATCTTGAGCCTTAGTTGAAGTCACTGTCCATGTGCTGGGCAAATTGCCTTCTTCGATTGTTTTAGCTGTGGCCTCCGCTCCAATTGTTACTGCGATCTCTTGCAGTTCGGGATCTGAAAGAGTGGTGCCGTTCATGATGGCATCATAGACTTTTTTACCGTCCTCCGGAGTTAAATTCTTTTGTTTTAGTGCAGTAACCACGTTATCCGAAAAAAACTGTTTAACCATTTTTTGCTCGGTTTCGCCGTATGGCTGGGTCTGATTGTTTTGCTCGTCAGTCTGAGGGTGAAATAATGTGGGGGTTTGCGATTCGGATGTGTAAGCGCCTTTCTCAGTAAAATGCAAAGGTTTGAAGTCCGTTCCGATGGTATCTGCTGTTATTGTAAAGCTATAAGTGACTTCTTTTTTTGCTGTTACATAAGTCGCATCTGAGTTGGTGGTCTCTGCGTTAAATGAATAATTAACGGTTGGATCTTGGAAACTATTGCCCGATATATTCTCTCCCATAAGTAACCTCATTGTGTGATTAAGCTGGCTATCCAAGGGTTAGCCAGCTGGAGTCAAGAGATAAATTAGATTGGTTTATCAGCCATTCACTCTGTTGAGCTTTAGAATGTGCTTCCATTAATTTATCCGATTAATAATAGTTTTTTTATCCTTGCACTGCATTGAATAGGTTCGCTTGGCTTTTAGTCGCTGAATTGTAAATTTGCAAATAGAGTTGTTGCAGTTGCGCTATAAAGTCGTCTCGTCCGGCCATTCCCGATTGAATATTTTTCAATAATTTCTCTAAGGCTTGAATCATTCCTTCAATAGACTCTTCCAGTGATTTTAATTCACCAACATCTTTTGTTAATTTGCTTGCTTGGACCTGGTAGGCCCCTGTGACGAATCCTCCAACCATTTGAGTCCCTAAAGGCAAACTCTTGGCCATTGCATTGACTAGGTCTGGAGCCCGATCCTTAACCATCATCAGAAATTCTTTCATTGCCGCTTTAAGCCCATCTTCAACAAGCGTTTTTGCAACACCTTTTAGTTCGCTAAAAATATTTCCCATTTCCTTGATGGAATTGATCAGATTTTTGATAGGTTCCAAAATCAAATCCATCAATCCCTTAGCTGCCGACTGAGCTTGCGTCTTAGCAGCTTGTGCTATATTGCCAGCCGTGTCTGTAGCTGTGCTGGCGGCAGCCTTGGCGCCGGCTCCGGAAGCGGCTCCTGCGACAACCACAGCAGCCATGACGACAACCATCTGAATGACCGTGACTGCAATTTCAACATTTTTAATGGTCTCTTTATCGACTCCAGAAGCCTTTAAGATGGAGCTTATAAGGTCTGGAACTACTTTGGTTGCCATCAAAAGTTGGGCTGCCAGCATGAGAGTAATTTGCAAGGCTCCTTGCATGAGAGATTTCATGATGGCCATTAAAGCCGCTTGTACAGTGGAACTGGCTACGGCAGCGGGTCCTGAACCCGTAACGAAGCTTGCTACAATGAGCAAAATAGCGATGGCTGCCAATGCAGCGACAGCAGCGATAACAATCGTTGCTTTGACCAGATTGACTGCCCAATCAGGAGCATCGGGGGGTAGCATAGAGCGCACGGTTTTATCGAACAGCTTGACTGCCTTCTGGGTGACATCCATGGTGCTGTCCATAACAGAATAAGTCAAAAGGGCTGCTCCAATGGCCGCTGAAATTGATACACCAGCTATAATGACGGCTATACCGGCAGCTGTACCAATACCAAAAGTACCAACTGCGATACCAATTCCGACAATTAGCGATACAATAGTCGAAATCACCATAGCAATCGCTGAAATGACAGGCACGAGGACCTTCATGACTTTACCCATGTCGCCCATCGACCGTTGCTTTTTTTGCAGGTCATCCATTTTTTTTGACTGTTCGTCTGCCCGCAAACGCCTGTCGGCCAATTGGTCCAGTTTGGCATTCGAATTCTCTTTTGTTTTTTCGGCATCCTTGATTTGAATTTCCCTTAAAGTGGCTTTAAGATCTCGAATGGCTTGTCCGATTACTTTAAGGAATTCTGTCAAGGCAACCCGGTTGGGGTCGTTTGGCGGTAGACTATCCATGAATGTTTTAGCGGTGTCTTGCGTTTCGGTAAATAGCTGCTCTGAGTTGCTCAACATTGCATTCATTTTGGCTTCAGAGACCTTTGCCGGAGTGATAATTCCTACGTTGATCGGTTTCCAGTCGTCAACGCTTTCCGATCCCTTAAACCATGTGCTTGACAAGCCAAAAGCCTGCTGGGTTTCGGCTCGGGCTTCGGCTGTTAATTCGAGGTAGAGATCGGCTATTTCAGGAGCCACCTTGCCTGTCTTAATGGCCTCTATGAGCATGGCCGTTTCTTCGGCGTTCCCCGTAATAAGATTGGATTCGATATAATTCGTGGCTTTGTCCAGAAGCGTTTGGTCGTAATATTCATTGATTTGGCCTTGTTTCTCTGCGCTGTAAGGCTGGATGGGGGCAGGAGTCCAGTCATTGGCTAGCTTAGAGGTAATGGTCCAAGTTTTAGGCAGATTGCCTTCTTCTTGCGTTGTTGCAGTTGCCTTGTCCCCGATTGTTTTGGCAAGGAATGCAAGCGCTGGATCGGCCGGCATTGTTCCGTTCATGATGGCTTCAAAGACGGCTTTTTTTTGTTCTGTGGAGAGTGGAGGGGATAAAGGTAGCTCTTGTAGCTGTTTTGTCACATTTTGTGCAAAAAAATCTGTGACCATCTTTTGCTCAACTTCCCCATAGGGCTGCTGTTGAGTAAAATCTTGGGTATCGGCATTTGGTTGCGGCAAGGTTGGCGATTGAGCGGGTGATGGATAGGCCGGCAAAGTAACAAAATGCAGGGGAGTAAATGTAAAATCGCCGATTGTATCTTGCACATCTTCGTAGGCTTGTGTGCCTATAGTGCCTATTCCTTGTGGGGTTGACGCTTTATCGGTTTTGTCGCTTGTAAGGGTAAAGTTAAAGGCAAAATCGCCAGTCGTTGCTGTGCTGCTAAAGTCGCTATTAATTGGCATATTTACCTCAAATACTCGGCTGACTGAACAGCCGAGAGTTTTAATAATTCATCATTAGACTTACCTTGTGTGCTAATGACGTTTAGCAATGAGCGAGGCGTTAAGTTTAAATCTCTTCTTCCTCCATTGTCACAGGAGTGGAAGGCAGATTTTGCTGTTTTAAGCTTTCTAAACTCATCGTCGCGCGCTCTTTAATTTTGGCAAATTCAGGTCTGTTCTCTGATTTGTCAATGGCTAGTTGCAAGCACAGCATCGCTGAGAGATAGTCCTTCATTTGAATGAAACAATCAGATGAATGGTAATAGGGAATGGGAGTATTGGGATCTATTGTGCTGCACATCGTATAAGTCTGAATGGCATTTTTATACTCTTTTAACATGTGAAAGCAAGCGGCAAGGCCTAGAGTATACTTAGGCTCCGTCACGTTCATCATAATCAAGATGCGGAATAGATGAGTGGCTTCGATGTATTTGCCTGTATTGTAAAGCCGGTACGCTTGCGCATAAATGCTTTCCAATACATTGCTATTGACTCCCATCGCATCTTTTGGAGTCATTCCATCTTTGAACATGCGGTTCATGATGTCGCTGTAGGCTTTTTGAAATTTTTCATCTTCTTGAAAGGATGAATCTAAGGCTTCTTTTTTCATTTGACCTTTTGTTCCCCGAGAACCTTTCATAGCTGCCTCCTTCTAATTCTTGTCATCATTATTTCTTTATTCAAATGAAAAAGTCCTTTAAACGTCTGTAAAGCTAGCATAAACATCCATTCATAGAAGCTGTCTTGGGTTAGGTGTTTGAAGTCTGCTTGCTCCTTTTTTATTCCTGTTAACGCAATATGGTGCTCAAAAGCGTGGTCATCTGCTGAATAAAAGTAGATGCCATGTCGGTTTGTTGGTTAACAGCATCGTTTGTAGCATTAACGTTTGATTGTAATTTTTTAGCATTATCCTCTTGAATACCTCTGAGAGATCTCATGTTGTCGGTTAAAATACCATTGAAAGAGGAGTTTAAGTCGTTACGGGTTTGTCCAGCTTCAGTACTACTTTTTCCCAAAGGATTACTTCCGTCTTTTAAAAAGACGGGAATTTGGGTTTGCAAGGCAGTGTAAACGTTTTGATACTTGGTCAGATACGTTAGGCGGTTGGCCTGTGCAATACCCACGTCTTGCAAGGTTTTAATAATCGAGATGAGAAGGAGGATGATGCGGTTGAGAACCAGCGCTTTTTCTGAACTATTCCCGGCAAGTGAAGAGCCGACAAGCTCCAGATTCATGTTAATGCCATTTTCATTGCGGATGGCTGCGACCCAGTCAGCTAACATTTGGCTGGGCATAAAATAGCCTTTTGAGTTCATCTGCTCTTGATAAAACTGATTTAATCTGGCCTTAAAGGCACTAATAGAAGTGTCTTTGGCATAGGCGTTGTAGATGGCTTGATAGGTTGTCAGATTTTGGAAGACGGGAAGCGCAGAGGGCGATGGATCAACCAATAAACTAATATTGGATAAGTATTGATGCCATTGCGTGAGGAAGCTTTTTAAAAAGCCCAAATCGCCAGAAAGCGTAGAGGCTGGATACTGGTACTTGCTCAAGAAGTCTGCAAAAGCCTTCATGAAGGGATTATTAGAGTTCGTACTGAAAAAGTTGACAGGAGGTGAAGCTGCAGGTTGGGTTGTTAAAATCTGCCAATCGCCTCCAGTGACATTGCCGCTACTGTCAATTTGAATATTCAGTGCCGCTGCAAACTCTTGCACTAAGCCCTGGTAAAGCCCATCGTTTTGCCCTATTCCCAGTGCGGTATAAAGACCGGACTGGAAGCTTGCAAAATTAGTAAAGCTTTTAGATGGTCCAGTAGGTCCTGGAATATTAGGTATGCTATAGCCTGATAAAAATTGATTAAAGCGCTCTGCCTGTGTTCTGGCAGACAATGAGGTATTCGCAGCATAGAGATAAAAAGGAATCGCACTATCTGGCAATGCACTTAAATTGTTATCGCTATAAAAACTTGCAGGATAGTAAGGCAGGGGAATTTCATTCCCCAGAATAGCATTCGGTATGTACTGCAAACCATTTAAAAAACTCGTCTGATGAAAACCATCATCGAAGGTTATATTGTCAGTCATAGTTTTCTCCGTGAAATACTTGAGAGGTGAAATAGCACTTAATTATCTATAACAGCCCCCAAGGCTTAAACCATAATTTTTTGTTCTTTTGCAAAAAACATGCCAGTGTGCTTAACGGGCAATTCCTTGCGCCAATTTTTCCACGATTTGGGTCACTTTTTGCAAAACAGTTGCGGCTGATTGGTAGAACTGCTGGAAAACGAATTGGTAATTGCGCACATTTTCCTTCTCTGTATCATTCAACGATTGCGCTGCTTTGATCGCTTGCGTGATGCGGTCTTGAATTGCTCCTGCGTCATTTGATGAGCCGGCCCCTGCCTTTTGATCCTGATTATCTATGATCCACTTAGAAACAGCCGCCTTAAGTTGGGCTGGACTAGATGTTGCCGTCAGGTTTTTAAAGGCGTTGCTGATGTCGTTACACACCTTATAAATAAAATTGGCAAGCGTTCCTTCTACAGAGCGCGAGTTCTCTGGAGAAATGAGTTCCAAATCGAGCAAGCGTTGATAGAGTTTTTGTTTGGCGGCCAATAATTCAGTTGCTGCCGTGCTTGTGGGGGTCGCTGTTGGAAAGACTTGGCGGAACTGGGCGCTGGCTACAACTTTGTAAACTCTCGTGTAGTACTCGAGTGTTAAGTTTTGAGTACTGCTACTTTTTCCGCTCCCTGATGATGAGCTCCAATCGGCTGTCAAAACGCTGTTCATGATGTTAGAAGCACCGACGAACTTGGCCATTTCGGCGCTAAAGGTCGTATTCGGATTATTAGCAGCAGTATTCAGTGCTGCGTTCCGGCTGGTATTATAGGAATTGGTGAAATTTCTCATCTGACCGACGAGTCCATTCATATCAGAATCAGCTTTTCCACTCGTAATTTGGTTGAATACGTTTTGGATTTGAGCAACCGCTGCCGAAGGAATTTGGTTATCGTTGCCGGGAGGAAAAGCAAAGTCGCCTCTGTTGGTCACGGTAATCTGGTTGGAAATTCCTTGAATGATTGTCAACGAATCCAGGATCCCTTGCGTCGTTTTCAAACTCTGTTCGAGATTTTTGAACTTAATGGCGAGCAAATCGTTACCCTGTTTGACGTATTCGAGCTCCACCATGCTCTGTAAGGTCCGAGTTGAACTTGTCGACACGCTTCCGGCTGCATTCATGATTTGCTGAACGCCGAATCCCGCCAGGCTTTGCCAGCTCTCTAATAGGGGGACCTTATCGGCAGCTTGATAAGAGGTATCCAACATGATACCGCCAGCCTTCAAAGACTTGAGAACAAACTCCAAGTTGGTCGCCATTTCGGATGTCATGTAAAACGTCAAAGGAGGATTGCCATCCGTTACCCCGTTTTTAGCCAAATCGCGCAATTGATTGAGTGCATTGATCAATTTGTCAAAATCGGCAGCTGAAAGGGGGGTAGAACTCGCATCTGAATTGCTACTGCGCCGATTAAAGATCTCATTCAAAATGGCAATATTATCCAGATACTTTTTTAAAACGGATCCGCTCGTGTACTCTGCTCGGTTCGAGGGGACCGTTCCAATTCCATCAATAGTTAAATCCATACCATACTCCTTAAAATTCTTAACGGCTTCGACCTGAAAGCGTTCGGAAGGAGAGGCAAAATATCAAGCCAGTAGCTACCTTTCGAAGAGTTAAAGTCGTTGAAAATGATTAAAATCCTCTTAATAATATTATATTAATTAAATTTTAAATATCAACCCTCTGTTATTGCTTTTTAAAATTATTGTTTAGTTATTCCACGATTAATTTTATCAAAAATATTTCCTAATACTTGAAGCATGCTGGCTGCTGATTTATAAAATTCTTGGAAAATAAATAGGTATCTGCGTACATCTTCGCGTTGCCCCTCCTCCAAGTTTTGTCCGGTTTTGAGGGCGGTGGAGATGCGATCTTGAATTTGCCCGGCAGTTCCTTGTCCTCCCGTTTCATCGATTCTTTGATCTTGGCTATCCATGATCCACTTCTTGACAGCGGAAAACAGCTGATTTTGCAAATTGGGATTGCCGGTCATTGCAATGCCGGAAAAGGCGGCGCTAATATCTTTGATGACTTGAAAGACTGCATTGGCAAGCGTGCCGCTGGCATTGCGATTGTTTGTAGGGCTAGTCCCTTCGAGAGCTAGGAGCTGATTCCATAGTTTTTGTTTCGCGTTGAGCAGTTGCTCTGCGGCATTGGCAACGGGAACGGCGGAAGGAAAAATTTGGTTGAAGTAAGCGCTCGCAGCTTGCTTATAAGCTTTTTTATAGGCATCCAGGTCGTTAGTTGGGTTGGGCAGAGAGAATTCGGGAAACTTATTGGATACTTGGATCTGGTTGGAGATATTTTGGATAGCTGTCAGAGACTGCAAAATTTGTTGGGACAAACTTAATGCGTCTTGCAAGTAGCCGAGTTTTCCAGCCATTTGCTCGTTGGCGACTCCAATGTATTCGAGCTGCAGCATGCTTTGCAACGTTCGCCCGGGCGAGGCGGCGACAGTGAGATCCGAGACGATACCTGTCCCTGGATTTGTAATTTTGACTGTATATTGTGAAGCCGTTAATTGAAGACCTAAGGCTGCATTTAAAGGGCCCAGTACATCAATTTGAAAATTGGTCAGATACTGCCAATTTTGAAGAGTCGCAACCTTATCGGCAGTCGAAAGAGGGGGAGCATTCGGATCAGGAGGAATGTTGACGATCGCTAGAGTCCGCATGATGTCATTTAAATGAGTGACCATGTCCTGATTCATGAAGCTCTTAAATGTCTCGACACCATTGGTATCGGTCGCACCATTTTTAGCCAAATCTTTAAGACTTGCGATTTGGTTTAAAATGATATCGTAATCGGTCGCTGTCAGGGTAGAGGGATCTTTTGTAAAAATGTTTTTCAGAGGAATAATCAGATCCGTGTATTTTTGCAATACATTGAGACTGTAATATTCCGTGAGGCTGACAGAGGCGGCTCCTATTCCTATAATGGCCACTTCCATACATTCACTCCTTTTGATTGACTCTTATCCGATCGATGATCATTCAATGGGGCGATCTGATAAAAATCCTTCATGCATAAAATTAATAGGCATCTTTACTAAACAATAATATCGATCGACTTTTTCCAATTCGAAGGTTCATGTCCTGCATACATAATACCGGTACCCGCCGAGTAAATGAGCGAATAGGCGGGATCCATGACCTTAAGGGAAAAGGCGTAAAAGTCTTTGCTTGTCACAATCGTTTCTTTAAACGCTTCTGTTGTCGCTTCGGCATATTCTTCATTTTGATCGAGCTTCAAATGATAAATTTGGTTGCTGACAGTGTTGACTAATGATAAAGGCGATTTTAATTGCGCTTCATCACGAGGATCCGGATTAGGTGTACCAAAAAGAGTTTGAGCAATTTCTTCGGTGATTTGTTTTGCGAGCTGAGTTCCAAGTTGAGGAACCAATAGTTCGGCAGCCCTTCGTTCTAAAATGGCAACTAGTTGTGCTTGAGTCAATGGGGTAAATGGTGCTGGCGGTACACTTGGCGTGGTATCATCAACTGGCTGTCCGTTATTGTTAGTTTGTGGGGTGGAAGTGTTAGTTCGGGTGGTTGAAGTGGTGCTGGTAGGGATGGTTACGTTATCTGCTGACCGTGTATCTGTATTGACTGGATCTGCTGACCGTGTGTCTGTATTGACTGGTTGCGATGGACGATTGACATTGGATTGAGAAGGTTGTTGAGGAATGGATTGAGAGGGTTGTTGAGGAATGGTCGGATTTGGGGATGGTGCAACATTGACGTTACTTGGAGGTGGTACAACATTGGCGTTATTGGTTAACTCTGGGGGTTGCAAGGAGCTATTTTGAGCAGAGGTTAGGATGATATCGCGCAAAACCTCATCGGCAACCACTGAACGCACATTTAGGTCTTGTAAATTGGATTGTAGGTCGGCTCTGAATTGGGTAACTGATGTCGATTGATTTCCCAGATCTTCAAATGTGCGAGAGACGACTTCTCTTGCAATGGCGTCGGCACGGGCTAGGTCAAAGGCTCTTGAGTCAGATAAAATTAAGCTCGCCTTGATCGAGTCGACTAAGAGTTGCTGGTTGATGCTATCTTGAGCAATTGATGTAGAAGAAGGTGTCAAAAGGTTTTGATTGACAAGAGAGACTCCAAGATCAGCCAAGAAGGCTGCCTCATCCTGTGAAAAGCCCTGTGCAATAAAGTTGGCTTGCAGCTGAGCTTGCAAATCGGTGTTGTTTAGTTGAGAGGTAGCGGACGCTTGGCCTAAGATGGCAGCGGCTAATTCTGGTGGCAATAGAGGTAGCAATAACTGGGCCGATAGCCCAGGTAATCCCAAGGAGGATTCCAGTAATTTTGTGGAAACAAGTAATAATCCCAAATTAATAGTTGCTGTTAAGGCTTCTAAGTCGGCTGGACTTAAATTCTGCAAGGCAGGAATACCATTCAGGAAGGTTTGCAATGCATCAGTCGTAAGCCCTTGGCCAGCCAATTCTTGAACGCGATTGGCAAATGAAAGCGCGAACAGTAAGCTTAAAGCGGGACTATCGGGGGGCAATGAAGAGAGTACGGATAAAACAGGAGCCAGGCTTGGCAATAAGGCGTCTAAGCTATTTCTTCCGATGAGTCCAAGCGATAAAACGAGGACTTGATTAGCCACCTCTGCGATTTGATCCTCGGTCAAGTTTAAGTTAAGATTGCGAATGGATTGGGCTAAAGCGGCTTGCCCTAAAATAGCTGTGATATGGGGATTGTCCAGGCCAATCGATTGAATGGCTAATGTACCCGCTCCTTGCGTATTGTTAGACGCAATGGGTTGTGCAATGTCGATGATCGTGTTTGGAATGACTTTACGACTCAACGGTTTAAAGTTTAAAAGAGGATCGGGAGTGTAATCAACATTCGGATTAAAAATGCTCAGAATTCTCAAAAAACCCCAATATTCGACGTTGAAAGAGATGACTGAATCGATTGGGGAAACGTTCTTCTCATACATTTTATCATCGATGACAGTGCCGACTGACTGGGTTTCAAAAACTGTTATGGTAGCAATATTGCTTACGCTGCGATTATATGCGCCATTTGCCATATCCACAGCGAAGCTGTTAGGGGGAGGAACATTAACTGTAACAGGGCCTTCTCCACTTACATACCCAGGAGCGCTTTGGCGTGAACTTAGGCCGGAGTTATTGACTTGATTAGCATTTTGTTGCTTCGAAACGGTAATGCTATATTTGTCTAAATAACTTTGAAGATCGTTGTCTTTAATGAAGTTGGTCACCCAATTATTGTTTGGCTGTACAGTTTGATTATAAGAATTTGTTGCATTGTTGTAATTGTTAATGGCCGTCCCTCTTGCAGCCCAATAGTCATTTATCCAATTGACCGAGTTTCGATATCCTTCTGTCAAAGCATTATAAATGCCTTCTTTCCCCTTAGGAACGGTAAAATTATCGCCATTCTTTGTAATTCCGTTGTCTTGCAAAGCTTGGACATAGGCATTATACGCATTCCTAAAACTTTGGAAGTTGGACCGGTCTTGGCTATTTTGATTGTTCATGTCGTTAATGCGATTATTCTGCGCATCGACTAGGTTTTTCATCGTTGTTGTCTGCGTTTGCAGCTGCGTAGTTTTTTGCATGGCTTCTTTTTGCGATTCGATGATGGCTGCTGCACGGATACTAAATTGATCGACTAATCCCAATGCTTGCAAACCCGCAGCGCGGCTGTCCTTTTTTCGCGTGACCTGGTCAATAAAATCGGAGGTGCGAAATTGTTGGTTGAGCTCTACCTTGGCATCGTTGAGAATTTTAAAAAATTCATTGATCGATCCAGAAGTGATAGAAGGGCTCAGTAAGGTGGGCACACCTACTGTTGGCCCTGAAAAACGCTCATTCAATTCGTCTGTTGTGAACGAACGTATTAGGGAATCTTGAATCGCTGGTGGAAGACTTTGAAAAACAGGGCTTTGAATATAAGAGAAAGATTGAAGATTCGATGATCCACCCACGCTGGTAATATCTGACATGGCCATTCTCCTTGTGCTATTGTCTAAGACTTATCTCGCTTCTAGCAGGAAAAAAGCCAATCAAATCTGCAAACGAGATAAATCACTCATTTACGTGTCAGAAAAAATCATTAATCGTTAATTGTTAAATTAATAATTTCTCTAGGCCCTTATTCTTATTTTAGCATAGATTTTATTTAATTACAGTATCAATTGGCATTTAAATTGGATTAATTAAATTTATTTTACCATTGACACTTTATGGCTCTCGGATTTAAACATTGACATTTGATGGAATCAATTTCTCTTGACAATCATTCAAAGGAGGGATTGCTTGAAAGAAATGGGTCTACCTTTAAACGCCATTCAGGGTCTAGATTAAATGCCTTTCGTGCTCAATAAAATCGCTTTTCCTTTTGCTAGTGTTGACCAGATTAAATTTTTTCAAAACGCCTTTTTTCAAAGTCTGAGGAGTTCCTCGGTTCGCTCTGTTTTACAAAGTTTGGAGACAGAAAACAAGCATTATGTTGCCTTTGAAGCAAGAATTGAGGGGCATTTGGTGGGACTTGTTTTGGCTGAGGTATTTGCGAGTAATCGGACTGGTCAATTTTATCTTCTCTTTGTAGAAGAGGGGTATCGTGGTCAGGGAATTGGGCAAGCCTTGTTTACTTGCATGCAAAATTTTTTGGTTAAGGAAGAAAAGGTTTTTGCCATTGGCCTTGAGTACGAAGAGGGGACTCCTCATACGCAGGCGATGGAGAAGATATTAGCTCATCATCACTGGACAATTCCTTCTGTTTATCTTTTGCGCTGTCATTTTGACTCTTATCATTTTGATCCCAAGTGGCTTTATCTGCCTTTTAACTTGCCTGCCAATATGGAATTCTTTCAGTGGCAGGATTTGACGGCACAAGATAGAGAGGATCTTCAGAAAATAAAAGAGGGAAAAGGGTTGAATCCTCTCCTGTGGCCGTTTCGAGAAGAGAGCACAATCGATCTTCTGACTAGTGTCGGGTTGCGCAGAGACAATCAACTTGTTGGCTGGAGCATTACCAATCGTTTAGGAGATACTATCCGCTACTCGATTCTTTACGTTGAAAAAGAGCTTCAAGCATTGGGCTATGGCATTCAGCTTCTCATTGAATCTATCCGTCAGCATGATCGCCTCATGCATGGCGATAATCCAGCTCCAAGAGCTTTATTTGAAATTGTTTTGTCCCAAATTAATGCAACATGGACAAGATTTGTTGAAAGACGCTTAGTTCCTTACTCGACGAAAGTAGACAGAATGAAATGGGCGTTAAAGTTCTTTAATGAAAATATCCCTCTATAGGCTGCTCGCTGGATTCAAATGTAGATCTGGATGGCCCATTTCATGCGTTCTACTCTATCTGAAATGGGAATTAACCGTTTTTTCACAAATCGGCGCCATGAGAGATCAATTTCTTGCAGATTGATTTCAAAGATGGCACGTGGAATCGGCAATTGTTTGTGGAGTCGAATCGATTCTGACAACAGCAGAATGCCATATCCTGAAAATTGGAAGTCCTTATCGATATACAGGGCCGAATAGCGGAGGGTATCTGGATCCAGGCGGTGGGTAATGCTCCAGCCAATGACTTGGTTTTTGTAGCGAAGCCCAACGCTTGTTGGAAGATCGATTTGCTTTTCTTCGCGAAAAGGCGATAAATAGGGGAGGAACATTCCCTGATCCCTCATGAAGGCAATTCTCTTTCTTTCCTCTGCAGTCAAATCTTTCCACTTAAATAATTCCATTTCTGGAGGAAATCGGTTCGCTAAATGAATCCAGCGAGGATTAAAGGCATAGGCATCGAAATGGCACCGCACGAGGTAGAGCTTAGGAGGGTTCCATTGCCGATGCGCTAAAATTTTTTCAATGGCTGGTGCGTAGGCATCGTTTTTTTCATATTCGAAGCCTAAGGCGAAGATGTGGTCTTGTTCCTTTAGAGTGGTTTCTAAGCATTGAAAAAGGGCCTGTCCAATTCCCCGCTGTCGATAGTTTTCTTTAACAACCAGTGAATAGAGTTGGGCGGTTTGATTGATAGAAAAGTATTGTGCCATTGCACACCCTACGAGTTCGCCGTCTAAACGGGCTTCGGTTGCAACCCAATATCCCTCTTCTGCAGTCAGCTCTTTTAGACGTTCCAAAGCTTGTGGGAGAATCAGACGTTCATAGGCTTTGAACTCTTGAGTATCATAATCTGGAAGGGAAAAACGATTGAGGATGAGCATTTTGTCATTCATGAGAATCCTTTTAACTCCACTTGTTTCCTAGGATTGCGGCTTAGGCTTGAGGTTGCGCGTGATTCGATTCACCACTCAGACTAAAAGTGTATAACCTATCGCGAATTTTTTGACTTTCGTTTTGGGAAATGGAGTGTAATACAAATGTGGATGAGGGGGAAAAATTAGGCGTGCCTTTTGATGGCACGCCTAACTCTCAATTAAGCGATTTTTTGATCGTCGCGTTTGATAACGGGAGGCTTTTTGTCTAAGACTGTTTCTTTCTCGATGAGAATTTCAGAGATTGTATCATCCGATGGAACTTCAAACATGTGTTCGCGCATGAGATTCTCTAATATTAGACGCAAGGCCCGTGCTCCAGTACCTGCTTCGATGGCTTGTTGTGCAATGGCAGCCAAGGCTTCATCCGTGAACTGGAGTTTTACCCCTTCAGCTTCGAACATGGCAATGAACTGCTTAATGAAGGCATTTTTGGGCTCTGTCAAGATGTTAATCAAATCAGGCATGGTTAATTCATTACAGTTGGCGATGCTGTTAAAGCGGCCAACAAACTCTGGAATCATGCCGAATTGGATCAGATCTTCCGGCTCAACTTTTGAGAGCAGCAGGCTCTTTTGAGTGGGGTCAATGACTTCGCGGTTGCTGCCGTCAAATCCAATTGTATTGCGTCCTAGGCGTTTAGCGATAATTTTTTCCAGGTTGACGAATGCCCCGCCCACAATGAACAGGATATTTTCTGTATTGACCTTGATATATTCCTGATTAGGGTGTTTGCGTCCGCCTTTAGGAGGGACATTGGCAACTGTTCCTTCTACAATTTTGAGGAGGGCTTGCTGAACGCCTTCGCCAGATACATCGCGTGTAATAGAGACGTTAGCCGTCGTGCGGTTGATCTTATCGATTTCGTCGATGTAAATGATGCCTTGTTCTGCTTTGGCAACATCGTAATCGGCCGCTTGGAGCAGGCGCAAGATGATGTTTTCGACATCCTCTCCGACATAACCTGCTTCCGTTAATGTCGTCGCATCGGCAATCGTAAAGGGAACGTCGAGAATGGAAGCGAGAGTCTTGGCGATGAGCGTTTTGCCAGATCCTGTAGGACCAAATAGCAAGACGTTCGATTTGCTGAATTCGATTCCATCCGTCTCTTTGCTTTTGGAGCGGATGCGCTTATAGTGGTTGTAAACCGCTACAGAAATCGTTTTTTTTGCATTTTCTTGACCAATGATGTATTCATCCAGCTTTTGCTTGATTTCTTTGGGCTTGAGAATTTTGAATTCATAGTTTGTGGGCGCTTTTTTGTCTAAAATCCCAGTGCATAAGCGTACGCATTTATCGCAAATATAAACATTTGGACCAGAAATGAGCTTTTCGACCGCTTCTTCGGTTCGTCCACAAAAAGAACAACTAGCAAGATCTTTTGTTGTTAAAGACTTTTTACTCATGAGTCATTACTTATTCCAAAAAGGTTTAAAAATAAAAAACTTTACTCTCAGTTTCTGCCAAGAATCGATATTCAGGTGATGCCCAATGCAGAGTAAAGTTGATAACCCGCTTCTTCTAGTGTTATTAAAGGGGTGATCTTGTCAGAGGCCATGTAACTGCCCTCGCCTTGAGCGTCTCTTTTCAGCTTGCCATTCGCAATGACAAGCCATCCAAGAAAATTAAGCGATTTAAATAATCCCTTAATGACTCAATAAGACAAGAGATTTAGTAACAGAAATGTTGTGTCATGCTCAGCCGATTAAGCCATTTTAGAGAGTTTCAGTCTCTAAAATGGCTTGTTAATGCTTTCAAATGGCACTATTCATTACCTAAGTTGTAAATGTCTAGAGACAAATTCAATACTTGGGCTTTTATGATTGTATCATGTTGTCTTTTTTTTGGGGACGACAACTTCATCAATTAAGCCATAATCTTTAGCTTCGACAGGGCTCATATAAAAATCTCTCTCTGAGTCGCTTGCGATTTTTTCAATCGGCTGGCCCGTGCTGTCAGACATGATTGCATTCAGTCGCTTTTTCAATTCAAGGATTTCTTTGGCTTGTAAAGCGACATCGGCAGAAGTTCCGCCTACTCCACCGTATGGCTGGTGGATCATAATACGGCTATTAGGCAGCGCAAAGCGCTTGCCTTTTGTTCCGGCAGTTAAGAGCAAGGCTCCCATAGAAGCTGCTTGGCCAATACAATAGGTGTTAATATCGCAGCCTAAATACTGCATCGTGTCATAAATGGCTAGGCCCGATGTAATATAGCCGCCTAAAGAGTTAATGTAAATGTGCACATCTTTTTTAGGATCTTCCATTTTCAAAAACAGCAGCTGAGCGACGACGACGTTTGCCACCTGATCTGTGATTTCAGTGCCGATAAAAATAATGCGATCTTTTAACAGGCGGGAATAAATATCCATGGAGCGCTCTCCACGTCCCGTATCTTCGATGACATAAGGCGTTAAAGACATTTGTGGTCTTGAGTGAGATGGGTGTGACATAGCAATCCTCGCTTAAAATCATTATTTTTGGTCTCACGATAAATGATTCTTCCGAATTTATCAAGATAGAACCGAAAAACCGACAGACGTTTAAAAAGATTTCCTGATCGTTTCTTAGAATCAAGAATTAGATAAATGGATTGGGTGGAGCAGGGGAGTCGGTGACTTGTAATTCGCTCTGCGCTATCTCGACTTTCTTGTCTCTTGCGTTAATTTAAGCCAAGAGTCTGAAAGTAAAAAGGCAGATTTCCTGTTAAGAAAATCTGCCTTTGGCAAGCTTTAATGACTTTAGATTAGGCCCATGTTGCGCGATCGAGCAGAAATTGCTTAATCTTGCGATCTAAGGCTAAATTGTAAAGCTGTTCGCGCAATTTTTGTTTGTCGCTGTAGATGTCGATTTGGCTACGTCCGCTTGGAATCAGCGCGATTTGTTTCGCTAACTCTTGAGAAATCTCTTCATCGGTCGGTTCTAATTGGCTATCGGCTGCTACGCGACGTAGCAAGAAAAATAGTTGGAGGCTGCGGATCGTGCTCTCTTCAATCATTTTCTCGATTTCACCATAGTTTTCATGCGCTTGGTCGCCTTGCTGCCGCTCTTCGAGCTGCTTGAGGTAGTCATCTAAACGCGCTTGCTTGTTAGCATCGATGTAAGAGTGCGGCAGATCGATCGGATATTTTTCTACCAGCTGGTTCTCCAATTGATGAATTTGCTGCTTGTAAACATCGTCTTGAATTTCTTGCTCTAAACGTTCGTCGATCTTCTTGTGCAGTTCATCAACCGTTTGCAAGCCAACTTTCTTTGCCAGCTCATCATCAACAGCCGGAGATTTTCCTTGCCAAATTGCATTGACAGTGACGCGGAAAGGGACAGGCTGGAAGTCTGGGTTTGGTGCTTGCGGATTTTGCTCTGTTTCCCCTTCTGCACTTTCGCCAGCCTTCAATCCAATCACTTTTGCTTTCATCCAAACGGGAAGACCGCTTTGATTTACTTGGGTGCGCTGGTTGCTGATGATTTGGCGAGGCGTCTCTTCTAAGATTGTTACATCTAAGTCGACAAAGTCGCCTTCTTGAGTTGCCCGGTCTTCGATAGGCTCATATGTCGTGAACTGCAAGAGAACTTGCTGCAGGGCGTTTTGACGCTCGTCGTCTGTTATTTGAGCTGATTCGATTTTGCTCAAATGCAACTCTTCAGGCTGGATAGCAGGAATTGTCGGGCGCGCTTCAAATTCTAAAATGAAGTGAGCACCTTTTTCACGGCTGCATTCGTGCACGATAGGGCGTTTAATTTGTCCGTCTTTCAAAGGATGGATATGTGTCAATTGGAGAGCTTCGTTAAAACCAGTTTGCAGGACAATATCGACACATTCTGTTTGAATACTGGAAGCATATTTTTCAGCAATGAACTGCACCGGAGCTTTTCCTTTGCGGAAGCCTGGAACGTTCACTTGTTTGTTGAAGGCTTTAAGCGCTTTTTGGTAGGCAGCTTCAACCGCCTCAGGCTTGACTGTGATGTCAAACTTAATTTGACAATGGGGCTTTTTTGTTACATGAACGGTAAGATTATCATTGCTAACGGTATTTGAACCGACTTCTGTCTCATGATTTGACACGGAGAACCTCTCTGCTAAATAGATCTTATAATAGCGGGTGATGAGATTCGAACTCACGACCCTCACGTTGGCAACGTGATGCTCTACCGCTGAGCTACACCCGCATCGGTCAGAATAGATGTGAACAAAGTCTAAGCAGGCTTTGCTTCAAAAAAATGAAGTCAGTTTCAATGATAAGTATCGTTGGACTTATAGCGGGTGATGAGATTCGAACTCACGACCCTCACGTTGGCAACGTGATGCTCTACCGCTGAGCTACACCCGCAAAAAATTATCAAGACTTTTCGCTCAAAAAAATGCCAATCAAGCGAAAAGCCTAATACCACTTTTTAGCGGGTGATGAGATTCGAACTCACGACATTCACCTTGGGAAGGTGACGCTCTACCAACTGAGCTACACCCGCAAGACTTTTTGGTCTTGTGGAACGCATAATATAAAGTGCACGTAGTTTTTTCGGCAAGTATAAAATCGTCATTAAATAAAATGAGATGAAAATTTCCTTTTTTGAGCAGCCTTTTCAATGAGGTAAAAGATTGACACTTTGTTTGTTATTGTTTTTTCATCCTGCATTTCCTTTGTGCAGTCACTATTTCGGAATGTTTAAGTTGCTTTAACAGTCTGCCGGTTCATTCAACGCGTCGTTTCTGTTGAGTTATTCTTCCAAAAGCGTTAAAAAAGGTGGGCCATGCGCGAAAATCTTGCCAAAAGCAGTGGGTGATTTGCCTTAAATGATGGAAGAGTCTTTATAAAGATTTGTGAAACCGCGATTTGTGTCTATGAATGCTGAAATTCAGATCAAACAAGGAGTGTAAGGTTTTTAGATTGATCGGCCGGCTCAATAAAAAGAGTTCATTATTAGGAATTTTTCAGAAAGTAAATTTTTGTTCGCATAATTAATGCGGTTTCGCTAATAACGGTCTTCAACCAAACCAAGCCTGTTTGTTTTACCATCAACGCCAAGAGATTGAGATAAGACAATGTTAAATTTTCGAAAACTTAAGCACGATTTCTCACCTACAATCATTAAAGAGGGTAAATCCCTCTATGATAAGGGGATGGTCGTTTCTTCCAAAATTATTAACTTAAAACCCGATATGGTGCGCTTTAGCTGCCGTGTGATGGGAAGTTTTGATAATTGTTACGAGTCTGAGCTTGAAATAGACCGGCATGAATCTGTTATCATCGATTCAGATTGCGACTGCACGTATAAATACGACTGCCAGCATTTGGCTGCTGTCTTATTTTACTTAGAAGCCCACTACAATCAAATTCTTGTCGCCTATTCCAAAGAGACCGATTTGGAAAAAGCTACTCACGTTGATGACCAAGAAAAAGAACGCCTAAGGGAAACGTTTAAAGAAGCAGAAACAAAAGAGCATGCTCGGCAAGACAAAAAATTTCAAAAAGAATTGCTTGAAGAGTATATTAATGCCTCTCAATTGCTTGGCCAAGCCTCTTTCTTTCATCCTGAAGAGGAAATTGCTCAAGACAAGGCTGAGTTGGCGGTTGTCTTTACACCGCCTCAAAAGGGGTGCGATCAAATTGAAATCCAATTATCGCTTCGCTTGCCTTTTCGATCGAAGTCCTTGAATATTTCGCAAATTAAGACCTTCATTGATGCGATTCGCTATAATGAAGCGCTTTATATCGGCAGCAAGCGTTATTTCTTCTCGATTAGTTCTTTCGACGAAGCGAGTGCTGAAATTCTTAAGCTGATCATCGACTTTGCAAGATTTACCGATAATAAAGGTGATAAGCAGCAGCGTTCGGCCTATATTGATATCGAAGCTTTTGGAACACTGCTTGCCGTTTCTTATGCCATTGCAGAGACTCGATTCGCTTCGTCAGCTCCTCTTAATGACCACGGCCCTGAGCTATATCCTATGCCTTGTATTTATTGCAGCACGATTGAGGAGCCGCTTAAATTGGCCATCAATACGGCAATGCTACGGTTCGAGCTGGATTATTTAGAGGTTAATGCCCCCAAGATTTTACTTAAGCCAAAAATTGTGTTGCAGAACCGGCACATTATTGATTGCGAGGAAGCGCTACTGTTCGAGTGCGCCAAGCCGGGAATGATTTATCAAAATACTTATTACCGATTCAAATCATTGATCAAGCGCAAGCATTTGCGTAGTTTGCCAGCTATTCGCGATATGACCATTCCAGAGCCATTATTTGGAACGTTTGTAGAGAATGCGCTCTCTGAATTAATGCGTTTTGCAGAAATCGCACATAAAGACATCATTGAGCGTTTTGTAACACTTCCCTTTGTTGAGAAGGTTGGTGCAGAATGTGATATTCATTATTTGAATGGGGAATTAGAAGCGTCTCTCAACTTCGTTTATGGCAGCGTCAAGGTACCAGCTGCAACTTCCCAGTTAACAGTTGAGCATATATCGACATTTGTGACTCCAGAGGGAATTTTGGCACGCAATCTGACTGAAGAACAGAAGATCACGGACCATCTTTTCCAAGATTTTGTTTTTGATCCTTCTCAAGGCATCTACAGTGCTAAGAATGACAAGAAAATTGTTGAATTTATGACCGAGGTCATTCCTGCTAATCAGCACCGCGTAAAATTCAATTGTCCTGAAAATTTGCTTGATCAATTCATTTATGATGATTCGACGTTTTATTTGAGTCTGAAAGAATCTAGTCGAATTGATATGTATGAAGTAGAAGTGAAAGTCGATGGTTACTTAAATGGAGTGACGGTTGATTTACTTTGGGACTGCCTTTCTTCTAAGCGCGCTTTCATAGAACTATCAGCTAAAAAAACGAGTAAGCGCAAAACTAAGGTAGAAGAAAATAAGGCTCCTTATAAGATCTTAGTCCTGGATTTGGAAAAACTTGCACCTGTTGTTCAAATTTTTGATGAAATGGGAATCAATCGCCTTGATGCTCACAGTGAACAGCGTCCTTTATGGAGTTTGGCAAGTTTAGACGTCGAGCAGTTTTCCGGACTTCCCGTTGAGTTTTCCATGACAGAAAAACTCCAAGAAATTCAGCAGCAAATGCTCGGACATGTTCCTTGTAAGGCAAGAGATATTCCATCCGTTATTCAAGCCTCATTGCGCAACTATCAAGTTGAGGGGATCAAATGGCTTGATCGTTTACGAGGCATGCATCTCAATGGTATTTTGGCAGATGACATGGGCCTTGGTAAAACTCTCCAGGCGATTATTACTTTAACGCAATATAAGCTGGATCACCCGGAGCAGCCCTCAATCGTGGTTTGTCCAACATCTCTTGTTTACAACTGGAAAGAAGAGTTTGCCAAATTTAATCCAGAGCTCAGAGTCTTGCCTGTCGACGGCAATCCAAGTCAGCGCAAAAAGCTTTTGAGTGATATTGATCAATATGACATCATCATTACCTCTTATACGCTTTTGCAAAAAGATATCGAATTCTATAAGACCGTTCCTTTTGGCTATATCATTTTGGACGAAGCTCAGCACATCAAAAACCGGGGGACTCGCAATGCGCAATCGGTTAAAATGATTCAAGCGGCCCACCGCTTGATTTTGACGGGTACGCCTATTGAGAATTCGCTGGAAGAGCTGTGGAGTCTTTTTGACTTCCTCATGCCAGGACTTTTAAGTTCATATGACCGCTTTGTTGAAAAGTACATTAGGCAATCTGCAACGCTGCAGTCTGGCAAAAATCTCGACAATCTTCGCCGAAAGGTGGCTCCATTTATTTTACGCCGCATGAAGCGCGACGTTTTAGATGATTTGCCGCCTGTTTCCGAGATTGTCTATCACTGCCATCTCTCAGATGTACAGCAAGAGCTCTATCGTTCTTATGCCGCCTCTGCTCGTGAAGAATTGTCTCAGCTGGTTAAGAAAGAAGGGTTTGACCGCGTGCAAATCCACGTGCTGGCTACCTTGACACGGCTTAAACAAATTTGCTGCCATCCAGCGATTTTTGCCAAAGATAAGCCTGAGAGCGGGGATTCTTCCAAGTATGAGATGTTATTAGAGCTCTTACAGACTTTAATGGAAAGTAAGCATAAGACGGTCATTTTCAGCCAGTATACACGCATGTTGAACATCATGCGGGAAGATTTACAGAAGCAGGGGATTCGCTTCGAATATTTAGATGGTTCAAGTAAAAATCGTCTTAGTATTGTTAAAAAATTCAACGAAGATCACAATATCCCTATTTTCTTGGTTTCTTTAAAGGCTGGAGGCTCAGGACTTAACTTAGTTGGAGCCGATACTGTCATTCATTATGACATGTGGTGGAATCCAGCTGTAGAAAATCAAGCAACGGATCGCGTCCATCGTTTAGGGCAAAAAAATTCAGTTTCCTCGTATAAGCTCATTACCTTAAATACGATCGAGGAAAAAATATTGGATCTACATAACCGCAAGAAAAGTTTAGTAAAAGAAGTGGTTAGCCGAGATGAGGATATGATTGCAAAATTGACGTGGGAAGAGGTGTTAGAGCTGCTTCAAACATAGTCAATTCGCTATAAGTTTAATGGCTAATTAATGTAAAGGAGCGGGAGGATTCCCGTTTGAGAGAAGGATGAGTAAAAAAAATCAAGCCAGCTTTAAAGGTATGGCCAATCAACTTTATCGCTCGGCATTTGGGCAACTCAATAAATTTAGGGGGGTCTTTTCAAACGATATTGGAATCGACTTGGGAACGGCCAACACCTTGGTTTTTGTGAGAGGCAAGGGAATCGTTCTGGCTGAGCCTTCGGTTGTTGCCGTCGACTCCATGACTAATGAGGTCTTGGCGGTTGGACATAAGGCTAAAGCCATGCTTGGTAAAACTCCTCGCAAAATTCATGCTGTCCGCCCGATGAAAGATGGTGTTATTGCGGATTTTGAAATTGCCGAAGGGATGCTCAAAGCTCTGATTAAAAGAGTGACACCTTCAAGGAGCTTATTTAGACCGAAGATCCTCATCGCCGTTCCATCAGGCATTACAGGGGTGGAGAAAAGAGCCGTCGAAGATTCGGCTCTGCATGCTGGAGCCCAAGAGGTCTTTTTGATTGAAGAGCCCATGGCTGCGGCTATTGGAGTTGACTTGCCGGTGCATGAAGCTTGTGCGAGCATGATTATCGATATCGGCGGCGGTACAACAGAAATTGCCATCCTCTCTTTAGGTGGCATTGTTGAGTCTCGCTCTCTTCGTATTGCAGGGGATGAATTCGACGAATGCATCATCAACTACATGCGACGCACCTATAATTTGATGATTGGGCCGCGAACAGCTGAAGAAATTAAGATTACGATTGGATCTGCCTATCCTCTTGGCGGCAGCGAGCTTGAAATGGAGGTGCGCGGCCGGGATCAGGTGGCAGGTCTTCCTGTGACGAAACGTATCAATTCCGTTGAGATTCGCGAATGCTTAGCAGAGCCAATTCAGCAGATTATCGAAAGTGTCAAATTAACGCTTGAAAAATGTCCTCCAGAGCTTGCAGCCGATCTTGTAGAGCGTGGAATGGTCTTAGCTGGCGGCGGTGCATTAATCAAAGGGGTCGATAAGGCTCTCATCAAGGAGACTGGATTGCCTGTGATTGTGGCTCCCAATCCCTTGCTTGCTGTTTGCTTGGGAACGGGTAAAGCACTCGAATATTTGGATAAATTTAAGAAGCGCAAAGCGCTCTAAGCGATTGCGATCAATGCAGTAGTGTGAGCCATGGTGCGGCTCATCTGGCGCTCTAAACATTCTACTTGTCCAACAATAGACTTCAAACGTGGAGTGCAGCGTCTCTGGTTATTCTCATCGAGAGGCTTGCCACGTTTAACTAAGTTGCTGGACGTTTCGGCATAATATTGCGTTAGCGCACATCACATAAAAGCGAGGGGGTTGAGAATGAGGCATGCACAATTGGAATCTTGGATTCAAGAAATCGCAGGGCTTTGCCAACCTCAAAGCATTCATTACTGTGACGGCTCTGAACAAGAGTATGAAGCTCTTTGCGATTTGATGGTACAAAAAGGGACGCTTATCCCTTTGAATCAAGCCAAGAGGCCTGATAGTTTTCTATGCCGCTCTGATCCGCAGGATGTAGCTCGCGTAGAAGACCGCACATTTATTTGCTCTAACACTCTGGAAGAAGCGGGTCCTACCAATCATTGGCACGATCCCAAAGAAATGAAAGAAACGCTTAAAGGGCTTTTTAAAGGGTCAATGCGGGGACGGACGCTCTATGTCATCCCGTTTAGTATGGGACCCTTAGGCTCCTCTATTGCGCATCTCGGGGTGCAATTGACAGATTCTCCTTATGTCGTTTGTAACATGCGCTTCATGACGCGCATGGGTAGGCAGGTGGAAGAGTTGTTAAAGAAAGAGGAGTTTGTTCCGTGTCTTCATTCGGTTGGCATGCCGCTGAATGAGGGGGTAAGCGATGTTCACTGGCCGTGCAACAAAGTCAAATATATCGTCCATTTTCCAGAAGAGCGCGAGATTTGGTCATACGGAAGCGGATATGGAGGCAATGCCTTACTCGGGAAAAAGTGTTATGCGCTTCGTATTGCCTCTGTTATGGCTCGAGATCAAGGATGGCTGGCAGAGCATATGCTGATTCTCGGGATTACAAATCCCGCGGGTGAAAAGAAATACATGGCTGCAGCCTTTCCAAGTGCTTGCGGCAAGACAAATTTGGCCATGCTGGAACCCACATTGCCTGGCTGGAAAATTGAAACAGTTGGCGACGACATTGCTTGGATGAAATTTGGGGAAGATGGCCGCTTATATGCCATTAATCCGGAGGCCGGCTTTTTTGGTGTCGCGACGGGGACGGCGATGGATTCCAATCCAAATGCCATGCTCACTATCAATCGCAACGCCATTTTTACTAATGTGGCCTTGACTGATGATGGGGATGTGTGGTGGGAAGGAATGACGAAAACGGCGCCTGCTCATTTGATTAATTGGCTAGGGCATGACTGGACACCTCAGTCTAAAGAAAAAGCTGCCCATCCCAATTCCCGCTTTACCGTATCGGCTTCTCAATGCCCTGTGATCGATCCTGCTTGGGAAGACCCGAGGGGAGTGCCCATTTCGGCCATTTTGTTTGGAGGAAGGCGCTCGAGTGTCGTCCCTCTTATCAGTGAAGCCTTTAACTGGCAGCATGGTACATTTTTTGGTGCATCGGTTTCTTCGGAAACAACAGCTGCAGCGACAGGTGATGTTGGACGCTTGCGCCATGACCCTTTTGCCATGCTTCCTTTTTGCGGCTACAACATGGGCGACTATTTTGACCATTGGTTGCAGATGGGAAAAAGAGAAGGAGTCGCTCTTCCTAAGATTTACTATGTCAATTGGTTTAGAAAGGGGGAAAAAGGGGAGTACTTGTGGCCCGGGTTTGGAGAGAACAGTCGTGTTCTTAAGTGGATTTTTGAGCGTACTCAAGGACAAGCCGACGCTGTCAAAACGCCAATTGGCTATCTTCCTACAGAACAAGCCATTGATACAACAGGACTCTCACTTGTTTCAAATGCCATGGAGCAGCTTTTAAAAGTTGATTCTGAAGCATGGCTGAAAGAGGTTGAAGAAATCGGCCACTATTTTTCATTATTTGGCGATCGTTTGCCACATGCCCTGCAGGATGAATTGCAAGAGCTAAAAAAACGCATTGAAACTAACGAGGTTTAAAAAGTTTATAGCTTAAAGCTTAAGACTTGCCCTCACTTAATTGAAGCAATCAAAAGATCTATGACCCCTGACTCCTCAATTTTTTTAAAAAAAATACGCCGCTTAAGCCAAGCCTTGATGATTAGCGGCGCTTTCAATATTGGCGTGCTTGGTTTTTTAACTTATTGGATTATGCGCGAGCGTCCCCCAACTCCTTATTGCGATCTTAAGCCGGCAGAAGATAAACACCAGCAAACACCCCTTGCAGATGATCGTACGAGTGCTGAGGTGATTGCTCAACTTTATAAACTTCCATATGGGCACCTCGTCAATTGTCTCGAGCGCAACCGACTCGTTGAAAATGGGTACGCCGAACGAGATCTGGCGCTTGCCTGTCTAGTCTCATTTCATGACTTTGACTTGCACCGGGCCCTTCCGCGCAATGCGCAACCGCACCAGCAAAGAGTGTTTACGTGGCAGCCTAATTCATCTAGTGAATCGATCGTCATAACGGTTTATCCAAGCCTCACGAATCAGCAGTATGAAGCAATCATCCATTTTGCGAAAACAGAGCAATGGCCTATGACGGCTCAAGGGTTATTCCGTTTGCTGAAAAAGCAAAAGGGAGACTCTCCAGGGGATCAAGCGCTTATAGAAACGTTCATGCTCACCCCAGAATTTTGGACGGTGGAACGGTTGTTTAGCCGCCAGGAACAGCCGGTTCCAAAGCAGGCCATCTTGGGCCTCTTATTGGAAGGAGATTGGAATGTTTTAAAACAATTTGTGGAGCAGCAGCGCCAGCGGCACGATTTATCGGATGCCAGACGGCAAAAATTTCTTTTAGATTCGATTCAAGCAGGGTCAAAATCGGCGGCCGACCTTCTGCTTAAATCAGAATGGGATTTTGCCGTTAAGAAGCTCACCGATCAGCAAGCCATCCAAGTTTTGCAGCTTTTGACAAACAAAACGGACAACAGTGAACGCTTTGTCAAGGAAATGTTGACTAGTCCGCGCAGTACGAATGTATGGAGGCAAGCATCTGCACTCTTGTACAACTATGCTGGAGAGACAGTACCTAGAGAGTGGAATTATGAGGCGACTTTGGCTCGCTTTGTACCAGATAAGGCAGTTGTTAAAAAAGAAACAACTCCAGCAGAGCCTTCTCTTCCTTTATTGCCTGTCAGGTCAGATGTCGTGGCTTCGCCTAAGCCAGTTTTGGCAGCCATCGCCAAGCCTATTCCCAAAGTAGTCAAAGAACAGCCTGCCCCACTCATTTCAAAGGTCTCGGCCAAGGAACGAAGCAAAGCTGCGGTCGTGGCGTCTGCACAAATTCCACCAAAAGCCCCAAACTTACACAAAGCTACTCCACTTTTTTCGACCGAAAAAGTTCAACCGGTTGAACGGACATATACTGTACAAGAAGGTGATTCGCTTTGGAAAATAGCCAAGCAATTTGGAGTTGCGGTGGATGCTTTAAAGGTGCGCAATCAATTGCAATCGGATGGCATTAAGCCGGGCGTTGTTCTAAAGATTCCTTAGGCTTTTTTAAAGTTTCCATTCTAGCGACATGATAAACTCTGTCATGAATGATGTTACAAATGCAAAGACGCCAAGAGCATGGAAAATGAGATCTCACATAAAATCATAGGAGCTGCTATTGAGATCCATAAGTGCTTGGCGGCCCAGGATTACTCGCAAGTGTTTATGAAAGCTGTCTTTGTCATGCACTTACGCTTCGACGTCTTACTATTCAGAGACAACTGATTGTCCCAGCCACGAGGTTCAACTTCTTATTTATCTACGTTTAACTGATAAAAAACTTGGACTTATGATCAACTTTGGGCAAGAGTACGTTAAAAATGGTGTAATGGGGTGGTCGATGGGTTTTAACGCTTTCTTTGCATCTTTGCGCTCTAACATCCGAGCGTTAAAGCTAAGAAGAGGGCTCTCCTTGGCTTTAACGTCCGGGCTGCTGCGATCAGATGGGTGGCTATTAAGCTTTAGCGTCGTTCATAATGTGTTCTATAATTGGGTGTTGGGAAAGCGAGAGGTTGCGTGGTAGGGTATGCATCTTGTCTATACTCAACTTCTTCAACTTCGTCATCTGAATCGTCAGATACCTCTTCTACATGCATTTCCATTTCTCTTACACGTCCTTGTAGATTAGCTGAGGAGTTTGAGTTGCGGGCTGCCCGGCACAGCTTGTCGAATAGAGTAGCTAGTTTATCAATCAAAATGCTTGAGGTTACAAAGGCGCCCACTGTTATGAGATGAGAACGTATGCTATTTTCAATGATTTCGTGGCTTCTTAAGCTAAAACTCATAAAACTACCCGCTATCACTTTGGGGAGAGGTAGGTGGTGAACGTTTTTCAATACTTGCAGAGCAATTTCTCCGCCTAGCCATGCTAAAGCCATCACTTTGGGATCTGTTTTTAAAACTATTCCAGCACCATAGCCTACTGCCGCCATGCATCCCATTTTGAAAGTTGTATCTATTTGAGTTACCATTTATTACCTATATTTTTAAGATTAATAAAAATTAAAACAGAACGATTTTAATTTGATTTTTTTTTCGCTGCAATAATTATTTATTCGATTATCCATTGTTGAGCGCCAAGCTTATCCCTATGAGTAAGGGAATAAAAAATAATAAAAGCTTAAGAGAGCAACTGATTACAAATGACTTACGAAATTTAACCTTACCCCTATTCTGAGCGATTGATTGAGCATGACCTAAGACAAATCAGAGGAAATTAAGCCGGTCTGATATGCTTAGGACTGCCAATAGGGTGTCAGATTAGTTGCTAAAGCGGAAATGTCGCTGTGGCAATTCCTGATAATCATTAACGTATTGCACGTGTCGGTTATTGAGCGATAGAAGGGATGCTGTCATTTTTTCCAGTAACACTGACAGTCCGGTAAAAGCTATGACTGCAATGAGGCCAGACTCGAAACTACTTCCAATGATTTTATGTTTGGTCAGATAATAGGCGACGCCTGTTCCGCCTAGTGAATTAGACAGCGTTTCAGATAGCTGTGGTATGAGAGTCCATCTTTGCAGAAGTTGTACCGCGACTTCTCCGCAAAGCCATGCTATGGCCATCAGTTTTGGATCAGCTTTCATTGCGGTTCCAAAAGCGTAACCGGCTCCAGCCATGCATCCCATTCTTAAAATTCTTTCAATATGCATCATCAAGACCTATGTTTAAGATTAATTAAATAGTCGGAATTGTAGTTTGAAATTTATTTCGGATCAATAGCTATTAGTTATCTAAAGGTTTTGATAAGGAACGAGGTCTTTTCTCAGCTCTCGCCAGGTCATACGCCCTGGAAAAGAGGAGGCTTTTAAGTGAGCTAAATTGTCGGTAGCATCGAGGTAGCCAGGTCTCAATTCCAGAGCTTTTTCAAAGCGAATCTGAGCCGCATCCCATTTTGCTTGCAATGCTAAAAGGGTTCCCAAATTGTTTTGGCAAGCAGCATTGGTGTCGTCCAGTGCAAGAGCTTGTTCGTAAGCTTGGTAAGCCGCGGCTAAGTTGTTGAGTTTAAAGTGGCAATTACCTGCGTAGAAAAGGGCGATAGAGGTGGATAAGCTATTAAAAAAAGAGAGCGCTTCTTTGAAGTGCCCCTGATTGAATAAAATTTTTCCTTTGAGGAGTTCTTTTTCTTCTTGTCTGAGACTCGTTTTGTCTACGATGGATTCAATATGGTTTGGTGGGTATTGGTTGATGACTCTCAATTCTGCCAGTCGATGGGCTGTTAAATCGTTGGAAAGATTTTGCCCGTGGCGGCGATAGCTTGTGAGAGGAAGGTCGAGATATTTAAACCGATAAAGGTGAGCGAGGCGGGTCATCAATTCATAGTCTTCGGCATGGACGAATGCTTCATTATAGGGATTCTCAGCTAAACACATCCGCTTGGCCATGATAGTGCTTGGGCCTGGAATCACATTTCTAAAGAGGAGTTGGACTAGAAAGTTCTCGCTCGCGATCTCCTCTCCATGCATTTCTCCAATCGGGTTGCCTTCCAGATCGATTAGGCGAAGGGCTGTATAGACAATATCGATGGAGGGATCGCTTTCAAAAGCCGCAAGCTGTTTTGCGATGCGTTCAGGATCCATGAGATCGTCCCCATCCAATAGGCAAATATAGCTGCCTTTGGAGGCTGCAATTCCGGCATTGCGGGCGGCTGATGGCCCCTGATTGGGCTGGGCGAGATAGCGTATGCGCGGGTCTTGCTTGGTAAATGAGAGGCAAATGGATTCTGTCTCGTCGGTTGAGCCGTCGTTGACGAGAATGATCTCCAGGTGAGTATAGGTCTGGGCTTGTACGCTACTAAGCGAAGCTTGTAGAAAAGGGGCTTGATTATAGAGCGGAATGACAACGCTAATGAGAGGGGAAGGTGGATGAGTCAAGCTTATCTCTCCTTATGACCTAGATTTTTACTTGCGTTTTGCGAATGGGCTAAGGAACGGGATCGTGCCCTCCAGGGTGCCAAGGGTGGCAGCGGCAAATTCTTTTTAAGCCTAGCCAACTTCCTCTAAAAGGTCCATGTTTTTGCAAGGCTTCAATGGTGTATTGCGAACAGCTTGGATAAAAGCGGCAGGTCAGGCCGAGCAAAGGGCTTATGGTGTATTGATAGAAGCGAATAAAAAGCATAAATAGTTTTTTTAACATCTCTTTTTACCATTCTAATATTTATAGGGACTTTGAAAAGACGCTATAAAATAAAAAAGACGATTACTCGAAAGTAATCGTCTTAAACAAAGGAGATAGTAACGTTATTGCGTTTTCTAGGTCGAGTGAGCTAAGAAGTCGCAGATAACAGGAAGACTGATTTCAATCGGCCAGGGCATTTGTTCAGGTGCTGGCTTTGCAAGTAATTGTCCAGAGAAATGCTCTTTATCAGAAGAGAGATACTCAGGAACAGAACGTGCAGGATTGTCTAACGCTTCGGCAATGATTTTCATTTTGCGCGATTTTTCTTTAATAGAAATAACCATGCCTGGCTTAACGTTGAAAGAACGACGATCAACTTTTTTACCGTCAACCAGGATGTGACCATGAGAAACTAGCTGTTGAGCAGCAAAAATCGTGTGGCCAAATTTCAGACGATAAACGATATTATCTAGACGGCATTCGAGCATTTCAGCAAAATGATTAGCTGTATTGCCTTCTATGCGTAGAGCCTTTTTATAATAGGCTACGAGTTGTTTTTCGCTAAGCATTCCGTAGATTGCTTTTAGCTTTTGCTTTTCTTCTAACTGAAGGCCAAAATCAGATTTTTTACGTCGGCGAGCACCGTGCACACCAGGCGGATTTGGCTTATGCAGTAGAGGATTGCGCGCGCGCCCAAATATATTAACACCATAACGTCGGGCAATGCGATTTTTGTTACCTGTATAACGAGCCATTTGTTCTCCTAACGATTTCGAGTGCGATCGATGAATTTAATTGATCGCAAGTGCGAATTATGTCAAATGAATCGATTTTTTTGCAACGACAATTGAATTTTTTCCGCTTTTTATTATTTTTGAGCGTTTTTAAAGAATAAAAATCGAGCTAAAAAGGGACTAAATCTCATGTGGATCATTTTATATGAATAGAGCATGCCTGTTCGCTTTATTAATCCTAGCAGCAAAAAAGTGCTCATCTCGCTTTTCTGTTGCGATCCAGCAAGTCGAATGGTGATTTAATTCTTTAAAATCAGATAGAATAAGCAGTGATCAACAGTCGATCAGTTGGAAATACCCTCTAATTTTCACCCGAATGAAGGCGTCATGACAAATTCACAGCAAGTTAAATTAGAAGAAGAAAATCAGAATACATCATTGGAGCATGCTTTTAAACAATTTTCTTTGGAGACGGATCGTTTAGAGTTTGCTTATCAAAGCCTGCAAGAGCAATTTAAGGGCGTTCAACGCAACCTGCACGAGTCACATCTGCGCTTATCCGGAAAATTAGCTGAACTGGATTTTATCACTCGCTATCTAGAGGCGATTTTGAATCACATTTCGCAAGGAATTCTTTTTATCGACCTCAATGGAATTATTACAACCTGCAATGCAACGGCTGAAACGCTTTTGGGAAAAGAAGCGAAGCAGCTCCTCTTCCACCCCTTTAAAGACTTTTTTGAAGATGCGGCTTTGGGTTTTTCCTTACAAGAGGCTCTCTACAGCAAGGCTTGCCCCAAGACCTCTTTTATTACTTGGGTCATTCCAACTGAGGAGAAGATTGAGCTAGAGGTAGAGGCGACTTTTGTTGCCATGGGCAGCCAACTGTTTCCGCTTGACTATCGGCAGCCTTCTCCAACTCCGGTTCAAGGATTGCTCATCTTAATCCGCAACATTACTGAGGTGCGCCGCCTTCAGCAGCTGACTAATCGCTACGATCGTTTAAAGGATTTGGGCGAAATGGCGGCACACTTAGCCCACGAAATACGCAATCCTCTCGGAGGAATCAAGGGATTTGCCGCGCTCTTGCACCAAGATCTTACTGACCGTCCTGACCTGCAACAAATGGCGTCTTATATTGTAGAGGGGACCGACAGCTTAAATCACTTTGTTTCTAACATTCTCAATTATACCCGCCCTTTTCAGGCGCACTTTGAGTTGGTTAACTTAGGAACTTTTATCGATGAAATCCGCTGGCTTGTACAGGCAGATCCAGCTTGGAATCTGTCCTTGTCTTTTAGCCTTCATGTTGAAAATCCTGAGCTAGTTGCTCAAATTGATCCTCAACTGCTCAAATCTGCTCTTTTAAATCTATTTGTCAATGCTCTTCAGGCAATGCCAAATGGAGGCTCTTTGGCGGTTAGGATTAGTCAAACGAAAGGGGAGGCTGTCATTACGATTGCCGATACAGGAAGCGGTATTCCAGCTGAACATTTGGATAAGATTTTTTCCCCCCTTCTTTTCGACAAAAGAGACGGGCACGGGACTCGGTTTATCTGAAGTACATAAAGTTGTGCAAGCACATCAAGGCTTGATCGAGGTTAAATCTGAAGTCGGCGTGGGCACGACCTTTATCATTAAACTCCCATTAAAAGTGATTCGATGAGGCTATCATGGCAATTGAAAAAATTCTGATTGTAGACGATGAATTGTTAATGCGCAATTTTCTCGTTGAAGCTCTTAAGCGCAAAGGTTTTGAGACGACGGCGGTTGAAAATGGGGAAAAAGCGGTCAAGCTCGTTCAAGAGAACGCTTTTGACATGGTCATCACCGACATGAAAATGCCAGGCATGACTGGAATCGATGTTCTCACTAAAGTAAAGGAGCTATCGCCTAGAACACTTGTCATCGTGATAACGGCCTTTGGAACGATTGAAAATGCCGTTGAGGCGATGAAATTGGGCGCTTTTTACTATTTAATCAAGCCTTTTTCTTTAGAGAGCTTGATGGCCAATATCGAGAAGGCCAATCAACATGTGGCCTTGGTAGAAGAAAATCACTATCTTCGACAACAAGTCAGTGCGAATCGCTATGCGCGTCATGTAATTGCCGAAAGCCCTGCCATGCAGCAGGTTTTAAAGGACATCGAGCGGATAGCCAAAAGCAATGCCAGTGTCTTTATTAATGGGGAAACTGGCACGGGTAAAGAGGTGATTGCTCATTTGGTCCACTACAGCTCCCCAAGAGCCAATCAACCCTTTATCAAGGTCAATTGCGCAGCCGTTCCCGATACTCTTGTGGAGTCGGAATTTTTTGGACATGAAAAGGGAGCTTTTACCGGAGCCGCCAACAAACGTTTGGGCCGCTTCGAATTGGCCAATGGAGGCTCGCTTCTCTTGGATGAAATAACCGAAATACCGCTGGTTTTACAGTCCAAATTGCTTCGCGTCACGCAAGAACAAGAATTCGAACGGGTTGGAGGGACCAAGCCCATCAAAGTGGATGCCCGCCTTATTTCTACCTCTAACCGCGATGTCAAAGAGGCCATTGCCAATAAGGTCTTGCGCGAAGATCTGTATTATAGACTGAACGTTGTTCCCCTTTATTTACCACCGCTTCGCGATCGCAAAGAAGACATCATTCCACTGGCCGAACACTTCATCGAGCAAATGTGCCGAGAAAATCACTTTGATAGTAAAAAACTAAGCGAAAGCGCCAAAAGGAAATTATTGGAATACCGCTGGCCAGGGAATGTGAGAGAGCTGGCTAATGTCATTGAAAGATCGGTCGTGATGGATCCGGGCAAGATCATTCAAGGAGATCATCTCTACCTGGAAGGGCCTGGTGTCAATGTGATGGCAGGCAGGACGATTCAAGAATTGGAAAAACAGCTCATCGTGGAAACCCTGCAGGTGCATCAAAATCGCACCAAGGCTGCCGAGACGCTGGGAATCAGCGTGAAAGCCCTGCGCGATAAGCTTGAGGAATACAAATTGTCTTAGCTTTTATGTGAATCTATCTACAAAATGACTTGAAACGCAAAGACGCAAAGAGTATAGAAAGCTTTCTTTGCGTCTTTGCGTTTCTACCATACTGAATCGGATCGGCAAGGCACTCTTTTTGCTTTGATCGTTTAGGCAGTTATAGCTTTTAGGCAGTTGTAGCTCTGGGTTTGAGCTTCTCTTTTCTTGCATAGAGTTCGTCTTCGTTAGGATGTTTGGCTTTTACCACCTGGCCTAATAAATCGAAGTGCAAGAAAGGCTCGCTTGGTTGCATGCCTTTCAATTCAGTTTCAATTTTTGCTTGTAAATTTCCTAACATCCTTAACTTTTTCAGATTAATGGAATCCCCGTGATCAGTTTGTTTTGTTTCTCCATTGCCATCATCGGTAAATGTAAAATCTGTTAAGTAATTTGCGATCTTGGGTATAAACGGAATTCCATCCAGCTGATCTTTCTTATACGCTTCTCTAAGGGCTTTATTGCTGCCATCGGTTGAATATAGCCTGTCCATTTTTGCCTTTTTTGAAAGGGCTTGTTTTGAGAGTTCGTCTGGGTTCTGGGTGTTAAACACTGTATTGTAAACAGCTGTTTGGTTTAATCCCGACAGAATCGCTTGCGCCATCTCATAATTTCGAGGAACCTCGGAATGGGCAAATCGATCGGCCATTTCTAAAA
Source organism: Candidatus Protochlamydia naegleriophila (assembly GCF_001499655.1). Taxonomy (NCBI): domain Bacteria; kingdom Pseudomonadati; phylum Chlamydiota; class Chlamydiia; order Parachlamydiales; family Parachlamydiaceae; genus Candidatus Protochlamydia; species Candidatus Protochlamydia naegleriophila. Next base: position 472,690 of record NZ_LN879502.1, read on the forward strand.
ATGCTTCATAGACTCTCACTCTTTCTTTAGGGTTATAAGAGGTATCCAAAATTTGAGAAGCAACGAAATCGCTCACCTGATTAAAGAGCTGGGTATTGGCAACCAGATTGGGTGCCTTGACTTCTTTTCCATCTTTTATCCAAGCTTGACCATAAAATTCGGATGAATGGGCCGATCCGAGGATGACACGTGAGGTGGTCTGAAGATCTGCCATAAAGTCTTTAATGAAGTTATTTCGCTCTTTTTTGCTAAATTTGCCTGCCGCTAGTTTTGTAAACTGATTACTTAGAGAGGTATTTGCTCTTTCTATATTAGCCTTTGCAAGAATCTCGCTTGAGTTAGTCATTGGGGTTGGAGCCGCTTGTTCGAGCGCCCATCTTCTGCTTTCACTGACCGTTTTATTAGCGTCCTGCTTAGCCATGGCAATTAATTCGGCAAAGTCTTCTTTCTTGGCGATTCCCTTTTGGATGAGCTCGATCGCGAAATCCATCAACATGAGTTTTTCTGTATAGACATCTTTTCGAATGTCATAAAGATGATCTTTATGCTCTGCCTTCCTTTGAGCATTAATCTCAGCATGCTTTTTAAAGACATCTACCATGGCTTGGGCTATTTCTTTACCAGCTGCTTTACTGGGGTCTTTCCGTACAAACTCCATCCATCCACTTCCCACTAAGAAATCTTTGCGTAGTTCAGTTTGGCCTGGCTGAACGAGCAAATGGGCGAGGGTGTTTAATGAAACAACTTTTCCTTCCTTGGCTACATCCTGTTCTATGCGATCGACATAAGTTTCTGTTTTCTGGAAAGAATCAGCTGCCTCTTCAATGTTTTTAAAAACGGCTTGGAAAGCCTGATTTAGTTCAGGAGACTTAGCCAGGCTAGGTCCAATTTGCTCGGATAAATTCTCTTTGAGTTGTTTAAGTCCAGCCACATCATTTTTAGTAAAAAGTCCTTCTTTTAGACCTGTCCTTAAAAGGAGCACAACTTCTTTAGCCGTATTTTTAGCATTTTCACTGGTTCCTTTACGTATTTGCATCCCTTTTTGCCGGTCGACCAATTCAGGTCTGCCTTCTTTCATGAGCAGTTTTTTATGCTTGTTGTCTGGTTGAGCTAACTGCTTACTCCTGGTGAATAAGGCGTCCAATGCTTGACGATAGATGTTTTTATCGGCTGCAGATAGTCCTTTTTCTTCGGCTTTAATTTCTGGTTTGAGCATTTCTGGTTTAGTGCCAGACTCAATAGCTTCGCGCACGTTGGTTTGCAAGACTGTTGTTTCAGCCTGTATCGGCACCTCTTGTTGCGGTTTAGCGTAATCGTCAATCGCAGCTTGCATATTTCCTTTGAGGTGATTCAAAGCTTTTTCCCACGCATTGGCAAATTCTTGTGCTCCTGGATTATTCAAGCCTGGATGGGTAGCCGCATGCTTGATATCCTGTAATTTCCGATCAACCCACTTCATTTCTTCTTCAATCGCCTTTTTAGCTGCTTCAGGATTGGGATTTTCTCTTGCCTTGGCGCAGTTGCTTTTGATTTTGCGGTAGGCGTTTTCTACTGTTTCAAAAAACTTTTTTTGTTCGGTTGAAAATTCATGCTTCTTGGGTAAGGTTGACTTTTGGACTTGAGTCGGAACCTCTCTTAATTGTTCTGAAGGTTGAGATGTCGACAGGGGAGGTAGATTTGCGAGTGCTTTTTGGCTAACAAAGCTGGTCAATTCTTGATAGATCTTTTTGGCAGGATCATCTTGATCTTCAAATTTAACGATCTTGCGCCCCTCTAAATTTTCAATTCCCTTCTGATTGATGCGCGCGCCAGCAAATTCGTTGTTTAAGAGGTGTTTGGTAACGAGCATGACGGCGACTTTACCCGCTAAATGCTCCAATTCGCTGGCATTTAGGGCAAGATCAGAGGTGGAGAGCCTGACGTTAAAGGTGCGCCCCCCAAAGGCAATAATTCCTACATTGCCCGACTCAGCTGCTTTGTAGGTAACCTGTTGCTCAGTCAATAACTTTTTCTCATCCATCGTTAACGGCGATGGAATGACTGGATTCGCAGTAGGATTAGTGATGCTCATTAATCCCCCTCCTTACAAAAGTTAATTTATTTAATCGTTAAGCTCGTTGCTTTTTTTGTTTTTTAAATTTAACTGTTGTTACATTGAATTATACCATTGATCAATAATTATGCAAAAGAGGTTGTTTTTTTATTCAATTAAAAAACTTTATAAATAGTTTATAGTGAGGGAATTTGTCGAATTTTTGATATAGCATGATTGGTACTTAAATTCAGGGAGCAAGTCTTAAACATTGCTCGAAGGCTTGAATGCAAATTGACAGCAGAGAAACCTGCATTTAAAGTCTAGGTACAGTCATTTTTAAAGAAAATAGAAAATCATATAGATCTAATTAACATGTTTATAATGTGACTACAATCATAATTTGAAATCAAAATCACTTTGGTATTACTTTTATTTATAAATTTATCTAGAATCGAACCGAGCCTGAATTTTAAGAGCGTAGACGCTTTAAAAATCTGCGACTTCAAACAACAATTTTAATTTTCACGAGAAGATATGAATAAACAAATATTCGCCAGCATTTTATTTTTTGGAATGTTCACATTTTGTGAAGCTACCCCTAATACTTCCCCATTACCTGCACATTTATCTCTAGCGCCAATCAATAAAATAGATGAGGAGAATATTGATTATCTCTTTCCAGTAGAATCCAATCTTGCATCCAATCCATCATTGCAAGCGATTTTTCCTGAAATAAAAAGTAATTTTGACGGAAATAAAATTCTAAATGATTTAAAGAAAAATGGTTTTTACGACAAGTCATCAAATATGAATACCATTTCTGATGCAATAGACAAATATGGTTTTTATATTATCAGGTCAGAATTCAATGAACAACTCAATGTAATCAATAGTTTTTTTGATAGAATGGGTACTTTTCCTAAATTGTCATTTAGCGATAAACCTTATGAAAATAAAAGTGACTTGAATAATGAACGCCATTTTATGTGCGACAATATCGCCTTTTATTTTTCTATAAAGGATGGAGTTTTATTGCCGTATAATTTAAGTACAAAGAATTTCAAAAGTAAGAGACCCTATTTTTACTCTGATCTGGAAGGGAGTTTAGAAGATTACTTGGATAAAGCAGAATTAAGTGCCATATCGGAAATATTAGAAGTGGTTAGGACATCTATTTCTGAATATAAAAAAGAAGATCTGGAATTATCAGGAAAAATCTTTTTAGCCAAAGAGCCAGGCACAGCTTACCGGGGGACTAATCGTGTAGAGGGAGTTAAAATATCATGGCATCAAGATCGCATTGAAGAGGTTGGAAAGCCATTAAATACATCAGAATTTTTATTAACCCTGGTTGTAGAAAGCAATAGAGGAGCGGCTAATGGCTTAACAGGAGGGAATTTATTAATTGGCAGTTTAAATGAAGACGTGGGCACAGAAGAGCGTAGAAGAGCGGTATACGAATTGGATTTTAGAGATGTTTCGGTTGGAGCTGTTATTCCCATCGAAAGTGGGTACGGGTATTTAATTGAACAAAATCGCAATGCTGATAAAAAAGGAAATCCAAGAGTTCATTGTCATACACTTGGGGTATTTGAGTTAAATAACGAAAATATAGATGCAAAGAGAAATGTCATTATTTGCCAAATAAATACAAACAAAAGACAATCTTAATCAGGTTGAACAAGAGGCATGAAAACTCTGATTACGCAATTTAAAGGGGCCCGGCCCCTTTTCACTTACTAATCAGATCATTTCATCTGCCTCGAAAACAGATTTCAAACTCATCATTCTGCTCTTTTTGTATTCAAACTTTTTTGATAACGCGTGTCGAATCACAGCTCTTTTTCTTTCGGGAATTGATTTTCCTAAAATGCCATGCAAACTCAAATTCATTTTTTTCCAGCATTACTTGTTTGGGGCTCTAGCTTTGATAGTTTGATTGTCAATAAAAGAGGTAAGCTGGATAGTGAAAAAAAAGAATAACATTTGTTGGGTGTGATGAAGATTTTAGTGGTGAATGCCGGCTCCAGTTCTCATAAACTTTCGCTTTTTGATAGTGAGGGAGGGCTGCCTACTGATTCGCTTTGGAGGGCTCAACTGGATTGGGGGAGACCAGACAATCAATATTATACCGTTCAGGTCAAAGGGGGCGAAAAAGTCACGCGTCATTTGAAAACACCGAGCCTTGAAGAGGGATTACGCGAAGTTTTGGAGAGTTTGTGGAAAGGCGATGCGCCAGTCATTGATACTCCTCTTGCGATAGGACGAGTTGGCCATCGTGTGGTACACGGAGGGGCAATTTTTCAATGCCCTGTGTTAGTTACCCGGGCTGTTAAAGAGGAGATTCGGAGGCTCATTCCCTTGGCGCCGCTTCACAATCCAGGCAATTTGGAGGGCATCGAATTAATCGAGCAGATTTTTCCAGCAATTCCTCAGATTGCTGTTTTTGATACGGCCTTTCATTCGACCATGCCAGAGGTCGTAAAAACGTATCCGGTTCCCTATGAGTGGAAGGAAAAGGGCATTCAACGCTATGGATTTCACGGAACCAGCCACCACTACTGCGCTATTCGGGCGACGGAAATGATGAAATCGAGGTTCTCTTCTTTGAGGCTCGTCAACTGTCATTTAGGGAATGGGGCTTCTCTTTGCGCCATTCGAGATGGAAAGAGTATCGATACGACGATGGGATTTACTCCTTTAGAAGGATTGATGATGGGGACGCGCTGTGGTTCGATCGATCCCGGGATTTTGCTTTATGCCATGCGCGAGTTAAACGTGGCACCAAAAGAATTGGACACTCTCCTGACGTTTGAGTCTGGGTTAAAAGGGATCGGAGGAAGCTCCGATATGCGGGAAATTCAGGCTGAAACGAGTGAGCGAGCCGAGCTTGCTCTAAACATGTACATCTATCGCTTGAAGTACTTTATCGGAGCCATGACGGCTTCTTTGGGGGGGATAGATGTACTGAGTTTTACAGCCGGGATTGGTGAGCATGCCGCCTACATCCGTGAAAAAACATGTGAAGGGCTGGCTTATTTGGGAGTTCGCCTCGACCTTGAAAAAAATCACCAGGACAAATCTGATCAAGATTTGGACATTGCGGCCAGTGATTCGGCCGTGCGCATTCTTGTGATTCATACCCAGGAAGAATGGATGATCGCTAAAGGCTGTTTAGATGCCCTGCTGTAGAGCAGGGTTCATGTACCAGGCAGGAGAGTAAAACGTTACTCTCCCATTTTGGCTGAATTCAGGGTGCGTTGAATGAGTTCGCGATTGACCCGGGCGACATCTTTTAAAAAGGTGAGGCGGTCGAGTTGAAGCGCGATTTTTTTCAATGACCGTTTTTTATCAGTTAAACCGCGTTTTAGCACTTGAAGGTCTTGTATGGTTTTGTGATGGACTCGTATGTAGATTTGATTAAAAGTGTCTAATACAGATTGATAGGCAACTTCTTCTTCGATATCGGTTTCTAAAAGAGAGATGGCCGTTGTCTGTAAAGAGTCGGGGTAAGGCAGATCTTGCTGAATCTGCTCTCCAAGACGATGGCTTTCGGCTAATAATTTGGTCAGGAGTTCAATACAGCGGTCTAAGCTTGCCTGCAATGTTTTAACAAGCTCAATCAAACGGGCCGGTTCTATAGAGTCTAATGCCTGCTTAGAGACGGCCTCTTTAATGCGCTGATCCAAAGACTCTTTGCCCTTTAAATAAAGATTAGAGACCTCTTTTAAAGTTTTATTGACAACGCTTTTAAATCCCAGTCCCCCTTCGGTGGCATTAATGAGGGTGACTTCTGGATGGGCATGTGCAAATTCTGTAATCCACTCCGACTCTGTTATCCATTTCCAGAGGGTATGAATAGGCGATCCATTGATATCTTCTTTTAAGAGGGGTTGTGACTCAAAGTCATTATCGGTCTTGAAATCTTCTTCAGTCAATTTTAAATTGGCCGTTACCCCGTCGGCATAAGGCTGTTCGTTCGTGAAAGCAAGATCGACACCGACTAAAATGATGGGATCGCAACCCAATGCATGGGCGATTTCAATGCAAAAATTGACGACATTATGCCCCTCATCTAAGTTTTCTCCCTCCAGCTTCAGCTCCTGCTCGAACCATTGAGCAATTTCATATCCTCCTGTTCCTGTAAGATACAGGCGAGGCCCAGAAATGGCTTGAAGAGCCTCATGAAAGAGGCGTTGACGGTAGAAAAAAGGAATGCCGTAGGGCTTTGCAACCTCTACCCGAGGGAGCTGGGCCTTATTGGGATCGATGGCCACTCCAAAATGAGGTAAAATACCCTTTGGAATCAGCGCATTCAAAGCTGAGCTCCCTGCAAAGAGAAGAGCCTTGTCTTTTAACTCTTTTAACTGATCAATATTCTTATTTAAGGATGGACCGGCTCCGCAAATGATGGCTGGAATCTGCTTAAACTGTCCAAATAAGCCGTTGCCAAAGTAGGCTTTGGATAGTTCGAGCAGATTGGGGTAAAAATTGCGGAAAAAAGCTACCCCATATTGCAGATATTCTTCTACAAAGGCTTTTTTCTGAATGAGATTGTAAGAGAGAAGATGGTGAAGCTGTAAAAAACCTTGAGGATTGACTTCCTCATAAAGCTTGAGGCATGAGACTGTAAATGGGTCGTTTAGATAGCGCCATGACAATTCATTGAAGAGGGCCTTGTCCTCCAAATTGCTATCGAAATAGACAATTTGGACTTGCGGATGCCTTAAAATATCTGTGCCCCTTTCCGTTTCAAGAAGCCTGTAAAGAATTCCTTGATCTTCTTCCAGAAAAACTAACCGGCGGGCGGAGTCATCCTTTAGCCATTTTTTGGCGGCCTCATAATAATAACCGAGCCCAATTCCATACACATAGAGGATACAGGTGTTGTGCAATGGCAGGCTGGCAAACCACTCAGATGCCTCGGTTTGGGCTGATAGGGGAGAGTGGTAAAAATAGGTGCACCCTCCATAGGTGCGCTGTACATTTGGCTCGCCTGCTTGCGTTTCACAAAATACGAGATCGCTCGGATCGACTGATTGGAGCTGATACGCTAGCTTGGCATCACTTTTTTGGAGTGCTTTTAAGTTTTTTTGCAGGCGCTGGGAGTGGTTTTTCATGATGGCTCCGAAGATTGGCGTTTGCGCTTGGCTTCTTCTGCCTGCTCGATATTCTTCTGCATGGTTTCTGCCAAATTGTCTTTAAGAGCTTGCATGTTTTTCATCGCTTCTTTGATGGTTGCGAACTCTTCGGCTAAGTTGAGGTCGACCTCTTTGGCCTGCGTTAAGTGCTCTTGGACTATGGGCTCCATCTGGATGAGAATGTCTTTTAGAGCTGTTTCAAGCAAGTCGACTTTTTGCTGGGTCTGTTCGTAAAGCTGGGAATAATCTTCTACGCCGTTTACGAAAGATTTGACACATTGCCCCTGTTCATTCCAAATGGTAAGATCGAAATCTTCGGGAAAGGCGTGAATGTCAACTTCTTTAAATAAATGCCCCTTAGCATCCCATTGCTTTGCCTGTCCAACTGGAATGCCTTCCTGGTAATGGCATTCCATCAGCTGCTGCCCATGAGTACTCCACATTTTTTCTGTTCCATGCCGCTTTCCAGCCTTGTAATGCAGTTCGCGAAGAAGCTGGCCTTCAATGGTATAGACGCATACTTCCCCTTCTAAGAGGCCTTCTTTGTACTGCATGACGATGTGAGGCGAGCCATTGGAATAGAAGTACTCCTGGGTTCCATCTAAAAGGCCGTCCCTATAGCGGCACAGGCTATAGAGAGCGCCCGTTTTGTAATATTGGAGGCTTTTCCCCAGCTTTTTATCGCGATAAAACCAGCTTTCTGAAAGGAGTTGCCCATTTTCGTGATAAAACCTTGATGGACCATGCAGCTGCTGATGGAGATAATACATTTCAAATTTAATCTGCCCATTAGGGAAGAATTTCTTAAAGTGGTCCTTCGCTGGGTCTGGAGCAAAGGGTTCGTCAATCGAAAGATCAAGGATTGGATCTTTTATTTGGAGGCGTCCATCGGCAAACGCATACACTTCACCAGGCTCTTTTGGCACTAGCCGTTCGTATTTTTTAAGTGCCATAGGAGGAGGAGCAAAAATAAAGCGTTGAATGGCCTGCTGCATTAAAGCTAAGTTTTGCGACAGCGTTTCTTGGAGAAAATGGTAGCGCTCAAGGTGGTCAAAAAAGAGGGTAGCTGGTTGGGTATGCGTCATATGTTGCGAGCTTTGCAAATACTGGTAGGCCATATCGAACATTTCAAGAAAGTGTTTATAGCCAATTTCCTCTTTCATTGCGGAATCTTGAACAATGGTATTTGGCGTGTAAAACTCTAATGTTTCTATTGGCGAGGGAGAAAATTGTTTCTGAGTGGCTTTTTCGACTAAAATGGAATTGCAAGCGGCTAGGCATTTATCTAAGCTTGTTTTTAGTTCGTTGATAAGGCTCAGGAGTGCTGGCTGTTTGATCTCGAGAGGATGGCTTTGAATTTCTGCATGAACCCATCCTGATAAGTCATAAGACCTGGCTAGATACTCTTCTTTAACATTAGCAAGTGTTTGGTTGGGTACTGGCGCAAAACCCAAACCTCCTTCTGTAGCATTGATCATTTGTATTTTTGGATGATTTTTGGCAAATTGTCCCAGCCATCCGGCTTCCGCAACCCACTCCCATTTGGTCTTTATCCATTCATTATAGATATCTGGCCGCAAGACCACTTCTTGAGCCTGCGTGGCATAAGGCTGGCTTAACTCGATCCAAAGGGGGTGCGTGGCAATGCCTGGGGCATACGTTTGTACTTCGGTAAAGGCAAGATCCATTCCAACGTAAATAATGGGACTGCACCCCATCTTGTAAGCAATTTCGGTGCAAAGATTAACCACGTTATGCCCCTCATCCAAAGGTTCTTCGGGCATGCCTAAGCGCTCTTCGAACCAGGATGACAATCGATTGGCAGAGCCTGGCACGTAAAGTTTTGGGCCCTGCATCAATTCAAACGCTTCATGGGAAATTCTTTGGCGATAGAGAAAGGGGAGATGAAACGTATGGTTTGTAAGCAGGCGGTGGCTTTGCTCTTTATTGGGATCGACGCCTAAGCCAAAGTGAGGCATAATTCCTGCTTCATTGAGCACATTTAATGAAGATCCCCCTGCGAAAATTAACCCTTTTTGTCCAAGTTCTTTTAGAAGGTGAATGTTTTTTTGGAGCGAAGGGCCGGCTCCACAAATGATTGCAGGCACATTTTTAAACTGATTAAAGAGGCCGCTTGCAAGATAAGCTTGGGGCAGAGAAAGAAGGTTGTGATAGAAGTTCTTTAAAAAACCTGACTGACCGGATAGATATTCATTGTGCAGAGCCGTCATCAGCTTGGCATCGTGCAGCATGGCGTAGCAAAGCGTTAATGCCTCAGCCTCTCTTCTGATGGCGTAATAAGGAAGCGCTAGAAAATCAATGCGCTTATTAATGAAGCTGCTATTCAGCTTGCAAAAGTTGACATAGTCTTGCTGGTAGTCGTGAAAATAAAAAAGAGTGACCTGGGGATTTTTTAATAGGGAAGTGGCAAGTTCTGTTTGAAGGAAATAGTAAATGACTTCGAGGTCATCCTCCAAGAAAACGAGATGATTTTGGGGTTTCTCTTGCAGCCAAGGAAGGAGGGCTTGATAACCGTATCCAAGTCCTAAACCGTAAACATAGATGACTTCTGCAGTTGATAAAAGCTCTGGCTTGACTCCCTCGACAGCTTCTTGCAAGGCACCGGTTTGAGCATGGTAGTAATCTGTCATCCCATATCGTGTTTTAGAAAGATTGGGTTCTCCTTGGTCAGTCAAACAAGGAGTCAATTCATGGCTGTCCCATACCCACTCTAGACGGTAGGCGGCAAGTGGGTTTCGTTCGACCAGCAATTCTAAATTCTGTTGATAGCGTTCTTGGCTGAAAGATGAGTTCATAGAGTGATGTCCTTAGCTAAAGTGCCATCAGGAAACCAACAACGGGCTCGCTTGGCAATATTTTGATGATAGTCAACTTCAGTAAATAATTGGCCATTTTCATACCAACTCTTCTCGGTCCCTTCGCGCTGCCCTTCATGAAAGTAGAGCTCTCGTTTGAGATGTCCAGTTGGATAGTAGAGCCTTACAACCCCGTCAAGCTGTCCTTGCTTGTAATTCAACTCTGTTTTGAGGGATCCATTTTCATAATAATAAAGATAGTTGCCTTGCCGCAGATGTTCAGATAATCCAGGAGTGGAATAAAGCGATCCAGAGGTGTAGTAAGCAGGCTTTTGAGCATCGGATGGCTCAAAGGGGACGGCAGGAGGAGGTAAAGCCGAGGCTTGCTGCTCTTTTAAAGTATTTTCAATGATTTTTAAATTTACCTTCGTTGTTTGCAATAAAAAGCGGTAGCGCTCTTGCATCAATTGCTTGTGCCGTTGGCTTCGTTCATGCTCTGGCAGGCGTTTAAGATTGCGCAAATCCTTTTGAATGAAGGTGGAGAAGAAGTCATCAAACTGTTGTAAAAGATAATTGAATCCCACTTCTTGCTTTAGCGCTTCTTCTAGTCCTTGACTGCTTTCATGGTCTGAAAGTTGCAGGATGGCTTGACAAATGGCTTCGCATTGTTTAAGGCTGTTGTAGAAGATCTGAATGCAGTTTTTAACCTTGCTGCGGTCAACAGGAACTGAACCTGCACCTTGGATGGCACTGTGGATCAATTGCTCCAATTCGAACGTTTGCGTCAGATAGGTTTCCGAGACCTCTTGCAAAGAGAGGTTGGGAATTGAAAAAAGACCGATGCCTTCATCGGACGCATTGATGAGCCGCAAATCAGGATGGGTACGGCCATATAAATCGGTCCATTGGGCTTCAGCAATCCATGTCCAGTAGCTCCAGACTTTCTCACCTTTGATGTTTTTGACCTGAATGGGGGGGCCTAAATGCGTTTTCTGTTCAGTTTTTTCTGGAAAGAGAGGATGCCTTTCAACTCCTGAAGCATAGTGCTCACCTTCGCGAAAGGAGAGATCGAGTCCAACAAAAATAATGGGATTGCAGCCGAGCAAACGGGCGATTTCTAAGGTTGCATGCACGACATTATAGCCCCCTTCTAATTGAAGAGAGGGAAGGCCGAGCTGCTCTTCAAACCACTTGGCAGCCCAGTAAAACACGGCTCCCGATAAGAAAAGGCGGGGACCGTGGATGGCTGTTAATGCCTCATAGTAGATGCGATTGCGGTAAAAAACGGGAGTTTCGAAAGCGCGATTCATAATCTGACGATGAAATGTTTCGGCGGTTGGATCAATATTGACCCCAAAGTGGGGCCATACCCCCTCATGAGTCAAAACGTTCAGAGCGCTTCCTGGGCCGAATAATAGGGCTTTTTGATGCAACTCTTTGAGTTTAGTTGCATGCTTAGCTAAAGAAGGGCCTGCACCGCAAATGATGGCTGGTATATCTTTAAACTTATTGGCTAGATGATCGGCAAGGTAAGAGTGTGGAAGCTGTAAGAGATTGCGATAAAAGTTATTAAAAAAGGCGACGCCAAATTGAGCCAATTCTTGATAGCGAATATTTTGTTCGGTCGTTTCGAATTCAATTAAGTCTTGAATCATAGAAAAAAACGGCATTTTATTGGCTGCATAAGAGGGCAAGGCGGTAACGCTAAAAGAGCGTAGCAAATTATCCTGCGTCAATAAGCGGACGATCGATCGATCATAATGAGCCTCGGAAAAGTCCCTAATATCGACTTGAGGATCTTGTAAGAGAGGGGCTGCGTGTTCTAACTCCAAAAAATACCGGATAACGGCAAGCTCATCTTCTAAAAAGATCAGATAACGATTGGGATCGCCCTTTAACCACTCTTTTAGATCCTGGTATAAATAACCCAATCCAAGCCCATATACATAGAGAACATCGCAGTTCTCAAGAGACAGCCCGGCATACCATTCTTTTGCCTCGCGGCTTGGCCCATTCTCGCTGTGCAGAAAATAGGCCTTGTCTCCTTGCTGTATGGATAGATTAGCTTCTTCATGGGTCGTGCAAGGAGTCAAACAAATTGTCTGGCCATTCAAAAAAGAAGAGACCTTATTGGCTAAAGGAGCATTGATTAAATGCAAAAGGGCTAGATTGCCGTTGTATAATTTCTGATCAAACATCGCCCCTCATGAAAAGCATTCTACTATAAATCAACCAATCAGGCTTTGTGAACACACTCTAAAGAGGTATCCAGTTCTTATTGCCGCCTAAGGGTTTAAATCGCTTGCGCCGTTCTTTTATTTGTTGCTTTAAGGGGTCCTGAACCGGAGCCGCTTTTTTACCCCGCTCGATCACTTTGGAAAAGGCGAATTGCAGGCTCTTTGCATCTTTTTCAATCTCTCTTGCCCGCTGCAGCACCTGTTTGTCTTTATCCGACAACACTGCCGAACGGCTGGCATTCATTCGAAGAGCTTCAATGTCAATGTCCGCTTCTTGAAGGGTTTTTTGATTCACCTCTTCAAAAAGCGCAACGGCATTTTCAAGCCTCTCAATTTCTTCTAATACCCGCGGTGTAATATTGTCTGAAATGGGGCCTTGATGCTCTTGAATCCTCTTGATGAGATCGGCCACTTGAGCTAACAAGGGCTCAATTGGGTTCTTTTCTTTCATAATTCCATCTCTAATAGAGTTTACATTTCTACACCAATCTTTCGAAGTATACACTTCTAATTTTATTTTAACAGCTTTGAAAAACTTTATCAAAAAAAATCCCAGATCTCAATCAACGCGAATGTCTCATTGATTGCTCGAGGCCTTTATTTAGATTGTTTTGAAATTAATAAACAATTAATCGGTTTTTTATAAACGTTCGAACTGAAAAATTCTATATATATGATGTGATGTTTTGGTTTGTTAGTTAATTAAAGTTTGTATTTAGTTTGCAAGAGGGGTGTATGGGAATTACTATGTTTTGACTATTGTCAAACGTTTTGTCATTTTTCAGATAGTGAGGTAAAGATTCAAGTTGTTAATGAAAAATGGTTGGATTGTCTGAATTGAGTGATGAATTTATTGGCAATATTATGCAATTTGCCGATGTAGAAGAATTCTATCAATTGGAAAGAGTTTCGCATCAATGGCAAAGGGTGATGGCAAGCTATTTTCCAGTAGAAAAGGAGTTAATGGGAAATGAAGCAGACTATCAGCCGACTTTAAACTTATTGCTTGAATGACTTTCCTATCACCTTAGTCTTGTACAGTGTAAAAGAACGCAAGAGAGGAGTGGAAACGCAGAGGATATTCTAAGTCATTGAAACGTCCTCTTTGTCTCAATCTCTTACATCGCATCCCTTAGCGCCTCTGCATTAGATTGCTCACAAGGATGTTAATGGTCAAGCAAGTTCAATTAACATATGTTGTGGAAGTTAATTTATGGCGAAAATGATTGTTGTGTTTTGTTATAATTAAAAATAAGGTTTTTATTTTCTCTATTTTTGATTTATAGCAACTATGTAATAGAGGTAATTATGAATAGATTTGATTCATCTTGGCAGCAAGCTTTACAATCGACGTCTTTTCCCACGAGTACAGGGTCGCAAGCCACTGATCACTTAGGTGGAGGCGATACAGTGCGATATAGCGGTCGTACATTTGCTTTTCATAACGGTTCTCCGACTGAGACAAAGGTAAATGATAGCATGATCAATTCGAATTTGGGGGCTGGGCCAACAGCCTCGACCGGACGGGTGCGTCAAGTTGCTCATATCATCATCGGAGGTTTTGCAACTTTGATTGACAAGTTAGCCTCAAAAGTAGCCGATGTTGGCAGAAAAATATTTGCTTTTGCGCAAAAGGTAGGAACAGCAGAGGGGCGTTCAGAATTAAAAGAAGGGATTGAGAGAGGAGCTCAGCAGATTCAGACGAAGCTGAGTTCTTTAAAAGAGGCAACTTCTGAAAAGCTGCGAAAAACCAAAGCCGAGCTGCCAGGCAGGGTTCAGAAATTTAGAGAAGATTTTCCGGCCACCGTTCGGACGTCTGTAGGAAAACTCAAGAAAAGTGCGACCAAATTTTTTCAACAATTGAGGTCTTCAGAGGGCCGAAAAGAGCTGAAAAAAGACTTTGAAGGGGGATTGGACAGATTGAAGAAAGGGGCTATTAGTCTTATGGAAAGGGGAGCGGAAAGAGCCTCGCAAATGGGAGAAGAATTGCAGCCCAAACTCGATGCTTATGAAGCAAGAGGATCGGCGATTGTGGCAGAGTCTAAAAAGGATCTAAAAGCGGTTAAAAAAGATGCAAGTATTGCAATGGGCGAGCTGAAAAAAACGGCAGAGGGGCATTTGAGCTCTATCGGACAGAGCCTTAGCACACGAATTGATAACTTGAAACAGAGAATGGGCGCCATTTCTTTCAAGCGTCCATCTCCTACGCCAACCTATGACATGGCGTTGGCTGCCAACACAGTCGATGTTTTGAAACAGCGATTAGATAAACAAAAGCTCAATTTGCAGAAGAATATGCAGGAGGGAAGCGATGCTGGTACGATCAGGACGCGTGAAATAGAAATTGGGGAAACACAGGCTTCGCTTAAGCTGTTTGAGAATCCTTCTAAACTCAATAAATTCATCAAGGCTCAAAAGAAAGAGCATGCAGCCGAATTGAAACAGATTAGGGACTTTGCCGAAGGCGGCATCAAGCAGAACGAGGCTTTGACAACTAAATTAAAAGAGCAAATGGGAGAAGTCTCTAAAACGTTTGGCGATGACAAACTGGCGAAAATGCGCGAAGAAATTGGCAAACGAATGGACGAGAAGCATGCGCTGTCTAAAGAAAATAGTTCGGATGAGAATATCTTAATTCTCATGTTGAAAAAAGAAAGTCCCGAGGCCTTCCAATGCGATGTCCGTAAAGGCTTAGGAGAAGTAACCGGACCGAGCAATGGTGCGAAAATGGAGTCCAAGGAATTTATCAAGCATCTCCACGACAATCTTCCCAGCTATTTGGGATTGGATCGGAAAGACTTTCGCACGAAGCCAAGCGGAGAGGATCCCTCTGGAGAGCTTTTAAAGCAAGATAAAGAAAATAATTTGGCTCAATTCAAGCAATTGTGCATAGATAAGGGACTCAGTGCAGACGAGGCTGCGAGCAAGGCTAGCGAACTCAACAACAAATACAATGAACTCATTGATGCTAAAAGAAATTTAGAGATTGATGGCGGCAGCAAATACATGACCCTTGCAATGGAAATTAAACAGTTTGTTGACAATCTTAAATAAGCGCTTTAAATGGCAGGCAGTGCTGCGGGATCTATTTAAATGGCAGGCAGTGCTGCGGGATCTAAATGATGAATTAGGAAAGCGTTTGCGTTATATGCGTGTACATGAGCCTTCCTTGTTTGAGGAGGATCTCATAGGGTGGCAGTTCTGCCAGAAAGTGATAGTCTTTTTGGACTGGATGTTGCCATCCCACGCGTCTTTCGTTCTCGTTGGCGACGCCAATAAAGCACGCTTGCAAGTGTTGATTGTACCCGACAACCTGACGAATGACTTTAGTTGTTATAGCGATAGCCTTGCATTCGATTAAAAGAAGAGGATAGAGGGGGTAGTTTGGATGGAGCCCCGGAACGAGAACGATCAAATCTGCTCGTCTGTTGGGGATTTGATAAGAAGGAATATGACGCAAATGGGGGATCTGGCTCAAGATTATTTCTAAAGCGAGACTCCCACTTGGATAACCCAGGTTGTGCGTCATGTGGACAAGTAAGCCCTGTCTAACTTTTTCTTCAGGAGTGGATGCGATCCACTTTTTGCGAACAGAACAAAAGAGTTGGCAGGGCTCTGACATGGTTCTATCTAGCAATTAGGTTCAATGATACCGTAATGTCCATCTTGGCGACGGTAGATAACCTTTAATTTTTGATCTTCTTCACTCTTGAAAATCAAAAAGGCATCTTGAGATAGCTCCATCTTCATGACAGCTTCATCATAGGTAAGTGTTTTTAATGGACGCTTTTCTTGCTTTACAATTTCATGAACAGTCTCTTCACCATTAAGCTCGCCTTCCTCTTCCTCTATTTCGAGCTCAAGCTCTTCTTCAGCAGTTGGACGGCGCAAGACGTTGACGTTCATGTCAATGATCGCGAGGCTCTTGGCATGGTGATCTTGGATTTTAGATTTATAGCGGCGAATCTGCGCCTCTAACTTGGCAACCGCCTTGTCAATAGACGCATACATGTCTTGAGTAGACGCCTGGCTAGTAATCTTTGTATGGCCCGCTTTTAAAATAATTTCAACGCGATGATCGATCTTTTGAATGTCCATGACGACATTAATATCGATAATGCGATTCATGAATCGCTCAATCTTAGAAATTTTTTCCATAGCGTAGTCTTTCATCGAATCGGTGATTTCTACCTGGCGTCCTGTGATCTTAATGTTATATTCTGCATCTACAAATTCTAAGGCTTTTGCTTTGCGATTCATACGTACCTCAATGAGTTAACGTTGACGTTATAGTTTTGAAAAGTTCATCTTAAGGCGACGAATACTCGGCCTTTGCAATTTTTATTATATCACTCTCTTTGCCCCGTGCAAAGAGAAATCGATCAAGTTTTATTTTTGAGGTATAGGGATCAATAGAAAGCGGTTTGAAGAATTAAGTAGCATATACTCTTAGAAAATGAAAAAGCGCTCTTAATGGCATTGGGCAAAAAGAAGGAATCAGGGCTCAGAAAGAATGGAAAGTGAAGCAATTTCCCTTTTCTTGCGCTTGAGCTCTAAATTGCCAAGCTGTCCGCAAGCTGCCATAATTTTTTGTCCTTTCGTTTGCCTCAAGAGGGTGTAGTACCCCCGGTCGCGGAGTCTCTTTGTAAAGGCTTCCAGTATGTCTTGGTCAGGCGGCTGGTAGCGGTCGTGGCTTTGAGGGTTATAAGGAATAATATTGATTTTGACATCCAACCCTTTTAAGTAGTCAGCCAGTTGATCAGCCTGCTCGAGCCCATCGTTTTGCCCTTTGATCAGGACATAGGCAACAAGTACCTGTTTTCCGGTTTGCTGGCAAAAAGTTGAGAGAGCTTCATGCATCTCTTTCAGGGGATGCTTGCGGTTGATAGGCATGAGCTTATTGCGCAGTTCATCGGTGGGGGCATTTAACGAGACGGCTAAGTTGGGCAAGGGGTTGGTTTCTTGCAGCAACCGATAAATGCCATCCAAGCATCCACTTGTTGAAACGGTAATGTGGTTGTGGCCTAATCCAAACCCATGTGCATCGGTTAAGATTTTTACGGCTTGCATCACCATGTCATAATTATCAAAAGGCTCTCCCATTCCCATGAAGACGATATTGCGGACAGAAAAATTTAAATGAAAACGGGCAATAAAGAGCTGGCTTAAGATCTCTTGGGCCGTCAGATTGCGAAGAAGACCCATGCGGCCCGTTTCACAAAAAGCGCATCCCATGCGGCATCCAACTTGAGAAGAGACGCATAACGTGCCTCCAGCTTGCATGGGAATTAAAACCGATTCGATCTCCAAGCCATCAGCCGTTTTTAATAAAAACTTTCCAGTCTTGCCATCGGTGAGATTTGTAGATAAGGGAAGGACGGAGAAGTCTGTTAAAGCCAGGATCTCTTGTAAAAGTGCCTGAGCATTTTTAAAGGCCGGATGGTGGCCTGTCACGTGTCCAGTGCGATACCACTCTTCGTAAACCAATAAGGCATGCTGATATCCCTTGCCTAACTGGTTGCGAATCCAATCGGCATAAGAATGAGAAGTGTGGGATAAAAGAAGTGTTGTTGCTTTATTCACAAGATATGCTAAAAAAATGCACCGAAGAGGGCTCGAACCTCTAACCACCCGGTTCGAAGCCGGGTACTCTATCCATTGAGCTATCGGTGCATAT
The DNA here is from genome assembly GCF_001499655.1 of Candidatus Protochlamydia naegleriophila. NCBI lineage: Bacteria > Pseudomonadati > Chlamydiota > Chlamydiia > Parachlamydiales > Parachlamydiaceae > Candidatus Protochlamydia > Candidatus Protochlamydia naegleriophila. The sequence continues at coordinate 490,596 of NZ_LN879502.1, forward strand.
AAGAGTTAGTGCATTTTAACTGCTAGGAGACTAAACTATATAAGTCGTAAGATTATAAGTCAAAAAGTATCGATAATGACTTGTATATCTGCTTCAAACGAGCTTTTAAATTGCATCGGAAATGGGTTCAAGCGATAGCGCTTGCGCCGATTAATCCTGTTAAATGGGTATGCATGAGCGTCTCCTCCGATTTTCACACTGCCGAAGGTATTGTTGTCAAAGTCATCCCTTTTCGGGATTACGATCAAATCCTTGTTGTCTTTACTCGCGAAGCCGGGGTGATTAAGGTTCTGCACAAGGGGAGCCGAAGCAAAAAGAGAGGAGTGCAAGGACTATGCATGCCTTTGACCCGGATCGAGGTCGTCTATAAGGAAAAAAAAGGGGAGATTTTTAGTTGCCACGAGCTTGCCCATTTGGGATCTTACCATGCATTGAGGCATGAACTAAGTCATTTAAATGCGGCCTGCGATCTCTTGCAGGTTATTTATCAAACTCAGCTGATTGGAAAACCGGCTCCCCAACTCTTTGCCTTGCTGAAGCTTTATTTAGAAAAAATCCCGTCCATCTCTTCTCCTTGCCTATTGACCACGAGTTTTCGTTTAAAGCTTCTGAAGCATGAAGGCGTTTCAGCATACCCCTTGGCCTGCAGTCACTGCCTCTACCCGCTATTGAAAGAGGCCTTTGTCTATCAAGGCGAGGCTTATTGCCGGGACCACCGGGTTGCTGGCTCATATGCTTTACAGGAAATGGAATTGGGAGTATTATATAAGTTGATGGTTTGTCAAAGTTATCAAGAATTAGCTCAAACAGAGCTTCTTCCTCAGACAAAAACCAAGCTTGAAAGGTACTTTCGAGAGCGGATGCAAAAATAGAGAAAATCTAGTTGCTTCTATACTTGAAAAATGATACAGTCTCTTTTTCTCTTATGCGAAAGTGGCGGAATTGGTATACGCGCTACTTTGAGGTGGTAGTGAGGGTTTCCTCGTAGGGGTTCAAGTCCCCTCTTTCGCATCTTTTCTAAATAAAATGATTTCTTTTTTTTCCTTTCATCAACTATCATCATTGATAAGTCTTCTACCCCTGGTTCGTTATGGATTGTCGTGCCTACTGTACTGCTTCGTCCTACCAGATTAAGCCTCTCTTTGAGCGTTTAAAGCATCAAGGGGCCACCCTTTATAGAGATGTGGTGCATGTGCCTATTCCTGGCGCCTCAATTGGCGATGTCTTTTACTTTTCTTATGGGGCAACCGTTTGTTGGGGGCTTTCAAACGAACAATGCCAGCAATTTCTAGAGCAGGTTAAGGAGTTTGAGGAGCAGCCCTTATCGTTGGAAGAGATGGATATTGATGAATTTACCTTTACCTTTGGCGATATTCCCAAAATTGTCGAGGATGAAATCATTCTTCCGAACCGCGATGTATTAAACCGTTTGGCCATTTCACACGGCTTGGCCCAATCAGTTAAGTTAGGAACCTTTGAAAATGCCATTCGTCGTACGTTCCAATTTACTAAACAAATTCCGCAAGATTTAGCCAAGCATGGGAAGATTCCTCTTTCTAGACGGGAAATTCGCAGGAAAATGGGGCAGCTCTTTATTGAGCGCAATTCAATTAACTTGCATCTCGACGTGTTGGATACGCCTGAATTTTTTTGGGAATATTCTGAGCTCGAACCCCTTTATGCAATGACAAATAACTATCTCGATATTGATACGCGAGTAGAAGTGTTAAATCAGCGCTTAGATGTTATTCATGAATTGTTTGAGATGCTGGGAAACGAATTGAATCACCAGCACTCGAGTCGTTTGGAATGGACCATCATCTGTTTAATCGTCATTGAGGTCCTGCTCTCCATTTGGAGAGATGTCTTTCACTTTATTTGACGAGTTGGATGGCATTGAAGCGCTTAAGGCCGTCAGATAGCTTAATGTTGACTCTTGTTATCGCTTCAGCAATGATGTTTTGAATTTTTTCAGCCTGGTTTGTCACACCATTTCGATCATTGATGGGCCTCGGACAAAATTCACTGGGAGTCGTGTAGGTATAGTTAATTTTTGATCCCTTACCTATAAAAGGAGAGGTGGGAGCAAATGCTTCGATAAAAGATTCAACTTTGCCTACTGAGGTATTCTGTTCATAAGGGCTTTGTATTAAATAAAGGTTCTTTTCTGTTAATCCATAGGTCGCTTTTACCGCATACACATCGTTTCCGCAGCTTTGTAGATAGAGTGGAAGTTCTTGATATTGTGCATTCTCTGTAATTTCAAAGACTTTTCCATGCAGCCTTTGACTGCTGAGCGTCACGCCTTCATGGGAATGAAATGCCCATAGCTTAGACCACTGAGAGTAGATGGTTAAAATCACTTCCGTAAATTCAGGATGAAGATTGATGGAATTAGAGCTCTTGGCAAGAGTACGGATAGCTGACGAGTTCTGGACAATTGTCTTTTGCAATGAGGTTTTTAGCGAACCGAGAGCTAGTTTGGCTTCATGCGCCTTTAGACGATTCTCTTGGTCTTTTTCAAAGCGTAGTGTTGAAGCTGACCCAGTTGTAAAGTTGGGTTGATTGAGTTCTGCTATACACCTTTGTAATGTGTTGTAGTTGTCTTCGATAAGCTTAATATTTGTAAGCCAAGCATCAATTGTTTTCTGCTGATACTTTATTTGGTCGATTTTGTTCCGGTCGAGACTTTCTAATTTTTGACGAATTGTTAGCCAAGACTGAGATTCGAAGACCACAACGGCATATTTGCGTGGCGTGCTTTTTCTGTTGGTATTTTTTAGTACCGCCTTCAGGATCGCATCGGCAATTTCTTGGGCGACAATGACTGTTGATTCATTTGGCAGGATTTCTTCTGGCCCAGCGATCGGTGAAGTCGTTGTTGTCTCTTGGGTTTCATTATTCCAAGGCCAAAAAGTGTTTATAAGTGCCTGAAGCATTTAAAATTCTCCTTATTAAAGAAAAGTATTATATTAAATCCTGATATAAAAGTCTACTGATTTTTAATCGATGTGTAAAAGGTTTCTGCCTTTTAATGAATTATAAGATCAAATTTAAGTTGCGAATTCTATCACTCAGTGATTTGTTTATGAGCTTTTATTGCCAATGGCTGCCGTATATTGATACCTAATAGCCAGATGCATCCAAGTAAGAGGAATCCAAAACAAGCGCATTGTGAAATTAGAATTGTGAATTGTTCGGATAGCGAACGAGGGAAATGAGGAGCTTGATTCCATACAAGCGACAAAGCAGAGAGATAAAAATGATTTCGATAAAGGTCTGTTCCCATCAAGGCAATAAGTGCAGCGATGCTAAGCTTCCAAATGTGCTGCCAGACATTTTTTGAAATCCAAGGACCGTTGAGTGCCGTCAGCGAGCGCCCTAAAAAAATTGCGTTAACCCAGGCGCTCACACTCGTAGCAAGCGCTACACTCATGGCTCCCCATCCAAATCCATTGATAAAAAAAGCATTCAAAATCAGGTTCAAAAGCATATTTAGGCAGGAGGCAATCGCCGGGAGGCGATAATTGCTCTGAGCATAGCAGGCTGGAGCGAGGAGCAGGATTAAGGAGGTCGGAAGGAGGCCAATGCCATAGGCCCATAAGCAAAGCGTTGTGCCTAAAACAGAGGAGTTGGAAAAGTCTCCATGCCCAAAAATGAGATTGACACTGCTGTCTCCTATGGCAAACAGGGCTGCTGTTAAGGGAATCATGAGGGTGCAGGTATGTGCCAAGGCTTCGTTCAAAAAACTGTAGTAGCGTCCCCAGTCGTGAGCCTTCAGCGCGCGCGTTAAAGGGGGAAGTAGGGCTCCTGCTATAGCAACACTGAAAAGGGCAAGGGGCAATTGCTGGAGCCGGATGGCATACCAAAGCATGGCCGGCCCCTCGGCCTCAGCATAGCGGGCAAAAAGAGAATCCATGGCGGCGTTAATTTGAGAGGCCATGACACCAGTCAATCCCAGGATAAAAGGCTTTCCCATGTGGAACACATCGGCTGAAAATAAGTCGATTTTATTCCATACATAGCCTGAGAGTTGCTGTTTTAAGAGTTTCCATGTCTTTGGAACTGTGAGAACCCATTGAAAAAAGCAGGCGACAATGACTCCGATAGATAACAGGGGCATCGCTTCAGAGGCTGCGTAGGGCTTTAACATCCAAACCGCAATGATCCAAATGAGATTAAAGGCGACAGGTGCAACCCCCGGAGTAAAATAGCTTTTTTCACATTGCAACAACGAGGCATTCAATCCAAATAAGCAGATGAATAACAGACTCGGAAGCATAAGCATGGTGAGGACTAGAATGTCTCGGTTAGCGGGTTGTGGATCGCCCCACATCAAGAATATCCCAAGGCCTAGGCAGACGAGGCTAATAAGCAATACTAAAAAAAGAGTCAGGGTAGCCATTAAATCACGAAAGAAAGTAAAGGCGCGCTGGCTGTTTTGATGGCGCAGAGTTTCAAACTCAGGAATAAAAGCAGCCTGTAAAGAGCCCTCCCCAAATAAGCGCCGACATAGGTGCGCTAGACGATAGGCTACCATAAAAGAGGCTATTGCAGACTGAGTACCAAAGGCATAGGCCATGGCCATGTCTCTTAACATACCAGTGATGCGGCTGAGCAGGGTGCCTGAAAAAAAACGTTTGGCAGATTGGAGAATAGTATGGGAAGAATCGGTCATCTTAAACCTTTGTAATTGTCGGCTATTCTCTGCCTTGTCGAAAATGAAAAAAATGAACAAATGACTTGCATGTGATAGATAATAAAAAATAGCATGCACATTTGGAAATAGCAAGTTTAAAAGGGGTATAAATGATTAATAAGCAGAAGAATTGAGGAATAACTATTCAACTAAATTTATAACTTGAAAAGTTGTTGTTCTGCAGGAAGAAAAGGATTAGAACAGTTTTTATTGAAGGAGAGAAGATGGTTGAAAAAGGGGCGAATTTTTAAATAGGATCGTTATCCAAAACTTGTTGCTTTGGTCGTCCTTTCCTTGTCAAGAACCAATGAGCTTGGTAAAATTCTAGCCGATTCATTAATTAAAGGATTCTATGACTTCTGAGAACATTCTCATCGGCGCTCATACGTCTGCAGCTGGTGGAGTCCACCGAGCTTTGTTGGAAGGCAAGCAAATTGGGGCCACGACCATTCAATTTTTTACAAGTAATCAGAAGCAGTGGAAAGGGCGTCAGTTTACTTCAGACGACTTAGCTATTTGGCAAAGAACATTGCAAGAGACTGGTTTACAGCACTTGATGAGTCATGATAGCTATTTGATCAATTTAGGATGTCCTAATGCCGAAAATCTGGAAAAAAGCCGTAAAGCTTTTCAAGAAGAAGTGATTAGATGTGTACAATTGGGAGTGAACTACTTGAATTTCCATCCAGGAGCTTCTCTTGGGGAAGATGTTCAAAAGTGTTTGGACTGCATTATTGAGAGCCTATTGCTTATTAAGCCTCTTGTCGAGCAAGGCAAGACACGCCTTTTATTAGAGGCCACTGCAGGACAGGGCTCATCGGTTGGGCATCGATTCGAGCAGCTAGCTTACATCATTCAAGGCGTGCAAGACCACATTCCAATCGGCGTCTGCATCGATACGTGTCACATTTTTGTGGCGGGTTATGATATCAGGACAGCAGAGGCTTGGGATCAGACGCTCAAAGAATTTGATAAAGTTGTTGGTCTCTCTCATCTTTATGCCTTTCATGTCAACGATTCAATGAAGGACCTTGGATCGCGCGTTGACCGCCATGCAGAGCTTGGCGAAGGCAAAATTGGCTGGAGCAGCTTCCAGTTTTTGATGACCGACCCTCGTACGCGTCATTTACCTAAATATCTTGAGACCCCTGGAGGGCCTGCGTTCTGGGAAAAAGAAATTCAAAAGCTTAAAGGGTTTGTTTAGAGGGTTTCTAGAAAGTATGATCGGGCTGCTTTAAAGGCCAGCGTATAAATCGACCGATCGTATTTTGTAAGCCTCTTAGACAGACCAAAAAAATATTAAACACTAGCGGAGTATGGTTCATGCGTACAAAAATTAAAAGTCTCAAGTATCAGAGTGCGGAGGCTCAGTCCTTCATCGGACATGAAGTTACTTTAAAGGGATGGGTAAGGACGGTTCGTAACCAAAAAACCTTTACGTTTATCGAAATTAATGATGGGTCGACTCTTTCTAACTTCCAAATTATTGCTACGCCAGATATCCCAGGCTATGCCAATTTGATCAATCAGCTTTCAACAGGCGTATCTGTCGCTATCAAAGGAACTGTCGTAGAAAGTCCTGGAAAAGAACAATCGTTAGAAATGCATGCGACAGAGGTGACGATTATCGGAAAATGTGATCCGGAAGTTTATCCCCTACAAAAAAAACGCCATACCTTTGAATTCTTACGCACGATTGCACATCTGCGTCCCCGTACGAATACGATCGGTGCAGTCACGCGCGTTCGCAATGCGCTCGCCTTCGCTACGCACCAGTTTTTCCAAAGCAAGGGATTTCTCTACATTCATACGCCCGTTATTACCGGATCTGATTGCGAGGGTGCCGGAAAGATGTTTCAAGTGACGACGCTTGATCCTGCCAATCCTCCTAAGACGCCTCAAGGCAAAGTGGACTATACGCAAGACTTTTTTGGCAAACCGGCCTATTTGACTGTGTCTGGTCAGTTGAACGGGGAAATTTACGCTTGCGCCCTCTCCGATGTCTATACTTTCGGACCCACTTTTCGTGCCGAAAACTCAAACACTTCGCGCCATTTAGCCGAGTTTTGGATGATTGAGCCTGAAATGGCATTTGCAGACTTGAACGACAACATGGATTGTGCAGAAGCTTATCTCAAGTATGTATTGAGATATGTACTGGATAATTGCCAAGAGGATATGGAGTTTTTCAATAAGCATGTTTCTCCTGGGGTTATTGAACGCTTGGAGCATGTGATTAATACACCCTTTGAGCGTGCCTCCTATACCTATGCGGTGCGCGTATTGGAAAAAGCCAATAAGAGTTTTGAATTTCCCGTTAAATGGGGTCTGGACTTGCAATCTGAGCATGAGCGGTTTTTGGCTGAAGAATTTTTTGCAAAACCGGTCATTTTGACAGATTATCCCAAGCAAATTAAAGCCTTTTATATGCGCACAAACGAGGATAATAAAACAGTCGCGGCGATGGATGTGCTAGTTCCCAAGGTGGGAGAAATCATCGGAGGCAGCCAGCGTGAAGAAAGGTTGAGTCATCTAGAGGCAAAGCTTAGAGAGTTCAATCTGCCAGCCGAAGAGTATTGGTGGTATCTCGAATTGCGTAAATACGGCAGCGTCCCGCATGCAGGCTTTGGTGCCGGATTTGAAAGGCTCGTTCAGTTCGCAACTGGCATGGAAAATATTCGCGATGTGATTCCTTTCCCACGCTATCCTGGAAAGGCTGATTTCTAGGAAAAGTAAAAACCTGAGTGTTGGCACACCCAACACTCAGGTTGTAGCTTCTACAGCGCCCGAGCTAGGCTGAGGCGGCCAAGACTGCAATCTTTGACTGCTCTTTTTGAATATAGCGCGCCGTATGATTGTGGGTGGCTTCATTGATCCTATTTTCAGCCTCCACGAGCGTATGTGTCATGCAGCGGTGGCGAATCTTAAGCAGTCGGTTGATTTGATCGATATTCAATAGTGTAATGCGCGGATCCTGACTAAGTTTCGGTTCTACGTTGCGCGGGACACATAAATCCATAATCAATTTCTGCCCCTTCGCTTCTTCACTCACATCCTGATGTCTGATCAAATAATCTGGCGACTTTGTGCCAAAAATCACCCAGTCATACTGATGCCATGCAGCCAATTGATGCCAATCCAGTTGCTGAACACCATGAACGTGTGCTAATTGAAGTGCACGCGCATTAGATCGGTTGCAAATGGTAATATTGGCATAATCTTTCGAGCGCAGAAATCCTAAAATTTTCTGGTTAATATCAGATGTGCCGACAAAAAGAATGCGCGCTTGCGTGCAGCTTTTAAAAAAGTGCTTGCCGGTCTGCAGGATCGCATGTTCGAGGTTCGGCATCCCTCTGCCCAGCTGTAACTCAGACCGGATTTTTTTCGAAATCCCTAAGGATTTTTGAAAAAGAAAATGCAGTTCCTTTGGCAGGCATAAATAGCTTGTCGCTAGCTCATAGGCATTTTTAACCTGCCCCTGAATCTCGGTTTCGGCAATAATTGCGCTATCAAGTCCGGATGTGACGCGTGTTAAATGACTAAAGCAATCTACGCCAAAATAAGAATAGAGCTTATGATCAAATTCCTCTTTGACGTCGTGACGCAAGATACTCAAGAGATAGCTATGGGTTACAGCTAAATCATTCGAGCTAAAATAAACTTCTGTACGATTGCACGTCGATAGCAAAATGAAATGATGTTGATCATGGACAGAATGGCCGGCGCCAAATCGCTTTTGACAAGTCTTGGCCAATGCTTCCCGCAATTTTAAATCTGCTAGCTTATGATTGATGCCGACGACACCCACTCGCATAAGTCGTTGCTCCTTTTTTCGATCGCAGTTTGTCGTATCTATGGCATCTTTATAAAAAAAATGTTAATTCTTGCCAAATATACTTTTATCTAAGCTCCTTATTGCCATTCAAAACACGTTGCACAAGCCTTTATTCTAAGGCTTTAGCTTTGAAATCTGCTCTGCGCACCAAGCCAATGTTGCAGCTTAAAGGCACGCATGCTTTTAGAGGCTCCTTCAGCGAGGCAGATCGTAAAATCCGCACTTCGCAAATAACGGGCGGATAACCGAATCAAAAAAATCCTTGAAAGTCATTAACAAGTGCGATCTGCGATCGAGAATTTTTATCCCTCCTCATGCCAGTTTTGCGCTTTAACTTCACACACTCACAAGTTCTTTATTAATTATCCTCTTATAAAATCGAGATTTTTAATAAATAAAGTTTTGTCAAATTGTAAATAAAATTTTTCTTGGTTGTTTAATTATAATTTTAACTACTTGAATTAATAGTTAATTTAAATTTGCATTTAACGAAATGCTCGTAATATAAATTTTATTAATAAGTAAATTAATTATTTATTTACTATTTAATTAAAAATTTAATTTAGTTAAAATATTAAATTTTTGTTTTTTATATAAATTTATCTAAATGCTCGCATATAATGTTTTGGAATTATTTAAAATTTTAAATTATATGTGAGAATAAAGTATGTTAAATGCTTTTAATAATATATTTAATGTAGTTGAAATTGATTGGAATAATCATTCATTTCATAGTGATGAAGAAGTTGTTATAGATGGGAGTGTGAGTGGCGGTTTTGATGAAGAGGACACGCTCTTCCGTCCTATTAAATCCCAAAAAGTCAAATATTTTAGCAGTCCGAGCAGTCACGCCTCTCCTTATCAGCCAGAAGAATCTGTGAGCTGGAAGACGCAATGGGTTGCTCTTTCTGGCTTAGGAGGGATTAGGAGAAGGTTATTTGACGATGACGAGTACAGTTGCAATGATGATAGTTTTAACTCCTGTTTAACAACTCAAGAGGAGTATTCTGATTTCAGCGAAGAGGAGGTAATCCCTTTTCCGGATTTCGGCGAAGCTATGCTGGTTGATGTGAAGCAAGAAGAGCTGCCTATTAAAGAAGAAGAGGAGTGGCCCGTAGAAGTAGAGGGCCCCACGGAAGAAGACAAAATTTCGCAGGAACGCCTCCGTTTTTTTACGGATAAAGAGCCCGAACAATGGTTTTCCTTATTTAGTAGCGAAAATAAAATTACGGCTACGATTCCAAGTCAGATTGGCCGCATAAAAAAATTGATTTACGTTTTCAGAAATACAGAAAATAATAAATTGCTCATTGGAAAAACAGGTCAATCTTTTTCCGATCGTTTGTCAGGATATAAGCAAGCATTTAACTCAGATGAAGTTGATTTGGATGAGCAGGAATTTATTGCAGACGTTAGAAAAAATCCAGGCCAATTCGAAGTGGGAATTTTACACGCTTTGACTGAAGAAGAAGATCTCAACGCGTTTGAAACTCAGTTTATTGACTGTAAGGAGGCCGTTTGCAGCCTTTACAACAGGCGCAAAGGGGGGGCAGGTGGCCTTGCTCGCTCGGAAGAAAAGCCAACATTTTATGCGATTCCTAAAGATTGTCCCATCACTCCCGTTAAACGATATCCCTATAAAACGAATAAAAATGGGCAAATTCGGCTTCAGTTAACGCCTGGATTTCATAGGACAGTAAAAAAATTGTCCTCATCGAGAACCTCTCCAGCACAAGGTTTTCTTTACTCCATTAAAAGCATATCGAGCGAGAAGCGCTATGTAGGGGGAACGATGCAGGAATCTCCTTCGGATCGTTTAAAGCAACATGGTTATGGTGCCGAAGTTTACCATTCTGAAAATGAGGAAAAGTTTGATCCAAAGGCGAAAGGTGGCGCTTTGCATCCGGCAATGGGTAAAAATCCTTTAGATTTTACAGCTGGTTTTTTACCGATTCGTTACGATGTAGAGAGTATGTCGGACGAGGAGAAGGAAAAGTATCATATTGTTACCACACTCGGCGAGGCAGAAAGAAAAACGATTGAACTGGTTGGCAGCCTCGTTTCTAAAAAGGGATTTAACTGCAACAAGGGAGGAGGGGGACCGATTGCCGACTATAAAAAGAGACTATTGGCGGTTTGCAAAAAAAGAAAAATCGATGAAGTACTGGAATGACTTCTTGCATGAGCCATGTGATTGCCTGCAATCATAGGAGCCTTTTGCAACAATCTCATGTTGCAATAAAAGGCACCCTTTCGTTCAGAGGGTGCCTATTCCTTATAAGGGGCCGGCCTGACTGTGTGCTAAAAATTGCCGGATTTCTTCCACTGTCAGCCATTTGCTATTGGTATGAGAGGCGTAAACAAAATCGGGCAGAACGGGCTTGCCTTTGAGCGGGTAGGCTGTATGTTCTGATGGAATGCGCTCATCTGCATCCGCTATAAGCTCGGGCATGATGACGTAATGACGGTCAAATTCGACCGTGTGACGTGCATCGTCAGAGCTAATCATTAATTCGTTCAGTTTTTCTCCTGGACGAATACCGCAAATCTCTTTGGGCAGATGGGGGGCTAAGGCGTCCGCCAGGTCTAGAATCTTGATGCTTGGAATTTTAGGAATAAAAATCTCTCCCCCTTTCATTATTTGAAAGCAATGGCAAACAAAGTCGACCGACTCCTCTAAAGTGATCCAAAATCTTGTCATGCGCTCATCGGTAATGGGCAGTGCGTGAATACCCTGTTGAATGAGCGTTTGCCAAAAGGGGATGATGCTACCGCGACTGGCAGCCACATTGCCGTAGCGGACGACAGAGAAGGAGGGGAATCCTTGCGCGCCAACGTACGAATTACCAGCTACAAATAATTTATCTGAACAAAGCTTGGTCGCTCCATATAAATTGACCGGATTGACGGCTTTATCGGTCGATAAGGCAATGACTCTTTGAACGCCACAATTGATAGCCGCATCGATGACGTTCATGGCTCCCATGATATTGGTTTTAATAAATTCGGATGGATTATACTCGGCAGCTGGGACTTGCTTAAGCGCTGCGGCATGCACAATCATGGTGACATCCTTAAAGGCACGCATTAAACGCTGTGAATCGCGAACGTCCCCTAAAAAATAGCGGATCTTGGGATGGTCAAAAATTGGATCGCTACGGCGCATTTCCCACTGCTTCCATTCATCGCGACTGAAGATAATGACTTTGCGGCATGTATTTTCTTTTAAAATGCGCTTGGCTAATGCTCGCCCAAAACTGCCTGATCCGCCCGTAATCAAAATCGATTGATCTGTAAAAATAGATGACATAAAGCATTTCCAAGTTTAGAAAGTTAAAATAGATTGCTTAGAAGGCGTCTGCAAAATAGGATCGGCTTTGCAACTTCCAGGCAAGCACCCAACATCGGATTTTACAGACACTCTCCTATTCCGTGAGGAAAGGTTCTCTCCTTTGCGATTATGTAACAAATTGCTTTAAAATACGACTGCTTATTCGGTCAAGGAATTGGCAGCCTTTGAAATTAATTGCTAAAAAGGCTAGATTAGCTATATTCTCTTTGTTCACAAATTAAAAGATTGTAACGCATGGCAAAACATTACGACGAAAGCACAGTTAAGACCTTAGATGCCCTCGCTCATATTCGTTTACGTTCCGGTATGTATATCGGTCGTTTGGGTGATGGCTCTAATCCGGATGACGGCATTTATATTATGCTCAAAGAAGTCATTGACAATAGCGTCGATGAATTCATTATGAAGCACGGCAAAAAAATTATCGTTCAAGTCGATGAAGAGAAAGGGCTTGTTTGCGTGCGCGATTTCGGAAGGGGTATTCCGCTTGGAAAAGTCGTAGAATGCGTCAGTCAGATCAATACTGGAGCTAAATACAATGATGATGTGTTCCAGTTTTCGGTTGGGTTGAATGGGGTGGGTACAAAGGCTGTCAATGCCTTATCCAGTTATTTTGTTGTAAAGAGTTATCGCGATGGCGAATACGTAGAGGCGCACTTTAGCCAGGGGCATTTAAAAGAAGAGAAGAAAGGAAAGACGAGCGAGGCGAATGGAACCTATGTTGAATTTATTCCCGATCCCGAAATCTTTAAAAAGTACCGCTTTCAAAATGAGTATATAGCCAAGAGAATATGGCATTATGCTTATTTGAATGCCGGTTTGATCATAGAATTCAATGGGGAAGGCATTCGTTCTGAGAATGGCCTGTTGGACCTTTTAAATGCGGAAGTCACGGATGACCGCCTCTATGAACCTCTCCACTATAGAGGTAAATTGCTTGAGTTTGCCTTCTTGCATACCCAGAGCTATGGAGAAAGTTATTTTTCGTTTGTCAATGGACAGTATACCTCTGATGGAGGAACGCACTTATCGGCTTTTCGCGAAGGGATGCTTAAAGGGGTCAACGAATTTACGAAGAAAAACTTTCAAGGCGTTGACGTACGGGAAGGAATCGTTGGTACGATACTCGTACGGGTAAAGGATCCGATTTTTGAATCGCAAACCAAAAATAAATTGGGCAATAATGAATTGCGCGCTCCTGTTGTACAGGAAGTCAAAGAAGCTGTAGTCACCCTTCTTCACAAACATCCGGACATTGCCAACCGTTTGATTGAACGCATCGCTTTTAATGAGAAGCTCAGACGGGAGCTTGCGGCTGTTAAGAAAGAGGCCAAAGAAAAGCAAAAGAAAATCTCTTTTAAAATTCCAAAATTGAGGGATTGCAAATATCACTATCAAGACGCCTCGCCTCACAGTGAAGGGACGATGATTTTCTTGACAGAAGGGGATTCAGCGAGTGCTTCGATTGTTGCCACGCGCGATCCTTTGACCCAGGCTGTTTTTTCTTTGCGAGGAAAGCCTCTGAATGTCTTTGGCATGAAATTGGATCAGCTTTATAAAAATGAAGAAATGTTCAATTTGATGAATGCCCTCAATATCGAAGATGACATTGCTCAGCTGCGATATAACAAGGTCATTTTGGCAACTGATGCCGACGTGGATGGGATGCATATTCGCAATTTGTTAATTACCTTCTTTTTGACCTACTTCGAAGGGCTTGTTTTGAATGGCCACCTCTACATTCTGGAGACGCCACTCTTTAAAGTGCGCAATAAAGAGCAGACGCTTTATTGCTATAGCGAAGAAGAAAAAAATAAGGCCGTGAATAAACTCAAAAAACAGGTGGAAGTCACCCGTTTTAAAGGGCTTGGCGAAATTTCTCCTTCTGAATTTAAGCAATTTATCAGTAAAAATATTCGGTTGATTCCCGTCACCATTAACTCTTTTTCTGATATTAAGCCGACCCTTCAATTTTATATGGGAAAAAATACGCCTGAGCGTAAGCAGTTTATCATGCAAAATCTCATCAATGAAGATGGGCTCACATCGGTTCTAGCCGAAGCGTAAAAATAGCTTTCTGATTGCTTGAAAGCCTTCTAGCAGTTGGAAAGCATACTTTTCTTTATCTCATTTCTTGTGCTTATAATTTTGGATTTATGTAGGAATTGGTCATGGAAGATATTAAACAGCTGATGCAAGATCATTACATCAAATACGCTTCTTATGTGATTTTGGATCGTGCGATCCCACATGTTATCGATGGCCTGAAGCCTGTGCAGCGCCGCATTCTTTATACGCTATGGCAGATGCATGATGGAAAACTCCACAAAGTGGCCAATGTAGCCGGTCAGACGATGGCTTTGCACCCTCATGGCGATGCTCCAATCGTTGAGGCCTTGGTGAATATTGCCAATAAAGGCTACCTCCTCGATAGACAAGGAAATTTTGGCAATCTCTTTACAGGCGATCCAGCAGCAGCTGGGCGTTATATCGAGACGCGCTTGACTCCTATGGCTAAAGAAACGCTTTTTAACCCCGATTTGACAGCGACCCTGCCTTCCTACGACGGACGTCACCAAGAACCTGTTTGCCTGCCCGCTAAAATTCCGGTTGTCTTGTTGCAAGGTGCAGATGGGATTGCCGTTGGAATGTCCACGCATATCTTTCCTCATAATTTTGTCGAACTGTTAGAGGCTGAAATTGCCATTTTGGAAGGAAAACCTTTCAATATCTTGCCAGACTTCCCAACTGGCGGGATCATGGATGCGACCGAATACGACAATGGGAGGGGAAAGGTTCGTTTGCGTGCTAAAATTGAAGTGCGCGATGCCAAAACGCTGACGATTACCGAAATTTGCTACGGGACGACAACTGAATCGCTCATTCGCTCGATCGACGAGGCTGCCAAAAAAGGGAAGATTAAAATCGATGCGATTAATGATTATACGGCGGAAAAAGTTGAAATCGAAATTAAATTACCAAGGGGACAGTATGCTGAAGATCTCCTCGATGCCCTCTATGCTTATACAGAATGCCAGGTAACGCTCCACTCACAGATTGTTGTGATTAAAGACAATTATCCATGGGAAACAGACGTCGATTCAATTCTCCACCTATACACCGAAAAGCTGCAAGAGTATTTGCGCCGGGAACTTGAGATTGAGCAAGATCGTTTAAAGGAGAAAATCTTTGAGAAGAGCTTGGAGCAAATCTTTATTGAAAATCGATTGTATAAGCTCATCGAAAATTTAGACTCTTACGAAAAAGTTCACCAAACCATTACTGCAAGCTTGGTTCCTTTTCATTCTCAGCTGCTCCGGGAACCGACAGAAGATGATCGCGAGCGCTTGTTAAGCATTCCCATTCGCCGCATTTCGCGCTTCGACATCAAAAAAAATCAAGAAGATATTCTGGCCTATGGCGAGCAATTGGCAGTGGTTGAAAAAGATTTGAAGAGCATTAAAAAGGTGGCTATTCGCTACTTGAACGGGCTGATTAAGAAGTTCGCGAGCGACTATCCTCGCAAGACCGAAATTCAGGCGATTCAGCAGGTCAATACAAGGGCGATGGAAACCCGTCAAGTCTCGGTTGGATTCGATCCAGCCACTGGCTTTGTGGGAACGAAAGTCGTAAGCCCTCACGTCATCGAATGTACAAACTTTGATAAACTGCTGGTCATTTTTAAGGACGGTACGTATCAGGTCATCAACATTCCTGAAAAGCAATATGTGCACCATAACGGCAATAAAGTGGTCTATGTCGGAATTGCAGACAAAAAAACGGTTGTCAACGTAGTCTACCGAGATCCTGAGACACATTATGTCTATGCTAAACGCTTTATTATTGAAAAGTTCATTTTAGAAAAGGTTTACCGCTATCTGGATGAAGGGATGAGCTTAGAATTTATTTCCACAGACTCTCAAGTAACATTAGAGCTACAGTTTATTCCCAAACCGCGCCAAACGCTTGCGAAAACGCAATTCCAAATTGATAAGGTGGCTGTTAAAGGGGTTTCGGCAAAAGGCATTAGAATGGCAAATCGAGAAGTCAAAAAAATCGTTTTAGTCAAATAGAGGTCTCTTTGAAAATAGAAGTGATGCCCAAAGAGGGGAGAAAAGAGCTCAGGACGATCTTCTTAGATGGTGAAGCATGGAGGGATATTCACACCTCTATTTTTGGAAGAGATCCCTCTTGCCCTTCTTGTGCAACAAGAGCCGAATGGAAAGAAGTTTTTGAAAAATGGGAGTATCAAAGAGTAAAAAACTACGTCATTTGGCGTCTATCCAACCAACCGTACCATTCACAGCAATTGCACAAGCTTTTGCGCGAGCGTCTCGTGTGCCAACAAACGATCTCTAAAGTGATTGATGAATGCCTCTCTTCCGGCTATTTAGATGACGAGACTTGGATCGAATCTTGCATGCGCAGTCAAAAAAAGAAGAATGGCTTACGCTCTATTTTGTTAAAATTGCAGGCTAAAGGACTGACGGCTGAAACGCTGCAGGAGATTCGCTCGAATTGGAATTGCCCGGAAGAAGAAAAAGGCGCGATTGCCTACCTTCTTCGCACCCGCTATCGCAACAAGAATCTAAACGATTTTCGAGAGAAACAGAAGGTTATTGCTTCCCTCATGCGCAAAGGATATGCTTTCGAACAAATCCAAGCCGCTTTAGAGGATTCCACAGAAGGTGATTAAGCCTCTGCCTCTAACTGATTGCTCTAAAATAACAAGTCCAAAAAGCTTTGGTTTCTATTAAATGTAATAGGTTGCTAGGAATCGAGTTAATTTAATTATTAATTAATTTTTTACCATCTTAATTGTAATTTATAGATCATCGTGTTAATATAAAAATAGAGAGTAAAAAGTTTTCAGCTATTTCAATAGGCAGGTCGATATGTCAGACAATGTTAGCCCAATAGCCGGTCAGCAAGTAGCAACAACTGGTGTAGACGAGCAGGTTCAATCTAATCCAACCGGAGCTTCCGGAAGTGGGCTTACTGCGAGTTCGGAAGTGAAGAGTCTGGAAGAGTTTAAGAAGCGTGCGCCTGAGGTATATGACAAGATGATGATGGGTATTGCTACTGAGATTTGCAATAAAATGAAGGCAAGCCAGGAAAGATTAAAGCAGATGTGGCGCGATGCATCGGATAGGGCTAAGGGAAGCTAGTTAATAGCTCTCTCGCATTAATAAGCCTATTCCGGCAATCATTTCTAATCTACGCTTTGCTCTTCTGAATTTCATTTAGAGGAGCAAGAGTTTGGGTTGTTGGTTGTCGGAATAGGCTTATTAATTTTTAAGTTTCATTTTGCTTAAACAGGGAAAAGCGGTAGGATGAAACCATGTTTGACTATCAATTATTTTTAGCTTTTCCGAGCACTTCGTCTTATCAGGTGGCATTGGCTCAAGTAGCCGATCCTATCCGTTCTTTATTCATTCAAAATTGCGACGGCGAATATTTACAAGAAATTGTCCATCAAGGCCAAGTGTATCTTGGTAAACAGATGGGTGTGTGTGTCGATTTGGCGAAGCTCGAGTCGCTGCATATGCATATTTATAGTCTGCTCAAGCGTTTGGTTGCGGATTATGACTATAAAGGGCATCCCCTGGTCGTCTTAGCGATCCCTTTGTCAGTTTGAGCGTCTAAGAATTCAAAAATCCACTATTCAGACGTTTTGTATATATCATTATTTGTTAAAATCAGTTATCCTCCTAACCTTTAACGCTGAGTTTGTTGGTCTCAAGCGGATTTCTGGTTTAACAACCGACTAACTCAATTTATGAAATTTAATTGAATGATGAATACAGAAGCAGATGATGTTGACAGCTTAATCATTACCGAGGAAGAGGCGGGAGAGCGTCTAGACAAGGTGTTAGCCAGACGCTTTAGTGAAAAGCATTCACGCACCTATTTCCAGTATCTGATTGATGAGCATCTTATTTTAGTTAATGGGTCTCCAGTTAAGAAGAGAACTAAATTACAGGCTGGCGATGAAGTCGAAGTGCAGTTTGCTGCGACGCCAGAAGCTGATTTGAGTCCGGAAGCGATTCCATTAACAATCGTTTATGAAGATGATCACTTATTGGTGGTGAATAAGCCGGCTGGGATGGTTGTTCATCCAGCTCCTGGTAATTGGTCGGGAACGTTTGTGAATGCCCTCCTTTATCATTGTCAGCAGTTGCCGGTCCCGCCCAATACCAACAGACCAGGCATTGTCCATAGGCTTGATAAAGATACATCGGGTCTTTTGATTGCGGCAAAGACTTTAGAGATGCAGCAAAAATTGATCGAGCTTTTTGCTTCGAGACAAGTTTACAAGGAATATTTAGCCGTCTGCATTGGTCGACCGCCCGATGGAGAGATACAAGCACCCATTGGACGCCATCCCATTCTTCGCAAGCAAATGGCAATTGTTCCCTCAGGAAGGCCTGCAATTAGTTTTTGCAAGACGCTTGGCTGGAATGGCAAGCTGAGCTTAGTTCAAGTTGTCATTGCAACGGGGCGTACGCACCAAATTCGCGTTCATCTCAAATACAAGGGGACTCCTGTGCTCGGTGACGCTTTATACGGGCAAAACCCTCTCAATCTTTATTATAGTGCTCCTCATCAACTTTTGCATGCAGCGAAGTTGCGCTTTCAGCATCCTGTGACTAAGGAGCAGCTGGAATTTTTTGCACCCCCTCCTCCGGAAATGATGCGTTTTATCAGAAGAATCATTCCAGATTCATCTTATTTGCAAGATGAAAAGGGGAAAAAAGAGTAAGAATTCCAGTTTTTTGGTACAAGCTAGAATTGTGTAAGATGAGAGATCAATATGCGCCTTGTTATTCAGCGAGCGACTAGTGCAGCCGTTCATATTCAACAGCAACTCTATAGTGCCATTGGACCTGGGCTTGTCGTTTTATTAGGCATTCACAAGGATGATGGCTTAGAACAGGTTAAATGGTGTGTCAATAAGCTGGTTCATTTGCGCCTTTTCAGCGATGCTCAAGGCAAAATGAATGTCAATATTAAGGAAAAAGGGGGCTCCATTTTAGTTGTGAGTCAATTTACCTTGTATGGTAATTGTCTCAGTGGACGACGTCCTGATTTCCTGCAAGCTGCGCCGCCTCTGATCGCATTGCCACTTTATCAACAATTTATTGAAAAGTTGAAAAAAGAGGTTCAGATCGTGGAAACAGGCGAGTTTGGTGCTGATATGCAGGTGTCTTTAATCAATGATGGTCCAGTTACGCTCATCATTGATTCGGGAAAATAGCGTTTTATTTTTTTTCGCTTTGCTTGCATTCTCTTTGATTTTATGGAGAAAAGTTCAGAAATTCAGAGATTTAATAAAAAAATATTTTGATAGTTTTTACTAGAAAATTATATAATAATTCGCTATCGTCGATTTCAATGGCAATCCTGTTGTATTGCATACGACGTCGAAGGTTATCAACGTTTCATATTTGCAAAGGATCGAATTATGAAAGAATTTGTAGCATATATAGTTAAGAATTTGGTGGATCATCCGGACAAGGTTAAGATTAACGAAATCGGCGGCACACAGACACTGATTATCGAATTATCTGTTGAAAAATCTGATATCGGCAAAATTATCGGAAAAAAGGGGAAAACGATCAATGCGATCCGCACGCTTCTGATGTCTGTTGCAAGCCGCAATGGGATTCGCGTTAACTTGGAAATCTTGGAAGAAAATTCAAGACCCGAGTAATTTCCTTTCATTCTCTTGTGGCGTAATGTGTTGCTTAACTAACACTTACGCTTCTCTCTTACTCCCATCAAAAACCCTTTTTGATGGTTCGTTTTTATCTTTTTTAAAATTTTAAGACTTTTCTTGGTTTATTGTATTAAGCGCCACTAATTAGTTTATTCTTTGCTTAACGCAAGAGATAGGGAGTCGAAGAGGTGCAGAGATTTTCTGCCAATTAGTCACTCTTCGAGCTCTTGTTGTTTCTATTTAATTTATCCACACTGTAGGCTCTAAGATCTGGCTTAAAAGCCTCTAATACATGCATTCACTTTACTTTATAGGTGCTAACAAAAAGAGTGGGCTAGATATAGGAAGAATCAGATTCGATTGATTCCATCTGGCAAATCCCGCTTGGATGCGGGATTGTGAGAGACGGTTTGGCCGAATTTTAAAGTCCACAGTGACGGAATACAAATAATGAAAGCCCGAAGAGCGGCTAATTGGCAAGAAACCTGTGTGCTCTGCCTCATCGTCTGCATTAATACCCGATTCTCTAAGAGATTCGGGGTATTAACGCGTACAAGAAAGCTAAGAAATCAAGCGCGGCAAGAAGGGGGTAATCATCGATTTGCGGGAATTGAGTGCGCCGGCTTTAAAGCGCAAGACGGCAATAGGCATCCCTTCTTGGGTGTTGGGCGCGACTTTTCTTGGCACTTCCGGGAAGTATTGAGAAAAGGCTTGGATGAAATCATGTGCATTGGAGCCTAAAATGTCGATCTCCATGCTATCTTTAATTCCCTTCACGGCATATTGGAAGCCAGCTAAGAAACTATTTAGATGATCGTTGCCCTGTTGGGTTTCTGGAATCCAAAACCAGAGCTCGTCGCTGTGAGGGTGGGGGCCGACCATGTTTCGATACACTTCTTCTGCACTGGCAATCGTGCTGATCATGTGAATGTGTAAGTCAATTTCAGGATGCTCTTGATTAACTTCTTGAGACTTATTCAGCCAAATGGAGCGAATTTCTTGTGCATGATCGAGGAAATAATTGAAGTTGGAAGCAAATATCTTCGTCTGTCCAACACGTGCACATCCATTTTGCTCTTTGGCATCAAGGAAAATATTCGAATAATGGCCGCTGATGCAGAGAGCTAAATTATCTTCTACAGATGTTTCTCTGAAATCATAGATCTTTTTATAAAGAGAATACATGTCTTCTTGTTGCAAGATGCGCTGAGCAGCAATTTTTGTGAAGGCTTTATTCTTCGGGATGTCGTCAAAATGAATAATTTCTGTTTCGTAACCAACCGACAATGACTTTAAACGATTGAGGAGCTGAGCCACGCAGTTTAAGTCGCGATTGGAAACTTTTGTCAAAAGATCGGTATCATCCAAAATGGCATGTAGGTAACTTAAGTACTCTTGGAACTCACGCTTGGGATGGACGTAAAAAGCGTCCGTACGATGCGCTGCCATGCGGCGCTGAAGAAGGCGCTGCAAAATGCGTATTTGGCTTGGATTAGTCGGCGTAGAAGCAATGGCTTGAATGTGCGATTCGATTTGCTCTGGCGTCATGCCGCCCAGGCTGTAGTGATCGTTGATAAGGAAAGCTTGCTCAGCTAAGAGGACATTGCAGGACTGTGCATCGCCAATCAGGGCTGACGGCACGGATAGTGTCTTTAATGAGCTCTTGTGATGGTCTACGACGCTTATGACTTCAAGGTAAGAAGCCATTTTGACTTCTTCCAAATTACAAAAATCTCTTAAGCTAACGGTTCCAAGGCCTGTCATGCGCAGATCTCCAGCACGTACAATGCCGACAGGGAAGAGAGAGCCATTTTTTTCCGGAATGACAACGGTCAAAAAGTCGTAGTTTTGCATTTTATGGCGCATTTCATCGACGTCGCTGCGCAAGTTGATGTATAGTAGGGGAAAACCGAGGACCTTATGCTTGATTCCTAAGACAATGTCCAGCCGCTCTACGTAATTGCGAACGTTGTGAATGGCAGCATCCAAGTGATTGATGATTTTCTCAAGGCGATGGAAAATTTTTGGGCGGTCTTCTTTGAGTTTGCCCTGCTCGTCAAAAATATCGCTTGTTGGAAGAGACTCTACTTTCTGCTGAAAAGCGGCAAGCTCGGAAATCGACAGCTGGTGGAGTGCATGGATTAGATCGCCAAAAGTGCCATTCAATCCTTTTTCTACTCCTAAAATTTTACAGAAGAAATCTTGCAAATCATTTTTCTGCTTTTCATTGAATTCTAGGGCTGGTTCGCAATCTTTGATTTTGACGTCAAAAACAGAGGAGTTGAATGCCGGAAAGTCTTTGACTGAAAGATCGATCTTTGCAAAGAGAGTAATCAGCCGCGTGTGAAGATTGTTTTCAAACCATCTTAAGCAAGATTTAAACAGGATGATGATCTGGCGTACAATTTCGACGTCGGAGCTGCGCCAATCACCTAAGTAATGGCCGTTGTCATCAATGAGAATCACGGCCTTTTCATTGGAGCCATGATCGATCGTGCCAGTAAGGGTTCCGCCCACTTCTTTCGTCAAGAGTTTCTGGGTAACCATATCCATGGCTGTCAACGTTAATGTCTGGGCTGTGCGCGGTAAAGAAGTGAAAAGGCCGGGTCCAAACATTTCATTGATGATAGAGGTCACTGGCGAATCAGGCGGCCCGCCTGGCAAGCACCATAGATGAAGACCCGATCCAACACGTGCCGCAAAAGCATCAACCCAACCCCAAAAAGAGGCGACCATGGTGTCAACGTCTGGGGAAAGATGGGCTGCTACAAAATGGCTGCCAGTATAGACTCGATCCATGCCGATGGGGAAAAAAGCTTGATAATCGCCGCGTGGAATCCAACGCCCTGCAATTTTAGCACGGGTCTCATAGTTGTCGTGGTCGGATAAGTCTGAAAAGTTATTGAGCCAAAACTCGAACGAAGCCATATTCAGAGGCTCATTCAAGACTTTTTCGCGATTGATGCGATCCATAAAGGCTAAAACTGCGCCTAGAAGAAAAGACTTAGCTGGGGCTTCTTGAATGAGATCGTAAAGAGCGCGATTAACTGTTCTGAATCTCTTGCGCACGCTGAGAGCTAAAAATTCAGGCGATCGAAACGAAGCAATGATTGTATCGATGCTTGGAAACGCATCGTACAAAGGGATTTCATTTAAAGAGAAGAGCGCTTGCTGCGTTAAAGGGGAGTTTGCTTCCTGAGAATTCTTCAATGATTGAGTCATAGAGGACCATTATTGGAATCAAATCGGACTGAGTAGGATTCGAACCTACGACCACCCGCTTAGAAGGCGGGTGCTCTATCCACTGAGCTATCAGTCCAGAAGGGTTTAGGGCAGGTTAATGCGAATGATCGCAATAAAATCCAAGATAGTAACGAGTGTTGTTGTTATTTTCAAGCACTTTTCTGCTTCAGATAAAAAATACCCCAAGCTAACTGCAAGCTTTAGCGCGTAAGCCTATTCACATGTGCTGGGTTTCTTATCTTAGAGGGTGTGTTTGTAAATCCAAAAACTCCTGTGTGCAACAACAATGCTGCCAAAGGCGCCCAACCACAGGAAGCCTGGCTGTCCAATGATGTTAAACTGCCTCAAAGCGACTAAAAAAGCTGTATGCGTAATCGAAAAGGTGGCTACAAAAATCTTATGGGACCGCAATTCTTGCCCATTGCCAATTAGCTTATTGGTGGTGTGATATAAAATTTGCTTGCCGATAAAATAAATAGCTGTAATTGCAGCAGCCATGCCTGCATTGGTTCTAAACAATTTTCCAAAAGTAAAACCGACTGTTGCTTCCATGCAAGCCCCAATCGGTAAAGTAGATAAACGAGGAAGAGTAGGAGCTGTTTCTGCGTTCATGGTAAATCCTTTAGCTTCTGAATTTAATCTTCACTCTCTGAATGGATCTGAGAGATTTTTGGATTTTTCTGAATGTTTTAAGAAATAAGATGGTAATAAATCTAAATTAATAAAATCAATCAAAATAAGTAATAGTCGCTTTTAATGTGAATGAATAAAAAAATAGTTTGGAAAGAGAAGGAAGGAGTGAATGCCGTGCATTTTGTGATAGAGGGGATAGTGCACAAAAAGGTTTTTTTTTATTGAATATCCCACTAAACTTAAAGGACTTTTAAAAATCTGAACTTGTGCAAACAGGAGATTAAAGAGCAAACAAGGAATTTTGATTTTCCACGAGGATGACAGCGCACTCATTTATGCAGTAAATGGGAATGCCTTGCCTTTGGAGCTGAAAGTTCGATTGCGCTTTTTGCATGAGTTCAGAAATGATTTTAGCTTTTTGATGTACAAGACGAGTGTTTATGAATGAAAAGGAAAGCGATGGGATTCATCGGCTTACAACAGTTTATTTGAGCTTGGGGGGTAACCAAGAGAGTAGTTGGGAAGCGATCGAAAAGGCATTAGATGCACTGACCTTGCTTTCTGAGGGTTTTTTTGAAGTCTCATCATTTTATCATACCTCCCCTGTTGGAGATGAGAATCAAAATGCGTTTATTAATGTTGCGTGCCGCTTTCAAACAACACTTGCTCCCAAGGCATTGCTCGAAAAGACCCAAAGAATCGAAAATAATTTAGGTAAAATTCCCAAACCAAAATGGGCGCCAAGAGTCATCGATATTGATATTCTTTTCTATGGCATGCACACGCATCTAGACGATGAATTGGAAATTCCTCATCCTCGCTGGAAAGAGCGTCTATTTGTCCTGGTTCCTTTACTAGATTTAATCCCTGTATTATGGATTCAAGAAGGTGAAATGCTGAAGCATTACGAATTAGAGGGGATGATTCATACTCTTTCCTCGCATTCTTTGCAGTGGGTCGAACCCGTTCGAGAAAAAATAGCCATCAGGCATCCAAATAGTAGGTTGTAGAGCAGATAGACAGCTCTTAGGCAGATTTGGTTGCCTTATAGATAAATTACTCATTTGAATAACCCTCTACTTTATATGAGGCTAATATGCACCGAGTGATCGTTAAAAATTTTGCCATTGGCCCCAAAGAACCTTTAGTGGTTATGTCGGGCCCGTGCGTTATTGAAAGTGAAGCACACTGTCTCCAAGCCGCAGAAACATTGAAAAAAATGTTCGAGAAACATGGCGTTCAGTTAATTTTTAAATCTAGCTATGATAAGGCTAATCGTTCCGCTTTTGATTCTTTCCGTGGCCCAGGTCTCGAAGAGGGATTGCGCATTTTAGAACGAGTGCAAAAAGAGTTCGATCTGCCCGTAGTTACCGACGTGCATTCGCCCGAAGAGGCGCGGGCTGTAGGGTCGGTTTGTGAAATCATTCAGATTCCGGCTTTTTTATGCAGGCAAACAGACCTCATCTTTGCAGCGGCAGAAACTGGGGCGGTTGTAAGCGTTAAGAAAGGACAGTTTCTAGCCCCTTGGGACATGGAAAACGTGGTCAATAAGATTACTTCGCTGAACAATCATAAGATCATTTTAGTCGACCGCGGCACAACCTTTGGCTACAATAATCTTGTCAGCGATATGCGTGGAATTCCGATTATGCAAAGTCTGGGATACCCTGTGTGCTATGATGCAACGCATGCTGTGCAAAAACCAGGCGGGCTCGGCTCCATGTCTGGCGGCGACCGCCAATTCATCCCGGTGCTTGCTAAAGCGGCTTTAGCGGCAGGAGCAAACTGCTTATTCATCGAGTCGCATCCGAATCCTGCACAGGCAAAAAGCGATGCTGCCTCGGTCATGGATTTTAAAGACTTGGATCGGCTATTGCCTCAATTCAAACAACTATATGAATTGATTCAGCAGCAGGAATAACGGAAGGAAGCGCGCCTTCATAGGATACTATGTTTAGAAAAAGAATTGCGGGTTTGGTGCTTTTGTGGACATTACTTGTTGCAGGCTGTGTTTGGTTTTTTCACACACCAGGATTAAAAGACTATCACAACTATCAAAGATTGATGGAATACAGCGATCGCTCGACTAAGCGGCCTGATAAGGAGAGTAAGCCATTTGCAACGCAACAGCAACGCTACCATGTGACTAAACAAGTCTTTTTTGTGAAGGATAATGAGCGCTTGCAATGGCGTTTAAAAAGTGAAAGCTCTGAATTGAGGTTTGGGCAGCAGGAAAATGCGGTCGAATTGGTTGAGCATTTTAAAGATGTCTCTTGTTCGTGCCAAGAAAAACTCGTTTTTTGTTCGGACAATGGCAAGATTATCTCTGATCAGCAAAAGCTGTTAATGGGTCAATCCTGCGCGCCCAAGCAGCTCTTGCGCTGCTTGAACGCCAAACAAGCAGTTTATCACTATAAAACGGAGCAGCTGGTTGCAGACGATGTCCAATTGGCGCGCTACATGCTTCCCGGTCATCAATGGATCGATAAGATCCACTCTTTTTCCCCAGTGATGACGGGTAAAGCTAAACGAATCCAATTGTCTTTTTCGCAAAACGATCGCTCTTTTAAAGCCCAAGGATTACAGGCTGCCTTTCAAGATTGGAGTAAAGCATTTTGAATTATTTACGATTTATCTCTATTCTTTCCCTTGTCTTTACTTGTTCTCTGGCTGGCCAAGAAAATGACCAGGCAGAACAGATGGTCATCAGTTCCGGAGAAGCCGAATATGATGGACAAGCCATCTCTTTGGTGGGGCAAGTGGTTGTTCAACACGGCTTAGGAAAAATTTCGGCTCATCGCTTATCGGTGATGCCTGCCGAGCAGGAAGGGCAAAAAGGGCGCTTCACGTTGCTCAAGATTAACGATGATATTTTGATCGAGCTTCAAGGTGGCGGTCAGCTGGAGTGCCAGCAAGCAGACATTGATTATTTGAAGCTAACAGGAAACTTCTTGGGGAATAGCATTCATCCAGATGTTGTCTACCGCAATGTGGGGGAAGAGGGGCAAGAGCGTCCGGCATTGGTAGTTAAAGGGCATGAGATGCAGGTAGAGCTTGTACGTCAGCCACTACCCGGTACAAGCATTCCTAAAACGTTGGTTAAAAATGTACTGACACATCAGCAGGTGCGCGTATATTATAATCAAGATTACCTCTTATTGGCCGATCGCGCTTTTTACGAGCGCCTGTTAACTGCTAAGACGACTGCAGGAATCTTGAATCTGACAGCTCAAGAAGAGCAGCCTTATTGCCTCTTAACGAATACGAATGGAGATAGCATTCAAGCCCACTCTATTCGTGTGGATACCATTCAAAGGCAACTCTATTTAGATGATCCAAAAGGGATTCTTCACATTGAACAAGGTAAGAAATCGACCCAAAATATTCAATTTAGCGCTGATGGCCTTATCTGGAACGATATGGAGCAATTTTTGAATTTAAAAGGGCATGTTAGCGTCAAGCAGGATGAAATTGCTCAAATTGATACCGAGCACGAAGTCATCATCTATCAAGCACAAGTCGATGGCAAAAAGGCCCTGCGCTCTATCGTTTCGCCGCAAGAGACAACGATGTCCTATCAAGATAAAATGAAAGAGCTGACTCATAAAATTTTATGCCATGGACAGCTTGTTGTGGACCATGAGCGTCTAATTACAACCATGCAAAGCCCAAAAGATGAGCTCGGAAGTATTCAATTGGATAAACAAGTGTACTTTGAAGATGCATTGGGTGATATCTATGCCGATCAGGTGCAGCTTTTTTATGCATGGAAAGATCGAGAATTGGTTCCTGCCAAAATTGTCTTGGAGGGACATGTGAAATTACTGAATCGTTTCGACGGGCACTTTCAAGAGTCGAGCTCTATTTTGCAATACGCCTTAGCCGACCACGTTGCTTACTTTCCAATCACCCAAGAAATTGTTTTATCTGGCCAAAATGGCAATCGGGTCTTATTCTTTGATAAGGTCAACAATGTTCAAATGAGCGCCCCGGCCTTGAAAATCAGGCGAGATGAGCAGAATCAAAAAAGCTCTGTTCAGGGCATAGGAGATGTACGTTTTACCTTTATTGAGAAAGAACTGAATCAGTTGCGCCAGCGTTTTAGTTTGGATGAAAATACGAAGCAGGAAGGACCATGACCGATAAGTCTTATTCAATGTGTTTAGATGTGCAAAACCTGGTCAAGAGTTATGGAGGAAAGCGAGTCGTTAATGGGCTTTCTTTCCAGGTGCATCGAGGGGAAATTGTGGGTTTATTAGGTCCGAACGGCGCGGGTAAGACGACAGCCTTTTATATGACGGTTGGATTAATCAGGCCGGACGAAGGGAAGGTATTTTTCCAGGAAGCGGATGTGACGCTTATTCCCATGCACAAGCGTGCCCGGATGGGAATGGGGTATTTAGCCCAAGAGCCTTCTGTTTTTCGCAGTTTAACGGTTGAGCAAAATATTTTATGCATTTTGGAGAGTCTTCCGCTAACCAAACAAGAGCGTAAAAATCGTTTAGAAGAGCTCTTAGGTGAGCTTCACCTCGAGCATCTTGCAAAGAAGAAGGCTGCGGCCCTGTCAGGGGGGGAGAGAAGGCGAGTTGAAATTACCCGCTCGCTCGTGACCAATCCATCTCTGCTCATGCTGGATGAGCCTTTTGCCAATATTGATCCGTTATCTGTTCAAGATGTCAAACACTTGATTCAGCTGCTTTCAAAAAAAGGGATTAGCATCCTTATTACCGATCATAATGCCCGCGAAATTTTTTCGGTGGTCCATAAAAGCTATCTGGTTCAAGAAGGCAGGGTCGCTCTTGAAGGCACAGTTGACGAGCTCATACACAATGAAACGGCTAAGAGAACCTACCTTGGCACAGATTTCAAGATGTAGTGGCGGATCACACTCGCGATGGATGAATAGAATCACGGGGTAAAACCCCGTGATTAATCGTGAGATACTCTAGCGGTGAGAGATATCGCTTGGCTGGAAGAAAAACTGGATTTCTTCTTTGGCTGTCTCGGGGCTATCTGAGCCATGAACAGCATTGCGAGTCACCGATTCAGCAAAGTCTGCACGTAGGCTGCCTCTATCCGCTTTTTTAGGATCAGTCGCTCCCATGATTTCGCGATTCTTCGTAATGGCTTGATTGCCTTCCAAGACTAAAATAACGACCGGGCCAGAGGACATGAAATCAACGAGATCTCTATAGAAAGGGCGGTCCCGGTGAACCTGATAAAATTTCCCAGCTTGATCCTTGCTAAGCGTTGTCATTTTAATCGCTGCAATTCTTAGGCCGGATTGCTCAAAGCGAGAAATAATTTCGCCAATGTGATTGTTTTGAACGGCATCGGGCTTAATGATCGAAAGCGTCTGTTCGACTGCTGCTACAGGTCTTTGTTGAACAACTGCTGCTACAGGTCTTTGTTGAACAACTGCTGCTACAGGTCTTTGTTGAACAACTGCTGGACGAGTAGCTTCAGTAGTGTTTGTGCGGTAAGCAGGCTGGTTTTGTGTATTTCTCCAGTTGCTTGTTTGAGTCTGAGGCTCGCTCTTTTTGACATTGCCTGCGCGTTCATAGTCGTCATTGTCATCCTCGTCATCCCAATCATTATCGTCATCTTGATCGTGGTCGTTATCGTCATAGTCTCGGCTAGAATCTTGATTGTAAGAGCCGTGCTCATCTTTATAAGAGTGTTGAGGCGCACCACTATTGTCGTAGTAGTTTCCTTCATTCGAAGAAGGCAGGCGCTGTACCTGGACTTCTAGTCCTTGACGTTGTGGCTGTTGTTGTGCATAAAGTCCTGCTTGTAAGGCAGCGGCAACAGATAAAGTCATTACGAAATGAAAATTCATAGCATTATCCTAGTTAAAGTTAAGGAATACACTCAAAGTACGCAAAAAGTTGCTTAGTAGACAATAAAGTTGGCTCCTTTGTCAAGAAACAATTTTTTAAAGAAATGAGCATGATGTCTGTTCAATGGCAAAATGAGAAAATCTTGAAGAGAGCACAATTAGTGGGTACTGAATGAAGATAATTTGGCTGGATTCAACTAGCCATGTCTATGTAAACCGAAAACTCAAGTTATAAAGATCCATCCCTGTTGTCAAGAAAATTCCTAAGGAGAGAAAGTCCATACTCGGTCAGAATCGACTCTGGATGAAATTGAACGCCTTCCATCTTGCACGAGCGATGGCGGAGCCCCATGATTTCACCGTCCGGTGTCTCTGCCGAAATTTCAAGGCATTCGGGTAGGGTCTCTTTTTTGACAACTAAAGAATGATAGCGGGTAGCATGAAAAGCTTGAGGAATGCCATGAAAAACGCCTCGTCCATCGTGGTGTATGGGGCTGGTTTTGCCGTGCATGGGGAAAGCAGATCGAATCACGTCCCCTCCATAGAGCTCTGCAATGGCTTGATGACCTAAACACACGCCTAAAATGGGTAGATGCCCTGCACAGGCATGCATTAGAGATTTAGATAATCCCGCCTGAGAGGGAGAGCCTGGCCCCGGCCCAATCACAAGATGAGTGGGGCGCAGGTCCAAGCAATCGGCAAGCGATAGAGCTTGATTCCTAACAACCTGAAGTTCGATGCCAATAATCTGAAAGCACTGCACGAGGTTATAAGTAAAGGAGTCAAAATTATCGATAAAGAGTAACAAAATCAAACAAGTGGTTAACGTGTTCTAACGCAGATTTCGTCTGGTTTGAAGAAGTAAGCAATTTCTACTTGAGCTGTTTCAGCGGCATCTGATCCGTGAACGGCATTTTCATCAATCGTTTGAGCAAAATCTGCACGGATAGTTCCAGGAGCTGCTTTTTTAGGATCAGTTGCACCCATGATATCGCGGTTTTTGCTGATGGCGTTTTCGCCTTCCAATACCATGACCAATACAGGTCCTGTAATCATGAAGCCTACTAGATCGTTGAAGAAAGGACGTCCTTGGTGTACGGCATAGAAACCTTCCGCATCTTTTTTGTCTAAATGCTTCATTTTCAATGCGATAACGCGAAGACCAGCTTTTTCAAAACGGGCAATGATATCGCCAATGTGATTTTTGCCTACAGCGTCAGGTTTAATAATAGAAAGAGTGCGCTCTAATGCCATGATAGTTCTCCTTTTGATTCATCATGAATGGATGTAAAATAACAAGATCGTGTCTTTATTATGAATAAAGACATGGTCTAAGAATGGGCATGATTCTATCAAATAAGGTTAAAAAAATCACGTCAAACTCATTACTTTAGAGAAACTGTTTGTTTGCCGTTTTTTTAAAACTTTTGACCATCCCCCAAAAGGGTGGAAAACTGGAGGGAGTGAATTTTTTGTTGGCAGATATTTAATTGCTTTTTGACTAGTTTGTGGTTGGTGATGTCTATCTCTAGTAAATACCTCATTTCTGCTGTTTTTACTTGAAGATTGATAAGATTGGTTTGTAAGTCTTGGATGTCTTTGGATAGGCCAAAGCTAGAGGTTAGCAATTGCTGCAATTCATTATTGACTGAATCGATTTTTGTTAGAAGTATATCGGTGCTAATCTGATCGATTTTTTGTTGGAGAGATTGCATTTTGGTATGAAGATTGATAGGCTGCGCTGGCTCGTTTATGGCTGCTATGGAGAATTCATTTATCTCAGACTGTAATTTCAGGATGCGCGTTTGAATAGAGTCTCGAGGCGATTCTTGAAAGCTGTCAATTAATAAAGAATGAATTTGCTGGTTAAGGTCTAGAAGGCTATTATGCGGCTCATTGAAGTTAACTGGAGACGGGATATTTCCTGGCGTAACTAACATGAAGGCTCCTTGCGAATAAATCGGCTATATTGCAATTCTTTGACTTTTTTAAGAGAATCAATTCAAACTTATTTTATCTATTAATATTTAAGCCTGCCTAATTAGAGGATGTTGCGGCAACTTATCGAAGCTTGCTCTTAATAGGGCTGCGATTTAGGCCCACTCTGTGTCTACACCCCACATGAGATTGTCTTTGGGATCAATGGTGTTAACAAACGTATCGGGCGTGTCATGGGAGGGAAGATTAACAGTCACCGGCTTGGCTATGAATAAGGCGATCTGTTTTTTAAAGATATCGGTAATAATATCCTTATGGTAAAGCCATTGCATTTGGGTCGGAGGCAAAAGAATTTCCCTCTCGGCATTGCCAAATTGAGAAAGAGGAGTGACTTTTTTCCCTTTTAGATTTTTAATTAAAATAGCCGCTTGCGAATGCTCGTTAAAGAAGCCGCTGGCTGGCTTTTCAAAGGCAGTACTGATGAATCCCATCTCCGTCGTAATTTCCCCGCCCTGCAAAACGGCCCATTTGCGCTTGGCTAAAACGTCATCTGGGACATAGCCTTCGGCGCGGTAAAGATATTTTGCCGGTTTTCCATCGGGTCCATTAGGAGGAACGTAATCGGGAAGCTTGTTTAAGCCAGACACAGCCAGAGCAATGTGTAGCAAGCTCTCCTTAATGGTTTGATTGGCCTTAGCTTGAGGCGATAGCATGTCCGGCAGTAAATAGTTATATTTAATGGCATCATCGATATTGCCCCGCATGAGTGCATTCATGGTGCGGTAGAAGTTCCCAGTATACACATTGATCGCTTCTTTTTCGGCAAAAGAAATGGTACGGCAGAGATTGTCAGGATCTAAATCGTCAAAATCGCGTTCGGAGGGCTTGTGCCCCGTCGTATGAAGATAGGGTTGGTGAAGCAGTTGATTGTTGTCCAGAAGCGCCTGATAGGCTTCGATATCCTCTTTACTCAAGGAAATTAAATTGAAATTGGCCCGCTCCAACAAAGTGGAAAATTGATAAAGCTTGCCACCGCTAATCGCTAAATAGCGGTTATCCTTCTTGACAAACTTAACCGAATCAAAATCTTTTAAAAGATTTTTAATTAACTGCTCAAGCAGCTCCGTTTCAATCGTCTTGTTTTGCACCTCAGAAATAATCTTATTTTTAACCTGCCCTTCTTGCCCCAATTTGATAAAACTGGCTATGGCTCTTTCAAATCCCTCTTTAAAGGCCTCATAGGGAGTCAAAATCCCTGATAAAATGGGCTCACTTTGTTCGACATGCTTCTCATATTTCTTCGTCGATTCGACAAAGAAAGGTTGATATAACGGAGAAATGATCAGATGATCGGTAATCTTCTTGAGCGAGGCTGCCATTTCTTGAATTTGACTCATAAAAGATCCTTTAATAATAAAAAATAAGAATGATAAATATAAAATAAAATTACTATTCAATTTTAAAATTACAATTAATTTAATGTAAATTAGTTTGTTTGTTTTTAGATTATGTTTAAATTACGTTGATGTTATTGACACCGATAATCATTTCCTGTTATTTGGTCTGCTTTCAAAATTAAATATTGATAGAGGTTTGTGTATGGAAGAACGCAAGTTTTATACTGGGAATGTTTTAAAGACTGGCTGGACAAAATTTAAAGAGCAGCCTTGGACATGGGTTGGGGCTTTATTGCTTATGGGGTTGATTTTGATGACTCAGCCTTTACTGACTTATCTGGTTACAGGGGATTTTGGTGGAATGCTGTCGGAAGCCGTAGTTGATGAGGGAAGGATTGACGATGGAGGCGAGGAGATTAGGACTCCGGATGAAGCGAGAAATGGCGAAGTGGTTGTTATTTACCAAAACCCTTGGGAAGGGCTCATTTCTTTTATTTATACCTTGATTCAGTCCGGGTTGAGTTTGGGATTAACCTACATGGGTATTCGTGCGGTCGATGGTCAAACTCTTCAGTTGAGTGATTTATTTGCTCGTTTCCGGTACTTTTTTTACAATTTCATCGGGCAAATTTTGTATTCCTTGATTGTTTTGGCGGGCCTCATTCTATTGATCGTTCCGGGTATTATTTGGGGGCTGCGCTACAGTCTGTACCCCTATTTTATTGCCGATAAAAAGGTCGGCCCTATCCAAGCATTGAAAATGAGTGCAGAGGCAACGCAAGGAGCTAAATGGGATTTATTTAAGTTCATGCTGGCCGCCATTTTAATTGGATTGGCTGGGATCTTGGCATTAGTGGTTGGTATCTTTGTTGCCATGCCAGTCATTACCATTGCAACGGCTGCGATTTACCGCATTCTGTCTAATCGTCTTATCCAGTCTGAAGCTGTTGTGCCGCTCAATGCGACTCAAGTTTCACATGGAGAAGGGGTGTAGTTTCTTTTTTAGGCAACTATTTCTAGAGAGGAGAGGGGCATACTTGGCTCCTCTTTTTTCTTTTTGCCAATCCAATAAGTGTGTTATATATTTATAGCGGATTGACTTCAAAGCTTGGATTTTCGACTATGCCAATCAACTTATGATGTCTTAAATGGCTTCGTATTAGAAATACATTGAAACCACCCCAGTTGCGTGATCTTTGCAGCGCTGTCCAAAGCCAAGCTTTGAAATCAATTCAGCTTTTCGTAGACATTTAAGAATTTTTCAAGTCATTAATAATTGGTAACTATGCGCATTCCTTTATCTTGGATTAAAGAATATATCGATTTAAATCTACAACCTAGCGAAATAGCTAAAATACTTACCATGGCCGGGCTGGAAGTCGATGGCTATGAAACAGTCGGTGGTGACTTTTCAGGAGTGATTGTTGGGCGCGTTCTGGAGACTGAAAAACATCCGAATGCTGATAAATTAGTTGTGGCTACTGTGACAGATGGTAAAGAAAGCTATCAGGTAGTATGTGGCGCTCCTAATTGCCGCCCGGGATTAAAAACGGCTTTTGCCCCTATCGGAGCTTCTTTGACTGATGAGGGCAAAGAATTCAAAATCAAGAAGTCAAAGCTTCGTGGCGTAGAATCGAGCGGCATGCTTTGCTCTGGTAAGGAATTGCATTTAACCTCGGATGATGACGGCATTTTGGAGCTGCCTGAGCATTTAGTGGAAGGAACGTTACTGAATGAACTGTATTCGGATACGATTTTTGAAATTTCTTTAACTCCTAATTTAGGCCACTGTTCGAGTGTTATCGGAGTGGCACGTGAACTGTCTGCAGCGACAGGGCTTCCTTTGCGCTATCCCCATTTGGTTTTTCAAGAAGGGGAGCATCCGATTGAGCAAAGCATTAATTTGCAAGTGTTGGCCAAAGAAGACTGTCCGCGTTATACTTGCCGTGTAATCAAAGACATTAAAGTGGGTCCTTCTCCCGACTGGTTGAAAACGAAGCTTGAAAAGTGTGGATTGCGCAGCGTCAACAACGTGGTAGATGTCACAAACTACGTCTTAATGGAAATGGGCCATCCTTTGCATGCTTTTGATTATGACCGTTTGAACGGACAGCAAATTATCGTTAGGCGTGCTAAAGAAGGTGAAACCTTTGAAACGTTGGATGGGAAAGAGCGGGTATTGAAAGAGTCTCATCTGATGATTTGTGCAGGCGAGAGACCTGTCGCCATCGCGGGCGTCATGGGGGGGAGCAATAGCGAAGTCCACGATGGCACGTGTCACATTGTCCTCGAATCGGCTTATTTTGATTCTGTCAGCGTACGTAAAACTAGCAAACAGCTTGGCCTGCAGACCGATGCTTCTAAGCGATTTGAAAGAGGAACAGATCCCAATCAGCTGATTTCGGTTCTCAATCGCGCTGCTATGCTCATTCAAGAAGTTGCTGGAGGGACAATTCAAATCGGCATTTTGGACGAAAAGGCTAAAGAGTTCCCAGAAGCGACCATCCGCTGCCGCCTCAATAGAACGAACCAAATGCTTGGTACTATTTTGAGC
The DNA here is from genome assembly GCF_001499655.1 of Candidatus Protochlamydia naegleriophila. Lineage (NCBI taxonomy): Bacteria > Pseudomonadati > Chlamydiota > Chlamydiia > Parachlamydiales > Parachlamydiaceae > Candidatus Protochlamydia > Candidatus Protochlamydia naegleriophila. Next base: position 525,806 of record NZ_LN879502.1, read on the forward strand.
AGAGGGGAAGTAGAGACGATTTTTAAAAACCTTGGATTCCATTACCAGTGGGATGGGCAAGACAGCTTCTTCGTGCGCGTACCTACTTACCGCGTCGACATTAAAGAAGAAATCGATTTAATCGAGGAAATAGCTCGTCTTTACGGCTACGATCATATTCCAAGGCAAGGCGGACGCTATCTATCTTCTCAATTGCCTCCTGCACCTATTTATCTTTTTGAAAAAGAAATACAGAGCCGTTTGATCGCCGAGGGATTGCAAGAGTTCCTCACCTGCGATTTGATTGGTCCGACTCTTTTAAATATTGTGCAAGATCACACCATGCCGCCAGAATCGGTTGTCAGTGTTTTAAATCCCACATCGATTGAACAGTCGGTTTTGCGTACCTCGCTCTTGCCTGGTCTTTTACAGGTCGTGAAGTACAATGTCGACCACCAAAACCATCAAATCAATGGATTTGAAATCGGTCGCATTCACTTTAAAGAAGGGGAACAATACAAAGAGCAGTCGGTTGCTGCAATCGTACTGTCAGGGTCTTCACAGCCAGCTCATTGGAATGATAAGCCTAAAGACTATGATTTTTATGACTTAAAAGGAATTGTAGAAAATCTATTGGTGGAATTGGGAATTGAAGAGCCTATTTTCAAGAATATAGGATTGGACACGTTCCATTCCGGACGTCAAGCATCAGTCTTTGTAGGCGCGATGGAAGTCGGTACTTTTGGTGAAATCCATCCGGCTATCCGCCGCCGCTTAGATGTTTCTCAGCGCATTTTGTTTGGTGAATTCAACTTGCAAGATCTTATGCAAGTGGCTACGCGCCTTGAGAAAGTTAAGCCTTTGGCTATCTATCCCGGATCTGAAAGAGATTGGACTTTTACGATCAAGGATTCTGTTCCTTTTGCAGCCATTATGGAAGCGCTCGATGAGCAAAAATCGACGCTTCTGGAGAAAGTTTCATTGTTGGGCGTCTATCGCAGCGATAAATTGAGCCCTGGCTACCAAAATATTACCTTGCGCTTTGTCTACCGTGATCCATCTAAAACTGTGGCGCAAGAAGTGGTTGAGGCTGAGCATCACCGCTTAACGGCCAAAGCAATCAATAAATTAGGCGATGCTATAAAAGGATAAAGGCCTGTTTGCCGGAATTAGCATGAAGAAAGTTATCTACTAGAGTTCTTCTTGCTAAATCCGGCAGACTTAGCAGCCTTTTTTCTTGCAACCTTGCCACTTAATTTCTAACTGACAGCATCTTTTATGCAACATAAACGATGTGATTCTCATTCAATCTGGAGTATGACATGAAAATCCCTTCTATATTACCCGCAGCCTATATCTGCCTATTATTGGCAGCAACAGCTTGCCAAACGAATAGCTGCCGCGACGAAGTCGTTTGCGAAACGTATGTTCACCGCTATGGAGTGCCTCTTCAAGCCAATGATTGGTCGGCTCGAGGACAGCATGGCCAAGTCGTTTCAACTCGCCGCGATGGGGTTGTGGTTTCTAAAACCTATGAATCTGGAATTTTACATGGTGAAACGACTTATACGTTTCCCCATCGCGAATTGATTCAAAGAAAAGAGGTCTATTGCCAAGGAGAGTTGGTCCAAGAGTCTTCCTACTATCCCAATGGCATGCCTCAGCAGCAAATCAACTACGACTCTGGCAAGCATTCTCTAACGGCTTGGTATGAAGGTGGCGTTCCTCAATGCAAGGAAGAGTACGAACAAGGGCATTTAGTCCAAGGCTCTTACTACAATTTGTCCAATCATGAGGAATCTCGCGTAGAAGATCGCAATGGAACTCGTACGAGACGCGATGCCTATGGTCAGCTGATCTCTGTTGACAGCATTCAAAATGGTCAAATGACGATGTGTACGACATACCATCCAAATGGAACACCGGCCGCTTTGACGCCTTATGCCAACGGTGTCATAGAAGGAAAGCGCCGTACCTTTACTGTTGGAGGAGAGCCCGCGACGATTGAAGAGTGGACCAATAATAGCCAGCATGGTAATACCGAAATTTTCGACAATGGCGAAAAATGTGCAGACATGCCTTACATTAATGGCCGTCCGCATGGAGTTGAGCGCCGCTACCGCGATAACGACAAAGTTGTTCAGCGTAGAAATTGGATCCAGGGCAAGAAGCATGGACCTTGTTACAACTATATAGGCAACACAACTCAAACCGATTGGTATTTCCAAGGCCGTCAAGTCAATAAACCTACCTATGACATGTTGAGCAATCAATAATCGATTGAGTGGGCTTATGCCCTTTGGAGCGGACAAAAAGACTGGGAGTTCATTTACAATGAACTCCCAGTCTTTTTTGGCTCGCTCCTATTTATCCTTCTATCTTGAAATTCATCAGTCTCAAGCTATTGAGGATGACGAGCAATGTCACCCCGACATCTGCAAAGATGGCTAAGGCAAGGTTCGAAAGGCTCAAAAGAGCTAATATAATAAAAATAGTTTTTATCGCTAAGGCAAAGGCGATATTGGTCTTGATGGTCGTCAATGTTTTACGGCTCAGTTGAATTAAAAAAGGAATCACTTTCAGGCGACCATTGAGAATGACGATTGATGCTGCTTCGATGGCAGTATCACTGCCTAAACTGCTCATGGAAATGCCGACATTGGACAAGGCAAGCGCTGGAGCGTCGTTGACGCCATCTCCAAACATGGCAACGATTCCATAGTCGTGCAAAAGTTCCTTAACGGCTTGGGATTTGTCTTGCGGAAGAAGGTCTGCCTTGATGGCTTCTATGCCAACTTTTTTGGCAATTGACTTAGCTACGTTGAGATGATCGCCAGTTAACATGACAGTATGGATCCCAAGGCTTTTTAAGTCTGCAATAAATTGGGCGCTGTTAGGCCGGATTTCATCTTCCAAGGCAATAATGCCTTCCAGGCTTTTATGCGTGCTTACGGCAATCACTGTCTTGCCTTGATTTTGATAAGAATCGATTTGATCAATGAAGGGGTGAGGAACGTGATGTTCTTCCAGAATGAATTCCAATTTACCAATGCAGTGATGCTTATCATCGCAGACAAGGCAATCGGCTTTGGCACCTTTTCCAATAATGCTCTCAAAGTTTTCTACACTATGAGGCGTCAAATTTTCTTTCATGGCAGCATTGACAATACTTTGCGCTAGCGGATGCTCGGAGAGTTTTTCAATGCCTGCTGCACAACTCAGCAGAAGCTCTTTGGAATGCCCATCAAAAGGAATGACATCAGTCACAACGGGTTCTCCAATCGTGAGCGTACGCGTTTTATCAATGGCCATGGCTTTAATTTGCCCAATTGCCTCCAAGTAGCGGCCGCCTTTGATCAAGGCTCCTGAAGAAGAGGCATTGCCAATGGCTGAAAAGATGGAGATGGGGGTTGAGATGACGAGGGCGCAAGGACATGCAATGACTAAGAGGGCGAGTGCATCTGCAAATCCTTGGTCGAATGGACGCTTTAGCACGAGCCAGGTAAATAGGGTCCAAAAAAGGGCTAGCAGGATAACGAAAGGGGTATAGTATTGAGAGAAGACCTCAATAAATTTTTGCGTTTTTGCCTTGTTTTGTGTGGCGTTAAAAGTCATTTCTCGAATTTTTTCAATGGTAGACTCTGAAGCTGTTTTTGTGACCTCTACCTCGAGAAAACCTTGCCTATTTAAACTCCCGGCAAAAATGGAATCGCCAGGACGCTTATCCTGGGCAATAGGCTCTCCCGTAATTGCCGATTCATCTACAAATGAAAGTCCATCTTTGACAATGCCATCTAAGGGGATCATTTGTCCTGGTTTAATCAGGATCGTGGTTCCGATTGCAATGTTCGCAACGTCGACAGCATTGATTTCGCCTTTGACTAAGACGGTCCTGGGCATTTTATTGATCAAAGAGTCTAATGCCGATTGGCTTTTGGCAATGCCCAGGTCTTCTAATTCTTCAGCTAAGGTAAATAGAATAATGACAATTGTCCCTTCTGGATATTCGCCAAGATAAAAAGCCCCAGCGATGGCAATGAGCATGAGAAAATTAATGCTTTTGAAGTTCAAAGCCAGCAAGGCTTGCAAGCCATGCCAAATGGTTTTATAACCGAACAAAAGGGTGAAGGTTAAGAAAAAGGGGAGTGCCAAGGGTTTGGGAAGGTGAATACCGGCTAAAGACAAAAATTCGAAAATACCAATGAAAATTGATCCGGTAATCAACCATTTTAATTTAGATTCTTTCCACATATGGATTCCATTTCAAGAAGGTGATGAACCTTGCGGTTTTGAGAATAACTTATATAAAGCAGGCAGCACGAGCAATGTCAATAGCGTTGCACTGATTAATCCGCCAATCACGACGGTGGCTAAAGGCTTTTGAACCTCGGCTCCAGTTCCCGTTGCTAAGGCCATGGGAATGAATCCAAGAGAAGCTACTAAAGCCGTCATTAAAACGGGACGCAAGCGTATTAAAGCGCCTTTGGTAATAGCTTCTTCGGTTTTTAATCCTTCCCGGCATAATTGGGAGATAGAAGTAATCAAAACAAGTCCGTTCAGTACGGCAATGCCCGAGAGAGCGATGAATCCAACAGCCGCTGATATGGAAAAAGGCATGTCGCGCAGCCAAAGGGCTAAGACTCCGCCAGTCAATGCTAATGGCACGGCTGTAAAAACTAATAATGCATTGCGGATGGAGTTAAAGGCGGCATAGAGCAAAAGAAAAATCAAGGCGAAGCATAGAGGGATAACAAATAGTAGGCGGTTGCGGGCTGAAATGAGATTTTCAAATTGACCACCCCAGTCAAGCCAATAGCCTTGGGGAATTTTAATTTTTTGATCGATCTCTTGCTTGGCTTTTTCTACGAAGCTTCCAAGGTCTCTACCTCTCACGTTGGCCTGTACTGCAATAAAGCGCTTGCCATTTTCCCGTCTAATTTCATTAAGCCCTTCGTTAATTTGAAGGGTAGCTACTTCGTTTAAGGGAACATAAGGAAAGTGGGCTTGCTTATTTCGGCTTTCATTGGCAGGCAAGGGAATGGGCAAATGGCTTAAGGTGTCGAGATCTTCTCTTAAAGTGTCTGGCAATTTAACGATCAAATCGAAGCGGCGGTCACCTTCGAATAGTTGGCCAGCTTTTCCTCCTCCCATTGCAATGGCGACTACCTCTAAGGCATCAGAAACGTTGATCCCTAAACGGCTGGCTGCTTCTCGATCAATTTTGACGTCTAAAACTGGCAAGCCGCTCGTTTGAGTAATTTTCACATCCGCTGCACCTGGAATGGTTTTTAAGACTTTGGCAATAGCCTCTGCGGAGCGCTGCATCAGGTTAAAATCATCACCATAGATTTTGACAGCTAGATCGCTGCGTACTCCAGAAATGAGTTCGTTGAAGCGCATCTCAATGGGTTGTGTGAATTCATAAACATTGCCCGGAATGTTATTGACTATCGCTTCAATCTGTTGAATGAGTTCTTCTTTAGGTAGGCTTGGATTTGGCCACTCATTGCGAGACTTTAAAATGATGAAGGTATCGGAAACATTAGGAGGCATCGGATCGGAAGCCATTTCTGCCGTACCCGTTTTGGAAAAAACATAAGCCACTTCTGGAGTCTTAATCAAAGCATTTTCGATGGTGCGCTGCATTTCAGTTGACTGGGATAACGAGGTGCTTGGTATGCGCATGGCGTGCATGGCCAGATCTTGTTCATCCAAAGTGGGAACAAATTCCTCTCCAATCCTTGTAAAGAGCAGGAAAGAGATGAGCATGACTGCTAAAGAGGTCGAAACGGCTAACCAAGGAAGGTCCAGGGCTTTTTTGAGCAAAGGCTGATAAATCTGCCTAGCTCCGCTGACCAGTACATTTTCTTTTTCTTGCAAATGCCCTTTGACTAAGAGTGCGATCATGGCCGGCACAAAAGTCAAAGAGAGGATAAAGGCCGAAATTAAGGCGAAAATAACCGTCATTGCCATTGGATGAAACATTTTTCCTTCGACGCCAGAAAGCGCAAGAATTGGAAAGTAGACGGTGATGATGATGGCTTGCCCAAATACTGTTGGCTGAATCATCTCTTTGCTTGCCGCCATAACCTCTTGCGAGCGCTCTTGGAAATTTAGGGTGCGCCCTAATGTATGCTGTTTTTGTGCCAGATGGCGCAGGCAATTTTCCGTGATGATGACGGCCCCATCGACGATTAAGCCAAAGTCGATGGCACCAAGGCTCATCAAGTTCCCGCTAATTTTAGCATGCACCATGCCGATTGCTGTCATTAACATGGAAAGGGGAATGACAAGAGCTGCGATTAAAGCGGCTCTAAAATAGCCAAGAAATGCAAATAAGACCGCAATCACCAAGAGGGCACCTTCGCCTAAGTTTTTGGCAACGGTAAGAATGGTTGCATTGACAAGCTTGGTCCGGTTTAACATGGGTTTGGCTTCGATGTCGCTTGGTAAAATCTTGTTGATTTTCTCAAGTTTATCATCCACGCTTTGAGCAATGGTGCGGCTGTTGGCGCCAATCAGCATAAGAGCCGTGCCGACGACTGCTTCATGACCATTATACGTGGCACTTCCCGTACGCATTTCTTTGCCAATGCCAACTGTTGCAATATCGCGTATTCGAATGGGAATGCCATCGCGGGTGGCTACGACAATTGTTTCGATCTGTCCTGATGCTTCCAATCTCTCATCAGATTTGACAAGTAATGCCTCTCCTTGCCTTTCGATGTAGCCGGGCCCGATGCTGAGATTGTTTTTACGGATTGCCTGAATGATTTCATTAAAGCTCAAGCCAAGAGCCAGCATTCGCTCGATATTGGGCTCGATGTGGTACTGTCGAACATAGCCTCCGATTGAGTCGACGCCAGCAAGCCCCCGTATTTCTTTAAGCTGCGGCTTGATTATCCAATCTTGCACTGTACGAAGATAGGAGGCTTTTTCGATGTCTGTTTGGAGCAAATACCTCTCAGGTGTTAAATAGGAACCATCTGGCTGCCATCCAGGCCATCCCTGTTCATTAAGCGTTCCTTGGCCGTTTGGATGCTTGAAATCGACGGTCCACATATAAATCTCGCCGAGTCCAGTCGAAACAGGGCCCATGTGTGGCTCGGCTCCTTCTGGAAGGTTCTCCTTAACCTCGTTGAGACGTTCATTGATTTGCTGACGGGCAAAATAAATGTCTACGTCGTCATCAAATATGGCCGTGATTTGCGAAAAACCATTTCTAGAAAGGGAGCGAGTCATTTGAAGACCTGGGATGCCCGATAAGGCGGTTTCAACGACAAAGGTCAATTGTTTTTCTACTTGAGAAGGGGAAAGGCCAGGAAGGTTAGTATTGATTTGGACTTGATTGTTTGTGATATCTGGGACGGCATCGATGGGAAGGCGTAAAAAAGCATAGATGCCATACATGGCGAGAATAAGAGTGAAAAGCAAAATGCGAAAGGGATAACGCAAGGAAAATCGCAGGGTATTTTCAATCATGGTTAATGCTCGTGTTCTGCGCTGCTTTTGCCAAGCTCGGCCTTTAGCAAAAAGGTTTTATTGGCCACATATTTCTCCCCAGGACTTATGCCGGAAAGGACTTCGACGCTCTCCTGGTCACTCAGGCCGAGCTTAACAAAACGCTTTTCAAATCCATCGGGGATAACGATAAAGACAAAATCCTTGCCTTCACTGCTCTGGACTGCGCTTTTCGAGATAACCAAGGGAAGTAATGTTTTATCAGTAGCAATCGTTGCTTTAACGAAAATACCAGGCCGCCAAAGGCCTTGTGAATTATCTAATTCGGCAACAGCCTTGGCAGCAATCGTCTCATCGGCAACGATCGGGCTGACGTAGATCAGCCTAGCTTGTGCTCGCTTATTTTCGACCGAAGTTGCGATTTCAACCATTTGTCCGGGCTTCACCCTGAAAAGATCTTTGGGATAAATGCCAATTTCGACCCACACGTGGCTTAAATCGGCGACTTCATAAATCACGGATGTATTTTCGATGTATTCTCCGCGTGTAATATGGCGCATGATGACAGTTCCATTGAGGGGAGAGCGAATGGTGTAGAGCCGAAGATCTGGATCTTTTTGCTGGGCAAGTTGATCGATTTCATGGTCACCTAAGCCAAAAGCTTTGAGATTTTGTTTTGCCAGCTGTAGATTAATGAGAGACTCTTCAAAGCTGTTTTTGGCGTTGAGATAATCTTGCCCAGCGGAGACCTTTTCGCGATAAAGCCGCTCTTCTCTTTGGAGCGTCGAATTAGCCAATCTGTTTTTACTCAAGGCTGCCAAAAAGACGGCTTTGACATCGGCCATATCCCGGCTTTCCAAAATGGCCATGACGCCTCCTCTTTGAACCTCATTGCCAATATTTTTGGTTGCCTCGTGGGCTATGCCAGATACTTTGGGAATAATATGAGCTAAAAGATCGGGGTGAAGAATAATTTTTCCGCGCGCAGGCAGGGTCAGCAAGAGCTCTCCTGGCCCTGCAATGCGATAGGCCAGTCCAAGTTGACGAATTTGATCGTTGGTCAGTATGAGTCTATTTTCATCTTCATGATCGTGTTTATGGCTATGTTCTTCGGCCATAGCCACTTCTTTGCCTTCAGCCTCAGCCTTTTTTCCGCTCTCTTCTATGTAGTAAAAGCTGGCAAAAAAAAGAGCTGAGGTGCCAAAGAGAAGAGCCAGTCCATAAAATAGGGATTTTTCGTTAGACATCGCATTAATCCATTTGGCTATTTAAATAATCTATATCGGCACGTTTTGTATGATAATTAACAAGGGCTCGAATATATCTTTCTTTGACTTCGAATAAGGTGCGTTGGGCGTCTAAAACGTCTAAGTATTCGAATTTACCTTCGATGAATCCCATTTGCGCCAATTTAAAGGCGCTTAAGGCCGATGGAAGAGAGCTGTTTTTGATCAGCTCGGCATCTTCAAACGCTCGTATCAATTCTTCATAAGTGATGGCCAGTTTAGATTCTAGCAAAAGCCACAGCTGCCGCCCTTGATCGCCCGTTTTTAGCATTTCAAAGTAGGCTTTTCCGATGTTTCCCTGGTTGCGATTAAAAATGGGTATTGGAACGGAAATGCCTGCAATTAAACCCTGGTTATTCTCTTCATAATTGGCCTTATATCCCACTTGAAGGGTCACATCGGGTATGCGATTAGCCTTTTCAAGGCGCCAATTGTGTTTGGCATTCAAGTAGTAATAAAGGGATTGGACGACCTCTGCCTGATTGCATAACTCGGCCAGGCACTGTTCAAATGTGACAGGGCGCGCGGTGTCAAAAAAGGGAAAGTCTGCTTTTGCAAAGTCGGGACAAGGCTCTGCCCATATGAGAGAGAGCCTTCTTTTGGCATTTTTTAGTTCTACTGTGGCTCTTCCAACTTCAATGAGTGCGGTTGAATGGGCAACCTCGGCCTTGTTCTGCTGAATCAAGGAAAGCTTGCCTGCCTGTACTTTTTTGGTCGCAATGCTCAACATTTCGCGCGCAATATCTGCTTGATCGAGAGCCACGTTTAAAGATTCTTGCGCGGCCATCACTTGGATAAAGGCTCTATGAAGTCGATTGAGTAAGAGAAGTTTTGTGATGTCATACCCAACGAGTGCAGCGTAGTACTGGGAGGAGGCAGCTTGTGTGCGCAGTGTTCTTTTGCCGGCCGTTTCGAAAAGCTGAGACCAAATATAGCGCTCTTCGCGGTTGCTCCAACTTTTCCAGTTGTTATTTCCAGCAAAGTTTTCGACTTCATAGCTAAAAGAAGGGTTGGGATAGAGCCTGGCTTGCTCGACTAGATAATGGCGCGATTGGGCATCATTATTTGCCATGCGTAGACTAAGAGAATAGGTTAAAGTGCGGTAAACTGCTGTGTCTAAGTCTAGGTCTTGTAATTTCTCGGAGGTTGGATTGATGCTGTTTAACAAATTGTCTTGGGCTTGCATGGGCATGATGGCTAATAAAATGCAAAATGCAATTAAGTTAGCACGGATCGTCAAATTCATAATGCCTATTGTCAGGTGATTTCTCTGGCGAGTTGCAAAACTTGAGTCTAGATCACTATCGCATGATGATATGTCCCAATTTTAACAACGCGCCCTATGAGGTAATTTGCCGTTTCAAGGTTCAAGGGGTGTCGACCACTATTCCTTTTAGTTGAAACTCGCTAACCATGGCCGTGTCATTGAGTGGAAAAGGTTGCTCCGGACCAGTTGCCGGAAGGGAAGGGTCAGCAAGCTTAATACCTGTGAAACCCATAAAAGCCATCGACATCAAACCCGACATGATGAAGGTAATGCCCATTCCTTTTAAATCAGGCACAACATTCGAAACGGCAATTTTTTCTCGAATGGCAGCAATGAGCGCAATGGCTAGCCACCAGCCTAAGCCAGATCCAAAAACGTAAACCATGTTGGGAACGAATGGATATTCACGAGTGACAGCAAATAGACAGGCTCCCATGATGGCGCAGTTAACGGCGATGAGGGGAAGATAGAGCCCAAGCGTCATGTAAAGAGCAGGGGAGAGCTTTTCGATCATGATTTCGAGAATTTGAGTAAAACCTGCAATGACTGAAATGAAGAGCAGAAACTCTAGGAAGCCTAGATTCACTTTTGATCCATCAATGCCGAATGTATTTAACCACGACAAGGCTCCAGGTCCTGTAACAAAGCGGTGCACGAACCAATTCAAGATGCCTGAAACAGTCAAGACAAAGACGACGGCAATACCGAGGCCATTAGCCGTTTTCAACTTATTGGAACAGGCTAGGTAGGTACACATTCCTAAAAAGTTGACTAGCAAAAAATTTTCAATGAAAATCGCTTGGATCAGCAAACCAAAAAGATTTAATGCGCTGTAGGCTCCCATCAACATATATTCTCCTTTAGTTCGCTAAGCATTGCCTTGCATTTTTTTTGAAAGATAAATCAAGCCGCCAATCAAAAAGAAAGCGGCAGGAGGGCTCACCATCAAAACAAGGTTTTCATAGCCATTCGGATTGGCAGCTGTCGCATACCAAGATTTTGGAATCACTTGATAGCCAAACAGCTGGCCGAATCCAAACAATTCTCTAATGAAGGCGATAATGAATAAAACAATGGCATAGCCAGTTCCCGCTCCAAGCCCATCTAAAAAAGCTGGAATGGGCTCTACGTTTTTTGCCATCCCTTCAGTTCTTCCCATCACAATGCAATTTGTGATGATCAATCCAACGAAAACGCTTAACACTTTGGAAATGTTAAAGAAATAGGCCTGTAAAAACTGATCGATGATAATTACAAAGACAGAAATGATGGCCAATTGAGCGATCATACGTACGCTGTCCGGAGTAATTTTTCTGAGCAAAGAGACAAAAAACGATGAGAAGGCTGTTACAAATGAAACAGACAGCCCCATCGTGATGGCCACGCTTAAGCGGTTTGTAATGGCTAATGCCGAGCAAATTCCCAAAACAGCCACAAGCACCTGGTTGCCAGACCACAGCTGCGAGGTAAAGTAAGTTGAGACTGGTTGTTCTGATTGACTCATATTACACCTCTAAGATTTGGTTTTGGCAAATGTTTCCTGAACGCTAAGGAGGAAAGGACGATAAGCCGCCAATACATCTTTATATGCATTTGTCACACCGTTGCCGGTTAAGGTGGCTCCAGCCATTCCATCGACGGCGCTTAAGGCCTTTGGCGAACTGCCTAATATTTCATTCACCTTCCCCTTAAGAACGCTGATTCCCAAAGAAGCGCTTTGAAAATCAGTCGTGCCATCAGCACTTTCTTGGAAGATGTGCTTGTTATGAAATTGGCTTTGCCAAGGCGCCTCTGCTATTTCGGCTCCAAGGCCTGGCGTTTCCTTTTGGTCGTACCATGAAATTCCAATAACGGTGTTACCATCTGTTTTAATGGCTAAATAACCGTAAATGGCGTCCCAAAGCCCCATTCCGTTAACAGGAATGACATACCCTTCAACCGGGGCTTGCCCTTCATGCGTTTGGCCGGGCGCGGGATTTTGGAAGATTTTATAGATTAATTTCCAAGGTTCGCGATAGTAGCCTGATTTGCGAAAATCAGTAATGTAGGCTTCTTCATCGATTCCAGCTTCTTTAAATGTGGTCGGCTTGCCTTCGTCATTGACTAAAAAAGGTTGGATGCGCTTGCGATAGACCTCTAAAACTTGATCGTTGCTGGGAGTGATTTTTTTGTCTGTTGGCTCTAAGCTTCCAGCCTTCACAAACTGTGCCGGCACATACTCTCCCTTCTCGTTTTGGATAAGAAAATAGCCGCTAGGACTGATGATGCGGGCAGCCATGAGCATTTGCCTGCTGCGGTCGAGCTCTTTTGCGAGTTCCTGGGGGCCTCGTAATGAGCTTGCCAGCACCGATAAAATCAGGGCGCAGACTAGACTTAAAATGACCATGAAGAGAAGAGTATACTGATTTTGACTCATTCTTGGCTTGCGGTTAGACTCTGACACGGCGCAAACTCCTATTCCTTTCGTAATGAACAACATAGTAATCAATTAAAGGGGCGAAAACATTGGCCATCAAGATAGCTAGCATGACGCCTTCTGGATAGGCCGGATTGATGATCCGGATGATGATGGCAACAATTCCAGCTAAGGCTCCATAAATCCAGCGCGCCAATTTTCGGGAGGGCGATGAAACGGGATCGGTTGCCATAAAGACGATACCGAAGGCCAATCCGCCGAGTAAAAGGTGCTTATAGGCAGGGAAAGTAAAGGCGGCTGGATTCCAGGCACCTCCTTCGGCACCAAAAAAACGAGCCCCCATTTCAAAAAGAAAGGCCGTGATAAAGGCTCCAAGTGTCATGCCGACCATCGTGCGCCAAGAGCCGACTCCTGTCCAAATGAGAAGAATGGCTCCGAGTATGCAGGCAAGAACAGATGTTTCACCCATGCTGCCGAGCTTGTCTCCTAGGAAGAAATTCCAATCACCATTGTGCCCTAGGCCATAATCCAGTGAAGCAAAGTGATAAGCATCTTCGTAATTACCAGAAGCTAGGCCCAATCCCCCTTCATTTAATGGCGATGTCACAAATTGCCTTAGCTGATCGGGCTGCAGCTCTGTTAATGCTGCTTGATGGTTTCCGGCTTGATTCCAGTGCTGAAATTGCTTTTCAATGGCCGGAAAGGTCCCTACATTAGCGCCAATATCATTGGAGGCAATAGCGTCAACATGGATGCGTTTGATTTCGGGAGTCACATTAAAGCGGGCAAGATGCGTGGCTTGGCTATAGCCATCCAACGTTCCTGTTTGAGCATCGTGGTTCATCTTAAGCAAACTTTCGCGTGTCACTGTGGAATTGGTCCCGACCCATACGTCGCCAGACATTCTGCCTGGGAAGGTAAAGAAGAGAAAGGCCCGGCAAGCCAAGGCTGGATTGACAATATTCATTCCGGATCCACCAAAGACTTCTTTGCTTAAAATCACGCCAACTGCTACTCCAACTGCTGCCATCCAATAAGGAATCGTAGGAGGAAGAATGAGTGCATAGAGTATTCCCGTGACCAGTAATCCTTCCGAGATTTCATGGCCGCGAACCACGGCAAATAGTGCTTCGCAAAGGCCGCCTACCGCATAAGAAATGATGATGATCGGCACAAGGGCTACTAAGCCATTTTTGATGATCGTTAAAAAGCGGCTGTCTTTAAAGGCGAAATCGAAATAGCCCTGTAATGAATTTGCTCCGAGCAAGTACTCATTCATGAGCTTGTAATCGCCGCTTGTGTAAACAAAATTTTGCAGGCCTGTATTCCAAATGGCTGCCAATAAGCAGGGAATGAGGGCAAAGATGACAATGATCATCCAGCGCTTCAAATCAACCGCGTCGCGGATGTGCGGTCCTTTCTTGGTATTGATGGGCGCTTCATATAAAAAGGTATCTGCAGCCTCAATGAGGGGACGCATTTTATGAAAGACTTTTCCTTTTTCAGTCAAAGAGAGTTGATAGTCCAACAATCGTCTTAGCATGCTTTCACCACTTTACTGTTCTTCACTGTCATACAATATAAAGACCATTCTCTTATCCAATGAGGGGAAAATGGGTATCAATTCAATCTTTTCTTACATAGTTATTTCTGTGTCAGGCTATCAAATTCAAGTGATCTTGCAAATAAAAAAATCTGGGAAGAGCTCTCTAATCAATCAAAAATTGATTCCTCTTCTGCAAAACTCCTGTAGCAAAATAGCTATTCGATGATGGGCAAAATCTGATAGTGAACCAGAGTCGACGTTTTTGTATAGGGGAAGGGGCAGACGACCCTGTAAGGAAGCCCTGTTGAGGCTTGATAGGTATAATAAATTAACGTATCTCCTTCGATTCGTGGGTCATGCATGACTGATACGTCAAAAATTTTATAGTCGGTCAGCCGATATTCAAAAACGTCTGCTGGATGCTTTCTCTCCATTTCTACCCGTTCCACGTAATACTTTTGATAATCGGTGATTTTATCGATGCAGTGAAATTGACCCCCTTTCCAAAAAAAGTTGGAGATTTGGGCAAAGGCCTCGATGTAAAGAGGATCGGATAGTTCCGGGATTTGATCGATTAAAAAATAGAAATGGGTATGGGTTTGGTCGCGATAATCAACGACCGGTACTTGGTTTTTCAATGCTAAATAGAGAGTATGGGAACCAATGATGATTGTTTTCACAGGAGTTTTGAGATCCATATTTCCTCGACGTTTTATCCGTTTCTTTGACAATAGTAGAGTTTATTTTTTGCGACTAGATATTTATCTTTTGAAGAAGAAAAGAGTGGCTGTATAAAAAATAAAGCGCTAGTGAGATCAATAGGATGAGAAAAACTGAGAGAGGAACTAAGCAATCAGGTGGATTTTAAAGTCCTAAACACGAGATGGCAGCTTCATTCGCCTTCTTCATGCACCCGGTTTTGATGCAATAAAGTCGTGAATGAAGGCTGAGGAAGACAATTGTATTGAGGCTGCCATATTCGGTCTGTTATTGTCTTTGGCGATCTAACATTACTTCTATAAATCACATTTCTTACAGAGAGAAGAAAGAATTAATGCAAAGAACAAGTTTGATACCTGTTGATGATTATGCTGCGTACGTGATGCAGGCTGACAATCAGATTATTAGCGAGGAAGAAGGACATGGTTCAGTGGTTCTGACCTATGCAGACGGATCTAAGTGGGTGTGGTTAAAAGATAAACCTGAAGAGCGTTTTGTTGGTTTTCTCTATTTAGAAAAAGCTTTGAAAACGATTGAAGTTCATTCAGTTGCTGCAGCATCGAATAAAATAGCCCTGCACGGTCGGGAAATCATTTATTTGTCAGAATATGTCGGTGAGATACACCCCAGTGTCTTTAAGTATTTTAATGAGATTCGCGCCATTCAAAACATCGGATTTGTTGATATATGCGGCAATTTGAGGGAAAAAGAAGGGAAAGTGTATGTCTTTGACACGGCAATGAATAGTTTTGAATATCGTATACGCCATGAAATTTGTATTTTTAATGAAGTTCATGATGCCATTCGATCTAGCCTCGAAGAGCGGCTTAGAAAGGATTATTTGGATTTAGATTAGGATACAATCGAAGATTTAACATCAGAGTTGGAAGAAGAAGCGCGATTAATCATCGGACTTTGGGGTTTGACATTGACAATTTGTAAGATCTTTTGGCCAATGAGCAGGGGATGCAATTGTTGTAGATCGATCACGGAGCAGGCTTCAATCATTTTAACATCCGCTAGTTGTTCAATGGATAAATTCTCACTTAATTGCCTGATCGCAGCTGCACAGATTTTATTGATCAAAACCACATTGGCAGACGGGGAGATAATATCAGCAAATGCGAGTGGGCTCCATCCCTCATTCCAATTTCCCGATTCAAAAAAATGGGTGGTAAGTTCAAGAGGAAATCGTATAGTTTCATCTTTTAATTTTGTAATCAGTTCCTCCAATGCGGTCACTCTTGTCTTGGTATAAGTTTTTGGGTTTATGGCGCCCCACATAGTACCATGTCCAAGAGGTTGATAGCCTTGAAGCGTTTCTTCTGCAAAATGAAGGACTTGTTGCTTATGTTCTGGTTGAGAAAGCCATTTGACGACGGCCATTGCTAAATATTCTTCGCTCTTTTTAAGATCCGTTATTTCAACCATCGGTGTCTGCTGACAATGAAAGGGATTCTTTTGAGAAAGGCGTGCCGTTGACTTCTTATATCTTTCTATTAAGTCTTCGATGCCCGCAAGAAGGAAATTCCACTGCTCTTCCTCGGCTTTACTGTCCACATTTCCGATGATCGCGCGCATTCTATCCACTAACTGAGAGATAGCCGTAAGAAGATCGTCTTGAGAGTCCTTAAATTGAGCTGTGCAGCCTACAAGCTTTTGGTATGTGCTTTTGAAATGTTCTGTATTGGCAATCCGTTCAATGAATGATCCTATTTCAAAGAAATAGAAGGTAAGGTCTTTGATCAAACACTTTTTCAGTACTATTTCTAGATAGTGTTTAATGCTTTCCAAATCGAATTGAATGTTCTCTTCAATGCCGACAGTCTCATTGTATTTGATAAAATGCTGGAGGCAATTTTGCAGAGCATTGTTAGAATCGAGGAGAAATTGACGAAAAGCCTGATCTGCTATTAAAATTTCTTCCGACTTGAGCCTTCTTTTGTCAAATAAGAGATTGAGGTCTTTGAGAAGATCTCTTGCTTCTTGGTCATGCGTAAAATTATTTTCCAATAATTTAAAATGAATGGCGGTATCGATCACCATTTCCTTCAAGAAAGCAAAATTTTTCCTATCTAGAAACGCTTTTTTTGTACGCAACTTTTTGAATTCGTCTATGGCCAATTTAGAAGGGGATTTTTGTACATTATAGTTGTTGGGCGACTTTGTTGGCCAATGGCAAGGCTGTGCATCTTGGATATCTGGGAAACGGTCTGTGATATCTTCTTTTGTTTGAGGGAATGCCTGTTCTGGAGAAGGGGCTAGTTTGCCACTGATAAAGCGGGCACCTTGCAGCTTATAGGTGCGTGAATAGAATGACATCCCGGGATCAATTCCGACGATCCCGAGTTCTGGACTATAGCCATAATTGCCTGCATGGGCGTCATCCTCTTCCCGTTGATATCTGGAGACTGATTCGTCTGCAAACCCCTCGATACAGGCCTTTACTTTCAAAAGGGTATGCTGAAAGGGTTTAAAATGCGCGATGTCGTAAGAAGCTGTCCCGGTGACTCTTCCTTGCGCATCGATGACAGGCCGGATTCGTGCAAACGTTTTCAAACGCACTACACGGTAGGATGCGCTGGCAGCAGCTTCTACCTGTGCCATTAGGGGAGAGAAATCGGTTTCATTACAAAGCTTAACCCATACATGCATGCCGGCTTCAGGACCCTCTGTAATCACCATTTTTTTGACTTTATGTCCGGATGGGGTGATGTTTTCAGGCATATTGGCGAGAGCTGAAAAGAGAAGGGCGGATCGAGGAGCTATTGCTGCAAAATCTACTACGGGTGAGTTGGGCAGGGCCTGCATAGATTGTCCTTTCTGCGCTGTAGTTTATTCGAGTTCTTGGGAGATCTTCTCATGAAATCGCTAAAAAAATAAAAACAAAACTATCTGTTTTTATGAAGGTTTTCAATAAATTTCTTAAACGTGATTAGGCAGATGGAGAAAATTGAGTATTAAAATAACCATCGCTCGTAAAATAGTGCACCCACTTCATAAAAATTAAACAGTGGATGGATCAAAATTCTCTGCCTAGCTACAATTCAAATTTCTAACTTTTCCGCTAAACTGGTATGATGAATCATACATATCCACCTTTCGAGTAGCAGTTCGTACATGGTAAAAAAAGTCTGTTTGATTAGTTTCATTGTTGTTTGCTTTGGAATCGGTTTGTTTTACCAAACTATTCAGTTGACTGCGATTAAGTGGGTTGTTCAAACGTATTCACAGCATCATTTCGGTCAGCCTTTAGATTTTAAACATGCTTATTTACAGCACAACAGGCTCATCATTCAGTCTCCAGAGCTTGGCAAAGATGAATTTAAGGCTCATGAATTGGCAATTGGTTGCACTCTCGATATTTGGAATAGGCAGGTGGGCTTGTTTATTGCACTGGATAAGCCTTGGTTTAGGTTGAAAGAGAGCACTCCGAAAGAGCTTGATAAGTGGCAGTCATTGACAGATCATAAAAAGGCATGGGTCGATGTGCACCCCACTATCTCAGTCAAAGAGGGGGAGCTAGTCTGGAATTTAGAAGATCAGCTGCGTACGTTACGTTTTGACTTAAGCCTCAATGATCGCGATGGAGGCTATATCAAAGCCTATTTGGATGGAGACCAAAGTCAAAACTATTTGATTGTCGAGGCGTCGAGCGCACCAGAGACGATGTTAGTTCATTGTGAATGCAAGGATGTTGATTGTGCGGCTCTTTTGGCTCTTTCCAAGATTTGGATGCGGGAGTGGGATGCCTGGCATTTGACATCGGGAGTTTTAAATGGCGAAGTCGATGCCATTTTTGGATCGCATGCTCGCCCTTATTTAAAAGGAGAGCTGCTTGTCGACCAACTCGCATTTTCGCAGGAAAAGGCTCAAATAACAGGAAAGATCGAACAAGCCCGCCTCCACCTTGAAAAGAATAATCGTCCAGGTGAAGAAGCCTCTTCTCTTACAACGGTTGGTTATCTCGATCTTTTAAAGCCTGCAAGCCTGGCATATCAATTGATGGACGAAGAGGGATGGCGAGTCGATCAGTTGCAGGGGCGTATCGGAATCGATAGCTTTAAAAAAGCAAGAATAGCCTTAGAAGCAGATGGATATTACCACCACCACCACTCTCATTTCAATTTGAAGGGGGAGGCTAATCTAAATGCACGCCACAATTTGAACCTTGATTTGGACCTTCTCTGCTCATCCTCCGATCAGCCTGGCGGCCATATTCAGCTCTTTCTTCATCAGACAACGGAAGGGCCGCAAATCAAAGTTCAGCTGAATAAATTATCTTATATTGAATGCGGCTTTTTGCAAAGAGTTCTAGCTGTGTATTGGCCGCAACTGAAAGATGTGCACTTGCAACAGGGTGTTTTTGAAGCCTCCTTCATAGCCAATTTAACCCGGCAAGGGTTGGAAACGATCCGCTTTAAGCGAATGCAAGTCGACGACTTAAAATTTAAGCTTTGCCCCCTTAATACGCATTGTTCATTGAAGCAGGCCAGAGGTTACGGCTCCGTCAATTTACGCGCTCCAGATATTTGGCATTCCACGAATATGGAGCTCCACATCGATGACGGCCATGTTCAGCTAAGTGGATTAGATCCAAGACTTCCCTTAACAGCTATCCAAACACATTTAAAGATCGAGCAAGGAACCATTCCCCACGCCTTAGTTGCCATGCAATTTGCTGGTTTAAAAGGAGCGATGGATATTGAGTGGGGAGAAGGCAAAGAGATAATCACTGTAAAGCTGAATGGAGAGGCTCAAAATCTAGCCGAATTTTTGCCGAATCGTTTGCAAGAAGGGCTGCAAAATCATTTCAATCGTGATCAATTAACAATCCTGGCCAATATTAAAAGACATGCAGGCCATATTGAGCTAATCGGCGCTATGAATGTCATGCAAGGAAAGTCTGAGCATGGCCATTTGATTCATTTTGGCGGAGAGTTAAAAAAAATTGCGGGAGACGCTGAAAAAATATTTGCCCCTGTAGGCTGGTTTTATGCCAAGGATCTCCCTTTAGAGAAATTCGTTTCCCCTTTTATCTTTCGAAAAGGCGTCTTACAGATGCGAGGAAAGGCGGAAGTGAAAGGATCTTTAGATGACAACATACTGACAGTTAAATACGATGCTGATCAATTGAGTATTGAGAATGAAGATCTTTTGATCGAAGCCAAGCAGCTACGCTCGACGGTACCCGGGCAATTATTGGGCTTGCATCAATTCGATTTCAAGACATGCACTCACCAAGGTGCGCTTCCCATTCAACAAGCCTCTTATTTGGAAAAAAATAGCGGCCTGTATTTTGGAGACATTCAGGGAAAGGTTCTTTTTAGAGATCAAACGATTCATATCAGCTCAATGGAGGCCTATTGCCATGATGTATACTTTGCAGGCTGCCTCGATCTTGACTATAGTGATCCGGCTCCCGGAGTTTTTAATTTAAAAATTAAAAGCCCCACATTTGCCGGAAAGGTTTCCCAAATCCAATATTTATTATCTCATTTCGATACCCCTTCTATTTTTAAAAACCTGCAGCTTGAAGGGGAGCTCAATGCAAGAGGCCAGGGTATTACCCTGGCGTTTGATTTTCTGCCGGGCGATTACCGCCTGCAGGCTGACTTTAAAGGGGTTTTACAAGAAGGATTCCTGCCTGTTGAGAGCAGCGACATGTCCTTGAAAGGGCTTTATTTGGATATTGATTACCATCACGATGACAAATGCTTAGCACTGTCCGACATCCAAGGAGTATTGCTCGTTGGTAAGCCTCGACGCGTTCAAGAATATGCCTTTACGGGACGCCACCTCTGTTTGATAGGCATTGACAATCCAACGTTTGATGCAGATGTAAGTGTGAAGGATGGAGATGATGAATTGATGCGCCTTGTGGCGATCACGAAAGAAGTGGGAAATGGGGATAGAGCCGTTTTAATCGATTCTTCCCTGTCACATCTCAGCCATATCTATCCTAAGGTTTTCAACTGTCAAATTGGGCCTGACGGAGGATTGCAAGCTTTCGACTTTGAATCCAGGTTTGAGTTAGGAGCGGTTGCAAAAGATGTATGCCGCTTTAAAGAGTCCGGCCTCTTGTTCTTATCTCATTCCATGATTGGCAGATTAGATAGCCTAGGCTCGATGGAAGGGGCGGTGGAACTCGCCTTGCATTACGATCCAGTCGAAAAATGCTCTGAATATCAGCTTGAAAGCCAGAATCTTCGTTTCTCTTCTGGTCCGCTGCACACAGGTCTGTTAAAGGGCAAGAAGCGCGATAAAAGATGGATGATCGAGCATGTGCAGTGGGACCAATTTAACTCTTTTGCCGATCTGCACCAAATGCCTGATAAGTGGAAAATTAATTTCTTAGGACTCAATGATGGGGAGTCACTTGTCGTTGGACTAGAAGGGGATTTTGAGCCAGAAAGCGGCGAGATCGACATCAAAATTAATTTATGTGAAATCAATCTGGAAAGACTTGAAAAATGGTCATTTTTTAAAGAGGCGGCCACTCACTGGAATCCGCGCGGCACTATGCAAATAAAAGGAGCCATCCAGCTTGCTCCTGCTTCAGAAACCTCTGATTTTCGTATGCAAGGCCTTTTAACGGCTCAAACAGAGGACCTTTCTTTACGTAATTTTCCAATTGATATGGCTCCTCTTAGCTTGCGCATTCAATCGGATCAGGAAGTGCGAATCGAAGGTTTGAACTTACAGATCAATCGCCAGTCAGGCCAGTGGGCAGAGCTTGTTTTTCACCATCTTACCTACAATCGCAAACTTAAACAGTTGAGTTGCCCAAAGCTGGATTTCAGCCTGCCAGCCAATCACCTTTCAGAGCTGGCTTTTGCACTTAATCAATACTTTCCCGATTTTGTCGATGAGGAAGGCAGTGATGTTTTACGGCATGCTAAACAGGAAGGACAGCTGAATGGCTCTCTTGAATTTACTAAAGATCATGTACGTCAAAGTATGACGCTTGCTTTGAGTGATGGCACCTACTTTTTTAAGAAACGCCCTTATGACCTGCATCATTTTTCAGCGACTATTGCAGATAAAAAGCTGAGCTTTTCTGCAATGACTCGTCAAGAACGGTTTTCCTTTCAGATAAAAGGTGTTGCCGCCTGGCCACTTTTAAATGAAGGGGAGTATTACTTTTTAGGAGGGTCTTTGCCGGCCAAGCCTCCCTTAATCATTAAATGGCAACGCCATCCAGAAAAAGGCTATTACATTTATCAAGCCAAGGGCTATTTTTGCGGTCTGGATTTTGATTTAGAGCAGGCGGCTGATGGTGAAGCGGTAAAAGATTGGTCGAGACTGCAAGGAATCGTTGGAGTAGACTTTAACTTGTTGTGCCCTCTTGTTCCCGACTCCGTTGTTAGCAGCATTCAAAAGCTTAAATTGGGCTCTAATTATCAATTGAAAGGCTATTATTGGATGAATCCCGATATTGGTCCTTCTTTATTGGAGACACTTTTCTTTCAGGGCACACTTTCTTGCCAAGAAGCTGCTTTAAAGGGATACATCGTCAATTATTTTGAAGCGAATTTAAACTATCAGCCCAAACGCTTAGACATTGCCCGCTTGACTATTCAAGACCCAGCCGGTTCCTTAGAGGGGCTTCAGCTGATCGCAGTTGAGAATGAAGAGAAAGATTGGCTTCTTTTCATGCCAAGCTTGACGATCAGAAATTTTAAGCCAAGCTTGCTGAGAGAAGATGTGCAAAGCCCATCTTTACCTTCAAAATTTAAAACCTTAATTGTTCGTCGCTTTGACTTAGAAGATTTTTATGGGAATTTAAGCGATCTACAATCCTGGCGGGCTGATGGACGCCTCCACTTTTTAAACTCTTCTCGCAAGAATACCGTTCATCCTTTATTGGCCATTCCAGGAGAGATTATTCTGCGTCTTGGATTGGATCCTCAAGTCCTCAATCCAGTGAACGGAACCATCTATTTTAACATGCAAGGCGACCGTTTTTATCTGACACGCTTTAAAGACGTGTATAGCGAAGGGAGAGGCTCGAAATTTTATTTAGCACGCAGTGAAACGCCTTCCTGGGTCGACATGGATGGCCAAATGTCGGTCCAAATTCGCATGAAGCAATATAATTTGATTTTTAAGATCGCCGAGTTATTTACCGTATCCATACAGGGCAGTCTAAAAAAGCCTACCTATGCCCTGCAAAAGCAAACAAAAGCATCTCGCAAAGGAGCGGCCGCTTTACTCCACTAATAAGTTTTAAGAGCGCTTCTTCATAAAACATTTGATTCCTATTGCTTTATTCCTGAAATGAATAGCCGCTTCAAAAAGTCGATTGTCTTAAATCATTTAAATTGTCAAAATTAAAGGTTTTAAGGCTTTTAAAAGAGTAAATGTAATGAAAAGTAGTCCTTTAATTAAGTGGATCATCGCCATCTTTATTGGCGCGCTAGGCTTTGGTGCTGTCCGCCTTTATTATGATCTGACCGATGACTTCCGTTTGGCCAATATGACTCATGAATTGGACTTCGAAGCTCCTTGGGACATTCATCTTGTATCGAATGATGAACGGGATCAATTGTCCACGATTCTGAAGCAAAAATACTACTATATAGGTAAGGGGGCGCAGAGCTATGCGTTTGCTAGTGCCGATCAGCAGTACGTATTGAAATTCTTCAAATTTAAGCATTTGAAGCCCAATTGGCTGGTCAATTTGGTGCCATCCATTACCCCATTCAATCACTACAAGGAACTCTACATTCAACGCAAGCGCAATAAATTAGTTGGTGTCTTTGAGGGGTATGATTTAGCTTACCGCGAGAATCGGCAAGCCTCAGAGCTTCTTTACCTGCATTTGCGCCCGACTAATTTCTTACATCAGCAGGTCACCCTCGTTGATAAAATGGGATTCGAACACCGTATCAATTTAGACGATGTGGTTTTCATGGTGCAAAAAAAAGGGGAAACACTGCGGCAGCATTTAGCCTCTTTGCTTGACCGAGGAGATATTGAAGGCGCTAAACAAGCCATTTCAGGCATTTTGGCCATGTATATGCAAGAGTATCAAAAAGGGGTCTATGATCGCGATCACGGCGTCATGCACAATACTGGATTTGTTGGAAATAAGGCTTTTCACTTAGACGTGGGCAAATTGACGAAAGATGATCGGATCAAATTAAAGAAATTTTACAAAAAAGATCTAGAGCAAATTTCTTGGAAAATAGATGAATGGCTGCAAAAAGCCTATCCTAATGATTATCCTGTTTTATTGGCCCATTTAAAGCATGAATATGATAGCTGGATTGGCGAGCCATTTGATCCTTCGCGGATCGATCCAAAAAGCTATCGAAAAAATCGCCATTCACTTGTGTGGGGTGATGAGTAACGCTCGGCGTTTATGGCAAGAGTTGAAGCACTCTTGCCTTCATCTTTGTTTTCCGGCCCGGTGCTTGCACTGCAAAGACGTTCTGCCTCCACAGCAATCCATTTTTTGCAACTCTTGTGCCTCTTTACTGGAGTTAATTGATCCCGAAGGGCGTTGTCAAACATGTTTTAGCGTGAAAGAGGAGATGTCTCACGATTGTCTGATTTGCAAGCGCTATCCCTCGCTGTTCTTGCGCAAAGCGGCCGCTTTTGATTATTTAGGACCTCCCTCAATTTTAGTCAGGCAATTGAAGTATGCCAACCAGCCCTATTTGGCAAAAGGGATGGGGGCTTTTTTATTTGCGCAGTTTGAGCGGCTCGAATGGCCGCTTCCCGACGCCCTTGTGCCCGTTCCGCTTTCCTTTTCACATTGGCTGCAAAGAGGCTATAATCAAAGCCTCCTATTGGCCGAAGAGCTTGGCAAACTCATGAATATACCCGTTTGGAATGCCTTAAAGCGTACGTCGAGCGACTATAGCCAAGCGGCTTTGGCATTAAAACAGCGCAAGAGCCTTGGCCATGCCTTCAAGTTGCAGTCAAACTGCTGTTTGCTAGATAAAAAAATACTGGTCATCGACGATGTCATGACATCGGGCTCTACCTTGCATAGATGCGCAGAGGCTCTGAGCGAAGGATTTCCGAGCCTTTTGTATGCCATGACTTTTTGCCGAACGATTGAGAGTTAATTTGACGCGCCTTAAGCTTCTTTCGAAAGAAGCCTATATTAGGCAGGCGTAGGGGTAAGCAGGGTTTGCAACTTTTGCTCTCTCTTCTGAAGAATTTGCTGGCCAAGCTGCCTAATTTCATGCTTGGCTTGCTGGGGAGTCCAATGAAAAGTCGATTTTTCCAAGAAGTTTTCAAGTGAATTGCAGCTGTCTATTACTTCTATCAAGGTTTTTAACTTGTTAAGAGCTGAGGGAAAATTAGCCCATTCTTCCTCTGAGAGGGGACGCTCATCAGCGGAAATCTCTGCCGCTTTTGGCTTGGATTTACTCTTTGGTGGTTCAATGGTGGCTGCAGGCTCGGGTGCGCTTTTTTCTAACTTAACAAAGGCATAGCCGGCTAAGGCTTCTTCAGTCGCTGCGGGCTGTTCTGCAAAAAGCTGTTCTAATCTTTCGATTTCTTTGGCTGTATAGAAGACCTTGAATCGCTGATAGAGTTCATTTCCTAAGCGCGTGTGCAACCAAGTAGCAAAGGATTTTTGAGCGCAGACCCCCTTTTTTTGCCGGGTATGGGAACGACCGGCTGCAATGAGGTTACTTTTATTTGGTGTGGCCAGCTGCTGATCGAGGAATTCAACGACTTTATCCATGCTATGATCAGTATTTGAAGAATATTTAAATGCAAACAATGCTTGAAAAAAAGATTCGGAAAATTGTGCGGCGTTCAACCCTGTATAATGTAAATCTTGCGTTCGATTGTTCTTTTGTAACTCGATGAATGCATGCCATTGATTGATTTTCTGATCGATCAGAGCTTGTTCATTGATTATTTTACGGCGCAGGCCTGTGGTGGACAAATCCAAATAGTTGTTGAGAAGGGAATCATTGTTTAAGAGATGTAAATTTCCTGCGATGACGCCCGTATCTACCAATGCTAAAGAAAAGCTTTCATTGCCTTCTCTTGTGATCTCAAATACAACACAGTGAGCTTGATCTTTTTTCGAATAGCCGCCCGGAAACATGAAAAATGTTCGAGTTGGATCGGATAGGAATACTTGGAGCCGTTCCATAAAAGTAGTGATCGCAAGATTGTTTTCCTGAGCTATGGCAACTTGAGCACCAAGACTCAGCTGGTCAGTAATTTCTTGTAGGAGAGGATGAGCGGGCGATGCTGGTGCCAGAGTCGATCGAAACTCTTTTAATAGCGAAAGATAGTGATATTGAGAGGATGCAACACCCGCACCATCTAATTGACTGATTTTCAAATCTGCATTGCCGAGTACGAAGTGGTAAAAATAACGCAAATAACCAGGAGGCGTTGTAAGGGCTTCTCTAGTGGTCCTTTGAATGGCTTCAGTCAGATTTTCTTGAGATGCTCCTTGCTGAGATATAGTAGAGACAAGTTGAGCAATGCGTTTATCAGTACTCCTCTGGAAACCAAAAAAAGCGAGAATTTTCCAATACCATGGAGCGCTTTGCCTTAAACGTGTGCCATACACTTGCAGCGCTTGAGCTAACCGGTTGACTTTCTCCTGGCACTGTTCAAAATTTTCTTGGCTTTCGAAGGCTCTATTGTGTCTGAAATGAGAAAAAGCCTGCTCGACGATGTTAAGGACTGCCTTTGTATTCAAATTTTTGTTTTCTTTTGCATAAACAATGCTAAAGCACCGTCCTTCAACTGTTTTAGGCTCTATTTCTAGATAGTTAGTCGGTGTGAGCCTTTCAAAGTGATCTAAAAAATTTGAGTAATTAATGTCAGATGGTAGATTCATCTTTTTGCTTTTTTTGTAAATAAGAATTAGTTTAAAACTAAAATGTTAAGATAATATAAACCTAATGCAAATTTAAGCGAATAATTGAATAATGAGGATCATCTTAAATTTAGCTTCGCAATCCAGGTTTTCCTAAAACCATTTTTTGCGATGAAAGTAAAAGAGCATGGAAATGGCAAGCATTGTCATGAGAATGAGAACGAAAGGATAACCCCATCGGGTATGAAGTTCTGGCATATAGTCAAAGTTCATGCCGTAGAGGCTCGATACAAAAGTTAAAGGAACAAAAATGGTCGATACGATCGTTAAGACCTTCATAATTTCGTTGGTTCGGATATTGATGTTGGATAGATAAATATCCAACATGCCGGCGACAACGTCGCGGAATCCTTCAATGATATCGATGGTCTGGACAATGTGATCGTAGACGTCATGTAAAAAAACTTGGGTATAGGCAGTGATGAGCGGAGGTTCGAGTCTTTGCATGCGGTTGACGACATCACGCATCGGCCAGACTGATTTGCGCAAAAAGACCATGTTGCGTTTAGCTCTTTGAATGCTCTGCAGAGTAGAAGGCTTGGGCGAACGAACGAGTTCCTCTTCTAAAAGGTCCAAATTGACATCCACTTTTTCCAGAACATTAAAATAGTAGTCCACAATCATGTCGATCAAGGCATAGGCGAGATAGTCGGAGCCCTGCTTGCGCATCCGATTGGTCTTTTGGCGAAGTCTTTCTTTGATTGGGGAAAAAATATCCTGGTCTTTTTCTAAAAAGGAAATTAGCAAGTTCGGGCCAAAGATGATGCTCACCTGATCATCGTGCAATTGGTGCGCTTGTTGATCGAATTGAAGCATCCGGGTGACAATAAAAACCTGCTCTCCATAAATGTCTATTTTTGGACGTTGGACGGTATTGAGGACATCTTCCATGACAAGAGGGTGCAATTTGAATCGGTTGCCGATTGAGGCGATCATGGAGGAATCATAGACGCCATGTACCTGAATCCATGTCATGGTAGGTTTTTCGATACATTCGATGCATTCTTGAATGGAAGCATTATCCTTTTCGAGATACTCTGTTTCAGAATATTCAATAATTGACAGAGTAATCGGATGCTTGCGCTGCTCCCCGACTGGAATCAAAGAACCAGGAGAGAGCCCTGTCTTTTTGACGCGATTTTTGAGGAGCCGATACATACGCAATCAATGAGGTTAGAGGATTGATGAATCAGTGCCAACTCGCTTCATAGCGGCTTGCCAGAAACCTCTAATAGCTCTTCGGTAAGGGGCAGTCCGATTAAAAATCCATCCTACTCAAGGCTGAAAAAAATGTCGATAAGGGAAATGCAATATGCCGGATTGTTCTTTGACAACCCTTAGGCTTCAATATTGCGGCGTACCATTCCAATTTGACGGCGCAAGTTTTCATCGCTTGCGACCTTTTTCTCGATGTTTTTGCATGCATGGAGAATGGTTGAATGGGTTTTGCCAAAAGAAGCACCAAGCATGATTAGTGATTCATTGATCATTTCTTTAGCCAAATACATGGCAACTTGTCGGGGAAGGGCAATATCTTTGGTGCGGTTTGATCCTCTTAAGTCACTGACGCGCACTTGAAAAACAGCGGCCACGCTTTTGAGAATTTGCTCTACAGAAATTTTTTCCCTGGGAGCTTGCTGCAGCATTTCACGTAAGGTGCGGGAGACGAGCTCTTCTGTAATATTTAAATCGAGCAAGCGGCAATGCGCGCTTAAGCGATTGATGGCTCCTTCGAGTTGACGCACGTTATTGTGAATGTGCTCGGCAATGAAAAAGGCGACTTTGTGTGGGATGTGTAAGCCTTTTTGTTCGGCCTTATGCTGCAAAATGGCCACCCGGGTCTCTAATTCTGGAATGCCCATGTGCGCCACGAGCCCCCCTTCCATTTTACCGATGGTACGCTCCGATAGTTTGAGTAGGGAAGGCGGCTTATCGCTCGTAATTACGATTTGCGCCCCTTTGTTTTTTAAGGCTTCAAAGGTGTAAGAGAGTTCCTCTTCAAAATTGAGACGATTTTGAAGAAACTGAATATCGTCTACTAGCAAGACGTCGATCTCGGAGCGGTAGAAACGCTTCATGCGGTCAACCGACTTATTTCTTAAACTATCCACCAAATCGTTGATAAAGGCTTCAGTTGTGATGCACTGAATGCGCAGCTTCTTGTGATGTTCTTTAATGTAGTGGCCAATGCTATGCAAAATGTGAGTCTTTCCAAGGCCTACACCGCCATGAATGAAAAGAGGATTGTAAGATTGACCAGGTCGAAGAGCCACACCCATTGCGGCAGATTTGACAAACTGATTTGTTGGGCCTTCAATAAAATTTTCGAAGCGATAATTGTTGTTGAGCTTGACATCACTATTGCTGGTTTGACTGTCTGCTGGAGAGTCGATATGTAGAGCGGGAGCTGTGATGGTTGCTGGCTTTTTTTGTGGAGCAGCGATGATAAAGCGAATCGCTGGTTCGCCGATTGCATTGACCGGTAAAAATGCACATAAATCTTTTTTGTAATTAGAAAGTAAATACTCTTGTACAAAGATATTAGGTATTTCTAACGCAATGTCATCCGTTGTTGATTCAATGACGCGAATCGGAGCCAACCAGTTACCAAACGCGGCTGGCGAACATCGTGTTTTTACAAATTGCAAAAATTGAGTCCAAGCATCCGTATCACAAGCTAGCATATTCCGGTCCTTAAAAAGTTATGAACAACGTTTCCACAACCCACTCTGGGGCATTTTCATGAAAGAATTTAGCATGAGCCAATCTTAGCTGGCAAGTGATTTTATCGAACTTCAAACTCAATTGATTGGTAAATCATTGATTATCAAAATAACAGGCAAGAAAGAAAAAAGTCCTTATCTATTAATAAAAATTTTTAACTGTTCTGACTGCTAAAACTTGAAATGAGTGAAAAAGTCACTTATGCACAATGCCGCTTTTTTTCGATACGGCTAACAGAGTATCAAAATAGGATCAGATTGCTTGGCTGCTATCAATTGTCTAGAAGTCATAGCATATAACCGATCGGGTTTTGTAGATATCTCTAAACTAAAGGTCGTTTATAACGATCATGATAATTAAGATTTTAACTACTAAAGCTGCTATAGATTATAGCATCTTGGCGAAAATTGAAAGAACTCTTGTCAAAAGGCATACGTATAGAGGAGCTACTATCCGAAGAAAGGAGAGTGATTTTTTGTATTTTTTTCTTTTTGTCTCAATTCTTAATTTGGCATGGTGACACCTTCAAAAAGGAATAAAAGCCATGTCGTCGCCTTTTTTACCATATGCTAAGCAGTCGATTCAAAGCGATGATATTCAAGCAGTTACCGATGCATTAAAAGAAGATGCGATTACGCGAGGTCCTCCAGTCAGGACATTCGAAGAGAGCATCGCCTCTTATTGCGGATCGCGCTATGCCGTTGCGTTTGCTAATGGAACGGTGGCTTTGATGGCCGCCTATTTTGCTTTAGACCTTCAGGCTTTTGATCGAGTCATTTCAACTCCCAATACTTTTATTGCAACCGTCGGCATTCCCATCCGAGAAGGGATTCAGCCTCAATTTGTCGACATCGATCGAACAACGGGAAATTTAGATCTCAATCAATTAAAAAAGTCTTTTAACGTGCCTTTAAGCCGCGGACGGTTTTTTATTGTGCCAGTTCACTTTTCTGGCATCGCGGTTGACATGCAAATGCTCGATCGCTCCCTTTGCCATCCCGATTGCGTCGTTATTGAAGATGCAGCCCATGCCATTGGTTCGCTGTACCCAAGCGGGGAAAGAGTGGGAAGTTGCGCATATAGCGATATGACGATCTTCAGCTTTCATCCGGCCAAAACGATGACGACTGGTGAAGGGGGAATGGTGACAACTAACGACGCCAATCTTTATCACCGCTTAAGGCTTTATCGAGATAACGGCATCGAGCGGGAGGCTCCCTATCTGAAGCAAGCATCAGCCCCGGGCTATTATGAAGTTCAAGCAATTACGGGGAATTTTAATGTGACCAGTTTTCAGGCGGCACTTGGCCTCAGTCAATTGAAGCGCCTCGATTCATTTATTGAGAAGCGCCGCACTTTAGTTGCTCATTACCGCAAAAACTTAAAAAATTTCCCTCATCTGAGCCTTTTTTCCGATCGTGCCGATTCTCATACGGCCTTCCATCTATTGGTGGCTCAAATTGATTTTAAAGCCTTTGGAACAACGCGCGAAAAAGTAATGGAAGATCTTAAGAATAAAGGGATTGGATCTCAAGTGCACTACATTCCCCTCTATCGCCATCCTGTTGTGAAAAGCGTCGCAGAAGAATGGCTGCAGCGCTATCCGCAGATGGAGGCCTATTACGCACAAGCACTCTCCTTACCACTCTATGCCGATTTGACTCTGCAAGAGGTTGATCGCGTTTGTGAAACGTTGAGGAGTGTTTTAAAGGCTTGAAACGCCTCAGCGGCTGGCGCATGGGTTTGAAAAGTCAAGAGCAAATTTCGATTAGGTATAGGCTAAGATCAAAGCCTTCGCGACGTTTGAAATGAGGGGATTCTGTTCCTCTTTAAGAATATGGGCAAGTTTGAGCCCTTCATCCTTTTTTCCTAGCATAAAAAAAGCTTTAGTCAGGTTGAGAAGAGTAGGTCCATGGTCTGCCTCGAGTTTCAGAGCCCTGTCGAATGACTTGAGTGCCTTAGCAGGTTCATTAAGCTCCAAGTAAATGGCTCCAAGCGTTTGCGCGTCGTAAGCGCTTTCGGGATCTAGGACGGTTAACGCCTCAAAAAAAGCCAGAGCGATGTCATATTTTCCTTGTCTAATATAAGAATAACCCGTGTAGCGCAAATCTTCAACGTGTTCTTCTGTCCAGCCCAGTTTATCCAGCCAATTGATTCTACTCATGATTATCCTTGTAAGAACTGACCAACTCGTCCCACGATAAAGCTTATCCAATTATTAATCTTGTCAATTTGTTCAAAACAAGCTTTGATTGCTTTCTTTTCTTTTAGGTCAGTCTCCGTTTCGCATTCGATCTCCTCAAGTTTACGCTCATCCTCATCCTCTTCTTCAAAAGAGCCTAAGCTTGGAGCGACTCGAAAGAAACCAAAAGGGGAACGGCGCTGAAAGCGAAAACGGGGAGGGGGGAAAAAATAGGCCCAAGGCGTTTGAACTGGGACAATCCCAAGCAGAAGATCCATTTCGGATAATTTGGGATAAATGTCAACGAGCAAAATTTGTGGAGGGATCGACGACGCTTCATCTAAATGATACTGCTGATTGATTTGTTCAATCATCTGCGTACGGCGAGCATATTGGATGTAAATCCCAATATCTAGTTTATCGATCGTTGTCATAACGCCAACCTCTTACAAAATTCATTACTTTCACATTTTATTTTAACAATTATTGCATTTATTAGTAAATAATGGTTTCGAATGTAATAATTTGTTTTTGTATTAGTTAATTTTTGCTTATTGGGGAACTCTCAAAGTCTTCGTGGAAAACGCAATCTTGTCAATGAGGAGCCGTCTCGAAGATAAGGGATTTAAATTTTTTTAATTAGGATCAACTGCAGGATGTTTCTGAATATGTGGCTTTATTTTTCCTGGTTGATATAGACTGTTCTCAAGAAGACATGCCTCATAGTTTGTTTATGCACATTCTCTTTTCAGAAAGATAAACCCAAAAGTGTTTTTTAGGCCCTGTCGTCCAATTGCTAATCGCCTAAATTCGAGTTCTTTCCACTTAGGCCCTATGAATTTGACGACCCTAGTTAAGCGCTTTCCAACCTTTATTGTTACATGACTCAAAATGTTCCTCATCGATCCGTATTGTTAACCGAAGTAGTTGACGCTTTTGAACCGGTCCGTTTAAGTGTTTTTGTCGACGGCACGCTGGGAGCGGGCGGACATGCGGAAGCTTTGCTTCAGCGCCATCCCGAAATTGATTTGTATCTTGGAATCGATCAAGATCCTCAAGCTCTTGCTTTAGCATCGAAGCGTTTAGAACCTTGGAAGGATAAGATCTGTTTCCGCCAGGGAAATTTTTCGCAATTCGATCAATTTTTGAAAGAGTTGAGCGTTGTCCAGATCCAGGGGCTGCTGGTAGATTTAGGTGTCTCTTCGATGCAGCTTGATCAGGCCGAACGGGGATTTAGTTTTTCTCGAGAGGGTCCTTTAGACATGCGCATGAATCCTCATGCATCCTTGACGGCAGCGGACGTTGTTAACACCTGGTCTGAGCAGGATTTGGGAAGGGTTTTTCGCGATTATGGCGAGGAGAAGAAATGGCGCTTAGCTGCAAGAGCCATCGTTCAGGCTCGTGTGGAAAAACCTTTTGTGACAACGACCGATTTGGCTCAACTCTTAAAGCCCCTGTTTGCCTGGAATCCCAAAAAGGGGATTAATCCCTTGACTTTGATTTTTCAGGCTTTACGCATTTGTGTGAACGGCGAATTGGCGGTTTTGGAGCAATTAATGCCCAAGGCGCTCGAGTGTTTGGAGCCAGGCGGACGGGTGGCAGTTATAAGCTTCCATAGTTTAGAAGACCGCATTGTGAAAAACCAGTTGCGACTTGCAGCCAGCGATAAGTGGGAAACGAGTGGATTGGGAAGCGGACTCTTTCGCGATAAGGATCCGACAGTGGCTCTCATTACGAAGAAACCCATTTGCCCGTCTGAGGAAGAGATTAAAGACAATCCACGCAGTCGCAGTGCAAAGCTAAGAGTGGCAGAGAAGTTGGCTAAAAAGGATAGCTAGGATGGGATTGCTAGTCAGGTTGTGGATCTGTATTTTTTTTGCTGGTCTAACCCTTTACAAATACATTGATAAGCTAAATGGATTGACAGAGTTGCGGCTATCTATCCCTGTTTTGACCAAAGAGCTTAAAGAGATTCAGGAAAAAAATTCAGAATTTCATTATGCTATTGAGCGCTTTGAAAGCCCTGTTCATTTGATGGAGTTGGCGAGCAAGCCGGAGTTTGGTCATCTCAAGTATCCTCCTTTAACGGAGGTCTTATTAATTCCGGAAGAGAAGGTCATTGAATCTAAGTGAGAAACCATATACATCATGATGCAGCCATCAACTCCTCATTCTTCTGAACGTCGCCGACTCTTATGGATCGCCCTTTTCATCTTTGTCCTGTTCTCCCTTTTGATCACCCAATTTTACAATATCCAGATTTTGGAGGGCAAAAAATGGGCTTTACAGGCTCAAAAGCAACATTTTTTCATCGTGAAAGAGCCTTTTATTCGCGGAACCTTTTATTCCAATCCCTTTATTAAAAAAAATCATCCCGCCGAGCCGCAACCGTTTGCGATTGACGTCCCAAAATTCCACTTGTACGTAGACCCCGAATCAATCCCTTCGCATCTGAAAGAAGAAGTGGCAAGTCATCTTTTGGCTACTTTAGACATTTCGGTTGCCGAGCGTTTAGGTTTTAGAGAACAATTTGACAAGCCAAGTCGCAGTCGTAAGCTCGCCATGTGGCTCGATAAAGAAACCCATCAAACGATTCTAAAATGGTGGCAGGGCTTTGCTAAGACTTACAAAGTTCCACGCAACGCCCTCTTCTTTATTAAAGACTACCAACGCTCCTATCCTTTTGGGAAATTGCTTGGCAATGTCTTGCATACGATCCAGAATCAAAAGGATGAAACAACCCGACAAGCCCTGCCAACAGGAGGACTTGAGCTTTACTTCAATCCTCGGCTGCAAGGTAAGCAAGGAAAACGGCGTCTTATGCGGTCGCCGCGCAATTCTTTGGAAACGGGAGATGTAATCGATTATCCAGAGCATGGGGCCGATATCTATTTAACCATTAATCCATGCCTACAAGCTATTGCAGAAGAAGAAATTGAAAAAGGGGTCAAAAAATGCAAGGCAAAGGCTGGGTGGGCTGCCATGATGGATCCTCGCACAGGCGAGATCTTAGCGTTGGCGCAGTATCCCTTTTTTAATCTGCCCGATTATCAGCAGTTCTTTAACGATCCAAACCTGATCGAGCACACCAAAGTTAAAGCCGTTACCGACGCGAATGAGCCGGGCTCGGTTTTTAAGCCCTTTACTGTGGCTCTTGCACTTAAAGCTAACCGTTTGCTGAAAGAAAAAGGGGAGAAAGAATTATTTACTACGGAAGAGAAAATAGCCACTAGCAACGGACGGTTTCCTGGGCGTTCTAAACCCATTACAGATACCCGGCTTCACTATTTTTTAAACATGGATATGGGGATGCAGAAGTCATCCAACATCTATATGGGTCGACTGGCAGAAAGAATGGTTGCAAGGCTTGGCAATGAGTGGTATCGGCGTCAGCTGCAGCAACTCTTTGGATTCGGACAAAAAACGTATGTCGAGTTGCCGGCCGAAAGCACAGGCGTTTTGCCGACCCCAGGCAAATACCATCCAAATGGCACTCCGGAATGGTCTGTGCCAACTCCATTTTCTTTGGCGATGGGGTACAACATCCAGGCCAATAGCATTCAAATTTTAAGAGCCTATTCGATACTTG
Organism: Candidatus Protochlamydia naegleriophila; assembly: GCF_001499655.1. Classification (NCBI taxonomy): domain Bacteria; kingdom Pseudomonadati; phylum Chlamydiota; class Chlamydiia; order Parachlamydiales; family Parachlamydiaceae; genus Candidatus Protochlamydia; species Candidatus Protochlamydia naegleriophila. The sequence continues at coordinate 560,842 of NZ_LN879502.1, forward strand.
CCAATGGGGGATTTCTCGTAAACCCAACGCTCGTTCGCCGCATCGTCAAAAAAGATATGGATGGTCAAGAAATCACACTCACAGACAATACATCGCCTGAAAGAGCGGCTCAGTTTCCGCGCGTGCTAGATGAGGATATTGTCAAACGAGTCGTGCAATCCATGCGCTATGTTACCAAGCCCGGGGGAACGGCTGTTAAGGCTGATGTCCCAGGCTATACTGAGGTGGGAAAAACGAGTACAACAAAAAAAATTGTTAACGGGCTCTATTCAGAGATACTTTACTGTGCCACTTTTGCCGGTTTTACGCCTGTCGAACAGGCAGCCTTTGTCTTAGTCGTAACGATGGATGAACCCGAATATGGTTATATTCCGGGGCTTGGAAAAAACCACAATGGAGGTAATTGCACGGCGGGAGTTTTTCGCGAGATCTCCAAGCGTTCTTTGGAATATTTAGGCATTCCCCCCGACGATCCTTACGGATACCCTTATGGCGACCCCCGCAGCAGTCTTGATAAGACCGAATGGATGACAGAAACGAGAAAGTTGCAAGAAATATATAAGAAATGGAATAACATGTCTCAAAATTAATTTTTAGTGAGATGTTGTCCGTGAATGTTCATGGGAGTTTTGCGCAAAATAATCCCTAAATGAGCCTGACAGATAGGTAGAAGGTAGCAGACGAGTATGATGAAATTGAAAAAGTTGTTTAAAGAATTGGATGAGTGCCAAATTAAAGGCTCCAAAGAGACATCCATTACAGGCATCACGGCGAATTCCAAACTAGTCGCTCCTGGCAACCTCTTTATCGCTAAAAAAGGGAAAACTCACGATGGTGGCCATTACATTCCTGAAGCAATCGAAGCTGGAGCTTGCGCCATCTTGACAGACCTGTTCGATCCGTCTCTTAAGCAGATCGTGCAAATTATTCATCCAAATCCTCTCGCAATCGAGTCGACTTTAGCCTCAGAGTACTATCAGCATCCATCAGATGAATTATTCATGGTGGGGATTACAGGAACGAATGGTAAAACAACGATCTCATTTCTGATTAAAAGTCTGCTAGATGCCTTCCATGGACCTTGTGGACTGATTGGAACCATCGAATACATCGTCGGATCCCATCGCTATCAAGCGACTCGTACAACACCTGATGTCATTAACAACCATAAAATGCTTCGCGAGATGTGTGCATCTGGAAGCCGATCGGCTGTCATGGAGGTGACATCGCACGCCTTAGATCAAGGGCGCGTCGATAAAATCGATTTCGATGTGGCGGTCTTTTCCAATTTAACTCTCGACCACCTGGACTATCATGTAACGATGGAACAGTACTGTGAAGCTAAAAAGCGTCTATTTACTGCGCTTGAAAAGTCTAGAAAGAAAACGGCTCCAAAATGGGCAGTCTTCAACAGCGATAGCCCTTGGGCAGAACAGATTATGCAAGGATGCAGCGTCAATTGTTTGACATACGGCATCGATCAGAAAGCCGACCTGCGGGCTTCAAAGATCAGGCTTGGGGGGCAAGGTACCCATGCAGTTGTGACTTATCGGGGGGAGACAGTGGAGTGCTTTTGGCCTCTCGCTGGCCGCTTCAATATTTATAATTGCTTAGCTGCGATGGGAGTCATGTTGACTCGAGGTATTCCACTTAAAGCGTTGGCTGAAAAAATGGCCTGCCTGCCCACTGTCAGAGGCCGTTTAGAGCCCGTTCCAAATGCGCTGGACTTGAAAATTTACGTCGATTTTGCCCATTCAGATGATGCGCTGCTTAATGTTCTTGAGACCTTAACAGAAATTAAGAAAGGGAAGTTGATTGTCGTCTTTGGGTGTGGGGGCGATCGCGATAAGACAAAGCGTCCCAAAATGGCGCAAGCATGCGAACGGTTTGCGGACTTAAGCATTGTCACCTCTGACAATCCCCGCTCCGAAGATCCGCAAGCCATCTGTCAAGAGATTGTAAAAGGATTCACAAGGCAGGATGCCTTTCTTGTCGAGGTCGATCGCAGAGCCGCTATTCAAAAAGCGATTGAGATCGCCGAACCAAACGACAGCATTTTAATTGCCGGTAAGGGGCATGAAACCTACCAAGTTTTTGCGCATAAAACCATTGAGTTTGATGATGTAAAAGTCGCGGCCGACATTTGTTCGCAGCTCAATTATTCTTCTAATCCTAGTTAAGAGAAAGGCATGTTTAGCACTGTTCAATGGCTTAGTTTATCCTGCTTACTCGTTACAGGAGTTTTGCAGGCGCAGCCCCCTTATCGTGCAAGCTCTTCCTTGCCAAAAAATAATCCCATCAAACAACTCTATGGGAAAGATTTAATCGAATCAAATGGTCCGCCACCTCTGGTACAAAAGTCATTTGTCCTGATTGATCCGGGTCATGGCGGGCACGATGTAGGGACTCAATCCATTTCTAAGCCCCGTTATCAGGAAAAATCGTTAAACCTGGTCACAGCAAAATTTGTTCGCGGCTACTTGCAGCAGCTTGGTTATAGAGTGGTTATGACTCGCGAAGAGGATCAATTTGTTTCTTTGGATAAAAGGGCGCTCATGGCAAATGAACAAAAGCCGGCTTTGTTTGTAAGCATTCACTACAACTCGGCTCCGAGTGCGGAAGCGCAAGGGGTGGAAGTATTCTTTTATCAATCTAAAGAGCAAAAAAGCCGCATGCAAAAATCGAAACGTTTGGCTCAAGCCATCCTAAAGAATGTGCTGGCACAAACTCAGGCTAAATCGAGGGGTATCAAACATGGTAATTATGCTGTAATCCGCGAAACGGCGATGCCTGCTGTTTTGATTGAAGGAGGCTTTGTTACCAACGAAGCCGAATTGCAACAGCTGAAAGATCCCAATTACCTTAAGAAGATTGCTTGGGGAATTGTGAAGGGCATCGATGACTACATCGATAAATTGGAAGCCGATAAGAAAAGCGCTGCGATGAAAGCGGCAGACAAAGCCAGCAAGGAAAAAGCAGACACAGCGAACAAAAAGTAGAGAGTAGTCCTTGTCTGCATCTTTAAGCGCCTGCTCTTATTCGAGGCAGTTGTCCCAAAGAGAACAAAGCGAGGAAAATCGCATGGAATGGATTTATCTTTTTACTGCCATTTTTACAGAAGTGATTTCCACCGCCGCGCTTAAATCTTCGGAGGGGTTTACTAAGTTTTGGCCTTCATTGATCGTGATTGTTGGCTATGCGATCGCCTTTTATTTTCTTTCCCTCACATTAAAAACCATTCCCGTCGGAGTGGCTTATGCCATCTGGTCAGGCATGGGAATCGTCTTAATTTCTGTCATTGGAGCGGTCTTATTTCGACAATACCTGGATTTTCCGGCACTTTTAGGAATCGGTCTTATTTTGACGGGTGTGATCATCTTAAACGTCTTTTCCGCTGCGCATTAAAGGCCTGGGAAAGCGCCCTAAAGCGGACAAGATCGTTTGTGCTATGCAATCAGTCGGGCTAAAGGCCTCTAAAGAGTTTCTTCTCTAGCTTACATACTCCTTGTGTCACTTTAAAACCACCGCTCTCGCGACTTCAGGCATGATAAATATCGCTAAATGGGATAATAGAACCACTAAGTGGATTACTCCATTAAAATGTGTCCTCGGCGCGACTCGAACGCGCGGCCTGTTGCTTAGGAGGCAACCGCTCTATCCACCTGAGCTACGAGAACATAAGATGGGCCCAGCCGTTTGGCCAAGCAAATGAATTGATTAATTAGATTATCGAATAGAGATGTTTCTCTCAAGGCTTTTTGCGTTAAGTTCTCGTATTGTTAGAATATTAACGAAGATAGATTGTAGTGTTTCAAAGGGTGTCTACGCTCCCAGATACGAAAATTCTTCCGCTATCCAGAGCTGAAATACTTAGAATAATTTGTCCGTTTACATACTCAAAATTAGCTCGTTTGATCATGTCTTGGAATTTGCTCGATGGTAAAACCGGAAACATGACTTTTCACCGATTTTTAAATTTGCTGCATCGCAAACTACTTGCCAGCCTTCTGCAAAGCGGGCGATAAGCAAGGGGCAGTAGCCTTAATGGTTCTCTAGCGGAAATTTATGGATTGGGTGATCCAAATTAACGCAATTTCCGATCTGACTAGGATGCAAAATCATTTATAAAATTATTTTTAATGTGTTATGGCTATAGCTCACCATTATCAGGAACAGCCATGAGTTTGTGGAGAACCAAGTCGTTAGAGTTTTTGACTGAAGAGGCCAATAGCGGCGATCAAAAACTTGAGCGCAAGCTTGGCGCCTTCAGCCTTATTTTATTGGGTGTTGGGGCCATCATCGGTGCCGGACTCTTTTCGATCACTGGCATTGCAGCGGCCGAAAATGCAGGCCCTGCCATCGTTCTTTCCTTCCTCTTGGCATCGCTTGGATGTGTCTTTGCTGGGCTTTGCTTTAGCGAACTAGCCGCAATGATCCCCGTCGCTGGGGGCGCCTATTCTTATACCTATGCGACGTTGGGTGAGTTCGTTGCCTGGATCATCGGGTGGGCGCTGATTCTCGAATATGCGGCTGGTGCGGCCGTTGTATCGATCAGCTGGTCGGCATATGTCGTCTCTTTTTTGCAAGGCCTCAACATTCATTTGCCAACGGCCCTTTTGGCTTCCCCCTGGCAACCGACGCATTTACCAGATGGAACCGAAGTCTATGGCTGGATCAATCTTCCGCCGTTGCTAATCATCGCGCTGCTTTCTGGTCTCTTAATTGTCGGAATCGATAAGTCAGCCAAGGTCAATGCTATTTTAGTCGCTATTAAAGTAGCCGTAGTTCTGCTTTTTATCGGTGTGGGCTTTGGCTACGTCCAAGAAGACAACTACAAACCCTTCATTCCACCCAATACGGGGGGCTTTGGAGAGTTCGGCTGGAGCGGAATCATGCGCGCCGCCGGAGTCGTTTTTCTGGCTTACATCGGATTCGATGCCGTCTCGACGGCGGCCCAGGAAGTTAAGCGCCCCCAAAGAAATTTGCCCATTGGAATCATTGGCTCACTGGGGATTTGCACGGTCTTATACGTACTCTTTGCTCTCGTCTTAGTGGGATTGGTCCACTATACTGAACTTAATGTGGCAGCTCCTGTTGCCGCTGCGATCAATAAGACCCCCTTCCTTTGGCTCAATGGGTTAATCAAACTAGCCATCATCGCAGGGTTGACGTCGGTCATTCTCGTCTTATTGCTTGGCCAGTCGCGTATCTTTTTTACCATGTCCAAGGATGGCCTTTTACCTCCTTTCTTTTCCATTGTCCATCCTCGTTATCATACGCCATGGGTTTCAAGCTTATTTTTGATGGTGTTGGTCGGATTATTTGCCGCCTTTGCGCCTTTGTCTCTGGTTGGGCATCTCACGAGTATTGGAACCCTGCTCGCCTTTGCTATCGTATGCGTAAGTGTGATTGTTTTGCGCAAAACCCACCCTGATTGGGAGCGCCCCTTTAAAACACCGTTTGTTCCTCTCATCCCTTTATTTGGAATTTTGACTTGTATGGTGTTAATGTTTTCTCTCGGGTGGGCCAGCTGGGCTCGCTTAGCGGTTTGGATTTTAATTGGACTTGCCGTCTATTTTCTCTATGGCAAGCAGAATAGCCATTTAGCAAAATTTGAGTGAGCGCTAAAAATAGATCTAATTTCAAGTGGATCGAGCATACCGCTGGAATCTGAAATGGGAATACGATATGCTGCAGTTTTAACGAATGTTTGAAGGAATTCTATATGGCAGAAGCAGATATTGGTTTGATAGGCTTAGCAGTGATGGGGCAAAACCTCGTCCTCAATATGAATGATCATGGTTATACGGTTGCTGTTTATAACCGCACTACTTCTAAGGTAGATGAATTTTTGGAAGGGACCGCTAAGGGTACACGTGTGATTGGTACCCACTCCCTACAGGAATTGATCCACTCACTGAAACGGCCCCGTCGCGTCATGTTGATGGTTAAAGCGGGAGAGCCGGTCGACGACTTCATCACACAGTGCCTTCCCTATCTGGAAGCTGGCGATATCATCATTGATGGCGGCAATAGCCTCTTTACCGATACCAATCGACGCTGTAAAGAGTTAAAAGACAAGGGAATCATCTTCATCGGAACAGGGATTTCTGGAGGAGAAGAGGGCGCTCGCCACGGCCCCTCCATCATGCCAGGCGGCAACCCTGATGGCTGGCCTCATGTAAAAGACATTTTTCAGTCTATCAGTGCAAAGGTGGATGGCGAACCTTGCTGCGATTGGGTAGGAGATGATGGTGCTGGGCACTATGTCAAGATGGTGCATAACGGCATCGAATATGGTGACATGCAGCTCATTTCCGAAGCTTATTACATGCTAAAGCAGGCCCTTAAGCTCAATCAAAAAGAGCTTTACACGGTTTTTGCGAATTGGAATAAGGGCGACTTAGATAGCTACTTGATTGAGATTACCTCTAAAATTTTTGATGTCAATGATACTGATGGTCAGCCGCTCGTCGACAAAATTTTGGATGTAGCCGGACAAAAAGGGACTGGAAAGTGGACGGTTATCAATGCTTTAGATTTAGGCATGCCTTTGACGTTGATTGGCGAGGCTGTTTTTGCCCGCTGCTTGTCGGCCCTAAAGGATGAACGTGTAGAAGCCAGCCAGCTCTTGCAAGGGCCGGAAGAGAAGTTTGAAGGCAATCGTGAAGAGTTTATCAACGCCATTCGCCAGGCGCTCTACTCCTCTAAGATTATTAGCTATGCGCAAGGATTCATGTTGATGCAGCAGGCAGCTACAGACTATGAATGGAAACTCAACTACGGAGCCATCGCCTTGATGTGGCGTGGAGGATGCATCATCCGCAGCCAATTCCTTGGAAAGATTAAAGAGGCCTTTAATCACAACCCCAAACTCAAGAACTTGTTGCTCGATAGCTATTTCTTGAAAGAGCTTCAAGAGAGACAGAAAGGCTGGAGAACCGTTGTAGCGAAATCGGCCGAGTTGGGGATACCCGCGCCTTGTTTCAGTACAGCTCTTGCCTTTTACGATGGCTACCGTACGGCCCAATTGCCAGCCAATCTCTTGCAGGCGCAAAGAGACTTTTTCGGTGCACACACGTATGAACGCCTTGATAAGCCGCGAGGCCAATATTTTCATACTGACTGGGCCGGAACGGGTGGAAAAGTGAGTTCGGGGTCTTATAACGCGTAAATTTTCTGGTAAAAAGCAACAAATGGAAGTTATTACTTCCGCTTGATATACGAGCCTCTTGCGAACAATTAGTTATTTGCAAGAGGCTCGCGCCTTTAAATATGCGCTGTTTTGCCAATCAGCCGCGTTTGCAAGCTGTTGCGTATCACTTTTCTTGATGCTAGCTAAATCAGTCGATCTTCTGCTCTCAAGGCATGCAGGCTTCATGCGCTTACACATTTCTTCAGTTGCATAGGGATAATTAGACTTTAATTAGAAAGCAAAAGCTGGGCAATCAGTGGCAGAGCTTCAGCCTTGCCAGGCTGTCAAGGAGGGCTTCCTTGCGCTCCGCTCTCGAGCCAGACTTTTAAGTTTTCGACAGATTGCCTGATCTGTTCTGTCAAGGCGTCGCGTGCTTGCTGAGGCTCTAGTCCTAAATAGGGCTCAACAAAAATGGGTTGGCCGAAGACGCATGTAATGGTCTGGCCGAATCTGGGGACGTAATTGTGCCGCGGCCAAGCATCAAAAGTGCCGGCGAGATAGACGGGGATGATGGGGCAATGGGCGCGAAGGGCCAGCCTTGCAGGTCCTGTATGAAAGGGTTTGAATTCCCCTGATCTAGAAATTCCCCCTTCTGGGAAAACGACAATTTTCTTGCCTTTGGCCATTAAGCCTTGCAAGATGCGAAAAGACTGCATATTGCGCGTTGGATGGGCGTTAAAACCTTTTAAAAACCAACGGAAAACCGGCTTAAAAAGATTAATGTGCGCTAAAAAATGCACTTCTTCTGGCCAAGTTACGCCCATCATCAGAGGAGGATCCATAAGGGAATTGTGATTAGGTGACAAAATGGCGCTTCCGGGGGGAAGATGTTCCGCACCATAGATGCGGAAGCGATATAAAAGGCGAAAGCCGCCCCGAAGCATCAGGGCTGTAAGCCAATAAAAGGGATTTATCATTTAAAGTCTCTCGTCAAATTCTTATGAGTGGCGTTTAGTTTTGACAGAGTCTTTATGTTCTAATATTTTATAGACGACCTCATCGACGGAAAGGTCGGATGTGTCGATGACAAAGGCATCTTCGGCTTGTTTTAGAGGGGAGTGCTCGCGCGAAGAGTCGTAACTATCCCGCTTGGAGATCTCTTCTAAACATTTTTCCAGTGTGAGATCTTGGGCTTCGTCTGGAAATTTGGCGACTAGCTCATCATAGCGGCGCTTGGCCCGCACATCGTTGCGGCCGGTTAGAAAGACTTTAATGGCCGCTTCGGGAAAGACGACCGTTCCCATGTCGCGCCCTTCAAAAACGGCATTGACTCCAACAGCGAGTTCCCTCTGGATAGCCATTAGCTTTTCGCGAATGGCTTTGACGGCCGAGACTTTAGAGACGGCGGAAGTGACTTCTTCGCCTCTAATTTTTTTTGAGACATCTTCACCTTCCACGAAATAGTGGCGCTCATGCCTTGTCACTTTGATATCAAATTCAAATTGATCGAGAAAATTCTGCACCTGCTCAGCGTTGTCGAGATCGATCTTATGCTTGAGAATGCCGTAAGTCAACGCACGGTACATGGCACCAGTATCAAAAAAAATGAAGCCAATCGATTCGGCTAGCTTTTTAGCTATTGTGCTCTTTCCTGTTGCTACGGGTCCATCAATCGTAATAATCATAAAATTCTCGTTTTTAGCAATTAAATCTCAAAGCGGCTCGTTAAAAATGCATTTTCAACCAAAGATACATCAAAGGCAAGGTAAAAATAAGGGAATCGACAATATCTAAGACTCCTCCCAGGCCTGGCAGCTGGCTGCTATCCTTGACGCCTGCATCTCGTTTGAGAATAGACTCTGCCAAATCGCCAAATTGAGCTAGGATACTAATGACCAGGCCCAGCCAAATGCTTTGCCAAAGGCTCATGGACATGCTAGCGCCAATCGGAGAGGAGAGTAGAAATAAATAGAATGCCAAGCTCGTCAATAATGAGGCCGTAAGTCCGCCAATAGCCCCTTCAATCGTCTTTTTAGGGCTGATATGAGGTGCGAGCTTGTTTTTTCCGAGTATTTTTCCGCAAATATAGGCACCCACATCTGTCATTTTGGTAACGGCTAAAGCGTAAGCTAGCCAAAGACGGCCATCGTCTGCAATGCCTGGTGGAAAGAAATAATTGATTTGCAAGCCGCAGGTGAGTGGGATGGTCAGATAAGCAATTCCAAACCAGGTAACGGCAATATTTCCGAGCGGATTAGGCTGCTTATTGAAAAAGGCCAAAAAGTAAAGAATAGCTGTTCCGAGCAAAATCAGGGCTGGTAAAACCGCTAAATGGGGATGGCGAATGCTTAAGAAACTAGCAATGACATAGGCTGTTGTCGTTCCAACTCCCAGGCTTGTCAGAGGCTGGAATCCTTTATGTTGCGCCAAGTGGAAATATTCTAAGAGGGCTAAGGAAATGATAGCGGCATTTATCAGAACAAAAACAGGAGTAAAAAGCGGAACATGAGAAAAATAAATGGTAATGATAATAAGGAAAATTCCTACACTGCTCATGATGAGACGCTGTTTAAAATGGCTCGTCATGTTATCTTAAGCGCCTCCTAATCGCCGATCTCTTCCTTGATAGTCAATAATGGCTTCCAAAAGATGTTCAGGTGTAAAATCTGGCCACAAAACAGGTGCTATGTGGATTTCGGTATAAGAAATTTGCCATAAAAGAAAATTACTTATACGCATTTCTCCGCTGGTACGAATCAAGAGTTCCGGATCGGGCCAATGCTGAGTATCTAGATAACGGGTCACGGTATTCTCATCAATGTCTGCTATTGTTAAACGCTTTTCGTCGTAGTCACTTAGCATGGCTTTAAATGCACGGCAGAGTTCATCACGTGCTCCGTAATTTAAAGCTAGGATGAGCCGGATTTTATCACAGTCTTGTGTGGCGATCTTTGTGTCTTGAATGGTTTGTTTTAAAAAGAAAGGGAGGGACTTGAGTTCCCCAATGGTCTCTAACTTGATTCCATTTTGAACCATATCTTCTTGCTGTTCTCTTAGATAAGAGGCAAAAAGGGCCATCAATGCTGTGACCTCTTCTTTGGAGCGGGACCAGTTTTCAGTAGAAAAGGTATAAAACGTGATGGCTTTGATCCCGAGCTCTTTGGCCGCTTTCACCGTTTCCATTAAAGTATCGGCCCCTTCACGATGTCCTTCCTGTGAAGTCGATAATCTTTTTTTTGCCCAACGGCGATTACCATCGGGAATAATGGCGATGTGGTGGGGGATACGGGAAGGATCTAATCCCGCGAGTTGTGCGGCATGGAATCTTCCAGTCTTTTCTTGTAGTGGCATAATCGCAATATCAACCGACATAAGTTCCCTTAACATGGGCTATGTTGAAAAATTTAAATTCTCCATCTTCAGGCTTAGTTGCAAGCCTCGAACATTCCTTGCGAGGCTGAGAATTGCTCGATTTGAAACAATTTCCTTCTGAACCTGAAAACTTTAAACTCTTCAATACAGTCCTTAAAACGAAGGTTTGCAGAAGGATACCTTAAACAGAATTGATCGAGTAGTATTTTTTGTAGGGAGAAAAATAATCGAGACTATTTTTTCTCCCTTGCATTTGCAGGATGGCAATCGATTACTGTAAGAGATCTATTAATCTCCTGCTTTCAAGACTTCCATGAAGGCGCTTTGAGGGATATTGACTTTACCAATCTCTTTCATGCGCTTCTTACCCTTTTTCTGCTTTTCCCACAACTTGCGTTTGCGAGAAATATCTCCACCATAACACTTCGCTGTGACGTTTTTGGTGATGGCGCGGATGGTTTCGCGGGCAACAATTTTGCCTCCGATAGCTGCTTGAATAGGCACTTTAAAGAGCTGCATAGGAATCACTTCCACAAGCTTTGCACAAATTGCCCGCCCTTTACTCTCGGCTTTGGTTCTGTGAACCAAGCAGGAAAAGGCATCGACCGGCTCTTCATTGACTCGGATTTCTAGTTTAATGATTTCGCTTTGCTCGTAATTATCAAACTCATAGTCAAATGAACCGTAGCCTTTTGTTATAGACTTCAGCTTGTCATTAAAGTCGGTAATGATTTCGTTTAAGGGGAGCCGATAGGTTAGCAGCAGACGGCGTGAGTCCATTGTTTCTGTCTTCACGCAAACGCCTCGCTTATCCATCCCTAGATTCATGATGGCTCCAAGATACTCGGATGGAATCATGATGTGGCACTTTACCCATGGCTCTTCGACCATGCGGATAAAGGTGGGGTCTGGATAGTGAGCTGGATTATCAACTGTCTTAACGGTGCCATCGTTCAAAGTGAAGCGGTAAATAACGCTTGGAGCCGTTGAGATGATGTCAATGTCGAATTCACGTTGGATGCGCTCAAAGACGATTTCTAAGTGCAAGAGGCCCAAGAATCCACAGCGGAAACCAAAGCCTAAGGCAGTACTGCTTTCCTGTTCAATGTGGAGGGCTGAATCGTTTAATTGCAGCTTGGCTAATGCATCGCGCAGCGCTTCAAAATCTGTTGCGTCGATAGGATAAATTCCAGCAAAAACAACCGGAGAAATGAGTTTAAAGCCAGGTAAAGCCTCTGGAGCCGGATACTTTTGTAAAGTGATCGTGTCGCCAATCTTGACATCAGAGGTGCTCTTAATATTGGCAATCATGTAGCCGACTTCACCAGGCCTTAATACGTCGACTGGCTTTTCTTTAGGAGTGAACATGCCAACTTCTAAGACTTCAAATGTCTTGTTAGTCACCATCATTTTAATGAGAGAGCCTCTTTTGATTTCTCCACTGATGACTCGAATATAGACCATGACGCCGCGATAGACATCGTAGTGGGAATCGAATACCAAGGCCCGCAATAGGTCGTCTTCCGGCTCTTGTGGATGGGGAACGGCTGTTAAGATCCTTTCCAGCACGGCATCTACGCCAAGCCCTGACTTGGCAGAGCATCCGATTGCATCCGACGCATCTAGGCCAATGACATCTTCAATTTGCTTGCGCACTCCTTCGACATCGGCTGCTGGCAGATCGATCTTGTTAATAACGGGAACAATTTCTAGATTTCGTTCTAAAGCCAGGTGAACGTTGGCTAAACTTTGGGCCTGAACTCCCTGACCCGCATCGACGACGAGTAAAGCCCCTTCACAGGCCGCTAAAGAGCGAGAAACTTCATAGGTAAAGTCGACGTGGCCCGGGGTGTCGATGAGGTTGATTTGATAGATTTCTCCATCTTTAGACTCATAATACATGGTTACAGGGTGAGCCTTAATCGTAATTCCTCTTTCCCGCTCTAAATCCATATCGTCTAATAACTGCTCCTGCATATCGCGTGCAGCGACAGTATGAGTCAATTCTAATAAGCGGTCCGCTAAAGTCGATTTGCCGTGGTCAATGTGTGCTATGATTGAGAAGTTGCGGATATTTTTGATATTATATTTATACATAAATGATTGTTTTCCGAAATGATTGGGAAGAGAATAAATTTAATCGATTTAAATAAACTTTTCAAGTGAGGAATGCAACTCAAACAATTGACATATCAACATCCGCTTCAATAAGAGGCATGTTTTTAATCTGGACATATCTGCAAAGTTGATCTCAAAAGAAATAAACAACCGTTATTCAGATAAAGAATGAGTCTAAAAATACACTGGTTATAAAGAACTATGCTTAATAGTCAATGTAACAAGAACGTTTGCGGCCAAGATGACTCGAACATCCACCGAGTTGCCCCGACTAGAACCTGAATCTAGCGCGTCTACCAATTCCGCCATGGCCGCATGATAAAAGAAGGATGATAGTACGCCATTCAATGATTTTCGTAAAACAAAATCCTTGCCTATTCGCATCAAAAAATAAGCCTTGCCCTTCCCGCTCTTTAATTCTCCTTCAAACCATCACCCTGGTTCAAAGGCCACCGCGCTATGAACTATTTTTAAAGGAATTGCAGAAAAATATCAGCCAGCCATCTCCGCACATTCAAACGGCGCTGAAAACGGCTTTGAAAAAAATTCAAAAAGGGACGGCAAATATGAATGAAAAAGTACGCTATACGGTGTTATTCAATCCGCAAGATCTTAAAAAAATTCATGGGAAACTATCCGAGGGGTCAAGCGATAAAAGTGAATCGCAGTCATCTGCCGAGCTTTCGATTGGCGATCGGGATTACTATTGCATTAGATTTTATTGCATACCGCTATTTTATGCCTTTCTGCTTGGGAGTTCAAATTAGAGGCACGAACCTCAGTGGGAAGATCGAGACTCATCGGGAGCACTTTATTATATTGAGCTCTATAATACTGCCTCCACAACGCCGGCTATTCGTTTGATGAAAGACATTAACGGTGTTGTTTCATTTGATCAACCAATACAGTGATGACCCCTTTTAAGAGATTGCTTTGCCACCCATTTGGAAAGCTTAGATATTTTCATTCATTTCTGCAGAGTTGGCCCGTAAAAGCTAATCTGTGATAGATTGAAACTTTTAAACTTTCTTAAGAACCGAATAATTTGATCTTCTTCACTTTTGCTATTAAATGAGCATCTCATTGGAGAAATCAAAGATTGCAAGAAGTTTTGATGTTGGCCGCGAATGAGGCAATGAAAACGGGGTTTGTCATTTTTTGGAGAATTGATGGAAGACAGCAAGAAAGATAAAAGCGGTTGGGGATCGTATTCAAAAGAGACCTGTATTGCCTTTATTAGCCTAGTTCTCATTGTTCTCCATGTCTTTTTGGGCTACTTGTTTGTTGTAGATCCATTCTATCAAAACCTTCCACTCCTCATTGCTTTAGTAGTCGGGGGAATTCCTCTTGTCTTTGATTTGCTGTTAAACCTCGTACGACTTGAGTTCAGCTCAGATCTATTAGCTGGAATTTCTATTGTAACCTCTGTGTGGCTCGAACAATATTTGGCAGGAACGCTTGTCGTATTGATGCTTTCTGGCGGGCAAGCTTTAGAGCTGTATGCTGTGCGCAGAGCATCTTTTTTGCTAGAGGCTTTGGCAAATCGCATGCCCAATATTGCTCATCGCAAAACCGACAAGCTGATTGATGTGCCACTTGATCAAGTTGAGGTGGACGATAGTTTAGTAATTTATCCTCATGAAATATGCCCTGTCGATGGTGAAGTCATAGAGGGGCATGGCATCATGGATGAGTCTTACTTGACTGGCGAGCCATTTTTAATCGATAAAATACCAGGTTCCCTTGTGCTTTCAGGATCTATCAATGGCGATAGGGCCTTGACGATTAAAGCCTCGAAAAAGGCTGAGGATTCTCGCTATGCGAAGATTATGAAAGTCATGTTGGTGTCTGAGCAGCGTAAGCCTCGCCTTAGACGTTTGGGTGATGAGCTCGGAGCTTTTTATACCCCTCTGGCCTTAGTATTTGCAATCATTGCTTGGGCGGCAAGCGGGGATCCTATTCGTTTTTTAGCTGTATTGGTGATTGCTACACCCTGCCCTTTACTGATTGCCATTCCAGTTGCTATCATAGGAGCAGTTTCTCTGAGTGCTAAGAGCGGAATTATTATCAAAAATCCAGCCGTACTAGAGCAGATTGCCAAATGCAGTGCGATTATTTTTGATAAAACAGGAACGCTGACTTATGGCAAGCCGACTCTAACAGATGTGATGAGCTTTCATTCCTTTTCTGATAATCAGATTTTGTCATTAGCCGCAAGCCTGGAACATTACTCTAAACATCCGTTATCGAATGCTATTATTGACAAAGCTAAAAAAGAAAATATTGCGACCAAAGAACCTAGCCAAATCAGTGAAAAACCTGGTGAGGGACTTTCTGGCCTAGTCGATCATCATCATATTTTTATCACGAGCCGCTCTAGCCTTCTTAAGAAGGGAAGACAAGATGTAGTTGCCCAATTGCCGCCTGAGGGGGGATTGGAATGCATTTTGATGGTGGATGATAAATTGGCAGCCCATTTTCGCTTTCATGACACGCCTCGCAAGGATAGCCGCTCTTTTATTTCTCATTTGAACCCCATGCATCACTTTGAAAAAGTCATGATCGTATCTGGCGATCGTGAGCAGGAAGTAAAGTATTTAGCAGAACAAATCGGCATTTCAGAGATTTATGCCGGCAAAACCCCGGAAGAAAAAGTCGACATTGTTGAGGAAGAAACCAAAAAACATCCTACCATCTATTTAGGAGATGGTATTAATGATGCACCAGCTTTGGCAGCCGCTACGGTAGGAATTGCATTCGGGCAAAACAGCGAAATTACGACCGAAGCAGCCGATGCGGTTATTTTAGATAACTCTTTAGCAAAGGTGGATGAGATTCTCCATATTGGCAGACGCATGCGTCGTATTGCCTTGCAAAGCGCAGTAGGGGGGATTAGCTTATCGCTCATTGGAATGCTAATCGCAGCACTTGGCTATCTTCCTCCCGTTATGGGAGCTGTTTTACAGGAAATTATAGATGTTTTTGCCGTCTTAAATGCATTGCGGGTCGCATTTCCAAGAGATAAACTAACTGATTTTTAAATTTGACCATGAACCTCACTGATTCCTGCCGGACTCTAATGGCAAGCTGCTTAAAAGAAATATGCCAATCAAAAGTGAGTTAAAAAGCCTTCCTCTACCGTTCGGAGAGGAAGCACAAAACAGCAAAATTATGCATAATGGGTTCTGAGATGCTGCGAAATGATTTCAATGCATTCTTTCAAGGGCTTATCTGTTAATTGAGGGGCAACACTATTCCACGATTGTTGAAACTGAATCGCTTCTTGGTCTTGATATCCATGAAGTTTGATTGTTAGCCCTGTATGCTGAGCGGCTAAACAATGAAGCAAATAGATTGCATGGGTATCGTTACTAAAGGCCCCACAACCAATTTTTCCCGAATGAATGATTGGATGATCGGATTGTTCCTTAATTAATTGCAAACCTGCCATTAAGGTGTTGAAATTGTCCTTGAGCGTTGACGGATCCCATTGTTCGGCACGATTTCTTGAAAACAATTTAGGTGCGGCGATTGCAAGTATATTGACGTTTTGAGGATGAGCTAATGGTATTGTCGAATCTAAAAGCTCTGATTCCGATAAACCTGATAGTTTATCTCCATATGCCAAATCATTGTTCACTGCCTGCACACGATGAAGACCTTTCATTAAGTAAGGATTAGGAGATCCTCTCATGACTCGATTCCTATCCGTTAAAGAACCTTCTCGGGTAGTAATATCACACCAACCTGTCTTGCTGGAACTTAAATGTCCCGCTATATGAGCTGCAAAATCGGGCATTTCATGGACCATTATCTCTTCCTGAACAAAACCATGTGTAAAACATCCTCCGCCTAAACTGGCATTGGCAAAGTCTACCCAAAAGTCTTCAGAGACAGAATCTGTAGGCACATAATCGTAAAAAGCAGATGTTACGCTTAAATTTAAAGTTCTTTCAGCTCTAAATCTCTCACTGAAATAAGAGGGATCTATAGGTAGAGGGTCGGCCGATGTTGATGAAAATTTGAAGTTATCCCTATTTTCTAATCTGAACGTTTTAAGCTCAATCGGACATTCCTTGGAGATAAAAAGGTCCAGTCCTTGCTGAATTAAAGCAGCTTTTTTCTGCTCCACGGGAGATCCTTTCTTTAAGGCGGCTATTTCCAACCTTAGATCGCTCAAAGAGACAAAAGCATAGGAATGCTTCTGATTGTTAAACGGATTGAAAGCGTCAACTTTCCCGCGATTCGGGCTTTTCGGATTGTGAGTATCAGTGAAAGAATGATTGGTTGTAGGACCAGCGCAATAGACTTTTACTCTTGTCTTGCCAGATATTCCTGCATTCCAATTGTCGCTAGAATTGGGCAATCTCAAAATAAATTTTACGAGCGCACTCACTACTAGCCACACACGGTTTGGGAAAGAATAACTTTTTTCATACCGACCAATAAATCTATATTCCCTTCCGTTGTGATCAACGGACATTGTCTTTGGAGGTTTACCTGGTACCGGATAATAGTCGTTAGGAAGCTCGTTAATTTCAGTAATAAGAATAGTCATCATTTGCCTTCTTTATGTTAAAATTGATATTAATTTTAATTTATCTTTGCTTTCTTTATGTTAATTTTTTGTAAAATAATCTTAATTTTTAGGGTATTTAACTTCGATCAATCGCTCTTCCATGCCTATGGTCAAGAGGCATTTATTAAGAGTAATAGGTGTGTTCAGGGCTAGTTGGAACTAAGGAATAAAAAAAATACAAGCTTGACTATGATGCTTATAGCCAGCTTGTTTACAAGGATGGATTAATTTGGAGTCTTGCTGCTTTAGCCCTTTTTGCTAATGCTGGTTTTTCAAGATCACCTTTAAAGCATTTTGATGGGCAGCATCTTTAAACACTTCATAGGCCTTCAAAATGTCTTTTAAATCAAAGTGGTGGGTGATCAGCCGCTCAGGTTTGAGCTTGCCATTTTTAAAAGTCGTGAGAAGAGTTGGAATACTATATGTATCGACTAGTGCTGTTGTGAGGGTAATATTGCGATCCCAAAGCTTTTCTAAATGAAAATCAACGCTTGTTCCATGGACTCCAACATTGGCGATAAAGCCGCCGGGAGCAATGATGGACTGGCAGATATCGAAGGCGGAACGATTGCCGACGGCTTCGATCGCTACATTGACTCCTTTGTTTTGTGTCAGACTCATGATGGTTTCAACTGCTCGATCGCTACTGCCATTAACAATAGCTGTTGCACCCAAGCGTTTGGCCATTTCCAAGCGGTGGCCGTCTAAATCCACAACAAAAATATTGGCTGGAGAGTAGAATTGCGCCGTCAACAAAGCGGCTAAGCCTACGGGACCCGCTCCAATGATTGCCACCGTGTCTCCTAGCTTGATCTGTCCCTTTAAAACACCTGTTTCGAAACCCGTTGGTAAAATATCGCTGAACATGACGGCAACTTCTTCGTCGACTTCTGGCGGAAGGGGATGAAGGCTTGTGTCGGCATAAGGAATGCGGACATATTCGGCTTGCGTTCCATCAATTTTATGCCCCAGCAGCCAACCGCCTACTTCGCAATGCGAGTACATTTTATTTTTGCAGTAAGAGCATTTTCCGCAGCAGGTAATGCATGAGATTAAGACCTTGTCATTCACATGGAAATTGGACACTCCGTTTCCAACAGCTTCAATGATGCCAACTCCTTCGTGCCCAAGTGTGCGCCCACTTATAACTGTTGGTACATCGCCTTTCATGATGTGAAGGTCGGTCCCGCAAATGGTTGTTCTTAATATTTTGACAATGCAGTCGGTCGGTTTTTCCAACTGAGGCTTTGGCTTATCTTCTAAAGAGATTTTACCGGGACCTTGATAGACTAAAGCTTTCATAGCTGGGCTCCTGCTAATTGTGTTCGATATTTTAGAAAAAGTGACCTAAATGGAATCCGTTAATTAAACCTTATACGAGAGGCGTCCTCTCATTTCAGACGTTATAAGAATCGCTTTTGATCTTGGATTCTTTTCCGTCATGTCTTGAAGGTCTAGATAAACAGTGACCTTTCGACGCAAGCGCAGAGAATCTGACTGCTTGGCCTCCAATGAAGTTTTTGGAACATTTGTTGGGCGATTAAGAGGGGTTGGTGCATGTGCTGAAGGGATAGGAGTCGTAAAGCTGGAATGAAGTGGGATGGACATCGTGCCTCCTAGGTATTGAATTTGAATAGACTTAGTTATCCGAGTTATAAAGCGTGGCTGCATAACTTGGAATTTATGAGGTTTTTGACTGTTAGAGAATAACTCCAACTGTTTTCCAAGCTGTTCGAATGCTATTGTAAACTGTTTTGTCATTTGGAAAGAGCTGGTCTGCAGTCTTGATAGCGTTGGCAAACTCTGCCATCGTGGCGTCCAAAGAGTGTTTGCAAGGATGAAAGGGGTCTTGTTCAAATGGTGTTGCAACAGGTTGTGTAAGCAAGCTTAAACGATAATCCAAATTAACATACATAGTACTTTCCTTATGTAGGTATTATTAGGTCTATGGAAAAGGTTAATTTAAGAGCTTTGAGCTTGAGCAAAATTTGCAACCGACCTTTATCTTCCGATCTCTCAAGATTCAATGACGTTAAGCCAAATGAATAAAAAATTTTGTTATATGAGATCGAAAAGAAATGGTAAATAAAAAATATCTATTATTTTTATATATTGAGTATTGTTTGCAACGATCTTAATGTCTGCAAAGGACAGGTGATTCTATGCTTCCGATCTATTCCGATTTACTTGAGCCTTCCAACTCAAGCCTGGCCGAGTCTAAGCAGGCTTATCTCTGCTTGACAGAAAGGCATTTGCAAGCCCTGTGGCTAGAGCAAAAATACATTCATGCTTGGTTGACAAGTAGAGGTGAAGTTGTAGAGGTACTTTCGCCCGGTATTTGGAATACAGAAGCCGGACCAGACTTTTTAAAGGCTCATGTGCGCATCGGTGAAAAGGAATATAGGGGGGACGTAGAGATTCATTTAAGTGATGGCGGATGGTATCAACATGGACATCAAACAGATGAAAGATATGAGCAGGTTATTCTCCATCTCTCTTATTACATGCCTCAAAAGCCTCAAAAGCTTTTAAAAACAAATGGCCCTATTCCTTTTCAGATCTACATCGAGAATGTTCTGACGGTACCAGCTGCTCGCCTGGTTAAATTGATAGATTTAGATCTTTATCCCTATAGACGCTTTGTAGGCAGTGGCCAATGTGCCAGCCGCTTATTCAAGCATCTATCAGAAGAGCGCATTCGCTTTTTATTGACTTCTGCTGCATTTTGGCGCTTAGAGAGAAAAGAAGTGTTTTTGCAAAGCCACCTGACAGGCCGCTCCTTGCAGTTAGCAGGTGGGATGGCAATGGCTCTTGGCTATAAGCACAACGCTGAGGCTTTTTTAGAGCTATTTTTGTTTTTATTTCCTTACCGTGACATTTCCTATAGCGAATTGCTTGCCTTGGCAATAGGCTGTTGCGGCTTTTTTGAGACTGGACGCAAAATAAATTGGGAGCAATCCAGTTATTATCAAGAGCTTCGTTCTTTGTGGTGGGGGTTAAGGGATAAGTTGACCCATCAAGCTTCCCTGAGGCTGGATCACATCAGGCCCCTCAATCACCCAGTCCGCCGCTTGGCATATCTTGTAAAGTTATTGCAAGATCCTAAAATGGATTGCTTATGGCTTGATCTTTTAAGAGAATGGGAGCGAAATGTGGAAGAATTGGCTACTTCGATGCGTCCAAAAAGCTTTTTGGACCGATTAATAGCCCTCATTCCTGCTTATGGAGATGATTACTGGAAGCGGCATTACACTTTTGAGGCGCAAGCTCAAAAGAAAGAGCTTCCTTTGATCGGCTATGATCTAAAAAGGGAATTCGTTGTAAATACCTATTTACCTCTTTTATATGCGACTCTCAAAGAGAGATGCCAGCTATCACATTTGGCTGTTTTTCAGACCTTTTACGCCAGTCTTGGTGCTCCAAAGACGAGCAAGGGGCGCTATTTGACCCATCGGTTTTTCGGTGAGGCGTCCAAAGGGAAGCTTCTGAATAAAGCCACACTTATGCAAGGAGCCTATCAGCTCCATAAAGATTTTTGTGTGCATCATGAAGCTAGTTGCGAGGGATGTCCTTTTGTTGAGCGCTATCTAAATCGGTTTTGAATCTAAGATTTTTAATTGTGTTTCATGTGCAGCTTGATTCGGTCTTCTTCGTCGAAATGGTAGTGCCAAGACCAGCTAGGGTTCTCGATCTTTGTCAATTCCTCAGCCAAAGTGCCATCAGAGGCTGCTTTTAGAGTTAGGCGGTGGTAGGCCGGAACTTCAAAGTAGCAGTTTCCGGTAAGTGTGATATGTTCGGCATGGAATTCGGCTCCTTCTTTGAGATGGATCCTTACACACTCATTACGCTGGAGCTTATTTTTCCAAAAGTGCTGGGGCAGCCTGTAATCGATTCCTTTGTTCCGGATGGTCACATGTTGCAGATGGCAGCGACTCTCAAGACCATATTCCAAAAGATCATTCTCGTTGATTGAACCGAGAGGTGAGGGAGATTCAATCAATAAACTGCCTTCGAGATCGAGATGGTCAATGTTGACTTCTGCAAGCTCAATTTGAAGCTCAGACCTATCTGCAAAGCGGCCATGCCGTATTTTTTGCTGAACGACAGAGTAAAGAGGGCCCAAAGCAGGATGGAAAAGAAATATGCAATTCGGCCCTGCTTTTAAAAACTCATCAAGAGATTGTTCATCAGGCACTTTGAAGTGGCAACCCTGATTTAGAAGTTCGCGATTATTGGAAAGGATGTCGTAGTAGGCTTGCTCGGGAGTCGAAACAGCAGACTCTCCTGGTGTATAAGATTTTTTTGTTGTCGAAATTGTCTTGGAGCGCTTGTTATAGACGATGAATGATTTAAGCCTCCGTTGGAACTCCTTCCTTGGTAGACGATTTGGGAAGCGATCTACTATGTAATCTGCAATGTTTTGCATCGTAGATTCTAGTCTGCCGCCTGGAACAAATGAGACATGTCCTTCTTGGTCTATATAGGAGACTTTCGACTTCATATTAATCAGCTGACCTGGAATGGGACAACTGTGCAAGGCTTCTTGAATGGCTGGAATATGAACAAATAAAATATTGGTGTTAGTTGGGTAGATAGAATAAGGGCTGCCTTCTTTTGCAGGCTCTTCACCAATCCCACGATAGGCAAAGTCTGTATATTCGATGTTTGTGAGGCGGTATTCAAAATGATTCGAGACTTCTGTTTCAATTAAGACATTTGTTCCTTCGGCACTGTTTAAAAGGCGTTCGCAAGAGACAAATCCAAAAGCTTTCTTTTGTTTGCATCCAATTCCAACTAAGCCAAGTATCGAGCTGTCAATGCCTGCCAAAGGATTATTAATTTGGCGCACCAATCCGTCTTCAATGCCTTGCGAGGCTAGCCAGGCAAACACACCTTGTTCTTCGGCTAACTTCCACATCACACCATGGCCACCTGGTTTAAGCGTCAATGTTAGAGGTGAAGAAAGTGACCAATTTCCTTCTTGTGTAAGGACGGGGACGAGGGGCTGAATAAAAAAATAAAAACTTTCTGGCGGCCTGCCAAACCAATTATAGCGCTGACAAATGTCTAGAATATGGGCGTGATTATTTTTTTCCGTGGAAGTCATCATTGCTACAGGAATGCAAAGTTGCTTGTCGTATAGTTTAAAATGGAGGTATTCCCGGGCCTGCAAATCACGTATGAGCCCTTCAAGCAATGATTTTCCCAAAAAAGGCAGGACGGCGGCGGGTAGAGGAACTTTTGTCTCCTCATCCATGAGATTTAACCGGTCACCTGCTCCGCCGACAGGATAGATTTCAACGAGTTTGCCCAAACTCTCCAATCCCCATCGAATGGCTTTACGTACAGCAGGTTTATCATGTCCTAAAAATAGCCCTTCCGGCTGAATGTAGCTCGTATTGTCGAGAGATGGCTTTTTAAGAGTGCTTTGAAAAAAAATCATGGATAAGACAGTCAAATGGTATCCAATGATTCCCCCCATGTATTGATAAAAATGCTCGATGCTGACCAGTTGCTGGGCCAATTTATGCAAACGCTCAAAAGGCTCTTTTTCCACTACTGTTTGATTGAAGACAATCGGGCCTTGGCCAATGGCGATAATCGATTTAATCGCATAATCGCTCTCCTCATTTAAGCCTGCTAAATAGGGTTGTAGGAGATTAGATCTATGAAAAAAATCTTTAACAATTGGGAGGGAATTTAAGATAGCAAGCTTCTCGGTTATGATAGAGGTTTGTCGCAAATTTGCAACGAGTGTCCGAAGGTCATAAACGTGCTGTTCTAAATTCAAAGCCATTTTACTCCCGATCATATAAGTTTAGCTTGCGTTTTTGATAAGTTTTTATTTAGCCATAGATTACATTTATAATGCCTAGATTCTAGATTATTTCTCAAACTGGTTAAAAGTTGATGACAACCTTATCGGTAGTTTACAGCAAATTAGTTTGATCATGCCTCCACAACGTCCTTCAATCGTTTCATGATTAATTTGACGTTGCCTTTAAAATCTAAAAAGAAGAGGGTAGCTTGCCTTAAATGCTTATTTTAGTCTTGAAAAATTTTATTCTTAAAGATTTATTTAATTCATAAGATCAAAAATTAATGATGTTAAATTTTAAGAGTTACATCTAAAACAGACTGTTTTTAATTTATTTGGGAAGTTAGTGTGAGATTTTTTTAAATTAAGCAAATATGACTCAAAGTTAAGGAGTTAAATTTTTTTGCTTTGGCAATTAGATCCGCGTGATGGTCTTTTTGCATAAAAAGCAAACAAATTGTTTTGACTAGAAAATGCAACAGCGATAAAAGAATCCCGATAAGATGACTCAGTGTCTCGCCTATAGTGTTCATCAAATATCAAAGGAGATTTTAGGATGACAAAAGATACGAAAGATACAAAAAAAAATTCTGCGTTCATGAGACCCGTACAAGTGAGCGAAACACTTGCTGAAATTGTTGGAAATGGCCCTATGCCAAGAACGGAAGTGACCAAGCGTGTGTGGGATTATATTAAAAAACACAAGTTGCAAGATCAAACTAACAAGCGTAATATCAATCCAGATGCCAAATTGGCCAAAGTCTTGGGATCAAACCAATCTATTGATATGTTTAAAATGACTAGCAAGATTGCTAAGCATTTAAAAGAGCCTGAAATGTCTGGATCTAAGCATTAATTCTCTGCATCTCATTATCCTTTTTAGCTTTAAGTGAACCTAGGTGCGTCTATAGATTTTACATTTTATAGGCGCATTTATTTTTCTCGTTCTTTTCTTTATTTTCTCATCTCAGCTATAATTTTTCTCTTTATGGGAAATAACAATGCGTCAAAAAAAGAAATGGGCTGAGTGGGCTTGGGATGCGTGGTGCGTTGCCTCTGTCATAGGACTTTGGCCACGCTTTATTGAACCGCATCTACTTTCTGTCACAAAGCTTGCTCTTCCGATTCCTCGCTTGCCACCGAATCTGAATGGTTTAAACATTTTGCAATTCAGTGATTTACATTGGAGTTGGAGATTTTCTTGGCATTTGAAGCGTAAGCTCATCCGAAAGATCAACCGCCTGAAGCCTGACATGATCGTTTTTACTGGAGACTTTCTTTGCCGGTCGAAGCTGGAAGATAAAGAAGGATTGAAAAGCCTTTTATCCTCTTTGCAGGCCCCATATGGCTGCTTTGCTATCTTGGGCAATCACGATTATGAACGGTTCATTACGGTCAATGGGGAGGGCTATTACGACGTTGAGCACCCATCTGAAACATCCGATATCGGCAAGGGCTTTAAGCGCCTCTTCAGTTCGACTATGCTAACTGGGCAAGCAACGGCAGAGGCTCGGAAGGTCAGCCAGCATCAAGAGCTCATCGATCTCTTGAGCCAAACCCCTTTCCAGTTGCTTAATAATGAGACCCAGTTGGTTTCTTTGAAAGACTGTAAGATTAACGTATGCGGGCTAGAAGAGTATTCGCTCGGCCGCTTTAATCCCGAAAAAGCCTTCCAAGATTATGACAGGGCTTATCCAGGCATTGTACTTTCACATAATCCGGATACGATTGAGCGTCTAAAGCCGTATCCTGGAGACATTATTTTGGCGGGGCATACGCATGGTGGACAAGTCAATCTTCCTTTTTTATGGAGAAAATTTACCCAGATCGAGCATTTAGAATTTAAAAGCGGGCTTAAGAGCATTGGCAAAAAGTGGGCCTATATCAATCGCGGCTTGGCGAGCGTCATGCGCTTTCGCTGGTTTGCCATGCCAGAATTAACTTTATTGACTTTACAAGTGGAAAAAGATGGCTAAGATTCCCTTTGCGGTTGTGTTTTTGGCAGGTGGAATGGGAACCCGTATGGGAGGCTCTGTTCCCAAGCAATATTTAACGATTCACAATAAGCCCCTAGCTTTGCATAGTTTTGAAATATTTGCCTCGATGCCAGAAGTTCATCAAATTGTCGTGGTTTGCGAGTCTGCTTATGAAGATCTTTTCAAGCTTTATGAGGGGAGTAAGCCCCTTCTGTTTGCAAGGCCTGGCTTGCGCCGCCAAGATTCTTTGTGGAATGGCATTCAGTTCTTGGAAGGAGATCCGCTTGTTTGCGTCCACGATTCTGCACGTCCCTTTATCGGAGCTTCATTGATCAGACGGGCGGTGGAGTCTGCAGAGGAAATAGGAGCGGCGGCCATTGGCGTGCGTGTCAAGGCGACGATTAAAGTCTGTAATAGCGAGCAGATGATTGTGAATACGCCTGATCGCTCTCAATTATGGGAAATGCAGACACCACAAGTGGTTCGTCTAAACCTGCTCAAAGAAGGTTTTGCCATTGCTCAGGAAACAAACATGACTGTGACAGATGATGTAGCGCTTGCAGAACTGGCTGGAAAGCCTGCAAAAGTTATAGAGGGTTCTTATATAAATATCAAAGTGACGACGCCGGAAGATTTGCTGGTTGCGCAAAAATTTTTAGAAAATCATGCACTGTTATAAATTGACAATTGCCTATGAGGGCACCCATTACAGCGGATGGCAGGTACAGCCCAATGCTTCTTCCGTGCAACAGCACATTCAAGAGGCATTAGCGGTCATTTTAAAAACAGACAAGATTGGCATCATAGGGTCTGGACGCACGGATGCAGGCGTCCATGCCAGGGCGCAAATCGCTCATTTTCAATCAGAAGAGCAGCTGAATCTTCACCGCATACTTGTTTCTCTAAATGGACTTTTGCCGCACGATATTCGAATCATGCAGGTGGAGCTAGCCTCTTCCAACTTTCACTCTCAGTACAGTGCAATCGGAAAAGAGTATCACTACCATCTTTATCTAAACCGCGTGATGAATCCTTTTCAACGCCTTTATAGCTGGCATTTGTTGCGCAAAATCAATGTTGATTTATTAAAACAAGCCTCACGCTTATTTATTGGAACGCATGATTTTACTTCCTTTGCCAATGAAGCGCATGCTGGAACGGCGGCTCATGATCCTGTTAGAACACTCTATCGCCTCGACACGATAGAAGTGGAGGGCGGGCTTCGGCTCGAGTTTGAAGGGGATGGCTTTCTGTATAAGATGGTGCGCAACATTGTTGGGACTTTAGTAGATGTGGCCTCAAACAAGAAGACTTTAGAAGAGATCGATCGGATTTTTGCAGCCAAGGACCGCCGCTTAGCCGGAATGGCAGCACCGCCGCAAGGGCTCTTTTTGGTAAGAGTCGATTATCCAGATGATCATCTCATCTATGGATGATCATCGTCATTTATGGCTGTAAAACTTGGATAGTAGGCGAGCTCTTCCTTCAAGAGGTGTTTTAAGTAAGGGGAATTTTGCGGACAGATCAAAACGGGTTTTGCAGAAGTCTGCAAAAGGGCATTCAAGCCTCTTGGGCTATCTTCGAAGCCAATGATCCTGTCACCATTTTGTGCCAGGCGCTGGATGGCAGTTTGATAGCACTCAGGATCAGGCTTGGGATTGCTATAGTCTTCTCTTGTCAACCAGTGAGGGATGCTATCGAGAATGGGATTCTGATGCCGGATTGTTTGAATAAGCGTGATGGAAGAATGCGTCACGACGCAGCGCTTAATATTGGCTTCTTTTAAAGCCAATAGAAGATTTGCTGCGCCAGGCATTAACTCGGCCGCGCCTGCTTTTAAAAGATTCAGGAATGCTTTTTTCTTTTCAGCATAAAGAACGCTCCAGTCAGGTTCTTGAGCATAAAGAGCTGGGAATTCGGCATAAATGCGATCCCTTAATCCCGTTGCGTGGTGGTGGGCAGCATCAGAGTAGCGCTCAAAATTCCAATTTAAAGGAAAGCCGCGCGCGGCGCACATGTGTTGATAGGCCTGGAAATGGAGCGATTCGGTATTGACTAGGAGGCCATCAAAGTCGAATAAAAAGAGCTGATATTGGTGAATCCATTGCATGGGAAATCCTTTGCACTATGGGTATTAGCAAGCTGTACATAAGTTGGGGAGTATAGCAGGTGAATGAATAGACTGCCTCTTAAAATCCAGCTTGCAGGCTCTTAAGCTATTCGTTCAGGTGCCGATCAAATGTATCGCCCTCAAAATGCCTGCCGCGCTAAGATAGAATTTTAATAGGTTCATTTATGTCATTGCAAACAGTAATTAAGGCTTGCCTTTGTTTAGTTCTATTGAGTAGTTGCTCTTCCTCTTCTAAACCTGTTTCAACGACCTCTTCTCTGTCAGGCGAGTATATTTACCGCCATCATGGAGATTCCTTGGTGCAGGTCGATCCTATGGTTCCTCAGAAGCGCGTCGCCTATCCTTGGGAGGAAAAACAGGTAGGAGCTTATCCCAAAATTACGAAAGATTTTTTCCGTTGTAAGGGGAGTAGCCTGCATCCCGTTCATCTTGTCCAAAAAGAAAAAGAGCTTGTCCGCTACTACGACTGCGGCGGCCCGCAAAAGCATAGCTTGCCTCTGAGAGATCAAAAAGAATTTATTTATCCGATTTTGATCGATCTGCTCAACTATATTCAAATGAAAACCAATAAGCGGGTTGTAATCACGTGCGGTCATTGCTGTCCAGATCACAATCTATATGTCGACCCCTCTCCTTCTTATCAATCGAACAAGCATTTAATTGGAGCAGAAGTCGACTTTTATGTGCAGGGGTTGGAGCATAAGCCTGAAATGGTCATCGATTTAATTTTGGCCTATTATCGAGAGACTCCCAAATACAAAGGATTGAAAGATTTTGAAGAATTCAAGAGGTATGAAAAAGAGGACAGTAAAGTTGTAACGCCTCCTTGGTACAACAAGGAAGTCTTTGTAAAGTTGTTTAAGAAGAGCGAGGGGCGCGATTTAGACAACCGCCATTCCTATCCTTACCTGTCGATTCAAGTACGCTTTGACTGGGATACGAACGAGAAAGTCAACTATTCTTGGGATAAGGCATTCCGC
Source organism: Candidatus Protochlamydia naegleriophila (assembly GCF_001499655.1). Lineage (NCBI taxonomy): Bacteria > Pseudomonadati > Chlamydiota > Chlamydiia > Parachlamydiales > Parachlamydiaceae > Candidatus Protochlamydia > Candidatus Protochlamydia naegleriophila. Next base: position 588,951 of record NZ_LN879502.1, read on the forward strand.
AATTTCCATCGTTGGTGAGAATAGTAAATTTTAAGCTTTGACAAAATTGCTCAAATGATTATACTTCTGGCATAATCTAAGCCGATGTGGCGAAATGGTAGACGCGGTAGACTCAAAATCTACTTCTAGCAATAGAGTGCTGGTTCGAGTCCGGTCATCGGCAGCTTAACCGAATAGTTCGAAAGAGCTATTCGGTTTTTTTTTAACCTATTCAAGCTGTAAATATGGCTACTTTTAATATCCATTGTGATGATCCCTGGTTTTCTTATATCCGCCAAGGTGTCAAGCCTGTTGAAGGACGAAAAAAAACCCACTCCTATAAGCGTATTCAAGTAGGCGATAACATTAACTTTTCTAACGGAACCGACAGCTTCATGGCAAAGGTCACCGAGATTAGAGAGTATGATACAATCGAGCAATACCTCGAAGATGTCACCTTAGAAAAAGCCTTGCCAGGTATTGCCACACTTGAAGAAGCGCTGGGAATTTACTACCAGTGGAGTCCAAAAGAAAAAATCAGTCAGTATGGCTTCTTAGGTATTTTCATTCATCCCGTTTAAACACTTATTTTCCCAAAAAAGCAAGCCAGCTGTTTTTTTTCAATCCCATCGCGAAATGAAGCATTAATACATTTTAGCCGTTCTTCAGGTGATTTTTTATTACGAGAGTTTTTAGTAAGGTTATATTTTAATTTTTCAGAAAATTCATAGCTTATCCTTTGCAAAGGCTCAGTTTTTTTGAATGCTTCTTCCTCATGTGAAACTTTCAAGAGTTTTTCCCCCATCAGATTTGGCTAGATTAGCCACAAGTTCTAAGATTTCTCTTTATGATACCAATATGCAATAAAAACGGTCAGTAACACAGATACTGTTTCTAATCATCAAAAGTATTTAATCTATTAAAATTAAAAAGGTTGTAAAATTTTACTTGGAATTCATTACTGTAGAAGTTTTGAACATTTTTACACAATCGATGTTCTATAATATAAAGGGGTAGGACAAAGACGGAGGAGTGATGTTTAGTTGGGTGCGTGAAACCTAGTACAGATATCCCCAGGCAATCGAAAGGGAATTGTAATTTTTCTTTGAGGTGAATTTTCCTCCTCCAATTTGCTCTGGCATATATCCTGACTGACGATTCTCAAAACCATGAGACAAGGTTAAGAAAAAATCATGGTGGTGATGATTATAATTCACTCCGAAAGTGACAAGGTTATAGGCTATTTGTCGACGATAGCTATGGGATATGATGTAAGGGGATTTTCTGGCTAGCCTGAGCCTATGGGAAAAACCAATACCAAACGACAACGTGCTATTCATTTTATAGCCCAGTCCAAGATTGATAAAGGTCGCATCTTGCAATCCACTACCCGAAGACTTATGGGAGCCTCGCTTGTTGGTATTCAACTTTCCATTAGATAAAAGAGCGTTATTCGAATTCGGCAGACTCCCAAAACCAGTCCATAGGACCTCAAGACGTCCTGCAATTTTTTTGGTAAACCGATAAGTAAAACCGCCTCCTATCGTTTCAGGAATATAATTTTTGGCGTGATGAGGCTCATATCCTCGATATTTCCTATATTGGCCAACATAGCTTTTTTTTATAAAAGCTAGTCCAAAAGTTAAGGACTTCGAGATATTCCATCTCCATCCCAACGTAAGTCCAAGTCCTTGGGAATGATCCATTCCCTTATTTGTGACATGCCCAGGAGACACAGATTTTAGCGGATTATCCGCATTTTGAAAGCCCTGGCGCAAATGAGATAGATAAAAATAGTCCAATGAAAAGCCTACCGAGTGCTTTTCATTGAGCTTCAATGAAAAAATAGAAGAAATGGCCTGGGTTTTATCTTCTAAAAAAATGGGTGTCTTACCCGCAATCGGAATGGCCTTTTTTGTTCGTACCTTTATATAACCAGGGGTCGTATAGGTGGCAAGGCTAAACGAACAATCATATCCTTTTATTTTTCCTACTTTATGAATGGCTACATCCCCTGTAGACAAATACTCAGCCTTGTAAGTCTGATTGGTTTTTCCTGGATTAAAAAGAGGATTGTTATTTTTGTTATCGAGTGATGATTGTTGATGAACCAAAAACACCCCAACGTCAAAACGATCTTTGATCCATACGGCATTTGCAGGATTGACAACTCCTGCAAAAGCATTATGACCTCCGGAAATGGAGTTAGGGCGTCCACCTGCAACCATCGCATAGGCGGCATTGCCGGCTAAATTTAAAAGAACAATAAGTTTTAGTGCCAAATGGAGGGAACGGTTCATGAATCGCCTGGATTTCAAAATGTTTGGTAACCAAATCAATATATGATTTTTTTTGATTCTTGCAATCGATTCCTTTTTTTGAAGTAGACTAGATTAAAAAATATAGTGCAGGAAGGGGGATGGGCTTCACCTTTGAAAATTTTTTGAAAAGATTTGTTAAATATTTATTTTAAGTGCTATCTGAGAGAATCAAAATGGCAGAGATCCAGATCCGAAGTTATCATCGATAACTATCTTCTTATGGGGCCCATGCGTAGTGGGCGCCGGATAATGGGATTAGCGTCTAATAAAATGAAATATTGGGTTGATGTTTTCGCAACTAGAACTTGGAAAGGAGGAGTCCTTGTGAAGTATTCTATAGGGGTGAAGCTTTGTAATTTTTTTAAAAAAACTGTTTTCTTAGCCTTGCTGTCTTAGGCAATTTCTCCATCAGCCCTGTTTTTTCCAACAGCTCAGACCCGATTGCCATCCTTGGAGGACAAGCAAGCGCTCCTTATGCGGCTTTGCTTAAGGCTGATGGAACGGTCATGGAATTACCCGGGCTGCCTTCAAGGGGGCTCACCTATAGAGTTGCGATTAATGCCAAGAGGAAAGGGATCATTGGGGGAACGAATGGGGTAGATGCCTATGCAGCCTTAGTCTTGCCTAATGGAAAATTAAACGTGATTGAAGGTTTGATCGCACCAGGTGAGATCTATACTGTTGCGATTAATCAAGGGGGAAGAGGAATTATTGGAGGAGGGCATTTAGATTCTAACATTCCCTATGCAGCCCTTGTTTCTCCTAAAGGAAAAGCTAAACCTCTTGATTTGCCAGCAACGGGACTGATTTATAGCGTTGCGATTGATGATCATACTAATGAAGGACTCATTGGCGGAAAAGGTCCTTTAAATTCAGCCTATGCCGCCCTGTTTTCGCGAAAGGGGAGTCTAAAGCCCTTGACAGGACTGCCCGAATCCGGGGCGTATTTTTTTGGGTTGCCATCAATCGCTCGAAAGTAGCGTTCATTGGAGGACAAGACAGCGATTCTGTATACGCTGCATTTGTTTCTCGGAATGGGGCTGTGGCCCCCATCGCTAATCTGCCTCAAGGGCTTAACTATAGCGTTGCAATCAATGCCTCTGGAGCAGCAATCATGGGGGGCGCCTCCCATTCTCTCCCTTATGCTGCTCTTGTATCACGCAGAGGTTGTGTCACAACTCTAAAGAATCTACCTTCTACGGAAGGAGTTATCTATAACGTTGCAATTAATGAATCGGGGACGGGGCTTATTGTGGGATTCTCTGCATCAGGCCCCTATGGGACTTTGGTCTCCCCTGATGGTACTTTGACGCCATTGAAAGGGCTCCCAAGCGGTGAAGGCTTCCTGGACGGTGCAGCGCTCCACTCTTCCGGATTTGGGCTCGTCGGAGGAGAATCCTATGGTGTTCCTTTCGCGGCATTAGTAGCGCCCAATGGGTCCTTAACATATCTCAGCGGCCTCCCAGAAAATGGTGCTATCAATAGTATTGCCATTCCGATGCTTGATCAGCTGCTGCCTAAAATGATAAGCCTCTTTGATAACTGGGCAGAGTTTGCTTTACGAGAGACTGCCATTCCACATGCTGATCTTTACCAAGTGATGTGTACTGATGAGCTAGCGCAGTGATCAATGGCTTGTGAAGGATGCAGCGGAATTAAAAGGCTTTGGAGTCAATAGATCCAGGATGAATGCGTCCAAAAGAGCATTGAATGTCTCTGGTTGGTCGACAAATAGGGCATGGCCGGCCGATTTGATGACTGCTAGACGGGCATGAGGCAGCAAGGCTTGCATTTCCTGCATGTATTCGAGACGAGGCCCCTCAATTGTTGCAATGAGTGTGGGAATATTGAGCTTGGGCAACAAGGGGCGAAAATCTTGCAAAATGTAGTTGTTCATCAAAGCCATGACCGTATTGGTTGGCATTCTTAGAGCCGTCTCATAGAGTTTATTTAAGTATGCCTCAGAATGAGGCTGATTGAAGATGAGCCTGATGAATTCTTTGGTCTTGGCAACGCGATCTACTTGAAACTCGGACCAATACTCGACCGTTGAGTTGTAAAAAGGCACAGTAGAATCGATTCCAGCGAGCCCATCGATAAGCACGAGCCCTAGCATATCCTTCGGTCTAAAGTGAGCGGCATAGTTGATCGCTTCAGGAACTCCAAGAGACCATCCAATTAAAACGAGATGCTTCAATTTTAAGTGGTCTGCAACGGCGGCAATATCTTTGGAGCGTGAAAAGGCATAATGCCCCTCGGTTGAGGAGCCTGACTCTCCCTGGGATCTTGGATCCATAGCAACGACGCGATAGGTTTTAGAAAAATGGCTAAGTTGTTTTTCCCATATCCAAGCAGGCATCATGACTCCGGGTACAAACAGAAGGGATCCTGCCTTGGCTTCCTCGACGCCATTAGTAACATAGTGGATATTGACTCCTTGGCTCTCCACATAGCCATCAATCCAAGCTGCCATAATAACCTTTTCTTTAGGCTGTATCTAATTAACCAATTTTGCCTGTTATTAACTTCCTGTTATTACATATACAAATTTGGAATTAAAAGTAAAAAACGAATGATTATTGATTAAATCACTCGTTTTTTAGACAGCGGAATAGATTGGCTTTCCATGCGCTGCGAAAGATGCCCGCCTGTTTATCTTCAATGTGGTATATGGCGTGAATCAGTTCATGGACGAGGCCGGATGGCAATGGGATAGCCATCAAGCATGCAGTGGCTGTCTCTTTCTTTACTTAAATAATCGCTGAGTAAATTAATAATCCTTTTGAATAGTCTTCTAACAGGTCTTAATCTAGAACGATCAAGAAGAGCTTGATCGACAGTTTCATTAAAGCGGGTAGCATAGGCATTGTCATCGGAGTCTTTTACAAGAACCTGAGACAGCTGCTCTCGTATTTTAATCGGCTTAGCCTCGATCTCTTTGTCTTTTGTAGGAGCTTTTTCTACTGTCAGAACTTCAATTTTTTGTGAATATTCATAGGTGGGGAGTTCCGAGGTGGGGAGTTCCGAGCTTATGCTTCAGGCATCTTCATTAAGAAATTGTTCATAGACTGCTATCACGTCTTGTGTGACTACTTTATTGCTGAATACGCCTTTAATAGGATCATGAGCGGCTTTTAAAGCTGCAGTCACCGTTTCTCGGTTAAGTTTTTGATCAGGATCACTTTCTCTCATGCGAATGTCTGCAATAACCTCTTCTGGCTCAGGTGAAAAATTGGCTAAATCTGGCTTTTGTTCTTTAGTCAGAATAATGGCATTTCCATGTGTTCCACCGGGTAAAAACTGCCTATCTGTGACTATTCCCCACTTAGCGAAAGTGATGCAGCCATTGGCAAGCAGATTAATGATGGCAGAGGCGTTATTGGCAAAGCCTTTGTTATCAGGTTTGTATGCATATTTGCTTCTCGATACCAAGTCTTGCCATTCTTGTTCGCTAAGATCGATGTGAAATTCAGCAGGAAGGGCTTCAGGCCTATTTTCTTTTTGTAAAAGATGGATCATTTGCTTGAATGCGCCAAAATGAATCGGATCTTGATCCCATGCCTGTTTGAGTCTAGTTGTATCTTCTTCATTGAGCGCTAAAATGGGGGTTGCAAGCCTCATAAAATAATTAAAAGAGGTCGGTTTACCGGCAATGAGAACTTTACACCCTTCTGGTCCATTATCCTTAATTTTTTGTGCCAGATAAACAGCCTGTTCGAACCCTTTATTTGGGCGTATGAGGCCAAACGTGATAATATTTTTATCTCTATTGAGAACCTCTGCTACTGAAGGAGGAGTATGGATAGTAACGGTAATCGGAACGGCGGAGACAGAATGTTTGTCCAATAGCTCGTTTAGATTCCTTTCAGAAAAATTAACGGCATGGGAAGCATCCTCTTGGTTTAAAAAAACAACCTTATCTGCTTCTTGAAAGTACTCAAATGCCTGTTCTTGATACCAAGGCCTATGGTTATTGAGCTGCCATTCATGGCAAGTGACGATGACTTTAATGCCTTGTTCTTTAAGCTGTTTTAAATCCTCAGGCAAAAACAGGCATCCCGTTTCGGGAACTCGGAGCTGTAGGTGAAAAATTTTTGGGCCATCAAAAGATAACAAGTGTGAGATGACATTAGCAACAGCTTGCTTGCGTTTATCATCATCGACGATTTTTCTGCGCTCTCCATAGCCTGCATAGGTGATGTCTTTAGGATCATATAAGGGTGCGCCTTGTGCAACTGTTGAACCTGTAATGTAAGAAGCGTTTATCTGCTCCTCTTCCAATAGATCAACCATCTTCTCTGCATAATCGGTATCGCCCGTATGCTCGCCTTCAAAAGGACCGGAGAAGATAAACACATGAGTAGATTTAACAGCCTCTCTTAAGCTTGTGCCATTTGAAGGGCTAATCTCAGAACCTGTCAGAATTAATTGCTCCAAAGAGTTCTTCGCATCTTCAATTAAGGTCTTGGTCTGCTGATACTCTGACCGCACGCTTCGAGAAAAAAAGCGCATGAGTCGGGCAAGAATTCCGCTATGCTTGGTGAGATAAGAAGAAGCAATGGCGTCAAAGCAGTTTCTTAATGTATGAAGTGTTGGGAGGCTAATCGCGCGATTCTCTGCGAGTATAGACTTAACGCACCGGCTCACTTCCTTTATCGAAGTGGCTTTAGCTTGCGCAACGCTCCATTTTTTACCGTCAATTTTTATATAAGAATGAGAGGTATTTCTATTATTAATAGAGTCGGCCGTATGCGTAATAACGCTAATTACTTCATTTAAATTAAAATTTATCATTCTTTTTCAATTTTATTGATGATGACATGCATTGTATCTAGTAACTAATTTTACCCTCTGGGGTGCTTTTGGGATTTTAAGATTGGGTAAGGATTGCATAAAAACAGTGAAACGAAAAAGATTCTGGTCTATTTTGACAGTAAATAGGTAAAGTTTTTTATGACTTTGGATGGCGAAAAATCTAGCGGGGAAAGCTCGCTCCGTTTCCCTCTTACTTCCTACTTTATTCTTGCTTATCTTCTTTCTTGGCTTGTATGGGGATCATTTGTGCTTTCTCGAAATGGGGCAGGCCTCCTGCCATTTAACAGCCCGATGCCTTTTCTGCCGACCGTTGCTCTTGGAGCGTTTGGGCCTTCTTTAGCAGCGCTCATTGTCATTGGAATGAGTGAAGGATGGATAGGGATCAGGGATTTTTTGAAGCGGATCATGCTTTGGCGTGTTAGGCTTTGGTGGTATTTCTTTGCGCTGATCGGCATCCCCTTGATCATGACGCTTGGATCGGTCATCTTGCCAGATGTTTGGACCTCTTTTACTCCCATAAGATGGGATACACTGTTTGCCTATGCCTTGTTTTTTATTTATCCTGCGCTGATCATAGGCGGTCCATTGGGAGAAGAGCCTGGCTGGCGTGGTTTTGCATTACCCAGACTGCAAAAACGGTATGGTCCTTTAATGGGCAGCATCATCCTTGGGTTGCTTTGGAGCCTTTGGCATATGCCGATTTGGTTCAGTGGGCAGTGGACGAAGCCCACTATTCCCAATATTGCTCTATACATGACGTGGATCGTAGGTGTATCCATCATCATGACCTGGATTTTCAATCACACGAAGGGAAGCATCTTCATGGCCATTGTGGTGCATGCTTCGGTCGATGCTTTTCCCAATGCGATTCTTTGGCCGCTCTTTCCCGAACTTACCCAATTGACCGATTACAACTTTTTGTATGGTTATCTCGGACTTGCCATCGGTTTCGAGGCTGTGGCATTAGTGCTCATTGCGTTGACGCGCGGCCGTCTGGGCTATCGCTTTTCAAGCAATTCTTTGCAATAGCTTCGCGCGAAATGAAGGAACTGAATGGGGTCCTCTACTAGAGAAGCGACGCCATCCAGTTTTTTTATGAACTCATTTGATGGAGCCAATGGTGCGATCTGCATCAGCACCGCTTATGAGATGGGTCAGTTCTTTACACAGCACGATTTTTCCGTTTTCCAATTCGAAATAAGCAATCACTTGGATCTCTACGACGCTTCCATTTTTCTTAACTGCACTAACTCTATGAACGGTGCAGACCTTATCCGGTTCTGCGAGCGAATGTTGGATAGTCACTGTTGCAGATTTAAGGAGGGTTTTCTGAATCGTCATGTGCTGAATAAAATCTTTGTAATCTAACACATGCCCATCGACATGTTGAGTATAGGATGGAGAAAAATAATGTGAAAAGACCTCTTCGCCAGCCTCCATGTTTTCAATAACCTCTTTTAAAGCCGTCTCAATATAGACGGCTAAATCTGTTTTTTCATCTACATGATTTCCTCTAAACATTTGACTCCTCATATGCTATCTTTGATTTACTTAACGTTCATTCAATGGAATATATGTATAGCATTGACTGAACGATCATTCAACAAAAAAAAGGAATTATGAGTTCTAGAATTGATACAAAACGTGCTGTTGCAGCGGCGAAAACGCAAGAAAAAATATTGAAGGCGGCTTGCCATTTATTTGTAAAAAAAGGATTTGATGGAACATCCATTAGCGAAATTGCCAAAAAAGCGCAGATTAATCAGAGTCTTATCTATCATTATTATGCATCAAAAGAAGAGCTATGGAAGAGCGTTAAAAGACAGTTGGTGGGCTCTTATGTGGAAAAGGGCGGGTTAGAATTCGATGCGGGCCGGGGTTTACGAGATATTTTAAAGCATATAGTGCATAGCCGCTTTGAATTTTATGAAAGGCATCCTGAGATTCTCCGCATGCTATCATGGCAAAAACTTGAGCTCACGAAAGATAAGCTCGCTGGTGGCACCCCATTCTCGCCTGACAATTGGAAGGAGCCATTGACGCAGCTTCAAAAACTGGGTCAGATTCGCAAAGAAATAGATATAGACATGATGAGTTTGTTTATTACGAGCGCCATCAATGGTGCGTTAAGCGAGGATTATCTGGATCTTTTGAAAGACCCCAAAGCTAAAATGGGCTATTTAAACATGATTGTTGAGTGCTTGATGCGTTCATTTAGCGTAGCGTGATTGTATAGCTGTTTGATGTAATCGCTCCTGCGGGATAGACAACCGCTGACTCCACTTCAAACATGGGTGTTCAATCCATTCATAAAAAACATGGGCGGCTCCTATTGCGACTAAAATTCCTCCGGCTAAAATCAGCGTTGCTTTAGCAGGATAAATATCACCCGCACGCTTCGAGACAAAATTAATAAAATTTGAACTGGCCAGCCAGTGAATGAGGTAAAGACTATAAGAAATTTTGCCTAAGTATTGGAAGACGGGATGGCCTCTCCAGGTTGTTAAGTAGTCATGCCTACCCAGTAAGTGAATCATTGCTGCAATCGATAAGCCAGCAGCCATTTCTTTTTGCAAGCTTGCCAATATATAGACGAATACTATGGCATAGTAGCTATAGAGCCATGTCCTTTGAATCCACCCAATTTTTTCCCAGCACGTGGCAACCCCCAGAAAAAATAGATACCAATAGTGAAGGGCGAATGGATTGTAAGGATAAATCGCAGAATAGGGGAATATAAGATTTAAATTCTGCTCTAGCGAGAGGAACAAGAGAAAAGCAAAAAAGAGAGGAAATGCTCGCGATGCAATGAGCTGAATTTGTTGTTGGTAGCTGGCAATAAGACTTATGCGAAAAATGGTGGCTAGCATAAGAACAAAGAACAAATAGAGCTGTAGCTCCATACAAAGGGTCCATGAAACGGGATTGATCGATGAATGGTCAAAAAAACCTTGTAAATAAAAAATATTGCTAATGATTTCAGCGTTTTGAAAAACAGATTCATCTTGTTTGGCAACCAATTTTGCAAACAGCAAGCTGCTGCTAATCATTACAAATAAAGTGATCCAATAGGGTGGATCCAAGCGGATAGATCGCTTAATAAAAAACAGTTTGCAGTAGTGAAAGGAAATAAAAGATTTTCGCACGCTATAGGCAATGACAAAGCCGCTAATGATAAAAAAAATTGTGACTCCAGAATGTCCTGAAAAAATGAGTTTGTGAAGCCAATCGGGGTAAGTAAAGCCAGTTTTGGCATTAAGCATCTGATAGTTATGCAGAATAACAATTGCTAAGGCTGCAATTCCTCTAAGCGCATCTAAAAAATGAAATCGTTCTTGGGGATTGGCAGGCGCCATAAAACAGCCTTTTTAAGGTTTAAATTGCTTTTTGATTGGAGTGTTTTTAACAATTTGATTCATGAAAGTAAATTGAAAAAAGAAGCGATCACTTTTCGCCTTCGGCTATAGGGTTGTAGCTGGCACTAAAGGCTTTCATTTTAGGATTTCCCAATTTTTTTGATTTCAATATTTGTCCTATTCATAAAATGATATGTGGTTATTTATATAAGCTTTATTTGCGCCTGGTTTAAAAACTTCTAAGTGGTAATGTGGAATGTTTGGATCGTGAAGACCTTGTAAAGCGAAAACCTCTTAATCCATTTGTACTTCTAAAAAATCCCGCTATTTGATTTACCAAGTGGCTTATAATCGGGCCCAAGAAATTTTATTCCAGACTTCAACGCTTCATCGGCTGAAACTCTGTATTTACTTGACATCAGACCCGAGCCGTTTAAAGTTTTTTGGATTTATAGCATCAATTCTACAAAAATTCATCTCTTTTGGAGCTGGAGAACTTAAGTTTGTTGTTGATCCTGCTATACTTCCACGAGATATTCCAGGTTTGGAAATGTATTTAGCTTCTAGTTTTAAAGCTCAGGCAATCCAGTCCTTGCGGCTTTGACGACTCCCGCAGCTCCTTTGGCCAGTCCATAGTCCTCCGTTGCTAGTGAAGTAATTTCTAAGGTTGTCGTGGTTGGACTTCGAAAGGCTTGATAGGTGACATGATTAGCGTTGATTACTATGTGATTATAACCATCTCAATGGTAGCGAAATTAGAAGGATATAAATAACAAAAGCCAAATCTTGAGTAACTGTCAACCTTGCTGCGGATGGAGTAAAAACCATCGCTGAAGAGCGTGCTTCCGTCCAAATAAAACCCGATGGCCAGACGATTCAAATCAAAGCTACAGGTGAAAACTTATAAGAAACAGGGATGGTTCTTCATTTGAAATAAAGCCTGAACACGGATCGAAGAGGGTGCGAGAAAAGTTTTTTTTCATTTGTTGGTAGATTGCTTGCTTGGGTCTTGCCGTTTTGTAATAAGACCAAGGGTATATCACTCTTAACCGTCTTTTGAAGGTATTAGTAAGGGCTATTCTTGAGTTTTTTGTCCCGATTAGCGAATATTTTGACAATATTCGCTAAAAACAGCAGCGACCTCTTCTGGATTTTCAATCCATGGAAAATGGTTTGCCTGACTAATTTCACGCATGGTGATATTGGGTCTACTGAAGGCTTCATTCTGCTTAAAAAGGCTTAAAGACGTCATACGGTCTTGAGAGCCTGCCATGATCAGGGTTGGTATGGTCTTAGGAATCCACAGTGCCTGATAAGTGGAGTCAAAGTTTTTATCTGACCAATTGCACGTTTCGACATTGTAGGGAAGATTCTGCAGCATTGAGAGCCCTTTTTGTAGGCCCTGTTCTGTGAAAAAGTAGGAGGCTGAAGTGAGAGTCATTTCTTTTAAAATGGCAGGAGTTGAGTTTTGCATATAGAGTTGATGCAAATGCTCTAATGCTGGCATTGGGGACGCCTTCATCATTTCTCCCAGAGCTATTTGCCAGGAGGTGTCGGGAGCAGAGTCTATTAAGACAAGGCCTGTTAAAGCGTCTTCGAGCAAAGGCGTTGCTAACGCATACATGCCGCCTGTCGAATGTCCCACTAAAATGACATGTTCAAACACATTTACAGCTTCTAAAAGCGCACTGGACCAATGCTTAAAGGCCTCGGTATTATTAGCTGCCGTGTTAGATCCATCGCCTGGCAGATCCAGGCACCAGAGAGATCCAGGAAGGTTCAAGCAATCGATTAATTCATGCAGCGACTCGGAGCCAAGCCCGGGCCCGCCGGGAAGAAAGAGCCAATTGAATGGGACTCCTTTTTCAGATTTGACGAATCGGAGGCGGGAGCCGAGCTTAGTCCAAACAGCGTTTTTATGCATGCGAATCCTAAAGTTTTGCAAAGAAGTCTATTAATACGGTTATTTTAAGAGAGGTATTTTAAAGCATAAGTTCTGTAACATGCTATGGAAAATACAAGCTTGCGCCTTTTATAAGGCCTTAGACGAAGCAAAATCTCGTGGCTTATGTTTTTGCTTTGATGCCTATGTTGCATCATCGGAAATGGGCACTGTCGCCGGCTGTGACGTCAAAGGTTGCTCCCGATATTAGGTGGGCGGCATCGGAGGCTAAAAAGACGACAAGCGGAGCCACATCGTCGGGATCGATCCAAGGCAAGTTTAAAGGCGATTGACTGGCGAGGATTTGACGAGCTGTTTCCTCATCGGATCCGGTGGGTTGTTTGCTTGCGGCTTGGAGAACCTGGGCGTACCGTTCTTCATGGCGTGTCAGCTCTGTATCGATGAGGCCTGGAATGAGCGCATTAACCGTGATTCCGTACACGCCAAGTTCAAGGGCCGCCGACTTCATCAATCCAATGATTCCCCATTTAGAAGCAGAATAAGCAGCGCCATTTTTTGTTCCGTGCTTGCCTTGTGTCGAGGAGGTGACGATGATGCGGCCGCCGCCTTGCTTGACGAGATAGGGGGCGAAGGCTCGGATGGCTTTGGCGGTGCCCGTCAGATTTACATCCATGTGTATTTGCCAATCGCTATCTTCCATTTCGAGGAGGGGCTTAAAGCCTTGTACTCCTGGATTGGCAAATAGGATGTCGATTCCTCCAAATCGTTGTGCTGCTTGTTGGGCACTCGATTGGAGAGAGGCAAATTCGCGTTGATCAACGATTTGACCAAGCCAGGGCTGACCGGTTGCTTGGACGAGCCGGCCCGTTTCGTTTAAATCTTCGGGAGCGGATGGCTTGACGCCTGAATTGGGAAAGAGGTTTGAGCAGCAATCCAGCCCAACAATTGCAGCTCCCGCATGGGCTAAGGCTATGGCCGCAGAGCGTCCAATTCCTCTTGCCGCTCCTGTTACAATTGCAACTTTACCCGTAAGGCATTGATTAGATGTTGCTTGTCCCATGAACCCTCTTTTAGTTTTAAGTTCTTGCAATAATCCCACCCAATGCATATCCCATGGTGGATTTGAGTCCAATTAAATTTTAAAACTTGCTCTGGGTTTAATGTGAAAAAATATTTTACAATAGGACAGAATAGGCTAATCTAAGCTCAAGATCCTTTATCCTTCAAGCAAGGAGGTTGTCATGATTCGAAAGCTAAAATCAGGCCAGTACCGCATCTATTCGAGATCGACGGATCCCAAAACCGGCAAGCGCCGAAATCTTGGGACATTTGGTACACGTGAGGCGGCAGAAAAACATGAAAAAGAGATTCAATATTTTAAAAGCCGCGGGTAAAGCACGCACAGAGTAACTGATTATAAATTACTTAAAACGTCATGTTTACCTTTTCCCCATTTTCGCCTAAGGTTTGCTGCTGCTAGTTCTAGGGCCAATACCTAGAACGCTCCCTCATAACATGGGCCGTAATCAGGGTCTCCGATTTTTCAATTAGCCTTCTAAATTAACGAGAAGCTCATAAAAGAGATGAATGTTTTTTTTGTTAAATAAAAAATTAGAAAAAATGGCTTTTTCGTTCATATGCTTGCCTGATGATTGTAATATTTAAGGGGGAGTAAATGTCACAAATTGTTCGTTTTAACCGCACAGGCGGACCGGAAGTTCTCCAGATTGAAAATATTGAGGTTCCTCCTCCCGGAGCTGGTGAAGTAAGAATTAGAGTCAAGGCGCTTGGACTCAATCGAGCAGAATCGATGTTCCGATCTGGAACGTATTTAGCCCAACCCCAATTACCTTCGCGATTGGGCTATGAGGCATCTGGTACCATTGAAGCATTAGGCACTGGAGTTACTGGCCTGTCTATTGGCGATGCAGTTAGCGTTGTTCCAACCATTGACCAAGGGAAGTATGGTGTGTATGGAGAAATTGCTACTGTGCCATTTAAATACGTGGTTAAACATCCAGACTCCCTTTCTTTCATTGATGCGGCAGCTGTTTGGATGCAATATATGACCGCCTACGGAGCGCTGATCGACATTGCGAAGGTGGAAAAAGGAGATTACGTGGTCATCACAGCTGCCTCCAGCAGTGTTGGCCTTGCTGCAATTCAATTGTGCAATCTAATCGGCGCGATTCCCATTGCTACAACGCGTACAAGCATTAAACGCAAGTCTCTTGAAAAAGCCGGTGCAGCGCATGTCATTGCTACGCAGGAAGAAGATTTGGCTGCGCGTTTAAAAGAAATAACTCATGGCAAAGGTGCTAGAATTGCCTTTGATCCAGTAGGGGGGAAAACGGTATTAGCTTTAGCCGATGGCATGGCACAGGGAGGCATTCTTTTCCAATATGGAGCGCTAAGTTCTGACCCCACTCCCTTTCCCTTGATGGCAGCATTGACTAAATCGCTTTCCATGCGAGGTTATGTGCTTTTTGAGGTTGTTGAAGATCCAAAAAGGTTCGATAAAGCAAAGCGATTTATCCTGGAGGCTTTGACCTCCGGTAAATTAAAGCCTGTCATAGACAAAACATTCGTGCTTAAAGACATTGTTGAAGCCCATCGCTATTTAGAATCAAATCAGCAATTTGGAAAAATTGTGGTAACAGTTTAAGCTAAAAATTTAGCCTTGGAAGTGTTGAATTTTTTGGCGATAAATAAGGAGTTTTATGAGATATCTGTACGAATTTATAGGGACATTCTTTTTAGTTTTTACTGTCGGAATGGTCGTGCTTGAGCCCAATAGCGCCGGTTTATGGGCTCCATTGGCGATCGGATCTGTTCTAGCTGTCATGGTCTTTGCAGGAGGCCATCTTTCAGGCGGACACTATAATCCTGCCGTCTCTTTAGCTGTTTATTTACGCAAAAAGCTTTCACTTAATGATTTATGGATGTATTGGGTCGCTCAATTAGCCGCTGCCATTGTAGGGGCTTTCCTCGTGCTTTACTTAAAAGATGGCCTTTCTGCCAAGCCACTCGAATTGCACACTGTCAGGGCATTCATCGTAGAATTTCTATTTACCTTTGCTTTGTGCTTTGTTGTTCTTAACGTAGCAACAGCAAGAGATACGGCTGGAAATTCCTATTTTGGCTGGGCAATCGGCTTTACCGTTTTAGCCGGTGCCTATGCGATCGGAACAATTTCTAGCGGCGCGTTTAATCCGGCTGTGGCCTTAGGGGTGACCATTTTAAACTTAAGCCATTGGTCAAACCTTTGGATTTACATCGCTGCTAATTTATTGGGCGGCGCAGCCGCAGCTTTCGTTTTCAACGCAGCTCATTCGGACGAGGTGTATGAGAAAGAGCGCATCAACCGTTTGCATGAGAAGTAAAGTGTAGCTTTTTTCAAGTCTCTTAAGCGAAGCGATCTAATGATGCTTCGCTTTATTTTTTTGCATGCAATTTTTTGACTTTGACCTTCATCTGTCCCTGCCCATTACGCCGGAGTTTTCCTCATGTTTTGCGACTAATCAGCAGTCAATCAGTCATGGACTTAAGGGGATAAAAGTTGTTGTTTCCACTTGCCGTGACAATATTCAAAGTGAAGGACCTCTGAAAATTCTTCAGAGCCAAGCGTATAGAAGCACATCGATATGGCAATAGCGTGGAATCCGCAATAATGATCACTCATGGGAATGTCTCTATTCTCGAATGCGCTTTTTAAATCCCGATATTTTTCAGATAAGGTGGTAGGCGAGGGGATGGCATGGCTTGAAATGGGGGCATAAGCAGTAAAACGCAGTTGCTGCTCGCGGGGAATGGTTCTCCAATAAAACAAATTTTCTTCATCAGTTAAAGCTTTTACATACCCCTCAAGCACAACTTGCCGCTGTTGTTGGGCAAGCCACAGTGTCATGGATACTCGTGGATTGATAGAGAGGTCTCTTGCCTTTCGAGTTTCACGCTGTGTAAAAAAAACAATTCCTTCGCCAGTAATTTCTCTGATAGCCACAATGCGGCTGCGCGGGATGTCTTGCGAGGATGTGGCTAGCACGACGCGGTTTGGGTTATCAGATCCCATCGCCTTTTCTGATTCAATCCAAGCTTTCATTTTTTCCAAGGGATGGCACGTATCAATATGTATCATATGTAGTCTAAAGTTTTGTGGTCTAAAGTTTTGAGATAGGGGCTTGCTCAAGATGCATACCGATCTGCAGAGCGTTAATACTTGAATGCATAAAAATGAGTGAAGGCCGATTAATTTCAAAGCGATTTCAGCAAGCCAGGAGGCCAGTAATAACTTTTTTCTTTTGACAAAAAAAATAAAACGAAGAGTCAGAGGAAAAATGTATAAAAAATTTATTTGACAAAATCATTAAAAAAATCTTTATATGTAAAAAACAACGCAACAAAGGAGTGGCTCATGGATATCGTTAATCTTCTTATTTCTTTAATCAGTGGTGCCGTTGGAGGAAACGTGGCTGGTGCAGCCATGCCGCAAAAGAACCTTGGTACGCTAGTAAATAGTATCGTAGGACTCTTAGGTGGGGGAGTTGGTGATTTTATTTTAAAAGCCTTAGGCGTATTAGCCTCTACGAGTGCAACAACGGCAGCTACTGGGACGCCAGCCGCAACAGGCAGTGAATTCGATTTGGCTACACTTCTTGCCACCATCGGGGTTAGCGGAGTCAGTGGTGGTGCACTTACAGCGATTGCAACTCTCCTTAAAGATGTCATTCAAAAGAAGTAAGCAGGTGATGCGCTTGCATTGAGGATCGAGTTTAATAAGGGTATCTTTCAATGAAGGTGCCCTTACGCAAATGGTTGAATAAAAGAGAATTTCTTCAGCGATTAGATCCAATTAAGTTAACAGTCCAGGTGCCGTGAGCTGGAATGCAGTGGATTAATGAGGCATTGGGAATTTGTCTGACGAGCGGAATTTGAAGCAGCTCACACAGCACTAAAAAAAGCCTGCCATGAGCAATGATGAGAGGCTTCTCATCATTTGCGAGGCATCGATTGAGCCCTTTTGCAATTCGCACTTTAAAACAGTCTCGTGTTTCTACTCCGCGACCTGGGTTAAAAGAGGGATTGCTCTCTTCTATTTCCTCTATTCGATACATTTCAAGGCTAGAAATGCCTTCTAATTGGCCCCAATGCCGTTCCTTTAATTCATCGACGAGTATCAATTGACTATTGGATAATGTTTGCTGAACAATCGAGGCGGTTTCAAGGGCCCTTCTTAAAGGACTTGTATAAAGATGGCTAAAGTTGAAAGAGGCTGCTTTTTGCGCAAGTGCCGCTGCTTCTTTTCTTCCCGCTTCATTTAAAGGAATGTCTGTGTGCCCTTGGCATAGCTGCAAAACATTCCAATCGGTTGTACCGTGTCTCGCAAAGTGGAAAGGTTTTCTTAAAATAGATGTCATGTGTACGGCCTAGAAGGAGTTAAACGCGCTATGATAGTTGTATTTTATTTGAAAAATAAGCGTCAGAAAAGGTATTCTGAACCCTTTTTTGGAGGGGTACGATGATTATTTATGTCTACAGCAAGTGTTCGACCTGTCAGAAAGCGTTGAGCTTTTTGACGCAGAAGAAAATCGCCTTTACACGCAGAGAAATTACCGAGACCCCACCTTCCCTGCAAGAGCTTCAAACGATGCTCGATTATAAAGAGGGCGACATAAAAAAACTCTTTAATTCTTCGGGACAGCTGTACCGAGAGTGGCAATTATCAGAAAAGTTGAAGAGTTTATCTTCCGATGAGGCTCTTACGCTTTTGAGTCAGCATGGTATGTTAGTGAAACGCCCTTTTTTGCTTGGAGAGGGCATCGGATTGACGGGGTTTAATGAAAAAGAGTGGGAAAGCTTGGTTGATTTATAGAGCTTGATTGAAGCGCATATCTGTTTAAAGATTCAGCTGGCGGGTGAAGACGATTCAGCCTGCTTTGTTGGGCTGGTAACACGAGTTTGCTTCTTCCCATTCACGACTAATGTTTTGTTAGGTTTAAGGTGTTTTGATGACTTTAGTAGGAATTTCTTCACTAGAACAGCCGATTCCAATTCAATCTCTTTTGGAGATTGAAGACAAGGCAATAATAAAGACGACATCCTCGGACAATAAAGTGAAGATGTTGGTCTTAGATTTTGATCATACGCTGGCAAAATCAAGAGTGTTGAGCGGCTCTGACGATTTGAACGATTGTTTGTTCAGGCTCAATTTAAAGAACAAGGTTCATTTTAATGCTCATGCCTCTTTGCTTTTTAAATTGCGAGAGGGAGCCTCTTTCATAGCTTGCGAAAATCCAAATAAGGTTAACAGTTTTATCTCACGATGCCATCAGTATGGATGGGAAGTCATTATTTTGACAGCCCGCCCTGAAAATATGAGCGAAATGACAAGAAGGAATCTAGAGCAATCTCGGCTCACTTCGTTGCTTGGCGTAGAAATTATTTTTTCCAAAGGCCCGAAGAAAGACTGTTTCTACGAGTGGCTGCAAAAGCATCCAAGGTGGAGCAAGGTAGAAGAGCTAGACGTTCTTTTTGCTGATGATAAAGCCAGCCATTGCCAGGGAATGTTGAAACTGGCAGAAGTCGTTAAGAAGCCTATTAAAGTCTCGGTGATTTCTTTTCATTATCAAAGAGCGTTAGTGTCCAATGAAGGCCTGTTAACCAAAAAACAAAAAGAAGTGTTAGCTGTGCAGCTCTTGTTTTTTAGAAATGGAAAAGAGCTTCCAGAAGATGATCAAATTGGCACACAAGAGATTAACCAGGCTTTAAAGCATTTTTCATTTCCTGACGAAGTAAACTTGGATTCTTTTTATCAGAGCATTCGCTCATTGGCCTCTGAAAAAGGATGTCCTTTTAAGGACAATCAGAATTAAATCCATCGTAGACAGATGCTCATTTTTTTATCGAAAAAAATGATAAGTTTGTGAACATTCATCTTAAAGCAGCGTCTTAGTTGCCAAACGATGGGAGAAGCATTCGGATGAGACATGTTAATTTACTTTTCTGTTTAAGTGCTTTATTTTTTGCGAGTCCATGTTGTGCTGAAAAAATTATTTGGAGTGGAGAAGTCTATGCCGATGGTACTCCTACTTCATCTATCGGATTGACTTTGCAGCATCATTACCGCATTAAAGTGAGCGGTTATGTCAATCTGGGAAAATGGATTCAAAATAGAGAAAAGCTGGCTAGCGATGCCTGTTACGAGTTTAGCAAAGAGGGGAGCCGTACGAAAACTGTTTCCTTACGCAACAGTAGCGAGATTCCTATATGTGATGACGATTATCATTCCGATCACATTTATGAATCAAAGTCCTTTTTAGCTAAAGAAAATAGGATTCATTTTTGGGTGCATGACACCAACTATGAAGATAATACTGGATCTTTCAAAGTTCAGCTTGTCGAGTTGGATAGTGAGAAGTAGCAGTCTATGGATGAAAAGCTAATGAACGGATAAAAAATAGCCGTTCATTCATCGGAAATGGAATTCTGCCAAGGGCCTTCCCACCGTTCAATCGTTGAGTAAACAGCCCACACCTCTTTCTCAATCAAGGCCTTAACTGCCTTGGCCCTCGCGTTATGGGAGTCGGGTTTTGACTGGGCAAGAGTGAGCGAAGCCCCATTGGGTAAAAAAACGGGGTCGAACCCAAAGCCACTAACTCCTTCAGCTTCAACAATTGTTCCTGAAACGGCTCCTCGGTAGATAAATACTTGGTGGTTTTGGTGATAGGCCAATAAGACGATCCAGTGGGCTTTTGATCCAATATAATTGGGAAGATGGTCTAATAACCATCTCACCTGAATGCCAACTGCAGCGCCCTCGATTTCGAGCGATGTATCTTCGACTAAAATACCTTCTCCGAGTTGACTGGCTTTGTGTGCGACAACGCTTGCGTGATCGGAGGCAATTTCAGGCAGATCGATATGCGTGGCTTCTAACTCTTGGCCATAGCTCGCAAAGAGGCGTTTGAATTCTTCATGCTTGTTGCAGTTACTCGTATTTAATTTCCAGACAGTCATTGTTTAAAAACTCCAATCGAGAGTTGCAGACTTGGGCGCCATAAGGTTTCTATTTTTGCACTTATCATGCCGCTATCCGAAATTGTTTTTCAAGCGATTGGAAGCCGTTGGGAAGAGTATTCATTTTCTATTGCACCTAAAAAACCAGGATGCTATCTTGATCTCAACATTTGAATGCCATCTGCCAATTTTTTTGGATGGCGTGCAGTAAATTCTATCCTAAACGTGTTTTTTCTTTTTGCAAGAATTCTTGCAAAAAAAAAAGCACATGAAAAATCAGCAAAATTACTCCATATCCCTCAATCTAATAAAAAAGCGCCTCTTAATTTTGGTGCAATTTTTTTTAATCATTTTTGTCTATCATACGTTGAAAGACTTAAAAGACACCATAGTGATTACAGCCAGCGATGCTGGAGCAGAAATCATCCCTTTCATCAAAATTTGGGCCATGCTTCCGCTTGCCATCCTAGCCAGCTACTTCTTTTCCAGGCTTTACAATCGATTCGGAAGGGAAAAAACGCTCTACATTTTTGTAGTGTTACTCTTAAGCACATACGCACTTTTTGCTTTTGTCTTATATCCTTTGCGCAGTGAACTTTACTTGAGCCGTTTAACAGACTATTTACAAGTCATTTTGCCAGTAGGGGCTAAAGGGTTTATTGCCATGATTGGCTTCTGGCACTATACGCTCTTTTATTTAGCTGCTGAATTATGGTCGCTTCTTATTTTATCCGTTCTTTTTTGGAGTTACGTGAATGAGACGACATCGTTGAGCGAAGCTAAACAGTTTTATCCCTTATGCATGTTCACGGGTAATTTTGCCGGAATTATATCTGGGCAAACGTCCCACTATCTTTGCCATCATTTGGCAGATGTCATGTCGTGGCAAAGCACCTTGCAATGCATGGTCATGATGGTTGCTGTTTGCGGCTTTTCTATCATGTTCATTAATCGGCTCTTATCCAGATCTAATCCATCGCTATCCTCTCAAGGAACATCAAAGAAGGGACGCCCCTCTCTATCTTTCAAAGATAATTTGCTGTGCATTGCAAAAAGCCCCCCTCTCCTCTGCATCGCCATTTTAGTGGTTGGATTTGGACTGACGACTAACCTCATCGAGGTTGTCTGGAAAGAAAATATTAAGCACTTGCATCCTACCCCTCAGGCCTATAATGCTTATATTAATCAACTCACCTCCATGATTGGGATGCTGGCTGTTTGCATGGCTCTCTTATCGCGCTGGGTTTTCCAGAAATTGAGTTGGACGCAGGTTGCTTTAATTACCCCCATTTCGCTTTTTGTAACGAGCCTGCTGTTTTTTTCAACCCTTTTGATGCCTCAAGAATATCTTGCCAATCTGTCTACCTACTTGGGGGTTAGTCCTTTGTACCTGATAGTATCATTCGGATCCATGTACTACGTATTGGGAATGACGGCTAAGTATACCATTTTTGACACGAGTAAAGAAATGGCCTTTCTCTCGATCGAGCCGGAAGACCGGACAAGAGCCAAGTCGGTCATCGATAGTATTGGGTCCCGTTTGGGTAAATCAGGAGCCTCCTGCTTCTATCAATTCATGCTTCTATCGTTCGGTGCGGCTTCGGGGCATGTTTCTTTAATTGGAATTATATCGGTCAGCATGATCGGTATTTCTATTTTTGCCACCAAAAAATTGGGCGGGTATCTATCCGGGGAACAAGAAGAGTATCGGCTAGCAGAGGCCGCCAATTGACCTTGGCCTAACAACCCTGAGATTTGGGTTTATCTGCTTGAAATGTGGATGTTTAGCTCAGCTATCCCTAAAATTTCAAGCAGATAGATCTAAAGTTCTTAGAAATGAAAAAGCATCTTTTAAAGCATTAGTGGGAATCAGATCACTGCACTAGTTTCTATTCCAACATTCTTTTGCCCCTCGAATGTACAGGATTTGCTATAGCGAAGCTCATTTGCTGAAATGGCTACCGTGAGGCTTTTTCCTTCATTGCATTCTTGGCTGCTGAGGCAAAATAATTTCAAAGCCTTAATATTATAGGGATTTCGATCTTGCTCCCGAGTAGTTGGGGAATCACACAGCATGTCGTAAATGTCTTCATGAGGTTCCTCTTCGATAGAATAAAATCTTGAAGATAGAATCCCCCCTAAGATATAAGATTCGATCGAAGGCTGCCAGCAGCCCGCATCTAAGAATTGTTTGAAAATGTATTTAACGACATCGCTTGGAGAGTCTAGGCAAGAGAGGTGGGCAACAGCCAGCAAAACTTCCCCATCGGCCTTTCTCCCTCTCGAGCAAACAGCCAGGCACGTAGCCAGGCCTGTCGTTCCTATGCAGCTATGCTGAAAGGATGAGGTGATTAAAATTTTTTCCATCCCCACATCTGGAATAGGGCTTTCAAATACTTGTGGATCATTAATTTCTATCATCGTTTGATCGCTAAAGTAAGGCGCATGCTTCTTTACCCTTTTAGCAAATTGAGTCTCCAGCCACTCTTGCTCAACCGGATCTTCCATAGACTCAGATTCATAGCCGAATGAGTCTACATCTGCATCCTCATCATCTATATCCATTTCTGGGATTGCACCCATCTCTGTAGCTCTTGGAACATCAACCGCATCGGATGGATTGTTTTCTTTTTGGGACTCATTCATAAGATCCGGGAGAGACGATTCATGATGAGAGCCTTGAGTGAATGAGTCATTTAAAAACGATTGATAATAGTCAGCATAGTAATAGGGGCCAGGGCTAAGGGGAAACATAGAGACCTTTAATGTAAGGGTAGGGCAAAAGCCTTAGGTGTTAGATAGAATATGTAGAGTAAAATAATTTTAAAATTAGTTAATTGTTGGAGGGTTTTTAAGATTGTATGCATTTAGATTTTAATTGAAAAGTTATTACAGCTTAAATTACTTGTGATTATCAAAGTCTCTTAAATAATCATTGGCATGATTCGTTTATGCTCCGTGATCGCAGGGATTGGCCATGGCCTGTCAATTCCTGCGATCTTTTTATTGATCTACAGTTGAGCAGGAGCTCGAATGAGAGTATTTATTGTCTTCGATCAATAATTCGGCAACGCTGGCTCCGATCAAATATCCTGTAACCACGGGGCTTCCATCTATGCAAAGGGGAACGATTGAATTGTCGGCAACAATTAAATTTTTTACACCATAGACATGCCCTTTACTGTCAACGACGCCACCTTGTTCTAAGGGTGTCATTTGGCAATGGCTTTGAAAGTGTTGAGTTTTCTTTAATGAAAAAGGTCAAGAGGGCTGGATCTGGGAAAGTGAGTTGATAGAACCGATCTTCGGTCTGCAAGCTGAGATTTAGGTTCTTAATGTAGGTTTGAAAGCCTTGTTGAAGGAGGCTTAGATCGTCTGAGTTAGTGAATTCTCCAAGATTAATCACAAGAGGAGCTAGAGGATCTGGACTATTGATGTTTTACGCTGCCACGGTTTTTGGGCTGGCATAGATCCAAGGTGCCCAAGGTAATTTCTGGAATGGGATTCAAAGTGGCAAAGCGCCATTCGCGGACGGATGGATTGCCTCCAGGGGCTGAAAGCCAGGAAATTTGGACAAAAGCCCCGTCGTATCAATAAGATAGGTAAAGCCCTGTCTGGAATCAGTGGTTTTTTGCAGAGTCACTCTTGAGGTTCGCCAATCTTTGCAGAGCCTCGATAGCATTGATCTCGCTTAGATTAAGCGCAGCAAAAAAATGAGCATCGGCTTTTTCAACGGCAGGCAAGGCCTCTGCTAACTTTTGAGAGCCTTTAGGCGTTAAAGAAGAGCACTTACTTCTTTCGTCTATCGTTCGAGATCTTTCAATGAGATCTTTGGCTTGAAGGCCTCGCAAAATTTGAGAAGTGGTGTTGGGATCTAAGCTAGCTTGACGACCGATTGCGGCTTGAGTGGCTGATTGGTCGCTTCTTGTCAGCCAACCAACGGTTGCTAAAATGACAAATTGTGGATGGGTAAGCCCGAGCGGTTTCAAAACCCCTTCAATCGCCCTTCGCCAGAGCGTGCTTACATGCCACAGTAAAAAACCCGGGCTGTCTTCTGGAGCCGGAAAGGCGCTCGAGCGATCAAAATCAAATTGTGTCATGCGAGGATGATTCCCATTTGGGCAGCAATGAATTTAAAATCGCTTGCTGGAATTTTGAAGCAGCCGCGCCGAAAAGGAAAGCCCCATCGACGCTTGTCCTGGATAAAAGAGAGCTCCTCGATTAATGGCTCAAAGGCCACTTCATTGGCGGCATAAAAAGTTACATCGCGCCGCCATGGAATGAATGTTTCACTCATCTGAAAAGAATAGGGCTCATTGGCATTGATTCTACCGATGGCCGTGATTTTCCGGCAAGGCTTAGAACCACCAAATTCTTCTGTAGGGGAGTAGTAGGCAATCCAGTCATCAGGACGCATAAGCTTTAAAGGCGCTGATTTGCCATGACATACTTGGCAAAATCCTCCCTCAATTCCTCGCTTAACGTGTTCGCTGCTCGCGACGGCCATCCAATAATTAGTCATGCTTCCTTCTCCATGCAAAAAATGCGAATGCGATGGCCATCGGGATCTAATGCGACAAAAGTGCGACTCATGCCATCCATGGCGACAGGAGCAAGAGTCATGGGAATGCCAAGATCCTGCCACTGATGGAAGAGTGCATCAACGCGATCATCCGATTCTTCTGCAAAGCACATTTCAGTGCCGCCACCTAAGACTTGTACGCTCGGTCTGGCAGTGTGCTTGGACCAAAGACCTAGCATGACGCCATTTGGAAGCGCAAAAAGAACAAAAGTGGGAGAGCGTTCCACCGGCTGATAACCGAAAAGACCGGCATAAAAAGCTGCGCTTTCTTCCGGATTGTTCACAAACAAAATAAGATGACTCATCGAAGAATTGAACATGCGAACTCCTTATTGTACGTGTACGTATTATATAATACGTGTGCGTATAATAAGGCAACAGTATTTTTAAGGCATTGATAATCTGGTTCTAGGGTTTGCTTTAAGGGGTATTTCAATTGATGTTGACAGCAACAGTGATCTTCATTAGGGTTGTGGCACAAAAACACCTAAAATATGGCTAAGACCTCTCAATTTGGAGTCCGCTCTATGTCTACGCGTTGTCGTTGGGTACAATTAAATAATCCCTTATATGTTGCCTATCACGATCTGGAGTGGGGGGTGCCCGTGCACGATGACCGTACTCACTTTGAATTTTTAATTTTAGAAGGAGCGCAAGCGGGTTTGAGTTGGCAAACGATTCTTCAAAGGCGCGAAAACTATCGGAAAGCCTTTGAGGCGTTTAATCCAGCCAAAGTAGCTGACTTTGATGCTCAAAGAGTGGAGGAGTTGCTCGGCAATGAAGGCATCATTCGCAATCGGTTGAAGGTCGAATCATCTATTAAAAATGCACGTCATTTTTTAGCCATTCAAGAGGAATTTGGCAGTTTTGATGCGTATATCTGGCAGTTTGTCGATGGGCGTCCTATTCAAAATCATTGGGATACGATTCAAAAGGTTCCGGCTGAAACTAAAGAATCGTTGGCATTGAGCAAGGATTTAAAAAAACGGGGATTTAAATTTGTCGGTTCTACCATCATGTATGCCTATATGCAGGCCATTGGAATGGTCAATGATCATACCACAGACTGTTTTCGTTACCCTCAACTAATCGATTAAGCTATGAAACATGTACAGTTGATTTTTCGAATTGTTATGGCTTGCTTATGCTGCCGCTTAACGGCCGCGCCTCACACTGTTGAAGAAGGAAGCTCTTTAGAGACTTTTTTGGGTATCGATCATCAGGTTTCTCCTATTATTGAGGAACTTATTGCGAGCCCAGTCATGCAGCGCTTAAAGGGAATAGACCAATCGGGCATTACGCGTTACTTTCACAATTTGCCGGCTTTTAACCGCTATGATCATTCTTTAGGCGTTTATATGCTTCTCAGGCGCTATGGTGCATCTTTAGATGAGTGTGTTGCCGGGCTTTTGCATGATGCTTCTCATACGGTTTTTTCACATGTTGGCGACTTTGTTTTCGGACAAGGAGTGACAGAAGGGGAGGCTTATCAGGACTGCATCCATGACTGGTACCTCTCTCAGCAAGGAGTCGCAGCCATTTTGGCGCCTCATGGCTTAACGATTGAACAAATAAATCCCAAGCAGCCCTCTTTCAAAGCCTTGGAACAAGATCTGCCAGATATGTGTGCAGACCGCATTGAATATAACCTTCATACGGGCTATTTGTTCGGCCTTCTCTCGTATGAAGAGGTGGAAGAGATTTTAGAGGATTTACATTTCGAATCTCCCTGCTGGTTTTTTCACACACCTGCGCTTGCGAGACGCTTTGCAGAACTGTCGCTTTATTTTACAGAACATTTATGGGCCAGCGCAGAAAATCTAATCGCCTACTATTGGGGAGCAGAAGCCTTGAAAAGGGCGATCGCCTTAAATGAAATATCTGTAGACGACTTTCACTTTTCAATTGATTCACACATTTTAATGAAGTTGGCAGAGAGTCGGGATGCGCTCATTCAAGACTATCTCAATTTCTGCCGCAATCCCTGGCTTGGAGCCATCTTCACGGAAGCTTGTGAAGCCGATCTCACTTTAAAGAGAAAGTTTAGGGGCATCGATCCGCTTGTTAAGCAAAATGGCACATGCCTTCGATTGAGCCATATCGATGCTGTATTTAAAGACTATTATCATGCTGCCAAAGAACGTGTAAGCCATCCATTTTATATTAAGTTCTATAAGGATTCTGACAGGGATCTAGCAGATTTTTGCTTCAGCCTCTGTGACCCCGAATGAGGAGTGCTCTAAAACGTGTAGACTCTTTTAAAGGTTTTTGATGGTTAATGGCGTTGTGCTGTATTGCCATGCATAGTCTAACTCTCGTTGTATCCAGAAGGCGTCTGTTTGACGGCCTTGCCCTTTCAAACTTTCTAAGAGTCCGAAAAGAGCGCGCCCATTTCGTGGGTGCCGGGCCAAATCTTGCCGGAAAACCTGTTCTGCGTCCGAATATTTTTTACTACGCAAAAGGGCGCCTCCAAGACTTTCTCGAACGGGGAAAAACCAATCGGGGGGTTCGTTATAATGAAGCTGATCTTGAACGGCGACTGCCTGTTGGAGCAGTTGAATTGCTTTGTCGCTATCTGATAGTTCGGCAATCTTGGCCTGCAAAGTGAGATCGGCAATATCTAAAACAGTGCCAATTTTATTATAGCCAAACGCCGTGTCAGGTGGAATGCTGTCTTTGCCTTTTAAGAAAAGGGCTTGCTGCGCTTCGGCTTGCTGGATATTTCCAAGAGCGGCAAAAGCGTATGCTTTAGCAAAGTGCCAGAGAATGAGGGTGATCTTCATATTGGCGGGCGGCGGTGAATAATCGGTGACCTCTTGCCATTTATGAAACCTCAAGAGTGTGAATAGGGAAGTGGGAATGTAATATTCTAATTCCGGCATCGATTCGAAATGAGGAGCATAGAAGTCATAGAGCTCGTCGCCTGCTTGTTTAGCATCTTCAAAGCGTCCTTCCATACTATATGCGCGCGAAAGAAAGTAGAGATTATGGCTTAAGTAGTGTAAAGGATAGATTCCACGCATTCCATACTGCTTGATGTAGGCTCGGTCGGCAGCTATTGCCTGTCGATTACACGCGGCTGCCAAATGATAGTCGCCGACGAGCAGATAGATATGTGCGGGCATATGTAAAATATGGCCAGATCCTGGCAGCAAGCGGCGGAGGCGCTCTGCACTCATAAGAGCCCTTTCTGGATTGTTGGAGGCTTCTATAGCATGGATGTAGTAATGATTGGCTCCAAGATGTTCGGGGTCGCGCTTGAGAACCGATTCGAGAACGGTGACCAGTTCCAGTGTGCCTTTTCTGGGCTTACCCTCGCTATCCCATTGATTCCATGGGTTTAAATTCAATCCACTTTCGGCAAATAAAGTGGCAGCATCTAAATCATCAGGGAATTGATTTTTAACCTGTTCCATTGCAGCATAATAGTCTGCGGCAAGCTGTGGACGATTGGGATTTGGTTCATTCGAATAGCGTTTGGCAAGGGCTTCGATGTATGCCCTTTCATTGTCTGTTGCGCGAGATGAGAGAACAAGGGCTTTTTGAACAAGTTCATAGGCAGCCTTTGATCTTGTACCAGTGATATCCATATTGATATTCTGCCCGAGTGCTAAAGCCATGCCCCAGTAGGCCATGGCCAATTCGGGATCGATCTTGGCTGCTTTTTGAAATGACCAGTAAGCCGCATCATGATTAAACCCGTACACCAATGTTAATCCCTGATCAAAGTAGCGCTGTGCTTCTGGGTTAGAGGTTGTGACAGGATGATAAAGACGTCCCTGCTCGATAAAAAGAGAAAAGTTAGGGGGTGGATCAAAAGGAAAAGGATCTGCCGGAGCAGCCATTAAAGAGCTGGCGGTTAGCAGGCCTGCTATAAACAGGCTGATTGATTTTCTATAACCTGTGTGATTGGTCTTTTTGTTCGGCGTAACTATGCAAGAGAATGCTTTCATAAGTTTCCTGCCATTACTTTTTATGCGTGCTCAAGAAGCTCATAAAAGAGCTTTAAGCTAAGCAAAATCATAAATATTTTGTAATTGCATTAGATAAGATTTGCCAATTCTATTCAACTTTTTAAAAAAATAATTGTTGATAGAGAGGTGAGCCAATGCGTACGTTAAATAGATTTAGTCTTTTCTCAAATTGTTTAGTTGTCATAATCTAGTAGCCAACCGAGTCTAATATTTAACGTGGAAGGTGTACGATGTTGAAATGGTTAGTTACAGCTTGCTTGGTTCTGGCGAGCCCGCTTGCTGCAGCAGAAGTAAAAGTTTTGGCTTTTGCTGGTAGTACGCAAGACAGCTCCTTGAATAAGAAACTTGTTCGCGAAGCGGCTAAAATCGCGGGACAAATGGGTGCTAAGGTTAAAGTCATTGATCTTCGCGATTACGAAATCCCTTTTTATGACGCCGACTTAGAATCTTCTCAGGGTATGCCTCAATCAGCCAAGCGACTGCGTCAATTGATGAAGGAAAGCCATGCGATCATTATTGCTACGCCAGAGTACAATGGATCGTTGTCAGCGGTCTTGAAAAATGCGATTGACTGGGCGTCCAGAAGCGAGAGCGGGCAGCCATCAAGAGATGCTTTTTCTGGTAAAAAATTTGCCATTCTGAGCGCTTCGCCAGGCGGTACCGGGGGTGCTAGAGCCTTAGGTCACTTGCGCACTATCATCGAAAATGTAGGTGGCACGGTTGTATCTACGCAAGTGTCTGTGCCCAACGCCTATCAGGCCTTTAATGAACAAGGCGAACTCCAAGATCCAATCTTGAAAGAAGGGCTGAAAAAAGAAGTTCAAGAGCTTCTTGCTAAATAAAGCCTTCTAGGCTTGCTTGAAGTACGATTGTTTTCAAGCAAGTCCTTATTACGCTTAAGTTTTAAGGGCAAAGTTATTCTCTTATTCTTTTCATCAGCTGCAGCGGCTCTCTCTGGCAAAGCACGACCTGGCAGGGGCTAAATCCGGCTTTTTGATAGCAACGAATGGCTGTCAAATTATCTTGACGAGGATCGACTATAGACCCTTCGTAGTATGGATCGATAAACTGGCTTAAAAACTGTATTAGCGCGCGCGTCCCATGTCCTTTTTGCAGATAGTTTTTTTCTCCAATGTAAAAATCAATCCCAGCTAGCCTTTCAGGTAGGCTTGATAGATCCATTTCATCCCATGGATAATCCTTGATCAGATAACTCTGTATGTATCCAATAGGTCTTTCATCGATTGTGATGAGATAGGCCTGAATGCGCTTTTTTTCTAGCCGGGAAGGAAGGTATTTCTCTTCGATTTCTTTTATAGACCATGCTTTTTGGCCTGAATACCAGCGCTGGATATGGGGCGCATGAAACCAGCCGTGAATAAAGGGCAAATGGGTGGTTTGGATGGGCTGAAACGACAGGTGCATATAAGCTTTATGCCGAATTCGTTGCGCTTGCAACTAAAGCTGCTAAAAAATTGTCGTAGGAGCGGTCGCCATCAAAGCGCTCTTCATTGATGAAGAAGCAAGGCGTTCCATTGACTCCGCTGCGCACCCCATTGTGAAAATCAGCTTCGATGTGACTCGTGAGAGTTCGGTTTTCGAGGTTTTCTTTAAATGCGGGAATGTCGAGCTTAAGCTCTTCAGCAAACTCGACAAAGGCACCGGGCGCCAAGGTTTTTTGATGCCTATAGATCATGTCGTGCATGTCCCAGAATTTGTTTTGCAACGAGGCTGCTTCAGCTGCTTGAGCAGCCAATAAGGCTAAAGGATGGGCTTGTTGAAGCGGAAAGTGGCGGAAGATATAGCGCATTTGGCCCGAGAGCTGCTTTTGAATCTGCCTGACAATGGGATAGGCTAAAGCGCAATAAAGGCATTGATAGTCGCCATATTCAACGAGCGTCACGGGCGCTTCCATTGGCCCTTGGATATGGTCTTTTTCCGAAACGGGGATTCTTAAATGGGGCATTCATGGCTCCTAGATGAAGTTATGAGGCCTTAGATTTTTTTTGTAGGGCTTCTAAAGCTTCTAAAATTCCGTCTGCGCCTGGATTAATGCCAATCGGGGAGACATAGCTCCAGCTAATTTTCCCCTCTTCATCAATGACAAAAAGGGCTCGCTCAGTCGTTCCATCTGCTTCTCTAAAAACCCCGTAAGCCTTCGCCGTTTCGCCTTTCGGTTCGAAGTCGGAAAGGAGTGAAAAGTGCAGTTTGCGCTCCTCGGCAAAAGCTAAATGGCACCAGACGCCATCAACGGAGATGGCAACGAGATCGGCATTGAGATTTTTAAAGTCGTGAATGAGTTCATTGTAAAGGCTTAGCTGGTCGCTGCAAACAGGACTCCAATCGGCTGGATAGAAAATCAGAACCAAGGGGCGCCCTTTAAAATCAGAGAGTGAAAGGCGTTGATCGGGCGTGGCTAAAAGTTGAAAAGAAGGAGCTAAGGTTCCGGCCTTAAGAGCTGTCATGTCAACCTCGAGTTTTCTTGAAGAGTCAAAACGTTCTTTATAGAGAGGGAAAAATAATTTTACAATGAATTGTTCGCTTAAATCCACGAGGCTCATGCAAAAATCTAGCCTTTCGCAAGAGCCTCCTGGGTGTGAAATTTATTGATTCAGGCCTCAGCCTAGAACTGAATTCCCTCAGCTGGAGGCGTAAATTCCCTTCTCAACTGTTCGATGCGCTGGTCGCTAAGCGACCAAAGAGGAAAAGGAAAGGTGCGAATAAACAGTTTAATTTGAAGCCACAAGAGATGAAGTTTAGAAGAGGTTGGCAGAATGTGGATTTGAAAGTGGGGAATGCCGAGTCCATTTTTCTCGTATTGTAAGTTTGAACAATAACCGAATACATGCTGAAAAACGTCTTTGATGCGTAATTGTACTTCATGCAGATTTTCACATTCTTCTGCTGTTAAATCAAACCGCGTGTCGCGATGCTCATTTGGAACAACGATTAGATGTCCCTTCGTTAGTGGTTTATGATCGAATAAGACCTTCCAGTAACGGGTTCCAAAAAGAATTTGACGGTTCGTCACTCTTTCTCCGAGTGGGCTAGATGCACAGAAAGGGCAATTTGGCAAAAGAGGCGCATTTCCAATATTCATGAATTTTCCCCAATGATTAGATTTGTGAACGATTAGCTATATTAAATTGTGAATTAATAAATAAAAAGAACAACTAAGAGTCAAAATCAAAATAAAGCAGGATCCTAAATTTCTTTGGGAAAGCTAATCGGAGGCTTTTGAGAAAGAGTCAACTTGTCCTTTAGCAATCTTGAGGTAATCATTTAAGTCCATTTGAATCGAATGAGTAAGAGAGCCGGCATTAAAACTAATCCTTGGCTGTTGTAAGAGTGAGCGGTCGATCCATAGATCAAACGGCAAAATGGGCTTTCCGAAGGGAGGAACGGCTCCTGGTACCAACTGAGTCATGGAGGCTAATTCTTCTTTGGTGGCGAAGCGCAATGACTTAGTGTGTAAAATTTTTTTAATCCGCTTGGTATCCAACTGCAAAATAGCGCTGAGGACAAACAAATAAAACTGGTCACCAACTTTGATGACCAATGCTTTAGCACCTCTCTCTAAAGAGTCGCCACGGACCGATGCCGATTCCTCACACGTGTGCGTGGGAGTATGTTCTAAGAGCCTATAGGGAATGTTGGCTTGTTGCAGGAGCTTTTCAATGTTATTTAAAACGAGACTCATTGTATTACCCCTATGTTCAGTTTTTTGAAATCAATTGATGAAAATTGGTAGAGTCGATATTGGCACCGCTAAGGAGGCAAACGGCAGGGCCTTTTAAAGCTATTTTTGAAAAGAGCAAGGCTGCCAAGGAAACAGCTCCGGAAGGCTCTGTCACAATATTCAACGCTCGATAGATAAAGGCCATGGCAAACTGGATTTGAGCGTCGCTCACCACTTCGACTAGATCGACATGTTCTTGCAGCAAAGGCCAATTTAAAACTCCAACTTGACTGGCTCTTAATCCGTCGGCAATTGTTTCGATCTCTTTCAACGCAAAGCGCTCACCTTTTTGCCTTGCTAAGCAGTAATCTTGGGCTCCTTTGGGCTCTATGCCGATGGTTTGAATGGAAGCATTCAAACTTTTAAAAGCCGTTGCGCAGCCACTCATCAAGCCTCCTCCTCCAATCGGACAAAAAAAATGGGCGATAGAGGGGAGGGCTTCGTAAATTTCCAACGCAGCCGTTCCTTGTCCTTCGATCACCTCTTTTTGATCATAGGGAGAAAGAGCTACGCAGCCCAGCTCTTGCTTCATTTCTTCGACCTTTTCTTCTCCCTCCTCATGGGTTTTCCCAAACAGAATGAGCTCCGGGTGAAACTGTTTCGTTCTTTCTTGCTTGATGAGCGGGGCATCTAGTGGCATGACAATTTTGGCATGCATGGAAAGTTTTTGCGCGGCATAGGCAACCGCTTGGGCAAAATTGCCGCTTGAGCGCGTCACAATCCCTTTTTGTCTTTCTTCTTGCTTGAGACTCAAGAGGGCATTAAAAGCGCCACGGACTTTAAATGTATGGGTCGGCTGATGGTGTTCGCATTTGAGATAGATGGGATGAGGCGTGTCTAAATGCTCTTCCAAGGCTTGAAAACGGATTAAGGGTGTGTGGGCAAGGTAAGGGGTAATTCGCTTGTGAGCTTGTTGAATGGAGGCTAGATTGACTGTCATAAGGACTCCTTATTGATTTGTAAAGCTATACTGATGTGACTTGTGGGGTAATACGGCCTGGTAAATAGGGATGGAGCGGTAAAGAGGGATCGACTCCAGCCATGGCGATGCAAGAGCTTAGGTCTTTGAGCTCCTCTTTGAGTCTTGCCTGCTGCCTGGATGATAAAAGCGGCCACATGCGCATGATAAATAATTCATGGGAAACGTAGAGGCCAACCATGCTTGAGAGGTAGCGATTCCAAGCCCAAATTCCTGTGCTTCCTTGAGGTTTAACGACGGCTATTAACCCATGGGGAAATCCTGACAGCATGAGCAGCCGTCCACCCTGTGCCTGTTCAATTTGATCACTAGATGCATGCTCCATCGCATCAGGGAAGGATTCTGGCGCTTTTCCAAAGCATATGGCTTCGATGTGGCAGTCTTGCCTATGCCTCTCATGAAGCAAAGGAGCTAAACTTTCGAGCTCTTGCGGAAATGCCGCAATAAAGAGGGATGGAACAGGAATGGATAGAATAAAGCGGCATTTCTCGAGGACTTGATCGATATCGATCAAAGAAAGAACCTGTGCCTCTTCTCCCTTTTGATGCAGCTGCTCCAGTGCTAGCTGGGCTTGCTCACCCGCTTTTTTGATGGTACACTGTTGTTGTTGGACAAAGACATTTAAAGGGACGGGAACATACTTCTCGTCCGATGTGCTCCTTAAAACCCCCTTGTCTACTAAACGGCTCAAATACGCATAAATATTTCCCCTTGCAATACTTGTTTTTTTTGCCACTTCATACCCATTTAAGGCTCCATGGCAAAGAAACGCCTCGTATATGCGAGCCTCGTTCTCCGTTAAACCAAGTGTCTGTAACTGAATCAATAACTCGTTCATAACCCTCTCTTTGAATCGATAGTATATCTAATTTGATAGACTAATGGAAGCGGCAGATTTTTTTAAAGATTAAAAAGCGAAGAAAGGTTGGGAGGGGTTGAGGCTTTTGAAGGTTTAGGTGGATAAATTTTACCATCGATAATGGCCAATCGTGTATCTCTTACTTAAAGATTGGATGTGATGGAGGAGGTTTAACGATGGCATTGAATGATATTTTGGCAGCGATTGGCAAGACTCCGTCGGTGCGGTTGCATCGGGTGGGAAGGGAGCTGGATTGCGAGCTATATGGAAAATGCGAATTCTTAAATCCTGGTGGATCGATTAAGGACCGCATTGCTTATCAGATGATTGAGGCGGCAGAAAAGTCTGGCCGGATTAAGCCCGGTGATACCCTTATTGAGGCGAGTTCTGGCAATACGGGTATTGGCTTTGCCATGGTCGGGGCAGTGAAAGGATATCGTATCATTATTACCATGCCGGCCAAGATGAGCCGTGAGAAAGAGGTGATCATTGAGGCGCTTGGTGCCAAGATTTATCGAACACCGACTGAAGCTGCTTGGGATGCTCCTGACAGCCATATTTCGCTTGCCAAGAGGCTGGAAAAGGAATTGCCAAATGCACATTTTCTCGACCAATACAGCAATCCAAACAATCCGGCAGCTCACTTTGAAGCTACGGCTGAAGAGATTATTAACGATATGGGAGAGCAGCTTGCGATGGTTGTGATCGGTGTCGGGACTGGAGGAACGGTAACGGGAGTTGCCAAAAAAATCAAAGCCAAAATGCCGCATGTGAAAATTGTGGGGATAGATCCGTATGGCTCGATTTTAGGCGGGGGAACCGAGGTGCATTCTTATCAGGTGGAGGGAATAGGCTACGACTTTATACCTAAGGTTTTGGATAACAGCTTAGTCGATGAGTATGTCAAAGTCGGTGATGAAGATTCGTTCCTGATGGCGAGAAGGCTCATTCAAGAAGAAGGATTGCTTGTGGGCGGCTCGTCCGGATCGGCTGTTTGGGGAGCCTTGCAAGTCGCCAAAAAGTTGGGAGCTGGGCAAAAGTGTTTAGTGATTTTACCCGATGGGATCCGCAATTATCTCTCCAAATTTGTAGATAACAAGTGGATGCAAGATCATGGATTCATGAATAAAGGAACAGAAGCATGAAAAAAGAGACTGGCCAATACGACATTGCTACGCGCGCTATTCATGCGGGCCAGGAGCCCGATCCAACGACTGGCGCGATCATGACTCCGATTTATGCGACATCTACTTATGTGCAAGAAAGTCCGGGCAAGCACAAAGGGTATGAATATTCGCGAACGGGAAATCCTACGAGAGCGGCTTATGAGCGGTGTGTAGCTGATTTGGAAGGAGGAGCATGCGGCTTGGCCTTTGCGTCGGGTCTGGCTGCCATAGCAACCGTTTTGGAGGTCTTGCAGCCAGGTGATCACGTCATTGTCTGCGACGATGTCTATGGAGGAACGTACCGCTTATTTGAAAAGGTGCGCAAGCGTTCTGCCGGTCTGCAGACAACTTTTGTAGACCTATCTTTGCCAGATTTAGTTGAGGCTGCAATTCAACCCAATACCCGTATGATTTGGGTGGAAACGCCGACTAATCCGATGCTTAAATTAATTAATCTTCAGCAAATTGCGGTGCTTGCTCGCAAGCACAAGCTGATTGCAGTAGCCGATAATACCTTTGCCACTCCCATGATCCATCAGCCGCTTGCTTATGGCTTTCATATTGTTGTGCATTCCGCGACCAAGTACCTAGGCGGGCACTCTGACATCATCGGAGGCATTGTTGTCGTAGGAGAGGATGCAGCGCTTGTCGAACAGCTGAAATTTCTTCAGAATGCAGTAGGCGCCATTGCCAGTCCGTTCGATAGCTTTTTGGCTTTGCGAGGCATTAAGACGCTAGCCTTGCGCATGGAAAGGCACTGCTCGCAAGCCATGGAATTGGCTGGCTGGCTTGAAAAGCACCCCAAAGTGGAGAAAGTGATGTATCCTGGCTTGCTTTCTCATCCCCAATATCAGCTGGCTAAAGAACAAATGCACTACTATGGCGGCATGATCTCTGTCCAGCTCAAATGCGATTTGGCAGAGACACTCCACGTGTTAGAGCGTTGCCAGTTATTTGCCTTGGCCGAAAGCTTAGGAGGGGTCGAAAGCTTGATTGAGCATCCGGCTTTGATGACACATGCGAGTATCCCTCGCGAGCAGCGAGAGCGTTTGGGTATTAAGGATGGATTGATCCGCCTGTCAGTTGGCGTTGAAGCAGTCGCTGATTTGCGCAGTGATTTAGACCAAGCTTTAAAGTAGTTTTTATACGAGGGAAGGATCGATCTCTGGTTCTTCCTCTTCTTCAGTTAGATCATCATCCTCCAGTAAGAATCCTCCGGCTTGCATCTCCCACATATGGGCATAATGATGATTGGATTGAATGAGCTCTTCGTGGGTGCCGTCTTCAACGATTCTTCCGTCCTTAAAGACGAGAATGCGATCCATTCCGGAAAGCGTAGAGAG
Source organism: Candidatus Protochlamydia naegleriophila (assembly GCF_001499655.1). NCBI lineage: Bacteria > Pseudomonadati > Chlamydiota > Chlamydiia > Parachlamydiales > Parachlamydiaceae > Candidatus Protochlamydia > Candidatus Protochlamydia naegleriophila. The sequence goes on from NZ_LN879502.1 coordinate 625,983, forward strand.
ACGGTGGGCGATGACCAGCGTGGTGTGGCCTTTCATCAAGATATCCAACCCCTCTTGAATGTCTTTTTCCGTGACTGAATCGAGAGCTGAGGTGGCTTCGTCCAAGATCAGGATAGGAGCATCCTTTAAAATGGCCCGTGCGATGGCAATACGCTGCCTCTGACCGCCGGAGAGTTTCGTGCCTCTTTCTCCGACAAGCGATTGATATTTTTCAGGCATTTTTTGAATAAATTCATGGCAATGAGCTTGGATCGAAGCTTCGATGACCTCTGCATCCGTAGCGTCTGGACGTCCATAGCGAATATTATCCATCAGCGAGCGGTGGAAAAGAGTGGGCTCTTGCGGGATGATAGAAATTTGCTCGCGCAGGGAATCTTGCGTGACTTTGGCTATGTTTTGCTCATCGATTAAGATGCGGCCGCTCTCAATGTCGTAATTGCGCAAAATGAGATTGATAAAAGTTGTTTTACCCGATCCTGAAAAACCGACTAATCCGACTTTTTGACCTGCATGCAAGGTAATATTTTTATTTTGAAATAGCTTCTGATTCTTCTGGTAGCGGAAGGTTACATTGTCAAAAATGATTTCCCCGTTAGTGACCTTAAGAGGCTTGGCATCGGGCGCGTCGACGATGTCATGAGGATCTTGAATGACTGTAAGAGCCTGTTTGCAAATACCGATCTCCTTAAAAATTTGCGGCAGCTCTAGCCCTGCCAGCCAGGCCATCATGGTAATATTCCAAGTGGTATTGAAAATGAAGACAACTTCACCTGCCGTCAATTCTCCTTTTTGCCAGCTGTAGAGCATATACCAGTTGAGCGCGATACAAGCTCCAAGAAAGCACGCAATGCCAAGAGCTATTTTCATCTTTTCCATATAGAAAAGAGATTGCCAGTGTTTTTGCAATTCATCTTTTTGGAAGAAAGAGAGATAACGGGACTCAAATTTGCTTCTAGCAAAGAGCCGCATGTTGGCGTTGTTGGATAGACTGTCGACAATTTTACCCGATAAAATGCTGCGCGATTCCGCATGAACATTTGAATAGTGATCGCATTGTTTGGAAAAAGCCATGCAAATGCTGAGGTGAATAGCTACCCATGCCATGAGAATGAGTGCAAAAAAGGGATTAATTTGGGCAAATAAAACGGTCGAAATAATGAGGGCTAAAGCGACCGGTAAAAATAGCTGCATGACTTGTAGAAGTAGCCGAGTCATGCTAAGAGGCATATCGGCAATTTTATTGGCAATAGAGCCTGCCATATGATTGCTGAAATAGTAATGCGAGTGCTGCAATACATAATTAAACATGCTCATGCGCACATCGGCCTCTATTTTGGGAACGATATAAGCCGTTAAAAAGCCAGCCAGCCGGAAAGAAATTTCCACCGTTAGCCATAAGCTAATCCCCATAATGATGGGCTTTGCTAAAGCCTGCCAAACGTCTCCTGGAGGCCCAGTAAAGTTTGTGATAGTGTCAATCAGCGTCATGATGACATACGGCCACAAGGTATGATCGATAGACCAGGCAAAACTGAATAGTTGAATGAATAAGAGCCACTTCCATTGCTTCTTTAAAAAGAACCAAAAAAAAGCAAACAAGGTTTTGGGGAGAGTTGTAGGATGCATAGTAGGTATCTCGTTCCTCTACAATACAAGACATAAACTAATCCGCACCCAGGTTTGATCTAAAACTTGGCTGAAGATGGCGCCATGTCTCTTCAATGAAGACTCACTTTCACGAACTAATGTTTTGTATTCGATATAAACTAAAAAGCGTTTTATACCAAAACCAAAAACACCTGATTGAGGCTAAAGATGCCTTTCTCAAGGCTTGAAATCGAAAGCAGTGATGAATTGAATTTGTTTTTAATGAACTGAAAATTAATTATTTATGTTGCTTTTGAGAAAGAGGGATTCGGATACACAAAGCCGGGTATCCGACATGTACATTTCAATTTTGCTGCGTGGCCGGAGTGCTTTAGCGCCTTGAGTGAGCTTGTTCTAAACGGTCTAGTTTGGTTTCTTTTCCATTTGTTTGTACTGTTTGCGCCTTCTCGTAGCTTTCTATTAAAGCGCGATAAGGGGGGACAAGATGATCAACCATGATTGCGGAAAAGTCCATGGCATCTGGGCGGTTCCATGTATTCATCAGCTCTGCGAGGACAGCGAACGTATCGATAGGAATGGCTCCTGCTTGGACAACGCGGGCTAAAGTAATATCTGTTGCCATCTTGCTCCAGTTTCCTGATGCGTCAACAATGGTAAAGACTTTGTACCCTTTAGTGAGTGCGCTAAGGGCAGGAAATGCCATGCAAACACTTGTGAGTGTGCCAGCAATCAGAAGAGTTTTGCGCTTTGTATCTTCTATAGCCTTGACCCATGCAGGATTATCCCACGCATTGATTTGGCCAGTGCGAGGAATGTAGACGGCATCGGGATTATGCTGATGAATTTCAGGAATGAGAGGGCCATTGGGGCCATCTGGTACAGATGCCGTTGTGAAGGTCGGCATATCTGCAAGATAAGCCATTTTAGCTAGGGCTGTGACATGTGAGCGAAGAACAGGCAATTCAATATCTCTGACTAGTTGGAATAGACCGCTTTGGTGGTCGATCAGAAGCATAACAGCGTCTTTTGCGTCGATCATCCAATTATTGGTTTGAGTCATGGCTCCTCCTTGTAGTTACTTGGCTACCATCCGTAACAAATTACCTTTAATTTATCTATATATTATTTTAAAATTTCAGGTTTTGCAGAAATAAAAACAGTATGATGAACGTTAGCGCGCGATGCGCATGCACATTGCCTAGTGAGAAGTTGCGAGGGATTGATTTGGTGCTTTTCTAAAAGTCTGCATGCTCAAGGCAACGCCGCCTAAAATGACCGCGATGCCTGCGGTTTCTAAAGAAGAGGGAAAGCGCTGCTGAACGATGTAGACGTAGATTAGTCCGAAAATGGTTTCGAAAATGGTCAATTGACCGGCTAAAGAGAGGGGCAAGTCCTGGCTTCCCCGGTTCCACAAGTAGGCTCCGATCCACGAGCAGCAAAATCCTAGCACGAAGCTGCCAATCAAGAACCGTTGTAGGGCTTCATTTAAGACGAGATATTTCCTTAGCGCTCCTGAATCTGCAAAAAAGAGTGCGACTCCACCGATTAATACCACCCAAACAAGCGTCCCGGCTCCGATGAGGGTTGCCCAATCGCTTGAAGGAAGCTGCGGATTTTGTTTGAGGAATTTAGCATTGGAAAGCACGTACCAGTTCCAGGCAACAAGGGATAGGAGGCCGCAGCCGAGTCCGAACAGGTAATGTAGAGGGGAGGCGACTGAGCTGTCATTAAAGGCTGGATAATTGACGAGCAAGAGTCCGGCACCAATCAGGAGGCTTGGGAAAATGAGCTTTTTGAAGGAACACTCTTTATGCTGCCAGTTTCCATAAAAGGCGAGAGTAATGGGACTCATGCCTAGCAGCAGTGTGATAACGGCCGCATTTGAATAGCGCAGGCCCAGCACCAGCGAAAAGTAGTAAAGGACGTTGACGATTAATGCGTAATTTAAAGCTTGTTTCCAAATAGATAAAGGAATGGCAAGCCACTTTTTAATCCCTTGAACGAGCATGAAGCAAAGCGAAATTAGGCCGAAAAAGAAATAGCGGCCAAGTGCTACTTCAATCGGGCTGAATCCGGTCAAAAGTTCGGGAATAACAAAAATAAGGCCCCATACAAAACAGGCCATTAAAACGAGTGCAATTCCCTTAGACATAGTATCTTAATTAGAAAAAAAAGTGATGATAAACAAGATTATCATGATTTAATTTTGTTAATCAATAAGATTAATAAAATTAAAATCGATTTATTTTGGTTTTTGACATTAAAGAGCTTTGCTAGTTTTATTGTTTTTAGATTCAGGTTAAAAATATTTTTAACGGGCGCTGTTTTGGAGTTTAAGCGATGATTCGACACTCTTTTTCCTCTTCTATTAAAGACTTAGCTGAAAGCATGCAAAAGGGAATGGAGTCCTTTCTTGAGAGGATTCAAAAGCAACAGGCCTTGTATGCGCGCTTGGTGGAGGAATATGGGCAGGTAAAGGAGTCGATTTGTCATTTGGCTCAAAGTGGCTATGAAAGGGAGGTCATAGAGTTATTCGGTCCTTCGCTTTCTCAGAAAAAAGCAAAGGTTGATTTGACAGCTATTTATGGAGCGGCTTTTCACCCTAAAACGCAGTCTCTGGTTGTAGCCAATCATGGAGCCACACTCCTGTGTTCATCGCCTCTTAGCCAGACTCCTTTTCTTTTAAGGCAGATTGGGTGCAGCGTCTACCGTCCGGGGCTTGGAGAAGAGATCGTCAACATTGGTTTAGTGGGCAATATTTATGAAGGAGATGTTATTTTGCGTAGTGAATCTGCCTGCATCCCTTCTTTCTTATTTGGTTCGCAGCGGTGCAATTGTTGTTATCAATGGGCAAGCATGCGAGAACTGGCATCCTATCTAAACCCCGTGCAGCCGCCTGTTTTGGATTCGCAATCGATGGAGGAATGGATTCGATCGCAGTTCACTTTGGAGGAAGGCCGTCATTTGCCCATTCAAAAAGGGCCGGGACTAGTTCTCATGCATTTGGATTCGCAAAGTGGAATGGGAAGCGGCTTTTCGCCCTATGAATTTGCCTACGATCTGTATGGCAGAGCTTTAATGCGGCAATTGGGAGAAAATACGGCAGAGCAGTGTTTTGATCTCACCATCAAACAGGGATACGAGGCGCTTGGATTGCAAGCAGATGGACGTTTAGGGCAGTATGAAGCAGGTTATCAGCTTCCTGCTATTTTGCTTGATTGGCTGCAATGCAGTCGTTCGATTGTGTGCTTATCTAATAATCGGCATAAACTCAATCAGTTGGTACAAAATGGCTACGAAGTGACGCGCGCCAAGTCTTTGGGAATGGTGAATGTGGCAGGTGCGCGTGAAGCCAATCAGAGAGGATCTGATTTTCAACACATGGACATCGATGGCACATCGATTTCTTTTAAAGAGGAGATTGAGCGTTTGAAGTCAGTTTTTGGCCCGTCAAAAGGCTTAATTAAGGAGTAGGAGCAGGCTGTATGAGACAGATGTTGTATGTTTTTTTTCTCTTATGCGTGTGCACTGTAGATGCTTTTGAGAAGCAATTTGACCGATTGCCCACCTACTTTAAGTATACCGAGCAAGAATTGGCCCCTTTAGCCCCTTTGCAATCGACCAGGCAAATGACTCAGAGCGAATTGAGCAGATGGGATAGGGCTAGCCTAGACTTGATCTATCAAGAGAAGGCGGAAGAAGATGCAGCCCGCATCACGGCTTATCTCTATGTTGCCCAACGGGAGGCGGCTTATCTGTCTTATAGGCTTAAGCATTGTTTTGCAGGATCTTTAGACCCGATATCAAAGAAAGCTTTGGGGTTATTCTTTCCTTTTTTAAGTGCTCGTCAATTGCCTGAAGAGGATCCTTATTCGAACATGCTTGCAGAGATTGTTTTAGCCAAGTTGAAAGCAAGATTGGATGAGGAAAATCATCGAACTAGGTTTTATGATAGAAAAACAGGAGAGGAGTATTGGTCTGGAAAAAGCCCCTACGTCGGTTTTTCGACAGCCTCTTGGAAGCCGTGGATCATTAAATCTGCCCATCAATTTAGACTGCCTCCGCCTCCTTCTTTGAACGATCCCTTTTGGAAAGAGCAAATCCAAGCTGTAAAAGAGGCTGGCCGTTCGATTACAGCAGAACAGAGGCGGGCTGTCTATGTTTGGGCCGGGATAGGAAAAGGGGCTTTGCAAACGGGAAACTGGGTCAAGATCGCCAATGAATATATGTGGAATCAGAACGTTGAATTTTCATCTCTGCTATTTATCCGTTCGATCTTGGCTATGGGCATTGAAGATAGCACCCTTGCGGCTTTTGACTCCAAATATACCTATTGGATAAAGCGCCCTCACATGATGGACGGCTCCATTCGTCCGCTCATTCCCGTGCCCAATCATCCTACCTATCCTTCTGCCCATTCTGTCATATCGGCCACATCAGCCGCTATTTTGACGTATTTTTTTCCCCAAGCGAGGACATTGTGGATGGATTTGGCTAAAGAGGGAGGAGGATCCAGAATTTGGGGCGGCATTCACTTTCCAATCGATAACGAAGCGGGTTTTATTTTGGGGGAGAGGGTTGGGGAAGCTGTCATTGAGTCTGTCTCTGTACAGGATGAGAAGATTTTGCATGGCTTAAAGCCTAAGTAAAAGAAGTCCTTCTGATGTGTGCTATTTAGCTTGTGCTGGTGCTTATCCCTGATCGATTATGGAGAAGGGAGATTCAATCTTTTTTGCCTAATCTATGGACTATTTTGCAAAATATGGCGCAAAATAATTCTTTGATATTTTAATCCACGTTCATGAATTAGATTATTTACAGTTTTTGGAGTGGCATTTTTACCTATAATGGTAAATTGATGTTTCTGCATTTTTTCTGAAAACGTCACTGTTTTTTTTAGACCCTTAACTTTATCATCGCCATGTTTAGCTTGATATTCTTCTAAAAGTTCTTTGTTTTGTGTCACAGTCATCATTTCGATTGGCATGTTTAAGGACTTAACAGTTATCATATCAGATATAATATTAGAATCTTCTGGCTCTTTTTCCAGATTAGGATCTTGTGCAGGGACTGATTTAGATAGATATTGAAAAATATCTGGATGATTGGAGCATTGAACAATATCTCTTAAACAAAAAACAGGACAACTTGTTGGATCACGCTGGCGTCCGCTGCCTCCACTATAAAACGCAATATCTGGTGTTTTTATTATCTGAGCGAAGTATACAGTAATGGGTATGGAGGAAAAGTCGCCTGCTGCATCCGAATGTAGAACATTCCATCCTTTTTCTGTTTTTTCAGCATAAATAGGTGTCATGTGATTTGTAAAAGGAGAGGGAAATTCGCTACGGCATCGCACAATAAAACTAAACTTGGAGCCTGCTTGGGCAGACTGAATCCCTTCCCATTTTTGTATAAAATCAGCAATATCATTGCAAACAAAACAATCAACCTTTAAAGATCCTTTTTCTTTTAGATAATCCACTAAGATTTCAACACCCTTAGGTGCTAGGATGGGATTGTCATTGTGCAAGGTCATATACTCTTTTACTTCTGGAAATTTCTCTATTAAATTTTGGAAAATAAAAGCCGTCTCTTGATTGGAAAGACGAGGAGCAACTTTTCGTAAAATTTCGGGAATTAAATCCGCTAATTTTTGCTTGGGAATTTTTGATAAAAGATCTTGAAATGCTTCTTTATCTTTTTTATTAACAGCGTCGAGCAATTTTTCATATTCGGGTGTTAAGGATAAATCAAGCTCTTCTTTCAATGCCTCTTCAATAACAGGCGTGGGGATTTGACTAACAGCAGCATTAGCCTTTAGTAATTCAGGGGATGTCTTTTTACTTTTTGCTATGGTATTGTCTGCGGTAGGTGAGGTCGAAGGGTCGGTAGTTTCTGCTTTTAGGGGATTTTTATCTTTTTTAAAGTATTCTTGTATGGATTCTTTTAAATCCTTAAAAAATAAAGATATTTTTTCAAATATGTTCGTTACAAAATCTTTAATTTTTTGAACACAGGTCATCTTGGAATTATTGGCAGAAATACGATGCCTATTTAAATGTCCTAACTTATCTGTATCAAAATTGTAATTATTTGTATTATTTGCTTTTATGTCTAAGGGATTTGTTATATTATTCATAATAAATCTCCTAATATTTCAATATTATTATATTATAGTTTTAATAATATTGTATATATCTAATTTTAACAGTTTTCAAACTTCTAGCAAGCTCTACAAACGATTAGATTTTGCAGCTGTAAGCTTAGGTGGACTTAGGTTAAGAGAGTGATTTGGCCGAGATGAGGCTTGGTAAAGAACAGTCAGATATCGAGTAGCTGGGGGTTGACTTTTGTTAGCAAAAAATCGATGAAGTGGCGGATTTTAGGTGTCAAGTAACGATTCTGCAGATGATAGAGATAAATGGGATAGATCTCTTGGTTATAAGGCTTTAAGACTTCGACTAGCGTTCCTTCTTTCAAGGCTTGTTCAACCATATAGTAGTGGAGTTTGACGATGCCAATTCCCTGCAGCGCGCACGTGAATAGGGATGCTGCGTCGTTAAGGCGTAAGAATGGATCGAGGTGGATATGCATCTCCTCTCCAAAAGTTAGCAGATGATCGGGTGTTCGCATGCTGTGTGTCAAATAGCGATGTTCTATCAGGTCTAGAGGCTTTTGCGGGATGCCAAATTGCTGGAGGTAGGTAGGCGAGGCACAAAGGACGTAGCGGGTTTTGCTGATAGTCCTTTGAATGACTTCGGGAGGACCCGAAATGGACATCCCGATAACAATGTCAATCTCTTCTTTGGCAGCATCGGGAATGCGCTCGCCCAGTTGAACATTCAGTTTGATTTTGGGATAGGCTTGAATGAATTCACCGAGATGAGGCACCACATACTGCTCGCCAAAATAGCGGCTGCAGAAAAGAGTGAGGGTTCCAATAGGCTCTTTACGCAGGGTCAGAGCCAGATTTTCCATTTCGTCGAGTTTGTTTAAGATTTCCTTCGACTGCTTGTAGTAGTGCTCTCCAGTCTCTGTCAAGCGTAAGCGCCGCGTCGTCCGTTCGATCAATTTGATTCCCACTTCTTCTTCAAGAGCCGACATTTGCTTGCTAATGGCGGCCCTCGATAATTTCATCTGGTCAGCCACAGCCACAAAGCTATTGGCTTCGACCACCTTCACAAAAGTTTGCAATCGCTCGATTGATGGCATCAATGACCTATTGGTGATAAAAAGTTAACAATAGTTGAATTTCACCTATATTGTAAAATGAAAATCGATTTTTTATACTAGAGGGCGACTTTAAACAGGAGGAAGACAATGGCAAACGATAAGGCGCAAGCATCACTTTCGCTCGTTTTAATTATATTATTATTAGGGTTTCCCCAGATTAGTGAGACGATTTACACCCCTTCTTTGCCCGATTTAGCCCACTCTTTAGGTGTATCGAGCCAGTGGGCGGAGTTTACCTTGAGCATATATTTCATGGGATTTGCTTTAGGAGTCGCAGGATGGGGGGTGGTTGCCGATTATGCGGGGAGGCGGCCAGCCTTATTGATGGGGCTGCTTTTGTATTGTGTGGGAAGTGTTGGTTGCTATCAGGCGGGAGAGATAGGGACTTTATTGGCTTGCCGTTTTATACAGGCATTTGGAGCAAGTGCTGGGTCGGTTGTGACGCAAACAATGATGCGCGATCTCTATAGCGGCGCCAAGCGGGGCAAAATTTTTTCGGTTGTAGGGGGCGCTTTGGCATTTTCACCAGCCATTGGCCCTTTGATTGGGGGCTTAGTGGATCAGTTTGCCGGCTGGAGAGGAAATTTTGTTGTATTAGTGGCAATGGGGCTGGGGTTGCTCGTTTATTGTTACCGCCTTTTGCCTGAGACGAAAAGCACGGCTGCACTCTCATTGGCCTCCTTTAAACAAGTTGCCAGGCAATTTGTGGGCGACAGGCGCTTATATGGATACGTGACTCTGATCGGTTGCAGCAATGGGATCATTTTTAGCTTTTATGCTGAGGCTCCTTTTATTTTCATCGAGTACATGCATTATACGCCTGGTCAGTATGGTCTTATGGGATTGGCGATTGCAGGTTCGAATATTGTAGCTTCCTACCTCTCTCACCGCTTGAATCATCGCTTGATCAGGCCGGAAAGCATTATGCTTGTGGGGTGCCTGATCATCTTGACGGCCTCGTTGGGCCTCTCGGTTTGGGGATATTGGAAGCTGTTTGCTCATTCGCCTGCTATCCATCTGGCCATTTTAGTTGGTTGCATTGCTCTGCTCTTTTTTGGAATTGGGCTCCTGATTCCCAATGCTCTATCCCAATCGCTAATCGATTACCAGAAAGCCGTGGGTACGGCAGGTGCTTTGCTTGGCTTGCTTTACTATCTGCTGATTGCAGGCCTCACATTTTTAATGGGCTATTTGCATAATGGCAGTATTGTGACCATGCCCCTATTCTTTTTGGGCTTGTCGGGAATCATGCTAATGGCGTTTTACGCATGGGTTGAAGTAAGGGTGAACATAGTTGCTAATATCTAAGGCCGCTTGCTCAAGCCTTTATTTTGATTCAGGGCTTATAGAGCCTCTAAAAGCTGGCCAAAAGAAAGGATTATCCTTTTTTGGCCAGTTGCTGTCTATGCAATTTCTTTGTAAAAGCCCCTTCTTTCATAGTGTAAAATTATTTATTTGATTTATAATAAGAAAGGGTTTTCCCGTGACTTTTACTTTATAAAATATTTTTTAAATTCACGCCTTGACAGCGTTCTAACTAATTGTTGGAAAATGACGTAGAGTTTTTGACTTTTTTATAAAAAAGCGATAAAATGTCTTCTTAAATAATTGTGGCATGGTTCTGTTTTCTCACTTTTTCCATTTGTCTATTCAATCAAAAAATTGGGTAGGAGGAAGGGGGGGGGAGGGATCGAATGTGTACTAGAAGCAAGTCTAATGAGTGGGGTTTTAAATGAATAACGAAACAGAATTGCGCGTAAAAAGTATAGAAGATCGTCTTCTTCACATGTGGAGGTATCTTTGACTTGGCTTCGAAGGAAGCGCGCGTAAAAGAATTAGAAACATTGATGGAAGAGAATACTTTCTGGAACAATCCAGAACAGGCACAGCAAGTGATAAATGAATGCCGGGACTTGCGGGCTTGGACGATTCCTTATCAGGAGTTGAGTAAGCGCTTTGAAGATTGCAAAGCATTGCTTCCAGATGCCTATGAATTAAATGAAGAATCATTAATTCAAGAGCTGTTAGCTGATTTGGATTCCGTTGAGAAAGTATTGAGCGATCTCGAAGTTCGCAGAATGTTATCTGGCGAGATGGACAACAAGGATTGCTATTTGACCATCAATTCAGGAGCTGGCGGTACAGAAGCTTGTGATTGGGCGCATATGTTGTCTCGCATGTATCAACGATGGGCTGCCAAACGGGGCTGGAAAGTTGAGATCATCGATTTTGTCGATGGAGAAGTTGTCGGATTGAAAAGCATTACGATGCGTTTTCAAGGCAGCTATGCGTATGGCTATGCCAAAGCCGAAAAAGGAGTGCATCGCTTGGTGCGCATTTCACCTTTTGACAGCAATGCTAAGAGGCATACAAGTTTTGCCTCTGTCGATGTATCGCCTGAAATTACAACAGACATTCAGATTGAAATTCGACCAGATGATCTTAGGATCGATACCTATCGCTCGTCAGGAGCTGGTGGACAGCACGTCAATAAGACCGACTCGGCTGTGCGTTTAACGCACATACCAACGGGGATTGTGGTCTCTTGCCAAAACCAACGCAGTCAAGTGCAGAACAAAGAAGCCTGCTTTCAGATGCTCCGTTCAAAGCTTTATGAATTGGAAGTATTGGAAAGGGAGAAGGCCATTAATTCTCTTAAGGGAGAAAAGATGGATAATGCATGGGGAAGCCAGATTCGCAACTATGTTTTCCAGCCTTATACCCTGGTTAAAGACACGAGAACAAAGGCGGAGTCGGGCAATATTCAAGCTGTGATGGACGGAGAAATAGATGAATTCGTTAACGCATACTTAAAGGAGTTTGGCTAATGGGAAATCAACAACAAGTGCCATCCGGAGTCGAGGTTCGCTACACAGAGCCTGGTGATGCCAAATATCTTAAAGAGTGGTTATTGGAGCCTAGCATCCAGCGGTGGTTTCCGATGGATGACGAGGTAGAGATTGACGATGCCGTTATGCGTTGGATTGCCTTTTATCGCTATAAATGCAGTTTGACAATTTTAAAAGATGGAGTTCCTTGTGGAATTGCCACGCTTTATTTGCAGCCTTACCGCAAGTTGGCTCATCAATGCGAATTTGGGATTATTGTAGGGCAAGGTTTTCGCAATCAGGGAGTTGGAACTTACCTGATGAATAGTATCATTCATCTGGCAAAAGAAAAATTCAAGATCGAATTACTGCATTTACAAGTTTATGCCGAAAATCCGGCTATGAATTTATACAAGCGCTTTGGATTCAAAGAATTTGGCCGTCAAAATTCTTGGATCAAAGAGCAAGATCGTTACGTGGGACGTGTTTTTATGGAGAGATTTTTATAATAGGTTATGCTTTACGATTCCGAAAAAACCTTAACTTTTCAACAGCAGCTTGAAAACAGTGCAGGAATGAAGCTGCAGTTAAAGATCAATGATAACCGCTCGACAATGTTGAGTGTAAAGTGGGAGCCTGATTGCGCCAAAGTTTCTCTTCACCGCATGTTTCTTCAAGCACCTCAAAACGTCATGCAGGAATTAGCATGCTATCTGAATGGAAAGCATGCGAAGATTGCTCCAAGCATTAAGGCCTATATCGAAGATAATTTGCAAAAATTGGATTACTCGCATGAGTTGGATTTGAGCAAATTGCAGACTAAAGGGCGCGTTCATGATTTAAAAGAGATTTATGCCGATTTGAATCATGAATATTTTAATAAGGCTTTGGGACTCCACATCACTTGGTTTGGCAAGTCGCAAAAGCGCGGAAAAAACCGAATTACTTTTGGATTATTTCACGATCCTTTGAAGCTCATCAAGATTAATCGTATTTTGGACAACAAACATTTTCCAGATTATTTTGTCTCTTATGTCGTCTACCATGAAATGTTGCATTATGTATGCCCCACATATGTAGATGAGAAAGGGCAGAAACACATCCATAGCAAAGCCTTTAAAGAGAAAGAAAAAGAGTTTAAATACTACAGGATGGCTCAGCAATGGATCCGAGATAATCAAAATTATTTATTTAATTCAACTTGTAACTTTTAATTGTAAGGTTGGTCACTCATGGCAGGTCATAGTAAATGGGCAAATATTCGACATCGCAAAGGTAAGGCGGATGCGAAGAAGGGAAAAATCTTTTCTCGCGTCGCCAAAGAGATCATTAGTGCTGTTAAGTTGGGCGGAGCGGATATGAAAAACAATCCCCGTTTACGCTTAGCCTTGCAAAAGGCCCGGGATGCCAATATGCCCAATGAAAACGTCGAACGCAACATTAAAAAAGCCTCAAGCGCCGATCAAGCCGATTACCACGAAATGACTTACGAGTTGTATGGGCATGGAGGGGTTGGTATTGTCGTCGATGTCATGACCGATAACAAGAATCGCATTTCCTCAGACATGCGCATTGCAACTAACAAGCGTGGCGGCACTGTGGCGACTCCTGGGGCGGTGACTTTCAACTTTGATCGCAAAGGCGTTTTACAAATCAGCAAAAAGAATGCAATCGAGGATGAGTTATTTTTGGCTGCCACAGAAGCTGGAGCCGAAGATTTTGAAGTTGGTGATGAAACCTTCATTATTACAACGGATCCAGCTCACCTTTATAACGTTAAAGAAGCGATCAACCACCTAGGGTTTGCCTGCGAAGAGGCTGAATTGGAAATGATTCCTAAGTCATATGTGGAATGCGATGTTGAAACGGCTAAAGAAAATTTGGCACTTATCGAGTGGTTAGATGAGCTGGAAGACGTCGATGCAGTCTACCACAACATGAAAATTCCTGATGAATTGCAACAAGATGAGGAGTAGTCTCAAGAGATACACTGGTTGCAGGAGAGGCTTAGTTGCCAATGCGCTGCAGGAAATGCTTATTAAATTCTTGGGCACATCACTTTATTGGCAGATAGGCGATGCCCTATCTGCTTAAACTTCTCACATGATTCACGCAATAGCTCCGATGCATTATCAAACCTTCAGTTTAAATACTTTTTCTGTAGAGCAGTTATTGACTGCAGCCAATTACTTTGCTGATTGGCATGGAACATGCCTGCTGTTTTCTGGAGGGGTGCTCGATTCCGCTCAGCGCTCTTTTTTGGCATTATTTCCTTTTGAGTCTGTCACAGCGCGCGGCAAGGATCTTGTTATTCGAAAAGGAGATACTGAACAGAGGGTGACTTGTGCTAACCCTTGGGAAGGGCTGCAAGAGTTTTATTTCAAGTCTTTTGCTCAGCACGCGGAGGCCTATGCTTTTGGTTTCTTTGGCTATGAAATGGGGATATTCGCAGATCCAGACTCTACCTTGTCCTATACTCCTTGTTCATTGACTCCCGATGCGTATTGGCAGCAATGTGCAGTCGTACTCGTATATGAGCATGCGACGCAAGCAGCATCGGTGAGAGTCGCCCTCTCAGCGATTGACGGGTTGCCTATTGCGCAAAAAGAGTGGGTCATGCGGCTGGCTACAGAGGAGGGATGGCGCTTTTTGAGCGAGCAAACCCTCAGAACCCATTCTCAAGACAAGCCTCCTTTAAAGATAGTTTCCATTCCCAATCGCCAATCGGCTTTTCTAGCCTCAATCGAACAGGCCAAGGAGTGGATTCGAGCAGGCGATGTCTACCAGGTTAACTTGTCGCAACCGTTTATTTTTGAGGGACAAAGGCGCCCATTTGACGTTTTTCTGCAAGTCAGTCAGTTAAATCCCGCCCCTTTTTCGGCCTACTTGAAGACAGAAGACTATACTCTTGTGTCGACCTCTCCAGAACGCTTCTTGCAAAAGCAGGCTGATTGCTTGGAAACGCGTCCCATTAAAGGAACGATTCAGAGAGGAAAAAATATAGAGGAAGATGAGCTGTTTAAAAAGCAGTTGCTTGCATCGCCTAAAGAAAAAGCAGAGCTTCTCATGATTACCGATTTGATGCGCAATGACTTGGGCCGGATCAGCCTTCCAGGAAGCGTCAAAACGCTTGATATTTGGCGTTGCGAAGCTTATGCCAATGTCTTCCACCTTCTCTCCATCATCCGCTCTCAAGTATGCAACTTTACACCTATCGAGCTTATTCGCGCCTGTTTTCCAGGAGGATCCATCACTGGCTGTCCTAAACTCAAAGCGATGGAATGCATTCAAACGTTGGAAAAAAGGCCAAGAGGCATCTATACCGGTTCTTTGGGCTATATGACAGGCCGGAATGATTTTGATTTGAATATTGCCATTCGCACACTTGTTTTTGCCGGTGATACGATTCATTTACAGCTAGGTGGAGGGATTGTTATTGACTCGAATCCTGAACAGGAGTATCAAGAAACCCTGTTTAAAGGGGATTCGATTTTTAAAGTCCTTTCACAATAAGATAAAACGATCAATCGGCAGGCTGTTCAATGATAAATTATGGGGTATTAGAACAATTTCAACAGAGCTTGTGGAATGTCTCGACTCTGCAATTTTCCTTACAAGTGCCCGATTTGGAGAGGGCGAAATGGAAAAAGGTTGAAATGTTTGCACGCACAGCTTTTGCTGTGGTTGTCGCCTTATATGTGTCTCATGCATGGCATCCCTTTCTATCAAAGCGCGTTGCGGAAGGCATGCGAGACGCATTAGTCATCTGGCTAAGTGCTTTTGCCACGAGTTTACTGCTCAAAGGCATTCACCATGGGGTTCAACTGCAAGGGAATGCGACAGAGGGAGAAGAAAGCACAGATGTAGATTTGCCCGGCTTTCATACTCCTGTTTCAAACGTAAGCTGTCCTGGAAGGGCCGGCCGCCCCATTTTTTCTCATCTGAAAGGCGAAGAGGAAAGTTGGGACGGGGACGTTTTTTCAAGCGATGAAAGTTCTGAGTTTGAAAGCGATTCAGAGACATTAAACACGATTCCCGAACGCTATAAGAAAGATGTATGGAATTCTCACGTGTGTCGCAATTTGCTTTCCGAATTTGAAGCGAGCTTAGATGATAAGGAGCAAGATGACGCTTAAGTGGGTTTGTCTAGATGGCAACTATCTTTTAGAAGAGCAAGCGACTCTCCCCATTTCGGATCGAGGTTTTCTTTATGGGGATGGTCTGTTTACGACTGTGCGCATTCATCAAGGGCGAGCCGAATTTTTACGCCCTCATCTTCAGCGTCTCACTCACCAATGTGAACAATTGGGGATTCACTCTCCAGTCATCAAACCCGAGTGGATTGAGGAATTGGTTGAGCGCAATGCGGCAGGAACTGGGACCTGGCGTTTGAAAATTGTGGTGACGGGAGGGGAAGATCCGGCCCTGACGCTTTCCTCCCGTGCGCCTGGACTCATTTTATTGACACTTAAGCCTTATCGCCTAGAACCTTTTGTTGAGTGCCGCCTGAGCCTCTATCCAGATCCTGTCGTCCGCCCTTTGGCTTTTTTTAAATCGCTGGCCTATTTAGATCGGTTATGGATCAATCATTATGCGCATTCAAAAGGCTATGATGATGCTATCGTATGCAATTGCGAGGGGTATTTGTTGGAAACTGCCTTTTCCAATTTATTTTGGATGGATGAAGCCCATCTTTACGTCCCTGATTCTACTCTTCCTTATCTGCAGGGAATTATTTTAAATCAGTTGATCGATCACTTCGAGCTAAAAGTGGTGCCAGTTAAGGCAGGACTCGAAGACATTCCTTTTGGCTCTGCTGTGTTTACTTGCAATTCGTTGGCTCATGTTCGCCCCGTCATTGAAATTGACAGGCGCCTTTTTCAAAGAAATGCCTGGCTGGAAGAATGTTTGCAAAAGGCGATCGAAAGAGCGCTGCACGCCGATACGCATTCTGCCTAAAAGTTGCTGGAATTGATTAAAAACCTCAGATTTTTTTCTGCTGATTAGGAATTCCTGATCTTGTATGCTTATGTGTCATAAACCAGGCAGTAAGGCAGAAATAGAGTCATACAGTCGTAGAAATTCTACTCCGATCTGCTAAAAAATGAATGATTCATAAAAAGAGATTGTCATGACAAAAGAAAAAAGTGCCATTAGTCCAACAAGAGAAGATGATTATCCAGAATGGTATCAACAGGTCATCAAAGCGGCCGATTTAGCTGAAAATTCTCCGGTCCGCGGTTGCATGGTCATTAAGCCTTGGGGATATGGAATCTGGGAAACTATTCAACGCCAATTGGACGATCGCATCAAGGCGACAGGTCACGAAAATGCTTACTTCCCTCTTTTTATTCCGTTAAGCTTTTTTGAGAAAGAGGCTGCCCACGTCGAGGGATTTGCTAAAGAATGCGCAGTCGTGACGCACCACCGCCTTGAAGAAAAAGATGGCCGCCTAATTCCAGCAGGACCTTTGGAAGAGCCCTTAGTCGTACGTCCGACTTCTGAGACGATCATTGGTGATTCTTTTTCACGCTGGGTTGAATCGTACCGTGACTTACCTCTTCTTATCAACCAATGGGCTAACGTCGTTCGCTGGGAAATGCGTCCCCGCATTTTCTTGCGTACAACCGAGTTCCTTTGGCAGGAAGGGCATACTGCTCACGCGACTCATGAAGAGGCCTTACAGGAGACCTTGACCATGTTAGAGGTATACCGCTCTTTTGTAGAAGATGTGCTTGCCATTCCGGTCATCGTGGGTGAAAAGTCACCTGGCGAGCGTTTTCCGGGCGCTGTCAGCACCTTTACATTAGAGGCCATGATGCAAGACCGCAAAGCCTTGCAATCGTGTACTTCTCACTATTTGGGGCAGAACTTTGCTAAGGCATCTAACATCCGATTCAGCAATAAGGAAGGGCAATTAGAGTACGCTTATACGACTTCATGGGGAATGACGACGCGCTTGATTGGAAGCTTGATCATGTGTCATGGCGATGATGATGGGCTGAGACTGCCTCCTCGTATTGCTCACAAGCAGATAGTGATCATTCCAGTTATTCCAAAACCAGAGCTGGAAGAAGCCATTCTACAATACGCTGAAAACTTGGCTGCCGAATTGAGAAAGCAAACATTTTATGGTAAATCGCTTAGTGTACACATTGACAAACGCGATAAGCGTGGTGGAGAGAAGAATTGGGAATGGATCAAAAAAGGGATTCCATTGCGCTTAGAAGTGGGTCCTCGTGATTTAGAGGCGCAGGCTGTCATGGTTGCAAGACGCGATCAGAGCCCAAAAGATAAACAAGCGATGCCGATGCAGCAGTTCGTTCAGGATGCAGCATCTATCCTCGAAGAAATCCAACAAACGTATTACGCACAAGCTAAAGCCTATCGCGATGCACACATTTACAAGCACCTTGAAACGTTCGAGCAAATGCGCGCGTTTTTCACCTCAAAGAACGAAGACAAGCCTGAAATTCACGGCGGCTTTGTTCTAGCAAAGTGGTGCGGAGATCCGGCGACCGAAGAAATGCTAAGCGACTTAAAAGTCACGATTCGCTGCCTGCCACTCAATCAAAGCGGAACAAAAGGTCGCTGCATCTTGACGGGTAAAGAAGCAACAATCGATGCCATTTTTGCCAAGTCATACTAAGCTCCTATTAAGGCTATCTTTTAGTATTCATTAAAAGGTAGCCTTCATCATCTCAAAGATCCGCACTTCAAGTGGCTTCTAAAACGTAACTTCTTTATGGAAGCTCTGCATAAAATGTCAGACCCTGGAAAATAAAGATTATTTGTAATAGAAAAGGCTTAACGGACAAAGATCCAGTGTTGCTGAATGTGGCCGCGGTCGGCCAAGGCTTTCTTGACTTTAAGGGGATCGCGTACATTATTGAGATTCAAATTTAACTTTTCGTCTAACTGCTTCTTCTCGTTCTGAAGCTGCTCCCAGATCGGCTGTGAAAAATTATCGGGATTCGTGGCATAATCCTGGAGCTGATCAGATGTCAGTCCTAAATCTTCTAAAAGAGTTTGATACTCGAGTTCCAATTTTTCCATTCCAATTGTCAACTCTTGCATTTTTAGTTGAGTAGTTTGGAACTTTTCTTCTAGGTTTTGTTCTAAAGACATATAAACTCCAAATAAAATGCTGGTATTAATTATATATTTTATTTTAATAAATTGCAACAAATTTTAGCTGCATGGTATACCGAGTTTATTTTGGCATGAGGAGCATGTATGAATAGCTGTTTTTTGATTGTGTTGATAGGGGCGACTGTAATCGGTTGGCTTGTGGCGGAGGTCTTTTTAATCCTCATTTTTCGCTACTTATTACCTATCAAACAAGGCGATCTTCGTCAACTTTTTTTAAACAAGGCAGTGGAGCTGGCCAAGCCTGAAAAGGATTGTTTGGTCGATAAGGTGCGCGCATTCAATTTAGAGGCTGATGTGGCTCCTGTATTGGATGTGCGTTTAGAAGATTTAATCGAACACTTGCGGGGGCAAATTCCGATGGGCGGCATGTTGCTATCGGGAGCATGGGTCGAGCGGTTTAAGAGCAAGATAAAACAGGAAATTCTAAAATCTTTGCCTGCCATCAAAGAGAATTTGGCTAAAAAGGTTGGGCAAGAATTTGATTTCCAGAAAATGATCGAAGAAAAGGTCCAAGCACTTGATTTTACAGAACTTGGACGCTCTTTTCGTCAAACTTATCGATCCGATCTCTTAAAATTAAGAGGTTCGGGGGCTTTGATCGGAT
This sequence comes from Candidatus Protochlamydia naegleriophila, assembly GCF_001499655.1. Lineage (NCBI taxonomy): Bacteria > Pseudomonadati > Chlamydiota > Chlamydiia > Parachlamydiales > Parachlamydiaceae > Candidatus Protochlamydia > Candidatus Protochlamydia naegleriophila. The sequence continues at coordinate 645,411 of NZ_LN879502.1, forward strand.
TTGGCATTGGGCTTTTAGAGCTTGTTTTGTTCACCTTCTTTTGCAACTGAGGGAAACAAGAAGGAGCCAACGACGGCTAGGGCGAGCATTGATAGCAGGATGCCGAGGGCTACAAAAGTTGGGATTGTGATGACGCTTTCTAAGAGCATTTTAAAGCCAATGAAAACCAAAATAAAGGCTAAGGCATAATGTAGCAGATAGAAGCGTTGCATGAGTCCTTCTAAGACAAAAAATAGGGAGCGGAGTCCTAAAATAGCTAAGACATTGGAAGTGTATACGATGAACGGATCGGTTGTAATTCCCAAAATGGCGGGAATGGAATCGAGTGCAAACACCAAGTCGGCCATTTCGATTAGGATGACAACGAGCAAAAGGGGAGTTGCCACCCATTTTGTCCCCTCTTTAACCAAAAAGGCCTGTCCATGGTAGCCGGAAGTAATTCCAATTCTTGATTGAATGAAGCGGTAGATCCGGTTTTCTTCGATTTTAAGATCAATTTCTTTAGAAAGAGCCATTTTGATGCCCGTGTAGATCAAAAAGATGCCGAAGAGATAAAAGGCCCATTCAAAGTGATGGATGAGCGATATTCCTCCCCAGATGAGCAGACCGCGCATGATAAGTGCACCGAGGACTCCGTAAAACAGCACGCGATGTTTGCAATCGTCTGGTACCTTGAAGTGGGAAAAAACGAGCAGGAAAATGAATAAGTTATCGACGCTGAGCGATTTTTCAAGCAGATAACCGGTTAAAAAATTAAGGGCCGTTTGTGAGCCAAATTGATAGTAAAGCCAGCCGTTAAATAGAAAAGCTAGCGCAATCCAAGCAATGGACGTTAGGATAGCCTCTTTAAATTTAATGGAGTGGGGTTTGTAGTAAAAATGCCATAGATCAAGTCCTAGCAAGATCAAAATGATGCTATTGAAGACAAGCCAGTGATAAGAATCGGCTATTCCCATAATTTATTCGTCCACGTGTGAATATTTGCTTAATTCTTTCAATTCTGCTGCGCTTTGCAATGGAATATAGGAAAGATTTTTAGGCGATGCAGTTGTGCCTTTAGCCAAAATGGCTACACGTCTTTTATTCTCTTTTCCTAAAAATTGCACGGTAAATTCTAAAAATTTTTCATAGGTTAGCTCTTGGAATCCTTGAATCCGTTTGGTTATCCATTCAAAGTCCCCCTCATATTTTAAGGCAAGCGTTCTAAGGAGCTCTCCCATCTCAATCAGGTTTTGCGGCGGTTGTTTGATTTTCTCTAAAAGAGCTTCGCGGACAGTATCAAAACGATCTTTTAGAAGTTCAGTTTTGCCCATTTCTTGCAAATAATCTTCGATGAAGAGTTCGAAACGTGCCAACAGATCGCGCGGGTCATGTGTATTGGACTGCACGGCAAATAGGCTAAAGAGACGCCTGTTAAATTCTTCAGCCATGCTAAAAACAAGATAGCCGGTCTGCTGCTTGGTTCTTAAAGTAGCATAAAAAGAGCTGCCCATGGCTTGTGAAAGAATTTGTTGTGCGGCACGCGCCTGGAAAGAGAAAAGGGGATCTTCGATGGCCAGGATCGTAGCATTTGAAGGCGTTTTAATTGCCACATCAAGCAGGTATGGGCCTTGTTCTGGTAAAATGACTATTTGTTCAGTCGGCCTTTGGCCTTGTGGGAAAACCTGGCTTGATAAGGTGGACTGCAAATGGTTCCATAGCCGGTGAGCTTGCTTTTCTTCAATATTGCCGTAAAGCAAGCCTCTTACATAGGTCTGATCGTAGAGATGGTCGACGTAGTTTAAAAACTGTTCATAGTTAAGAAGTTGGATGGCTTCGGCTTTTTGCTTGTGGGTAGCGTAAGACTTGTAAAGGAGCGTTTGAAAGACTTCGATCCCTTGCTCTAGAGCACTTTCTTCATTGAAGTTTAAATAGCTGCGTAGAAGAGAGTTTTTAAATAGTTGGAATTGAGCTTCGGCCGGCTTGCAAGTCTTGAGCCTCTCTAAAATGCGATCAAATAAAATTTCAGCCTTGTCGCTGTAGCCATTGATGCTCAGAATAACGCCTCGCTCTTCCTGCTTAATTTCATAAGCCAGATTGGCAAGCTCTGCCGGATAGCTAAAGGGTTTTAGGGCTTCTTCCAAGCATTTGAGATAGAGGTCGGTTGCAACGGCATTGAATGCCTCTCTTTTATTGATGAGGGGGCTTTGAATTTCAAAGTCCCAGACGATTTCAGGCAGCTGGAAGTAGGTATCTTTGTAAAAATAGATTTTTGCTTGTTCTGTATCGATCAAGGTTGAGGGGAGCGGGATGGTGCGTTGTCTGGCCAACTCCTCTCCTAGAGGAGAGGCAAGGCTGAGCTTTTCTGGAATAAAGGGGTTCGGCTCCGGTAAGTAAAGAGCGGGATTAAGAGGAAGCTGATTCCAGAGCTCTAATTGTTCCTTTGGCAATTGTTGCGTGCTATAGGGAATTCCCATCCATTTTTCTTTTTTATTCAATGGAATGGGGTGCTCTTGCGGGTTAGCAATAACCGTAATGGCCACTCGTTTGGGAGTTAATTTACCCAAAAAAGCTTGAATGACTTTGGGATCGAATGCTTGAGGAATTTGGGTGTATTCCGGAAACGTGGCGAGTTTTTCATGTGCGAGCCATCCGCCCATTTGCATGAGGTAATCAAAAGGGTTGTCTTGCGACTGGTATTGATAGCGGAAGGTGGCAATTTTTTTGACCTCGTCAAAGAGATAGGTTGGAAAAGGCTTGTCATTGAGCATTTTTATGGCTTGGAAGCATCTTCCGATGACTGTATTGATTTTTTGCAAGCCCTCTTCAGTCAGCTTGATCTGAAGGGTGAAAAGAAGATTTTGAGCTCCAAGGCGATAGCCTCCGCATGATAATTCTTCTGCAAGGTTATCTTGCTTTAAAGAGGCAAGCAAGCTGCCTTCTCCCTCATGCCCCAGCACGTAGCAGAGAATTGTCTCCGGTTGATAGATCTGCTCTTGATCGATGGATAAGGGAATTTCCCATGTCAAACGTAAGGTGCGCATGTCTCGTAAAGGTTCGATATAAACAATTTCCCCTTCGCGGCTCTCTTGCAAGACTGGTAAACTGGTCTGCAAAGGGGATCGGTTGGAGTTTGGAATCCCGCTAAAGTCTTCTACGACCAAGGCCTTGAGCTTATCGAGCGGGTCTTTAGAATACACAATCAAGCGCATCAAGTTGGCACTGTAGTGGTTCTTGTACCACTCTTTTAAGACTTGTTGTGAAACGGCGGATAAAGTTGTCGAATTGCCTGCACTGAAGCGGTGGTAAGGGTGTTCAGGGTTACTTAGTTCTTTTTGTACGTAGTGTTCGCGAATGTCGTCGCTATTGAGATTCTTGGAAAATTCCTGATCGATCGCTTGTAGCTCTCTTGAAACCCCAGAGGGGTTGAATAGAGGTGTTTTGAAGAAGGAGGCGAAGCGGTCGAGAGCTTCTTCAAACGCTTGGTTATTGACAGAGAAGAGATAAAGGGTATGGTCGCTCGTTGTGTAGGCATTCGATAGGCCTCCATGAGCCCGAATAAAACGGTCGTAATCGGATTCGATTGGATATTTTTCTGTTCCCAAAAAGAGCATATGCTCCAAAAAGTGGGCAAGTCCGGGATAAGCTTCGGGATCTTCCCAGCTACCTGCTTGAACAGTTAGAACGGCTCCCGACTGTGTGGCTTGTGGGTCTGAAATTAAGTAGGCTTCGAGTCCATTGGACAGCCGGATTTTCGAGGTCTCTCTTCCTGCAAAGGAAGGAGTTAAGATGGGGAGCTGCGCCCGATCTTTGACGCTTTCATACGGCTCTTCACTCTTAAGAGGAGAGTGTAGACACATTCCCATTACTATCAGCCATTTAATCCAGTTGTGCGCCATATGATTACCACCTATTTAAAAATGCTCAGCTAAAAAAGCAAAAAGACCTTCTAAAGCAAGATTGTGGGGTTTAGAGGATGTGCACAAATCAACCGATCGGACTTTGTGAATACCCTTTAAACAATCGCTTGGCTTTTTACAGATTATTCAAAAGATCTCATTGCAATTTATCTTAGCCAAGAAGGCTGGTGAAAAGAAAGAGAAAATCACTCTAAGACTTTCAAGCAAACGAGTGTGAACGGTGTTTTATAAAAAAATGGTGAATGTTTTTCTGCGTTTCATTTCTTTAAAATTTAGTTGCTTTAATCATGAAAGATAGTTAATTTTTGCTGCTTTTTATTTAAAAGAGGTAACATGGTAGCGTTTTGTAATAATGAAAAATATTATTTACATTCATCGATTGTCTCGGAACAGAAGTTTTCTGTTTGCAAAGTGAAGAAAATTCGGAAGACGTCAGTTGAGGCGACCGATAGAGGCATTCAATTGTTGTGCAAAGGATTTGACTATCATGTGAAATCCTTAGGCAGTTTGGAGCAAAAGCTTAGAAAAATGAGAAAGAAGAAAGAGCTGTTAGGGTGGGTAATTGCCTCTATGCGTACTTATCATTCTATTTTCGAGCGCATGTATGACTCAATGCTAGAAGATAGGCATGCAACCGCCCCTTATTCATTTGAATTCGATAACAATCCCATGTTTCGTTGCTTTTATCAACAGTTTTTGGCGAATCCTGACAGCTATCTACAGTTATCGCGTCTTGTCATTGATGAAGCCTCCTTCGATGATCCCATTCATCAATTAATCTCTCGCTATGATAGGCGTGAAGCGAATTTATATAAATCGAGAGATTTCTATCTAAGTGCAATTAGAGAGATTCATATAGAAGGTCAAAGAGAGCCTATTCTATCTTATGACTTTATCAAATCCATTAGAGACGGATTAATTCGCCATCAACATCAGAAAGAAGAGGTAAATAGGGATCTTGCTATTTCCGATGAGTTAAATATGGACGAATTATTAAAGTTGATGCAAGGGCATAGCCTCAATTGACTAGCCATCAGATAGGCAATAGCTCGGATCTCCGGGTTTTGCCTATCGGTTAATCCACCTCATCTAGAGTCATTGCGAATCATCGAATGTTGGGAACACCCTCCCAGGATTACCCAATTTTAATATAAAAAATAGAATGTAAATCGTTTAATTTAAATTGTTTTTTATTTACTATTTGTTTTTTTAGTTTCCGTATTAAATAATTTAAGAATTATTCATTCTGTTTAAGAGGTTTTGAGATGTTGATTAGAGAATTGGATACGATTATCTTAAGTGCTCCCATTTTGGCTTGTGCGTCGCTTGGAGTTATGGGGCGTGTACTAGAGTAGGTTGATTATCCGGTGGCTCGGGAGGTCGGTTGGTTGGGTACTCGTTGTGCGATTGTCTTGAGTCTTGTTTCTGGCGTGCCGCTTCTTGTTTATTCAATAGCCAAGGTTATTGTTTTGGATGCATTGAATAGTGGGGCTGGTGGAAAAATCGAAGGCCTAAAGAAATACAGTGAAGAGTCGAAGCTGCGCTTAAATATTTCTCTCATTGGCGTTTCCGCACTTCCGCTATTGATTTTGAGCGGACCGGCGTTAATTCGCGCTGCCTATCAAACGTATCTCATGTATGAAAGCACGCAAGAGATCATCCACCATTTCCGCCAGTCGGAATCGTTTCAAGCTTTGGAAAACTCTTATCATTTGCTTGCCAATTTGGTTAATGGCATGCATGAAAGGAGAGAGACGGCCATTATTGAAGAAGTCGTTTAAAAAGTATTGCGAGGGATTTAAAGAGCTCCTTTTTGATTCATATCAAAAAGGAGCTCTTTGCATTAACGCAGATCGACAAAATCTGGCAAGGAAGGAAGGGAAAGAGGGAAATTGGCTAAGCCATTTCTCAAGGCGATATCGCACTCTAAGATGAGGGCTTGTTTGCCGTTTTTGTACTGAGCCATGCGTAGGTCATATTGCATGACTAATTTGCATTGAGCCACTTGATAATCATAAGCGATCAGGGCTTCATGTTCCATTTGCATGAGAGTTGCTTCTGCTTGTGCTAGGCCGGCTGCCAAGTAGGCATCCTTTAAACTCTCTTGAAAGGCTTGCTTATGCTCGGCAATGAATTGATCTCGGTCTTCGATAGAGATTTCATGTTTTTGATATGCCTTTTCGATGAGCTCGATGTTATCTTCCAAAAGCATTTGTAAGCTTCTTTTTTGAGTCACGAAGGGATTGTGATAGTACAAGTTTTGAGCATGAGCCAGGTTATTATCGCGTACAGCAGCATAAGGAGCGGTCATGTTTAAGAGCTCTTGATCGAGGCGGTCCATCAAAATTTTGTATTGGTTGCGGTTTTGCGTAAAGTAGAGTTTGGACTGGATCAAGAAGCTGAGTTCTTCGACAAGGAATAGCTCAGATAGCAGCGGATTAGTCAGGTCGTAAAGATCTGCTAATAGAACAATTGGAGCCTTAGATAAGGTAGCTGGGTAATGAATCATGCCTTGCAAGAATAGGTAGCGTCTTTCTTGCGGAGTCAAAGTAACGCCAGCGCGGTGGTTGCGATAGGCATGTTCGAACCCTTTGGCAAGGTCTTCTTTTCTTTTGCTAGAGACATAGTCTGGGTCTTTTAAATAGTTACACGACATAAAGTAGACACCTGTCACAGTTGAGAGGCTTCCCATTGCAACGAGTACAGGCAGTGCGAAAGGAGCAATCGGTGTCAATAATAAGCTTCCGATGCCTAAGGCAGTTAAGGCCGCTCCAAATAGGCGTCCATTCGCGCTTTTATTGATCCAATTAGGTGGATTCATCCAAATTTTTCCATCGACGACATAAATGTTATCTTGAGAAATAAAGTCGACGTGTTGAAGTAGGGGATTGGTCGTTTCATTTTGACTGTTGAGTTGCGATGTGTCTTCCAAGCTTAGGCTTAAAGGCTGGTTGAGCAAACGAGCAAGCCTGACTCTTGCATCTTCTTCTACTTGAGACTCTTGATAAGAGGAAAAAAGCTCTTCAATTTGTTCTTCAACAGCCGGGGCAATATTATCTGCAGAGACGGCGATGTTCATGATCGATGGTTTGTACCATTTGGCATAAAAGGTTTTGACCTGTTCTTGCGTGATGGAGGCAATCTGATGGCTAAGTGAGCGTTCGGTTTGATTTTCTTCCAAGCTTTGATCATTTGTAACTAATTCGCTTTGCAATAGGTGGAGGCGAGCACGTTCGATAGCTTCTGGACTAAGAGTCGGTTCAAAAGCGATCTGCTGGATCAAAGTTAAAATGGTTGTTAAATCAGATTCTTGAGCTGCTGGAAGGCTAACTTGGATGCTGTGTTCCAACTCATTCGTTTTAACCAAGTTATCTGCATCGACATCTAATCCCAACTGATTGAGTTGTTCGCTAATCATGGAGCGGGTGAGTTCTTTTGTACCATGAAAGAGGGTGTGTTGGATCAGTAGGGCGAGTGCCATTGTATCTGTTTCTGGTGGCATCGTGATGCCTAATTTGACAGTCAAATGAGAGTTCTTTTGGTGGGTAGGTACAAGTGTATAGATGAGCCCATTTGAGAGCCTGTTAGATACGGGTGATGGTAGTGAAGAGCGTTCGTTTGAAAAGAGATTTTGAGATAGCAGCTGGGGCGCTTTGGCGGCATGCATAAAAGGTTGGCATGCTGTCAGGCCAAGGGTCAAAGAAGTGATAAGCTTGTGCAGGAATGAATGTGGCTTCATGGTTAATCCTAAAAAGGTTTTTAATGTTTTTTTCTGGTCGTAAAGAAAGGAAGACTAAGGCAGCGGAGTTAAGAAAAAATAAAGATTAGATTAGACGTTAATGGTGTGAGTTTTTTTATGCATTCTTTTATTATTGTAGGGCGAAAGTTTTAGATGGCAATTATCAACGTATAACTAGTTTGCCAATCAATCCTCCTCTGGGCTTATTGTTTTTTTATCCCTTTACCTACAGTTTTTTAATTTACTGTGGGATTTAAAATCACATCTACCGGTCTCTCACAGCATCCTTGGGTTGCTGAATAGCAAACCAATCGAATCTGATTCTTTTTATCCAAGCGTACTCTTTTTGTTAACGTCTATAAAGTAAAGTGAATGCGTGTGAAAGGCCTTTAGGCCGACTGATTTTAGAGCCCACCGTAAGTCTTGCGAACGGTGGGTAGCCTGGAAATACATACAGGGCTCGTTAGAGCGATTGATTTGCGAGATAGTCTTTGTAGGATAGGTGAAAATAACTGCCTTATTCTCCACTAAGCAAAGCAGGGGCCTGTGATGCTGGAGCGAGCCTTTTCCCTTAATTCGAAAATGGGAGCCTTTTGCGGCGTATCGAGGGCTGTAAAGAGTTGGTAGTTTTGATGCACGATTTCCCAGATATATTCCGCACGCTTATTACGCTTGGACTTCTTATCCAGATTTTCGCTTCCAGGAAAATTATCCATGTCTATTTCTGGGCCGAAGGCTAGATGAACGGGTGTAAAATGGGCGAGCCGCTTTTCTCCCAATTCTTTTTCTACCTGTCTTGGAGGAGGCATTAAGTCGTAGGTCTTAAGGGAAAGGGGGTAGAAGTGAGTTGGATGGTCCGCATGCTTGGCCATCAGCCAAAACATCTCTAGGCTTTGTGGATCGAACTGGGAGATATCGATTTGTCCTTCGCTGTTTTGACGATCTCTTCCACCACTTGGGGCCACGTAAATGCAGCGCCCTCCCGCACTCAGCAATTCGCTCATCTTTTTCATGGTGCGCTGATTGTGACTCACCTTTTCGGCCTTTTTTTCTGGGGGATGAGCGATGTGTTTCTTGGAGTAGATGCACAAGAGATTGCGTCCCATGCTCATGGGGATGGCCAACGGATCGCTGACGACGCGATGCCCAGCGACAAAGATCATTTGCGAGGCGAGGGATTCGTTGATGTTTTCCAGCAGCAGGCTAATGATTTGCGGATCGGGCTCTGTCTGGTGGTTGGCGAGCAAGATGACATTTTCACCCTTTTCTAGTTGTTTGATAATCTGTTCAACCGACTCGAAGCCAAAAATCTTTGAAACGGAAAAGTCGATGAGGGGACGGATAAAATCTAGTCCGAATTGATAGTAATCGAATGGCTTGCGAATGCTGGTATGAAAAATCTCAAAGCGATAAGGATTGTCGATTTGTTGGATCACGAGTTCGAATAATTGATTGAACAACTGATGCGCTTTTTCATAAGAGCAGGAATTCTTGGCAGCTTGTAAATAGCTTTGGTGAAAGTCTTGAATCACAACAGCTAAAGAAGGCGTCATGACGCCTTCTTCGATGTATTGAGTTAAATTTAGGACCGGCTTAACCATCTGATTAGACCTCAATGCGCTTATTAGTGATCGTCGAGTAAAAGTGAAACTCGTTGAGATGGAGTCTGTCATCGACTTCGCATGAGAGGTGGGCATTGAAATCGGTGGCCAGCTTAAATAAATACTGCTTGTCGATGACATTTAAGTAGCGATCGAGCTCTGGATGAACAACCAGCTTGAGGGCAAATTGCTCGTGGCAAGCGATGATCTTTTTAAAGGCCCGCTCAATTTCGATCGATAAGCTTTCATGCGATTTAATGACCCCACTACCAGCGCAATAAGGGCAGCCTGTAAAAATGGTTTGGAGGAGCGATCCACGGTTGCGTTGGCGAGTCATTTCAACCAAGCCAAATTCGCTCATGCCTAAAATGGTGCACTTGGCCGAATCTTCCTTCATGCAGTCTTTTAGACGCTCTAAAACGCGTCTTTGATTTTTGCGCAGGCGCATATCGATAAAGTCGCAGATGATCAAACCACCAATGTTGCGCAAACGCAATTGGCGAGCAATTTCTTCAGCCGCTTCTAAGTTGATCCGGACTAAGGATTCTTCGACATCGGTTTTATTGTTGCTGCTTCTTCCTGAGTTAACATCGATCGTATACATCGCTTCGGTGCGATCGAAGAAGAGGTAGCCGCCGCTTGGCAGCCAAATTTTCCGTCTTAGAGTCTTTTCTATTTCACGTTCGACGTTAAAGCGCTCAAACATTGGCACTTTATCGCGGTAGTATTCGATGCGCAGCGGGTGCTCGCTCGAGTAGCGGCTATAGAGGCGTTTGCATGTTTGATAGGTGGCATAGTCATCGACCAGGATGCGGTCGTAGCGTTTATCAATGGCTGTGATAACGGCGCGTTTGATGAGGTCGGATTCGGCATATAGAAGGGTCGGTTCCGATGCTTTCTTGAAATTTTCCATGATATTTTGCCAGTTATGCAAGAGGTCGTGCGCTTCGGCTATTAGCATCTCTTGCGTCGCACTGGCACTTGCCGTACGGCAAATCAATCCCATGTCTTGGGGCATCTCAAAGGCGCGAATGAGTTTTTTAAGGCGTTCGCGAGCGACCCGGTCTTCAATTTTTCTGGAAACGCCGCGATGGGAGGAATTTGGTAGTAAGACCAAATAGCGGCCTGCAATCGAGACATTAGAGGTTAGGCGTGCCCCTTTGGAACCGATGGGTTCCTTAACGACTTGAACAAGTACCGGCTGATCGGGCTTCATTAGTTGTTCGATATCGAGATTTTGCTGCTCTTTCTCATTGAGGGTTTTAATGTCATAGTCGAGATCAAAATCCATATCAAAAAGCTGTTCAAACTTTTTGGTATTCTCAATGATGTCGGAAATATGAATGAATCCATTTTCCCCTTCATTGATGTCGATGAAGGCAGATTGAATGTTATGAAGAATGTTTCTTACGCGGCCGCGGTAAATATTACCGGTCAGCTGCCGTTCTTTTTTGCGCTCGACGATGAGATCTCGCAAGTCGCCATTTTTAAGCAGGGCGTAGCGCGTCTCTTTCGATTCGATATTGAGTAAAATTTCGTGCATCTTGTCACCTTAATTCTTATGACGAAAGACACACACCCGCATCCTAATGAAAGTGAGCCAGCACAGTCGGCTTGGACAATCACTTTTTCCAAAAACACCACAAGACTCATTGAATAGGTGGCTAAAAAAGATTTGATCTAGGTCTTTATGCCTCTTTTTTCCATTTATCTAAAAAGGACTCTGGTTTAACTCGTATGAGTTCGTAAAACCGAGGTCATAGAAGGAAAATGTTTATCTAGCAGACTCAAAAGCATTCACAAATAAGTTTGTTCTTATGATGTTAATTTTTATTCGAAAACGAGGTTATGTCTTTGCCTTTTTAATGAGTTTTAGAGCTTCGACATCTTTATAGCTTAGTTATTAGCCAATCATTATTCGATGTCATAAGCTTCATACAAAGTACCTGAAAAACTAGTTTGCACACCCTACTACTCTTTGGGCGGAGTTAAAACCCACTTATCAGGTACTTTGTATATAACGGTTATTAGTTTAGCTCCATCCAGCAAAGTTAGCGGACTGAGCTCAATAGACTTCATAAGTCCTCTCCGGCATTGATAACCAAAGAGGCGTATAAAACCCCTAAAAGATGGGTTTTTAGGTTTTAGTGCCCAAAAACCGATTTTTTAGATCTTTTATGGCAAAGCCAGAAGAGAGTTTAAATTTTTTTGCCCGGGTCTTGAGTCAAAATCCTTAGGCTAAGGGGCCTTTTCTGCAATTTGAAGTTTAAGGCATTAGAGGGTTCTTTTCCAGTAAAAAATAAAATTGTCTAGCAAAAAAATAAAATATTCACTATGGGGTTTTGTGGGCTAAATTATGGCAGGAAACGGCGTTCTGGAGTCTTTGTCGTTCTTTTTATATTTCCATGACGTGGATAAAGGGGAGATGAAGAGGGCGGTATGCTTCTCTAAACGCTGAATTTGCAAATAGTCCCGAGTCGGAAGGAGAATCTATTGGCAAAAAAAGCACAACTCATCTAGAATAAACTACTTTATAAAGTCTTTTATCTGAGGAAAAAGAGCAAAAATCATGGATGATGTTTTTAAGATCTATGTGGACCAACTGCGAGATGGTCATGAAAAAGACATTCATGAGAGTCTTTCACCCGAATTTTTGGATGTTAACGAGAGAGACTTAGACTTTAAAAAAATAGTTGAGTTAAAGGGCGTTGCTTATACTGCCGAAGATGAGCTTGTCTTAAATTGGACGATTCAAGCTGAAGCCTTGATTGCTTGTTCGATTTGCGATGAAAAAGTTCCCGTCGAGATTTACATTGACAACTTTTATCATAGCGAGCCTCTATCGGAGATTAAAGGAGCGATTTTTAACTTCAAGGATCTTTTGCGCGAGACAATTTTACTTGAAGTTCCAGCTTTTGCAGAGTGCAATGATGGGAATTGTCCGAGGCGTCAAGAGGTCTCTAAATATTTAAAAGAACCTTCCCAGGATCAAACGGATGAAGAGGATGGATATCAGCCTTTTGCCGATCTGGATTGGAAACAGTAAGTTAAAAAAATAGATTATTGATGAGGAGACATTAACCATGGCAGTGCCACGTAATCGTATGTCAAATGCACGTAAAAATTCAAAACGTGCTCACCACGCTAAAAAGCCGAAAAGCTTATCAGTTTGCAGTAACTGTGGAACGCCTCGTCGTCCGCATTACAGCTGCCAAGCTTGCGGAACTTACGCAAATCGTACTCCAGCTGCTCAGGAAGCTTAATCCACTCTTTTGGAGTAATTAGCTTGCGTATTGGGGTCGATCTTATGGGGAGCGAAAGCTCTCCTATTACGCTTTTTGAAGCCGTCGTGCAAGCAACGCAAGAGCTATCTAATGTAATTTTTGTCGTTTTTGTAACGGCAGACGTTGCTAATTTTATTAGAGGCAATCATCTCTTTGCCCCTCATCTTTGTAAACTTCACTCCCGCATCGAGCTTTATCTCATTTCAGATGTCATTGAAATGGAGGACGAGCCGGTTATTGCCATGCGTGAAAAAAAGAATTCTTCTTTGGTTGTAGGATTGCGCCTCCTGAAAAGACGCCACTTAAAAGGCTTTGTCTCGGCTGGTAATACAGGCGCACTCATTGTTGGTGCGACTCTTTCTTTACCGCTTCTGCCTGGAGTCAAGCGTCCGGCCTTGCTGGCTACTTTGCCGACAGAGCAAGGAGATGTGGCGGTCATCGATGTGGGTGGAAATGTTTCTTGCAAGGCGCACCATTTAGTGCAGTTTGCTCATATGGGAGCTGCCTACCAAAGGTGCTGTAAGGGGATTGAACGTCCAAGAGTCGGTCTGCTCAATATTGGCGTGGAATCCAAAAAGGGCACGTCAGAAGTCAGGCATGCCTATCAAAAATTGCAGGCACTTCAGGCTGAATCGGCCTATTCTCATATGCAGTTTGTTGGCAATGTGGAAGGGCGTGGCGTTTTCCAAGGATTGGCAGACGTCCTTGTGACCGATGGATTTACGGGAAATGTGCTTCTAAAAACGTCTGAAGGAGTGGCTTGTTTTCTCCTTGAGCAGCTTCAGGGCGCGCTAGAAGGTATTTCAACAGAGCAGAAAGAAGCTGTCTTGCGTTATTTGCGCTATGAATTTGATTATGAGGAGTATAGCGGAGCCATTATTTGCGGGATCGATTCGGTTGTGGTTAAATGTCACGGCAAATCTTCGATTCAAGCGATGTTTAACGGCATTCAAGGGGCGGTTTCTTTAGTGAAAAACGAATTTATCAACCAGCTCAAGCATGAGCTTGCCGTCTTACACCGTCAATTAGATAAGAATTAACTCTATCATTGCGTGCCAATCTCGCCTCCTCCTCCTACCATTTCGCGCTTAATAGCGCGTCGCAGCAAAATCAGCCAGCCCGAGCGCGCATCAATCATAGATGTTTTAAGGCTTGAGAGGCTCTTGTAAGTGGTTAGTTTTGCAAGAGCCTCACAGTTAAAGAAAGCGGCGTTCAACTCGGTTTTTTACTATGAAAACTTTTGTACACCCCCCCGAACCTCGTTTAAAGGCGCTTCGATGAGCTGCTGAATGCGCTCTAAATTCAGTCGTGCCACTTTAAGGCGAAGCTGTCCTTCAAATTCCGATGTACCACTCAGCAGTTCTTGAATCTGTTGCAAAGCCGTTTTAGTCTTAAACTGTTTCCATGAGATCTGATGCTCTTTGAGTGATTCCCATGTGGCCTCCAGTTTTTTTAGTGGAGATTTGGAGCGCTTAGCAACATCTTCCCAAATTGGCTTAGCAAATATTTGCCTATCGATAGGATCACTATTGTAGGCATCAAATAGGCTTTTTTTCAATCTCTTCATGAGAGCAGCCTTCAGGGGTTAAACCAAAAGCTAAATAGCGTTTAGCAACTGCATCAATGCAGAGCGTGTTCAGGCTATGGTTGTGCCCGTAAGGATGTTTGCTTAAATATCTTGCTGTCGATGTGAAGAAGCAAAGATCTCCAGTTTGTATGTGATCTTCGCTCGTAATTGAAACTTCGTCCAAGAGGCAGTGTACGGATCCTGATGGGGTGAAGCTTAGGTGGAATGGATAGGGTCCGTCTGAGGCAAATAAATGGTCGAACTTCTCAGGGGGCAATAATATCTTAAGTGCGATCGAATTAGCTAGAGAATAGCTTGAGCCGCAATCAAGAAAAATAAGGCTATCTGCAAGGTAGTCTAAAGCTTCCGATGGCTTAACTTTAGGCTTAATCTGATAGGCAATCATTTTATAGCCGCTCGGGCTGTTTTTATCTTCTTCACGTGAAAAATACTTTGGCTGGGCATAACCGCTAAAGAAGCTCTGCCTATCGATCAGCTATTTTAAACGTTTTTCTTGCTTAGCTTTTTTTAATGCTGAATAATAGTCGTGGGCATACCAAGCGCCTTTCTCTAATACTTGATTGTTGGGATTGTTTTGGCAATCTGCAAGCCTTTCAAAGGTGTCTTGAACAATGGTCTGAAAGTTTTGAATCGATAAAGATATAAAATTCTCATGATTCCTGCTCGAGATTACTGAGGGAATGGCTTGGCTTGAGGTACAATTTGAAATCATAAACAACCTGTTATTACATGGATTTATTGAAGATATAGAATTTTACAGTTTGTTTTATTTGTTTTAAATTAATAATCGGTTGAATAAAAAGATTGAGTTTGAGTTTGGTGATCAAAAGGTCAAAAAAATGCAAACAGCCGAAGAGGTTAAAAGAGATCTAATATGGCATGATTGGAAAGCAGAAACAGGCGCTATTAAAGGAAAGGTTTTAATCCTTTCCTAAAGAATTTTGCAAGAGTGTTTGCCCCTCATCAAGAAGGGTTTCTTTGGCAAGACGGACGGGAGGATCGAAGAAAACGTCAATGGTGCTAAAGGGTTTGGGGAGGCGCAGCTTATCCCATGTTTTAAATTCCCAATAGCTAGAGGCTTTCCAGTTGAGAGGGACAACGTTGGCTTGAGTTTCTACGGCTGCGAGGGCAAGTCCTGGTTTCATCTCGTAGCGAGGGCCGCGTGGCCCATCTGGAGTAATGATGACAATAGACTGGCTTTCTTCCACTTGGCGAATGAGCTCGCGCAGGGCTTGATGGCGTGAGTGGTGAGGAACTTTTATGACTCTTCCGGCTTTGTAGGAGCGGACCATGCGGCCGATGAGCTCTCCGTCTCTACTGTTGCTGATGAAGGCGGCATAGATGAAGTGGGGGGCGAAGCGATACAGGATAAAAGGGGTGAGAGCCAGGCGGTTGTGCCAAAGCATCAGAATGCACTTTTCTTGAGAGGCGATCTTGCAGAAGTGTTCTGCTCCTTTGACATTCCAGCGGCAAGTCCATAAAAGGGCATTGATGGCTCCTTTTCCAACTGTAGCAATGAAAAATGCCAAAAACGTGTAAATTCCATTCTTCCATAGCTGTTTGAGAGTTTTTAGCATTGAAACAGCTCCTGTATGGCTTGGCTGGCTTGTGACGAGGCTGAATGGGTGCCAAGTTGTTGTTGAATGCTTGCACACTCTTTTTCGATGGACGTGTATAGCGAGTTTTTCTGTAAAAGAGCGTCTAGATTCTCATAGAGCCGATCGCAGTCGAGCTCTCTTCCAATCAATTCCGGAAAGATTTCTTTTTTTCCTAGAATATTGACGATGCAGTAGTGAGGGAGGTTGAGGCGCATCCAATACTTGGCAATGTAATAATTTAAAGCAGTCAGAGTGTAAAGGACGACGCTTGGTTTTCTGTGGAGGGCAAGTTCCAGTGTAACCGTTCCCGACTTGGCTAATGCCATACTGCACTCCTTCATGAGTTCGTAGCTGTAGGCTCGCGGGACTAGGTGAATGTCTTTGCCTTGTTCTAAAGGTGTTTTTTTAATTTGCTCTTGCAAAATGGGGTAGAGGTCATCGTGTGCACAAGAGATGGCAAATCCAAGGCTTGGATACTTTTCCTTGAGTTTATAAGCGACTTGCAGTTGATGCTGTGTATGGCGTTGAATTTCCCCGAGCCTGCTTCCTGGAAAAATGGCAATCAATTGCTGTTCTTCAGGGATGTTTAACACCTGTTTCCAATGCGGCTGGTACGCGTGTTTTTGAACGGTTTCTACAAGAGGGTTGCCGATGTAGGTCGCTTTTAGGGATGTTTTTGCAAATAAGTCGGATTCGAAAGGGTAGATTGTTAGGAGGAGATCGAGAGAGCTGACCATTGCTTCGATTCGCTTTTTGCCGTGGGCCCAAACAGTCGGGCAAATGTATTGAACTATTTTGCCTTGATACCCGCCTTTGCGAAGGGCTTTGGCTAAGCGTAAATTAAAGCCTGGATAGTCGATAAGAATGGTGCAGGTTGGCTTTGTATCGAGGATGTGGTTGCGAATGGCGTAAAAATGCTTCCACAATGAGGGAAGCGCCTTGATGACATCTGAAAAGCCCATGACTTGGAAGCTCTCCATTTTAAAAAGACACTCAAGTCCTTCTTGGCGCATGAGAGGGCCGCCGATTCCTCTAAAGGAGTTAAAGGTAGGGCCGTTTTTTAAGGCTTTGAGGAGCCTGCTTCCATGCAAGTCGCCGCTGCTTTCGCCAGCAAAAATAAAACAATCTTTTCTCATTTTTAAGCCATTTTAGATTTTCGAATCAGCATTAAATTCCGGATGTAGGGAACGATTCCAATTAAGGGGCCGATTAGATTGACCATATCCTGGATGTGCAAGAAATAGACGATGGAAAGAATGGCTCCGATGAGGCTTAGCCACCAAAAACTAATCGGTAGTTGGCTGGAGTGCGCCTTTTCGGCCAGCCACCATTGAATCCAAAAGCGGCTTGAAAAAAGAAGATAGGAAAGGGTTCCGAGTCCGTGCCAAAATAGAGAGCTTTCTGGTAAGGCTTGCGTTTGCCAGGGAGCTGTTGGGGTGCGAAACCAGTGTCCTTCGCGCATTAAAAGGTAGTCCTGAGCGAGGAAGGCAAGGGAGGTTAGGATGAACGCTGTGCCTAGAAGCTTCATTACAGTTGTAAAAGTGGTTTGTCGCTCTTGAGATTGCATCAAATTGAGGTTGCGCCATGAAATCACGCCGTTGCACACTTGTACTAAGCAAATATGGTATTGAATTTGCACGAAGCTGTGGATGGCAAGGAGCGCATTTCCAAGCAAGGATAAATACCAGAAAGAGGGGGCAACTACGCTTTTTTGCAGTTTTTCGCTTTGCAGCCATTGCACAATGAAGCGTGCTCCAAAAGCGATAGAAGATAGAAATCCAAGAGGGTAAAGAATGGTTCGCCACTCGTCCACAGGGTTACCTTTAAAGAGTTAGTGCATGTTAGACAATCCGGTTTGAGGGGATTGCAAATTTAAGGGGTTTGCCGGCAAGGCTAGTTTTAAGCGTTAAAGCCTTACCGTTATCGAGTTGTTAAGTCAAAGAAGAGTCATTTTCGATTTGATAATTCAAATGGCGCTTCCTCATCCAACGGACGGCCCACAAGTCGGCGACTGTATTGAGGGAGCGATTCAAGAAATTGTAGTTGCTTTTGCCTTGAGTTCTTTCGCGGTGGTTGACCGGAACTTGCTTAATGGTGAAGCCTTCGATTCTGAATAAGGCCGGTAAAAAGCGGTGCATGCCGTTGTACATTTTAATCTGCTTTAAGCAAGTTGAGCGGTAGATCTTAAGCGAACAGCCTGTGTCTTGAACGCCATCGCCGCATAGGCGGCTGCGGACAAAATTGGCGCTTTTGGAGATGAGTCGCTTGCTCCAGGTATCTTTGCGGTTTAGGCGGATCCCGCAGACGAGGTCGCAGTCGGTGCTTTCGGCGAGGAGTTTGGGGATGTCGGCTGGATCATTTTGCCTGTCGCCATCGAGCGTGATGACAAATTCTCCTTGCGCTGCTTTGAAACCGGCTTCAAAGGCACTCGACTGTCCATAGTTTTTTTTGAAGAAGATAGGCCTTAAGTAGGGTTTTTGCTTGGCTAGTTCCTTTAAAACAGTGCGTGTTTGGTCTGTCGAACCGTCATCGATGCAAATGAGTTCCCAGGGTTTAGCGAGTCCGTTCATGACTGGCTCTAATTCGGCGATTAGATCAATGATATTGCTTTCTTCGTTTTTTAAAGGAATGACAACGGAATAATACATAGACATTAAATGAGGTCTCACAAGTTGTTTAATTGAGCTTTAAGCCACTCGGCTCCCGCTTGGAAAATAGCAGGGGGAGTTCCGTGTCCTTTAAAGCCTATTGAAGGATAGATGATTAATTCGACGGCAGGAGAACGCACGCCGCTTGTGTAAACCTTCTCTGTTAGGGCATGAATGAAGGCATAACAAGCATTGGTGCTGACCCGTTTGTCGTGATTGCCGATATAGAAGCGCAAGCGGATGTGTGTGAGTCGGTCTACTAGATGGATCAGGCTGACAGCTTCTTGGTTGGCCGGAACGATGTATTGAAATTCTTCCACGTGTGGAGCTTGTGTCATGGGAGCAAACCCGAGTACTGTAGCAATGCGCTTGTCTTGCGCAGCTAAATGAGTCGCGATAAATCCGCCTCTTGAGAGGCCTGCTACGGTTAGCGAATCGGGTTCAACATGTCCCTGATCGATTAAATATTGAACGTGGTGGGTGCAGATGTCTATGAAATCGGCTACAAAAAGGGGGTTGTGCGAAAAATCTTCTGCCCAGTGATGCATAGCTTCATGGTGATTTAAACCAGGGCCGTGATGAGGGAGATCCCATGAAAAAACGCGAATGCCTTGATCGATCCAGGCTAAGACGGGCTGGTTGAAGGGATCTTCATACAGGCTAGAGTGAGCGGATAGGGCGAAAAAGAGGACGGTTGGTTTGGGGCCTTCTGATAAATCGGGGCCTCGATAATAGATGGGAGGTCCTTTATGAGGCGGATTTAAAATGGAGTTAGGTCGAGGCGTGGTCATGCGATTTATCTCGGTGGGAGGCATGAGGGGATTTGTGGTGCGAGTGATGATGGTGACGACGCTGTTCCCCATGGCGCAAGAATTGGCGGTATTGATTGCGAATCGACGTATAGGTCTCCACTAATTTTTCATTTACTAAAGCACGCAGTTTAAAGAATTTCAAGGCTAAGTCGAAATCTTTTTGGCGGAAGAGTTTTTCGCGGTAATGCCGCTTTCCTGAAAGAGGAGTCAGGCGGTATTGGGCCACTAGGATTGAAAGCATGGTGGATGTGATGCGGCGCGGGAAGTGGGAGAAGGATTGAATCAAGATTTCTTTGACCAGCGAGGAAGCTACGAGCGTAATTTCGCCAATATGAGGGACGATTTTTTTGCTCAAGTATTGTCTGTCTAATTCTCTCTCTAAGAGTGGGAAAAGCAGGCAGGCGGTTAAGACGGCGCGATCCAACACGTTTTTGCCTTTGTGCTGGTAAAGCTGGTCGGCACAAGCTAAATAATGGAAAATCATTTTACCTTGTGGAATGCGTAAAAACTGAGTCAGCACCGGGAATAGTATGGCCAACATCCCATATTCGGCTAAGAGGCGAATAAAGGGTGCGGAAGAACCCGATTCGAGCATGCGCAAAATTTCTTCCAAAATGCGGGCAGGAGAACTCTTGACAATTTCTTCTCGGCAACGATAAATGGATTGTTCCGTGTTCTCTTCCATTTTAAACGCAAAGCGGGCGTGAAATTTGAGCAGCCTAAGGAGGCGGACAGGGTCTTGCTTAAAGCGTTTGTCAGGATCGCCAATGGTACGGAGGAGATGTTCTTGCACATCTTCCCAGCCCCCTACATAGTCGATGATGGAATGGTTGGAAGAATCGTAAAAGAGGCCGTTTATCGTGAAGTCGCGACGCAATACATCTTCTTCTGGCGATCCCCATTCATTGTCTTGCAGGATAAGGCCGCTGTCATTTTCTCCGGTGCGAAAGGTCGAGACTTCAATGATTTTATGGCCAAAGCGAATATGGGCTAGGCGGAAGCGGCGTCCGATTAGAATGCACTGCCTTTGAAAGATGGTCTTAATTTGTTCGGGACGGGCAGAGGTTGAAATGTCAAAGTCCTTGGGAACTCTTCTCAATAAGAGGTCGCGGACGCTTCCCCCTACTAAATAAGCGGTAAAACCAGCTTGACGAAGGCGCTCTAAGACGTAAAGGGCGTCTGGATCTATTAAAGTCGGATCGATTCCATGGTCTTTAGCAAAGTAGATCTTAGGTTGCACGAAAGGTTAGCTCCTGAAAATTATAATGCCGTAGAAAAAGACTGGAACGCATGCCAAGTTTGGACAATCAGAAGAAGTTAAATGTTAGCTTTAAATTATAAAAAATGATCTTTCAATTTACAGAGAATATACTAATGCAGACTTATTCCTCAATCTTTTATTCATCAAATCGATGGGTAAAATGATTGAAAATTGGATAGCAATGCCGATCTCGGGTGATCGGAAGCCTCTAGAAAAATTTAATTAATAGAAGTATAATTAAATAAAAAAGGATTGTTTTTATTATTATTATTATTATAAATAATAATTTCATTATTAAAAATTTATTAATTTGTTGATAGCTCCTATTGCAAGAATCAGAGTGATGATGAGTCGTTAAAATGTTATCGTTTCTCTTGGAATGGAAGCTTTGAAGCATTTGGCATGGAAAATTCTTGCTTATAGGAATAAAAACGGGTATTTTTTAGCCCATCATTTTTAATGATAGTCTGATTTTTGAATGTTCAGTAGATAAAATTCAAATTCAGATGAATAGCAATCATCATTCGAGCGATTTTCCCCAACTCTATTTTTCTTAGAAAAGAACAGGATCTCTTCTTGAATTGAAAAGCTATTTAGCCGATTCTTGGCCCCATGGATTCTATTTAATTTAATAAAAAATGATTACTTAAGGGCTTGCGTAGTTGCAGATAGCTAAAAGATAGCGAATTTATAACGGTATTAACTTAAGAAGGGTAGGGAATGGAACGACCATTCAAGATATTTGGGACAGATGGCATACGGGGACGTGCGAACAAGAGTCCTATGGTTCCAGAAATAGCATTGGCATTAGGTCGAGCAGCGGGCAAATTATTGAGGAGCAAGGGCAAGGCTCGAGTGGTCATTGGAAAGGACACGCGCTTATCCTGCTATGTATTTGAAAATGCCCTCATTGCAGGCCTTTGTTCAATGGGTGTTGACACTTTGATGGTGGGCCCTTTGCCGACACCTGGTGTGGCTTTCATTACGCGCGCTTATCGAGCTGATGCTGGAATTGTTATATCAGCCTCGCATAATCCTTACTACGACAATGGCATCAAACTCTTTGATTCGCAAGGGTTCAAGCTTCCAGATAAGTGGGAAGCTGAAATGGAAGCGTTAATTGCGCGTAATGATTTCCAGGATAGCTTGCCGGACGATGATGATATTGGAAAAAATACGAAGATCATCGATGCCGATGGGCGCTACATCGAATTTGTCAAAGCTACCTTTCCGCGCCGCATTTCTTTAAAGAACTTGACCGTCGTTTTGGATTGTGCCAATGGAGCCGGTTATAAGGTTGCTCCACTTGTTTTTCGCGAATTGGATGCAAATGTGTTTACCTATGGAACGTCTCCAAACGGTTTAAATATTAACAGCATGTGTGGATCGATGCACCCGGAAATGGCTCAAAAAGGAGTTATCGATCACCGGGCCGATGTAGGAATTGCTCTCGATGGAGATGCCGATCGCGTAGTGATGATTGATGAAAATGCGCAAATTGTCGATGGAGATACGATGCTTGCCATTTGCGCAAGAGACATGCACAAGCGCAATCTTCTTAGGAATAATCGCGTTGTGGGTACTGTGATGAGTAATCTTGGTTTTATCAAAGCCATGGAAGGACTGGGGGTGGAAGTCATTCGTTCACAAGTAGGCGATCGATATGTGATTCAAGACATGCTGAAATACGATGCGAATCTTGGCGGTGAGCAAAGCGGCCACGTGATTTTCTTGGATCATAATACGACAGGCGATGGCCTTGTTTGTGCCTTGCAGGTTTTGCGCATCATGATTGAAACAGACTCAAAGTTGTCAGATCTTGCCTCTTTTGTTCGCCGCTATCCTCAAACCTGTATCAATGTCAAGGTTTCTTCAAAGCCTCTTCTTGAAACGCTAGAGCGTTTAACAGAAGCCGTTGCACAAGTAGAAAAGACGTTGGGCGACTCTGGCAGGGTATTGATCCGCTATTCGGGAACGGAAAATACGTGTCGTGTCATGGTGGAAGGGCCGAAGCATAAGCAGGTAATTCAATTGGCCAATAGTCTAGCGACGATTGTGAAAGAAGAGATTGGCGTATAAAAATTAGTAAAAGGGTCTAAAACCCGCTTGCTGCCTTCATAGATAGCAAGCGGGTTTTAAAGCCTTAGTGAAAATAGTTTAAAAAGGTAGGCGTTATGTGCGGGATATTTGGTTATATTGGGAAGAAAGACCCTATCAAAATGGTAATAGATGGTCTCAAACGCCTTGAGTATCGAGGGTATGATTCTGCAGGGCTTGCGGGGGTTGAGAGCGGAAAAATTGTAGCTTGCAAGGAAGTGGGTAAAGTCTCTGCATTGGAGCAAGAGGTTCAAAAGAGCCATCTCGCACCAGAGCTTGCCATTGCCCAGACGCGTTGGGCGACTCATGGTACGGTAACGAAGCTCAATGCCCATCCCCATTTTGATGCTCAACAATCCTTAGCACTTGTACATAATGGCATTATTGAAAACTACGAAGTCTTAAAGAAAAAACTGCAGGAAGTTGGGGTTCAATTTGTTTCTGACACAGACACTGAAGTCATTGCCCATTTGATTGCTCATCACTATGAGGGCAATCTTCTAAATGCTGTCCAGAAAACGGTTGATGAGCTTAAGGGTGCTTATGCAGTGGCTCTTGTGCATCGCGATTTTCCAGATCAAATCATTGCCATTGCCCATGAATGCCCTCTCGTCATCGGGATTGGAAACAATGAAGCCTTCGTTTCTTCAGATCCCAATGCCTTTGCCTTTTACACGCGTCAGGCCATTTACCTCTCCAATTCGGAAATTGCCGTGATTAAGGCCGATAGCCAACAGGTCTACAATACCAATCAGGAGATTACCAAAGAGAGTCAGTTGATTGAGGGGGGTGTTGAGCAAATTTCTAAAGGAACCTTTGATCACTACACACTCAAAGAAATTTACGAGCAGCCGCAAGCTATTCGCAATGCCCTCTTATCGCGCTTTCTTCCTGAATATGGAACGGCTCTTTTTGAAGAGCTCGATTTTAACATGACTGATCTGCTGACTGTTGAGCGCATTTTGATTTTAGCTTGCGGAACATCATGGCATGCAGGCTGTGTAGCAGCGTATTTGATCGAAGATAAGGCTCGCATTCCGGTGCAAGTTGAGATTTCGTCAGAATTTCGCTATAAAAATCCGCTTGTGCCTCCAGGAACCTTTGTCATTGCCATTAGTCAGTCTGGGGAGACGGCGGATACGATTGCAGCCGTGCGCGAGGTGAAAGCAAAAGGCGCGCGCGTGCTGGCTTTATGCAATGTGCATGGATCGACGCTTACGAGAGAAGCCGATAGTACGATCTTTTTGAAGGCCGGCGCCGAAATAGGCGTGTGTTCGACTAAGGCGTTCACGAGCCAGGTAGTTGTATTAGCCTTGTTTACGCTTCTTCTTGCCAGGATGCGTCATATGAGCAAATCAGAGGGGCAAGACTTCCTCCATGCCCTACTCAAGCTTCCGGATCAAGTTCAGGCCGTATTGGACCAGTCTCATCAGATTGAAGCGATAGCCAAAAAGTACGCCAAGTACGATAACTTTTTTTATCTCGGCCGTCGTTATATGTTCCCAACTAGTTTAGAAGGGGCTTTGAAGCTGAAGGAAATCTCTTACATTAATGCAAATGGTTATGCAGCCGGTGAAATGAAGCATGGCCCCATTGCCTTAATCAATGAAGAGTGTCCGACGGTAGCATTGTGCGCCAATCGGATGACATATGACAAGTTGATCAGCAATCTGATGGAAATCAAGGCGCGTCATGGGAAAATCATTGCCATTGCAGAAGAGGGGCAAGATCAGATCGAAAGAATCGCCGATGATGTGATCTATGTTCCAGCATCGATCGATGAGCTGGCATCGATTTTAACAACTGTTGTGACGCAGCTTTTGGCCTATTACATTGCTAAAGAAAGAGGGGCCGATATTGATCAGCCTCGCAATTTAGCAAAGTCGGTCACCGTCGAGTAGAATTGATTGCAAAGACTTAAGTAAACGGATTGAATTTCTCGTTAACCCGCAGTTCAGGTTGTAAGAGGGGATTCATTAGGCTCTTTTAAGCCTGTAAGACATTTAACATTATTAGCGAACGGACTCAATGGAACATCAAAAAGGTAGTATATTAGGTGGCTCTCTCTTAGTCGCTGGAACGTCAATTGGTGGAGGGATGTTAGCCCTTCCCGTTTTAACAAGTTTGGCTGGCTTTATGCCTTCACTGGTCATTTATCTCTTATGCTGGCTCTTTATGGCTAGTACAGGGCTGCTATTTTTGGAAATTTCGCAATGGATCAAGGGCGAGTCTAACATTATTACGATGGCGGAGACGACTCTTGGCAAGACAGGGCGTTACTTTGCTTGGGCAGTTTATCTTTTCTTGTTTTATTGCTTAACCGTAGCGTATATGGTTGGGTGCGGAAATATTGTGGTAGAGTTGTTTCAACACCGCATCCCCGATTGGCTTGGTCCGATTCTCTTTGTGATCGTTTTCGCTCCCTTAATACTGATTCCTACCGCTTGGGCGGGTCGATTAAATGTTTGGTTAGTGGCGGGTCTCGCTCTTTCTTATCTCGGCTTTGTTTTGCTTGGATTTCGCTATGTCGACTTAGACCTTTTGCGCAACTATAACTGGTCCTACTCCTTAATGGTTCTTCCCATCGCCTTTACTTCGTTTGCCTACCAAGGGATCATTCCAACTCTTGCAAGTTACATGCATCATGATGCCCCCTCGATTCGCAAGGCAATCTTGATTGGAAGCTTTATTCCCTTAATTGCTTATGTCATTTGGGAAGGATTAATTCTTGGTATCGTACCAACAGAGGGAGCTGGCGGATTGGCAGAAGCCTTAAAGAATGGCAACAATGCCGTTTATCCTCTTAAAAACTTTATCCAAAGCCCAGCCGTCTACTACGTTGGACAGTCTTTTGCCTTTTTTGCATTAGTGACTTCTTTTTTAGGCGTGACGCTTGGATTGAGAGACTTTCTGGCCGATGGGCTAAAGATTCACAAAGATGCAAAGGGTAAAATTATCTTAGCTTTATTAATTTTTACTATACCTCTCATGATTTCAGTCAGCTATCCCCATATTTTCTTAATAGCTCTCGACTATGCGGGTGGGTTTGGCGTCGCGCTATTGCTCGGATTGCTGCCTATCGTCATGACATGGGTTGGCCGCTATCACTTCAAGTGGATGGATCAGCCTCAATTGCCAGGGGGCAAAGTGGTGCTCATTTTGTTGGCCTTATTCGTTTTTTTTGAGCTGTTTAATGAAACGAAGCATTTGCTCGAAAGAGCCTTTGCTTGAAATAAAAAATTAACCCGAAAAAGATTTTGAGTAGAACCTCAAAATTTTTCGGGTTAATCGGCAGATTCCTAAGAATCCACCTTCACACTCTCCCTTTTAGGGAGAGCCAATTGATCCCTTTTTTAGCAGACCAACTGTAAATTAGCTATTTTGGTAATAAATACCTGCTTCTTAGTCTCCGTAGTAGTATTGGCTATAAGGATAATAATAGGTGCTATCGCTATCGTAATAAGGAGAATAACTGCCTCCGTAATAATAGCTAGGGTAAGAGGTATAGTAAGGGTATCCAAAACCAACACCATAATATCCTCCACCATATCCATCCCAGTGACCATGATGATCCCAATCTCCGTGATGCCAATCTCCCCCACGATGATCCCAACCTCCTCGACCCCAATTGCCATGGCCGCCATCAAAATGGCCACCACCCATGTGACCGCCATGACCACCACCGCCACCTATATGACCGCCGCCGCCATGACCACCGCCACCACGAGCATGAATTTCATTAAATCCCGCAGGGATGAGGAAAAGCGCTAAGAAGAAGGTACCCATTAAAAAACTTTTTAATGCACGGTACATATAACCTCCTTATAAAATAAGTGACCACTTTTGCTCCTAGCCAACAATACATTTACTTGCTGTCTACTAAGAGCATCACAACAAAATAAATGCAATAGAAGTGCCAACTTGCTAATGTTGAAGTTATTAACACACTTCAACTGTTTCACTTCAAATAGACTAAGAAAAAGTGGTCACGAATCGCGCTTCACGTATCAGTGAGGGGCGAATGGGGGTAGATCTATATTTTATATCCTGTAAAGCTCTAGCTTGGAGCTACAACTCTACAATCGCTTAACTTTAGATCTACCCTCTTTCGCCTCTCTAATACGTGGTTTTTAATTCACCTTGTTAATTACTTTTAACCTCCTATATTTTTATTATAGTAATAATTAATTGTTTTGTCAAATTAAAATTATAATATAACGATAATCGCTGATTTTTAGTTGTTTACGTTGCTGTTTTATTTAGATAGTTATTGGAGTTTTTTTAATTAGTATTGATTTTTGTTTATGAGTCTATTCTAGAATAGCCAGAGTATTTTATTTTCGAGATCGTGAAGTCAAGGATCAAAAAGATCCTTGACCGAAAGAATCAATGACCTTAAGGCTTGCGCAGAGCCGCAACGCCAGTGGCAAAACCGGGCTGATTGTGGTAGTAGATTCTCAGACCGGAATTTTTTAAGCCTCCCACAAGTGTATGGCTGCCTTGAATGTTATCTTTACAAACAGTATAGGTACACCCATTATAGAAGGGATTTTCTGAATCGCCAACAGAGTTCGTTTTAAAGTGTTGTGCCAAAATACAAGCGGTAGATTCTATTATCTCAGGAATTTCGTAGCCGATTAGTTTTTGTTGAGCAAGATTAGCGATCATAGCTTGATGTTCAGCATAGTTTTTACTTCTGCTATCAGGAAGGAGATCATTTGTCATCAGCACCCATTGCGATTGATCAATTGTCTTATCTCCTCCTTCGGCAAGAACAGGGGGCCAAAGGTATCCTTTATCATAACCCGCATCACTAGTTGGAAAATATTTTTTGGCCAGCTCTCCAAGGTTTTTTAAGGTGAGTTGCCCATTAAGAGTTTTAGGAAGCCTCACAAGCATAAGACTATCTTTTGCACTTTTTCCAGGAAATAGGTTTTTGAATTTTTTGCAGTCCTCAATAAAAGCATCGAAAGGTAAAGATGAAAATTCTTCTTTAGTGTCTTCGTTTTTTATCACATCTTTCCCAAAATATTTAGCCCATTTACTATTGCCGAAAGCTATTTCATTATACATGGCGATCTTCCATACAATAGGCTGGCTTGCTAATTGTTTCCACTGCTTGCTAACACAACAAATTGTGCTAAGTGTAGCGAGATTTAAGTGAGAAAAAACTTCTAAAACAAGTTCATCTGGTATTGCTTTAATAAGATCTTGTTTTTTTTCATCAGAATTTTGAATAGCTACATAGTTGATTTTATTATTATCTACTGTTGAAAACATGCTAACCCTTTGTTTATTATTTATAATCACTAATATTATAAAAATAATTTTATTTAATTTCAATTATAATTTTTATGATTTAAATTTTATATTTAACAAAAGTTTAACGTTTATTATTCGAATTCTTTCTTTAGAGAAGATTTAATCTAAAGCTTTCCAAGCATGCTCAATCATCTTTTCGAGAGAGTATTGAGGATGCCAGTTCAATGCTTTGGCAGCCTTACTTGCATCGGCCAATAAAATTGGAGTATCCCCAGGGCGTCGCTCTCCTTCGATTGTCTGAACAGTCTTTCCCAAGACTTTTTCGACGGTTTGAATAACTTCTCGGACGCTGAATCCTTTGCCGTTTCCCAGATTGTAATGGCTTGAGGAGTGTCCGGCAAGAAGTTCTTCCAAGGCTGTAATATGAGCGCGGCCTAAATCCTCTATGTGGATGTAGTCCCTGATACACGTTCCGTCGGGGGTCGGATAATCAGTCCCATAAATTGTAATCGACCCATTGTCTTTTTTCAGGCTCTTGAGAATAAGAGGTATGAGGTTGGATGTTCTGGCCTGATAATTCTTGATTTTCCCTTCGGGGTCGCCGCCAGCCGCATTGAAGTAGCGCAGGCATGAATAGCGCAGGCCATAGGCCGTTTCAAAGTCGCGTAGAATTTTTTCTACCATCCATTTGCTTTCCCCGTAAGGATTGAGGGGGTGGCAGGGGTGCTCCTCATTGATCATGGGAGTCAAAGGCTCACCGAAAAGAGCGGCCGTAGAGGAAAAGATGAATGTTTTGATCTGATGGCGGATCATTGCCATCAAGAGGTTGAGTGTATTGGCGACATTGTTTTGATAGTATTTGGCTGGATCATAAACCGATTCGCCCACATCGATGTAGGCTGCAAAATGCATAACTGCATCGATGGAGTGCTGTTCAAAAAATTGATTGAGAAAAACCGTGTCGGCAATATCGCCTTGTACAAAGGTGCCATAAAGAACAGTTTCTGCTCGTCCGCGACTTAAATTATCGATGACGATGGTTTGATAACCCGCCTGGTTGAGCATTTTATTGACATGGGAGCCAATGTAGCCCGCTCCGCCTACGATGAGAATGGTTTTACTTTTCATGAGTGTATTGTTGGCTATCGGTTTTAGCAAAGTCCGTTTGAGTATTTTCTATACAAAGTACCTGAATAATTGGCTTTTGAGCAATGTGAAAGCTAAATTTTTCTATGCATTCTTAAGCCCTTACCCTTCGCCAATCGATTTTAAAGTTGGAAAGCGGGTTTGGATAGCCAGCCTTTTAAAAAGCGATTTTCATTGTAAAATATTCAAATAAAGTTTTTAAAAAGGTTTGGTTATATAAAAAATAAAGAGCAGATGTTCACAGACTTAGGCAGTGAGTGTCTCTGATTATTGGAGGTTTAAATGATTTTTAATACTATTCAAGATCGCTTTCATGTTTATTATGCACAGCTGCCTGCGAATACACTTCCCTCAATGTTTCGCAGCGCGTTGTATTCTTTTTCGATTTCTTTCATTATAGGGAGCATTGATTCCAGAACAATTCAGCTGACTCGCCCTTTAATCACGGCAGGGGCAGCTGCTCTAGCGACTTTGATTCATGCCTTAACCAATCCGTTTTTTAATTATATCTTTGAAAATCAGAGAATTAAATGGCATCAAGAGACCATTCGATTCATCATCGATGTCACGGCTACGAGCTTATTGGTCAGGCAGGCTGCGGCCTTCAAAGTGCAAGAATTGGTCTTTCAAAAAGCGGCTTTTTGGTTCATGTCGACCCATGTAGCAAGACTTGGAATAGATTTGACCATCAGCTGTATTGGGGCATTGGATGAGGAAGCCGTTACTCACGCAAGAAATTGGCTTGGTACTTGGGGAATTAAATTTGACACGGACGATAATTCTACCTATTTAGTTGTGTGAGTGGCATGTTACTGCAATGGAGTCAAAAGATGCATTGCATAGATCAAAAATGGTGCATACATGGTCATAGATGCGATTTCGAATCAGATTCAATCTTATTATGCGAGTCTGCCAAGCAATACAGGAGCTGCCGCTTGCCGCAGCGCTTTGTACACGTTTACCGCGGCTTTATTGACCGCTAATTCATGGGAACAAGCCCAGTTTAACCAGCCCTTGCGCATGGGAGTGATAGCCGCGCTGGCTTCAGTGATTCATGCTTTAATCGTGCCTCTGTTTAATCGGCTGTTTGGACATGGTGAGGTTAGGTGGTATCAAGAGGGGCTAAAGCTTGCCATCAATTTAACGATTATCCAGGCATTTTTTAAAACAAGCGCGATGCTGAAAATCGATTGTATGAGTCGCCTTGTATTTCACAAACGGCCTCTCTATGTTTTTTCATCGACGATGCTCTCCTTTGCAGGCGATTTGTCGACACTGATTCTTAATTGGACTGTTGGTTGGAAAGATGAAGCATTTCCAGAACTCTACAAGCAGTGGCTAAGGAAAAGAGGCGTGGATTTTAATGCGCGATCGAATGCCACCTTTCTTGTCATGTGATCGAAAGATTGCCATAATTTAAAATTTACAGGCTTCGTCTTTGGAAGAGTAGAAGTGGAATAGTTTGACGAGCCCCGTGATTTCAAACAGCTTAATGACTTTGTGTTTTAAGCCATAAATATGCAGATTATCTTTATCCTCTAAAGCCTTGTAAATTCCAATCAGTGCGCTCAGCCCGCTCGAGTCAATCGTTTCGATTTCAGACAAGTCGAGCAGAAGCCGTTCTTTACCCGATCCAATGTTTTCAATGACCTGATTCTTAAATTCATTGGAAACAGTGATGTCGAGAGTGGAAGTGGTGAGCTTTAAGTATAAGACGTCACCCAAAATTTCTTTTTCTATTTTCATGTGTTCCTTGTTAGACAAGTTATCATTGCTTAACAGAAGATCTATTAATGAATCTGAAAATTGAGCTCTTATAATGCGTTGATCGTTTAATATTAGTAAGTTGAGTTTTAAGGCTAATAGACCTTTTAGCGTGGCTGGCATTTAAGCGCAGAGTAGCAATTTGTGATTAAAATGAAAACGTAATTGAATGATTTTGCGTTGAGCAGGCTCATGCCTATTTTTTTTTTATACTGAAAACTTTTTTGTTTATAATTTAGGTTTGTTAAAATTTGTTTATATTAATATTTGTTTATATTAATATTGTTTGTATTAATAAGGTTTTGTTGTGCAAGTGACTGGTTTTGTAAATGGAATAATGGTCAATAGTACCGATCATCCTATGGGATTAGACAACGATTTAGAGAATGATCATTCTATGGGGCTGGCCGAAAATAGTGGTGAATCATTTGATCCCTTGGATGGAATCTTAGAGCGCTATGGCGATGCCTTGTCATACGGTAGATTAAAGATTAGGCGCCTTAAAGCTAAGGATCTTATTTCTTATAAAAACCATCCCTTTAAGACTCAGGATCCTCTTAAGAATTTATTTGATAGAATTGATGACATTGCAAGCGATTATTTAGACGAAGCTTGGGACATTGCAAAAGAATCCTTTAAGTCAAAAGAAAGTCTGACAAGATATATTGTGATAAAGAATAAGAGTTTAAAAATTTTTGAAGGCTATATCGAATATTGGCTTGATTCTAGAACTCAGACTGTTCATCCGTCGATACTAGCTGTCGATCCCTCTTATGAGCGCCGGGGGCATGCTACTTTACTCATGTCTTTGGCAATCGAAGAGGCCCTTGCTAAAGGATGTAAAAAATTAACTGTCAATTCGACAACTTCGGGTGTTCCTTTTTATGTCAAATTTGGCTGTATTCCAAAGAAAGTCACACTTGACGAGTGGAAATGTCTAGACTTTAAACAAAGATGTGAGCCTTTGCTCACAAGTGAGAAGGCTATTAATTTTGAACTTAGTTTCAGTGATGAAAAGATTCAACACGATATTAAAGGTCGGGCCTGGCGCATACTGGATTCTTACTACTTCAACAATCTACATAGCTGCAGCCAAATCTAATAGTGGGCAAGGCTATGAAACTCTATTAAAAGCAAGAGAAGCCGCTTACTGGACGCAATCAACGCCTTTTAGTCTCTAAATATGAGAGTTCTATTTATCCTTCTAGCAGTTCTACCGGTACTTTAGTCTGCCGTACCGTCGATCTCATCTTTAAAACGGCGGCTTGCCTGAAATTGCTCGATCACTGGCTCTCCCTCATCTTGCATCAAATCGAATATTTGGCAATAAGAGGGAGGGAGCATTTTAATACTGAGATTGAGATCTTTCGATTCTTGAATGACGTATTGCAGAACCTTTTGGTCCCAAATATCGAGATTTTCAAAGCAGCAAGCTATCCAGCGCTCGACGAGCTCAAACGTTTTTGGATTGTTGGCAAAGTAAAGGGTGCTGCTGATGAGCTCTTTATTATGCCAATAAAAAACGGCTAAATCAAAATCGGCCTTGTCGAAGAGGGCTGGGTATTGTTGGACTCTCGCATCGGCGTCTAAATACAAAATATCCCTTGGATAGTGGCGGATGAGCATCTGCTTAATAAAATAGGCCTTATATTGGGTGTTGGCCTGCCAGCTTCCTTGGGTTGGAATGCCGACCAGGTCCATGGGCAGGTTAAAGCATTTTAAACTGGCTGCTAAGTTCTGAATTTCTTCGGCATAGCTTGTTTGCTCTGTATAATACCCTACCACAGTATAGGCCATAAAATCCCCTTATTCAAACAGATTGGATACAAAGGCTTGTGCATCGAAAGGTTGCAGGTCGTCGGCACCCTCTCCTGTCCCAATAAACTTCACTGGAATGCCAAGTTCGCGTTGAATGGCAACGACAATACCGCCTTTGGCCGTTCCATCTAATTTAGTTAAAATGAGTCCTGTAATGGGCGTAAATTTATGGAAGTGCTTCGCCTGTTCGATGGCGTTTTGCCCCGTCGTTGCGTCTAAAACAAGTAATGTTTCATGCGGTCCGCCGATCGAAGCTTTTTGACAGGAGCGTTTAATTTTTTCCAATTCTTGCATGAGCGGTGTTTTAGTGTGGAGGCGTCCCGCTGTATCGATGAGGACGACGTCGCATTGGCGCGCTTTGGCTGCCTGGATGGAGTCGAAGGCAACGGCTGCAGGATCGCTTTTGGGGTTTCCCTTGACAATGTCGATGTGGAGCTTGTGGGCCCACATTTCGAGTTGTTCGATTGCAGCAGCGCGGAAGGTGTCGGCTGCACCCACTAAGACTTTTTTTCCATTTTGATGAAAGAGATTGGCTAATTTGGCAACCGATGTTGTTTTGCCGTTGCCGTTTACACCTACGATTAAAATGACTTGGGGGAGCTGTTCTGGATTAGCGTCAGCTAATTGCGTCGGATATTGATTGAGCAAAGAGACCAGGTGAGTGCGCAAGGCAGCCAAGTAGTCGGTTGTTTTGAGCGTAGGATTTTCACGATGCATGTCGCGAACTTTTTGGGTCAGCTCAGAAGCAGTCTTGACGCCGAAATCGGCCTCATACAGCGCTTGTTCAAGCTGTTCGAGCGTGTTTTCGTCGATTTTGCCTTGAAAAAGAGCTGTAAGCTTTTCGCCAAGGAGCGAGCGAGCGCGCGAAAGTGCCGATTTGACTTTGGCGTAACCTGATTTTAAAAATTGCAATACCATGCTATTGATTATCCTTTTCGCTGGCTTCCAATGGAGTGAAGAAAATTAAAAATTTAGATTTCATAGCGCAATTGAAAAGTAGGTTTTCGGCAAGCGGAAGCCAATATTTCAGCCATTTATATATACTACTTTTTTAGAATACTTTAAAAAAAGCTTAGCACATAAAAAGAAAAAAGGTGAAGATCTTATTCAAACTGGCAGGTTAATAATGAATACACATGAGTATCAAGCCAAACAGGTTCTTCAAAGGTATGGGATTCCCGTACCAGATTTCTATGTTGTATCTTCCATCGATGAGGTCGAGGCTCTTGTGCAGTCCCATCACCTTGAATCCGTAATTATCAAAGTGCAAGTCCATGCAGGCGGTAGGGGAAAAGCTGGTGGAGTAAAGTTGGCAAATAGCCCACAAGCTATTTTGCAAACGGTAAAAGAGCTTTTAGGTAAAAAAATAATCAATGAGCAAACAGGGCCAGAGGGGATGGTAGCTCATCAGGTGCTGATTTCTCCAGCGGTTTCCATTGCCAAGGAATTCTATTTAGGGGTGACAGTCAGTAGAGAGCGTGCAAGAAGCGTATTGATCGCCTCGCCTGTCGGGGGAATGGATATCGAACACGTTGCTCATTCGCAGCCAGATCAAGTACTTGTTCTTCCGATCCCATTTGAGGGCGAGTTTCGCTCCTACCATTTACAGCGCATTGCAAAATTTATGGGATGGAAGGAGGGGCAAGCTAAGCAAGGGATTGCAATCGTCACAGCACTCGTCAAAGCCTTTCAAGAAACAGATGCCTCGTTATTGGAAATCAATCCGCTTGTGGAGACTAAAGAGGGAGAGTTTCTTGCTTTGGATGCAAAGCTGTCGGTCGACGACAATGCCCTTTTCCGTCAACCGGAGATAAAAGCTTGGTTTGATCCAAGCCAAGTATCTGCTAATGAAGCGCGGGCCCAAGAGCATGAACTGGCTTATGTTGCTTTAGATGGTGAAATTGGATGCATGGTAAATGGAGCGGGATTAGCCATGGCAACAATGGATCTTATACAGTATCATGGCGGCCATCCTGCCAATTTTTTAGATGTCGGGGGCGGCGCCTCCCAAGAAAAAGTAGCCGAAGGCTTTCGCATTATTCTCTCAGATCCAAAGGTAAAAGCTATTTTAATCAATATCTTTGGAGGAATCATGAACTGCGAAACGCTGGCCTCTGGCATTATTGAAGCCGCCAAAGGGATGCAGATCCATGTTCCTTTGATTGTGCGCATGGAGGGAACAAACGTGGAAAAAGGAAAGCAACTCCTTCATGATTCGGGCTTGCATATTTTAATCGCCAAAGATTTAACAGAAGCTGCTGAACAGGCAGTTAATTTAGCAAAGTAAGATAGCTTCTTAAGTAGGACAAAGACGCATGGCTATTTTAGTCAATCAGCATACACGCATTATTACTCAAGGCATTACAGGCAAGGCTGGGCGCTTTCATACTGAGCAAGGGATGCTTTACGCTCCTACCTATTTTGGAGGAGTCACTCCCGGAAAAGGAGGGGGCGAGATTTTGGGGCTTCCCATTTTTGATACGGTTTGGGAGGCTAAACAGGCAACCCAGTGCAATGCTTCCCTTATTTTTGTGCCTCCTCCATTTGCTAAAGATGCTATTTTAGAGGCGGAAGAGGCCGGCATAGAGCTCATTGTCTGCATTACAGAAGGGATTCCCATCCGCGATATGCTCAAAGTAAGCCAGATCATGCGAGCAAGCAAGACAAGCCGCCTCGTTGGTCCCAACTGTCCTGGAGTAATCACTCCTGGAGAGTGCAAAATGGGCATAATGCCTGGCTATATTCATCGAAAAGGGGACATTGGCATCGTTTCACGCTCAGGTACGCTTACATATGAAGCTGTTTGGCAGACCACGTCGCTTGGGCTTGGCCAATCGACTTGCGTCGGAATTGGAGGAGACCCTCTCAATGGAACAAACTTTATTGATATTCTCTATCTGTTTGAAAAAGACCCAGAAACTAAAGCTATTTTATTGATCGGGGAAATCGGCGGAAGTGCAGAAGAAGAAGCGGCAGAATGGATCAAACAGCACAGCACAAAGCCTGTTGCTGCATTTATAGCAGGGCAGACAGCGCCATCTGGTAGGCGTATGGGGCATGCAGGGGCCATTGTTTCTGGCAACCAAGGGACAGCTTCTAGCAAGATTTCTGCCCTAAAAGATGCTGGAGTTGTTGTAGCTGATACTCCGGCCGAGATGGGGCTTGCCATTCAAAAAGCTTTACAACTATGTGACTTGACATGATTTCCATTCCAGGGCGTATACCCATCCACATTTTTCCATTTTTCTGGGTCTTGATTGCGATGATTGGATGGCTTAATAGCCAATCATTACTCGGCACAAGCATCTGGTCAGTTGTCATTTTGATTTCGGTACTCATTCATGAGTATGGGCATGCCTTAACAGCCTTGGCCTTTGGGCAAGAGTCTGAAATTAATTTAGTGGGCCTCGGAGGAGTTACTAAAAGGCGCGGAAAGACGCTTGCGAAATGGCAAGAATTTTTGGTCGTCTTGAACGGCCCGCTAGCTGGTTTGGGGTTGTTTTTTTTAACCTACTGGCTCTTCCCGCATGTAGTAAAAGAGAAAATGCCTCTTTTACGATATGCTATGGAAGTTGCCATCAACGTCAATTTATTCTGGACTCTTCTAAATCTTTTGCCAGTCCTTCCATTGGACGGCGGGCATCTCTTGCGTATTTTGCTGGAAGGCATATTTGGATTCAACGGTTTAAAAATCGCCTTTATTTTAAGCATTGTCTTAGCCTGTTTGCTTAGCCTTTACTTTTTTATTTCTCAGCAATTTTTTGTGGGAGCTCTATTTTTAATGATGGGTTTCGAAAGCTATCGCTCCTGGACAGAGATTAGTAAGATGACTCCACATGATAACGACAGCCATTTGCAAACGTTGCTGAAAGAGGCTATAGAAGAGTTAAGAGTTGGTCGGCAAAACGACGCGCTGGCAAAATTTATTACGATAAGAGAACAGGTCAGTAAAGGGGTCATTTACTTGACGGCTACACAATATATGGCGCGTATTCTTGCCGAACAAGGACACTACAAGCAAGCATATGAATGGCTCATGTCCATTAAAAGGCATCTTTCAACCGATTATTTAGAAATGCTTCAACAGCTAGCTTTTCGATTGCAAGAGTGGGAAATAGCAACTGAAATTGGTAACGAAATTTATCAGCAAGATCAATCAAGCGATATCGCCCTTATCAATGCCCTATCTTATGCAATCATGGGACAGGCAAGGCCAGCTGTTGGTTGGCTGCGTTGCGCCGTCCAGTCGGGATTGACTAATCTTGCTTCGATTGTTCGCAAACGAGAGTTCGATGCGATTCGCCATACGCCTGAATTTGAAGCGTGGCTAAAAAGTCAGCAGCTATAACGTTAAATCCCCCGATTGTGTGTGTAAAATCCGCGGCCGCGGAATGCACAATCAGGGGTAACAATGCTGCAAAGTGGAAAGTCTGCTCGCGGCACGATCTTAAGATTGGGCAGAACTTGCTGCTACCTCTTCCAAGTCGAATGATTGAATGAACTGCTGTAAATCCGCTTCATTAAATTGATTTTTAGATGACAGATAGAAAAGGGTGTATAGGGTATGTTCTTTAACTGTTGCAATTCCCTTTAAAATTCTTGTGCCGTGCCGGTCCTGATAAGAAAATTGAAATGATAAGGCGGGCTTGCCTTTGAATTTATTATTACTGGAAGAAAACGTCTGGTTGCGGCGAAAGAGTTGTGGAGAATAAAACAGGCGGGGAACGAGATGCGTCTCGAACGTCTGCTTGAACGCTGCTTCTTCCAGAATGTGTTCGTTGACAGACGGAAGGGCAAGAGCACTTAAAAGAAAGACGCCTGTTTTTGTGGAACTTGAAAAAAGATGTAAGTGGCCTTGCGCGGGAGTATTTTTAAAAGGGATGTCGAATGTCATTTCGATGGCTTTATGAGGAAATGAGGCTTTCATGTGGTCGACAGGGTCAAGCGTTGTCACCCAATGCCTTGAAGATGGGGTATCGGCTGCTTCTACCATGGAAACTCCTAATAAATAAGTGGCTAAGGTTAATAGTCCAACTATTTGCTTTCCTAATCTAATCATAGCAAACCTCACATTAAACGTTTAAAGAAGTTTAAATCAATGCCTAAGAGTTGAGAAGCAGCATCTTAAAATTTTAATGGGAAGATTGCAAACTCAAATAAATTGTTTATTGCTAATAATCAGTTGGTTGTGAATGGGGGTTTTAGGAGAGGAAAAAAACATTAATTACTTTTTAAATACAAAGAATTTTTATTGCTCTTGGGGAGATGAACGACTATACTCGCTTTCTCTGGAGATGATAGAATAAAGAAAAGTGTAAGTGATTAAGCCTTAGGTGTGATTGGTTGATGAAATGGGCGTGGCTGCTGAAACAACGAAACCCGAATGATGAGTTCTAAGATAGCATTAAGAGACTTGTCATCGCATTGCATAGCGATATACTCATGACTGTTTTTGATTTTTTTCTTTTGGATGGTCCTTGTTCGAGGCGTTTTTTTCATGCATTTTTTTTGTTGGGTTTATTGGCCGTATTCTTAACGGGCTGTGAAACCAAGTTTGATTTGCCTGATACTCCCAGTCCGGTTCCTGAGTGCAGTCCTCCTTCTGAGGTGCGTTTAGCGCTTGTTTTGGGTGGCGGAGGTGCTCGTGGGATGGCTCATGTTGGTGTTTTAGAGGAGTTTGAGCGGGCACAGATTCCAATAGATGTCATTATCGGTTGCAGTGCTGGAAGCATTGTGGGCGCGCTATATGCCGATTATCCTCGGGCATGTTATGTGAAGCAACTACTTAAGCCGTTAAGGAAATGGGATATCTTAGATATTAATGTATGGTGCTGTCGTTATGGCTTTGTGCAAGGAGGATCGCTTAGAAAATTTCTCAGAAGGAATTTAAAAACACGTTGTTTTGAACAGTTAAGCATTCCGCTGTGTGTTGTAGCAACCGATTTATTGGAAGGGGAATTGATCTGCTTAAATTCTGGCCCCATTATCCCTGCAGTTCATGCCTCTGCGGCCGTTCCTTTTGTTTTTACCCCTGTTTTATTGCATGACCGCCTCCTTGTAGATGGAGGTGTGGCCGATCCTGTTCCTGTTTGCATAGCTAAGAAAATGAATGCTCAAGTTGTTGTGGCAGTAGATCTGAGTGAATTGCTTCCTAAGACTTGTCCAACAAATTTGTTTGGCGTGGCGACTCGTTCGGCAGAAATTAAATTTCTGTTGCAAAGCGAGAGCTGTGTAGAGGGGGCTGATGTGATCATTCGTCCGGAAATGGGGGATATTGGCTTATTTGATGATCGTAACCATGAACTTGTTTATGAAGCCGGCTGCAAGGCCGCGAGGGAAGCAATTCCGCAAATTCTAGATCTTTTATCTCAAAAAGGGCTTTGGCAGGCCCCTTGTAGTGAGTCTTGTGTGATTAATGGGTTCTAGCTGAGGTGTGATGCAAGAGCGTAAGGATTTGATCTTTCCCTTGAGTTTCTTTTTTGCCTTCAAATAATCCCCATTTTTTCAGTCACTCTCTGCGCTAATAGAGGTAAAGATAAGTTTCATGTGTGGTTACAATTAAGCAATATATAATTTGTCGTTTAGATCTCCTAAAGCCATCCAAGAAATGCTTCCATTTGGAATCTCTTCGAAATATACATCGAGATCATGAGAGGGTAGTTGTTTTACGAATCTGGATCAGACTCGCTATTCGTAAATAGGATTGGATAAAGCTGGCTCTTCCGGTTTATTTCTAGTGGCCCGCCGCTCTTCGCTTAGCAGCTCATAACGGCGGTCCATGTCTGAATTTTTTAGATGCCTACTCTGAGCGCAAAGAGACAAACAAGTAGGTATTGCCCTGTTTGATTTGTAAGAGAATGGGGCGGTTCTGAGGAGTCATTTGCAAAGCATTATTGTACTGCTCAATGCTTTCAACCTTTTGACGGTTGACAGCCATGATTAGAGCGCCTTTTTTCAAACCGGCAAAATTTGCAGCAGAATTCGGATTAACTTTTGTAATCACAACACCTTTTTCTTCGCCGTAGCCCAAATTTTGCGCAATTTCGGGGGTTAAGTTGCCCACCTCAATACCTAACTGGCTCTTTTGAGTGTCTCTAACGATTGTTTTTTCTTCGGAAAAGTCACCAATTTCTAGCGGCAGCTGAATGTTCTTCTCCTTGCGCAAAATAGTTAGAGTAACGCGTGTTCCAGGCTTCATGCGGTAAATGGCATTGCGTAAATTGGCCGCATTTGCGACAGGTTGATCATCGATTTTCAAAATGATGTCTTCGACTTGGATGCCAGCCTTTTCGGCAGGTGAATTTTTTACAATGTTGGCCACAAGCGCACCTTCAATCTTGTTCAATCCAAAGGCCTGCGCTAAATTGTAATCAATTGATTGCAAGGAGACGCCTAAAAAGCCGCGAGACACTTTGCCGTCGGCCAGAATTTCATCCATTACGTGTTTGGCCATGTTGCTTGGGATTGAGAAGCCGATTCCCATGTAACCTGAAGAGGTATTTGTTGCAATGGCAGTATTGATGCCAATGACTTCTCCGTCTAATGTGAGAAGAGGGCCGCCAGAATTGCCTCGGTTGATCGAAGCATCGGTTTGGATAAAGTCTTCATAGCGCACAATGTCTAAGTTATTCCGGCTTTTAGCACTGACGACGCCGACTGTTAGAGTGGCTTGTAAGCCGAATGGATTGCCGATTGCAGCCACCCACTGCCCAACTTCTAAGTCATCTGAATTGCCCAAGGATAGATGGGGCAAATTGCTGGCATCGATTTTAATCAGAGCTAAGTCACTATTGGTATCTTCTCCCAGTACCTTAGCCGAGAATTCTCTGCCATCAGTCAGCTGAACTGAGATGCTTGTCATATCATGGACGACGTGGCTATTGGTTAGAATATAACCATCTGGGCTTACAATGACTCCCGATGCTTGCCCAGAAAAGGGCTGAGAACGGGAATCGCGTTTGGGTAGTCCGAAAAAGCCCCACAGATCTTCTCCTCCAAAAAAATCAAAGTAGTTTTCGGATTGACTATCTCCACCGTATAATTGTGGCCTTTTTTTACTTTGAACTTTGATCGAAACGACAGCGGGAATAGCTTTTTTGGCTACGCCTCTAAAATCAGCCACGGTTTCTTTATTGGAAAGGCGTTTGATATCTTCTGTACGATTGCCATTTAGCTCCTGTGTTTGATTGCGATCGCTTGCCATAAATGAAGAGGCTACAAAAGCGACACCTGAGCAAAGAATAGCTAATTTGAAAAATAATGAAGTTCGATCTGTCATTGTTCTTCTCCTTGTTTGACGTGAATTCCACTTTTTTACTCGTTTTTTTCTCGATTTGTCAAGCCGAACCTCTATCGAAGAAAAAGGGTAAAGAGCTTGACAATCCTAACAGGCCAGCCACTACCTTAGGACCGGATTAGCAAAAGCAGAGTCGCTAAACTTTTATAATTAAGTGCATTGATGCAATCTTTATAAATCTTTTAAATAAATTTTAATGAATTGTTTTAGATTATTAGTAACAAATAAAAAACAAGGAGACCAGATGAGCTACCCCTATAATGTTACACAGTATCCAACGCTTTATCCTAATCTATACACGCCTTCGGCACCTTTTCAAGAAATGCCTTTAGAAATGCCTCAGACAACTTACCCGATTCCAACATACTCACAAACTTACCAGACTGGCTTTAACCCTTATATGCCACAGACTGTAAGACCTGTTCTAACGCAAGCCATGAATACAGCAACCAACCAGTTATTGGCTAAAGCACAAGAAGCTGCTTCTTCTGTCTTGCCTGTCAATGAGCCCTTGCATTTTCAACAAGCTCAAGCCCAACCTCGTGACAATAACGTGGTAGCCGCTCCCCTTTACGTCGATTTATCTCGCAGAGAATACAATGTCTTTTCTAGCCGCAGCGACAATCACTACCATATGAATAATGAAGGGAAAGATGATACAGGAATGCGTGCTTTTGCGGTTGTTGCTGGCTTGATTGTTGCAGGTGTTTCTGCTTATTTCTTGGGCAAGGCTATTGCTCAGAATGAAGACGAGCAGGAAGGAAGCGTCAAGTTTCAAACGTTAAAAGATCGATGGGAGACAAATAAAGAAGTTTATAATGCACAAGACGGGATATTGGTCGACATGATCGATCAGGTCGCTGATAAAACGAGTGCAATTTTAAGCCGTCAGCAGACGAATAGAACGCATAAGATTGCGATGGTAGCGCTCTTCTTTTTAAGCGGATCAATGGCTGTTGCTGGTGGTTTAATGGCATCTAGCCTGCTAATGGGCGCAGGCCTTGTAACAGGAGCTGCGGCTGGTGTATTTGCACTATACAAGCTTGGATACAATTACTTCAGCAAGCGCGATACAAAAGATGCACAAGAAATCCACGATAATTTGTCTCAAATTATGCAACGCCAAATGCTTTTACAGGTTGTTTAATTGTTAAACCAATTCAGCAAAAAGGGCAGGTGTTTCCTGCCCTTTTTGCTTTAATGGATTAATTATTGCTCAGAGGTGCTTTTGGTGGGTGCTCGGCCAGTAATTCAATGGCTCTTGCTATGATGAGCATTCCTTTTTCAAGGCGGTCCACTCCAAAATGTTCATTGGGTGCGTGGATTTGATCCGTTGTCAATCCAAGCCCAAGCAGGATGACTTCACCACTGCATGCGGCTGCTAATTCGGGGACAATGGGAATCGATGCTCCCTCAAATATAAATTCGCAAGGCACTCCAAAGACTTCTTGGAAAGCGGTGGAAAAAGATTTAACGACTTGTGCCTGCGAGCTTACTCTCACAGCCTTTCCTTGCCCTTGATGAATATTGACGCGCACTTGAATTCCTTGGGGGGCGACTTCTTTTAAATGATTTTCGATCAGTTTGGCGATTGTTTCAGGATTTTGATTGGGAACGAGCCTGCAGGAGAGTTTTGCAAAAGCTTTGGCAGGAATCACCGTTTTAAAACCTTTGCCTGTATAGCCGCCATGAATGCCATTAATTTCAAGAGTTGGCCTTACCCAAGCTCGTTCTAAAGCCGTACGGTCTTTTTCTCCGCCTCCAGGATAGGCGCCGGTCACGTTTTGATAGTCTGCTAGATCAAGGTGGAAAGAGACTAAAGAACGCTCTTCTAAAGACATTTCTTCGACGTTGTCGTAAAAACCAGGAACTGTGATTTTTCCTTTAGCGTCTCGCAAGGAGGCAAGCATGCTTACTAAGGCATGAATGGGATTGATGACAATGCCGCCATGTGAGCCTGAATGGAGATCTGTATGAGAACCTTGGACTTCAACTTCCATGGTCAGGATGCCTCGGATCCCGAGCGTAACGGCTGGGATCTGTGCATCGCGCAGGCCTAAATCGACAATCGCCACATAATCAGATTGTAAAGGAACTTTTTTTGCAGCGAGTAGGCGAGAGAGTCCGGCACTGCCCATCTCTTCTTCCCCTTCGATACAAAGCTTGACATTAAGGGGAAGCTTGCCATGCTGGTCGATATAGAATTTTAAGGCTTGCAGAACGTAAAAACACTGTCCTTTATTGTCCTGAGCGCCTCTTGCATATACTTCCCCTTCCCTAAGAGTTGGATTAAAGGGATCGGATAGCCATTCATTGAGAGGATCGACTGGCTGAACATCGTAGTGATTGTAAATGAGCAGGGTCGGTTTATCGGGTCCGGCTTCTAAGTTAGATGCAAAAATAACGGGATGTTCATTCGTCGGCCAAAGTTCGACAGAAAAACGAAGGGCTTTTAAATAATTCATAATCCAGTCAGCACAGGCCTGCATGGATTCTTTAAACTGAGGTTCGGAGCTGATGCTTGGAAAACTTAAAAAAGTGTAATAATCTTGAAGCCATTCAGTTCGATGTTGGTCGATGAGCTTCTTCATTTCAGCCAAGCTATTAGGGATGGGTGTGACCATAATAGTATCCTTATCTGACATCTTTTTCATACTAGGGCGTGTTGTCAAATTCATAATGCCTACATGTAAGATTATTTCCTAGGTAGGTTGAAGCAAAAACTGTAGGTAGTATTTTATAGTATTCCCAAAGTTTTTGCTTCAAGCTGCCTGGAAAGAACTTAAATAAAAAAGGGCTCCGCTGCCTGCTATCAATGCAATAAAATAAAGCCAAAGCCATTTTTTGACGCGGCGATGATGCTGTCTGACGAGTTGTGGATTGGCAATGGCGGCTTCTAAAAATTGAATGCGTTGTTGAATGCTAAAGTGATGCCAACTTGGATGATTGTGAGAATTACCTGTGACGATACCAATGCGATCGAGGGCTTGAATGAGATAGCTTGGCGGAAGGGTATGCTCAAAAATGTGAAGGTCGGCCTGTCTTTCAAACAAACGGGAAAAAAAGCCGAAGATTAGGCGGAAATAGAGAGCTAGCAGAAGAGCGTAGC
Organism: Candidatus Protochlamydia naegleriophila; assembly: GCF_001499655.1. Classification (NCBI taxonomy): domain Bacteria; kingdom Pseudomonadati; phylum Chlamydiota; class Chlamydiia; order Parachlamydiales; family Parachlamydiaceae; genus Candidatus Protochlamydia; species Candidatus Protochlamydia naegleriophila. Next base: position 689,333 of record NZ_LN879502.1, read on the forward strand.
ATCCAAATAAAAGAGCCGTTACAAGGATCTCCCCACTCTTTTCTGAAATATCCATCAAATTCAAAGTAATGAGATAGCGATTTAAAAAGAGCAAGCCGGCTGCTCCAGCAAGAAGCATGCCCATCAAAATAAAAGGGTAAATCAGCAAGTGCCTGTAGCGATTATGTCCGATTTCATGAACGAGAATGGCCTCGATTTCTTCTTTTTGAAAGCGTGCTAATAAGGGAGGAGTAAACATAATATAGCGTGTAAATGGGAAGATGCCGATGATTCCAGCTGTGAAGTGATGTTTCATGATCATCCACATGTAGATTCCAGCATGCTTAAAACGGAGGCTTTCGCAAACCTTTTCTAAATGTTCCATTAAGTCCTTATTTTGAATGGGTTGACATTGCCAACATCTTATCATGAGGGGAGGCATGATCCCAATAGCAATTGTCAAGAGAGTGAGGCTGATTCCAACCAGAAGAACTCCTTGCAAAAGAGTATTCGATGCATGCATAAATCGATACCAAGCGGGAAATTGACCCAGAATGTCGAACACAAAGCTAAAGATGAGAAAGGGGAGGCAAAAGGGAACGATGAATAACAGTTGATTGACTGCTTGTTTCCACGCATGTTTGGCTGAATGGCGAAAGACGAGAAGATGTTGCCAATAGTGAGCCCAGCCAAGGCCTCCTAAATAGAGCATAAGCGCAAAAAGTGTAAAAGGAGTGGTAAAAGATCCAATCATCCATACGCGTTGAGCTCCCAAGCCAATATGATAGATGCTCAAAAACACAAGCAGCTCTACTTGGACGAGTAAGGAATAAGCATTGCGAAGGCGTTGATTGCTTTGCGACCACCACCTAGCTTGCAGATATAAAATAAGGATTAGAAACAAATAAAGGAGCAGCCCCCATTCAAAACCTTCTTGAGGAGTCGTTCCCCACATCTGAGGCTGTAAATCGGGAACATAATTCAGCAGTGCTAATACAAGCAGCATAAAAAATAGATTGGCAAACATCGCACCATTGACCCTTTTAGACTAAAATCCAAAGTTCAAATTAAGATTCATCCTTGGAGCCAATGCTCACTTAAGATCGATCATCCGATTTCTTGTTCGTTCTTTAATCCTTGATGACACCATAGTGAATCATATTTATTTAATCAAATAATGAAAGATATTGTTTGAAAATAGTGTGTTATTTAATATCGGATCACGATTTTGTATTTTAATAATTTATAGGTTTATATGAATTGTGATGTTTTAAGTTTATCAGCAGATAGTATTAATGATACCTTTTTAAAAAACAGTCAAGAATTGGTGCTCGATACATCGCCGATCGATGGAGTTGCAAAGTCGACGATGAAGCAGCTTCATGAGGGGTATCAATTTGCCAAGGCACGTTCTGATTTTAAAGCGGAGAAAGAGAAACAAGATGATATCACTCATCTGTTTCCGACTACTGTTAGAGATGAATCTTCAACGTTGAATCTTTCTAAAGATTTAGAAACTATCTTCTTACAGATACAGCCTGTTAGCAAAGCTTTTTCGACTATAGATTTTAAAACAGAGTTCGACCGATTGAGAAAGAAGACGCAAGCGATGTTTGCGGAAGTCAAAGAGGGAGCACAGATTGAGCTGCTCTTGTGTAATCAAAGCTGCCGTTTTGACGATATTTTTTGTCCTTTAGCGACATGGGTAGGGATCGGATCTCCCGAGGGTTTGTATTTGCACGCTAATCACGTCACTTTGGCTGACGCAACTTGCATTGCCACGCAGTATCCTTTGCACATACCCCTATTTTGGATGCTATGCGATAAGGATGCTTTGATAGTTGATTTGACTAATCAAGGTGATATGCAAAAAGGGCTGGTGTCTTACGTTCCCCTTTCTAAAGGAGAGACGCTGTCAATAAATGGTACGACAATTAATTGTACGGATGAAAAAACGTTAACCTTCAATTTAAAGGAATATCGCTATAGCGGTGATGAGGGAAGGAAGAAAATAGATGCTCGTCGCATTCACTATACGGGATGGGATGATCATAGGGGTTTGGATGATCGATTGAGTGAACTCAATCAGATTGTTGATCTAGTCGAAGAAGCTCTGTCTAAAAAACAACAGGTCATTATTCATTGCCGAGCAGGTGTTGGCAGAACTGGAACCGTGCTTGTGGCAGCGGCTTTAAAGCGATTGATTAGGCAAGGCAAAGTTGATGCCTCTAATTTAAATCAAGTCATCGACGATCTCGTTTTGGAAGGGCGCAGACAACGCGGTCCTGAAAGCGTGCAAACGGTTGCTCAGTATCGTTCGATTTGGGAATCTGGTAAAAATTGGCTCGAAAGCGCGATTCAATAGCTAACGGTTTTTATCTTCTAGATTCTTAATTAGCGAGTCTTTAAGCGAAGACTCGCTATTGGTTCCCTTCTTAAGTCTCACCTATTTCGGCTTCTAGTTAATTGCTGTAGAATGCGAGAGTGACTGTCTGCTCTATTTAAAATTAAAACTTGACTGAATTCAGCTTGCAAAATATGAAATAACTAAGATCCCAAATAGCACTCGCCTAGCCGCTGTAATATCACTGGAATGCGGGATTAGAAATGATCAAACTAAGAAAAATGAGGAAATATATGAAATGGAGTCAATTCCTTTCCAGTGTGGCCTTCTTGTTTGTGTCGATCCCGCTTTTCGGCGCTAACGATGCGGCTCAAACGAATGCTAAGAAACCCAATATTTTAGTCATCATGGGCGATGACGTAGGCTGGTTCAACATAGGTGCTTATCACCGCGGTGTCATGTCTGGTAAGACGCCCAATCTTGACAAGCTTGCGAGTGAGGGGATGCTATTTACAGATTACTATGCCGAAGCCAGCTGTACAGCAGGCCGCGCGAATTTTATTACAGGGCAGCTCCCAATCCGTACGGGGTTAACGACTGTTGGGCAGGCGGGAGCGGATGTTGGACTCCCGGCCCAGGCATGTACGATCGCCACAGCACTCAAGGCGCTTGGCTATAGCACGGGTCAATTCGGCAAAAACCACTTAGGCGACTTAAACAAATATCTGCCGACTGTGCATGGATTTGACGAATATTTTGGCTATCTCTATCACCTTGATGCGATGTCAGATCCTTACTGGTTTGATTATCCACAGGAATGGATTGATAAAACAGGTCCGCGCAATCTCATTCATAGCTGGGCAACAAATGTCGATGATCCGACAGAGCAGCCGCGATGGGGCAAGGTTGGCAAACAGAAAATTGTGGATGAAGGGCCATTGGCGCCATTTCCAGACATGAAGGATAGGCAGAATTGGCAGGTTAGTCGCCCAGCTAAGTATGATATGCAAACCTTTGATGACGTGATTGTTAAAAGCTCTAGTGACTTCATGGATAAGGCTAAATCAGATGGCAAGCCGTTTTTCATTTGGCACAATACCACGCGCATGCACGTTTTTACTTATCTTTCGCCTAAGTATCAGGCGATGATGAATCCCTCGAACAATTACAATGTAGAAGAAGCCGGAATGGCTCAAATGGATGATAGTATTGGCAAGCTTCTTAAGCATTTAGAGGAGATTGGGGAGGCGAATAACACTATCGTTATTTTCACGACTGACAATGGAGCAGAAGTTTTTACTTGGCCGGATGGGGGCATGACACCCTTTCGGGCAACTAAGGGAACGGTATTTGAAGGCGGTTTTCGGGTTCCGTGCATTGCCCGTTGGCCTGGCCACATTAAAGCTGGGGTGATTGAAAATGGCATTTTCTCTGGTCTCGACTGGTTTCCAACGCTCCTGGCAATAGCTGGCAATGCTGATATCACGGATCAGCTACTCAAAGGCGTGAAGCTCGGAGAGCAAACGTACAAAAATCACCTCGATGGGTACAATCAGTTGAATCTGCTGCTCGGAAAAGGGCCTTCAGCCAGGCATGAGATCTTCTATTTTGGTGGAGCAGAGCTTGGCGCCATTCGGATTGATAATTTCAAATTCCAATTTTTCCAACAGCCTTGGGGATGGCCAGGAGAGAAAGTGACGACCGATATGCCGACTATTGTAAACCTCCGCCAAGATCCATTTGAGAGAACGCCTGCCATTCGCGGGGAGAGCCTAAACCACTTGGGTGGCGGCTATATGAACGACTTCTATGCACGCCAGTTTTGGCGCTTTGTCAGCGTTCAAAAGGAGGTTGAAAAGCTTGCCTTGACAGCTATTGATTATCCTCCTATGCAAGCGCCAGCCTCTTTCAATTTATCGGCAATCAAGGCCAAGGTTGATGCAGCTATTAAGGCTAGCCAGGGTCAATAATGCACTATGCTTGTGGCAGGCGTTTTCTAAAAACGCCTGCCAGGTAAGAGATTTTGCAAGGTTGTTGTTCCATCGGCCAAAAACTTCTCTTTGTATGCGAATAGATTTCCAATTTTCCGGTTCATTGGTGTATAAGGGGTGGCAAGATTAATTTTCTCACCCCCCTAATCTCACTCTATGATGGATAACATGATTCCCGTAGCAGATCTTCATTGCGATCTTCTTTGCTATTTAGAAGAAAATCCGGCTCGCACCCCCTACGATTCAGTTGTACGTTGCTCGTTTCCGCAGCTGATGAAGGGTCATGTTAAACTTCAGACCTTAGCCAATTTTACCCATACCGGTCCTTTATCGGTCAAAAAGGGAATGGCTCAAGTCCAACTTTACCGTCAATTAGCGTTGCTTTATCCCAAGGACGTTAAAAGGGGGCAAATGCCTTTTAGCATGCCAGGGCAAACCGATCCTGTTGCTCTTTTGATGGCTTTTGAAAATGCATCTGGTTTTTGTGGCGAGGAGGAACCTCTTAAAGACGGTATAAACCGCTTACAGGCAGTTATTCGGGATGTGGGTAAGCCCTTGTATATTAGTCTAACCTGGAATACAGAAAATCGGTTTGGGGGCGGCGCATTGACGAATTGCGGCTTAAAAGAAGATGGCAAGCGTTTATTGGAAGAGCTGAATGGTCAAGGAATAGCCATTGACTTAAGCCATGCATCCGATCCTTTGGCTTACGAGATGATTGATTACATTGAAAATAAAGGTTTGGACATACCTTTAATGGCTAGCCATTCAAATGCACGCGCAATTAAAAATGTGCCTCGCAACTTGCCGACAGATATTGCTAAAGAATTATTTCGAAGAAGGGCGATTGTTGGGCTCAATCTTTACGGCCCTTTTGTTGGATTAAGCGAAGAAGCCATTCTTCAACATCTCGCTTTTTGGTTAGAGCTTGGAGGCGAAAAATACATGTGCTTTGGATCCGACTTTTTTTATGAAGGTGACTTTTCTACAATTCAGCGAGTCAAAGGGCAAGACTTATTCTTTAAACGCTATCCGGATGCGTCTTGTTATCCGGCTTTAATCGAGTTTATCCGAAAGGAATTAAAGCTTAGCGAATCGATTGTGCATCAATTGGCTTATCAAAATGCCGTCGATTTTTTAAACCGGTTAGGCGCAAAAATCTAGCCGTTTGTAAGAGGTTCATGGTTTTAAGACACTTATGATAGTTAGAGGCAGCTTGGGCTGACTTCAAATCAGCGATGATTGTTCTGTTTTAAGGATAGCAACTTTGCCCTTCTTATTCCCGGATTGCTATCTTATCAATCGGGTGCTTCCCGAACCCTTATCATTTTCTATCCAATTTACCTACAGTTTATTACGTCACGTGGGCTATGAAATCAGTCGGCCTAAAGGCCTCCAACACGCGTTCACTTTACTTCATAGACGTTAACAAAAAGAGTGGGCTTGGATAGGAAGAATCAGATTTGACAAATTTCTATCCAGCAGCCCGTTTGGAGGCAGATGTATGAGAGGCCTTTAGGCCGACTGATTTTAAAGCCCATAGTGAGTGATTAGCGAACTGTGGGTAACGGAATAAAAAATAATAAGAGCTCTTAGGAAAGGTTTACCCCTAGACTTTTGTTTTTTTAATCTTTGTTGATGTGCCATCAGGAACTAAGGTTTAAATCCCTTCAATGATAAGGGGAGAGTAGCCTCCTTCTTGCAGTTCATGATTGGCTTTTTCGAGTAATTCTTTGCCTGCGAAAACGACAGAGGCTCCTTTATCCATTTGCGGGGTAATGACCCGTTTGACTGCACCCATCACATCTTCTTTGGTAAGGCTAAGGAGTTTTGTCCTGAAGGCTTGGCGCACTTCCAGCGTTTTTCCTTCGCGCAACCAGCCATAGGCTAATTCTGCACGGCTGCCGGGAGAGATTGGAGAGTCTAAAGTCTGAATCATTTCAAATTTAGCTTCTTCTAAATCGGAATCGTCAAATTCCCCTTTGATGATTGTATCGATGGACTCCTGAAAAGCTTTAAAAGTGCTCAGCACGTTTGGATCTCGATAAGAGTAAAAATAGAAATTGCCTGACATGGGATTGCTGACCGCCCCACCACCATAGGCTCCGCCTTGTTCGCGGATACGTGCATGCAGCGTCAAATTATCGAATAAAAAGGCTGCAATATTTAAGGCGGGTGCGTCTGGGTTGGTATAGGAAAGAGTCGGAAACACTTTGCCAATAAAAGCCACAGGAGAAGCTATCATGCGTCCTTGAGATGGAACAGGAGACAGAGGGAAATTGCCTTTCCAATGATTAAACGGCCGCATTTCAATGTCTTTGAGTCCGTAGAAGCCATGTCCCTTTAATTCATCGTAAGTAGCGCTATTGCAGCTTAAAACAAGATGGGGATTTTCTAAACAGGTCACTCTTTGCTGAATGTCTTGCAGTTTGGCTAGCACGTAAGGTCCTTGCTTATCAAGATCTTTAACAATATCCCGGATTTTCCAGTAGTAATTGAGGCCGTAAAGATCATTGGCGACTTTAGAAGCTGTATTAAGCGCACTGGCCGATAAATTGATCGCGTATTTGAGGGCACTCTGATTTAGTCGGCTTTCCATGCCGGTAAAGTGCTTCAACAGGATTTCCTTGAAGCGAGCCAGGTTATCCACATGAGCCGATGTGATCGTGTCGAGCATCAATGGAAAAAGTTTAGAGGCTTTGCGATGCAAGGCCTTTCCTCTCAAATGAAATGTAGGCGTAAACTGGTTATAATTGTTCGCCTGCAGATTTAAGCTGATTCCAGCTCCAATTCCCCCTGTGTGACCTTGAATATAATCGAGATTTTCTGCGTAGTCTCGATTACCACATCCGACCTGGGTTAAAATGACCGTTAAGAGCCGTAGGTAAGGGAGGTCCTCTTCTGATAAAGCGGGTAAGTCGTAGATGAGATCGGCGTAAACAATGTCATTGGTAAAAACCGGGTAGTGAAAAGTTGTTAAATGGCCGACTTTTTCTTGATGCAAAGGATAATCGCGCGCAGTCAGAGGAATGTCTTGCAAGGAGACTTTCGGTAAAATTTCAATGTCTTCTTCTTCCTGCTCTTTTTGAAAGTTCGAAAGCATTTCTGCTTTTTCGATCAGTGCCTGGATTTGCTGCCCGGATAAAGACGCTTTGATCGTTTCTAATTGATACCTTTCTTGCTCGGCTTCCTTGGCTCCTAAGGTTTTGTCGGGCCTCATGACGATACGCACGAAATGGGGATTATCTAGAAGATATTTTTGAATGAGATGGCTGAAGTAATGGGGATCGGATAAGGTACGCTTGCGAACTTGATTAAAGAGCGAGTGAATCATCAATCCTTGCTCAGGCTCGGCTCCATGTTGCTTTAACAAGCCCGATCGCATAAACAGCGATAAGCCAAATGGGGCATGATCGCCAGTGATTTCACTGCGGTAAAATTCGAGCTGATGAATGGCATTTTCGATTGTCTGGATGGAGATTCCCGTTCTTGCAATCTCTCGCAACGTGTCTTTGATCAGCTTTTCCAAATCATCGGCTCGTTCAGGATTGCATCCCTTTAAGATGACTCCCCAAGGAATTTCATTGAGTTCGATGTCGATAAATGAGTTGGCTTGTTTGCACCAACCTGACTTTAAAAGAACCTTTTTTAAAGGAGAGGCATCTGTATCCATTAAAATGATTTCTAAAATATTTAAAGCCAATACATCTTCTTGCTCTAATATATGGCAGGTTAGCCACCCATAAGCTAAAAGTGTTTTGTCTGTTATCTCCTCTTCTGGAGCAATCGGATAGGTTAAATCTAAGTAGCGAGGTTCTTTAAAACGCGGCTGAAATGGGATCGGCGGAAGAGGAGGTGTGCTCTCAGTTTGATTTAAAGTTTGAGCGGCAATAAAGTCTAAGTGTCCCTCTAAGGGCATATTGCCATAAAAAAAGAAGAGGCAGCGGCTGGGGTGATAAAATGTATGGTAAAATTCCAGGAGTTCTTGGTAGGTAAGGCTTGGAATGGCTTCGGGATCACCCCCTGAATTGACGCCATAGGTAATATCTGGAAATAAGCCGGCATTAATGGCTTCTGCAAGGCGTGCACTTGGTGAAGAAAGAGCTCCTTTCATCTCATTATAGACGATTCCTTTGTATTCCAGAAGCGAACTCGAATCGGTTGGATTGGAAAATTCTAAGCGATGCCCTTCCTGTGCAAAACTAAGTTCTTTAATGTTTGGATGAAAGACTGCATCAAGATAGACCTCTAAAAGATTATAGAAGTCTTTATGTACTTGAGAAGCAGCTGGATAACAGGTGAAGTCAGCTCCTGTTAAAGCATTCATGAACGTATTTAAGCTACGTCTATTCATGGCAAAGAAAGGATCTTTTACAGGGAATTTTTTTGATCCGCAAAGAACGGTATGCTCTAAAATATGTGCAACGCCATTGGAATTGTGAGGCAGAGTTTGAAAAGAAAGACAAAATAAATTTTCTGGATCCTCATTGCCAATATGCATGACACGTGCGCCGCTAGGCTCGTGAATGAGTTCGCGCAAAAAACACTGTAGTTCGGGAATCTCTATGGCTTTTGTTACTTTGAAGTGGTTGTAGGTTTGACCAACGGTATTAAGGCGAGAAGGCTTGGCAATCATGTTTGGAGATCCTGCATTTAATATGTACACAAAATACCTGAAAATGGGCTTTTGGGCAACGCGAAAGCTCCTGCAGAGAATAACTATTTCTGAGAACAATGTGTAAGGGCCATGAGGAAAATAAGCTTCAATTTTCATGAAAAAAGGGAAATATGCACTTCCCTCTTGAAGAAAGACAATCAATGCTCTTGCCTTGTTAATCCTAAAATGCCCTTTTTAACCTTATGAGCATTCAAACGGCTGGCGGACCTTTGCGGCCAAGGAGTCCAAAGAGAAGTGAAATTAAGAACAAAACGAGGAAAAGGTAGAAGAGTATTTGTGCAATTCCACTGGCTGTTGCAGCTACTCCACCAAAGCCAAAAATAGCGGCAATGATTGCGATAATCAAAAAGGTTAACGCCCAACGTAACATATGACCTCCATTTTCAAAGACAGCTCAAAGTGTTTAAATAAGACAGGTTCCTTTCTAACTCTACTCGAACATTCATTCCAGCTTGTGAAGGAACTGCTGGAAAACTGGCTTTTAGTTCTTCTCATACTCTCTAGCATTGATTAAGCCACCGTATTCCCATTCGTTATTAAAACGATAAGAGCGCCAGCCCCGGCTGGAAAGGATCTAAAAGTCAATCCTTCAGATGCTTTATGTATAAACAATTATAAAGAAAAGTCAAATAAAAATTTTACGTTCTTTTGTTTATTAATTTTAGTGGCTTTGTGTATAACTAACGGGCAGGATTTCTAGTATTAATAAATAAGAATTTTATATAGACTGATGACAGCTATCCATGAGGAGTCCGCTAAGGGTCGAGTATGTTTGTAGGATAGGGAGGGAAAAGAGCTGAGCATGAATCCACAAAAGCTGAAAAAAATTTATTTATTGCCCAATGTGATCACGGCATTTGGGTTGTCGTGTGGTTTATTTGTCATTTTTAAAATGAATATGACTGGCATTGGTGAGGCGACTCCCCAAATTTTAACGGCTGTTACAGCGATTTTATTATTGGCAGCTTTTGCTGACTTGCTGGACGGAGCCGTTGCGAGGGCTATTAAGGCCGAGAGCGAATTTGGTGGAGTATTTGACTCTTTGGCGGATGCGATTTCATTTGGAGTTGCCCCTTCCGTCATTATTTTGAAAAGCTTATCGGTTGTACCAGGTACGCAGCTCTCTTTTTTAGTCACCATGGCGGCAATTATTTTTTCTTTGTGCGGCGTGTTGCGCTTAGTCCGGTTCAACGTGGCTGCATTGGAAGCTAAGAGTAATGCAGAGCTTGCTATCGCGCACAAAAAGCATTTCACGGGTTTGCCAATTCCTGCAGCAGCAGCGGCAGCAGTGTCATTAAATCTCTTCTTATTTGAAAGCGACATTCCTTGGATGAGCCATTTATCGAACACTGCGCAAACGTGGATTTTATCTATCATGCTTATGTTGGTTGGCTACTGCATGGTAAGTCGTTGGAAATTTCCGAGCATTAAAAGCTTAGAAATCCGAGTGTCTTCTTTTCGTCTTGTTTTCCTGACTGTGTTAAGCGCTGTTTTAATTTTCTATGGGATTCTTCATCACTTTGCTTTAGTCTTTGCAGCGCTATCTTGGGGATATATTATCGTAGCATTGGTCTTAGCCGTCATTCGCGTTGTGGCTGGAAGGCGGTCGAAAACGCTAGAAGAGTTTGAGCCTGAGCCAGATGAGTTGGAAGAGGACTAAGAGCGGAATGACCACTCTTTCGTCTTCCGAATCTTGTAAATCAGATTCCCCTCAATCGATTTATCTGCTGGGAAACGCGCAAATGCCACCCCTTTTAAAGCGCTACAGGCTCTTGCGAGAAGCTTTTGTTGGCAGGGGGGAATTTTTATCGGCAGATGAAGAGCCCGAATGGCTGGCCTGCTATGACAGAGACAGCCAGCACATGCATACCCTCCTTCCGCTGCTCGTTTTTCGTCCCTATACTACAGGGGATATTGCTCCTTTTATTCAAGCCTGCTCCCAAGAAAATATTCCTGTTAGGGTTAGATGCGGAGGGACTTCTTTGACCGGCGCGTCTGTTGCGCCGCCTGAAGGGGTTCTTGTTTTGACAGGGCACTTTAAGTCAATTTTGCATTATCAAAGCCAGGATGGAAAAGCAACCATTGAGCCTGGCGTGACTCCAGATGAACTCAATGCGTTAGCTGAAGCTGGCGGGTGGTGGCTACCTTTAGAAATGGCAACGAGCGGTGCTGCAGGGTTAGCCGGTTGTCTGAGCTGCCACGCAAAAGGCTATCACCAGCGGGGGCGTCCTCTTTTTCAATGTATTCGGTCAGTGACGATTGTTGATGGAAAAGGAGAGGTATTAGACGTTCCATTCCAGCTCATGTGTGGAACTGAAGGGATATTTGGAATTGTCATCCGCTTGGAATTGCAGCTGATGCGCAGGCCTGAAAAACGCCTGCAGGCTGTTTGCCAGCTGCCGTGGAAATCCCTATTCATTCAGCTTCCAGTATTGCAGCACTATCAAGCTCTAGTTGGTTTGTCTTGGCAGAATAATCGGTTTACCTTTCACTTAGAAGGGGAAGAGTGGCGAGTTGCTCCGGCCCTCGATTACATTATTAAACAGTGCGAAGCAGCTGTTGTAGATTCACCTTTCCGGCCATTTTATCCGCAAACAAGTGCAAAGCAGTTCATTTTAATTAGCAGCGCTTGCAAGCCAACAGCACTGCCAAAGGGTATTGAATTTGCTGAGGAGTGTACGAAAGAGCTTGAACTCCGCTTGCTTGTTTGGGCAGATGTGTGGTCCGGTGCAATCCACCTACAGCTATGCTCTGACAAAGATTTGTATGACTTCAATCGATCTATTGCGCATTTTTTATTATTGTGGATTGAGTGGTTAGAATCTGTAGAAGGCTTTTTAATTAGTGCTCATGGAATCGGTAAATTGCTAAGGCCCTATTTGCCTCCTTTTATCAAAGAAGAAGAGATTCGTTTTTTAAGACATCTGCAAATGGCTTTCGATCCATTCCAACTTTTTGCAAAAGATCACTTCTTTCCAGAGATTGGGAAAAGCATCGAGCAGCGTGTGATGAGGAGCGAATGATGCTAGCAATCTACGAAAAGCCAGGCGCGCATACACCTTGGCAATCCATTAATCAATTGCTGGATAGCCAGGAGCGCTTGGAATGGCGATCAGAAACTTGCATATCTTATTTATTCGCTCCAAAAACTCTCTCAAAGCTGTCAGCCCTCCTTTACCTTCTAAAAACCGAACAAGTCTCCTATGCCGTTCAAAATCAAGAACAAGGCGATATTGCAGAGAAAGGTGTTTGGATTTCCGTTCGCTCGTTTTCGCAAGCAGAGTGGCAAGGTGATGGACACATCGCGGTGGGGGCAGGCTCCAACTTGTTCCAATTGCAGAGCAAACTCCTTGAAGAGAAGTATGAGTTAGGGCTGGAGGATTTGGCCGGACGCCATCATTCAATCGCTTCATTCTTGTTAGAGGCTCCTCCTATGGGACTATTCTTGCGGCAAGAAGCTTTGTCTGAAAGATTATTGCAAGTTGAATGGGTTAATGGCGATGGCGGCATTGTCAAATGGGGAAGGGGGCTGCCTGGGATGGGCGGGCCTTGCTTGTCTCAGCTTATTTGGGGGCTTCGCAATTTGAAAGCCGTGCTTGTGAAGGTGCTCTTTAAAGCGTATCCCATTCCGCCGGAGCGTCTCTTGCTAAACTGGTCTTTTCTTAAGCGAGACGAGCTGTGGAAGCAGTTTGATCGCTTGCGCTCTTTGACGGCTACGTGGGAGCGTTTAGATCTTGTGATTCCAAATGATCCTTTGCAAAAAGGATTTCTTTTGGCTCAAATTTCAGGTTCCAAGGAAGAGATGAAGACGTTTTCGAGCCTTTGTCCAGAGTTTGCACGGGCAGAAACGAGCGACAGGCTTTGCCAGCTAAGAAAGTTTTTTGAGCAGCAGCGCTTTCAGTTTCAACCAATCAAATGCAGGGAAGAGACTGAACGAAAAGAGTTGGCAGGTTATTGCTGGTATCATGGTTTAACGGATCAATCGTGGTTTGTTCATCCATTTTCTCACAATGATACTATTGACGAACCGGCAGAGTGGAAAAAACGGTTTTGGAACTGTTTAAACAATTAAAAGCGTGATGAAAAAAAATGGATCCGGAGTCGTTAGAATTAAAACTTTCGCTGCTCGATGAATGGCAGTCGGCTTGTACACATTGTGGAATATGCTCCGATTCCTGCCTGACATTTCAAGAAACGGGGTGGGAGCATGACTCTCCACGAGGACGTATCCGTTTAGCACGAGATTTTATGAATGGAAAGGTTCAACCTCATTCCGCGGCTCTTACAACTTTTGATCAGTGCCTGGGCTGCCAAAGCTGTGAAATGAGCTGCCCTATCGCCGTTCCTTATCGACAGATTCGTCAAGCAGTTCAAGAACTGCGGGTTGATTTAAGGTCAGATTCTTCACTATCCTCTACGCATTATGGAAAATGGTCAACGCTTGCCTATCGGATTGGAAGTATTTTTTGGAGAGGCTATGGAATGTGGTGGCTGGCTTATCACCATCCATTTCTAAGGCTATCTAAGGGACGATTTAAAAAGAAGATCGAGCAAGAAGGTTTTAGAAAAGCCATTACCTTGGTTGTGAGTTGCATGCAGGACTTATTTAATCACGACTTGATTGAACAGGCGGTTCAATTTATTAACCGACTGGGATATCGTGTCTTAATAGACGACAATCAGCCGTGCTGTGGTGCTATTTTGGATAAATGTACGCAGGCTGGAGAAGAGGCCGTTGGTTTAGGGAAAATTAAGCAGCAGGCAATCATTCATCAAGGCAAACGAGTCGAAACTTTTTTAGATTGGCTGCCGAAAGAAGCCTATTTTCTTGGACAAAGTTGTCAGAGCTTTATCACGAATCAAAACCCGGAGCGTAGGAAAGTAGAGGGGGATCTCTATGCCTGGATCTTACACAGGCTAGTCGAACAAAAAAGACGGCTCGTTATCGATCCATGCACTGTTTACTATCAGCCCTATTGCGGTCAAACCAGCAAAGGGGATAATGATCCGATTCTACAATTGCTGCGTCAAATAGAAGGCCTGACCATCCGGCCAGTTCCTTTTTCTAAAAGCTGCTGTGGGGGCTTCGGAAATGAAGCCATCGATTGCTCTGAAAGGCAATTGTGGGGCAAATCAAAGTGGAATCAACTACCTCAAGGCTCGATTATTGTGATTACTTCTCCTGCTTGTTGGAAGCATTTAATCAACTTTCCAGAAAAAAACAGCCATCTCGTCTATCCTATACAACTTCTTTTTCAAGCACGCTTGGAGTTTCAGGAATATAATGGTACGAAGTTCAATGTAAAATGAGATTTATGCATTTTTCAGTTGCAAGCCTGCCCAGATCATAGGGCCTGATTGCTAGGCTTGCCTTCTTTGATTGATATGAATATAAAAGATTGGTTGAAAGCTATTCTCCAGTTATCTCGGCCCCGTCAATGCAATCATCCAGAACAGGCTCCATGATAGAAAAGGCTTTCAAATAGGCCCTCTCGCACATGAGAATTTTGCCTAAGTGATTTTCTCCATTCCCTCTTTCATGCGGATCGCTAGAACCATCGCCCCAAAAGTTGTTATCAGTGTGTTCTATTAGCTCTTGATCTGTCTGTATAAGCCAATCCTGCAATACCTCATTTTGTGAGAATTTCAGATGAATGAGCGAGGCCATGGTTTTTAATTTATCTTGTTTCACAAGCTCGGTTGTCGTAGTGCGGATTTTTTTTGCCTTACCCGGTTCGAGAGATTGGGCCAATTCTTGAAAGCCCTTATTATCTAATCTCGCTGCCATGTGGGCTTTATAAGCCGTCTCCACACAACCAAAAATAACTTTTTTATCCTTGCAGTAGATTAAAGAAAAAAAGAAATTTGAAAGCCATTGGTGAGTCCTGTGCTTCGAATTAAAAAATATTTGAGCGGCCTTTCTTTCGGAATGAGGGCTGCTTTTGCCTTTCTGCGCAAATGTCCATTCTCTGTTAAAACGCTTCACCAATTTTTCCACGCCTGTAATTTCACTGGCAATCGCATGTCCCTCTTTTAAAAGAGCCTGTGCTAAGAAAAGGAAGTAGTCATTTTTATTTTTGAACGTTAGCCTTTCAACGTTAAACGATAAAGAGGTTCTAAAATCTTTTGCGAACGTCCAGCCTTTATTAGATATAATGGGATAGCCTGTTTGAGCCTCTAAGAAATGGCTATAATCGCTTTGATATTTACCTTCATATTGAAGGAGAAGGAAACATAGATTTGCTGCTTGCATGAAGACACTCCTTTAATACAACTATTAAATATATCTGTTTGTTAACTGTTGATTATTTCCATGCGTTGTCTTTTAAGTGACAAGATTGAAGAATCCTCGCTATGGTTGATAAAAGGCAATTAAATCAGTGGAGAAATAAATTTAAGCAAGCCATTTAGGACGAATGCTTTGCACTCATCTGTTATGACATCGATAGCCGAAAATCAATTCGCAATGCAGGTGTTTAGAATCGTGCCTGAAGTCAACTTGATGAATGATTTGGCAATGGCTTAAAGGTAACTTTATGGCGAATTAAAGGCTACCTTTAAGCTTGCCGGCATGGAAACGATTAAATAATTAATTAGTTCTTCTCTCTTAATATAACCTATTTTAATTCTTATATTTCTATGTTATTAAACGATATGAATTGTGTAAAATTCCCTTTTTTTTGTATTTTCATGCAAATCTAGCTTTTTAGATGAGTTTACTAATAGTCATATAAAAAATGGTGGCTAAAATGGCTTTTAAATGGCTCTTAAAGCTATTTATTTACTATTGATTGCCATTTTATAACTGATATAATTGTAGTTTTATTATTTTAAAACAAGGATAGCCAATGATACCATTGTCGGATCAATTAAACACATATTACGCCACAATCGATACTAACGCGCCAGATTTAGTCTTTCTTGGTAATCGGGGAGTGGATAAAGGGAATGCGCGCAAGTGGATCAAGGCTCACGATGTAGAATATCATGAGGCATTAGAGGCATTAATTAATAGCGTGGATCATGTTTCATTTACACGATTTATGCGTGCTTTGAAGGTTTCGGTTAATGATTTCAATGAGCAATTAAACAAGTTAAAAGATAAGGATTTTGTTGTCCTGGTCGAAAAAAATAAGAGTAATCAATGGGTGGCAGAATTGGCTTATCGGTTGGGAGTGATTCCTACTCGCCATCTCCATTTGGGCGATAAGCAGGCACGGGTATTTGTGCAATATTTAGATACATTGGAAACGATCGTTAAGGGACAAAATCCGGAAGATCTCAAATTTCCAAGCAATGTTGTTTTGACAGATGATGGCTCCTATTCTGGCCAGCAGATTCAAGAACACGTTGTAAGTATTTTTCAAGCCATGACTGAGATTACTAAAAGGCATCCAAATCATGCAACGATTAAAATGCCTCATATCTTTGTGGTGGTTCCCTATATGACAGACACTGCGGTTCAGCGCATTGTCAATGAGTGCAAAAAGTATTCAAAAGGGGGAACCTTATTGCACATTGCCGAACATGAAAGGATTCCAACTGTTGCTGACAAAGTCGGCCCTCATTTTGCAATGCAGTTAAACGAACTCTTTTGGAGTGGAGAAAAGGATGGGGCAAGCACGAGGGGGACTATCATAAATGATCATAAGATTCCAAACGATGTATCTTTTCCAGGTGCTCTTGTGACGGGCTCCGTTTATCCAAGCCCAAGGCAGAAGCAAGAGTCTTCGAGCCAAAGTTCTTCAGATGTTCCCGAGGTGTTTTTGAGAGGGAGGGCGCATTCCTTTACTTATGGCAAAAAAGAGGCCTTGGAGCGCAAGCAAGGGGAAGAAGAGGCTCTTAAACAGGAGAGTCCTTCAATCTTAAAAAAAAGAGCTAACTCATTTAGTTATGGAACTACAGTGCCTGTGGACTATTCAGACGAGGCCAATCGGCCATCCGTGTCGACTATGCAAGAAGGGATAGGAAGAAAAAGAGGAATGTCCTTAAAAATGGACCCTCCTGTTATTCCTTTTACACCTGTTTATAAGACCAACTAGATTTGACATTTGCATTCATTAAGGATGAGAAAGCCTTGCAGGCTTTCTCATCCTATTGCTAAGGCGTTAATTGAGATCATCAACTGCCGTATCAGTGCCTTCATACTCATCTGCTTCATTTAAAGTTCTTCTGTAGTTCATGAGGATTTTTCCCAAATAATTCGATCCATTTCCTTTTTCGGCTGTCTTAGAACCATCTCCCCAAAACGAGTTATCCGTATGCTCAACCAGTTCCACTGTCGTTTGAGCGAGCCAGTCGGTCAGAATGGGGTTTTGGGAAAACTTGATCTGAATCATGACCTTCATTGTCTTTAATCGATGTTCATCTGAGCGCTCCATCATAGGAGAGTTGATTTTTTTAGCTTTATTGGGATCCATAGATTTGGCCAACTCCTGAAACGCCTTGGAGTGTTGGGTTGTGGTCGTATGGGCTTTGTAAGCAGTTTCGACGCAGCTAAAAATAGTTTTTGAAGCGCTGCAAAAGATGAGAGTTGGAAAGAAATTGGAGAGCCAATCAAACATTTTATTTTTAGAATTAAAGAGGATCGGGTTTACACTTTTATCCATGAAATTGCCGTTTTTCCCTTTCTGCGCCAAAGTCCACTCGATATTAAAGCGTATGACCAGTTTTTGTATGCTTTGAACATTGTTAGCGAGTTGATTTCCTTCTTCTAAGATAGCTTGAGCCAAGAATTTAAAATAGTCTTCGCGATTGGAAAAGGTTAATTTGTTGCCCTTGGATTTGGTTGTCTGCAATGAGCTTTTGCACTCCTTTGCAAGCGTCCAGCCTTTCGACGTGATGATGGGATACCCACCCTTGGAATCAAATAAAGACGTATAATCACCCGAGGTGCTTTTTTCATATTCAACTATAAGAGTGGAAAGATTGTTAGGTGACAGCATAAATAAACTCCTTAATTGTAAGAGGTAGAGCATCAATTTAGTAGGCAACATTGTAAGGCTATTAAGCGCAGTTGACGTTTGATTTAAGGGTACTCATTTAAAAGGCGCGCATGAGTCCGGTTAGAATACCTTGAATAGATAAGTGTTCGTGTCTCAAAGTTAAGGGCTGTTGATGGGAATGCGTGCTTTCTAAACGAATATAGTGCCCTTCTGGAAAATAGCGCTTAATGATTGTGTCGTGCTGGTTGATGAGTCCAACAATTGTTTCGCCTGCTTGGACATTTGGGCGTGCTTCTACCAAGAGAAGGTCCCCATCTTGAATCAGTTCTTCGTGAAAACTATCACCTTGAACCTGTAAAATATAGGTGTTATCCGGGTTATGCACGAGTGAGGCAGGCACTGCGATGGTTTGGGATTGAATGAACATTTCAATCGGATAGCCGGCCATGATGTGGCCGATCAAGGGAAGCCCAACCTCTTGTTTGAAGTTTGAGTTGACTGTAGAAGCTGCCGGCATGAGAGAGCGGCTGCATTGTTTTTCGGCAGTAAGCAATCCCTTACGTTGAAGGGTTTGAATGTGTTTATAGACTGAACCTGGAGAAGTAAAGCCAAAATGGCGCATAATTTCTCGGTAGCTTGGAGAGTAGCGATTTGTATCGATGAATTGCTGGATGAAAAGAAGAATGTCTCGCTGCCTAGGTGTGAGTCCTTTCATGATGAATCGCTATTTAACAATAATTGATAGAGTCCAGCAGCCGTTAGCCACATGATTAGGGCAGAGACAAGAATATCGGAGAGAAAATGCCCCCCTTGTGCGATGCGTGCAAGACTCAAAGCACCGCCAAGAAAGAGTGTTAAGATCCATCCCGCTTGATAAAGCTTGCGATTTTGATAGTACTTTCCCAAGAAAATAAAGCTAAAAAAATAAAAAGCCGACTGTAGCATGACCGCAGGGGAAAGATTTGGAGGGCTCGTTTGAATGGGAAAAACGGGGCTCATAGTAGGGGCGAAAAGTTTGCTCTCCTCCAAATTCTATGATTTGCTTGGGACGAGGACGGCCCCAATGATCTTTTAAAATGGCATGGACGATAAGCCCAGATCCAAGGCTCAGCACAAGGATAAGATATAGGCTGCCGCGCCTTAGAGTTTTCCAATGGGGTAAGAAATAAGAGGCTATCCAACCTAAAAGGGCTAGGCCGACTGCTATCCAAGCCGGAAAAATGGCATAGTGGTAGATCCATGAAAAATAACGCGAGGTGTCAAAGCTCTCCCCTTGATAAAACCAATGACTGACTGCTAAATCTACTTGGGAAGACCAGGGTGTATAAAGGGCTAGAAGCAGCAAGGGGATGATTACTGTAGGAGTCCAAGAGAGGGATTTATTCATCATTTGGGTACAATCAATCTCATTTTTTAAATTACTTTAATACTATTAACCCTTTAAATCCAGTAATTTAGTGAGGTCGGAAAGGAGAGGGTTTGGTATAGACTTAGTTTGGCTCATTGCTAATAAATAACGCAAGTCTGAAGCCTGATTAAACTTTTGATTTAGAGGTTATTGATTAAGTTTAGCCTGACTTAAAAAAAATGCGAGGCATTGAGGCCGTTTTAAAGAAGTTGGGAACAGTCTCATGAAGTTAAGATATGTAGACTGTTAGAGGCCGCTCTGATTTAAGACTCTCCTTGCTAAGGTTTACCATGGGCGGTCTCTAAAATCGGGGTTATTGTTTTACTACTAGCCAATTCAATCATGTGGTATGGTAAAAGATACAGTACCCGCAAAATTGATTTTTCATCTGTGGCAACATTTCCGAAGCTGACAATTGCAAGTCATTTAAGATGAATCCTACCGCTAACAGCACAATTTTTTTGTCGCCCAAAGTCAATTTTTCTGGTATTTGATGTAGACACTAATAGAATGAGTGAAAGGTTTTAACACGAATGCCTGACAGAAATAGTATTTTTGAAAACCAGCAGGAATTGAAGTTTTCTGGAGAGCAGGGTTTTTTTGACAAGAGTAAAGCGATCCAGTATTTGATCATTTGCGTGTTTGCTTTCAGCCTGTTCTCATTTTTGCATTTTCGCGAAGTTCAAGTGGAGGTGCTTGAGCTTGGAAGCATTGCTCCTGGCTATATCGTCTCTCAAGTCAACTTTGATTTCCCGGATGAAGAAGCGACCCTGATTTTAAAGCAGGATTCCATCCGCGATATTGGAAAAATCTACCAGCTATCGCAAAGAGATATTCGACAGAAGCGGATTGAATTCGAAAACTTTCTGCTCTACAATCAGGCGTGGCATGAACATGCTGAAAATGGAACCTTTGACGAACTATATCGCGCCACGGATGTCATGGAAAAGGCGATGATAGATCTTCGCTTTACTGATCCAAGGACGCTAGAAAAAATGGGATCGATGGGACTTTCGACGGCCCATTACCAAATCTATACTCCAAATACCTTGCTAGAGCAGGTGGTTTTACCTTCGTCCATTTGGGAGACTCTTCAGAAAGAGAATTTACCGGCATCCAGTTATAATCCTTTAATTGCCGCTCTCATTGTAGAATTCTTTAAGCATGGTCATTGGCACATTGAAGAGGATATTCCAGCACAGCGGCTTTTACGTAAAAGAATCCAAAGTCTAGTTCCAGAAAAGCTCACCCATATCAATGCGGGTAACCGCATCATTGATCAGGGAGAAAAGGTGACTTCAAGGCATGTGTCCATGTTGCAAGCCATGAAGAGCGAGCTTGGCATTAGCCGCAATTTATCTCATCCATTGACTCTATTTGGGACGCTTTTACTGACGCTTCTTTTCATTGGCATTTTCCTAGCGTATTTTCAGACGAACCAGCCGCGTGTTTTAGCCTCCAATCGGAAGCTGTTTTTGCTGATCACCATTTTGATCCTTACCTTGGGACTATCGAAGTTGACAGAATTTTTTTTGTTAAGCTCCAAAAACAATCTCATCGAAATGATTAGATACCCGCTGTTTGTGCCTTTAGCGGCGATTCTGATTTGCAGTCTGATTAATCCAGCCGTTGCGACTTTTGCAACGGGATTTCTAGCTATAGTATCGGCGATTGCCCTGGCTTTTGAATGGGAAGGGTTTCTTGTTCTAAACGTAACGGCCTCGCTCGTTGCTGTTTTAAGCGTCCATTCTCTTCGGAGAAGAAAAGAGATTTTTCTCGTTTGCCTCAATGCCTGGATCTGCTGTGTCATAGCCATTATAGCTTTGCATCTCTACAACAATACGATTGGCCATTTTTCAGTGATTACTGACATTTTAAGTGCCTGTTTTTTTATGCTTTTGACGGCCATTTTAGTAGTAGGATTATTGCCGCTGCTTGAATCAGGTTTTGGCATCATGACCGATGTTACATTGATGGAGTACATGGATCCCAATAATGACCTTTTGCGCCGCCTGACCATAGAAGCTCCAGGCACATATCAGCACTCTGTTGTAGTGGGTAATTTAGCGGAGGCTTCAGCGCTTTCTATTGGTGCTAATGGATTGTTTTGTCGTGTAGCGACGCTGTATCATGACATTGGTAAAATGGCTACTTCTCAGTACTTTACAGAAAATCAGCTGGGGGAAGTCAATATTCATCAGCTCCTGACTCCTCAAGAATCTGCTCAAGTCATCATGGCTCACGTTCCAGAAGGGGTGGCAATGGCTCGAGAGGCTGGGCTACCGGAGCCTATCATCGACATTATTAAAGAACACCATGGAACAACACTGGTCTACTATTTTTATCGTAAGCAAGTGGAAAAAATGGGCAGTGATAAGAGCCAAGTCGATGAAAGGGAATTCCGCTATGCCGGCCCAAAGCCGCGCAGCAAAGAGTCTGGCATTATCATGATCGCTGATTCATTTGAAGCTGCTTCCCGTTCGCTTGACAAGGTGAATGAAGATACTTTGATGGCCCTTGTCGACCGCTTAGTGCGGGAAAAAGTGGATGATGGTCAATTTGATCAATGCCTCCTCACTTTTGAAGAGGTTTCCATGGTGAAAAAAGCCCTGGTTAAAACCTTATTGGCTGCAGGCCATTCCCGCATTAAATATCCGGCGCCAGAGAAAAAAGTGCGCTCCCACATCGAGGAGAGTACCTGATGAAGCACCGCCTGGCTCTTGTAACTGGTGCAACGTCAGGAATTGGTGAGGCCTTATGTTTTCTGTTTGCCCAAAAAGGGTTATCTCTATTGATTACGGGGCGCGATAGGCATCGATTAGACGCTCTTGTACAACAACTTTCGCCTCAAATTGTCTTGCAAGCCATCGAAGCAGACCTTTCTACATCCAATGGGCGTCAAAAAGTAATGGCTCTCATTCACGAATATGGTCCTGACCTTGTCATTAACAATGCAGGCTTTGGATTATACGGTGAGGCATTGACCTATCCGACCGAGGAGCAGGAAATGATGATAGAGGTCAATGTCACGGCCGTTACAGAGCTTACTTTGGAGGCTGCTCGTACGCTCATTTCTGATGGAAAGGAAGGCATTGTTTTTAATGTTTCATCTGCTGCAGCGTTTCAGGTGATACCCAATATGGCGATTTATGCCGCTTCAAAGGCCTTTGTCAACCAATTTTCGCAAGGGTTGGATGACGAGGTGAAAAAATATGGTGTCCGCATATTGACAATATGTCCTGGAATGGTTAAGACAAGTTTTAGCAAGCGAGCGGGACAGACTCAGCGTGAAAAAAAAGTCGGTGTGATGAGCGCTGATTTCGTTGCGCGTGAAATCTGGAAGCAGGTGCAAAATCTGAAGCCCTTAACGATTATTGATTGGAAATACCGGTTTTTAACACGTCTTTCTGCCTGGCTTCCCAGTTGGACCACCGCTATCATAAAAAAAAATAATTGCGGAGAGAATCGCTCCGCGCAACCTTATTAAAAGAGAATCATGCATCAAGAAGAACCTAAAGAAGAATCGCTAGCAGAACCAACCCAAGCAGAGAGTGGATTTACCCGCTTTAATTTAGATCCCCTTATTTTAAAAGCTTTGGAGAAGATGAATTTTAAAGAGCCTTCTCCCATTCAAGTCCACGCCATTCCCCTCATTCAAAAGAATCAAGACTTAATTGCCCTTTCCCAAACGGGATCAGGCAAGACGGCTACTTGCGCCATACCCATTTGTAACCGGGTCGATACGGCTCGTACAGCCATTCAGGCTTTAATCATTGTTCCAACTAGGGAATTAGCTTTACAGTACGCAACAGAAGCTCAAAAGATTGGGAAGTATAAAAATGTGAAGGCTTTTGCTATTTTCGGAGGGGAAGATCCTTCTTTGCAGCAATCGAAGCTCAAACACGGTGTACAGGTTTTGGTAGCAACGCCTGGTCGTTTAATCGACTTCATTTATTCAAGGCAGATCGATTTGTCCGACGTGGAAACGTTGATTTTAGATGAAGCCGATGAGATGCTGAGTATGGGATTTTACGACGACTTGGATTTTATCATTCAGTGCCTTGTCCATTCGCATCAAACACTCCTTTTTTCTGCGACTATGCCAGCTGCAATTCGTCGCCTAGCAAAGCATCACATGAAAGACCCGCAAGAGGTCAATCTCATTGCCGACCAAGCAAGCCCCAAGCAAATCGATCACCGTTTTGTTTATTGTTCAGCCCATCATCGGGATCAAGAGCTTGCTTACCTTATCAAAGAGATGCAGCCAACGCAGGCCATCATTTTCTGTCATTCACGCTTCCAGGTAGAGAAGGTATGCCGTGCGCTGCAGTCTAAACTGGATGGAGTTGATTTCTTGCATGCAGGGCTTGGGCAAGATATTCGAACCATTGTCACAAATAAGTTTCGATCGGGTAAAATTCGCTTTCTCGTTGCTACCGATGTTGTTGCGCGTGGATTGGATTTTTCTCGGGTGAGCCATGTATTTATTTATCAATTACCGCATGATCCCGATGTCTATGTGCATCGTTCGGGCCGTACAGGGCGTTACGATAAGGCAGGAGTTGTCGTTTCACTCGTGACGCCTAAAGAGTTAACGTTCGTGACAACGATTTTAAAGCAAATTAAGCAGGAAGCTGCCTGGATCGGAACTCCACCTCCTGAAAAACCAGCATCTTCTTCCAAGCGTCCTTTTAGAAGAAAACCGACTAACAAACCTCCGCAGGCTAGTTGAGCGAAAAAGAAAACTGAGTTCATAGAAGAGGCACATCATGCAAGAAGTTACGATTGGAACGGTCAAAATCGGACCCGCTCATCCTCCTTTCATTATAGCTGAAGTATCGGCCAATCATAATGGATCGCTTGAGCGTGCCCTGCAATTGGTGGAAGAGGCTGCTAAGGCTGGCGTTCATGCCGTCAAATTCCAAACCTATACTCCCGACACAATTACATTGAATGTGAGGGGAGGGGAATTTCTGATTACAGAGCCAACAAGTTTATGGGCAGGTAGCAATCTCTACGATCTTTATCAGGAAGCCTATATGCCTTGGGAGTGGCATCAACCCCTTTTTCAGCGCTGTAATGAACTTGGTTTAATAGTCTTCAGCACGCCTTTCGATGAAACGGCCGTGGACTTTCTAGAGACTCTTCAGGTTCCATGCTATAAAATTGCATCGCCAGAAATTGTCGATTTGCCTTTGATTAAAAAAGTTGCCTCTAAAGGCAAGCCTATGATCATTTCAACTGGGGCAGCGACGCTCGTAGAAATTGGAGAGGCTGTTGAAACGGCTCGTCATGGCGGCTGCAATGAGATCATTTTGCTTAAATGCACGGCTGCGTACCCAGCCAAACCGGTCGATATTAATTTGCGCGCGATTCCTCATTTATCTGCCTGCTTCAATACCTTGGTTGGGTTGTCTGATCATACGCTTGGGCTTGGAGTTCCAGTTGCAGCCATTGCTCTTGGTAGCTGTGTGATTGAAAAGCACCTGACTCGTGCACGTGAAGAGGGGGGAGTAGATAGCGCTTTTTCTCTTGAACCGCATGAATTTGAAATGCTCGTAACAGAGAGTAAACGGGCTTGGGAGGCTCTTGGAAATATACAATATGCCCCTTTAAAAGCTGAAAAGACAACTCTCTCTCATCGTCCCTCGCTTTACTTTGTGGAAGATTTAGTTGAGGGGGATATTGTCCAACCCCGCCATGTTAGATCGGTTAGGCCAAGCAAGGGGCTGCCGCCCAAAGAGATTGACAATATCATCGGGCTGGAGCTGAGACAGGCCGTTCAAAAAGGAACACCTGTTAGTTGGCACTGCTTTCGTTTTTCATAAGCTTCATCAACTGCCCTCTTTTTATCTTATTTTACCTGCCAGAGCCGATGATTTTAAAACCCGCAGTTTTTAGAAACTGAGGGAAAAGTCAAAGGAAAATTAAGCCAGCCTTGCATGTTTAAAGGTGTCTATTCAAATTCGGCGATTTAAATTGTGATTTATTCCATAAAAACTAAGAATTGACAGCTGTTTTCATTAATTTTAGAGAAATCCTTCTCAGCTTTGATGGCTGATCGTAAGATAGGCAGCTTCTGTACTGCATCATCAAAATACTCAAAAAGAGTCAATCCATTCGACCGGCTCTTTCATTCCTTGTTTAAGCATGTAATTAAGGTGAAAAATGGTTCCATCTGTAACGAATAATCAGGTCTCTTTAGTGGCACATGATCCGTCCGTCTCTTGGCTTAAAAGAAAGTACGAAGAAACGGTAGTGCCGCAAACTAAAAAGAGGCGTTTAAGAGTTGAAATACCAGCTGTAAGAGTTGAAATACCAGTTGATTGTTGGGGAGTAATTGTTAGTTTTTTAGATCGGATCAACTTATTAAATATCGAGAGAGTTTCGCGCGCTTATAAAGATTTGAGTGAGCACGCATGGCAAGTGATAGCCCTACAAGAGGGAATGGAAACACCATGGCCAGATATGCGAATAAATGCGCGTGCCCATTCTCAGAAATGGGGATACTTTTTATCTCGAACGTTTCAAAGGCTCCTGCATCCAACTTTCGATCCTGCATGTCGTGAGCATGAAGTGCAAGGAGCGCTTATTCTGGGCCGCCATTTTCCAATTAGTTCATGCCCTATTTTCTTCCACACAGTATTGCATCATGCACCTCTTGTGCAAAAAGGAGCCATTAAAGAAGAAATAAAGAAAATTGATTATCTTGCCAATCAAGCAGATTATAAAGTTTGTTTAATAAGGAAAATTGAACATTTAACGCGGCTGAAGCAAGAGCAAAGAGCCTTGGCTTATACAAATGCAATTAAAAAACAGCAATCTTTGCTGAAGGTCTTTGACGAGCTGGTGATCGAAAAAAAAAGTTTTACTGGGATTTCTGACGAGGACATGCAAAGGATTGCCGGCTATATTGACTATATGCAAAAAATTGAACAAAAAGGAGCCTCAGATCTGTCTTTGCAAGGTTTTGTGTTGAATTGCGCAGAAGGCAATGGTGAGGCTTATTGGGTTGAAGCGATTGGCAAGGGAGCCCGCTGGATTTTGCGTGAAAAAGCATGGATGGATCAATTGTTTTCTGCCTTTCTGCAAAATAAAAATGAATTGTTTTTGAGACTTGGATCAACCCTATCGGCGAGAGGCGAAAAGGAAGAATTGATCTACATTGCGGAGCAATTAAAAGAGCATTTTAGCCTAGCGCATGATTCAACTGTTGAGTATGGGAGGCTGGATGCCCTAGAAAAACTTTTTAAAACATTGATGCCTGAACAGGCCATCTACGTACTTTTTCTTGCTTGCAGTGGTGGTGGCGTCGGGGAATCTGCCGGTGATTTATTGGTATATGGAGAGGTAAAATATCCTCCCATCATTTTTTCATTGTTAAAAGAGCTGAAACACAAAGAGCTTTCTTTTTTTTCGATAGAAGCCTTGTCGCAATTAGGAGAGCTCTTTATCGCCTTCAACGAAGATCTAAAAATGGTGGATGGCATTTGTCGCTTAATCATGGATGCACAAGCTAAATTGAACGATCTCTCTTTGCGAGAAGCCGTTTCTATGGCTCGTTTTTTATGGATCGTGGGCAATAGAAGCGAGGCTTATCGTTTATATGCCAAAGCGATCGCTCTCTATAGTCCATTTAACGTTAAAGTCGATTGGGAAGTGTGCGGAGACACTCCAGATAAACTTTTTGCCATTGGCGAGCTTTATCGCTATTTATGTCGTGACCAGACAAGGAGTGTTGGGATTTGCAGTTATAAATACCGCTCGCAATACAGTTACTTTTATTTGACGGCTTTTGAAAATGGCTTTCCTTATTCGCCGCTCCAACTAGAGCGAATAGTCAATATTTGCTATGACCTTACCAGCCAGTCAAAAGCCTTAGATCTATACATTGAACCCTTACGAAGACTTTTAATAGTTGAGAACGTAGGCGGCTTTTCTAAACAAGCATTGATTCAAATTTTAGTCCTATTCGAAGTGCTTGAAGATCACATTTCCATGGAAAAAAAATCGCTGCTTATAACTACCAATACAAATGGTCAATTACACATTTCTGTTTCGGACAATCCTTTTTCAGAAGAAGTTGTAAGCGCATTTGAAGGCAAAAGCCCGGCCAGATATTTAGCTCTTGAAAAGGAGCTTGGTTCCATGGAGAGCCTCCCACATAAATTCTTGGGATTTTTGCAGGAAGCCGTCCCTGCCATTCGCTTGTGCCGCAAGCGATTGGCCAATGAAAGCCAAGGGGATGACGGTATGGATACACATTTAACGCTAAATGAGTTAATTGAGCAACCCCATCTAATCTAGGTGTGAGAGTGTGCTGAATGAGATTGTCATTCAGCACTTATAACTTAAGACATCAGGTGATTTTTCATGAATAGAAGAATGACATCGCATCTCTTTTGGGCAGCTTCAATTCCTTCTGAAATGCTATTAAAACTCTTTTCAACGAGGCCACAGTAGATTTTTACTTTTGGTTCGGTGCCTGAAGGGCGGACCATTACTTTTGTACCGTCTTCAAGCCAGTACAAGAGAACATCCGAAACGGGCAGGTTGATTGGTTCTGTCTGGCCAGTTTTTAAATGAAACTTTGCTGAAGCTTCGTAGTCTTCGATTGCTACAACTGGGATGCCTACGATGTCTGCTAAATGGGAAGCACGAAGTTTCTGCATTCCAAGCGTCATTTGCTCTTTACCCTCTTTGGTTTCACCAAAGTTGATAGAAAGCAGTTTTTCTTGATAAATGCCATACTTGTGATAGAGATCGTAAAGCTTATCTACAAGCGTTTTGCCTTCTATTTTGGCTTGGAGAGCTAATTCGCAAATTAGCGCACTGCAGACAACAGCATCTTTATCCCGAGAATAGGTTCCGAGTAAGTAGCCGTACGATTCTTCACCGCCAAAGATGAATTGATAGCCGTTGGGAAGAGTTTCCCATTCACGGATTTTCTCTGCGATGTATTTAAAACCTGTCAGAACGTTGAAGCAGGGGCGTTGGTAGGTATCGCAAATAGCCTGGAAGAGCTCGGTCGTCCCGATTGTTTTGATGAAGGCTGCCTTAGAGGGTAACCGATTGTGTTTAGTAAGCGCTTCCAATACGTGTTCTAGCAGGAGGGCGCAGATTTGATTTCCATTTAATAATACAGCTTCTCCGTTGTAAGCAACTGCAACTCCCATGCGGTCTGCATCCGGATCATTTGCAATCAAAAGGTCGCTGTGCGTTTTCTGCATAACATCGATTCCAAGCTTTAAAGCTGCGTGTTCTTCTGGATTTGGCACGCGAATTGTTGGAAAAGAGCCATCTGGAATAATTTGTGGTTCTACAAACGCTAGTTGGGTAAAGCCCCACTCTTTTAAGGCTTTTGGGACGACGGTAATTCCTGTTCCATGCAGGCTCGTATAAACGACTTTTAATCGATGCCCTTCTTTTTGGTTAATTTGAGGATAATTTTGAAGAGTATTGATGTCTTTTAAATAGGCTTCATCAATTTCCCCCGCGATCTCCTCTATTAAGGGATTAGAGACTGAGTCTACCGCCTTGACTTGAGCGGGGTCGGTAATTTTAGCTGCTTCTGCGATGACGCCTAAGTCGTGTGGAGGAACGAGTTGTGCACCATCAGACCAATACACTTTATAACCATTGTATTCAGGCGGATTATGAGAGGCGGTGATCATTACTGCTGCCACGCATTTTTTATAGCGACAAGCAAAAGAGACGAGTGGAGTCGGGCGTATATCTTTAAATAGATAGACTCTAATACCATTGCCGGCTAATACTTTGGCGGTTTCTTCTGCAAACTCTCGTGAGTGGTGGCGAGAGTCGTATCCGATAAAAACGGCGTACTCTTTGCCGGCTTCTTTGGGTTGTTTGAGAATATAGTTGGCAAGGCCTTGTGTGGCGGCTCGGACGGTATAAAAATTCATGCGGTTGGTGCCAACCCCCATGATACCACGCAGCCCCCCTGTTCCAAAGGTTAGGTTGGTAAAGAAGGCGTCGATGATCTGCTTGGGATCTTCAAGCAAGAGCTGTCTGATAGTGGCTTTAGTTTCTTCATCGTATTGACCCTCTAGCCAGAGGTCGACATTTTTTTGCGTGACTAGATCAAAAATAATTTTTTCTTTAACGTTCATAGCGATAGCTCTTTTTATGGTGAATTGCCTCACACCATAAAAGAGCTTCGCAAACGATGCAATAAAAATTGTCTTACATGGGAGAAGAGCGATTCTAAACGTCTGTGAGAGGATTTAGTGCTGTCAATCATGTACCCATGGAGATGGCTGTAAAGGGATGCGTTCTGGCGATTCGGGTTGCTTCTTCCCTGGAGTTGCTTTCAAGCATATCCATGGCTATCTTTTGGTAGAGTGCAAGCTTTGTTTCGATGCCTAGATTTTTTTCCGTTTCAGCTCGAGAAGCATCGATCTGTTTTGTCAATGTCAATTGATGGATTGTTTCGTAGTCTTGCAGGAATTCTAAACTTTGGCAATTTGTGATCAGACTGGGCTCGAGAGCTAGCCAGGAGATACGCCTCGTTTTAGAATCAAATTGAGGGGATTTTATGATGTCTTCGAAACAGTGCGCTTTGCTGCCTGTTTCTAATAGATGCTCAAAGGAGAAAATGGAGCAGCTGCGATAGTCGAATTGAATCTTGTCATTTTCCGATGTTCCCGCGATTGCAACTCGAAATCCAGCTTCCGTTAACTGCGCATCTAAAGTCAGATGCTTAGGGTCTTGCGAGGCATCTAGAATAAAGCAGCTTTTTTGTATTTTTTTGTAAAATGGCAGTCCAATGCCGTGTAGTGAACGTCATTGCGCACTAAAATTAAAACGCGAAAGCTGGCATTTTCTTGTTTGACGGCTTGCTGCGCAGCAAGCTCCAGGAAGAAGGGCAAATCGCGGTAATCCACCACGTAACAGTTGAAAGCCATTCCTCTTTCCTGCAAGTGATCTTGCTTGGCTTGCACGAGCAAACGGAGCATTTCATCCCGATAGACAGGTACCCAACCAAATTGATCAACGATGCTTTTTTTCAGACCTGCGCTTTCCTGCTGAATGGCCGCATCACTTTCTTTAGTATAAAGCTTCTTTAGAAAATTTAAAAAGAGGGGGTCCGCCTTCTCAAGCAGCACAAGCTGCAATACTTTCTGGTATTTGGAGCGGATTTCATAAAGAGAAAGAGTCTTGAGTTCGTCTTCTAGCAGCTGCAAGCTTTGCCTTGCATTCATTTCTATATCTTCAACGGTATTCAAATAAAGGTGAATGATTTTCTGAGCCTCGGCTTTCCACTCGCTGGAAGGGTTGATCTTTAATTTTTTGATAAAGTGTTCGCTCATCTTCTTAGCCGAAGAAGGAGGCTGCTTGCATAAGTATTTGTCTAAAAGAGAGTTAATAGCTTCGAATGAGTGTGGAAACGATAAAGAAGAACTTCCTGTAATCGATGGAAGATTTTCGGCTATAAAAGTAGAAACGGCTTGCGCATTAATGATCATTAAACTCATACCTTAAATTTTATTTGTATTGTTTTTTGACTAACTTTAACAGAATTTAAGTTTTTCTTTAAACGTGTTTTAAAATTCTTTTGTAAAATTACTATTAAATTATACAAAGGAATAAAGATGAATACTATTCATTATAGTTCAGAAATTACTATGAATTCGTCTGCCGGCTTTCAAACGACACAGCAGTCGACTCTTTATAGTGTATCGAACCATAAAGAGGAATGCGTTACTCATTCTGCTCAAATTGCGTTTCAGAGCCTGTCGTTGGATTTACAGCAATCACTTCAAAACTCCCTCGATAGCAATTCACAAAAATTTTTCAAGCTTTTTTTGAGAAAAAAGAAAGAGGATCTTGAGCAAACCGAAGATACGGTGCAATTTAAAAATGCTTTGGTCGATGTATTGAGCCAGTTAGAGCTGCGAATGAATGAAGGCGATGCGTGCAAGGAAGAGATTCACAATTTGCAGCACGATTTAAAAAATCAGGTTTTGATCAACGTTTTTAAGAAATATTATTCTGTACCGGTTACTAAAGAGGGGACAATTTTGAAAGAGTTGGCTCCCTATTTGGGTAATCAGGAAAAAATTGATCTCTTGTCTCAACACGAGGGGAAAGTATTACAGGAGAAAGTTATAGGCGATTTACAAGAGTATGCCGTCAATCGCGATAGTTTAATGGCCCTCATGATTCGATCGAAGAAAGAAAAATCTTCTGGGTTCAACTGCTATACTGTCGATGCTTGCGATTTACAAGAGTGCTTGGAAAATTTAAAGCGCCTTTTTAGTCAAAAAGGAGCGCAGCAGATTCAATTATTGGTTAGGAACGATGTTCATTACACGGCTGTTATCGTCGAGAGTAATGAAGGTGTTTTGCAAGCCGCGGTCATGGATGCAGCCAAAGATAAGCGAGGGGTACAAATAGCGTTGTTTTTAAAAAAACTGAACTATGAAAAGGTTTTCATTGTAGGAGATGAAGATCGGATTCAGTTTGATAGCTACAATTGCAGTTTTTTTTCTTTTGATTCTGTCTTTCAAGCTTATAAGCATGGAGCATTCTTTAATATGCTCAATTCTATCCCGGCTAAAAATAAGGGTGAGCTGTTTAGCGTTGCTTGGAAAGATATGCCTCCTTCCTTCGTTCGCAATGCGACATCGACTTCATTTGTCCAAGCATATGCTGCAAAAAATGAGGCCTATAAGCAAGGTGACACTTTTGAGACCTATCTCAATAGGCATACGGCTTACGTGGATATTGGAAGGGATAACCCTGTCAAAGTTCACACCGTTTTAGCGACAAGGGTTAAAAAAGAGGGAGAGAAAATTAAAAAAATGGTTGCCGAGCTGCCGCACCAAGAATTACTCGAGACAGTTGTCCGCTTTTCCGCTCGCAACATGATCAGGGTTTAAACGCCATGTGAGTGCGCCTTTTTCTACGATACTTTAAAAAACTGTTAATTCATTGCTTAATAATTAATTGTTTATTAATATAATTAACTGATATTTTTTAATTAATGAATAAGTATTGTTGAGGCGTTTTCATGATTATTGCAATTCAGGCTCAAGCTTCTGAGGTACGACCGGGCTTAAACACCCTTTCGTTGGCAAGTCATTGGTTGGGGCGCCATGCTGTTTGGGTCGTATCGAAGACAAAATCAGACAATTGGCTGGTCGCATCAACAGCTAAGGTGTGGTCTATTGTGTCACCCATTTTATTAGGGTGCACGCTTGTCTTTTTTCCGCTTGCTATTCGACTCCATTCTAGTTTCAAAGAAGCTAGAAGGCAGCTCGAGCCTTTCGTTTCACCCCTTTTGCCGAATCGAAATGCCTCATTCATTCCATTGAGCGATAATTGTCTGGAACAAGACTCCTTTAATGAAGTCGTATCACAATTGGATGGTATCAAGTCTATCGTGGAAAATGAGAGATTGAAGGAATTTTTCAGTATCTTTGATCAGAGCTCTAAGCTACAGGTAAGGGACTACTTTGGGCAAATAGGGCAGCAGGGAATTCTCGAGTTATTCGAAGAGCTCTCTCAGACATATAAAAAGATGTTTAGGTCTTTGGAAGAGGTTGGCTTTAAAGAGCTGAATGTGAAGGATCCAGCCGAGCAAGAGGCCATTGCGGTTAAAAAAGGGCATATCGTTGATGAAATGTACGGTTTGTATGCCACCGCTGTTTATGAGATTTCTCAAGCCTATCCCGAATTATTCACGGATAAGATCGTTTTTGCTCCCTCAAAGAGAGAGTTTTACCCTTGCACGGCGATTATGCCGGCCGGGATGGCTATATTATTGGAAATGGCAAGAGAAAAAGCTCGTTTTAAAGGTGCAAGCACGATCTGTGGTGGCTATCAAGACTATGTTCAAAAGCTGCGGGAGTTGGGCACAGAAGATGGAAGGCATTATTTCTTTATTCGTTGCAAAGAAGATGAGGGGAATAAGGCTCTTCATACCTCGACTGTGATTATTGAAAAACAGCAGGGAAGAATGATCGCTCTCGTGTTAGACAGTGGAGGAATCGGGGGAGATAACTTCTTGAAGAGTTTCATCGTGAAATTTTGCAGATTAACAAGAGAGGTTTTTCCCGATTCTGAGATTTTTACGCCCATGATGATTAGGCAGAATGATGCCTTTAATTGCGCAACGATCGCTTATAAGGGGATACTAGCTTTTGAACGCGTAAGTAAGGAAGAGTTCAATGCCTTATTCGACAAAAGCGTGCCTGCGCCGCATCTCCTTCCCGAAGAATTGGCGTCTATAAGAGCTAGTTCTTTGCCGCTCTCCTGCGTTAAAACGATGCAATCACTTTCTGGTTTGAATACCATTGTTGATAGTCAGTCTCAGAATGAGGCGGATGTTCAACACCTTAAGCGGCTCAGGCGTATTTTTACACTGCGTGATCCAAGAGCTAATAAAGATATTTATAGCTATACGAAAATGCACGGTTTGAAGCTTCGTCTAAATCTCATGGCCCGGACTTTTCAGGAAGAGGGGACTAGGGTGCCTTAAGTCTGGTTAAAGTCTTGCATACATGCTTTCATTAAAGGCAGAAGGGGTTCGCTAGTGGGCGCAAGCTTTGATTGACCTCTTTTGCCAATTCGGAAAAAAGAGCGCTGGCAGTAGAATTGCCTTGGTGAAAGGCGCTAGGATAGCCCTCGTCGCCACCTTGCCGAATGTCTGGAATAAGGGGAAAGCTGCCCAATAAAGGGGCATTAAATCGGCTGGCCAATTCTTTTCCTTTTCCCTGTCCAAAAATGTGATAGGTTTGGCCTGTTTCAGGAACGGTAAATCCTGCCATGTTTTCGATGATGCCGAGCAAGGGAATCTCTAATTGATAAAAGGCATTGATGGCTTTGATCGCATCGACCATGGCGACTTCTTGCGGTGTAGAAACAATTAAGGCTCCCTCGATTCTGAGCAGCTGAGAGAGGGAAAGCAGGCAATCGCCAGTACCTGGAGGAAGGTCGATTAACAAGAGATCTATATCCCCCCAAACTGTATCCTGGATCATTTTCTGTAAAGTGGAGTGAAGCAGTGGACCGCGCCAAATAACAGAACGTGCCTCTTCCATGAAAAATCCGATGGACAGGGCTTTAATGCCAAATTTCGCAAAAGGAATGACTTTGATGCTCCCATCGGCCTGTTTTTCGAGTCTTGGACTTAAACGCCGCAGTCCCAACATGATCGGGATGGAGGGGCCGTAGATGTCGGCATCGAGCAGGGCTACATTTAATCCTTGCTGAGCCATAGCCACGGCTAGATTGACGGCGATGGTCGATTTACCAACTCCACCTTTACCCGATCCAATGGCTAAGACTTTATAGGGAGGAGTCTCCATTAGGCGTTTCTCCGATTTGAATGGCCAATTGCTGGGAGATCGTTTCATAAGGGACAGTTGGAGCATTGGCACAAATGCCTTCACACCACGCAGCAGCTTCGCGCCAATCTTTTTCTGATTTGAGATTTTGCGGCCACCAGGGGTAGGTGCGGCACTGGGTTGGGCGAACAGAGTAAATTTGGCACTTTCTGTCTTTTAAAAAAACGCAGTCGTAGGTGTGCGGGCGCTCTAGTAAAGAGAAGCGACCTTTGATCCTGCGCAAAAAGCGATCGGCAAATTCCTGGATGGATAAATTGAGATGGGCTGCAATCTGTTCTATTTCTTCTTCATTGACCCAAATGTAACCTGGAGCTCCGGTACAGCATTGACCGCAGCCTGTGCACTCAAAAGAGAGGCCGTTTGCATACCAGGGCTTTTCATCTTGAATAACTTTCAGCATAGTCTCTTACGAATCTTTTTCTTTAATCATTTGCCGAATGCCGGCTACCACGAATAAAATTAAAAAAATGATGCAAACCACTCCAACGACAGCGGCTTCCACAAATAAAGACAAAAGCATCGCTCGACCTCATGACTTTATGCACTCTTCAATCTTTTACTGATACGCTAAAAAATAACTATTGTCAAATCTGGCCGCTGTTTGCTATGATCCGCGGCCGTTAGACGGGTTGTGATTAGCGAAAGATTATGTTAACACACGCTTTTTATTTTTGATAGGTTCAAGTTCCTTTGAAGCTATCCTCCTTATTCCCTCCAGCCTCAGGCACTCGTGCAGCAGGCATGTCTTCTAGCGCCACAATAAATATAGTTAGTAATTGGAGATCACTCATGCAGAAACAACGAGAACATTGGAGTTCACATTTAGGATTTATTTTAGCAGCGGCTGGATCGGCAATCGGTCTGGGCACATTATGGAAGTTTCCCTATGTGACGGGTGAGAATGGAGGGGGGATCTTTGTTTTCATCTATATTCTTTGCACGTTTTTTATTGGCATTCCTGTTTTTATTGCAGAGCTTGTTTTAGGACGCAAAGCGCAAAGAGGCGCGGTTGGAATTTTTGCCAATTTGGCCAATAATTCAGCTGCCTGGAAAAGCGTTGGCTGGCTGGGAGTCGCTTCTTCATTTTTGATCATGTCATTTTATAGCGTGTTAGCCGGTTGGGGACTCAACTATGTTTTCATGTCGCTTAGCCAGTTTTATGAAAATCGGACGGCGCAAGAAATTTCTAATATTTTTGACGTCCTGTCATCATCGGCGGACATTACCCTCTTTTGGCACTTCCTCTTCACTGCTTTAACGGCGGCGGTTGTCTATCGTGGAGTGAGGCAAGGGATTGAATACTGGAGCCGCTTCATGACGATTGGATTATTGGTGATTTTGGTTGGCATGTGCTTGTTTGCCATGACCCTTGAAGGTTTTAAGGAAGGGGTGCAATTCATTTTTTATCCTGATTTAGCCCGCTTTAAACCGTCGGCAGCCATCGAAGCACTCGGGCTGTCTTTTTTTACTCTGAGTTTAGGGCAGGGGATCATGCTTACCTATGGCAGCTATATGCGTCGCGGAGATGATATTCCAAAAACGGCGGTGATCATTGGCGTTATGATCGTTTTGATTTCTCTTTTGGCGGGATTGATGATTTTCCCAATCATCTTTACTTTCGGCTTTGCTCCAGAAGCTGGACCCGGCCTAGTCTTTAAGACCCTACCTGTTTTATTTGCCAAGCTGCCAGGGGCTTTATTCATTTCCACTGGTTTTTTTATTCTTTTTGTCTTTACAGCGCTGACCTCTGCCGTCGCTTTGATCGAAGTCGTGGCAGCGAACTTTACCGATCTGCTCGGATGGTCGCGCCAAAAGGCTGTTCTAGTGGTGGCAATCAGTTGCTTTGTTTTTGGAATTCCGAGCGCTTTATCAAACACGAATACGCTATTTGCCAACTGGCCGGCCATTTACGGAAAGACATTTTTCCAGACGATTGATGATTTGGTCACGCTTTGGTTTTTACCAATTGGCGGTTTGCTAGTCTCTATTTTTACTGGATGGATTCTGGATAAAGAGTTGGGAAAAGAAGAATTTAATTCTGGAACGGCCCTGCGTTGGCTATGGCGTCCATGGATGATTTTTGTCCGTTGGGTTGCACCAATAGCCATTGTTTTCATTATCTTGCAGCAAAGCGGATTAATCGATATCGATGCCTATTTTGGACGCAGGGCAATACCCAATCAGCCGCTTTAGACTAGAATCGTGATGCTGGATGATACGTAAAATGCAATCAAACAGCATCACAAAGTTAAGACTTAGATCCTATCTCGTTCCCATTTCCAACTATTATTGCCGATAAGTTTTTTTTGATAATTAATTTAATGATTTTTTGATCTGAATAATTAACTTTCACTAGTGTAAGATTAATCTGAAGCTGCTATAATTCAAAATAGAGGGGAGATAGAATCTTTCTTCTTTCAAACTTTTATCTGGGAGGTGTTGTCATGAAAGATACTGCTCATCATCTTAGAAATGTCCAAAAGAAAATCATCCGTTCGGTTCGTCAGGAAAAACTGCAAGCTTTATCGCATACGACTCCAAAACTTGCCATGCTTGCCCCAGAGCCTGAGTCTCTAAAGCATGCGAGTGAGGTTGACGAAGGCCGGGTCGTTGCCGCTCCAAAACGGGCAGGCTTGCCTAAAATGATGAGAGCACAATCCTATCATTAATTGTTTGTTTTAGGCTCAAAAAGTTTTAATTAGAAGTGAATTTGACGGTAAATAGGGAGATTTTGAGGAATCTTGGATAAAGATACCGTTTTCCTATTTACCGTTTCTATTAAAGAAAGGGTCGACTAAGAAGACAAGTCGTAAGAAAAGCCCTTTTGGTTTGTGAGCTGAATGCCAAAAATAGAGTGAAGTAGGGCTGGATTGACGACTGCATCGTAAAGGCCTGTTGCGACACATGTTCCTTGATGGAGAATGGAGAGGCAATCGCAAAAGCGATTGGCTGCTAGTAAATCATGGACGGCAACGATGACCGTTTTGCCGTGCTCTGCTAAAACCCTTAAGAGCTTCCAGATTTCCAATTGATGGCGTACGTCCAAATAAGAGGTGGGTTCATCCAGGAGCAGCACAGGAGCTTCTGTGACGAGAGCTCTTGCAATGTACACTCTTTGCTTTTCGCCGCCGGACAATTGCGATAAAAACTGCTTTCTCAGATGCCAGGCATCCACTTTTTCGAGGATCGACTGGATCAATACCTCATCTCGTTTTGGGATGTATCCATGTGAATAGCGTCCCATTTTGACAATGTCTTCGACCAAGAAGTCGAAGTGGAGGAGGGGATTTTGCGGAACGAGGGACAAGGTACGGCTAATTTCAGCGCGCGGCTTTTGCAACAGGGGCTCACCTTGCCATTCAACTCTTCCAGCCGTGGGCTGCCAAATACCAGTCATAGTTTTGAGCAGCGTGGATTTTCCCGACCCGTTGGGTCCTAGAATGCCATAGACAAATCCCGGTTCAAAGGTGAGTGAAATCTGTTCGATTAGCTTTTTTTCTTTGAGTTGGTAAGTCAATCCGTGTGTTTTCAGTGTCATATGAGCTCTAAAAGGCTAAGCGTCTTTGTGAACGGAAAAGGAGGATTAAAAAACAGCTTCCTCCAATGATGGCAGAAAAATTGCCGATTGAAATGGCGTGCAAGTCAAAAAATCTCAGCGAAACGTCGATAGAGGTCAAGATGGCAGCTCCGGCAACTATGCAAAGTGGAATGAGGGTGAGATGATCGGGGCCTTGCAGGCGGCGAATGACATGGGGTAGAACGAGTCCAAAAAAGGCAATCATGCCGACGGCTGCTAAGGCGCCACCCGTCAAAAGAGAAATGCAAAGAAACAGGCGCCAGCGCACCCTTTTCACATCTACTCCAAGATTTGTGGCCTCTTCTTCGCCAAGGGCCAAAATATTCATTTCTTGCCTGTAGTTACAGCATCCCCATAATCCAACAAGCGTCAAAGGAAGTTGCATATGCACGTGCTGCCAACCCCTATCGGTGGTAGAGCCGGCTTCCCATTCTGTAATGGTCTGAATCAGCTGCCAGTGATCCCGCAGGGCATACAAGATGAGGCTTTGTACGGCAATGAGTAGGGTTGAAATGGCAATGCCTGTGAGAATGAGATTGGTTAAATGGGCTCCTTCCTGATATCTCGCAATAGCATAGACGATGCAAAGGGTGAGAAGGCAGCCGAGAAAGGCGGCTAAGGGAAGAGCATAAGGATGACTGAAGCGTAAATTGAAAATAAAGACTAGAACGACAGCCAGACATCCACCTGAGCTAATTCCTAGAATGCTCGGTGAGGCCAAAGGATTGTGGAACAAGGACTGCATCACTGCGCCCGATACAGCTAAAGAGGCTCCGGTGCAGATTAAAACGAGTAGGCGCGGTAAGCGTTCATCGAGCAGAGGGTTCCAATCTGAACTATTTTCGTGAAGGCGAAGAAGAGCTCCTTGCCAGACAGTTGACCAGGGGGTTTCTCCGCTGCTGATGGTAAAGAGAGCGCTAGCTAGCAATAATAAGAGTAAAAGAAAAAGGTAAAAGCAGAAAGATTTCATAGACAATAAGCACCAGCTAGAGCTTGTAAGAGATCGAAATAGGCTAAGATGATGTACTGTGTAGGAGATTCCTGGACGGTTTCATCGACTATAAAGAGGCGGTTTGAACGCAAGGCCTTGAGCCTTTGGAAAACTTTATCGGTTTCCATCCATTCTTTAAAACCAGTGGCGCTTGAAGGAACTGAGAGGATTAGGCAATCAGGATTGTAATTGATAATTTTTTCTTGATCAAAAGGAACGCGCCATTCTGTAGAACTTTGCTTAATGGGACATTTGAGGCTTTTACAGTGGCTAAAGGCTCTCTCAACAAGTTGACCACTCAAAGATTTGGTTGTCGGAAGCATGTATTGGTGGTGGTAATAGAGATATAGGACTTGGGTTAAAGAAGAGGTTGAATGGGGAGTTAGTTGTTCGAGTGCACGCAGACGGTTGTCAATAGCCATGAAAGAGGCATTAATAAAAAGCGCAAGCAGATTGGCTTCTAAAGGGTGATTGCTGGCGTGCCCAATCTTAAGCAGCGTTTCTTGAATGTCACTCAATGTATCGATATTTTTGATGGTGCAGAGGCGAATGCCTTGATTGCGCAGCATCTCTAAAGTGGGAGGATGCGAGTAGTGGGCAATAAAGGCGAGGTGAGGACGGGCTAGATAAAGTTTTTCGCCTCGGTAGTATTCCACTTGATGGGGGATTCGATCGAGAAGATCAGGCGCATAGAGTTGAGGCAGATCTCTTAAGCCTTTTGGTATGGCGATAATCTCATTGGGAGAGGCAATGGCGAGGAGAAAGCTTGCTGCTACATAGCTTTGGGGTAGAAAACGGGTGAAGGTGTCCTCTAATTTAATCAGACGTCCAGCATCATCTTGTATTTCTTTTAGGCGCACGTGCCGATTGAGAGCGCTTAATTGAGCATCAGAGGATTCGTCGATCAGACGAGAGAGCAAGTGGGCTTGTAGAAAAGCGTCGTCTGTCAGGGCTTGGATGCCGCTCACCCCTTTGGTCATTAGGACTTCAGAATCTTTTTGCCATTGAGACATCAACTCAAGCATGAGGCGCCTATCTCCCGCCAATGCCTGGTGAAGAGAGTCGCGCTGCAAAGGGGATAGAAAAGGTAGAAGATCGGATGTCTGCAGAGTTAGAGCCGCCTGCTCTGAAAGCGGGGCTTGAATCGAGCTTGGCTGATGGATTCTAAACGCTAATATCCACCAACCCATAACGAAGCTTGCCAGGGCGAGGTATAAGATGGAAGTGGATAGAGGTTTGCTCATGGAGTCAAAATATCATCTTTTTAAAAAAGAAAAGAAGGCAAGTCAGCTTGCCTTCTTTCCAAAGAGGGTTAAATAAGGCCAAAGGGTTACTCTGGCTTGTCCTCGTCTTCATCTGCATCGGCAATGAGTGCCTCAGAAAGAAGAATAATGCCTGCGGCTGATGCTGCATAAGTCAGTGTGTTTTTTACGACTTTGGCTGGATCGATCACACCGGCTGAAACAAGATCTTCCACTTTTTCACTCAAGGCGTTGAAGCCAAAGTTCTTAGGCGAGCGCAAGATTTCGCTTAAAATGACACTGCCATCAAAACCCGTGTTTTGAGCGATTTGCTTAATTGGAGTTTCACATGCCTGTAGAACAATTTTTGCACCGATGGCTTCATCGCCTTCGAGCTTGATGTCGTTCAAAACTTTGCTCGCATTAAGTAGGGCTACGCCTCCGCCTGGGACGATTCCTTCTTCCAAAGCTGCTTTAGTCGAATTTAAGCTGTCATCGAACATCTGCTTTTTCTGCTTCATTTCTGTCTCAGTCGCAGCTCCTACACGGATAACGGCTACACCGCCGCTTAACTTCGCGCGACGCTCTTCTAGCTTCTCTTTGTCGTAAGAGCTTTTGGTTAGGGCTATTTCGGCATCGATTTGCTTAATGCGTGCAGCGATTTCGTCAGGCGTACCCGTTCCTCCGACGATTGTCGTAGTCTCTTTGGTAACGGTGACTTTTTCAGCAGAGCCCAAAGCTGTGGCTGGAATTTCTTTTAAAGAAATGCCAACCTCTTCCGAAACAACGGTTGCTCCAGTCAGGATTGCAATGTCTTGTAACATGGCTTTGCGGCGATCGCCAAAACCAGGCGCTTTGACAGCTGCCACTTTCAATGTTCCACGTAGCTTGTTGACCACAAGTGTTGATAGAGCATCGCCTTCAATGTCTTCTGCAATGATGAGCAGTTCGCTTCCAGCCGCGGCTGTTGCCTGCAGAACAGGAAGAAGTTCGTGAATGTTCGAGATTTTTTTATCGACGAGAAGGATTTGTGCGTGATTCATTTCGACGATCATTTTCTCAAGATTTGTGCAAAGATACGGGCTCACGTAGCCGCGATCAAATTTCATTCCCTTAACCACTTCAATAGCAGTCTCGGTCGTTTTTCCCTCTTCAATCGTGATGGCACCCGAGTTGCCCACCTTTTCCATTGCTTCGGCAATTAAATCGCCGATTTCATGGTTGCCTGATGCGGAAACAACTGCAATGTCTCTTTTCTCCTGCTTTGTTTTGACTGGAATGGCAACTTGTTCAATTGCTTTGACAATGGCTTCAACAGCTTTATCCATCCCTCTCTTAATGCCGATCGGACTTGCACCGGAGGAAATATTCTTGATCCCTGCTTCAACCAAGGCTCTTAAGAGCAATGTGCCTGTCGTCGTTCCATCGCCGCACTTCTCTTTGATTTTCTGAACAACTTCTTTCGCCATGGCCACGCCCATATTCTCATACTTATCTTGAAGCTGAATGTCGCGAATAATGCTGGCTCCATCATTCGTAATGGTCGGTGCTCCCCAACTTTTTTCAAGACCTACGTTGCGCCCTTTTGGTCCAAGTGTAAAGGCTACAATGTCTGCCAATTTTTTGATTCCTTTTAGAAGGAATTCTCGTGCTTCCTCTTCAAAAATAATTTCTTTGGGTGTTGACATAAGTGCTCCTCGTTAAAATTCTGAAGTTGTGATAGGTAAACTGGTTAAGCCTTTGAACAGGACGTGAAAGGAAATAATCGGCTAATCACGCTCAGAAAGTGCCTTGAAATTCTAACTTTCACATGAAGGATTCCACCAGCCTATCCAGGACGTGTCGTCAAATGATGAAAAGTCTTCCTCATTCGATGGCACGTCCCAGATAATTAATAACTTTTTTCTCTTTAGCTCCATCGAACAAAAGATGCAGAACGCGGGCTCAGACTATCTCAAAAGCACCCTTGCTTAAAACGTAAATTCAACCCTTTCGGTCCATAGAGATGAAAGTTATAGTAGTGCAAAAAAGGGAATTTTGCAAGCGGCAATTTTACTTTTTTTAGTCAGTTGAGCCATTGGAGTGCTAGCCTTTTGAGCTCCACGAGGAGAAGGAAGAACATCGGCTAGGCTGACTTGTAAGAGCAACAGAGAGTAGTCGAGGAAATCTTCTTGGATTTCTTTGCCTTCTTTTAAAATAAAGATGTAGGGGTGAAGGAATTGCTCGAATTGCTTGGATTGTGTTTCTTTCATATCAACGCTTTGGATTAATTCGTTTGTGATACACAAGGCACTGAAAATTTAGGCTTTGAGCCTGCGCTTTGAAGGGTGATTGCTGGTCCTTTGTGTATCAGGAAATAGGCGCAGTTGGCTACCAGTTTACCCTGTTTAAGGATTTAGTGAAATAAGAGATTGTTTTAAAAAAAATCTTATTATCTTCTTCAATCTTTTTCGTGAAACAGGTTATAGATTTGTCTTTTAGGAACTTGCCTAAGATCGGCCACCATTTTGATGGCTTCTTTACGGCTGAGGGAATAGGTCTCTTGCATCCATTGGACATGTTCTTCGGGCGACCACTGGGCCCAATCTGACTCGGTATTGGCTGCAGGGGCGACCAGCAAGACAATTTCACCGCGTGGCTCTTCACTGTGCCAGCGTTCCAGGAGCTGTTGAGGTGTTCCTCTTACAAACTCTTCAAATTTTTTTGTCAATTCGCGCGCGATGACGAGCTCTCTTTGAGGTTGTAGGGCATGGAATAAGTGCAGCGTGTCAAGCAGTCGATGGGGAGATTCATAGCAAATAGTCGTGCCCGAATAAGAGAGAATGGCTAACAAGGCATCTTTGAGCTCGCCTTCTTTGCGGGGTAGGAATCCAAAAAATTGGAAGTGATCGGTTGGAAGGCCTGAACAACTTAACGCCTGGATGGCAGCGCAAGGTCCGGGAATGGCCGTGACTGGGATTTCGTTTTCAATGCAGAGCTG
Organism: Candidatus Protochlamydia naegleriophila; assembly: GCF_001499655.1. Classification (NCBI taxonomy): domain Bacteria; kingdom Pseudomonadati; phylum Chlamydiota; class Chlamydiia; order Parachlamydiales; family Parachlamydiaceae; genus Candidatus Protochlamydia; species Candidatus Protochlamydia naegleriophila. Next base: position 732,838 of record NZ_LN879502.1, read on the forward strand.
AACTAAAGCAGTTCCAGGGTCGGAAATTCCAGGTGTTCCGGCGTCGCAAATTAAACAAATATGCTGCCCTGATCGAAGATCATCTAGGATGGACTGCGCTTGTTGAGTCTCATTAAATTTGTGATAGCTTTTTAAAGGCTTGTGTATGTCGTAGTGTTTGAGCAAATGCAGACTGTGGCGCGTATCTTCGCAGAGGATATAATCGCATGAGCGCAGCGTTTCGATGGCTCGATATGTGATATCGGATAAATTTCCGATGGGAGTTGCAACTAGATATAGCATATGAATAGTTGAAAAGGAAGGTGGCACCCAGATTCGAACTGGGGGATGGAAGCTTTGCAGGCTTCTGCCTTACCACTTGGCTATGCCACCACCGTTGAAAGCAAAGGGTTATACACAAAAAGGTGCGATCTCGTCAAGCGCGATTTGCGAAAATTAAAAATTCTGTTCCTAAATGATCTAGAATAAAGAGGAAATGAAAAAATAAGTGTGGACAAAATGGAGTAAAATCGCGCAATTGACAACGCTTTAAGAATGAGACGAAAATCCCGGCTATTTGACAATTTGGTCTCCTGATTCAAGTTTTCATGAAAAGAAGGGGTATTGTCTCTTTGTTTAATATTAACTTGTTTATATATAACAAGTTGTGATTTCATATAAGGGTTTTTAAATCAAATTAAACGCTAAGGACATATTTTAATTGTGGAATTGAAGCGTTAAATTTGAAGTCTAATATCGAATTTATTATGATTTTAATCGAATTGAATAAATGAGATATTATTTTTAATAATTTGTTTCACTTTTAAATATATATATCCATTAGATGGATTAAGGGGAAAATACTACTATGAGTAGCTCATCATCATTGGGAAGTTCTCTCAGTCCTGTGATCATTCACGATACATCTCCTAAAACGTCAAGAAGTGATACTAAGGCGTCAAAATCGCCAAGATCATGCGATTCGACTCCGCGAGGAACTATGTTGTCTCCGAGATCAATTTTTGGGGCAATTGTGAGAAGTCCTGTGCAGAGTAAGACTCCTGAAAAGGACTTAAATTTAACAGATCGAGCGACTTTTAATCCGTTGTCTGAAGAAGACGAAAAGAAGTTTCAGAAGCTGATAGTCTACATTTTGCACAAATGCATCGACAAGAAGCATTGGTCTGCGAGGCCTCAATCGAAGGTGGTGACAACTTTTTCTCCGTCGATCCGTTCGGAGTCTTTCTTTAAACAGACGACTGTGAGCACGGCATCGGTTGAGGTTCTTCCAAGTCCTCGTTCTGCAAGAGAGAGCCGAACACCGCGCAAGAGCTCAATCTCCAAGTCTAAGCTAATGGACGAGTCGAAATTGGCAGCAGCGCTCAAAAAGTGTTGGGCAAAACTGCATGACTATTTTCCTTACCCTAAAAGCCAAAGCTCTGCGGTTATTTCTAATGGAGAATTGAGAACTAGGCTTCAGGGAGCACTTGGCGGCTATTTGAAAAGCGAGACGGTAGAGCTTGTCAAAAAGACGGAGGAACTGTTCCAGAAGCTAGCTAAAGCGAACGATACAGACCAGCAGGTTGTGACTGCAAAAGAGCAGATGCTGCAAGCTATTAGCGAGTCGGTGCGCAATTCAATTGTTCATTATCATGCGCTATGTTGGATTGAACAGCATATGAATGTTATGGAGATTAAGTACTTCATGGGGCTCAAGCAAGTGGAATCAGACCCCTTGTCGAGCGCTGCAAAGCTTCTTTTAGCGACTAAATTTAAAGAGTTTGCTAATGCGTACAAAGATTTTGGAATGGAATTTTTGCTATTTGTGCAGCAATTTGAGCGCATTGAAGATCCTCTGAAGGCCTTAATTTTACTCGAGTATATTGAGAAGACTTATCTTCCAACAGAAACCCTCAGCAATTTTCTTGAAGGCAATCCGAAAGAAATCAACGTTGATTTAGCTGAAAATGTGATCACTTTGAAAAGGATTAAAGAAAAAATTCAAGAGTTTAAGACAGCGCGTGAAAAGGGAGAAACGTTTGTCATCCCAGCCAATCTGTTTACCGAGGATTTTAAAATTGAGATAATAGGCGGCCTGGAGAAGAACTTTATTAAAACTCAAAACCGCAATTTTTTCTATTCTGAAGCGTGGCAAAATTTTGAACATGCCATGTACAAGATGAAACCTTAAACTTAAGGGGGTGTTTATAAAATCCGATCGCAGTCGGATCGTATTTTGTAAACACTCTCTAAGCGGCTATCCTTTTACAAAGAGCTCTTAAATGAATTTAAGAGCTCTTTGAAAGAAGTCTATTAGCTGGAGGTTGTTTTAGCAAGACCTAACATCTCTAAAAATTTATCGTCTGGCAATTGAGCCAGTTGCGCTTCTTTTCCGACTTTATAGCCTGTTGCGCTTGTGTTAATTTCAGTGATGTCAATACCGCCCATTTCAAGAAGGATGGGAACCAGGATAGAACGAAACTGCTCCCGGATCTCTTCATTGTTTTTAAGGTCCTCGTGTGTTGGAATCTTGCCATTGATTGAGCGCATAACAGCAAATGCTTTGGCAACTCCATCCATCATACCAGTGCGGTCTTTACCGCTCATGCAATTGAAGGCGCACTTGGTGTTTCCATTTAACTGATCGAGCTGATTGCTCAGGTTGATGATTTTGGCACCCACTTCATATTGGTTATCGCCGTCTAAATAGGCTTTGCGGTCAGCCATTAGGCTCTTGATGTCTCCCAAGAGTTCTTTTAAATTGTCTTTCTGCATGCCTTGGGGAAGCTTGTCGATGGCTGCCTGAGCTTGGGCTTCCAGGCCCTGCAAGGCCTTGACATTTTGTTCGTACTGATTGATGGTTCCGAGGCCGTAGCCGACGGCACCTACGTTGACGCCGAAATTGAACGTATTCACGCTTAAATTAATGGGGATGTGAAGGCCGTCGACGACAAGCGTCTTATTGGTTCCTGCATAGCTATGCAGAGCATCGGTTTGGTCAAACAGCATGTTCTTTTCGTTAGCCCCTTTCGATCCGATGGCGCGGAAATCATCGGGTGTGACTAAGCTGACTGAGTTGAAATTGAGCGTTATGGGAGAAGTAGAACGAGAGGCATCCTCTAGCGATAATCCCTGATCGCCTAACTGCTGCATGAGGGCCGCTTTTAGAAGCTCGCCTGCCGCCTTTTTTGAATTGGCCTGGCGAACGTCCTTGTCGGTCTCGAATTTATCAGATGTGATTCCGTGACGCAAAGCTTGATAGATGCGCGTTCCGCTTTCATCGCTTAAATTGGATTCCCATCCGTTGATCAAATGGGATTCCTGGCGGTTAGCACTCGAAATACCACCCTTTTCGCCAAAGATATTTTCAAATACGCGGCTGGCTGCCCCGTCTTCTCCTTTTACATTGACGAGAGAGTCAAATTCTTTATTGAGAGGGACGAGTTTACTCTTAAACTGGACTTGCTCGCCCTTTGCATTTTGAGTCGTTAAGTCGCGTGCAATCGTCACGCGTTCGGTCTTTTGGCTTTGGTTTTGAGCGATAAATGACTTGAATTGCTTCTGAATGGCCTTGTCTGAAAATGTGACTTGAACGCGATAGACGCCGTTAAGCCCGATGATGCCGGCTCTTCTTTTTAAATTGCCAACACCTTCCCTGAAGTTATTAAACTCGGTCCGCTGGTCTCTTTGGACTTCAGATTCGTTGTTGACGGGTTCAGCAAAAGCTTTCTTACTAGCCGTTTCCATGCTCAATTTGGCTTGTTTAAAGCCGTCGACTGCAGCCTTGTTAGTGGAAGAAACAAGTGCCAGCAATCCGATGAATTTGGCTTTAAACCCACCTTGGGCTAAAGTTGCAATCTTTCTTTTGAGCTCGGCGCGGCCAGCAGATCCAATCTCGGACGCCACGTCTATTTGAGCCTTTTGCAAAACTTTGGCAATGTCTTTTTCGGCTGTTTTAAGGGCTTTCGCTAATTCCTTTACCTCTTTTTTCGAGAGATTTGGACTCTCTTGGATGGAGTGTTTAATCTGAGCTTCTATTTTAAAGAGGTCACTGGCGGCTTGAAGGTAAATATTGTTGACTTGAACAGCAACCTCTCCTGTGTGACCAGAGTTTTGCTCTTCTAAGTGAGCCAACAAAGCATAAGAATGTCCCATGAAGTTGTTAACTCGCTCATGCGCTGTGGCTGAGCTACGAGTCTGTGACTGTGGCGTTTGCACCGGAGCCATTTGTTCTGTAGCCATTGGACGATGTATAGTAATATCTGAATTCATAATTTTAATCCTTTTTAAAAAGATTAATTAATAAATCAATATCAATAATTATATTATAGCACTAATCAGATTGATTTTAAAGTTATAATATTTGATTTCTTTGTTGTTTATTTTAAATTGCTGGAAAGTCTGTTGTTGTTAATTTTTCAACTTTGTCGATTCTGACTAGGCTTAATGCAAAAACCTTGCCGATGTGCATGAAAATGAGAAAGGAGGATTGGAAAATGGCCTTTGTTTCGAAGGCTTTTTTCTATTTCAACACTCTGCAAGCCGTTGATGTTTTTGAGGGTAATGGGATTGTGAATGGCGAATCAAATTGATCACAAAGCATAAAAAAAATGCGAGCCGTTCGGCGGTAGCTTTGCGGTTGCAAAGTTGTTTGCCAACAGGCAACTCGACAGGAAGTGCAATCAATCCGATGCCGTTTTAAGAATGGAGGGTGAGTGCAAGAAGGGATTAGAAAAAGGGCCCAGTTGATCATGTCATGAACAAATGGGCTCTTTTAGTGATTCGCAGCAAGAATCAAATATTAAGGGGCTTTAGCTTCAAGATATTGCGTGAAAGCTTAATCCACAGACGCCAGTCGGCTTTGAGGCTTTTCTTGAGCTTGGCCAATTCAAGCTTGACTTCTTTTAGTCTTTCGCGCTCTTGGCCTTCGCGGCGAGCGGCGCGATAATCATCGCGCAGTTTATTGAACTCGGCAATTTTGGCTACTAGGCGATCCGATAGCTCCAAAACAGTTTTTTCGAGTTCATCTTTTTTGACGTACCACAAATCACACACGCGATCAAGCAGTAGCTGCTGTCTTTCGAGCACCATGCGTTTTTTAATGGTATAGGCATCCATTCGCTTTAATCCAGTGGTCAAGCCAACCTTATTCAGGGACCAAATCAACCATTTAGTTGGATCAAAATGGTACCAGCGGATTCCATTGCGATAATCATTGGCGAAGGTGTGGTGGTAGTTATGATATCCTTCTCCAAAGGTTAAAAGGGCAATCACATAGTTATTAACGGCCGACTGCTCTTGGCAAAAAGGGCGGTCGCCCCAGGTATGAGCCAATGAGTTGATGAACCATGTAAAGTGATGAAGGGCAAAGAGGCGAGTCCAGCAAGCAAGGAAAAAAGCACCCACATAGTCGTCTAGTAGCCATCCTACAAAGAAAAAGGCAATGACGTTAGTTGTAATCATCAATAGGAAGTCGTACTTGTGTTGAAACTGAACCAGGGGATTGCGCAAGAGATCTGGAACGACTTTCGGATCTATCTTCTTTTGTTTTTCCAGAATCCACAGAAAATGGGCATACCAAAATCCCTTTTTAATCGAATAAGGATCTTCATCTGTATCTACGTGAGCGTGGTGGAGACGGTGATCGAAAGACCAGCGTAAAGCGCTGCCTTGCCCTGCCATCGATCCGAAAAATAAAAGAGCCGCTTCGACGACCGGTTTTGCCTTATAACTGCGATGAGAATAGAAGCGGTGGTAGCCAGCCGTGATGCTCAATCCGGTTAAGTAAAGAAGAACGACCGAAACGGCAACCATGCCCCAACTCGGCGGAGCATAATAAAAGTAGAACGGAAGGCTGATCAGAAGCAGCGTTTGATAGATGATCAAAAACAGGCCTGGTCCCCAGTTAAATTCTTTAATTTTCACACATCCTCCTTATCGCATGGCTCAAGCGTCATCGCTTTGGTATGCTTTTAGTCTGCCACTTGGTGGTCTTTCCTTCACATTGGAAATAGTATTGACTGTCATTAGAGCGGCTACAAGTTGATAATTTTATAGTCGCTTTTTATATTTATCAATCTAAAAGCAGGGTAATAAAAGTTATAAGACTCACAATTATAGCTTAAAATCGACTTAGCGTCTATGTCGGATTAAAAGATTTAATTTTTATTCCAATCAACGAATCATTCAACAATTTTACAGTTGCCTGTTTTAAGCGATTTAATATGAATCTTCTAATGCTTTGGAGGCAGGTGCATGCAAAATAGGAAAATCTTTTTTAGTAACAGAAGGGAAGCCTGGTGATTGCCGGATTGAAAAGTAAAAATGTTCTTATTTGGATAAATTTCAAGCAATTAGGCACATACTGGCTGTTCAAAAATGAGGGAAAAATTTAAGCTTGCGGGCACATTCATTTTAAAAGGAAGCTGATCGATGAGATCGATGACTTGGAAACAGATAGCTCAGTTTTTAAATTGTCCTGAGCCACATCAACGAGAAATCGTGCAAGGATTTTGCGTTGACACGCGTCTCTTAAAGCCAGGAGAGGTTTTTGTGGCTTTAGTAGGGACTCGGGTGGATGGGCATGCTTATTTAGAGGAAGCTCAAAAAAAAGGGGCTTTAGCTGCTATTGTGGGAAACTCTTATCGCGGGCCAAATTATGGGTTGCACTTATTTCATGTCGCAGACCCACTTGATGCTTTGCAGGAGCTGGCAAGAGCTGTCTTAGCAAACGGTCGCAGCCAAATTGTGGCGGTGACTGGATCTGTTGGTAAAACGACGACAAAAGAGTTTATTAAGTCTTTGCTCTCCTCGCGCTATGCAGTGGCAGCTTCTCCTGGCAATAGCAATTCTCAAGTGGGCGTTCCATTATCCGTTTTGAATCATACAACGGGCAATGAAGAAATTTTGGTACTAGAAATGGGGATGACAGAGCCCGGTCAGCTTGCGCGACTCGTTCAAATAGCTCCACCAGACGTTGCGGTCTTGACAACAGCGGCTTTAGTACATGCCTGCAATTTTGCTAGCCTGGAGGCGATAGCTTTGACTAAGGCTGAAATTTTTTCACATTCCCAAACAAAACTTGGCATCCTGCACTACGATCTTTCTAATTTAACAACCCTATCTGAAGTGGGTTCATGCCCTAAAATTTCTTTTTCGACGACCTCTTCAGATGCCGACTACAGTCTAGATAGAGTCATGGATAATACCCTAAGGGTGAAAGGTGGAAAAGAAACTTTCCGGCTTGGACACATACATGTGCCTGGCGCACATAACGTTCATAATGCCTTAGCGGCAGTTGTTGTGGCTCGTTATTTTGGCTTGAGCTGGGAAGAGATCAAAACAGGGCTTGCCATGCTGAGACTTCCTGAAAAGCGATTGCAGGTGGTGCAAAGAGAAGGTGTGGTTTTTCTGAACGATTCTTACAACGCTTCCGAAGTATCGACCAAAGCAGCCCTTGAAACTCTACCAGAGCCGGTAGGAGAAGGATGTAAGGTGGCAGTGCTTGGGAGCATGATGGAGCTTGGACAATTTTCAAATGATTGCCATAAAAGAGTTGGCGAATTTGCTTTAGACCGAGTGGCGAAAGTGATGTGCTTGGGCGAGGAATGCCGTCCTATTTACGACGTTTGGAAGAAGGCCGGAAGATCTGTCGAGTTGTTTCTTGATCGTGCAGCACTGGTTGCTCATTTGAGACAGGTTTTAAAGCCGTCTGATGTGGTTTTATTGAAGGGATCGCGATCTAAAGAGTTGTGGAAGGTATTAGAAGAGCTATAGCCGTTTTTTTACGCAATATTAAGAGCATCTATGATTTTATTTATTATCGACTATTTAAAAGAGGCCTGGGCTTTAAAAGTACCGGCTGTTTTTACCTATTATTCAACGCGCATGATTTTGGCGGCTATTACCTCGCTTCTGCTGAGCATTTTTTTAGGCCCTTATTTTATTCGCAAACTCTATGAAATGAAGATTGGGCAGTCTATTCGCAAAGATGAATGCCCTCTCCTTGGCCAATTGCATGAGAAGAAGCAAAATACGCCGACGATGGGGGGAATTTTAATTCTTTTTTCCATGGTTGTCTCACTACTATTGTGGATGGACCTCACCCATGTTTTTACCCTGATACTGTTGATCACGACTTTTTTCTTAGGCCTGATTGGAGGAAGAGACGACTATCTCAAATTGAAGTATAAAAATACGAAAGGGATGTCGGCAAAAGGGAAGCTGTTTTTTCAGTTTATTTTATCGGCTGCAATTGCCTCTTACTTTTTAATCAATCCGATCAACGAAGCAATCGAGATGGGAACATGGTTTCGTCCTCCCGTGATCAAAGAGCATGTCAAGAATGAGCAGAGCAAAAGCGAGCCCGGTGCAGATCATATGCCCCAAACAAAGGGGATAAGTTTAAAAGACTATGCTTCTCGCCTATACATTCCTTTCTTCAAAGAGCCGGTCGTCATTTTTGGAGGGCTTTCATTGCTTCTCATGGCTTTCTTTATGTTCTTTGTGATTACCGGATCTTCGAATGCGGCTAATTTAACGGACGGCTTAGATGGCTTGCTTGCTGGGTGCTTAATCATGGCAGCGGGCTCGCTTGGGTTGATTGCTTTTGTCTCCAATAATTTAGACATAGCGGGCTATCTTAACATCCTCTACATCGAAGGGAGTGGAGAAATTGCCATTTACTTATGCGCTCTCATTGGTGCAAGTTTGGGATTTTTGTGGTACAATAGTCATCCAGCCCAGGTCTTTATGGGGGATACGGGTTCTTTGACACTCGGCGGCATTTTGGGGGTGTCTGCGGTTCTCCTTCGAAGAGAATTTTTGCTTGGCATTGTCGGTGGTGTTTTTGTTGCCGAAGCCTTGTCGGTCATTCTTCAGGTAGCCAGCTACCGCTTGCGCAATAAGAAACGGATCTTTCTTTGTGCCCCTTTGCATCATCATTTTGAATACAAAGGATGGCCTGAAACCAAGGTTGTAATACGTTTTTGGATTATCAGCCTGCTTTTTGCAATCATTGGCATTGCCTCATTAAAATTCCAGTAACGGAGTCGCTTCATGGTTTTGGCAACCTATCAAGGCAAAAGAGTTCTCGTCATCGGCCTCGGGCTTAGCGGTCGCTCTGCGGCCAACTTCCTGCTTAAATTGGGAGCAGAGGTGCATGGCGTCGATCGCAATGCTACTATGCTTGAGACCCATCCAGACTTATTAGCGATCAAGCAAGAAGGCTTAAAAATTAAGCTCGATCATGAGATGAACGATTTAGCAGGTTTTGATTTAGTCGTTCTTTCGCCCGGGATCTCAACCTCACATCCCTTGGCAGTCAAGGCTTTACAGATGGGGATTGAACTGATTGGGGAGATTGAGCTTGGGTGCCGTGCTGCCCATCATTCTATGATTGGCATAACTGGAACGAATGGCAAGACGACTGTCACCTTACTGATCACTCATGTGCTCAACCAAAGCGGCCTTTTGGCAAAGGCGCTTGGTAATGTGGGCGTTCCTTTTACGCAAGAAATTTTAACTCTGAAGCCGGAAGAAATCGCCGTGTTAGAGTTGAGCTCTTATCAGCTTGAAACGCTTCAGCAAAAAATCTTGGATGAGGCCCTTATTTTGAATGTGACTCCCGATCACCTGGACCGTTATGGGACAATGCAAAAATATGCGGAAGCAAAGTTTGGGATTGAACGGTCTATGAAAAATGGCGGAAGTTTATTTGTCGAGCGAGAAACGAAAGAAGCTTATGGACATTTATTAGAGGGACAATTGGTTTCCTCGTACGGGTATACAGCCGACTGCACTGTTTATACCGACCTGGAATGTGTCTTTCTTAATGGGCAGGCAATGTTTACCTTGCCTCCCGCTTTAAGAGGAAAGCAGAGCCATGATGTCGAAAATCTTTTGGCCGCCTATGCTGTTTGCTCAAGGAGAGGAATCAGCGCCCAGCAATTTTTACAAGCTTATGCCACTTTTAAAAAACCGTCCCATCGGATTGAGTTCGTCCTGGAAAGAGATGGGGTGCGCTATTATGACGACAGTAAAGGAACTAATATTGATGCCGTCATGCGTGCCGTTCAATCTCTTGATGGAATGATTATTTTAATTGCTGGCGGGGTCGATAAAGGTGCTTCTTATACTCCTTGGATTCAGTTGTTTAAAGATCGGGTAAAATTGATTTGTGCAATTGGGCAGGCTGCTGATAAGATAAAGGGTCAACTTTCACATCAAATTCCGGTGCATATTTCAACGACTCTTGACCTGGCCATTCAACATGCTGCCGGTTTGGCTAAAAAAGGTGAGATTGTTTTGCTCTCTCCTGGCTGCGCAAGTTTTGATATGTTTAGAGACTATGTGCATCGAGGGGAAGAGTTTCAACGCCTTGTACGGCAACTTTAATATAGAATAATGTTGTTTATGCCCAAAACAGCAGAGAAATTGATTGGCAAACGCAATTTTTCAGATGTTTTGTGTATAAGCAGGCCTAAAGCGACGAGAAGTCGGAGGGAAAACAGAATGACAAGAAAAGATACCATACTCATTGCAGTTGTCATTAATGCTGGCTTATTAGCGATCTTATTTGCTACAGCGATTATTTATGATACTGACAAAATGTTAGAACAGCCCGATTTTAATTCCTCTTTGGCTGATGGCAAGGATGGGGCGCCAATTGATGTATCGCCGAATTTAATTGCAACAGGACCTGCTGCTACGGTTGATGAGGTGGATAATGTGTTGAAGTACTATTCGCAACCACCCCAATCGCTAAAAATGGAGTCACCTGCCGATCAATACATTCCAGAGCCGATCGCTGTCCAAACCAACGCTCCTGACGATGAGGATTTAACTCCAGAACCTGCTCCGATTTATGTGGGCAAGTTTGTGGAGGTCTCAGTCAAGAAAGGAGATATGTTAGAAAAGATTGCAAGAGCCAATGGAACGACTGTTGAAGCTATCAAGAAGGCCAATCAGATGCAGAATGAGCGCCTCTCTATTGGGCAGGTTTTAAAGATTCCTGTTAAAAAAGAAAAAACAGTTGTAGCCGCAGCACAAGCACCTATACAGGCTAAAAAGCAGGCAGAGGCTAAGACAAGCGAGAGTTCATCAGCTGAGGCTGTTTACTACGTGATTAAGAGCGGTGATAATCCTTGGAAAGTTGCCAAGCAATTTAATGTGAAGTATGACGATATTTTACGCTTGAATCAATTAGATGAAGAGAAAGCTCGCAATTTAAAGATAGGGGACCGCATCCGCGTCAAGTAGTTCATGAGTACCTTTTACCGACCTCTGCTTCTCTTTTGCGTGGCCTCTATCTTTGCGATGGGTCTAGTCATGATTTTCAATACGACCTCAGCAGAAGTATTGGATCATGCTTTGGACCGGAGCACCCATCAGGCCTTATTTAAGCAAATTATTTACTGTTTAGTAGGGCTTGCTATGGCGGGCGGTGTCTGGTATGTGGGGTATCAAAAGATGATTGCTTGGAGCCCCTATTTGCTTGGCTTCTTTTGCTTCTTGCTGCTTTTGACCCTTATTCCAGGGATTGGTAAAGAGGTGAATGGTTCGCGGCGCTGGATCGGAGCCGGGGGGCTTTACTTTCAACCCTCTGAATTTGTCAAATATGTGGTGCCGGCCTATTTTTGTTACTGCTTGCAAGGCATTGATGGCTCGACGCTTGAATTGCGCAGCTTTCTTAAAATCATTGGCAAAATAGGTGTTCCCATTTTACTTATTCTCGTCGAGCCAAATAACGGCACGGCGGGGGTCATTGGCCTCTTGGTTGTCGTCATGTGCGTGATGACGCGTATTCGTTTTAAGTATTGGGCCTTACCTCTCTCGATTTTTCTGGTAATCGGGGCGGTTTCAGCCTATAACTTGCCTTATGTTTCTGCCCGCTTGAAAGTTTACTTGCATCCTGAGCTTGACCTCCGAGGGAAGGGGCACCAACCCTATCAAGCCAAGATTGCGGCTGGATCGGGTCAGTTATTTGGAAGAGGGCCAGGCAATAGTTTGCAGAAGCTCAGCTATCTTCCCGAGGCTCAAAACGACTATATCGCAGCGATTTATGCCGAAGAATTTGGATTCTTAGGAATTGTCAGTCTCATCGTTCTCTATATGATCATTGGCTATGTCGGATTTTATATCGCGCATACGACGTTTGACAGGAGCGGATTTTACTTTGCAACGGCGATTACATTTTTGATCTGCTTTCAAGCGTTCATGAACCTCGGAGTCGTTTCAGGACTCCTGCCGAGTACTGGACTCAATTTGCCTTTTTTCAGTCAGGGCGGAACCTCTTTAATGGCCAATATCATGGGACTTGGGCTTTTATTAAACATTGCACATAGCCAAAAGGAACAACAATGTCAAAACGGATTCTCATAACTGCTGGTGGAACAGGCGGACATGTGTATCCAGCTCAAGGATTGGCTCAGCAGCTTGCCAAACAACCCTCTTCTCCCCAGGTGCTATTCGTCGCAGGCTGTTTGGCTACTAACAAGTATTTTGATCGATCAAGTTTTGCCTTTCGTGAAGTCACAACGAGTCCTCTTGTCTCTCGAAATCCCTTAAAAACCTTAAAGGGTTTCGTCAATCTTGCACGTGGAGTCTGGCAAAGCATCCAAGTCATGAAAGAATTTAAGCCGGACGTTGTTGTAGGATTCGGCAGTTATTATACTGTCCCTACGTTGCTTGCGGCTAAATATCTCCGCATTCCGATCATTCTACATGAAGCCAATAGCATTCCTGGCAAGGCTAATAAATGGCTTTCAATGCTTGCCTGGCGCATAGGAGTGCATTTTCCTGCGACAAAGGCTCTTCTAAAAGGAGATGTCGTAGAAGTGGGAATGCCTTTGCGGGAAGGATATCAAAAGGGGCGAATTGAAAAGGCGAGCGCCTTGGATTACTTTCAACTGGATCAGGAGTGTCCAACGCTATTGATCTTTGGAGGTTCTCAAGGGGCTCAAGCCATTAATCGCTTGATGAAAGGATGCTCTGAAAAGCTTAAAGCGTCTCGGGTACAATTCATTCATTTTACTGGAGATGCTCGAGTCGTTGATGAATTTAAAAGCTGTTATGAAGAGTGCGGGATTAAGGCTTGCGTCAAGCCTTTCGAGAATCACATGCATTTGGCGTGGCATGCAGCCGATTTGTTTATTGGCCGATCGGGGGCCTCTACCATTGCTGAAGCGATGGAGTTTGAAGTACCTGGAATTTTGATTCCCTATCCCCATGCAACGGATCAGCATCAAGATAAGAATGCAAACTTCTTTGTTGCAACTGTCGGAGGTGGAGTCAAATATGCCGAGGCTGAGGCGACCGATCAGGTGATTGCTGATGTCTTGTTGGAGCTTGTTCAAGTCGATCGCTTGAATGAGATGAAAAAGGCTTTGGCTGCCTACAAACAAAGGCCCAATCGAATAACGCTTTGTGAACTTGTTTTAATGGAAAGGAGTTGAGACGATGTCTGACAATTATCATTTTATTGGAATTGGTGGCATTGGCATGAGCGGCCTGGCTCGCATTCTGTTGCATCAAAATATTGCGGTCACGGGAAGTGATATTGCTTTTAATTACACGATTGACGGGTTGATCAAGGCGGGAGCTACGATCCATAAAGGGCAAGCGGCTTCTAATATTACAGCTGGCACAACGGTTATTTATAGCAGCGATATCAAAGCGGATAATCCAGAATATAACGCTGCTGTATCCTTGCAATGCCCGCTTCTTCATCGCTCCGATTTATTGGCCCATTTAATCAAAGATAAATGCTCGCTTGCTGTTGCAGGCACACACGGTAAAACAACGACCTCTTCTTTGCTCGCGACCGTACTTTGGGAGGCTGGGCTAGATCCTTCATTTGCTGTTGGGGGCATGCTTCCTCAATTTCAAACTAATTCTCATTGGGGCCAGAGTAATCTTTTTGCTTTTGAAGCTGATGAAAGCGATGGGAGCTTTTTGAAGTACGCTCCTTTTGGAGCCATCGTGACAAATATTGATAATGACCACCTTAGTGCATATAACGGATCAACAGCTGTATTGATCGAAGCCTTTCGCACCTTTATCTCTCAAGTAAAGTCGCTAGAGCATTTGTTCTGGTGCGGCGATGATGCTCACTTAATGCATTTAAACGTAGGAGGGCAATCGTACGGGTTCGGCAAGTACTGCGATTGGAGAATCTCCAACGTTCAGCAAAAAGATTTTCAGCTGTTTTTTGATCTAGAGGGGCCTGGAAAAGTGTATTCCGAGATTGCATTGAATCTGAGTGGAGTGCACAATGCACTAAATGCTGCGGCTGTTTTTGCTTTGGCTATGGCTCTCAAGGTGCCTGAAGAGTCTATTCGAAACAGCTTTAAAAATTTTAAGGGTGTGCTTAGAAGGTGCGAGAGAAAGGGGGAGTTTGATGGAACTCTCTTCATCGATGACTATGCCCATCATCCGACTGAGATCTTAACGACATTGCAAGGCATTCGCAATGCAATTCAATCCAAGCGTTTAATTGCGGTTTTTCAGCCCCATCGCTACTCGCGCACACAAGATTGCCTTGGGCAGTATGGGCAGATTTTTGCATCGGCAGATGAGGTCATTGTGACCGACATTTACGGTGCAGGCGAAGCTCCCATTTCAGGCTTATCGCATGAGCAAATCATTCAGGAAATCAGGCAGGCCAGTGCAGCCTCTGTGCAATATGTACCCCGACCTGCTTTAGGGCATAAACTGAGCCAATTTGTGCAGCCTCAAGATGTTGTTGTCACGTTAGGTGCGGGTGATATCACAAAGGTGGCAGGGGAGGCGCTGGCTTTACTGGAAAATAGCCGCTTCACTTTAGATGGCCAGCCGAGTTTAAGCTACTAGCGGCTTGACTCATCCAACTTTGACGCTTTCATTCGTCTATTAATCGCCGAGACTGCGTCTTTAATGGCTACTTGGTCAAAGGGTGAAAGTGCTGAAATGTCTGAATCAAGTTCGAACCCCGTTGTTTTTCCCTCGTGTCTAAGCTTCTATCTAGAAATGGAAGCGTCTTTTTTTTATCTTTCAAGATGCAAACTCCATTTTCTAGAGGTATAGTTGATGCCGAATCACTTAATAATTCCCGTTCGAATAATGGAGGATTGAAGCTAATTCTATAAGCATAGAGGATGATTTCGCATTTTTCCGCCATAAATCATCGCGGCAGTATTGTGAGTGACGAATACAGGCGGATTAATCATGGATGATAGCTGGGAATAAAGGTAAAATTTTACAAGTTTTTCATGCAGGGCCTTGTATGAGAGCTCGTTACTTATGGCTTTAAACTGTTTGCAAGCCAGTTCGAAATTTCCAATATTTAAATGCGTCAATTTCAGCATGCACCCTATTAATTTTTAGAGGCGGTGGGAAGGAATTAAATTTCAGGCCATGATTGGAACTGAATTTTTTAATAGAAGGAAGCGTTTTATTCCATTTAAAGGATGCAGGATTCTCAAAACATGGGAAGGCATGCAGTAAATCCGGCATGCCTTCTTTTATGAGTAAAAGCGGAACTTATTTTTTTGTGGTCTTCAACTGTGCTTTTTGATTCTCTTCTTGAATTTTCGTTTGCATGGCTTTGTTAAGCGTCGTCAATACGCTTTGAATGGCGGCGCGCTCAAAAAATGATAGGTGTTCAGGCTTTGATGCATCTGAGGCAAGTTCGAGTCCGATGGTTCTTTCTTCTGTGTCTGGATAGGTGGCAGATCGAACTTTTTCAATAGAGAGTTTAGAAATTTTATCTTTAAAGATGCAGACTTCATTGCCTGAAAGTGGGAAATCTTGCTCCCCGCGTAAGGATTTTTTTTGAACGCTGAAGCTTTTCAAAGATGTTTCAACATCCTTTAAAATGCTAATTTTGTAGTAAAAAGCGAGATGCTCTTTCCGCTCCAATTGATTTTGATTTGCGTGCCACGTGTTGCGTGTGATTTTGCTCACATCGGGTAAAAGAATGTTCTTTGGAAGCGTTTGGTACAAATAAAAACAGACAGCAGATTCCAAAGAAGAGTCCTTAGAAGATTTCTCTAGGATTTGATACCAGTCTTTACATGTAACGCTGACTGTTGCAAACTCTTTGGGGGTCGCTAAAAATTCGAAAATTCTAAGGAGCAGCTCATTTGGTAAGATTTGAAGGTTGCTTATAGTCTTGTCTTTGGCAAGGACTATGACTTGAGACTTGCTTGAAGGATTGACAGGAGTAATGGGAGGAAGTTGATGATCATGAGCGGAAGTACAGGAAAAACAAGAGAAAAGATTTTTTAACATTATAGCTTCCCTTAGTGATGCATTTAATTAATTTAAAGATTTGGATTTTTATTCGCCTTATCTATAAGTTTTTTTGTTTACATCCCTTTTTATTTAATTTTAAACTATTTTATTAAAATTTAAATTATAAGTCTAGATTTGTATTTATGTTTTTGTGTATTGAGGAAAGTTGGAAGGGGTGATGCTTAGTCAATCATGACAATTGACCGAGCCTTTGCGATTAGATTTTTAAATCTTTGGGTTTGACTTGAACTTTCTCGGCATCGAAGCAGTCGGTAGAATTAAGGATGACAACTCCTTCTTTATTATCAATCAGGATCGAAAAAAGTCTAGCGAGAATATTTTCTAAAAACTCATAAGAAAGTAGAAAATTTATCTTATTTTTTTCATAGTAATTGGAGTTTTATGCAAGATCTGATCACCTTAATAAAAGAGAAAGATGCTTGCCGTGGATTTGATTCGTTATTTTAAATTGAAAGTAGCTGTGTATGTTTAGAATTAATCCTCCAGAGGAAATTCCTATTAACCGTGCTTGTTTGTGGATTTTACTTTCGACCTTGCTTGTCTCAGGCTCGGCTTTTATGGGATGGCTTTATTACCAGCATGCAAAAGAAAAGCGCTTGCAAGATGAGCAGTACCGGATTGTGGCGATTGTGCAGAGCTGTCCTCAGCAAGAGGGTTTGAAGACAGGCTATCTGGCAGAACTCCTTGAGTTGTCTTTGGATCAGCCTATTAACCTTTATCTATTCGATCTTAGAGCTGCTGAAAAAAAACTTTTAGCCTGTCCTTTGATCAAGAGTGCCTTTATACAGAAAATTCTTCCGGGCACTTTATATATTCGCTATGAAATGAGAACCCCCGTTGCCTATGTAGGAGATTTTTCCAATACAGCTGTGGATGTAGAAGGATATCTCTTTCCTTTTCGTCCTTTTTTCACTCCCAAAAAACTTCCTATCGTCTATTTGGGCTTGGCGGATGCCGATGGTAAGTGGGGATCTTGCTTAGCGGCCCAGGAACGTCTCGAATTAGCCTTTGATCTCCTTAAGTTTTTTAAAGAGAGTAATGCGAGCGATCTACAGATCAAGCAGGTTGATGTAGCCGAAGCTTATGCAGACAGCTATGGGCGCAGGCAGGTGGTTATTATGCTTGAGGAGAGTGCGGATAAGCTCTCTAATGACGTTGTCAAGGCCTTTCTGTTGCGTTTGAATACTGAACATTACAAGCAGAATATAGCCAATTTTTTCTCTTTGCAAACGGCCTTAAATGAACGAAAAAAGGCAAAACTGCCGGTTACCAAAGCGGTGTGTTCGGCAGATAAGTATGTCATTGTCGATTTGCGAATTCCGCATCTTGCTTTTATCAAGGAAGAATCTTAAAGTAGGTTTTTTCATATGTTTGACGTGCCTTGAAGGCAGCTTCTTAGACTCTTAAACAGATCACAAAGGACGCTTTGATTATGTCAGGGGAAATGATTGAAATTCATTGGACAAGCGGTAGTTTGGATGAAGCGCGGCGCATTTCTCGCTATCTTGTGCAAGAGCGCTATGTGGCGTGCGCTCAAATCATTCCGTGGGTCGAATCGATTTATATGTGGGATAATAAGTTGGAAACGGCTCAGGAAAGTAAGATTATTTTCAAGACGCGCGCTGAAAACTACGACAAGATTAAGACCGCGATCGAGCAAAACTGCAAATACGAAGTGCCTGAAATCACGTGGGTTAAAATCGATGGCGGGAATAAGAGTTATATGGACTGGCTGCAGGCCAGCACATTTGTTGAAGCGCTCTCTCACTAATCTATTGATTTCATATCTATCTTTGGTTTAAGTTGTTAACTCTTTTTAGGTTTTACGGATATGCCAACAAAAATTCAATTAGATCTTTTTACAGAAGAAAGCGAGCTGTCGCTTTTGCGCAAAGAACTTCAGGACGTTTGTTTGCAGCTGGACAAGCAGAAGCGTTCACTCAATGCGCGCCATCAGCAGCTTTCCCATCTATGCTTAACTCTGAAAGAAGAGAATGATCTTTTAAAGAGCCGCATCGACAAGCTTGAAAGGGATCTACAAAAGCAAGCTGCACAGCCTTCCAATGATGATTTATTGGAAAAACTGTTTAAAGAGGCTTATCTTACATCTAGCTAAATGACATTTAGAAAGAAAGCTAGTGATCGAACACGCGTCCTGTAGGGGTGTCGGCCCCGGTCATCTTGCTCGGAGTTCCTTCAAAAATCAATTTTCCTCCTTGCGGCCCGCCGCCTGGTCCCAATTCAATGAGCCAGTCTGCCTGGCGTAGAATGTCTAAATGATGTTCGATGACAAAAACAGAATGACCTCTTTCAGCTAGACGGTGAAGAATTTTAAGTAGTTTTCCAATGTCTTGCAAGTGCAGGCCCGATGAGGGTTCATCTAAAATATAGAGTGTCGGCTCGAGCGATTTAATGGCCAAGTCCGATACGAGTTTCAAACGTTGAATTTCTCCTCCAGATAGCGTGTTAAAAGGCTGTCCAAGCGTTAAGTAGTCCAATCCTAATTCGGCCATGAGTTCTAAAGAAGATGCAAGGGATGGGATATGCTGGAACATTTGCAAGGCTTCGATAACTGATAGAGAGAGGACATCGGCAAAATTTTTATTTTCCCATGTGATTTGCAGTGTTTCATAGTTATAGCGAAGACCTTGACATACTTCGCATGGAATGAATAGGTCGCTCATGAGCTGCATGTTGACTCGAATGCGCCCCAATCCCTCACATGCCTCACATCTGCCTCCTCGTTTATTTAAGCTGAATCGAGCTGCCGTATAGCCCCGAGCTTTGGCGAGGCGGGTTTCAGCGAAAAGCTGTCTAAGTGGCGTCATGAGGCCAACATAAGTGGCAGGCATGGAGCGGGCGGAAAAGCGCTCGACTTGTTTTTCATGGCTGACCAAGCGTCTGATTGATTCGTATCCTTGCAAAGAAAGAGGAGGGATAGCGCGTAAGAGAACATTTTGGATTTGCTCTCCAATGATGTCGATCACAAGAGTTGATTTACCCGATCCTGAGACCCCGCAGAAGCCGACTAAACAGCCTAAAGGAATGCGAAGAGAAAGGTTGTTTAAATTGTGAAGATTGGCATTTTTAATAGCCAACCAGCCATGTTTTGGTTTGCGGCCTGGCGGGGTAGGGAGGGTTAATTGTCCGCTCAGCCATTTTCCTGTTAAGCTAGAGGAGTCTTGCAGAAGTTCTGGAACGGTTCCTTGGAAGATAATCTCTCCTCCACTTTGGCCGGCGCTGGGGCCTAGCTCCAAGACAAAGTCTGCTTGTTTAATTAAGCTTTTTTCATGCTCCACGAGGACAATCGTATTGCCAAGGCTTTTGAGGTCTTGAATGACACGTTGCAGGTGTTGGATATCTTGGCGATGCAAGCCGAGTGAGGGTTCATCCAAGATATAAATCAAGCCGGATAACTTGGCACCAATCTGAGAGGCTAGCTGGATCCTTTGAGCTTCTCCATCGCTCAGCGTTTTTCCTTGCCTACTCAAAGAGAGATAGCCAAGTCCTACTTGATTGAGAAGCTGAAGCCGCGAAAGCAGGTGGGGTAAGATATCTTTAGCAATAATCGCATGCTTGCCTGTAAAGTGCCATGATTCTAGCTCAATCAAACAGTCAGAAACGGTCAGCGCGCATAAATCCTGAATCGTTTTGCCTCGGATTAGGCAAGACAGGCTCTCGGGTTTGAGGCGCGCGCCCTTGCAAACTGGGCAAGTCTGCCAGGCGATAAACGGAAGGTCGCTTAATGATCCCTTCGTTTTTTTTGTCTGCAGGGCTTGGTCGAGAAAGGGAATGAGCCCTTTCCACTGAGCCTTGATCTCTTGAGGATGTTCGTCGATGAGGCTCGAGAGGCGGAAAAGGTCTGAAGAGCCGTGAAGGATTTTTTTGAAGGCTTTGGGCGACAGATCGGTTGATGTACTCTCTTCAGGGACTCCCAATGTTTCCCAAAAGGATTGGAACAGGGGGTAGAGTAAGGAGCTAGCTTTTTTGGGGAGGTGGTCTAGAATGAGGCGTACCTGGTCGATGACGGGCTCTTGCGGATCCCAAAAAATGAGAGATTCATTGACCCTTTCTTGACCTCCGACGCCTTGACAATGGGGGCAAGCGCCGCGTGGAGAGTTGAAGTTAAAATCGACTGCTTCAAGAGGAGAGAAGGAATAAGAGTTTTCAGGGCATACGTAGATTTCGGTGAAGTAGCGGATAACACCCTCTCGTCCTTCTTGGATTTTCAAGATGCCTTGGCTTAGGTCTAAAGCCGTTTCAACTGATGGTGCAAGGCGATCTCGCACTCCTTCCTTAATTTCTAAACGATCGACAACGACTTCAAGCTCTGCGGAGGAAGCGAATTCAGGGGGAGACTCTTCGCTCATCCATTCTTGTCCATTGATTCTCATGCGAATAAAACCCATCTGCTGCAGGCGTGTCATTGCCTCTTGAATTGTTTCATTGCGTAACTTGACAGGAGCTAGCAACTGTAAACGTGTGCCTACTGGATAATCTTTTAAGATGTAGTCGATGATTTCTTGGCGGCTATAACGAGTGAGAAGTTTGCCCGTGATAGGACTGTGTTGTTCGCCGATTTTGGCGTAGAGGAGGGAGAGGAAGTCGTACAGATCGGTATAGGTGGCAACAGTGCCATGGGCATAAAGGGCCTGTCTTTGCTGCCCGATGGCTAGAGCTGGGGAAAGCCCCTCGATGTGGTCCACTTCGGCTTTGGGCATTTGCTTGATTAGCGCGCGCGCATCTGACGAGAGATATTCCAAGTAGCGTCTTTGTCCTTCAGCGAACAACGTGTCGAAAGCCAAAGACGACTTGCCGGATCCGCTTACTCCTGTCATGACTGTGATGGCAAGTTTGGGAATGGTGACAGAGATGTTCTTTAGATTGTGTTGACGGCATCCTTGAAGGCGGATAAAGGCTTGAGTGGAAAACACTGGCATAAGTGGGCGCTCTTAGTAATCAGATTATACAATAGAGACAAAATGAGGATGATTATAACTTTGTCTTATGGACTTATTTTGTTGCAATTTCAAGTTGAAACAGGTTAACCTGAAGATTGGCATATCCGATCCCAAAAAAGAAATGGAATGAGGAGTTTATGAGCAACATTGAAGGACTCGTAAGCGTCAAAGAAGAGCTGAAAGGCGATGTTTTGATTTTGAGAATGAATGGTCGTTTAGATGCTGTTTCTTCTCCACCTGCCGAGCGAAAAGTCTTTGACTATATCAATAATGGGCAGCATAATCTTCTATTAGATTTTTCTGGGATAGATTATTTGAGTAGTGCTGGTATGCGCATGCTACTATCAGTTACGAAAAAACTTAAGACATTGTCTGGTAAGTTAGTGCTCTTTGCTGTGACAAACAATGTAATGGACGTATTGAAGATGTCAGGCTTTGATCACGTTCTAGAACTGGCCAAAACGGAAGACGACGCGTTACGCAAGTTTTAATAAATGATTCAGTCGTATTTCTTTTCACCTGACTAAAGAATTCTTTTTTATTCATGTTAATAAGTGTCATTAAGCCGATGATTGGGTGGGTGTTGTGATTGGCGAAACCTCTGTCGAAACTGAAGAAGTCAAACGCATCATTCTAAATTTCGCTTTGGAAGTTCAAAAGCAGATTCCTTCGAATTTCCAAAAAAGAAAAAAACGCGTGATTGTGATTTCTGGGCCCACTTGCTGCGGAAAGTCGGCCCTTGCTATGAATTTGGCGCAAGCCATGGATGGCGAAATTATTTCGGCCGATTCCATGCAGGTCTATCGCCGAATGGATATAGGAACTGCCAAGGCAACCAAAGAAGAAAGGTTGCTTGTCCCTCATCATTTAATCGATATACGCGACATTCAAGACAGCTTTAACGTTGTTGATTTTTATTACGAGGCCAGACAGGCGATCCAAAGAATTCTCGATGAGGGCAATGTTCCGATTGTGGCTGGCGGATCGGGCTTTTATTTGCATGCCTTGCTCTATGGTCCTCCAAGCGGCCCACCTTCGGTTCCAGAGCTGCGTAAATCTTTAGAAGAAGAAATCGAATGCGTAGGATCTGACGTTTTATACGAACGACTATGCCAATTAGATCCGCAATATGCGAAGACAATCACCAAAAACGACAAGCAAAAGATTGTGCGAGCCTTAGAAATTATCATGCTGACCAATAAAAAAGTTAGTAAATTGTCGTGGAAAGGACGCCGCAAACCGCAAAATTATGACTTCCGGTGCTGGTTTTTACATCGCCCAAAAGAAAAATTGTATGAAAGAATCGATCGGCGTTGCGATAAAATGCTTGATGAAGGCTTTTTAGAGGAAGTGCGACGGCTAGACCTTGAGGGGATTCGCCAGAATTCATCAGCTTCGCAAGCAATTGGTTATAGACAGGCCCTTGATTATCTGTTAACAGAGCAGTCGGCTGCGCACTATGATCAATTTGTTAAATCATTCAAGCAAGCTACACGCCACTATGCAAAGCGGCAATTTACTTGGTTTCGCAAGGAACCTCTCTTTCGTTGGCTTGATGTCGATATGCACGATCCAGAAGTTGTATTTGACATGATCATGAAAGATTACGAATTGCTTTAAACATGAAGATTGTTGCAATAGGGGGAAGCTTGCGCCCCCATTCTTATACTTATCAGGCTTTACAGGTAGCCTTAAGTAGTATTCACAATCCAGCCATTCAAACCGAATTAATCGATTTACGCACACTTCAACTCCCTTTTTGTGATGGAAGCAGCCTGTATACAGCTTTTCCAGACGTTGAAATTTTTAGGCAAAAAGTCAAGTCGGCTTCCGGCGTTTTACTGGCAACGCCCGAATACCATGGAAGCCTTAGCGGCGTTTTAAAAAATGCATTGGACTTGTTAGATATTGAACAGCTGGGAGGCAAAGCTGTTGGGCTTATTGCGGTAGTTGGAGGTGTGCATAGTACAAGTGCACTGAATACTTTGCGCTTGATTTGCAGGCAGCTCCATTGCTGGGTCCTGCCCGATCAACTCATTATTCCTCATGCAGCTAGCAGTTTTGATGTAAATGGACAACTGATTGATAAAGAACTCGAAGAACGCCTTTCAAAAATGACTCACTATCTTGTTGAAATAGCAGAAAAATTGCAACGCAAAGCGAACCATTAAGTGCTTCAATTGATAAAGCCGCAATAAGGGCTGCAGGGACAGGCTTCTCTGTCCTTTTTTGGGGCTATTCTATGTTTTATACTGAATCACTTACGTTTTTTTTGAGCTGAGATCCTCCAGTTTGGAATGCTCTTTTTAGAGATTAGTCGATGGGCCTGCTAGTTGAACTCATAAAAAAGGCTACTTCGAATTTGTTTAAAATTATTTTTTGTCTTAAAAATGGTTTTTCTTATAGAGTGGATAAAGTGTTGGCGCAGCATAATTTGATTTACTTAAAAAATAGCAATAAACTATCATCTCAGTGTAAAATAGCACCCTATACCCAAGTATTTGAAAAATTGGCTTTTTGCGGTAAAGAGAAGAAAAGCCGCTTTTCCGAATACTTTAATGTATAATAAATTCCATTCTAGTACCCTAGGCAACCCTTAAGTGGTGAGCATCGGCCTATTAAATTCGGCCTAAAATTATGTGTAGTCAATATCTCAAAAATTCTTACCAAGTAACCGTCATGAATGAGTCTGAAAACATGAGTTTAAAAGAAGAATCTCAAGAAAACCAGTTCCCAGCTAGCCATCATGATTCATCTTTCAATCAGGAAGATTTAGAATCCGATCATGACAATTCGGCGCTGCAGCTGTCAGAAGAGGAGATGGATAAGAATATGAGCGATGAGTCGGTAGAAGGCGATGAAGAAGCATCGCAAAAGAAAAGAGAGCCTAAAGAAGCCCATACAGCGCAATTTGAAGCATTTCTAAAGTCATTTCAGGAGCAAACCGACCCAGATTTGAAGCTTCAGTTAGCAATCGATTTTATGGAAGACGCTTTGGCTCAAGGTGGAACTCCCCATTTTCGCAGTTTCTGGGAAGCTAGGCGCCTTTGTCTGCCGTTATTTAAAGAAAACATTTCTGCTGCTTTGCGCAGCCAGTTGTGGAATCGCTATAGTGAACTCTCTAAGGAAGCTCGCCGTCTAAAAGAGATTTTGGATGAGCAAAGTGCCTTTGCTGTTGAACAGATTGAGATTGCTATTCAGGCACTGGAAAATGATATTCAACAATTTGATGAGCAAGTAGAAAAAGCTGCTTTGTCAGATGATTTAGTTTTCCCTCAGGTTTTAAGAGAGCATCGCCAATTTTATCAAGATCTCCAAAAGCAATTGAACGTCTTAAACGTTCAAGCTTCACGCATCAACGCCTTGCGCAAAGAGCTTTTGAAGACAGAAATGCGCGTGAGACAAAAGAATAAATTTTTCCAGAGACTTTCTGCAGCAGGCGATTCTGTTTTTCCCAAGCGGAAAGATCTCATCAAGCAAATCAGCCAGCAGTTTGTTGAGGATGTCAACCAATTTATCAAGACTCATTTCGGACAAGGCGATTCGCAAGAGTCTCTTTTCGTTTTAAGAGAAGAGATTAAGGCTTTGCAAGGGCTTGCGAAAGTGTTAACGCTTAATACAAATTCTTTTACGCAGACGCGAACACGTTTGAGCGAGTGCTGGGATAAAATTAAAATTGAAGAAAAAGAGCGCAAAAAAGAGCGCGCTCAGCAAAAGGTTGTTTTTAAGCAGAATGCTGACGTCGTTCGAGAGCAGATTCAGACTGCTAAGGAATTTGTAGAAAAAGAAGACAGTTCGCTTAGCGAGTCGCAAAAGAAATTGGAAGAAATTGTGACGCTCATGCGCCGTACAGAGCTTGGACGTGATGAACTGAAATTTTTAAGAGACGAGCTCAGCGGTGTTAGAAAGATCATTCAAGATCGAGTCAAAGCAGAAGAGGACGCGCGCCATCAGCAAGAACAAGAGCGTAATCGTCAGAAGAAAGAAAAATACAACTCTTTCAGAGAAATGGCTGAAAACCTTGTGCGCCAGGCTGACTCCTATGACGTCGAACAACTTATGGCGGAGCGCGATCAGGTTCTTTCGCAATTGCAAGAGTCGACTTTGACTAAAAATGAGAAGCTTGAGATTGAGCGTTTATTAAAGCCATTAAAAGACATCATCACTGATAAGAGTGAAAAAGCCTTATTGGCTCTTTCTGAAGATGATCGCCATGCGCTTCAGCAGTTGCAGGACATTCTTAGCCAGAGAAAAGAAAGACGCCAAGAAATCAAAAAGCAGCTTGAAATCTACCGTAAAGCGGCAGGTTCTTCAAGTTTAGACTTTGAAAAGGCAATGAGTTTCACTGCGCAAATCAATGAAGAGAAAGAACGCTTGGAAAAAGCCAACCAAGGCATCATCGAGATTGAAAGAAAGATCACTGACTTGCAATCAAAAATGAAAGGCGGTCGCTCTTAAGAGAGTCCGCTCGTTTTACTAGAATCTTGCTTAATTACGTTAAGCAAGATTCTAAAAATACCCTAAGATTGCGCTGAGGAGACTGTCCATTGCGACTATCTGTTTTCGACCTTGATCATACCCTCCTAACAGTCAATAGTAGCTATCATTTTGGTGCCTACCTTTACCGCCAGAATTTCTTTGCGTTCCCTTCTCTATTAGCTAGTCTGTTTTACTATGCACGTCATAAGCTTTTTGGCTTGTCGATTCAAAAGCTTCACCAAAAAACTTTTCAGCTGCTTTTTAAAGGAGTGTCTGCAGAAGAACTTCAAACCTATGCCTCGATTTTCTTTGAGCAGCATCTGATGGGGAAGTTTTATCAGCCAGCGTTGCAGCGCCTTCGTGAGGCACAAAAAAACGGGGACTATACTTTAATTTTATCGAGTTCACCCGACTTTTTGGTCAAGCCAATAGCTGAATGGCTTGGAGTCGATGCATGGCAGGCAACTATCTATGCGGTTGATTGTGGCCGCATGTCCCTCCTTGAATCCATTTTAGACGGGCAAGACAAAGCTAATTATTTGGTTAAATTGGCCCAGGAAATGGGTGTCAGTTCATCTTCTATTACCGTCTATTCTGACAGCTATTTAGATTTACCTATATTAAAAATGGCTGGAAGAGCTATAGGTGTGGTTCCAGATTTTTATTTAAAGCGCATTTGCCATGAGAAAGGATGGGAAATTATTTAGAACGCGTAGTCAAATTCATAAATGCCTGCATTCAACCTACATGCTAAGAAGCTGATCAGGCGATTAGCAATTTGACGATACTCCCTAGATGTTCCTCGATATTTCATGAGGTGATGCATGCTGAATTCCATTTTAGAAGAGTTTTAGTTTTCGCTTGTTTGTGAAGCTTTTTTGAAATTGGATCGATGCAGGCTTGCTGGCGATTGGCTACCAGAACGGAAGGAAAGAGAATATGAGAAGGCAGATCCTAAAAGAGATGGGCAGGGAATTTCGTTTTCAGGGTAAATTGGAGGGGCGGTGCATCAGCTCTGAAAATTTTGGCAAATACGTCTTTTCCCGCACTGTGATGCACAAGATGCTCCCTCGAGAAATTTATCAAAATGTCTCGAATGCAATGGATGGCCGTGAAAAAATTAAAGCTGAGTACGCTGATACGGTTGCCATGGCGATTAAAGAGTGGGCGATCAGCCATGGAGCAACTCACTATAGCCACTGGTTTCAACCCCTGACTGGAGCCAGCGCGGAAAAGCATGATGCTTTCATTGATTGGCATTCACAAGATAGCGTCATCGAACAGTTTAACGGCAAGCAACTCATTCAGGGAGAACCCGATGCGTCTTCTTTTCCGTCTGGTGGGTTGAGGAGTACTTATGAAGCAAGAGGATATACAGGGTGGGATCCTGCTTCCCCAATCTTTTTATGGAGGGCAGGCGATGGTATTACGCTTTGTATTCCTTCTGTCTTCTTTTCCTGGACTGGCAATGTGCTCGACTCCAAAATCCCTCTTTTGCGCTCAGAACATCGCATTGATGAGGCGGCCTCAAGGCTTTTGCGTTTGACCGGACTTGCTGCTGATTATGTTTACTCGACGCTTGGCCTGGAGCAGGAGTATTTTGTCATTGATCGCGCTTTGCGCAATTTAAGGCCCGATCTTATTTTACTTGGTAAGACGGTATTTGGAGCTCCATCCCCAAAAGGACAGGAGCTGCAAGATCACTATTTTGGCGCCGTTAAAGATCGCATTTTAGCATTTATGTGTGCATTTGAGAATGAGGCGATCGAGCTTGGCATTCCTGTAAAAACGCGCCATAATGAAGTGGCTCCTGCGCAGCATGAAGTGGCACCTGTCTTTGAAAAGTCGGCTGCAGCGATTGATCACAACATTTTGTTGATGGAGTTGATGAGGCAAATAGCTCAAGAGCAGGGTTTAGCCTGCTTATTGCATGAGAAGCCCTTTGCTGCAATCAATGGGTCTGGTAAGCATTGTAACTGGTCTTTATCGACCAATACAGGTGTGAATTTGCTCGATCCAAGCGATACTCCTCATAACAATTTGCACTTCCTCATTTTGCTTACAGCGATTATACATGGGGTTTATCAACATTCTGCACTTTTGCGCGCTTCCATTGGCTCGGCTTCTAATGATTATCGCTTGGGTGGGCATGAAGCGCCGCCTGCCATCATGTCTATTTATTTGGGGCAGGGGCTTGAAGCGTTATTAGAGGAAATTGAAAGCAAAGGAAGCTCTTCTTTTGTTCAAGCCAAAAGCCGCTATGATTTAGGGGTGGTTGTTTTGCCTGATCTTTCTAAGGACAATACGGACCGCAACCGCACCTCGCCATTTGCTTTCACAGGGAATAAGTTTGAGTTCCGTGCGGTCGGCTCATCTGCCAATCCCGCTTTTTCTGTGACAGTGCTGAACCTCATCGTAGCCGAAAGCCTTAATCTTATACTTGACGAAATAGAGGCTAAACTTGAACAGGGTGTGACGCCAGAAGTGCTTACAAAAGCCGCCCTACCTGTGCTGCAACACTATTTAAGAGTGTCTAAAGGGATACGCTTTACAGGAGATAATTATAGCGAAGCATGGGCTAAAGAAGCTGAGAAGCGGGGGTTGCCTATCATTAAACGCTCTTCGGAGGCTTTTTTGGCCCTGTCTGATCCCAAAACAATCCGCGTCTTTGACCGCATTTTAACGGCAGAAGAGCTTGCAAGCCGCCAAGATATTTTATTCGAGCATTATGTGCACCATATGAATATAGAAGTTAATTTGATGCTCGATATGTTTAAAACGCAAATTCTTCCGGCTGCCTTTAACTATCAAAAAGAGATGGCAATGAGTTATTTGCAGATTAAAGAAGCGCTTGCTCCTCACCAATTTCACTCGACTAAGCAAGCGGCTTATTTGAAACACTTTAACGATGCCCTCGAAGAGGCAATGAAGCGCTGTGAAGAATTGGAAAAGGGAAAAGTAAAGGCGTTTGCTTTGCCTCTTAAAGAAAAATCTTTGGCTTTTGGTGAACAAGTGGCTTCAAAAATGGAGCATTTTCGCGAATCTGTCGACCACTTGGAAACTTTGCTCGACGACCAATTATGGCCATTGCCGAAATATCGCGAATTATTATTTATGGTCTAGGGATGAAGGCAAAAAAAATTGGTTTACTTGGTGGGTCATTTGACCCCATTCATTTTGGTCACCTCAACTTGGCTCTCGAGTTAAAAGAAAAAAAAAGCTTGGATGAGGTGTGGTTAATACCGGCTCAAATCAATCCCCATAAGACCGATACACAGCCAGTCTCATTCGAGCATCGCTTTGAGATGGCTCGACTAGCCATTGAAGGCGTGCCCCATTTTTTTTTAAACGATCTGGAGTCAAAGCGTTTGCCACCCTCTTATACGATTGACACGCTGCGACTGTTGATTGAGAATGACCGAAATCAGGGACTCTCAAATCAATTTTATTTGCTACTCGGAGAAGACGGAATCCGCTATTTTTCCCGCTGGCACTTGGCTGAGGAGATTGTCAGGCTTGTACCTCTTGCGATTGGCTCGCGCTTCAATCCCGACTTGACTTCTTTATTGAGCCATAGTGAAGCTATTCAGGCTGCCATCCGTAAAGGATTGACTCAAACGAGGCGAATCGATATTTCGAGTACAGAACTGCGTGAAAGGCTATCTAAAAAACTTTACTGTGGCCACTTAATGCCGAGTTTAGTTTTGCGCTACATCGAGAAAAACGGGCTCTATGCTTAACAGCCTCGCCCCTGATTGTCTTTGACAAGCAGGGACTATGCCAGGCTTAAGCCTTTAGTATTTTTTCCATATGGAGGAATGCTATTGAGGAATTTGCTTTGTGATCATCCCCCATTTTGTATTGAGGCCGGACGCAGAAATTGGGAAGGATGAAGGTCTCACCTGTGAATTCATAGCCTTGCTTTTGATAGAACGTGCATAGGGAAGAATTCATTTCGGCTACAATCAATGCGATTCGATCTTTTTGATCCAGCAAAGCCTTGTTTTCTACAGCTTTCAATAGATGAAGGCTTAATTCTTTGCCTTGATAGGCGGCTCGAACCGCCAGCATGTGGATATTTCCGTGCGTGCTACTTTCAGGAGCCTGATCGTTAGAATATAAAACAGTCCCGGCAATGGTTGTAATGTTATTCTCTTTCACTTTAATGACATACCAGGTGTGGTCAGAGTCAAAAAAGGAAGAAATCTGTTCCAGATTTGTGCGAGAGACTTCACGGAAGAGATCTTTTTTAAAGGCTTCGTTGACAATGTCGCAAATCTCTTGTGCATCTGAGGTTTCGGCTTCCACGGTTTCGTATCTATTATAGGACGTGGTTGTAGGGGATGAATTAGTTAGGGGCTGCATGTGTGGCCTATTATTAGTTTTTGATGGGAATGTGAGTTTAGCTAATCTAGGCTATGCTGTCTAGTTTCTAAGTCGTTAAAATTTAGGTTATATTATTCTGAGCGACTGCCCGGCTAGAAGAGCGCGGAGTTTATGGAATGACAATAGATGGTAACATAAAACTTTAAATTTTTTGTTATAACCTTTATGAGGGAGCTATCAATCTTAATCGGATATACGCTGTCTGTATTCAAGTTTTGAAGTCGCGCGGTATAAATAGATAGTATTAAACTTTCAGGCTATGATAGAATTATTAATTTTCTAAGACCCATCCCTTATACAATCAGCAAATTGAATGAATTTGGCTAATTGTATAAGTCTAACTCTCAATAGTTGAAAATATGATGAAAAATTCCGATTTAAAAGTGTTAACAGAAGTTGCACAAGCCATTTATGATAAGAAAGGCTTTAATATTTTAGTCCTCGACGTGCGAGAAATTTGCACCATGACCGATTATTTTATCATTGCCGAGGGAACGGTGGATCGCCATGTGAGAGCGATTAGCCAATCCATTGATGACCAATTGGCAAAGCATGGACAACATCCCTATCACATTGAAGGGGAGCAGGACGGGGATTGGGTAGTAATGGATTATACCGATTTTGTCGTTCACCTCTTTATTCCGGATCTTAGGGAAAAATATGCTTTAGAGGATTTATGGAAGAATGGCCGAATTGTAGATGTCCAGATTGATATCTCACGGCCAGAAATCAAGCGTGGCGCCTAAACGGGAATTTTCTCGAAATAAATGCATTTGACTCACCTCAAATGAGGGCGTCAGAAGAAGAATGATTAGATGAAGGCTTGTTCGATGAACAAATAGAGCGCGAAACAAGTCAGTAAATGAATTGAGGAAAGATGAGTAAAAAACGCATTGTTATTACAGGAATGGGAATCGTATCGTGCTTTGGAAACGATGTGGACATTTTTTATCAAAATCTTTTAGCAGGCAATAGTGGCATTCGAACCATTACAGACTTTCCATGTGAAGACTATCCTACAAGAATTGCGGGTGTAATTGAGAATTTTGATACAGGCGAGTATTTGGATAAAAAGCAAGCGCGCCGCGTTGACAAATCAATAGCCTATACGATGGTTGCAGGAAAAAAATCGCTGGAATCAGCTCAGTTGAGCGGAGAACAATTAGAGCGGTTGCAGAAAGATCGATGCGGCATCTTAATTGGATCTGGCATGGGCGGAATGAGCGTCTTTGCTGATGGTGTTCAGACGCTTGTTGAAAAAGGACAGCGGCGAGTATCTCCTTTCTTTGTCCCTTATATTTTGACAAATATGAGCGGCGCCCTTTTAGGCATGGATATTGGCTTTATGGGACCTAATTATTCCATTTCAACAGCTTGTGCAACAGCAAACAATGCGATTATTTCGGCTGCCAATCACATCCGCAATGGGGAGGCTGATTTGATGCTTTGCGGAGGTGTTGAAGCGGCCGTGATACCGATGGGCCTGGCAGGTTTTTGTGCTTGCAAAGCCTTGTCTCAGCGCAATGATGAGCCAAGCAGAGCATCTCGCCCTTGGGATCTTGGTAGAGATGGATTTGTAATGGGAGAAGGGGCCGGAGTTCTCGTCATGGAGAGCCTGGAGCATGCTTTAGCAAGAGGAGCTCCTATCTTGGCCGAGTATCTCGGTGGCGGGCTCTCATGCGATGCCTACCATATGACGGAGCCCCGTGCAGATGGGGCAGGAGTGGCTTTGTGCATTCGCCATGCCTTGCAAGATGCTGGCATCAAGCCAGAAGACATCAATTATATCAACGCGCATGCGACTTCAACTCCGGCAGGGGATATGGCAGAAGTCAATGCACTTAAGCAAGTATTTAAAAATCCTGCAGCGATTAAAATGAACGCGACTAAATCGATGATTGGCCACTTACTCGGTGCAGCTGGCGGAGTCGAAGCAATTGCTACCATCAAAGCGATTCTTGATCATCGCATTCATCCAACAATCAATTTAGAGAATCCAGAGCCAAATTTAGGTTTTGATGTTTCTACTAAAGCTGAAGAGTTCGAGGTTAAACATGCCATTTCCAACTCATTTGGATTTGGCGGGCATAATGCCTCTATTGTTCTTGCTCGCTATAAACACTAATCGATTAAAGGAGTCTTTCTGTGAAGAATGACTATTCATATGGAATTATTCCTTTGCGTCGAGAAGAACAAACATGGTTTGTTTTACTAGTCCAACATTATGCAGGTCACTGGGCTTTTCCCAAAGGGCATGCTCATGTTGGAGAATCTCCCCAGCAAGCAGCCGAACGAGAATTATTTGAGGAAACCGGCCTAAAGGTCCAAGCCTACTTGTCTGATCAAGTCTTGAGCGAACACTACTATTTTACCTTTAATAAGCAGCGAATTAACAAGGTAGTTGACTACTTTGTAGCTCTTGTTGAAGGAGCTGTTGTGCTTCAAGAAGATGAAATTAAAGCCAGCCGTTGGTCGACTCTTTCCGAAGCCATGCAGATCATGACTTTCAAGGAAGGGAGGGCTCTCATTCATCAAGTTCTGCAATTCGTAGAGAGTTGATCTCCTCGTTTGTCTTCCAAAAAGTGAAAGACTGCGTACAATGGTTTTTCACTTCTCAAGATGTCATAAAAGATTTATAAGCTGAATTTTGGGTTTTATAACTAGGCTTTAAGTAGGAAAAGTTGCGACGCAGGCAAATTTTCATACTACCAGCGATTAATTTTTTTGACATATCGAAAAGTGGATTAAAGGGTATGCTAGGATTTATTTTTTTTGAATTCAAACAATACATTTTAAAACGCTATGATTATGCCATGTGGGAGCGCGTGACCGAACAGGTTCACGTTTCTTCTCAAAAAACGTATAAAAATAATGAATCGTATTCTGATGATGAATTATTGGGGATGATTGGCATTTTAGCTAATGAAACTAACCAAGCTATTAATGAGGTGGAAGAAGATTTGGGCGTTTTTTTAGCTCCTTTTTTAATTCGAATCACTAGCCATATGATTGACCCTAATTGGGGGTTGTTAGAACTTCTCCTTCATACTCAAGGAGTCATTCATGCACGTTTAGCTAAATCCATAGCTGCTAGTACCACACCATTTCTAGACATTTCTCAAACAGGATCCAGCGAGGTAACTATCATCTATCGATCGCCACGCCGCATGTGTAGTCTAGCCAAAGGGCTCCTTAAGGGAATGAGCGCCCTGTATCATAGTCCAATCTCGATTGAAGAGCCAAGCTGCATGCATAGAGACGATTCTCAATGCATGTTAAAGGTTGTTATCGAATCCCCTTCATCAATATCCAGAAATCAAGCCTAAGGCCCTGATTGCACCTAAAACCCCTGATTTCGTCTGGCCATTGCTACTTTCTGTTTCGAAATTGAATTTAAAAATTACTTTAAGTATAGACGGTGGGGCTTAGTGAAGTAGAGCTAGGGATTAAACAGGAAAAGGATCCGACTATGCGTCACGTAATTTTGAAAGGCTTAGAAAAATGGTTTATCTGCATTTATTCATCACCCTTCCCATGCAGACTGCCGGCAATCACTTTTTACCTGTTTTACCTGCATTCATCGAGATAGGGGCAAATAAACAGTTTGTTAGGATTCATAGAGCCTATTGATGCAAATACAGTTAAGCGGTTTGTAGCAATCAGGCTCTATGTTTGCAATTTTCCATTTAAAAGCTCGCGTTCACCCTAATAGCCTTTTCGGTGCTTAGGCTATAACGAGAGGAGCGAATGTAAACGATGATCCATCGAATAATCCTTTATCACTCAATTTTAAAGAGGGGATGACGAGCAAAGCCATGAAAGACAACGTCATAAATGGAGCTTGTAGAGGAGTTCCCAGATTTTTTGCGAGTTGATCGATGACAACGTATTCTTTGGCGACTGCACAACCATCATTACCACTCATGATGCCTCCAATCGGCAATGGCAGAGCTTCTGCTAGACCGTCGGCTGCAACTGCAATTCCTCCCTTGTGTTGAATGACGGCGTTAACTGCGGTGCAAATGTCTTCATCTGTGACGCCAACGCAAATGATATTATGGGAGTCATGGGCAATGCATGAAGCGATAGCGCCTTTTTTGAGTCCAAATTGATTGATGAAGCCAATGGCTGGCGGCCTGTCTTGATAGCGGTTGACGACGGCAATTTTGAGCACGTCTTGGCTTGGATCGGATATAAAGCAGCCATCTTGAACCAGACCGTCCATCAGAACTTTATTGGTGACGAGCTGCCCTTCGATGACTTGAATGACTTGCAGCTGGCCAGGTTCAGCCTTAATGGCGAAGTCTTTGGGAGACTTGGCATGGCAGTTAAATTGGTTGACAATCGAGACTGGTACCCGTTCAATTTTCGTCTGTCCATCCTGGGCTACCAAAAGTCCTTTGATGAAAGTGGACTGCACGTTGAAGTCGTGTAAATTATCAACCACAATAAAATCGGCTGAGTTTCCAGGCTGCAAGAGGCCCGTCTTAAGGTGGTAATGCTGAACAGGATGATAGCAAGCTGCCCGTAAGACATCCATGACGTCATATCCTTTTTCGATAGAGCGTCTGACAAGAAGATTGATGTGTCCATCGACAAGTTCGTGAGGGTGTTTATCATCGCTGCAAAACATGACATGTTCAGGATGCGTTCCAATAAGAGGATGTAGAGCCTCGTAGTTTTTGGCTGCGGATCCTTCGCGGATTAAAATTTTCATGCCGTATCGAATTTTATCCAGGGCTTCTTCTAGAGTAAAGCATTCATGATCTGTTGAAATACCGGCTTCAATGTACTTGGCAGCTTCTTTTCCTCTGAGACCCGGCGCATGTCCGTCGATTGGCTTTTTATAGCGCTTGGCAATGGCAATTTTGTCCATGACAAGCGGATCTTGTTGTAGAACGCCTGGAAAATTC
The DNA here is from genome assembly GCF_001499655.1 of Candidatus Protochlamydia naegleriophila. NCBI lineage: Bacteria > Pseudomonadati > Chlamydiota > Chlamydiia > Parachlamydiales > Parachlamydiaceae > Candidatus Protochlamydia > Candidatus Protochlamydia naegleriophila. The sequence continues at coordinate 767,849 of NZ_LN879502.1, forward strand.
ATCATTTCGCTGAGGTAGTGAACCTGATAATCTCTAAAAAGGGCTTCAATGCCAGATGCATCAATTGTTGCCCCAGACGTTTCAAAGTTCGTGGCAGGAACGCAAGAGGGGGCCCCAAAATAGAAGTGAAAAGGAACTTGCTTGCCATTTTCAATCATATAGCGGACTCCATCGATACCCAATACATTGGCTATCTCGTGCGGATCTGAAACTGTGGCCACTGTTCCATGGATGGTGGCTAAGCGTGCAAATTCGGATGGTACCAGCATGGAGCTTTCAATGTGGATATGGGCATCAATGAAACCTGGGAGGATATAGTTTGTTTCCTTAATGGCATCATCGGGTTTGATGGCTGCAATGTATCCATCTGCGACCGTTATGGTTCCAGGATAGATACGCCGCTGAACAACATCTACAATTTGACCAGATAAGCTGAAAGTATTCATGAAAAATTCCTTTAATGCGCGTGTTTGAATTTCTGCAGACTTAGATGAAGATTCAAATTAATTAAAGCTAAACAGAGTTTAAAGAAAAGGTCGATAAAAAAAGTTTATGTAGGGCGTGTCGTCAAATTACTAATCGCTAATGTAAAGAGGAAAATAAGCAACGGTTTATTTTTGTTTTAACGTTTGAATGTCAGTTGTTAATAATCTATGAAAAGAGCTTGAATTCTTCCACAATCAGGTGTGATGGGTGTAGGTGTCGCAAATGTCGATGAGAGTAGGAATTGCGCTGCTGATTTTAGGGTTGTAAATTTTGAACTGATTCCCGAAAATGGAGCTAACAATTTTTAGTAGGAGAATAATGTGAGAAATTTACTAGCTCTCGCTTTACTTTATTTTATGCGCTTTACTTTATGGTTTCGCTATAAAGTAACTATTAAAGGAGAGGAAAATCTCAATTCCAACGTTTTAAACAAGCCTGGTGGGGTGCTTTTTTTACCTAATCATCCGACTGTTTTTGTGGATCCGACCTTAGTGACATTGGCGATTTGGAAAAAATATCCAATCCGTCCAATGATTGTTGAGTATATGTATTATACTCCCGTGATTCACTGGTTCATGAAATTTATGAATGCGATTCCCATTCCAAACTTTGTCACATCGAGCAATAGCTTGAAAAAGAAAAAAGTTGATCAGGTGATGGAAACGGTCATTGCTGATTTGAAGAAAAAAGAGAATTTTTTAATCTATCCAGCTGGAAAAGTGAAGCATCAGGCACGTGAAATCATTGGTGCATCTGGTGTTCATCGCATCATCCAGGCAGTTCCTGAAGCCAATATTGTCTTAGTGAAGACATCCGGGCTATGGGGAAGCAGCTTTTCCCGTGCCTTAACAGGCAAGACTCCTCCCATGTTCCAAACGATTTTTGAAGGAATCTGGATGGCTCTGAAAAATTTGATTTTCTTTACTCCTCGCCGGGAAGTAACGATTGAATTTGTTCCGGCAGGAGCCGATTTTCCCTATCAATCCTCGCGCCTTGAATTAAACCGTTATTTAGAGCACTGGTATAATAAAGCGGATGGTTTAACTCAGCAAACAGGTGAGGAGCCGGGAGAAAGCCTCTACTTGGTTTCCTACAGCATGTGGAAAGAAGAGCTTCCCACTGTGAAGGTATTCGATAAAGTCAATGCCGACATTGACATGGAAAACGTGCCATTAGCTGTTAAGACTAAGGTAAAGCAAAAGCTTTCTGAGATGACTCAGATGCCTGTCGATCAAATTACCCCAGAAATGAATTTGAGCGGTGATTTAGGGCTCGATTCTTTAGACAATGCTGAAATCATTGCCTTTTTGGACAACGATTTCGACGTGGCAGGTGTTCCGGTCAATGAATTAACAACGGTTGGCAAAGTGATGGCTCTTGCATCTAACCAGATTGCTTTTGGTGAGCAGGTTGATGAGGAGCAAGCAGATACCTCTAAATGGTTCAGCGCTTCTTTTCCTCATCACCGAGCTGTTTTCCCTGAAGGAAAAACGATTCCTGAAGTTTTTTTAAATAACTGCCAACGCATGGGGCATACAGTTGCTTGCGCAGATATGAGAGCCGGAGTTTTAACTTACGCACAAGCCAAATTGCGCGTGTTGATGCTGGCAGAATATATTCGCCACTTACCGGGTGAGTATATTGGAATTCTGCTTCCTTCAAGCGTCGCTGCCTATTTCACGATTCTGGCTTGCCAGCTGGCTGGTAAAGTTCCTTTATTAATCAACTGGACGGTCGGACCGCGCCACTTAGAATCGGTTCGTTCCTTGTCCAATATCAAAGTTGTGTTGTCATCATGGGCCTTTTTGGATCGATTGGACAATGTGGACTTAACTGGAATTGAAGATCTCATTGTGACGCTCGAAGATGCTAGGCGGGAATTTACTTTAGGGCAAAAGCTCAAAGCCTTTGTTCGTTCTAAAATGAGCACGAAATCGATCCTATCGGCGTTCAATATTCAAAATCTCAGCGAAAAAGCGAATGCTGTACTTCTGTTCACAAGCGGAACAGAAAATATGCCTAAAGGCGTTCCTTTGACTCATGAGAATATTTTAAATAATCAAAGAGATGCTGTTGAATCGGTCGAAATTTTCCACGACGACGTGTTACTGGGTATGCTGCCGCCGTTTCATGCCTATGGCTTTACGGCGAGTGGTTTATTACCTTTGCTTGGCGGTTTAAGAGTCGCTTATTATGCCGATCCAACCGATGGAAAGGGGCTTGCAAAAGCGATTGAAAAATGGGGCGCTACTATCATTTGCGGTGCACCTACGTTCCTTAAGGGGATTTTCAAAAATGCGGCTGCTGAGCATCTTAAATCACTTAGATTGTGCATTACGGGGGCTGAAAAAGCACCCAAAGAGTTGTTCCAAATGATCAAGCAGCTAGATCATTGCCGTCTGATTGAAGGGTATGGAATTACGGAATGCTCTCCTATTTTGACTGCCAATATGACCGGTAATCCCATTTATGGGGTTGGCAAGCCCATGCCCCAAGTGGAGATCTGTATTGTCAGCCTCGATACCCATGCACCTCTTCCACAAGGTCAGCAAGGCCTGGTTTTAGCAAGAGGCCCCAATATTTTTTCAGGCTATCTCAACAAGGGACTATCGTCGCCTTTTATCACAGTGAATAATCAACCTTGGTATTCAACTGGTGATTTAGGCTATCTTGACCAAGAGGGGAATCTGATCTTGTCGGGTCGTTTGAAGCGCTTCATTAAAATTGGTGGAGAAATGATTAGTTTGGCTGCCATTGAGGATGCGTTAAATCATACCATTGCACAAAAAGTCTTGAAAGAAGAGGAAGGGCCGGCCCTTGCAGTGTGTGCAACGGAAGAGGCTGGCGAAAAGACCAAGATTTTTGTTTTCACCCGTTTTGATGCTTCGATTGAAGATGTCAATCGTTCATTGAGAGAAGCGGGTTTTAGCAATTTAGTTAAAGTTTTTAAGGTTCAACAATTATTAGAGATTCCTATTATGGGAACGGGTAAGATCAATTACCGTGCATTAGAAACTCAATTAAAGACTCTATCCGAAAGTTCAGTGAGTTAGTAAGAAACTTTAAAGGGATCCTTGAAGGTTATATTTTAAGAATCTCTTTTAGAGGATGCAAGACATTCTCTTTATTTGACGAAACCTTTTTACAAACGAATCATGCTATGAATTTTGAAGCCCAATTAGAACAGATTCCTCTTAAGCTTTACAATACAGCTTCGCGCCAAAAAGAAACTCTGGTTCCACTCGTTGACCGTCATATACAAATGTATACGTGCGGTCCAACCGTTTACAACTTTGCCCATATTGGAAATTTTAGAACCTATGTCTTTGAAGATTTGCTGAGAAGAGCGATTAAATTTTTCGGATTTTCAATTACGCAGGTCATGAATTTAACGGACGTAGATGATAAAACGATTCGAGGGGCTATTGCAAATGGAGTGACCCTGGATGAATATACACAGCCCTACAAAGATGCCTTTTTTGAAGACCTCAAGGCATTGAATATCGAACCTGCAGAGTACTACCCAGCAGCTACTGACTATATTGCCGACATGATAGCAATGATTGAGGTTTTGCTCCATAAGGGAATTGCTTATCGAGGCGGCGATGGAAGCATCTATTATGCGATTAATAAATTCCCCCGCTACGGCTGCCTGTCTCATCTACATTTGGAAGATTTGCAAGCCGGTGCTTCAGAGCGCGTTGCAGCGGATGAGTACGAAAAAGAGCATGTGGCGGATTTCGTTTTGTGGAAAAGCTATGATCCGGAGCGTGACGGACAAATCTATTGGGAAAGCCCTTTTGGGAAGGGACGTCCGGGATGGCACCTTGAGTGCTCTGCAATGGCAATGAAGCTGCTTGGGGAAACCATCGACATTCACGTGGGAGGCATTGATAATATGTTTCCTCACCATGAAAATGAAATAGCCCAGTCTGAAGCGTGCTCTGATAAGGCCTTTGTCAAGCATTGGTTGCATGCCGAACACCTGATCGTCGACCAAAAGAAGATGTCTAAAAGTTTGGGCAACTTCTATACTCTCCGCGACTTATTAAACAAGGGTTTCACAGGAACGCAGGTACGCTATTTGTTGCTTCAAACGCATTATAAGACGCAACTAAACTTTACTTTTCAGGGATTGGATGCTGTTAAAAGCACATTGCAGCGCTTAAATGACTTTGTTCAGCGCCTCTATGAAGTGGAGACAGCAAAGGCTGGAGGGCGAATTGAAGCTTTGGAGCAAAATGCTCTAAAAGGCTTTGCAGAAGCATTGGCGGACGACCTTAATATTTCGGCAGCTTTAGCCTCGATTTTTGATTTTGTTCGCGAGGTTAATTGCCTATGCGATGCGGAGCAACTGAGCCGTGAAGAGGCCCAGACGGCTATTGAGTTGATGAAAAAATTCGATGATGTGCTTGGTGTAATGACTTTTGAAAAAAGAGAAGAAGTCATTCCAGAGGATTTAGAAGATGCTTTTGCTAAGCGTTTGCAGGCCCGTCAGGATAAAAACTGGAAATTGGCAGATGAGCTCAGAGATTTCATTCATCAACGAGGCTATTTAATTGAAGATACCCCGCATGGGGCAAGACTAAAAAAAGCATGATCTTGGTATCTACAAATGAACAAGAGGACTTGAGTGTTGGTTTAGGCCAAATAAGTAAAGGCTTTTTATTGATACATTCAGTTTGCAAGACCGTGCGTCAATACATGAAAAGGAAGAATCTATGACAGAACGAGGAAGAACGAAAGACGAAACGTTTGTTTTGCGGCTTTATGAAGAGGCCTGCAAGCAAGAAGAGCAAGATGATCCATTGGATCGCTATGCAATTGGCCACTTGGCTGGTTTGCAAAAAACAGCTGTAGATACCATTTGCAATCTATTAGCTCAAGCCAACTTTATCAAAAAACATGGTCCAGTCGATATTTCTATCACTCCTCATGGTGCAAAATTGGCTGAGAGTATCAAAGAGGGGAGATAGTCCCCTCTTAAGAATCTCAGCAGGGTCTTTTTTGGCTATCGAAAATTGTTATTTGTCAAAGCTTGTGGACGCTTTTTGATAACTCTTGGTCAGCCTCTTTGAGAGAGGCCTCTTTAGGCCGCTCTCAAAGCAAAGAAAGATAGTTTATGTTCCCTATCTTACTATAATACAATCCTTCACCTCTTTTTAGGCTGTTGTTGTTGCTCGATTAAATACTTATAGATAGGTGACTTCTCATCTTTGATCAGATTGAGAGGAATGCGGCCATTGCTATCAGCCAGTTTATGGTTCATGTCTGTAATGAGGCATTTAACACAAGCCAGATATGAGTCTTTAAGGAGTACGATCACTTCTTCATATTCAAACACAGTATCATCCTCGCTTAATCCTGATCCGATTATCCTTAGCGCCTCCTCTCTATGCTCCTCGGCCTTAATGTTGTCTAAAAAGATATCAAGCATTTCTAAATTACAATGTTCAAGGTTAGCAAAAATTTTATTTTATCTTTTGTCAAACTTGTTCTACTCTTAGATTAAATCTATTTCTATATTAGTTGAGAGTGTTATTGACTAAATAGCTTAACTCGGAGAAACTGCTGGCTCGTTTTTTATTGATTAGCGAATAACTAGGAGTTTTTATGAATTTTAGCATTGCCCTTCGTTTCTCGATTGTATTCCTTTAGAAATCTATAAAACAGCCAAGTCCGCTGAGAAAAGCGCGTACTTTCTTGAGAGCATCAAGTGTATGGAGCTATTATTAGGAAAGCAGAATGAAGCCATAGTTTTACAAAAAAAATCAGACCCTTGTCTTCTTCTTTTAGCTGGGACTCGTATCTCTTATGCGAAGCATTTGGCAAGCGAGGAACAGTACGATGAAGCCATTGAACAGATTAAAAAAGCACAGGTGATCTATGATCAGATTGATTTTGCTCAACTGGCCAATCAATCGCATTCTAAAGTCGCTTTTTTGAATAACTGCGTTCAATTAATCAAGGAGTACCAGTCAATCAAGTAGAAGCCAGCCCTTTCTTACCACCAACGAGGCCGGGTATTCATTGTGACGACTTTGGCCTCTCCGCCTGTTCCTGCTAAGGCGACAAACCAGGCAATTGTGCAAAGAACGGGATTTGTGTGCCAGTAATATTGCGTTGCTAGAATGGCGACGGTCAGATGAGGGGCAATCAGCCATCCAAGCCAGGCAAAGGGGCCAAAGGATACTGAAACGGCAAAAAGCATCGTTAATCTTGGAAAGAGAGTGATAAAGATTAAAAAGAAAACGCCGTGTACATCCCAGAAATTCATAGTCTCTCCTTCAGAGTTTAACGTCTAAATCACAGCTTATACATAGCGGGTCGCCTGCTATAAGTCAATAAAAGTTGAGCATTCGATTTGATGATTGAGTGTTCAAAAAGGGTAAAGCTCGTGTATGAGCCTTACCCTTTAGATGGAGCTAAAAACGTTAGACGTTTTTCATCCAAGGGAAGTAGAGGACATCGCGGATGGAGTGGGAGTTAGTCAAGATCATGACTAAGCGGTCGATTCCAATGCCAATACCTCCTGTTGGCGGCATCCCTTGACAGATGGCTTCAATGAATTCTTCATCCAATGGGCTGGCCTCTTCATCGCCTGCATCGCGGCGATCGGATTGCTTTTCGAGTAGGTCGCGTTGAATTTCTGGATCGTTAAGCTCGCTATAAGAATTGCACACCTCTTGAGTGAGGATAAAGCTTTCAAATCTTTCGACGATTCCCTCTTGACGCACCTTTGGGTCACGATGAGGTTTGCAAAGCGGTGTCGTTTCGATAGGATGATCGTAGATGTGGTGCGGTTGAATGAGGTGTGGCTCGACTAGCACTTCAAACAGGGCAGCTATGAGTAATCCACGGCTCAAACCTTTGAGCTTTTTGAGATCGCAATGCCCGCTCTCTTCTAACATACGGCGCATCTCTTCATCCGATAGGGTGTCGACATCGAGCTTGCCATAGTGCTTAATACTGTCTTTCATTGTAAGGCGAATCCAGGGTGCCTTCATGTCGACATGGATTGTTTCAGCACCTTCATGGGGGGTATAAGGAACTTGGGTTGTGCCATAAAGGTCGATGGCTAATTTTTCAAAAAGCTTTTCGACAAATCCCATCATATCATGATAGTCCCAGTAAGACGCATAGGCTTCTAGTAAAGTGAACTCTGGATTGTGATTGCGATCAATCCCTTCATTGCGGAATACGCGTCCCATTTCGTAAACGCGGTTCATGCCACCCACGATGAGCTTTTTTAGGGGAATCTCAAGTGAAATGCGCAAGAACATTTCTTGGTCGAGTGCATTCAGCTTTGTGATGAAAGGACGAGCCTCTGCTCCACCGTAAATGCTTTGCAGAATGGGGGTTTCGACTTCTAAGAATTGTTGATTGTCAAAGTAAGAGCGGATCTCTTTTAGGATATGGCTGCGCGTGCGAAAGAGTTTGGCTACGTCTAAATGAGAAATCAAATCAAGCCAGCGCTTGCGGTAGCGCAATTCTTTATCAGCCAATCCACCATGCTTGTCAGCAAGCGGTAAAAGGGTCTTGCAAAGCATGGTGACTTTTTTTACAAAAACAGTCAATTCACCTTTATTTGTATGGAAAAGATATCCTTCGATTCCGATGATGTCGCCAAGGTCAATTTTCTTTTCGATAAATTTGTAAGGGGATAGATCGGCATCTTCTGAATCGGGTGTGTAACCGTCAACAACTGTTTGGTCGCGGTTGAACATGATTTGAATGCGGCCTGATTCATCTTGCAGATGAGCAAAGGCGTTTTTACCCATGGAGCGGAATAGCACTAAACGTCCAGCCAAGCAAACAGGTATTGTCGAACCCGCTGCAGCATCTTCGCTGTGGCCAACAGGGGCTTGGTCAAATTCTTGGTGCAACTGATGGGTTGTGTGAGTCGGGGTGTACTTAGCTGGGTATGGGTCTACGTTGGCTTGGCGGATTTCTGCCAGTTTGCGTAAACGGTTTTGAAATTCTTCATGTTGATGATAATCAGGCTTTTTTGTCATAGATGTCAACTATACTTAAGGGGTAAGATCAGGGTTTTGTATTCGAACCTTGATGGGTTTTTGTTCGTCGCTGCGGCTGTATTCTAATCTTGCATAGGCCTGTACTGTTGTCCAAACCAAAGCCGCTGTATAAAGCGCGAACATAAAAATAAAAAACTTTGTCTGACGATTTGAGTTTCTAAAGAGTTTGATTGCTTGGCTAAACTTCATGGGCTCCTCCTCACTTTTCAAATCGCTTATACAGCATTTGCTGATTTCGCTCAAAGCCTGTCTGTACAGGCGTTGAGCTTAGTCTGTGAGGAGAAAGAAATTTTACAGAACGTGCCCGACTAAATCATAGTCTGCTACATCTGTTATTTCAACTGTATAGACTTGCCCGAAGCCTTTCACCTTGCGTCCATCGTTAATGAGGACCTGGCCATCAATGTCTGGACATTGGCCCATGTGCCTTCCAATCATTAAAAGATTCGTCTCTGGATGGTAGCCTTCGACGACGACTGGAATTTTTTTACCAATCATCTTTTTGAGATACTTTTTCACGACTTTCTTTTGAACTTGCATCAGACGGTGGTAACGGGCCTCTTTTACCTCGTCTGAAATTTGATTCGGCAGGTCGTAAGCATGCGATCCAGGCTCTCTTGAAAATTTAAAGATACCGACGTTATCAAGAGGGTGATCTTGAACGAATTGAACAAGTTCTTCAAATTGCTCTTCTGTTTCACCAGGAAAGCCGACAATCAGGCTCGTGCGGATGACAACGTCCGGAACCTCGCGGCGCAATTTAGTAATGATTTCAACGATATCTTCTTTAGAAGTCATGCGCCTCATCGATTTTAAGAGCTGATTGTTGACGTGTTGAATCGGCATGTCGAGATAGGAACAGATTCGCTTATCACTCTTCATAACAGCGATCAATTCATCCGTAATTTCATCTGGATATAAATAGAGGAGACGTAACCAGAAATCTTGCTTTATTTCCAGCATGGATTGGAGAAGGTCTAAAAGCGCTGTCAGCTTCTTTGCGCCTTGATCTTTACCGTAGTCGCCCAAGTCTTGCGCAATGAGAATGACTTCCTTGACCCCTTGGTTCAGCAGCAGATTAAATTCCTTCAGGATTTGCTCTTTGCTCTTACTCTTCAAAGGTCCCTTGATTGTTGGAATGACACAGTAAGCACAACGCTTGCGACACCCTTCGGCAATTTTCAAGTAAGCAAAGTGCTTAGGAGTCGAAAGGCGACGAGGAACTTCACCGGCTTCTAAATAGCTTCTTGCAGAAGAAACGATTTCCCCTTTTTGCGTTGACTGGACGGCTTGTAAGATTCCTTCAACATCTCCAGATCCCAATAAATAATCGATTCCGGGAAAGGTGGTTTTAAGCACGTCGCTGTGTGTTTGAACCATGCAGCCTGTCACAATCAGCTTGGCTGTTTTCTTGCGCTGGGCTAGTACGTCTTGGACCGTATCCATCGATTCTTGGCGCGACGCTTCTAAAAATCCGCACGTATTGATAACCAAATAATCCGCTTCTTCTAAAGAAGGAGCCACTTCATAACCAGCCTTAAGCAAAATACCGAGCATGACCTCGCTATCCACCAAATTGCGGGGACAGCCTAAGCTGATAAAATTAATTTTATTGCCGTTATGATTAAAATAAGGGGAAGAAGATTCGTCCGAATCCCGTTTGGGAACCGTTTGATTGGAACGGTCTTGAGAATCTTGATTTTTCAAAATGGGTAACATAAAGCTTCCTTAACAATCAGATTAAATCAATATGAGCAGATCTGCCATGCATGCTGAGACTATTTCCAAAACACATGAGAAATTAAATTTCTCGCTCTCTACTCCTTTGTGACAAAAAAGTTTAAATTATTCTCTATTTAATTTCAATCGACTTAGACGAATTCATTATTAAATTATCTTCTTATTCTAACGATGACTTTTAGATCTATCTAATCCATGATATATTCAATTGTTTAATAATACTATTGACGTTAAATATCTTTGTTTATTGAATCTTTATATTTAATTTATTGTTACCTTATTTGTTTATTTTATAATTAACGTTTAAATTCATTTAATAATGTTGTCGAGAGGTTAATTATGAATGTTTCAGAAACATATACGTCATGCAATCAAGCGATTCTAAGGCGTTATGCCGAGAAAATTGCGCAGGATTTCGATGTACAGCCAAAAGAGGAGCCTAGCTATCTTTGGAATTTAGTCGGTGCTTATTTGCCTAGTTGGGAAACGGCGGGTAAGGGACTGGGCGAGCATCTTGTTCAAACGCATGGGCAAAGTTGGAGCAACAATACGATTGATTTTGTCGTGAGGAAATGTTTTCAACAGGAAGTCAAGCAGGTATCGAGATGGAGCTTAGAGGGAATGAAGCAACTGGTGACAGGTGCAACTCAGGTGACATTGGCTGAGACTTTAAAGATAACTTTTACGCCTAAGGCATTGCCCTACATGACCTGTTTTGCCGGAGTGACAGGCCAGATCGCTTTGCCGCTCGTGGTGAATTTAGTTGGGCTGGCGTATCAAAAGGTGATGGGCGATCCGCAGCAAGTTAAAAAATTAGCCAACTTGTCACTCGACGCCTTATTTACAGTGGATCCGGAAACAAATCGCCTAAGAGATGCTTTTGGTCGTTTATTGACTAAAGAGGATATGCAAGATATTTTTGTTGGCACAGCAGAGTACGATTTAGTCGGCAAACTCATTCAATTATGCCAAGAGATAGATAAAAAGTCTGAAGAAACGATTGAGTCAGAAGCGAAGGCTTTAATTAAGAAGCTTGTTAAAACGTATCGAGTCAAGCGAAGCGACGGCATGGTAATCTTTCCAGATGGATCCTTGAGAACCATGCAAGATAAAGAGATCATTAAAGCCGGGGTGGAGATTCTGAAGAGGGTAAATCCTCGCAAACGTTCTGAGGAGATTCAAAATCTAGTGAAGCTCCTGAGCAGTCACTCCATTTTGCCACTTGATTATTTAACTCCGAACGATATTGATCAGTGTATGCTTGGAACTAGTCAGTCGACTCTTCCCGCTAAAAGAATGCCTGCAGTTTTTGATGGCAAAGACGAGTGGAAGAATTTTATTGTGAGAGCTGCTGATGGCTGTTATTACATGAGCCAAGATTGCATGGATAAGAAGCGCGGTGATGTTATTTCAAATAAAGAGATGAAGGTGATTTTTCGCGAGTTAGACAAAATCGAATGTCAAAAGTCTATTCAGCAAAATGAAGAGTTAGCCGCTTTGATGGGGCAGCCTAACAATCGCTCTATTTTGATTGATCGCCTGAATCAGATGGATGCCAAGCAAATTGGTGAATTTTTGAAGAGCTATTTGATTGAAAGACAGTGTGATGGCCAGGCCGTCTATATAGACGGAACGTTTTTGGAAAAAGAGGAAAAGCAAAAACTTTTGCAGAATCTAGCACTCATTCCATCGCGCAATAATTTGGTGGCACGTCGTCAAAAATTGGAACTGTTAGTCAATCAGATTGCAGAGCATGCCAAGAGCGATGAGTTGACAGGTGGATTTATGATCTGCTGTCAAGATGGGCTCTTTATCACGAAAGATGGAACTTCTATTCCGGGTAATGAGGTAGAGTTTATTCTAGAACAGCTCAAGTTGGCTCAAGAAGAAAGGATGGGCACTCTTTCTTTGAATGGAACAACTGTGGATGCTACAGCTGAATTTGAGATCCTTGATTTTGAAGAACATCTCTCAGAGTCTGATGCAACAGATTTTATTTGTGAGAGCCAGGATATAGAAATGGTAGAAATTGTAAAAATCGAAGATGAAAAAAATGAACCATTGCCCGTTTTAGCCGAAATCGTTTGAGCCTCGTTCTGGGTTTAATCACAGGTTCTATCCATTCTGCCTGATTGCACTAATTGAGCAGAATGGATTTTTCATTCCTAAAGCAGCTATTCAAAAGAAAGTTGACGAAGGATTGATGTCGACAAATACTTTGATGGCTCTTGGCAATATCAGCAAGCTCTGAATTTTTTCGAGAGCTTGATTGAGCGGATTCATATTGGGGCCGCGGATCAAAAATTGATAGCGATAGAGATCTTTGATTTTAGCGTAACCGCAAGGGATTACAGGATGAAATTCAAAGTGTGCAGGTAGGTATTTAATCATATTTTCACGCAAAGCTTGCGCCGCTTGCAATGTCTGTTCGGCTTGTGGGCCGCTGAAAGTTAGTTTGGCCAAATGCGCAAAAGGCGGATAGCTAAAGAATTCTCTGACAGCGATCTCTTCTTGATAAAACCCTACATAATCTTGTTTAGCAGCGTGTTGGATAGTAGGGTTGTCGGGCATTGAGGTTTGAATGATGACTTCGCCTCTTGTTACCCCCCTTCCTGATCGTCCGGCTACTTGTGTAATGAGTTGAAAAATTGTTTCGGAAGCACGGAAATCGGGAATGTTAAGCCCGGAGTCGCTGTTTAAAACGCCAACTAGGGTCACTTCTGGAAAATGCAACCCCTTTGCAATCATTTGCGTGCCAATTAAAACATCGGCTTTACCCGTTCCAAAATCACGCAACAGCTTTTGATGGCTTCCTTTGTGCCTTGTCGTATCTGCGTCGACGCGCAGGGTTCGTATATCTGGGAAAATGGCATGCAAGGCTCTTTCCACCTGCTCTGTACCAGCTCCCCGGAATTTTAGTGGTTTGCTGCCACGGCAAGAAGGACACTCTTTTGGTGGCGGGGATATCTGATAGCCGCATAAGTGGCAGGCAAGTTGATTGTCGCCCAAATGAAAGGTCAAAGGCACTTCGCAATGAGCGCACTTGACGACTTTTGAACAATCCTGACAAAGCAAGGTTGTGTGATAGCCGCGCCTATTGAGAAACAGGATGACTTGTTCGCCCTGTTTTTGCCTTTTTTCGATGCCATTCAATAGGAGTTCAGAAAAATTGGTCAGTCCCTTTGCCCGATCATATTCTTTCTTCATGTCAACAATAGTGACGTCTGGAAGCGTCGCTACATCGGCCCGCTTGTGAAGAACGCTGAGTTCATATTTTCCCTTTTGAGCATTGTAGTAGCTTTCTAAGCTAGGTGTAGCACTTCCCAGTACAACTGCGGCTTGTGCCAGCTTGCCTCGCATGACTGCTACATCTCTTGCTTGATAGCAAGGAGAAATGTCGTTTTGCTTGTAGGATTGCTCGTGTTCTTCATCAACAATAATGAGACCTAAGTTGACCACTGGACTAAAGATGGCAGACCGAGCGCCCACCACTATTTTGGCTTGTCCATCTCGGATTTTATGCCATTCATCGCGCCGCTCGCCCTCGCTTAGCCGATGGTGAAGGATGGCGATTTTTTCAGGGAAGCGGCTTCGAAACCGTTCGATGGTTTGAGTCGTTAGAGAAATTTCCGGAACGAGCATGATTGTGCTCTTATTGAGCTTTAAAGCGACGTCAATGGCTTGTAGATAGACTTCAGTTTTTCCGCTGCCCGTGATTCCGTGAATTAAATGTGCTTGAAAGGCGTGAGAAAGGAGGGTTGCCTCGATCTTGCTAAGAGCTGCTGTTTGATCGCCATTGAGAGCTTTAGGTTTAGTCATAAAATATTCTTCATTGATCAATGGCGATCGATCAATTTTTACGACATCGACGATAAGAAGACCTTGTTTGGCAAGGGCTTGTACGGAGCTGCGTGAACTTTTTGTTTCTTCTAAAAGTTTTGAGAGCAAAATACCTTTTTTTACCTTGAGCATGGCTTCTAAAATCGCTGCTTGGGCGGGCTTTTTTTCGCGTATGTGCATGCAGATTTGAATAAGCTCGTCGCGCGTTTTACCTCGCATGACAAAGAGCTGCTCTTTTTCTCCCATCCCTTTTCTGACTCCCGGTGGAAGAATCATGCGGAAAATATCCCGAAGGGGAGCGCAGTAGTATCGCGCGACCCATAATGACAAGTCAAATAATTCGTCTGAAATAAGAGGTGCTTCAGATAATAAGCGGGCAATGGGTTTAACACTTTTAAAAGAAGGGGTTTCTTTAATATCGACGATATAGCCGGCTCGTAGATGGCCGCGGACAGGAACTTCGACGCGCACGCCTCTTTTGGCAAATTCTAGCTGAGAAGGCGTGATTCCATAGTCGAGTGTTTTATCTACCGAAACATCTAAAATGACAGACGCAAAAGCGGCGAATGATTCCATGTTAGCGAGCAAATGATGAAGGCGCAGTGCTAAATTCGTTGCAAATGGCGCGCCAGAGCAGCGACTTAAGCTGCGGCTCTTTCAAGTAAAGGTCTAAGTCGGATAGGAGGAGGAGGGGTGTTTGGTTTAAAAAGTGCTTGGCCTGCTTAGAGACTTCTCGGTAATGCGTCATCAGAGCCGGCTGCAGATAAAGGCCGTAATCGCTTGCAATGATCAAGCGTAAACCGGCTGTGTTGAATAATGAATCCCACTGCTTTTCTTTTTCCAATTTCAGCCCTGACATGACACGGGCGGGAGCGAAACGCAAAGTGATGGCCCGAGCAATGTTTTTTAACAGCGCGAGATGCTTTTCTCTCTCATCGAAGGATAGAATAATAACTGGGGGTATCGACTGTTCCAAAGACCAGGCATTCATGAGCTTTTTTGCCAAGCGATCGTCGGGAATTGCCTCATTGAGCCGGTAATTAGGAAACATTTTTTGTATAATAGCCTTAAATCCATAATCTTCCGCTGCCAATGGGACAGTCAATGGCTCTAAGTTTAGCAACTGAGCTTGCTTAGTCTTTCCCAATTCATTAATGACTTGCGGTTTTGTTGGCGGAAGTGGCTGCTCGGGCAGCTCCGTTGGAGGAAGAGGGTCTGGAGAAGGCACAGTTTGAGGTGGTAATCGCTCTGGTTGAGGGTCCGGAGATGGCGGATGGGGCAATGATCCTGGTTGAGGATCGGGTGTTTGCGGAGTGCTCGATTTGAAAGAGGAATGGGGCAGTGGTAGTCTTTCAGTTACTACTGGAGGCTGGGCCTGTTTTTTCCCGACAGGAGCTAGTTTACGTGAACTAAAAAAAGCTTTCTCCTTAGGGAAAGATAAGCGGAAATCTTTGATCCGATGTTCTTTGATAAGAAAAAGCTGTGTCAAGGACACGAGCTCTGCATATTGCTTGGTTAAGGCGTTCATGTTCATTAGCAAACTCCGGCAGCTTTTTCTAGCTCATGGTTTGTAAACCCTCTTTCTTGATAACGTCGAATAAGATGGGGAGTCAAGATGGCTTGCTTGGCAAAGGATTTAAAGCATTTATTCACTTCTTCTTCTCCATAAATGTCCATCAATTCTCTTTTTCTTTTCATGAGAAAATAGGCGACGTTTTCGTTATTCCAATAGAGATTGGCCACGCGCGGAATTTGCTTGGTGACGATGTTTAGGCGTGAAAGCAGACGCTTTAAGCTGCGCTGAACATGAGATGAGAATGAAAGGTTTTTCGTCATAGTGCGGCACAAACGGAAAGTATTGATCAAATCCATATTATGAATGGCTGCTAGCCATGTTTGGTAAACAGCTGAGTGGAGATTTAAATGGAATTTATCCGACTCGCCATTATGCGAAAACTGCTCGCAATACTCTTTCATCCTTGTTAAAGGGCCTTTAATCCATCTTGAAATAGCAGCGTGTTCATGATTAGATTGGCTTCCTAACAGCTGATTTAAAGAGTGAAAAAGAGGAGAAATAGATCCATCCAACTGCTGGGCAGTTAGCAGGTTATTATCAATAAAATTCTTAATGTTGCTGATTAATCGGTGCGTGTGAACGAACTCTGCAATCACAAGTTGAATGAGTACAGAATTGTCTTGATAATAGGCCTTGAAATGTTGGTTTGGTCCTTGGGTTTGTTTTAACACAGTCCTTACCTTCTTTCATAATGCGATCAATATAGCATATGAGGAAGAAAATTTAAATAGAAAAAATGTGGCTGAATACAATCCCGCTCGATTGGCACGCTTCTCGCAACAGATGTAACAAAGAAATCATGAGAATAAGAGAGGCTCAAAAGAAAGGCTGGTGCAAAGAGGCGTACCGCGCGATTCTAGCAAATCGCGCGGTTAAAATCGAAATAGCTCAAACTATTTCAACTCATAAAATCACCAATTAGAATTGGCCTTTCTTTTGAGTTGGGTTCTTTGTAGAAGATTGATTTGGTTTCTGCTGAGGTTGTTGTTTTTGAGCTGGATTTTGTTTTTGTGGCTGTGGTTGTTTTTTGTCCATAAAAGCCTCCTTAAAATTTTTTTAACTGCTGCAATGCCAGGTTGTAGACTTACTTGGCTACATTAAACCATAACACTGAGACAATTGTGTGTTTAATTTACACTTCTCTATCTATTCCTTTTCAAAGATATCGTTGTCAATAAAAAAAGTTTTTATTTTTAAAGAGGTCAAACAGAATGCCATTTTTAATGGCATAAGTCTTTAATATTAAATGAAATGTGTTTAACAAAGTCTTTGTAAAATATAAAAAAATAAAATTTTGGGGTGGAGCATTTGTGATTGAATGGCAGATTTTCGATGCGAAGGCTTTCTTCATTGCTTTTTGGGTAAATGGGAGCATTTTTTTTGGCTCCACATTTACTCATGAGGTTATTTTAAGAAATTTCAGTATTGAGAAAAGGGCTCAATTTTCAAATAGGGAAAGTTGAAAATCGGTTTGAGGGACTTTCAGCTTCTGTGGAGAGGGACGTTTGATTTTAGCAGGCTCAAACGCACTTTTGCGGTTAGAGTTTTCTTCCAGGTGCTCTAAAATTTCCTTGGCCCGTTGTAAAACGGATGCAGGAAGGCCTGCGAGCCGTCCGACATGAATGCCATAGCTTTTATCAGTTCCCCCTTTAACAATTTTTCTCAAGAAGGTGATGTGGTCTTCAGCCTCATGTACAGCGACATTATAATTGACAGCGCCCGGAACTTTTTCTTCTAGCTTTGTCAATTCCCAATAGTGGGTAGCAAAAAGTGTTTTTGCCATGCGCTGTTCAGTGGTCAGTAAATATTCAGCTACCGACCAAGCGATTGAGATGCCATCGTAGGTGCTTGTTCCGCGGCCAATTTCATCTAAGATGACGAGTGAGCGCGATGTGACGTTATTTAAAATATTGGCTGTTTCTGTCATCTCGACCATGAAGGTGGATTGGCCGCGTGAGAGGTCATCGCTTGCTCCGATGCGGGTGAAGACCTTGTCGACGATTCCAATATGGGCTTGTTTGGCAGGAACGAAAGAGCCAATTTGAGCTAAAATGACTATCAGAGCAACTTGGCGTAAATAAGTCGATTTTCCGGCCATATTGGGGCCGGTGATGAGTAAAAGTCTGTCTTGCTGATCGTCTAGATAGGTGTCATTAGGAATAAATTTTTCCCGCCTACATGCCGTTTCGATAACGGGATGGCGTCCCTCTTCTATTCGCAATGTTAAGCTATTGTCCACTGTCGGGCAGTTATAGTGGTATTTTCTGGCTGTTTCTGCCAAAGCGCTTAAGCAGTCCAGTCTGGCTAATGCCTGGGCGACTTCTAGAACTGTTTTGGTGTATTGAACAATGTCTGATCTCAATTGGTGAAAAAGCTCGCTTTCGATGGCTTCGATGCGCTCTTCAGCCGTTAAGACTTTACTTTCATAGTCTTTCAATTCTGGTGTGATATAGCGTTCAGCGTTTACAAGCGTTTGACGACGGATAAATGTATCCGGCATTTTGTCTGCCTGTCCGCGGCTTACTTCTATGAAGTAGCCAAACATTTTGTTGAAACCGACTTTCAATGTTTTGATGCCCGTATCTTCTCTGATTTGAGTTTGATAGCGAGCCATCCAAGCCTTACTGTCGCGGCTGATTTCACGGAGATCATCGAGCTCTTGATGATATCCATCTCTAAAGGTTTTCCCCTCGCCAAGCCTAAGAGGAGGTTCGTCAACAAGTGCTTGAGCAATGCGGTGATTCATCTCTGGGAGCGGATTGAGTTTTTCCACTTGCCTTTGCACCCATTCTGCTGACAATGGCGCTAAAAGAGATTTAATAGCATTAATTGGCTGGAAAGAAAGGTGTAGGGCAACTAGATCTCTTGGCGTTGCATAACCTGCGCTGACCTTCATCATCAGGCGCTCAAGATCTTTAACGTGAATGAGCTTCTCTTGAAAGTATTCCAAGACATGGCACTGATCCAAAAACGACTGAATTCCCAATTGCCTTTGCTGAATCTCTGTTAAGTGCAGAAGGGGTTGTTTAACCCAGTGATGCATGAGACGCGCACCCATGGGTGTGACGGTCTGATCGATGACTCCGAGCAGTGTATTGCGACGGCTTCCGTCTTGAAGAGAATGCGTTAATTCGAGGTTGCGTTGGGTCATGCGGTCCAACACCATAAAATGGGAGGTGGAATAGGATCGAATGTCTTGGATGTGTTGAATGGATAGGCAAAGAGCATCCTGTAGATATCGCAGGAGGGCACCGGCTGCATTAATAGCAGCGACCATGCCATTGAGCCCAAATCCATCTAAGCTGTGAACTCTAAAGTGTTGGACTAAAAAATCGTAGGCTGATTGGTGCTCAAAATGCCATTCTTCTTGAGTATTAACCAAGAATGAATAGGTTTGGCGCATATCTTCAAATAAGGACGCTTGCTTTTCTTTAAATTTTTCGGATGTTAAGAATTCGGCTGGGTGAAGTCGGTAAAGCTCATTTAAAAGATCGCGTTCTTGTGTGAACTCGCTGACCCAGCACTCTCCGGTAGTTAAGTCTAAAAAAGCGAGTCCGTAGACTTGCCCAGCCTTGGTAAGAGCGGCAAAGAAGTTGTTTGTTTTATCGGATAGTAAAGTCGAATTAATCACGGTTCCGGGTGTCACAACACGAACAATTTCCCGTTTGACTAGACCTTTAGTTTGTTTGGGATCTTCCATCTGTTCTGCAACGGCAACGCGAAAACCTTTAGCAACGAGTTTGTCGATGTAGCCTTCACTCGTATGAAAAGGTACCCCGCTCATTGGAATATCTTGCCGCTTCGTTAGAGTTAAATCTAACTCTTTTGCTAAGAGATGAGCATCTTCATAAAACGCCTCATAAAAATCTCCCATGCGGAAAAATAAAACAGCATCAGGCGCCATTTTTTTACAGGCATACCATTGTACCATCATGGGGGATAGTTTACTTTCATCTAGCATCGGTGGATTGGAAGAGAGTGTAGACATAGCCATTCATTTTTAGTGTTAAGAGCTTTTCCGAAACTTGTTATCAAATAGAATTAATCACATTTTGAAAACAGGCAATCATTTCGAGAATGATAAAATGATTTAAATAAAAAAGGCAATAAGAGTATTTGTTAGTTCATTTTTTATAGCATGGAAATCAGGAAAGTTGGCCTATCATTCGAAAGAAAGCTTGTCATCAGTTTCTGGCTTTAACTCTATGAGCTCCTTACAATCTAAGAATTTTGCAAGAAAATGCATGGATTAAATGACATAGGGAATGATCTTGTAAGGAACTTTTTGACAATAGAGCTGCCAATCTTCGCCATATTTATGTAAGCAACGTCGATCATCTCGAAAGGCTCGATCGATTAATAGGATGGTTAGAAAGGTAAAGTAAAAATAGGGTAAGAAATGTTCGAAAAGGGCCGGAGCGCTCCAGCAGAAGGCCGCTAGCAATTCTGGTAGGTAGTGGAAATGGCGAGACAGTCCCCACCATCCAGAGGATAGGAGCAGATTGTGTTTGGATTCGCCAGTTTCTGTCATATAGTGAGCGATAGTAAGAGCCGGTGGTTTACCCCATACGAGGCAAGATCCTTGCTTGGCGCGGACCTGCTGCCGTTGTCTGTCGGCTAAATAGTTGATCATGATTCCCGCGGTTCCTAAAACGAATAGTAAAGTGGCGAACGGATAGCCCAAGTGATTGGGATGATTGACTAAATAAAGCGTTGGTGAGGTATAGATACCGGGCACCCATACTAGGCAGCCCCAGCAAATATAATAGCCTGCTCGATCATGCATAATGTCCAATGATCGCAAATAGCCAGGTTCCCAAATAAAAAATTTAGTGATGTAAATCAATTGCAGGGCCACGGCGACAATCATGGAGTCGCTCAAGTCATATAATTGCTGTTGCTTGGCCGCAAATGAAAGGAGGATGAGGGGCCATCCCATCATACCGAAGCGGCAATTGGTAAACTGTTTGATATCCCATCCCCAAAGACGGGGATATAGTTCCATGCCCCAGTAGTAATCGAAGATCACATTGCCGGATCCGCCTACATCGCGGCTCGATGGTGCAAAATGGCCTTTGAGCAGGAGAAAAAGGCAAAACCATAAGCTAAAAATATTCAAAGCCCCTAGAAGTCCGGCAAAGTGATCATAAATAATTGTGGGCGAGAATAATTGAAAGTGAAAGGAGGCTAAGTAAAAAGTGACTAACGTAACGAGATAAGCTGGCACGCCATTGGCTTTGTAAAGAGGGACATGGCCAGCTGGGGTAGTGGGGCCCTCATATGTTTTTCCTGGAAGAGCGCGCATGAGCACGAGTTCAAAAACAGCAAAAATGGCTAAAATGGTCCAGGCTGTAGTTGTGCCAAAGAAATAGGGGAACCAGATTTCTTCTAAAGTCTGTAAAAGGCCTTGTTGCCAAAGTAGCTCGCCAAATTTTAACAATGATCCGTTTAAATAGACGTTTGTGTACCAAAATGCAAAAACGGTTGGCGGACAAAGCAATAGAAGAAGCAATGGACCAAAGGTGTGTCGAAAGTTAGATTTCTGCTCAAGGAATACCATTTATGCCTCTTTTTAGACGTCTAATAATGGGTAACGCATAGCATGTCGCAGTGAATTATACAATTTAATTTTGAAAGAATAATCTAATTTTTAATCCACTTTTTAAGAGCTTTCACTTGGATTCAAAGGAGCTCGATTCGGTGCAATTGCTTGAATCCCATCCCCCACCAAGGGCCTTATAAAGAACAATATAGTGAAGGAGTAGATTTGTTTGGCTTTGTGCAAAAGCATTTTGTGCATTTAACCAATCTCTATTAGTAAACTGAACCTCTAGATAGCTTTTAAATCCTTTTTCATACAGATCTAAAGTTGCTTGATAAGCATTTGCTGCCGATTCTTCAGCAAGCGCTAATTGCTTGTTGTATTGCAGCTCGTAGTGGAATGAAGCGATTGCATTCTCGGCCTCTTCTAATGCTTCTAATACTGTTTTTTGGTATTCGAATAGGGCTTGCTTAGTCTTAATTTTTTGGTAGTCGACATCTTGCTTCAGCAAGCGGCTATTAAAAATAGGCATGAGCAGTTGAGGCCCTGCAAACCAAGTGCCACTCTTTGCTGGATTGAGCAAGGAGCCTAAATGGGTTGTAATATCGCCTACAAAGCCTCTTAAAGACAGTCTTGGGAAAAGAGCTGCGATTGCACTGCCAATTCTTTCTGTAGCAGCTGCTAAATCTCTTTCAGCTCTGCGGATATCGGGCCTTCGCCTAAGCAGTTCGGATGGAATCCCAATCGGCTTATAGCAAGGAAGAGAGGGGATTTTGCCTGGTTCGCATAGCTCTGCGTATAAATCACCTGGGACTTGTCCAAGCAGAATGGACAAGCGGTTGATGCTTTTGCTGATACCTAATTCTAGCAGTGGTTTTTGCGCAGAAAGGCTGCTAAGTTGTTGTTGGGCTTGTGCAATATCAATCAAGCTTGCCATTCCATTATCGAGAAGCTCTTGAGTTAATTGCAGAGTATCTGTTTGCGATGCAATGCGATGATCGACGAGTGTGGTCTGATTTTGCAGGCTCCGCAATTCAATATAATTTCTTGCAATTTCTGCTGATAAGGTCACCCATGCCTCTTTAAAGGCCTCTTCGGCAGCTTCAGCCTGTGCTTCTAAGGCATTGATTTCATAAGAGCGTGCGCCAAAAAGGTCAATCTCCCAGTCGGCATCGAATCCAACTTCAAAAAAATTGAGATTAAGTTTGCCATGTTTGCGATGATGGCAACTTGCAATTTTATTTAAAAGAGCTTCTCTATGGCATTCCAGATGACCATAATTTATGGTGGCGTCAACATGGGGATAAAGCTGGGTGTCGTGGGCCTTTCTTTCAGCTCGTGCTTCTAAAATCCGTGCCCCTGCAATATATAAATCCAGGTTCTGAAAGGCAGCCCGTTTCATCAGGCTATTTAAAAGGGGATCATTGAGAGATTCCCACCATAAAAAGCATTCGATGGAGTCGGGGCTCATTCCTTCTATTGGTTGGCTATGCCATTCACATGGAATATCCATTTGCGGTGCAACATATGGAGGCCTAACAGAGCATCCTGTGAGCAGAGCACTTAGAAAAAAAGTTTTCCAAATTGTAGAGGGATACATGCTTAGCCTCTCATGGTGCATAATCGGCTTCTATGTAGACATCCATGACCTGCCCAACAAAGATTTTTTTGTCGTCTTCTTTGAAGCGATAGGTGACCAGAAGAACACGGGTGTCGACTTTTTCTGTGAGGTTATTAGTAAGGTTTTGCTTATTGGCCAAATAGGGCTCAAGTTTAATGAATTCAAGATCGAACTTGATATGTGGATTTCCTTGGAGAAAGGCAACAGCCGGTGCATTTTGGCGAAAGTAGGGGGCATTGAACTGGTTGATGCTGACTTCCAGGTGTTTTTCGTCCGTATTGCCAAGAACCATCATTGGCGTTCTAGCGCCGTTTGCTGAAGGAATTTCTCCCTCGTGAATTTTAATTTGCAAAATTTTACCATCAATTGGAGAGCGAATGACTGTCTGGTCAATATCGGCCTTGACACGATCGACATTGGCTTTGGCTTGTAAGGCTTCTAAGTGTGCAATTTTGAGATCCGGTTTCCATGTACCGGCCTTCACTTTATCTAGCATGGCTTTTGCTTGAAGTAACTTGGCTTCGGCTTGTTGATAATTGAAGTAGCGACGGTTGATTTCTTCTTGGCTTAAGGCGCGCTTATCTTTTAGCCCTTGCGTCATTTCATACTGACTTTGGGATTGGCTCAAAGCAACCTCTGCATTTTTAAGCTCAGCCTCAGCTGATGAAATATCCTCTTTGCGCGGCAGTGCTTCTAATTTGTTTAACTGGGCCAGGGCAATTTCATAAGCCATTTGCTGGGATTGAAGAGCGGCTTCGAGATCTCGATTTTCAAATTCGATCAGAGGTTCCCCTTTTTGAACCTTGGCGCCTACTGAGACAAAGATCTTAGCGACGATGCGGTTTAGGGGGGTTCCGATGAAGATATTTTCACTGCTTGCTTCGACTATTCCAACTGCCGAAATATACGACTTAAAAGGCGCTGTAGGATGTGAAACCACGGGGTCGGGCGGAGGGAGGACTTGAGATTCTTGCCAAATAGAATAAGAAATTAATAGAGCCGATGCGATGGCGATGCAGGCAATGATAAAAAAGTAGGTTCTATTCATGTTTATCACCTTTTATGATTTGACCATCGCTCATTTCTACAATGCGATTGGCAAATGGGAAAATGCGGTGGTCGTGTGTGACAACTAAAACGGCTTTAGAGTGTTTAGAGGCCAAATCATGTAAAAGAGTCATGGCTTCAAATCCTGCAGCCTGATCCAAAGCGCTAGTTGGCTCATCGCAGACAATAATTTTCGAATCATTAACCATGGCTCTGGCAATGGCCACTCGCTGCTGCTGACCTTTCGATAAAAAGGCTGGCGAAACTTGTGAACGATGAGCCATTTTAAGTTGTTCTAAGAAGTTCAAAGCTTTCAAGTTTGCTTGGTGTTGAGAGTAACCAGCAACAAGCAAAGGTAGAGAAACGTTTTCCAACACAGTCAGCGTTGGAATTAAAAACAGGGATTGAAAGACGATTCCAAGGCTATCGCGGCGAAAGCGGGCTTTTTCGAGCTCAGTCATTTTGTGAATTTCGTGATCAAATAGATACAGTTCGCCTTCATCGGACGATAAAATGGTTGAAATAATTGACAGCAGGGTTGTTTTACCAGAACCTGACGGCCCGACCAAAAGGGTGAGCTGCCCTTGATGAATTTCTAAATCGACTCCTTTTAA
Organism: Candidatus Protochlamydia naegleriophila; assembly: GCF_001499655.1. Classification (NCBI taxonomy): domain Bacteria; kingdom Pseudomonadati; phylum Chlamydiota; class Chlamydiia; order Parachlamydiales; family Parachlamydiaceae; genus Candidatus Protochlamydia; species Candidatus Protochlamydia naegleriophila. The sequence goes on from NZ_LN879502.1 coordinate 792,351, forward strand.
AGCTTCGACGCGATTGTCTTTTTCACCATAACTCTTTTTGATCCCTACGCACTTCACTGCAATGTCATTCATTTAATTACCCATTAAAACTTTAGGGTCTGCTCGCGAAACTTTGCGAATACTCAGCGTCGCCGTAAATAAGCAAATGAGCAGGACAATTGCACCTGTAAAGAGGAGGAGCTGCCAGGGAAAAAGAAAGGCGAGAGTCGTCCCTTTGATGGCTTTGCCCCATAGAAGAGTAGCTCCTATTCCTAATGAAAAACCAATCACCCCTGCGAGCAAAGCTTGGGTAATGATCATGTTGAATATCATACCCTTTGTTCCGCCTACCGCTTTAATTAAAGCATAGTACATTAAGTTTTCAAGCGTCATGCTATAAAAGATTTGGCCGGCGATTGAAAAGCCGATAATAATTCCGAGTGCGACAGAAAGGCCGAAGTTGATTAAGATTCCGGTTCTTAAGAATGAGTTGACAATTTTTTGTTTAAACTGTTCAGTTGTCAGGGCATTGAGCCCAGTATAGGTATTAATTTTTTTTGCAACCTGTTCAGCATTGGTATCGGGCACAGTTTTAGTTGCAATAAAAGCCACGGGATTACTGAGAAAAGGATTGAAGAGTTTAAATTCTGAATAGGTGGAAAAAAGAATGGGTAGGGGATAAAATCCTTGCGTAATTTGACAAATGCCGACAACAACGGCTCGCCTGTTATTAATTTCGATTTCATCGCCAAGTTTCAAAGGTGTTTTAGTGCCATCGGCATTCTTGGTGGCCAAGAGGCTGTTGGCAGAATAAACATCGACGATGACGCCTCCTTGGCGTCGCAAGTCTTTGACTTGCCCTTCAATCATTTCAGCTGGAGCTCCAATCAAAGTTGCATCATCAATGCCATAGAGTTTGCAAACTTCGAAGACCCCGCCTGGCGTGATTAAAGAAATATCAGAACTGCCAATTGGAACGGCCCATTCAACCCCTGGTGTGCTTCGCACAAGATCAAGATGACTTTCGGGCATTGCTCTAAAGCGATCATCACTTTCTGTTGCAGGATCCACGACCCAAATGGTGGGGGCAGGAATGTCTGTTAACATCCGATACGATCGTGTCACGAGCCCTAAAAAAATGGCCGACTGCTGAGAAATGAGCAAGGTCGCTAGAAAAACGCCAAAAATAACCCCTATACATGAGGTTCGATTCCCTATCAGCATTTTAAGAGCTAGCAGTATCATGATTATTGTGGGGTTGCAACATCGGCAATATTGAGGGGCATACACTTTCACGTTGTCGAGACGCACTATGACTGTTGTGTATAGCAAAGAAACGCTCCTTTGCCAATTATATTTTTTAAATTTTCATGTCAATCAATCGGCAGACTTCGTTCGAAACCATCCGAAAGTATCTTAAGGAGTAAAAAGATAGGTTGAATGGGGCATCTTTTGAAACGTGCTTTGATTGAAGAAAATGGAAGCTTTTGGGCAGATTGGTCATTACATTTTGAAAAATCTGTTACCACAAAACTCGGTTAGGCGTTAAAGTGCTTTTCTTAACCAGCCATCTTGGATAGCTGATTAAATTTATATTTAATGGTTTGTGCCTGCAAGCTTTTTGATTTCAAATTTTAAGATATAAGTCTAAAGAGCTTGTTTTGAATTTCTTATGAATTTTAAGATTAGGTATACAATGAAAAATATCACCGCTTTTTTTCTTCTTTTGGTCTGTACGTTGGTTGGGAGCAAGGGGCACGCCAATAATTGCTGTAGGGATCAGCAGCAGTTCTATGCAGGAATTGTTGGGGGAACGTCTTTCGTCAACTCATCTTTATCGGGTGCGAAATTCAAGCCAGGCTTCTATGTTGGAGGAGCGTTTGGATATACGTGTACGAATCCATTTAGGCTAGAGGCAGAACTTGTCTATCAAAGGCAAGAGTTAGATCATGTAAAAGGTGGACATCACGGCAAGGGACATCTCAATACGTGGCAAGGGATGGCAAATATCTTGTTTGAATGTCCTCTTTTTTGCGATTTCAAAGTCTATCTCGGCGGCGGAGGTGGTTATGCTTGCGCAAGGGGGAAATGGACGTCTGAGTATTCATTTTTGGGCAGCGTTCATCACAAGAAAAATGGATTTGCTTGGCAAGCTATTGTTGGTTTGACTTATCCGATTTGCCAGAATACTGATTTTAGCGTTGAATACCGCTATTTCGATGTCGAAAGTCATGTGACTAATCATAAATTTGGACTGGCGATCAGACAGTATTTTTAAGAGTTCTTCATGGCAAAAAAAGTATTCCTAAAAGGAATGCTTAATTGCTCGTACGAGCTCTTTTTTTTGATTCCTTCATCCATGAGTCTCGCTGCGGGAAAGGGCAAAGAATAAAGTGAAGCGTGTACGAGCGATTGATCGAGCATTACCTAAGTTTAGGGCTGCTGCAAAGAGCATTTGAGCCATTCTTTTTTCTCTCTGTATGGATAAACAGTTTTAACTTTTATTCCATGTAGAGAGAATTGGACCCCCATCTAATCCACTCTTTAATCTTCTTAGTTTTTATTTAGAATCCATGAGCCACGCAGATTGCGAGAGGCTCGGATAGTGAGTCATGGTGGGTTTCTTTCAGTCAAAACGTGTTTGCGATAACTAAATCTTACTGGCTTAATCAGGTTACCATGATGACTTAAGGCAAGGTGAGATTGAGAGGAACACTTTGCTCTCCTTCCGCATTTACAGCCGTTAATTGATAGAAATCTCTCTTATTTTTTTTGCGATCGCGATCGCGATAAGTTAAAGAGCAGTTTGCGGGAATGGAGGCGATTAGAGCACCATTGCGTGAAAGATTGTATGCAATAATGGAAGCATCTTTGCTGGAAGACCACTTAAGGATATTGACGAACTCTGTTTGGCTAAGAAAGTGGTTTTTGATTTGCTTGCCATGAAAATGGCGTGCTGGCAAAGGAGATCCAGGAGGTGGGGGAGGAGGAGGAGGTGGCGGTGGAAGGCGGTTGGGAATGTAGACGGCTTGAGCTATTTGATTAGTGAAATTTTCAAGCGTCCAGGTGAGTATAGCTCCTCCCAAAGCATTCATAGAAAGTCTTGGAGATAGTGCCGAAAAACCGCTTGGTGAGAGACGAAGGGAGGCTGGCAGCCAATTGTTAGTTGCCGAGTCGTAGTAATTGTAAAATACCGCTCCTTTTCCTTCTGCGTCATTTAACTCCCATACAGCATAGGCATTACCAAGTCCATCTACGCCAATATTTGGGCAGCCAAGGCAAGTTGATTCCATCATAATGGACTCTAAAATAGTAGGCGTTCCCCAAAGACCGTTTGAATGGCGGCTTGCTCGAATGGTGAAGGTTGCTGTTAAAAGATCTTCGACTATCCATAAGGCAATGGCATTGCCTGCGCTGTCTATGATGACTCTTGCAGCTTCGATGCTTTCTGTGGCTAAAGGGGCATAAACAAGTTGCTGGATACCAAATGCCCCATTAATAAATGAGGCAGAACTTAGGCCGTTATTGCTGTCGTTAATCCATATGATAATCCCTTGATTAGAGGCATTCAAGGAAGCTGCAGTGATGGGGAGTCCGTTTGGCGTAACATCTGTGTAAATGGTCTCTGTGACATTCCATGCAGTGCCGTTGAAATAGGCTGTTCTGATAGTCGAGGGAGAGTCGTTATACCAAATGGCAATCGCTTGCCCCGAAGGCGAGCCGGCTAGCGCCGGGCGAGTTGTCAGTTCTGACGAATTAAAAAGCGTCGAAGCTCCTTGCCAAAAGGAGTTATAGCGGTTTTCTTGGATGGCATAGTTTGTGTCTTGGGTGGCCCAAAGAGCCAGGGCTGAGTTAGAGCTGTCCAGATAGACGTTTGGAGGATAGAAGCTTTGAACATCGTTAAGAATGGGATTTGAAAGAAAAGTGGGAGTGCTCCATGCATTGTGGTTTAAGATTGAACTCCGCAAGAATGAGTTGGAAGTTGCATTGCTTAATTCTATCCAGACAGCAGTAGCTGAGCCATTTGCATTGACTGAAATGGCATTTTGGAGTTGATTTGTGCCAAAACTCGGAAAAGCTGTTATATTCGCGGGGGCTCCTTGGATCAACTGAGCCGTTTTAGCATAAAAATCGGATCCATCCGAGACCGATGCCAGGATGACGCCGTTGCCTGCTGCATCTATTCCAACAACTGGATTTTCGACAATTTCGCCTGTAAAGAGATCTACTGGACCTAGCCATTCTCCAAAAACGATGCTTGGCAACCATAGGCATACCAAGAGGCTCATATAGATAAGCGAGCGACTAGATCTTTTCATAAAATATCCGGCGTAGTGTTTTTTTTGATTTCTCAAATAGTATCGAAAGGAATTGCGAGGCAAATTACAGCGATCATGACGAGAGAGAGACGGAACATTTGACGCCCCCAAAACGGGTCGTTGCTGCTTTTGAATCCAAAGATTCCAAGTCCAAGCCATGCAAACCCAATTACACTGGCTAAGGTCAGATAAATATATCCCGTATAGCCAAATAGCGTCAAACAGGCAGCCGCTAAAAGGAAGGCGCAAATATAAGCCAGCATACTGATCTTTGTTCTTATGATTCCCTTTTTTACAGGTAAGACCGGGATGCCTGCTGAAGCGTAATCATCGAAGCGGTAAATGGCAATTGCAAAAAAATGGGGCATTTGCCAAAGCACCATCATCATAAATAAAAGCAGCGCTCCTAAGTCTAATTGATTGCTCACAGAGCAGTAGCCCACGACTGGAGGAACTGCACCAGCAATGCTGCCTATGGCTGTTCCATAGATTGTGCGGCACTTCCATAGGCTATAGAGAACGACGTAAATAAAAAATCCAGCGTCCGCGACAGCTAAAGCAAGTGTGTTTGTAAAAGCCAGCAGGATGACATTGCCTATGATAGCGAGGATAATGGCGAAGATAATGGCACGCTTGCCAGAGACCAGCCCGGCAGCTAAGGGGCGATTTTTAGTTCGCTCCATTTTTTGATCTACCGTGCGGTCTATGTAATTATTAAATACGCAGGCGGAAGCGATAATAAAGGCCAGTCCTGCGAGAGTCGCTAAAAATAGCCCGGCATGGAGCTGCCCTTTTGATGCCAGCAAAAAGCCCGCTGCGACAGTGAAGAGGTTTCCGAGGATAATTCCCGGTTTAGTCAATAGATAGTAATTAATCATGTATCATTTCGTGGGTCATGTTTCCCATCATGCGATCATCTAAATCATTCATGATCCATAACGATCCGATGACGATGATGAGAAGAATTAATACTGTAAAGCAAAAAGTAAGGGTCTCCCAACGGGGCTTTGCTTCTTGTCCTATATGCAGGAAAAAGATGAGCTGGACGATTGTTTGCACAACTGCCAGGCTAATGAGAGCATAGACTAGAGTTGATCCTGAAAGAAGCTTGGCTACCACGAGCCCAAAGGAGAGCGAGGTCAAAAAAAGAGAAGCTGCAAAACCTATGAGGTATGATTTCAGCGTTCCATGCCATTCTTTTTGAGTTTCTTTTAAGCTGAGATCACTCATTTAAATCACTCCCATTAAATAGACAAAGGTGAAAATGGAAATCCAGATGAGATCCAAGAAGTGCCAAAATAAGCTAAAAATTGCGAGCCTGCGAAAGGTGGTGGCTGTTATTCCCATCGAGAATACCTGTGCCATCATGACAAGCATCCATAGCAATCCTATGACAACGTGCAGTCCATGTGTGCCAACAAGAGTGAAAAACGCTGAAAGAAAGGCGCTTCTTGTCCAATCATGCCCTTCGCTGACCATATGCTTAAACTCGTTCAGTTCTAAGGCGATGAATGAGGCTCCGAGTAAAAATGAAACGGCAAGCCAGATTAGCACCTGTTTTTTTTCATTGCGCAGCGACGCTAACATGGCAAAGCCGCAGGTGACGCTGCTCAATAGAAGGATCATTGTCTCGGTAAAAGCGCTCGGGAGGTCGAAGAGTTCTTTTGATGAAGGGCCTCCGAAGGTGCTTTTGTGGAGAACGGCATAGGTGCAAAAAAGGGTCGCAAATAAGAGGCAGTCGGTCATTAGGTACATCCAAAAGCCCAGAGTCGTTTTGGAGAATGTATCTTGATGAGGATCTGGAAGACGTGTATCGGCGTGAGGCTCGAGCGTGTCTTGGTGGTGGATCATCGAAGAATTCATATTGCTCCATATCTCCTTACATGCGTGGTTTCGGTTGCTTTGACTTCTTCTGCAGTGATCAGCTCATGTTCATCTTCTTTAGAGAGGCGAATAATTAAGCAGATAACGATCCCAAGGAATCCTAAAGCTGCAAGCCACCAGATATGCCATGTCATGGCAAAACCAAAGATAAAACTCAAAACGCCTATGTAGAACCCCATGGGGGTGTTTTTAGGTAAATAAATGTCTTCGTAGCTCATTTCAGGCTTAGGGGCATGGCCGCGTTTAATGGCCCATAAGGGGTCTAGTTGATCGACAGTTGGAATGACGGCAAAATTATAGATGGGAGGAGGGGATGGAATCGACCATTCGAGTGTTCGGCCATTCCATGGATCTCCGCCTGTATGGTCCCAGTTTTCTTTTCGTTTTTTGATGCTCCAAAAAAGCCCAACGAACTGAATGCTTGCGCCGCATAAAATAATGAAAACGCCAATTGCCACAATGACGAAAAGAGGATGCCAGCCAGTTGATACCTCATAATGATCTAAACGCCTCGTAGCTCCCATGAAGCCAAGCATGTAAAGTGGCATGAAAGCGAGTAAAAAGCCACTGAGCCAACACCAGAAGGCCCATTTATTCAACTTTTCATCCAATAAGAATCCAGTGAATTTGGGGAACCAGTATGTAAAGCCGGCAAAGAAGCCGAAGAGGACCCCGCCAATGACCATCCCGTGGAAATGAGCAATTAAGAACAAGCTATTGTGAACCTGAAAATCGACAGGCGGGGAGGCAAGTAAAACGCCGGTCATTCCAGCAACGGTAAAGTTGAGGACGAAGGCAAAAAACCAAAGCATGGGGGAGGTGAAGTGGACCCTTCCTCTGAACTTTGTAAACAGCCAATTGAAGATTTTGACTCCTGTTGGAATGGCAATGACCATGGTCATGATTCCGAAAAAAGCATTGACGTGCGGGCTTGCCCCCATGGTGAAAAAGTGGTGGACCCAAACGATAAAGGAGTAAAAGGCAATCAGAATGAGAGCCCAAACCATGGAAACATATCCGAACAACCGTTTTTCAGAGAATGTTGGAACAATTTCTGAAAAAACGCCAAAAATGGGGAGAATGAGGATATAGACTTCAGGATGGCCCCATGCCCAAATAAGATTGATGTACATCATGGGATTGCCGCCGCCTCCGGCCGTGAAAAAATGCATGCCGAGATAGCGGTCTAATGAAAGCATGTACAACGTGGCAGTTAGAATGGGAAAGGCAAAAATAACCAGCACCATTGCACAAAGACTGCTCCAAACGAAGATTGGCATTTTCATGAAGGTCATGCCTGGGCAGCGCATTTTTAAAATCGTGACAAAAAAATTGACTCCGGAGAGCGTGCTTCCAACACCTGAAATTTGCAGCATCCAAATCCAGTAATCGACTCCTTCATCCGGACTGTACTCGATTCCCGAAAGGGGAGGGTAAGCTAGCCAGCCGGCGGTTGAAAATTTGCCTATTGCTAGGGAGATAAGAGTTAAGAGTGCGCCTGCTGTAAATAGCCAGAAGCTGAGGGCGTTCAAAAAAGGATAGGCGACGTCTCTTGCTCCTATTTGCAAAGGGATGATGAGGTTTAAGAGTCCGAAGACGGCCCCCATGGCGACGAAGAAAATCATGGTTGTTCCATGAGCAGAAAAGACTTCTTGAAAGTGGCTTGCAGAAATGAATCCTTGAGAGTCTCCTACGGCTAGAGCTTGCTGCAGTCTGATCATGATGGCATCGGTAAAGCCTTTAAAAAACATGATGAGTACAACGGCAATGTACATGATGCCAATCTTTTTAGGATCGACGGTCGTCAACCATTCGTTCCAGAGCCACTTCCAGCGTTTTAGATAAGAGATGAGCCCTATGAGTGTGAGTCCTGCTATCAACATCATGATTACAGCAACATTCTGACTGGGCTCGTGCTTAAAAGCTTCTAGAGTTAATTTACCAAACATGACTTACTCTTAAGGGTGCATATATTTTGCGATGACCTGATGAAATAGGCTTTCATCCTTTAAGCGAAATATTTCTACCGGATTGTTTTTACTCGGAGCTGATAGCTGACCGTATGAGCCAAAGTCAAGGTTCTTAGACGATTGCTTGGCCTGTTCTACCCATTTTTGATACTCCTCTTCGGTCGAGGCGCGAGTGACGAAACTCATGCCGGCGAATCCTTCACCGCTGAGATTTGCAGAAGAGCCTCTAAAATCTCCTGTTTCTTCTGCCATTAAAAAGAGCTCGGTCTGCATTTTAGGCATGGCATAAATTTGCCCGCCTAGTTCTGGTATCCAAAAGGAATTCATGGGGGCGTCAGCTGTAATTTTAAAGTGGATGGGCGTGTCTTTGGGAATTTGTATAAAATTGACAGTTGCAATTCCCTCTTCCGGGTAAATGAATAGCCATTTCCATTGAAGGGCAACGACTTGAATTGTCAGGGGCTTATTCTCGGATGCGATAGGTTTATAGGGATCTAGCTGCTCGGTTTTGATCCAGGTCAGAACGCTAACGATCAGAGTCATGACAAGAGGGACACCCCACCAAATATATTCGGCAACGGTATTATCGACGAGATCGGGATCGTATTCGCCTTTGGGATTATGAGCGCTGTATTTCCAAGAAAATATAAAGGTTAAAATGTAGACGGGTATGATGATGAGCAGCATGAGGGCTTGGATAACGAGCAAGAGGTTGCGTTGCTCAACGGCAATGATTCCTTTAGGAAATAAGACGGCGATGTATTCGCGAAAGTGAAGAATCTCGAGCGGCTGCATGATCAAGACGGTCAGGAGGAGCAGGCCTGTAAAGAACAGCATGGAAAAGACTTGTTTTCGTGCCATCTTCATTATTCAACGTCCTCTTTTTTCGGATAGATGGGTGGCTATTTGAGTTGTAAAAAGAAACCTCTAACATAGTTTCTGATTTGCAAAAGTCAAGTTTAATTTTTAAATTGAGTGTTTTTGCTTATATAACCTAAGGTTGTAAAAGAGCTAATGGTGATTTCGCATCTTGAATGGCATACCCCTTTCATCGTTATCAAAGTAGCAATAAACACAAGTCTTATGAGTCCACTGTTCAATTTTCTTTTTCCAAGCCTTCTATTTAGCTGGGCCGTATGATTCTTTGTAGCTTTGATGAGGACCATGAAGCCGAATGTATGTAAAATGAGAAGTCTTGCGGGACTTGGGCATTCCAGCTTTCGATTGTAGAGGTGCGGGGTGTACGGTAGAATGTCGAATTAATTTCTACAGTCTGCAATACTTGTGAATAGTAATAGAGCCAATCTTTTGTTTTTAATGTCTGAGGATAGAAATTTTCTTTCCAGTGTTCATAGGACCAGCCAGAGGTTTCAATCAACACGTGGAGTTCTTTTTTTTGACCGCTCATGACTGCTTAACTTTGGCTGCTCTTCGCTTGTTAACGTTATAATTAAATGTCCATAGATCTGGGGCTTGCTTTTTTTTCTTTCCACTCTCCTTGCTCATAGTGCCAGGAATGGGTTCATGCCCGTGTATTTTTTTCCTTCGAATTCTTTAAATTCGTCGTACGCTGGAATGGCTTTTTTCTTTATTCTTTGAATTCGCATTTTTTGCGAGGCAGCTTTTTTTAGCTCTTAAAGGATTAATTGGCTCGGTCTCTCTCAAGAATTTTCAACTCTCTAAAAATTAATGGTTTAAAATATATTTCAAGATACAATAAGTTAAATGGATGACAATTGAAATCTACGTGCTTCTTTGCGATGGCGACAAATGCATTCAAGACAGGACGTTGCTAAAGCAAGGAATATTTGAAAGGTGATGAAGAGTCGCAACAGCTTAATGGCTCTTTGAAATGTTGCTGAAGCACAGAGTGGTGCATAGCTAAAAAAAGCTCATGCTGGTCGTGAAGCCTTTACAAAACGCTTCCAGGAACTGGCAATCCGAAATAGCATACCCTTGTTTTGCTATGCGTGGCTATGGGTTTAAATTTGAGATTAAGTTAAATATAAGCTGTTATGGCTGAAAGAGATTGAAAAAAGTGGAAAATAAAGAGGCATACTGGACTATTTGTTCGAAATGTTATGGGCGTGGCAAAAAAAACATGAGGCTTGGCAAAAAAGCGAGAGTCCGCTACCAAATAGCAATTAAAGAATTTGAAAAAACTCAGAGTGAAGGAAAGGCTTCGGTTCGCCCTAAGCTTACTCAATATTTATGCGATAATTGCAGTGGATCTGGCTTGATTCCTTCTTCGAGTCATCCCATAGCAGATTCAGAAAATTACCCACATGTAGCAATTATTGGTGCTGGTATAGGAGGCGTTGCGCTGGCTGTAGCTTGTTTGCATCGTGGCATTCCATTTACCCTTTATGAGCGCGATAGCAGCTTTGATGCACGAGCTCAGGGCTACGGACTTACCTTGCAACAAGCAAGTAACTCAATTAAGGAGTTAGGTCTTTTCTTTTTAAAAGACGCGGTCAATTCCACACGTCATGTGGTGCATACTACAGATGGAAAAAAAATTAGTGAATGGGGAATGAGGACACATTCAAACATTAAAAAGTCTCCAAGGCGTAAAAATGTGCATATCCCGAGACAGGCTTTGCGCTTAGCATTGCTTAAACAATTGGGCGGGCATAATAGCGTGCAGTGGGGGCACCGCTTAGTTGATTTTAAACAATGTGAAAATAAAGGTATTGAGCTAAGTTTTCAAGTTAACGGAGAGATGAAGAAAGCCAAGGCTGATTTGGTAGTGGGTGCCGATGGTGTTCGTAGTGTTGTGCGCAGCTTGTTGATTGGTGAGGATATTACTCCCTTGCGTTACCTAGGTTATGTGGTAATTTTGGGTATTTGTTCTTTAGACACTCTTAAGTGTATTGAGAGTCATTTACTGGACTCAGCCACTGTGTTTCAAACTGTTAATGGCCATGAGCGAATCTACGTGATGCCTTACTCGTTGGATTCGGTAATGTGGCAACTTAGTTTCCCCATGCCCGAAGAAGAAGCTAAGGCTTTGAGTGCACGAGGATCTCAGGCACTTAAAGAAGAAGCATGTCGTAGAACACAGTGGCATAAGCCCATTCCTCAAATTTTATCAGCAACCTTGCCGGCACAAATGTCGGGTTATCCCGTGTACGACCGAGAATTACTCGAGTCGGAATTATTGGAAAAAGCAGGGGCAGTTACGTTGATTGGAGATGCAGCTCACCCCATGAGTCCATTTAAAGGACAAGGTGCAAATCAGGCTTTGTTGGATGCACTGGCACTGGCTCGTAACATTTCAATAGCATGTACTACCTCGCTTGAATGGAGAGAAATCGGAGTAAGAGAAATTGTACTAACTGAATTTGAAGAAGAAATGTTAGCACGTAGTGCTTCTAAAGTGAAAGATTCAGCTAAGGCTGTGGAACTTCTACATTCCAAAGGTGTGCTACGTGAAGGTAATGAACCTAAAGGACGAGTTTTCGAGGCAACAAAACAATAATCAGACCTAACCCTGATTATTGTTTTGTTACAAATAGGTTTGTTTCATAACTTTTTAAATCCAAAAACATCTTAAAGCCATGTAGTTATAGAAAACCGACCTCAATCACTATTGTGAAATTTTTTTATAAATGGGGTTGAGATTTCCTTCTGAAGTTATAAAACCTTTTACTTCACTTCAGCGGGATTGCTGGAAGAAAAGCAAAAGGTTCTGCTTCTTCGAAGTTGCCAACCGCATTGCCTGAATAGATTTTTCCTCCGGTTAAGGAGAGCTTCTTTACTAAAGCCCCTTTTTTCAAGTTAAGATCGGAAAGAGGAACCCAAAAAGTGTTTGGACTTGTAGAAGAATCATAGAAATAAACTTTGTCTTTTTGGTTTGATATAGTCCTCCATATTGTCGAAGCAATATTTGGCTCTCCAGGAGTTGTGATACCTAAAGGTACGCTGACGCTTCTAATGACGCTCAGCACGCTGGCAATGGCCTGATTGGTAAAGGTTCCATTTGGAACAGCTTTAATATATGCTGGAGCAGATTTCTTAGGAATGGCCTCTATCAAAAAAGAAGCGCGCGCAAACCGATCGGCAGATCGGTTAGTTCCTGGAAGGAAGATCAACCCGCCAATGCTTTGCCAATATGTATTTAAGGCAAGCTGCTGATTATAAGTCGGGGAATTTGTCTGTACTATATATTGTTTGCCGTGATGGATGACAAGATTGCCGTTGATGTATTCGAAGATCGCTGAATCACCATCGGCATCCGAAATGGATAGATGCATCTGAGCTGGAAACCCATTAGGTAATATAGGCGCTATAATTTGGAAAGGTTCTTGCTGCAAAGTGTCGACGGCCTCAGAAACAGTTGCAAAATTGTCTAACACATACTGTGCCCAAAGCGATATGGACATAAGTGGCTTGTTTTCGCTGGGTTTGCCGTAATCCGATTCAGCAAGATATAACATGTTGGCAACGAGCCCTTTTTCATTCATCCCGTCAGCTGATCCCGCATTATAGCCTGAGACGATGAGGCTGCCGTATTTGGAGGTCCAAGTAATAGATTGCGGCCCCGCGGCGCCGTTACGTGTCATACCCTGAGGGAAGGCCCAAAGGTCGGATTGCAGATCTTCCATCCAATCCATCGAGCGGCCTGTGATAACCACTCCGTCAGACCCGACAAAAAGGGCGCGGGTACATGCCTCGGTTGTCTGAGCCATTAATGTTGCAACAAGAAAAGTGAGTAAAACCGATCTGATAGCTTTCATTATTCCCCAATTGTTAAAATGTACGTAAATTTCAAATAACAATTACGCGTTGAAACTGCAATTTATTTCTTTAGATCATTTGCTGTTTCAAGTTTTGAATCTGGATTAAGCAAATCAAAGAGATCCATACCGGCCAAAATCTTGAGGCTTGATTGTTTACGGAAAAACTGAGCTTCCTAATGAATACCAGACATTCGAAATTAAGGACACGCAAGGTGAATGTACAGCCTTTTTACAATCTTATAATTTACTTGAGTTCTATAGTTCTAACGCCAAGATTTCTTTTCCGTTATTGATAGCTTTTTCGGCTGTTTCAGTCAAAATTGTGTAGTAAGAAAATTTAAATCTTCAGAAAGGTCGAAAACACCGCTCGCTTGTTGGAAGCTTTAACGCTCCTTGGGTCTTTTGCCTAAGATGATCGGCTTTCATGCAAATATTTCATTTCAATGCATGGGCGATATGGACTTCATGGACAGTATGAAAGTGGACATAAGTTCGGAATTTATTTATCCATTCCCGTCCATAAAAAAAAGGCAATTACAACATAGTTGTAATTGCCCTTTTATCTCCGGATGCTAGATTCGAACTAGCGACCAATGGATTAACAGTCCACTGCTCTACCGCTGAGCTAATCCGGAACATTTAAGAAGTGTCTATCTTAGGAAAATGGGGAATTTTAAACAATAGGTTTTTGTTGTTTTTTTGAAAAAAGCCTTCTCAATACTTCTTGGGGTTTTTATTTTTTTGAAACGCCATCTTTTTTTTACTTCAAATCGTCGTTCTCGAGAAATGGATCTGAGCCATAACAATGCAAGAAAATGGCCCCTAAATGACTCATCCTACTTTTGTAGGTAGGTTTATCTTCCTAATAAATTTAAAAATAGCTATACTCAAGTATTCATTTTTTTAAAATAATTATGCTCAAGTCAAAATACACTTTCACCATTTCTCATACCCTTCTACCTATCCCACCTCTTTTTTTGACTCCCAGCCGTTTTTTTCTGATTGAGTATAAAGATATTTTAAAAGTTGGTTTTACTGTTTTGTTTTTAGTTAATTATTTATTTTTAATTAAGAAGTTTTAAACATAATGTTTAGAAATTTTTTTATTTGAAAAAAATAACAATGATTTTTTAATATATTTACTTATTGTAGTTAACTAATAAAACAATTAAGTCAAAGTTATTATATTTTTTTAGGAAGGCATATGGATCATAGATTTACTTTTTCTCCAGTTTATTCAGCTTGGAATAAGCTAGGGGTGCATTATAGCAATGAGATGATTAAGGTAACGCCCGAATCAAGCCGGTGGATTCGTACAGTAGCTTCAATTGCTAATGTAGCTAATAAAGCTGTGATTATCGTGGCCTTTGGGATATGCACCGTTGCTACAGCAGCTTTTAGTTTATTAGTCTTACCCTATCGTAGCTACAAGTATGGTCAAATGCAAAAAGAAGGGTTGACAGAAGATTTAAACCGTTTTAATTCGCAAGAAAGAACGGCTTTACGAAAAGAAATTACAGATTATATTGACAATCAAGAGATTCGCCGCCGGTTTGATCAGCCGATTGGGGTTATGGAAAAGGATAAGCTCGTTTACGATATCATTGGTCATTCTGCACGCAGTGGCAAGGTTTATGGACCTGTTGCTTTGGTGTGGACGGAGGATGTATTGAAGGCTGCCAATGATGCCAATCAAAAGCTCGTTTTTTGTGCCCGCGATGGAATTCCTCCATATAAAATTGCCATGGAATTGATGCAAAGACCTGATTATCAAGAAAAGTATCCCAATTTGGTTGGAGATGGCAAAATTTCCTTAGCTTATATTTCTAGAGCCGTCATAGCAAATGCCGCTAGTAGTCAGGCAAATACAGCTCTCTTTCAAAGATACATGCAGCAATTGGGCATCAATCCAGGTGATAAAGCTCTCTTTGTAGACATCGGATTCCAAGGTAGTACAATTCCTGCCATTCGGCAAATGTTAGCTAATGCTGGAGTTAATGATGTTGAGTTTAGATTTCTGCTCTCCCATACGGAACAGGCTGGGGGCTCTATTCTTTCTGTCGATGATCCTCGCCGAGCAGAGCTTTTGGAATTGCCAAGCATTCAATCGATCCCTTTTAAAGGGGCGGGTAGTAACCCAGCTACGCATTGGCTGGAAGACACACACCAAGGAACGCGTAAATCTGCTTCTCATCTAGTAGAGGTTGATGGCGTTATTTATCCTAATACAGGCGTTCCTGGTCGAAAGGAATATACTGCCCCAAAAGGTTCGAGAAATTTCTTGCTGAGAAAGTTTTGTCAAAAAGCAGTCGTTAAAGAAGCATGTGGGATGCCTTTGGAAACCCTCAATCGCGATGAAGCTGTGAGAAAGTTTGATGAAACACTCCACCGAATTGTAAGATTCGAACTCCCTCTTGCTGTTTCTCACGTATAAGCTGAAATTCGTTTAATAGGTTGTATAGAAGTTGTACTGGCTGTTTAGCCAGTTCGACTTCTTCTTTAAAATGCCGTGCACGGTAGTGTTTGCGCATCTTCACGTCTGTATTTTAAGCAGATTGTTTGAGGCTAAGTCATAAAATGAGATAAATATGATTGAATCAATAAGGGCTCATCAACCGACAGGACTTGTAGATCAGAAAGACAGATCTTTAGTTAAATCAATGGGGCGCACATTTCGCTGGATTAAAGATAAACTCGATCCAATAACTATTTTGGCTCATTGTTTATTTTTTCTTGCGGCTCGAGCTGTCGTTTTTACTTCTTCTCGAACTTTTAAAGAAAGTAAATGTGACTATGAAAGAGTTGCTCGTTCGCGCCAAACCCTGCAAACGCTCGGTGGGCAAGAAGTTAATTTACCGATGCCTGATGGGCATCAAATGTCTGCCATGTATTTGGATACGAAGCGCTGCCTGGAAAAGCTCATTGAGCTGGGTGGAGAAAAAGGCCGTAAGCCGTTAGCAAATGGATTAGTTCAGGATATATTGTTTATACCTCCTCATCAGACCGAACTTTGCACTCTGATTGAAAGAATGGGACTTCCTTTACATGAAGAAGAGGGGCGCCAGTATATTCACTTGGGTATTCCTAAAATATTAGGAGTTCCGGAAGCAGATCAAGCTGAGACAATGCCAGGAACTGTTATTTATGCACCTGGAAGCGGGCACATATTTGAATACAGGCGCCCGACAATTGGAACGTTCATGATCGGCTATGGCATGAACATGCTAGTTTTCCATTATTCGCAGACAGGGCAAAGTGAAGGTAAAATTTCTGAACAGGCGACTTATGATAATGTCGAAGCAGCCTATCGATATTTAAAGCAAAAAGATCTGCCAGATCAAAAAATCCTGGGTTACGGCCATTGCATGGGAGGAGGGCCTATTTTGGAATTGGCCTCCAAATATCCCATTGCTTTGCTCCTCGATCGAGTCTTTGCCGATATGGGCGATTTTGCTAAGTTGCGTGCTACTCGCCGATTGCCACGCTTTTTACATTTTTTAGCCGAACCGATTAAGCGCGTCATGAATCGGTGCTTTAATTACGACAATCGCAAAAAAATAGAACATGTTCAAGGAAGGGTGGCTCTCATCGAAGCCGCAAGAGATGAAATCATTCCCGGTGCCTACATCCAAGAACTTTATGATCACGCAATGCAAGCCCAAACGAAGGTTAAATTAGTCATTGATAGTGATCACGATAGGGATCTAGTTAGCGACGAATCAGCCCGTCTATCCCTAGGGAGATTTTTAACTGAATCTAATTTAATAGGTAACTTTGTTTGAATTTGAAACTATAAAAATAAAAGTATTTACCTTAATTGTAAAATAAAATAAAATTTAGCAAGTATGTAAACTTTTATTTGCTTAATCATTAATAATAAGGTTGAAAATATGTCATCAATTATTACACAGGGACTACCACTGCATCCTATGCCTGTTAGTCAGGGGGCGATGCCTGTTACAGAGACATGGCTGGGTCGTCATGCTAAATGGGTAAATGAGAAAAGTAAATCTCCTCATGGGTTTGAGCGAGCATGTGCAAAGGTTTGGGCAGTGGCTTTTACCGCGCTTTTGGCTATTAGTTTAATCTTTATTCCTCAGGCTTTTAAGTTTCAGAAATTTTTGAGCGAATTACGTAATTTTCAGCAACCGGTAGCTTCTGTAAATCCAACTCAAGAGCATCCACTTGTTATTGATGATGAGCCAGCACATAGTTATTTAGATGGTAGCTGTGACAATTTCTTGAAGAGTTCTCTTTTCAAGCCTTATTTGGATCAGTTAAAATGCGTGCTAAGCCAGCAACCTGCATTAAGAGCAAACATTGATCAGTTAGAGCCTTCACCATTTAAAGATAGAGTGTTAGAGCTTTATCAGCATTTGAATAATACTCCCGCTGTTTTTTCGACAGAGGTGAATCGCGCTTACTATGCAAGATTTTTAGAATTGCTACGCAACTGCCAAACAGAATCTCGCTTGGTTACTTTTCAAACGGATCCTTCATTTGTTTTGGTTAGAAACTTTCTCGACAAGTTTATTCAAAATTATATGCAAGAGGCTGTTTTTTACGAACCGGGGATGAATTTCCTTTATTCGCGCGGTCTTTCCAGAGATTTAGCTATCACGCAGATGAGTGATATTGGAAATGCCTTGGAACAAGGATTTGCTCAATTGAGTAATAATTTATGTGCGGGAGTGTCTCCTGGTCTTTTCGATCCTAATTTATTGGGCAATATTCCTTTTCAAACATTTGAACTTCAAGCAAAAAATGGTAAGGCTATTAAGGTTTTTCGGTGTGCAAATTTGGCCAAAGACGAAGAACGAAGCGGCAATAGGCTTGTAAGAGCAAGTGATGGAGAGCAGTTTAACTTGTATTTTGATGCTTGCCGAAGAGAAGGTAAGAAGCATTTATACGTCAATTTGATGAAGCGCAAATCTGAAGGAGAAAATGAGACTGTTCGTAGTGAAGTGATTGAAAGTTTAGAAGCAGATTATCCAGGCACATTAAATGTTGTCAGCCTCGACCGCAATTCCCGATTTTATTTTCAGTCGGGTCCTTATTTCAATCAATCTCAAGCCGAGAATTTTAAAGCGGAATTCAAAACACATCTTAGAAATGATCGATCTTTCTATTGGTCCAGTGAATTAGATCAGCAAACATGGCCAGCAGAACTTGATACGATGATTGAAGAGATCCATGCGACTTATTTTCAATCGGTTGAACAGCTGAGCCATGAGCAGCGTCAAGCCTTTATTGAATTTACCTACTGTACGATTATCGATACGTTAATTGCTAAGCTAGAGCCAGATAGCTGTAATTTCTCCTGTAAAAGCTGTATTGATCGAGGGGGATTAACGAATGCAATCATGTACATGTACTATTTAATCAAAAAGCAGGGTGTAATCCAGCCTGAGCAGTTTAACTACTTGTTATACTTGACGTTTCTGCCGGCCTTGTTAGTAGGAAATCGTCAGATTCAGCAAGTCTATTTGCAGCGCTTATCAAACTTTGCAAGGGTGTTTTTGGGAGCCAATCAACCTGTTGCCAAGCCATTACCGCAAAATGATTACATTCAAGATATAAGTGTTAGAGAGACAGCCATTCTTGACCAGCCAAGGGAAGAGGCTCCTTTCGACACCTTAACATTGACGATACCCGAGCAAATTCAGTGGCGTGCAGAAAAGTTTGTCCATAGAAAAAAGCTGCCTTTATTAAGCGTTGAGAAGCGCGGTGAAGTTGAGTCGCGCTATCTGGAAAAACTGCCAACGATTCAGAGAAACATTGAAGAGCGCATCGAGCAATCGGGAATTGTCCTTGAAGAGGCTGTCAAATTGGAAATGATAGATAAAGTTTCTAAACATTATCTTTTGTCGATGCAATACTACTCTCCAGTGATTGTTAAGTGGATGGACTCATTGCTTCAAAGAGGCGATGACAAGAAACTCGTCTTCTTAGCAAGAGATGGAATTGTCTTTCACGATGTAGCAGCCACACTTTTGGAGAAATATCCCGAGAGATATCCCAACATGACGAAAGAGAAGTTAGTTGTTGCTTGGTTGTCCAGAAAATCGTCCAAAGATGCGGCATCACGTGGAGAGCTGGCTGAAAGGTATTTTAAACAGCTGGGCATCGAACCTAATGAGTCTATAGTGTTGGTTGATACAGGTTGCACGGGTTCCATTAAGAGGGAAATTGCTCCACTAATCAAAAACGAAATCGAATGCCAGTTTTCTGTTTCGCGCAATCCTGCTATTCGCGGCTTTTGGGATAACTGTGATTTTAGCCTCCAAGCACTCGCGTTTGTGATTCTACCTCCTAACCACGAAGATGCTTGGGCAAATGATCCTAAGAGTGCGAATGATTGGGTAGAAGACACGCATCGCGGCAATTTTATTGGCGCTGAAAGATTAGTAGAAGAAAACGGTGTCATTTATCCCTACCCTTCCATGGAATGGGTTGACAATGGCCAAGAGAGAGAATTAGTGATTAGAGAGACAGAGGCGAACAACGCTGCTGAACTAAGCGACTTTTTGGTCAGGGATTTTGGCCGGCAAGCCATCATGGATTTTGCAAGGGATGTTTCAATTCCAGATGCTAATTTAAATTATGATGAAATTAAACTGAATTTCAATGATTTATTGACACGCATTCAAAAAGGAGAAACAGCATACGCATCTTGTAAACATGATTAATCGAGCGTCTATTTTGCTGTAAAATATACAAATCCTCGGCAATAATATGCCGGGGATTTGCATTTTCAAAGGATTTTGTAATCTGAGATATCTGAAACCTCAATTGCCATTCTTGTCAATCATCAGATTTAACATGCGTCAACTATTTTAGTTAAATCATATAAGAGTTAAATTTTTTTGAGTGTAGTTTAGCAGGAGATGTATATGACGCCTTTAGGCAACACCTCTTATATTAATACGAATAGCCTCGTTCTGGCAGAGATTGTACCTGCTACTCGATCATCGAGCTGGAGAGTAGCTCGGTTGTTTACATGCTTTTATGCACAAGTGTTGCTAGGCTTTAAAAATCTTGGAAGCTTGATCGGAAGAGTTCATTCAGTTGCAACCAACCTGTTTTCTTGTACGCAAAAGGATGTTGAGCGCACTATACCATCCTTGCAACCGTTGAGCCAAAATATCGGGCAAGTAGAGCTAAGGCAAGAAAGGATAAGTCAAAAAAGCTCTCAAAATCTTTCAGAGGTGTTGATCGATAAAGAAGGCTTGATCGCCGGTGAAGAAGACATAGAACATCCAGAAACGAAAGTGGCAGATACGGCTTTAAAGACAGAGATTGTCCAACAAGAATGTCTTGGTTCACCAGCGTTGCCAGAATGCCAACAAGACTTAGAACGGGTAGAAGATGAAGGGAATGAAACCAGCTTCCACATTCCTATTAACCTCTCCATTGATATTTTACCTTCTGAGCCTTCACAAAAGTCTTTGGAGCCTCCAGTAAATGAAGGAATTGGATCATTTAATAATTTACTAGGCTCAAAATCCTTAGAGCCGCCCCTAGATGAAGGCGATTTTAATTCACTCAATGATAATGAAGTAAAATTAAAAAAATCGGAACCATCACTCTCGTGGGAGTCTTCTTTAGCTGAAGGAATTGGATCATTCAATAATTTACTAGGCTCAAAATCTTTGAAGCCTATCGATGAAGACGCTTTAGGTGAAGGTGCTTTTAATTCACTTAATGATAATGAAGTAAAATTAAAAAAACCGGAGTCCTCACTCTCTTGGGAGCCTTCCTTAGCTGAAAGGATTGACTCATTCAAAAATATACAATTCCCAAAGGGAAAATTAGATACGTTAACGTTATCATCTCAAGACAGACGCAAATGGAGAAGAGCAAGATTTGAAGCTAGGCAGAAGCTCCCTTTACTTACTCAAGTGGAGAGGGACATTGTTGAAGAGCGATACTGTGAGCGACTACCAACTATTAAAAATTCGATTTACCAAGAGATTGAAAATTTTGCGATTGATTTATCAGAAGAAATGAAAGATGCAATCGTCGATAAAGTTGCCCAACACTATCTTTTGACGATGCAATACTATTCACCGGCTATCACGCTTTGGATACATTCACTGCTATTGCACGCGCGAGAAAGTAACAAAAAGCTTGTTTTTTTAGCACGAGACGGAATTGTCTTTTATGACGTGGCAAAAATCTTATTAGAAAAAAACCATGAAAAATACGGAGACTATCCAGACGATCACTTGATTGTAGCATGGCTTTCCCGTAAATCTTCGATGAATTTGGAAGGCCGCGGTGATTTGGCCCAAAGATATTTTAAGCAGCTTGGGATTGAAGCGCATGAGCCTATTATTTTAGTTGATACGGGAGTCACCGGTTCTATTAAACGCAATATTTCGGCACTTGTAAATAATGATTTGGAAGCCCAATTTTCTATTTCACGCAATCCAGCTATCTACGGTTTTTGGGACAATAGCGATTTTACAATCCAGGCCATCGCATTAATTATACTTCCACCTACTCACCAGGATGCTTGGGTCAATGATCCTCAAGTTGGCAATCGTTGGCTTGAAGATACTCATCGAGGGAATTTCATCGGAGCAGAACGCTTTGAGGATGATTGCGAGAATGGAGTCATTTATCCTGTTCCTTCGATGGAAATGAGGAATAATACATTAGTTCTGAATCAAGTAAGCGTAAACTCAGAAAATGATTTATGCGATTTCTTAGTTAGAGAATTTGGACGCCGGGCAGTGACGGACTTTGCATTAAGCAACGTGGATGAAGAAACGTTAGATTACAATGAAATTAAGCGTAATTTGAATGATCTCTTGACACGCATCCAAAAAGCAGAAGCATTTATTACGACTTGCACGCACGATTAATATTAATGCGCTTCAATAGCGTTTAGTTGGATTTTATTGCGCAATCAAGCTAATCTATTTTTTTGTAATTATAATAAACAAACAACTTAAGTAATAAGTAATATGATTAATTTAATTTTTTCTCCTCAAAATATCGACCTCTATCATTGTTGTCATGAAGAGCGCGTGATCGATATCACAGAATATAAGACCAGGGTGATCGCTTTATCGATCATTTTTGCTATGCTGACTCCTTTCTTATTGGGAATTGGAGGGTATTTATTGGCCTCTCGCGTTTTATCGGCCCATTATAAGTGGAAAAAAATAGAGAATTTTGAAAAGCAAAAAGAGATTTTAAAGATTGATCATTTGGCTCAAAATATTTTCTTTGAAGGTCAGCCAGCTCTTCTTCTAGAGCAAACCGGCGGCATGGCCAATGGGGGCAATAGCTGTTATCTAAGCGCGCTTTTGCAGTGTGTTAAGACGATTCCTTATTTTTGGAGTTATCTAGATGAAGAGAAGAATCCTTTGCACCATTACGTCAATGAGACTGGCGAGAATTATGCCAAGCGGCAGGCTCTACGCATGCAATTAAAAGAATTGCTGAAGATGTCGTTAAGAGGAGAGCTTGTGACGGCTGATCATATCAATGCGTTTCGTCATCAAATACGCGATTATGATGCAACGATCCTTTCAGAAAGAGGTCCGGAAGATTCGCGAGAAGTGTGGTGTGCGCTAAGCAAAATTTTAGGTCTTCCAGATCTCTCCATCACAAGCGATCAGGTATTTGCATTATCCAACGCGATTGTATTGGAATCTCTTTTCTTTAATGATTTAGCAAGGCATCTGGAAGGGACCAAGCTGATGAAAGTATCGCCTATTTTAGCTCTTAGAACAGATACGTTTGGAGATAGGGGAATCACTCCGCCCGAATCATTAGAAATGGCTTGCGAGGGATTTTCAGCCCCGCTTCGTTATAAATTGGTATCGATTCTCAGCTGTGATGGGCATACGACGGCGCATGTTAGAAGTGGAGATGGCTGGGTGTTCTTTGATGACGATGTGTTGATTCAAAGAGTGCCGGAGCAAAGCGAGATGAGCAAAGCCTGGTCAACGATGGTCTTCTACCAACTCGAAGATCGGCAAACCTAAATCAGAGACTGCTAAGCTAAATTGAAATTGAGAAAAAAGGGAAGAACAGCGTTCTTCCCTTCAAATAGAGCCTAAAGATGGGGGGTCTTAGTAATCCATGCCAACAGGCGCAGCAGCAGCAGGCTTGTCTTCTGGAATATCGGCTACAATGGCTTCTGTCGTCAATAACATTGAAGCGACAGAGACAGCGTTTTCCAAGGCGCAGCGAACGACTTTAGTTGGATCTAAGATACCAGCCACAATCATATCTACATACTCGCCAGTTAAGGCATTATATCCTTCTTTTTCTTTCATTCTTTCAACAGTCTGTAGAATGATCGCGCCTTCTTGGCCAGCATTTTCAGCGATTTGGCGCAAAGGAGCACTGAGTGAACGAGCCATGATTCTAGCTCCTGTGCGTTCGTCACCATCTAACGTATCGGCTAAGTTGTTGACGGCTGGAATACAGCGAATAAAGGCTGTTCCTCCGCCTGGAAGGATTCCTTCCTCAACAGCAGCTGCCGTTGCACGCTGTGCATCGTCTACACGGTCTTTCTTTTCTTTCATTTCAATTTCTGTTGCAGCACCAACGTGGATGACAGCGACCCCGCCAACTAGCTTGGCTAGACGCTCTTGCAATTTTTCCTTGTCGTAATCAGAGGTGCTTTCTTCGATTTGACGCTTAATTTGAGCAGCACGGTCTTGGATAGCAGCTTTTGTTCCAGCCCCTTCAACCAATGTTGTCTCGTCTTTTGTCAAGACAGCCTTTTTTACGCGTCCTAACTGCTCGATCGTTGTTGTTTCAAGCTTTAAGCCAATCTCTTCGCTGATAAGCTCACCACCGGTAACAATTGCGATATCTTGCAGCATGGCTTTGCGACGGTCACCAAATCCTGGCGCCTTCACAGCACAAACTTTTAAGCCGGCACGTAAACGGTTAACAACGAGAGTAGCTAGTGCTTCACCTTCAACGTCTTCAGCGATGATGAGGAGCGGACGGCCCGTTTCAACCACAGCCTGGAGCAAAGGAATGATTTCTTTAATTGAGCTGATTTTTTTGTCGTAAATGAGCACGTAAGCATCTTCTAAAATGCATTCTTGCGACTCAGGATTTGTCATGAAATAAGCCGAAAGGTAGCCGCGATCAAATTTCATCCCTTTAACGACATCTAGTTCTGTTTCAAAGCCTTTGCCTTCTTCAACCGTAATCGTTCCATCTCGACCTACTCTTTCCATCGCTTGTGCGATAATTTCACCAATTTCAGAGTCGTTATTGGCAGAAATGGTTGCAACTTGAGCGATCTCGTTGCGATCATCTACTTTCTTGCTTCTTTTTTCTAACTCTTGTACAACGACTTTAAGCGCTTTTTCCATCCCACGCTTAAGATCTAGAGGATTGGCTCCAGCAGCGACGTTGCGTAAGCCTTCTGCATAAATCGCTTCTGCCAAAACAGTTGCTGTTGTGGTCCCGTCTCCTGCTTTGTCAGCAGTCTTGCTTGCCACTTCTTTAACCATTTGAGCGCCCATGTTTTCGAACTTGTCTTCGAGCTCAATTTCTTTTGCAACAGTGACGCCGTCTTTTGTGATGTGGGGAGTGCCATACGATTTATCAATTACAACGTTGCGACCTTTTGGACCGAGTGTGACTTTGACAGCATCGGCTAGGGTGCGAACGCCTTTTAAAATCTTTTGTCTGGCATCTTCTTTGAACTTAATTGTCTTTGCAGCCATGTGAAATCTCCTATTTAGACCGTGAATTTAAATGTTATCTTACTTTTCTACGATGGCAATGATATCATCGGCACGAAGAATGACAAATTCTTCATCATTCAATGTGACTTCCTGGCCAGAATATTTTTCCATCAAGATGACATCGCCAATTTTCACAGGCATTGGAATCAACGCACCATTCTTATCTTTCTTACCCGTTCCAATCGCTACGACTTCAGCTTGCTCTTGTTTCTTTTTAGCCGTATCAGGAAGAATGATCCCTCCTTTCAACTTCTCTTCAGCCGCTAAACGGCGGACAAGTACTCGATTTCCCAAAGGTTTCAGTTGAGTCGCAGGGGCTGTTTGTGTATGAGCCATAGTAATCTCTCCTATATTGTATTGATAATCCATTTAACTCTTAGTGATAATACCATAGCGTTCCAAGCTTTTTTTAGCAAGTGAATTAGCAGTATGGTGTTTTGATTGCTAAATTTAAAAAGGAGAGGGGTCTCTCCTCAAGGTTTTAAGGCTTAGCGGTCGATATCTCTACACTGGTCAGTAGATGATCGAGTTCTGTGAGAAGTCTGTCGAATTTAAGGATTGCAGCTTTCACAGGGGCAGGCGATTCCATATCAATACCGGCCATTTTTAGCATGTCGATTGGGTATTGGCTTGAGCCCCCTTTGAGGAAGCTAAGATAATCTTCTCGATCTTTATCATCTCCGTTTACAACTTTATCGGAGAGGGCAAGCGCTGCACTGATTCCGGTTGCGTATTGGAAGACGTAAAAATTGTAGTAGAAGTGGGGGATACGGGCCCATTCGATATCAATTTCTTCATCAATGACGACATGGGGTCCAAAGTATTTATAGTTGAGCTGTCTATACTCTTGTTTAATTAGGTGAGGAGTGAGAGGGGTTCCTTTTTCGACGAGTTGGTGAATGAGGAGTTCGAATTCGGCAAACATGGTTTGGCGGAATAGGGTGCCTCGGATATCTTCGATTTTTTGGTTGAGCAAAAAGATCTTTTCGATGGGATTTTGGCATCGGTCAATGAGCAAGCGACCCAAGAGGTCTTCATTAAAGGTGGAGGCGACTTCTGCTAAAAAGATGGGATAGTCACTATATTGATAAGGTTGCGTGCGGCGGCTATAGAGGCTATGCATGCTATGGCCTGCCTCGTGGGCGAGCGTAAAGACATCTCTTAGCAAATCTTTGTAGTTCATCAAGATGTAGGGCATGCTGTCGAAGCAGCCACTAGAATAAGCACCCGAGCGCTTGTTGCGATTTTCATAGCGGTCGACCCAGCGCTGGTCTTTTAAGCCTTGAGCCAGGAAGGACTGATACTCGGGGCCGAGGGGGGCGACCGATTCGATCACAATATCTTCCGCTTCTTGATAGGATAAACGTATATCGATAGCACTGGTTAGAGGTACATAGATATCGTAAAGGTGTAGTTGGTCTAACTTTAAGATTCTTTTGCGCAGATCCATATAGCGGTGTAAAACTGGGGTCTGTTCGGAGACCGCTTGAATGAGAGCATGATAGACCGATGTGGGAATGTTCTTTGGAAACAGAGCTGCTTCTAAACAGGAAGAATAGTGGCGGGAGCGTGCTTGGAAAAGATGGTTCTGGACTTGTCCACTCAAAAGCTCGCATAAGGTGTTTTCGTAGTTTAAGTACTTCTTATGGTAGTGTTTGAATGCTCTTTCACGCAAGGTGCGGTCTTGATCCCGGATGTACAGGCTATACGTCGCGTGCGATAAAGGTTTTTCTTCCCCTTGGCTATCTAGGACAGATCCAAATTTAAAGTCTGCATCGCTGATGGCATTAAAGGCTTTGTAGGAGGTTTGTAAGGCTTGTCCCGCCAATGCCATTAGTTTTTCATTTTCGCTAGACAAAGTGTGCTTTTTAATCCGGATCATTTTCTCTAAGTAAAAACGGTACGCCGTTAGAATGGGAGCTTCTAAATAACTTTCTAAAAGATCGTCGGCTAACGCGAGCAATTCGGGCTGAAACCAGGCGGTTTCTTGTGCGAAGGCATGGGCCAATGTTAAAATTTGCTCGTAAGACTTTTTAAAGTTTGGATTGGCGATGTCTTCATCGTGACGTAAGTGTGCATACGTATAAAGCTTGGAAAGTTCACGATCGATAGTCATCATGAGATCCAGAGCGTTTTTAACTTGTTCAGGGTTCCTCTGAAGAGTTCCTTGATAGGCATGTAAGGCTGGCCAACTAGGAGTTTGCTGAGCCTGACTAGCAAAGCTTTGAAATGCCTGCTCCCAGTCTTCATGAGAGGGGTATAAGCCTTCAACGTTCCAGCGGTCTTCTAATGAAACTTCTTCGCGTGTTTTATTCATATGGTCTTCCTCATTACTAACCTGCGCTTTAGCTCATCAATCAGAGATCTAAACGCCTGATAGATGATACAAAGCTGTTATTTGACGATAAGATTTTTATTTGTGGCAATCCTAAAAAATTAAATGATTTGTTTTAAATCTTCTAGAGGGGGCTAACAGACATGGATCAAATGAGTTTTAGACGACCTATTAAATATCATTCGCGGGAAATAGGCCTTCATGCAAAAACAATTTTTCATGAATGCTGTGCGCCATCTTACTCGAATGGGGGTAGCTTTTCAAGGAAAAGCAAAACAGCCCGGCAGCATTTTTTGGCACTTAACACGGCGAATTAGGAGCATTCAAGGGGACTAGAAATTTTTGTAAGCCATATTAGCAAAAGATAGTTGCATTATTTAGATAAGCAAGCTAAATAGGGGTATTTACTTAATAATTTCCTATATAGCCAATTTAACAAAGTATTCATTTTATTAAGGGGAGATGGCAATTTTTGGTGAGACTAATCTTGTGACGAATCCATGAGTGTAGTTGGTTGTGAGCCATTGAAGCAACTATTGTTCAGGAAAATCTAAAGAAGCCTGATATTGCCTATTCTGCCATATATAAGCTTGATAAATGTGTACGACCAAAACAGTCATTGCGCCATAGAGCCATTATCGCAATGCAAGGATCCAAGCCATGATAAATCCAGCTATTAAAAAACTTGTTGTAAAGGGTAAGTTTATTGTAGGCAATGATCGAGGTCTTCATACAAGACCATCCACCGAACTTGTTAAGTGTGCGAGTGCTTTTAAAGCGCAAGTGTTTTTAAAATATCAAAAACATGCTGTTAATGCTAAGTCGCTATTGGGTGTTTTAATGCTTGCGGCTTCTAAAGGAGCTAGGATCGGAATTGAAGCTGAAGGGGTTGATGCGGAAGAGGCTGTAGAATCAATCATTGCCTTGGCTAACAATAAATTCTATATCAAGTATTAGAAAAATCCACCGCCTGCCAATGTGCTAGGCTAAAACGGCTGGTTCACTGGCCGTCTCTTATTCTTCGACGGCTATTGTTTTTTCCAGCACCTCTTTTGTGCAGTAGACTGGGGCATTATTCATTAAGGCAAGGGTTAAGCAATCGCTTGGGCGCGCATCAATTTCTAGGATATGGCGCATGTCACCGCAGTCTTGTTCTAAAAACAGCCGTGCAAAATAGACCGTATCTTGAACATCGTTAATTACAACCTGCTTAACTCGAACGTCAAAACCATCAAAAATCTTGTCTATCAAATCATGTGTTAGGGGACGAGGTCTTTCCACTTCGGTTAGAAACATCTGCAGGGTTCTGCCAATGCTTGGATCGGTATAAATTGCAAAACGTTTGTCTTGAGCTCCCAAAATCACAACCGTATAAGAGCGCGTTTGCATGATTTTATCAAATGAAAGCTGAATAAGTTCTGATTGCATGCGGTGATTCCATCCTAAATACTATTTTGGCAAAGAATAACAAGAGCTCTTTGCCTTTTAGGGCTTCTTTTACTTTTACTTCAAGTAGCCTTTCAATGGCTGCTGCTTGAATTTGGACTGATTTTTTTGTGCTGGCCCAAGTTTAGTTAAAATTTTTTTAAAGTCACGTAAGAATTTTGGCAAAACCATCTTCATAGCCAACAACTACACGGCCTGCTACGTTAAAAAATAAGCCAGTTTCTAAAACTCCTGCAAGGCTTTTGAGCCTTTCATGCTCAAGCTTTGGGTTTGCAATTGGCTTTTGATATTGAATATCTATGATGTAATTCCCATTGTCTGTCAGATAGAGGCTTTTATCCCGATTGAGTCGCAGTATGCATGAATAGCCATTAGATTCGAGCCGCTTTAAAGTGGTGCGATAAGCAAAAGTTGCTATCTCAACAGGAACTGGAAAGGCTCCTAATTGCTCTACAAGTTTATTTTCATCTACGACGACGACCATTTCTTTGCTTGCTAAGGCAAGAAGTTTTTCACGTAAAAGAGCTCCACCGCCTCCCTTAATCATATTCTTATGATGATCAATTTCATCTGCTCCATCGATTGTTAAATCTAATAAGGTGATTTTATCAGCATCAATTAGTGGAATGCCTTCGAAATGGGCTTGACGCATGGACTGTACCGATGAAGCGACTGCTGAAATGTTCAAGCCTGAACGGCAGCGCTGGCCTAGGGCTTCTATAAAATAGGACGTTGTTGAACCGGTTCCAAGGCCGACTAGCATGCCTTCTTTGATAAGCTCTACAGCTGCTTTTCCAGCTGCTTTTTTGGCTGAGATAATCGGTGAAAAGTCTGTTTTTGTCATGTAGCTCTCGGTTGATAATGGTGCATTAATAAGGGCTGGCTCCAAACGCTGTCTTTCAAATAGCCTATTCTAAAAAATAATTTAGTTAGGAGCGGCTATTTGATTAGATAAACTATTTACTTACATAAGTTAAATCAAGATTGCACTCAAGGAGTAAATTGTGTAAAAGAGCAATTTATTGTTTTTTAAGTTAGTTCTGCAAAATCGAATGGAATTGAAAATGTTAGCGTTAAAAAATTTGAGAGATCTATTGAATCAACTCCTTCCTCAAGATGGTTTGACTGATTACTGTCCAAATGGCTTGCAAGTGGAAGGAAAAGAGTCTGTTAAAGTCATTGCTACTGCTGTGACGGCTAGTCAAGCAACGATTGAGGCAGCTATTGAAAGAAATGCTGATGTATTGATAGTTCACCATGGCCTTTTTTGGCAGCGCGATAGCTATGTCATCGAAGGAAGCAAGAAGTTAAAGCTGCAAGCTTTGTTTAAGCACGGCATGTCTCTTTTTGCCTATCATTTACCGTTAGATAAACATCCTTTTTTAGGTAATAATTGGAAGGCAGCACAAGAGTTGGGTTGGACCAATTTACAGCCTTTTGCTTTTATCAATGGTGTACCCATTGGGGTGAAGGGAAAAATCCAGCCAACAAAGAGGGAAGAGATTCAAAGTCTACTGGAGAGTTATTACCAGCATCCAGCAGCTTGCGCGTTTGGCGGTCCTGAAACCATTGAGACTATAGCTCTCGTATCTGGCGGGGCTCATAAATCTATTTTAGAAGCGGCAGGCCAAGGGATCGATGCGTTTATTACAGGGAGCTTTGATGAGCCTGTTTGGCACCATGCTTTTGAAAGAAAAAATCTAACTTTTTTGCTTTAGGGCATTCGGCAACAGAAAAAATTGGTCCTTTGGCGCTTGCTAAGTACTTAGAGAAAGAATTGGGCTTACCTTGCTTCTTTTTAGATCTTCCTAACCCATTTTAGCTTGGATTAAGGCAAAAGCGGCCATGCAAGCATGGCCGAAAAAGGCAACTATTTTTGGTAGTTTTTGGGCATTGAGGCTTCTGAAGAGATTGAGACATCTTCTGCGCCATTATGTTCCATGACTTCTTTAATGCGCTTGGCCAAGGTGTCGGAATTGGCTCTTACAGCCACTAAGATTCCGCCTTCTTTTAAGCGATTTTCATATCTTTTTGCTTCATATTCAGGGATGCCGCTACCAACTAGCGAGCCAATGATTCCGCCGATTGTTCCTCCGGCACCGAGTCCACTTAATGCAGCCATCAAAGGTCCTGCAGCAATAAAGGGCCCTAGGCCTGGAATAGATAAGGCTCCAATACCCGCTAAAAGGCCAAGCGTTCCGCCAATGAGTCCACCAGCTGCTGCGCCAGCGGTGGCGCCTTCAGGAGCTTTGGAATGTTTTTCATGGGCTAAACCACCCGGAGTGGTCATGCCTTTTGCTTTTTTGCCTGTCGCTCTTTCTGTGCGCATCTCTTCTTCTGTGTCTCTATCGGAGTAATTCTCTAGTCTTTCCTCTGTACGCCAATTGCGATTGGCTTCTGTTCTACTGCTTCTTTTATCAAATTCTTGAAATTCTTCGATTTGAGCTGCAAGGAAAGAGATGTCCCCGTGATTGACATTTGCATCCACCAAGGCTTGTACGAGCTGCTCTGCCTGTGTACGGCTTCCGACGATTCCATAGACTGCTTGATTAGCCATAAATTTCTCCTTATATGTTAAGAGGGCGCTCACAAACCCCAAATTGCTTGAGTTGATAACTCACACAGAGGTTTGCGAACGCTTCTAAGATTTGAATTAATTAGCGATTAATATCACTTCTACCCTCACTGCGCATAGCATTATCTAGGCGGTTCACGTTGACTTCGCGGATGACTTCTAACTGATTGTCTACGTTTCTTACGCCGCTAACAGCTTTAGCTTTTTTGCCAATTTCATTCTTTTCGCGATCATTGTTAACAGGGCCGCGTAATGTAATGACGCCGTTAATCGTAATGATCTTAATATTTTTGGCATTGGTTGATAAGGAATCATCTTCTAATAAGGCTTGGCGAACTTTTTGGGTGATTCCGCGGTCTGCTTCATTTTCAGCTTGATCACCTGCTGTGACGGCATGTCCGTTGCGGGCATTTCGGGCTGTGTTGTCTGCTCCAGGAGCTGTGTTGTGTGCCGTGTTTTCACAAGCAGATAGCATTAAGCATAAAGAAGACAGAATAAAAAGCTGCTTTTTCATTTTGATAACCTCCCTAGGGTGTTTGATAGGTCATTTTAATCAAGACTTAAAGCTTGGATTCGCTGTTAGAAGCCAAAGATCCTTGACTATTTCAGTTCGGAGAATAGGGAAAAGTTTAAAAAAATCAAGCAAATATTTTTTTTAAACTTGGTTGCGAATTATTCACCTCTTCTTGAGTTGAATGGCTGCTTGCTCTAAGACTAATGAATCAAAAAAGAGTTTTTGTAAATTCAAATCTTTGGCACTAAAAGGCCTTGAAAAAGAGGTGGGGGTTTTAGCTAGTCCTTGTTATTGATTGCGGATTCTGTTGAACAGGCGTTGACAGAAAACAAAACATTTAGAAAAATGTTAAAATTTTCCGGATACTATGCCGAAGAGACTTGGGTATCAACGTATAAAGCTTTATTCTTAAATGGGTGATGATGATGAGCACTATTATTGATGTTTTGCGCGAGCGCGGTTTTATAGATGCTGTGACTAGCGAAGAAATTCGCCAATTGACACAACAACCCGTTAAGGTATACTGCGGATTCGATCCAACGGCTGACAGTCTTCATTTGGGAAATCTCGTGGCCATTATGGGACTGGCTTGGTTTCAACGCTTTGGACATACTCCAGTTGCTATTGTGGGCGGAGCCACCGGAATGATTGGAGACCCGTCTGGTAAGAGTGCTGAAAGGCAGCTTTTAGATGAAAAAACGATTCAACACAATCTGCAAGGGATTCGGAAGAACCTTGAAGCAGTGCTGGATTTCAATCACCCAACTGCAAAGGCAATCATTTTAAATAACTTTGATTGGTTCAAAGACTTTTCGTTCATTGGCTTTTTGCGGGATGTGGGTAAACTCTTCCGATTGGGGCCCATGCTTGCAAAAGACAGTGTGAAGACCCGTTTGCAGTCGGAAGAAGGAATGAGCTTTACAGAATTTTGTTACCAAACATTGCAAGGATACGATTTTCTTCATTTATTTGAGACGCAAGGTGTGACGATTCAGCTCGGCGGAAGCGATCAGTGGGGGAATATCATTGCTGGTACTGACTTGATCCGCAAAGTCCATGGAAAGCCGGCTTATGGAGTGACGTTTCCCTTGTTGACAAAGAGCGACGGGCAAAAATTTGGCAAATCGGAAAAAGGGGCTATCTGGCTTTCTCCAGACAAGCTATCTTCTTATGAATTTTACCAATACTTGGTGCGCGTTGAAGATGCTGATGTCATCAATCTCATGCGTATGTTGACCTTTATGGATATGGCAGAAATTCGCACATATGAAAAAATGATGAAAGAGGCTGACTACGTCCCCCGTACGGCCCAAAAAAGACTTGCAGAAGAGATTACTCGCATGGTGCATGGTGGTGAGGGGCTTAAGACGGCAATTAAAGTGACTGAAGGAATTGCACCTGGCTCACAAACAAAACTTGATGCTGAAATGCTTGAAAGCCTAGCTGCAGATATGCCGAGTTGTGAAATGGCTTTTGATAGCGTTGTAAATAAGAAATTGATAGATCTACTGGTTGAGGCTGGGCTGCAAGCTAGTAAGGGCGATGCAAAACGTCTGTTACGGAATGGTGGAGTCTATATCAATAATGAGAAAATTGAAGACGAGAACTGCGTTGTTGGAGATAACTATTTAATTTCTAATCGTTTAATTCTCTTGGCTGCGGGTAAGAAAAATAAAATGCTCATTCGTTTGAAAGGATGATTGAAGATTAGTATTGAATTCAAAGGGCCTTTGCTTATCATGAGAGGTATAAATTAAAGAATTTGCTTGACGATGTATTTCGAAGCTGTTTTTATCCTGGAATGGCTCAGAAAGTTTTTTTTGTCAGTTGAATCGAAAAAGTCGAAACGACAAAAAGAACTTGATTGAAAATCAAAAGGATATGAAAATGTCAGAAACAACTTAATCTTAACGAAAAAGTGCAATGGAGGAGTCCGCGCCTATGGCAACCAGTACAAAGAAGAGCACCATGACAAAGAAAAAACTGATTAATTCTATTTCGCAGGATAAGGGGATTCATCCAAATGATGTCCGCCATGTGATTCAAGCCTTCCTCGATAAGATCACAGATTGTTTATCTCAAGGTGAGAGATTAGAATTTAGAGAATTCGGTGTGTTTGAGGTTGTCGAAAGAAAGCAAAAAATCGGACGCAATCCTAAAAACGCAGCTGTACCTATCGTAATCCCAGCACGCCAAGCGGTGAAATTTACGCCTGGTAAAAAGATGCGTCAAGTTGTCGAGTCGGAAGAAATTTTTGCAGAAGTTGGTTCATAACATCTTTTGATCTTTCAAATGACTCTAAAAAATCATTTAAATAGATAAGTGCACGTTGGTTATTCATGATCCATAAAATGAATCCGAAGCATTTAGCTATTTAAATTTGAGTCATTGAATATCCCGGATTTTTTAAGCGCTTGACTTGTTCGCTTTAGGATAAGTTTGAGCGCTGCGATAAGAAAAATTGACATGCTTGCCGTAAGCTTTGAGCAGAGCCAAGCTTGGTTAATTAAGCGTGTAAAGAAAATGTTTTGCTGGACTTGTGAATGGATTTGCTGGTCTTTTAGGGCTTGAATGATTTCAAGATTAGATCCAGTATTTGCTAGGGATAGTATTTCGATCGGAATTGAACTCGCATGCGATTGGCTATATTAGGATTTAATGGTTACAGCAACAATGATCGATAAGTTTTCTCTTCAAACCCTTTTTGCATCACGAATGGCGGCAATTGAGGCTCCTTTCGGTCTCGAGCTAGCGGTTAAATCTTGGTTGGATCAGCAATCCTTTCCTATGGAAGAGGTTGTAGAGGAGTGTTACTGGCATGAGACGCTCATGTCGTCTGAGAAGGCAATTGAGAATTGGAAGTCTCTTTTAACCGTTAATCTTCTCAACCATTTTCTTGCTTCTCCCGTGAAAGAGCTGGCTGCTAAGGTTCGTGCGTTTGAGCAGCAGCCTTGGAATCAAAGTTCACAGTATTTTAGAGTCATTGTTGCGCTCAATCATCTACTGACTAAAATGTCTGTTCCAGAGGTTGGTAGCCATCTATTAGAAAGTGGAGCGGCTCTTATCGATTTGCAAGAGTATTGCTCTTGGCAAGCACTCCCCTATGCGCCTTATCATCTTGAATTCGGCATTTTTCTTTGCATGTTAGCCCAATTAACGAAGCGCGAAGATTTGCTGAACAGCGTGATTCGTTTAGCAAAGTGGCAGCTCAATAATACATTAGATGCTAACTATTTTCCATTTACGGCTTTATTCGCTCGCGAGCAAGATGGTGATCCTTTAAATAACCTTCTTCTTTACTATCTCTTTTTTCATAGTGTTTCAGCCTTAACACAAGAAAATGAATTTGACAGCGCGGCAAATGCCTTATTGGGCCGCCTGCAAAAGGATTGGAGCGACGCTTCTAAGCCGATCCATCCTTTGTGGGTGTTAGTCGAGAAACTGTTTATAACCGAAAAAAAAGAGGCTTGCCTTCCTTTTACGCTTCCAGAACACATCTATGACTCGTCAACAGCCTTAGTCGGCTACCGATCTTCCAACATGCATGCTGTTTGCACCTTGCACGGAGGGCATACGGGGCTTGGGTCTATCAAGTTAGAAGATGTTGAAATTATCAATTATGGACCCCAATATTTGCCTTTAGGCGACTGCCTAGGGTTTGGAATTGAGGGGAACCACTTATCGGATCATGGCTTGCGCAAATCTATGATCGAGCTAAGGCGGCAAGGGTTTTCCTTGAAAGGGTGTGTCCGTTTAGTCGATCAGCCCTCATCCCTGCCTTTTCAGATAGGCCAGTTTCGAGGCATTTGGTTCGAAATTTTGCAGGAGTTTAAGCAAGCCCGCTTTAATCTCAAAACCTCATTCCTGGGATTGGATGGATGGGAAGGGACGGCTTTTAGTTTTTTTGCCAAAGCCGAGAAGTGCCGTGTGGGGGATGAAAAGATTCTTTTTCCAAGCACTCTTGATCGCTATGAGGGAAGTGCGCAACCAATCTACTTAGACGGCAAGCACTCATCGCTTTGTTTGAGTATTCCCTCGTTCAAAGGGACGATTCAGGCCATACCTCGTTGGGGGAAAAGTAGTTTTTGGGGGGCTAATTTTTTAATCGCCTATATCCTCCATTCCGATCAGCGCCATTATCAATGGCAAATGGAATCGTTGGATATGCCGGAAACAGCCCTGTAAGCGTTCCTTAAATTTTCTATGTAATCGGTGATTGTGCAAATCTGTAACTACCTTGGCCTAAATAATTGATCCATCTTCGAATCGATTAATGCGTAAAAATCTCATTGCAAGAATCTCATGAGTATTAGCAGAAAAGGTCTTCGAAGCGCTTTTTAGCGGCTTCATGGTTGGATGGCACGGGTGGTTTGCCAAGTAAGCTGAATTCTTCGCAAAAATTATTTGCTTGCCGATCCGAAACAGAGTCTGTTCCAGGCACAGCACAGTCATTGGCCAGCCTCGGCTTGTAATACTTGCAGTTCTGGCAACAATGCAAGGCTGAGCCGCATTTGTCACAGGTTTCACGAAATGAAACCTTTCCTTGAAAAGGGTCGGGCGTTGAAAAGCCGCAGTGCCAGCAGTACACGATCTCCTCCTTAGTTTAATTAAATAGTATAACTATAACAACTTCAATTGATTAACGTCGACTCTAAATGAAGTCGCCTTTGAGATTCTCAATTTAAAAAGAGAAGGGTTTTGTTAGTTAAATCATTTGTTTTTAACGTATTATGTAGATTTATGGGAGTGTTGGCATGGTTCATGAAATGAAACGAGGGTGTCGATCTCCCTTGATCCTTAAAGGTTGAAAGGGGTAAAGAGAGAAAGAGCAGTCAAACGTTTTTATTTATGGGAGGTATTATGGAAAACAATGAGAATCTATTTAATGCCGCTGTAATCGGTGAAAATCCAGAAACAGCTTTTATCATCTTGGAAGGAAATCGTCTGCATGCAGTCGAGCAGAGCGTAGCCGACTTAAAGCAAGATGAGAGAGATCCAGAGCAGCTTTTGATTTTAACACGTAATGGCTTGAATGCTTTAATCGAATTTGCCCAAGGAAAGATTGAACCTCATTTCTTGGAAATCGATTGGGATGAGTTGTCTTCGCAAGATGATGAACAAGCGCATTTGATCCGCAAAATTCACAATATCTTTTCCCATCTTCCCCACCACTTTCGTAATGAATTATCTGCCTTAATTCACCATAAGGCCAGCTCTTAACAGTTATCGATTCATCGATACATTCTTAATTATTCTTTTGAGAAACGAACGATCGTTTCTGGCATCAAGGCTTGAAACGATCGTTTTTCTCAATCCCTTTACCTCGCATTGCATCTTTCTAGCAGCCTATTTACACTTATCTGTTTTATTTGGAATAGATTGTGTTAAATTTAAAGAGGATTTTCCTTATAATCTGATAGTCTGATGCTTCTCTCTTAAGTTTTCGTTCGTGGCAAGACGTGATGTCTATATTTTGAAAAGCGCGGGCCACTGTCACATGTATTTGACTGTAATAAGGTTGAATCGGTTAAAGGGGAGTGCTTTTGATTCTTTAAAAGGCTATTTTTTTAGCACTTGGCGTATAACTTGGCAAAAAGGCGGTAAGGGCTTATCATGTTAGCTGATTGTTTAGGTAGAGATGTTTATTTCTAGAAAGAATGAAAGAGCGAGTCGGAAATAAATGGTTTTAACTAGTTGGTTGTAAGCTGAATAGACTAGTTGAAGAGCTTGATGAATCCTGTGCATTAGTGCGATAGAAAGACTCCTATTGAAGGTATTTTGTGTATAAGTTAAAGAGAGGCCAAAGATGACACTACCCAAACTGTTAGCCCTTGTTTCACTTATTCTGTTTGGAGCAATCGGCATTGCAGCCATTTTTAAAAGTAAGTCAGTACCGCCGGTTGTAGTAACGACCAGCCAGGTTCCGCTTGAGGTGGAGCTAGATCAAGAAATTCAATTAATTGCTCCGGCCTTGGCGGTAGCGCCTCAGTCAGTAAAGCCTTCCTTTTCTTCTGTTACTTCGAAATCTGCGGCAGCCATCGATTTGCCTGAGGCCAATCGTGTTGAAGAGTTTTTTAATAAGAACGAGCCAAAGTTTCCCATTGTAGAAACAGTGACTTATAAAAGCCGCGTTACTTGGCAGAAAGGGCGTCCGGCATGGCTTTCGGATTATGCGTCTCATTACGATACCTCGCGTCATTTTATTGCGCGCAGTCTCAATGGAAAGCCGGACTATTTGAAGCAGGAATTGGCAGAAGGGGACCGTTTTAATGTATTGCGCAAAGATAAGGACATTCAGTTCTATCTATTAATCGACACATCGCGCTGTAAGATGTGGTTCTATTATTTAGCATCTGATGAAAAGCGTCCCGTTTTAGTGAAAACTTATGCAGTAGGTCTTGGTAGGTTAGATTCCTCCTGTGTTTCCGGCCTTTTAACGCCACTTGGTAAATATTCTTTAGGTGATCGGATTGCTACTTATAAGCCTAAAGCGACAGGAATTTATCACGGTAAAAAAGCCGAAATGATAACAATCTTTGGGACACGTTGGATTCCTTTTGAAGAAGAGTTGAGTCCAGCTTGTACGGCGCCGGCAAAAGGATTTGGTATCCATGGAACGCCATGGGAATATCGGTCGGGCGAGCCTGCTGATAATATAGAGAGCATTGGAAAGTATGAAAGTGATGGATGCATACGCTTGGCTACCCCTGACATTGAAGAGCTGTTTTCCATCATCATTACTAAGCCGACTACGATAGAAATTGTCCGCGATTTTGCAGACTCTACACTAGTTGGATTATCACCTTAAAAATAATGAATTAACTCAAGGAGTTGCCGTTGGATATTTTACCCCATGAAAAACAAATTCATGAGTATATCAAAACGATTGAGCATCTAAAAAAGCAAAGCCAGGACAATCCTATTTTTGATGTTGAAATTCTCAAGTTGGAACAGAAATTAGAGAAGCTCAAGCAGCATGTGTATTCAGAGTTGACACCTTGGCAAAGAATTATGATTTGCCGCCATTCTGCGCGGCCGCATGCCATTGATTTTATCCGCAATATGTGTGAAAGCTTTACTGAGTTGGCCGGTGATCGCAGCTATAAAGACGATCATGCGATTGTTGGCGGTTTGGCTAAAATCGGCGGAGTCAAATGTGTGATCATGGGTCAAGAGAAGGGGTATGACACCGAGAGCCGTGTCTATCGCAATTTTGGTATGCTAAATCCGGAAGGTTTCCGTAAAGCTCTTCGTTTGATGCAATTGGCTGAAAAATTCCATTTGCCTATCGTGTCGCTTCTGGATACTCCAGGTGCTTATCCGGGCCTTGAGGCGGAAGAGCGTGGACAGGGATGGGCGATTGCTCAAAATCTGCGTGAAATGATGCGCATCAATACTCCCATTATCGTGGCGGTAATTGGTGAGGGCTGCTCTGGAGGTGCTCTTGGAATGGGTATAGGGGATGTTATTGGAATGCTTGAACATTCCTACTATTCGGTCATTTCGCCCGAAGGCTGTGCTTCCATTTTGTGGAAAGACGCCTCGAAGAACGTTGAAGCCGCATCCGCTCTTAAACTCAATGCTGAAAATCTACTAGAGTTGAAAATTATTGATGCTATTATTCCTGAACCTCTTGGCGGTGCTCATCATGACCCGCAGCTGGCTTCCCATAATCTTAAGCAATTTATTTTAGAACAAATGCATATCCTCAGACGCATCCCTTCTTCTTTGCTGCTAGAGCAGCGTTATTTGAAGTTTCGTCAAATGGGACAGTTTTTAGAAGGTTAATGATTAACTATGCGTCTTTTATTGCGAACTGCTTTGCTTGGCCAACGACACCGTTTGTTAATTGGCTTAACTATCTTGTCTATGATTCTTTTGACTTTTGCTTCCCAGTTAGAAGTTGTGGCGCTAGGAGTCATTACAAGAAAAGGTCCCGACTTTTTTGAATTATTCGCTCCTATTAAAGAAGGTAAATTAGACCGTCAGCTAGAGGTAACGTGGGAAGAGGTTGAGCAGCGTTGGACTCAATTGGATCCGGCTCAGGAAGGGATGGTGACGCTTCATGATACAAACCAATTTTTGAGCGAGTATAAGGGGCGCGATTTAGTCGAGAAAGTTGTTGAAGGGTTGAACGTTATTATTCCGATTGGGACGAGCTTAAAAGCTCTGGCTTTATTTATCGTCTTTGTCGCTCTCTTTAAAGCTATTTCTCTTTTTTGCCAACGCTTTGCAGCCAGGCTTGTTGCCATTCGAGTAAGTCGTGATTTGCGTCAGGCTTATTTTGAGCACATTCAAGCCTTGCCGATGGAGTTTTATCAGAAGCACAACATCGGAAGCCTTTCTTCACGTGTAGTGGGAGATGCTTCGCTTGTGGCAGAGGCCTTGAATGCTTGTTTGGTGAATTATCTCCAGACTCCATTTACTGTTTTAACAACGCTTGGGCTCTGTTTCTATACATCTTGGCAGCTTTCTCTTATCATTTTCTTTGGTTTCCCTTTGATTGTTTTCCCTATCGTATTTTTGGCTAAAAAGGTCAAAAAGATTTCTAAACAGATTCAAAAAAATCAGGAAACCTTTGCTACCGTTTTGATCGATTTTCTAGCGGGAATTCAAACTGTCAAAGTCTTTGCCATGGAAGAATTTTCGCTAAAAAAATACCGCGAACAGAATGCGAAGATGGCAGCTTTAGAGCAAAAAAGCGCCCGCTATGATCTTTCTTCTAGACCAATCGTACACACCATTGGGATGTTCTTTTTGGCAACAGCGCTTTTATATGGCTTATACGTTTTACAGCTTAATGTGTCGGATGTCCTTGTGTATTGCGGCTTGCTTTATGTTTTCTATGAACCCATTAAAAAATTTGCTGAAGAAAATACACATATCCAAAGAGGCATTGCAGCGGCAGAAAGAATGCAAGAGGTTTTAGATTTGCAGCCGCAGATTCGAGATCACGATGGTGCCCTTCATTTAAACACCTTAGATGAGACGATCGAATTTGATGATGTCTGGTTTAAGTATGAGTCTAAGTGGGTCTTAAAAGGAGTCAGCTTTTCTGTCCGCAAAGGGCAAACGGTTGCGCTTGTGGGCCCGACAGGGTCTGGTAAATCGACCATTGTGCAACTGCTTCCGCGCCTTTACGACGTTCAGAAAGGGGAAATCCGCATTAATGGTCGCCCACTTACTACCTATACCCAAAAGTCACTGCGTGAACAGATGGCTTTTGTGCCGCAAAAGCCTTTTCTTTTTCTTGATACTGTTTCTGAAAATATCTCTTTTGGCCGCCCTTTTAGCCAGGCAGATATTCAAGAAGCTGCAAGGCAGGCCCATGCTGACGAGTTTATTTGTCAGTTGCCAAACGGCTATCAAACTGAATTATCTGAGGCTGGTAAAAACCTGTCTGGCGGGCAACAGCAGCGTTTAGCGATTGCACGCGCGCTTGTTAAGAAGGCTCCTATTTTGATCATGGATGAGGCTACCTCGTCTCTTGATGCCATGAGTGAAGCCCACATCAAGTCCGCTTTGGGGCAGCTGCATGGAAAAATGACTCAGATTGTCATTGCTCATCGCTTGTCAACCATCGAAGATGCCGATAAAATCATCTTCTTGGAGCACGGTGAAAAGATTGCCGAGGGGACCAAAGATGAGCTTTTACAAACATGCCCTCCTTTCAAGAAGATGTGGGAGTTGATGTACCAGCAGCCAGCTTTGCAAGCCGGCAATGGATAGCTCCACTCGCTCTGTCTTTAATCAATGATAAAAAGGGATGGTAGGTCTGGCTTAAATGAACTCATCTTTATACAAACAGTGTAGCTTTGGCTTAAGCCCAATTTCTCTGTTTGCATAAAGGTGAGTACTTAATGGGAGCAGTCATTTTCAAGAAAAGCAAAACCTAGATTTTTGATTTTTTGATTGGAAACTTTTTTATTTCCGCCATGGGGGCTGGCTCGCGAAGGATCCCAAGCTATTTTGGGAAGATTAGCCTGCTGGCATAGTTTGTCATAGAATTCACGTCTTGGCAGATGCAGATCATTGCATAAATTAAAAAGGCCGTGCAGTGACTTTGCCAATGCAAAATCAAGAGCTCTTACAATATCCGTTAAGTGAATGAGATTGGTGTATTGATTACCGGTCCCTGGGAATGTAAGCGTAGGGGATCGTCGCAAACGATCGCTAACATAGCGACCTGGGCCATAGATTTCTCCCAATCGGAAAATGACGACGCGTCCAACGGTTGTTTCAAGAAAAGTTTGCTCGGTTTGGTATAAGCATCGGCCATTATCGCTTAGTGCAGCCAAAGGTGTCGCCTCGTCTACCCAATCCCCTTGGAAATCTCCATATACAGAGGTGCTGCTAGTGTAAAGTATGTGCTTAAGCTTCGGCAGCCTGGGAAGATGCTCTGCAATCTGCTGTGCCGTTTGGAGGTAAGTTGCTAGATAAGTGGAATTTGAATCCGGTGCTACGCTTACTAGAAGGGCTTCTATTTCGCTTAAAAAGGGAAAAAGGAGCAGGTCTTGGATTAGATGAACTTCATCGGCACATTGCTGCAAAGAAGCTATTCGCTCTTGCTTGCGAGTGGTGACGGAAATGTGATGACCAGCAAGCTTCCAGTAATGGGCGGCCGCTTGGCCAACGTATCCGCAACCCAGGATTCCGATCTTCATGCGGCCCCGGCAGCTCCTGCAGGTTCTAGCATACCGAGCCGTGAGAAGCTCTCTTTCAATTCGTGGTTTTCAGGCTTGTCAAAGGCACCCGTTGATACAAGCCATTGAATGTAATTGCGCGGGATTTGGCTTAGCGGTTGGCCTTGATGTTTACCAAATGGCATATGCTGGATGAGGCGAGGGCGATTTAGAAGGGAATATACTTCATCGATTTCCAAGTCATCGATCATGTAGCTAAAGACCTGATGAAGAACGATCACGTCATCGAGTGCGCGGTGGGCATTATTGGCAGCGACTCCATAAATTTCACGCAAGAATTGAAGCGTATGGCGGGGAAGATCCGAACGATAACGTCTTGCCCATTTCAGAGTATCTAAAAACTTCCAATGCGTGGGCATTGACAGTTGATTGCGCTCGTATTCGAGGCGTAAAAAGTGGTAGTCGAAGTTGTCATTGTTGTGGGCGATCAGAACCACCTCACCTTCGCAAAATTCGGCAAATTCGAGTCCAATTTGGGCGAAGGAGGGAGCATCTGCCACCATCTCATCTGTAATGTGGTGAATGGCAGTGGATTCAGGAGGAATGGGGAAGCCAGGATTGACGAATCTTTCAAAGCGGCGGTTAAGAAGGGGATCATAGGCGGCAATTTCAATGACCCGATCCCTTTCTGCCTTTACTCCGGTGGTTTCTGTATCGTAATAAATGGCTCTTAGAGGCATGTCCTTACTTTCCCTGATCCATTTCCTGGGCTTTTTCTAAGATTTCATCTAGCGTTGTTTGGCCAAATCCAACTGCTTCGATAGGCGTCGCAAACATTTGGCAGACATGCTCAACCGTTTTAAGGAAGGCTAGTAAAAGCTCTCCATCGATTTTTTTATTTGGCGTTGGTAGCATCAGGCGATAGAATACAACTCCGGCCGTTTCATCCATGCCAAAGCCTGGAACATCCAATTCTTTGTTCAATAAATGGAGCAAACGAGCCATGTCTGGAACGACATTGCGTTCTAGCTGGCAAGGAATGAAGGCTAGCATTTGCAAAAGATGGCCATCATCAAAGACTCGGAGAAAAAGAGGGTATTCTTTTTGCGAAACTTTTAAAATTGTATAGACTTGCTGGGTTTCCGACTGGATATCTGCTTCATACTTATTCTTCTGCATGAAAGCTAATAACGCTTCTGGGGTCATATTAATCATGATCTAATCCTTTTAATCTTAGAGGCTGTTCGCAAGGGCGTAAACAGTCTTTTACATTCCCATACCAGGTAACATGCTACTGGCTTTTTCACACGTTACGGACGGATTATTTGTCGTTGGCACCACAGAAAATTCATTTTCGCCAGGCATGCGATAGCAGCTTGATAAAACCAATAAAAGAGGAAGAAGAGTCCAGTAAGAGAGCGTGCGTTTCATTGTATCATCCATATTAAAACATA
Organism: Candidatus Protochlamydia naegleriophila; assembly: GCF_001499655.1. Lineage (NCBI taxonomy): Bacteria > Pseudomonadati > Chlamydiota > Chlamydiia > Parachlamydiales > Parachlamydiaceae > Candidatus Protochlamydia > Candidatus Protochlamydia naegleriophila. The sequence continues at coordinate 835,944 of NZ_LN879502.1, forward strand.
AAATGGATTGTAATTTAACGGTTTTGCGAAATTCGATCAATGTTATACGTCATTTGCCAAAAAATTGCCCTTGTAAGTTATTTAGCTGACCGGAAAACTGGCACGTCCAAACTTGAGTCTATGGCTGAATAGGTTCTTTAGTTGGTTGACTTGCGACAAAAGAAGGACTCGATTGCCACAATGGGTTTGTTCAAAACAATGCGTTTCCAGCCACAGGCATAAATCGCTAAATAAAGCGTGCAATTCTTCTATCGTAAGCTCTTGGGAGAAGCTGTGCATCCAGTCGTGATTTTCATCAGAGGCTTCCGCCGCTTCCCTGAGTTTTTTCCAAGCTTCGTTGGTGTTAGAGGAAATGGGTTCATCTTTAATTTCAAGCCCATTCTCCTGATGCTGTTCTAAGGTTTGCAGGAATCTTAAGACTGATGAGCGAATGGTCGTTTCTAGTTTTTGCGTATGGGTAGGTAAAGAAGCACTTTGGGCAATAGTATGCGTGCGATGCCAGCCAAGATAGAAGAGGGCGTTAGCAGGACGGATGTCTTTTTGCAGGCTTCCTTTTCCAGGAGGTAGGGGCATCGCAGTCTGCCAATGATGAGCGACGAGCTGATGCGAACACTCCTCTTTTTTTTCGGCCCAACACCAACCTTGTAAGGCCCAATAGGGCGAAAAGAAACCGATCAACGAACTTATCATGCGAATAGCGGTGCAAAGAAGAGGGCACAATAATTGGATGAGAGTTAAAAAAATAAGGTGAAAAAACCCACTAAAACTTAGCTCAATAGCCTGGTTCCGGATTTTTACGGTTAAATAGGCCAATAGGTGTGATAAGGCAGCAAGTATTTTGATGGCCAGGTAAAAGGGGAAACGGATGGCCTCGCCCAATACGTTGATAAACAGATTGGCTCTTGTAGGAAGAGCGCCTGTTTTCAATGCCATCTCAAAAATTTCAATACTTTTTTGCGCACAGAGTACATCAAATTCGTATTGATTGTTTAAGTTGGTTATGGAGGTGCGACTGTTCATTTTAACCAAACCTCTCTCTAAATAAGAAAGGATATTAAAAACGTAATAAAATCTCAATTAAAACGATGGTTTTAGAAGAGGAAGTTCAGCCAACTGCTATAGGAGTGTGTCCTTGGTACGTAATAGCCTTTACAGCATAAAAAGCCTCCACCAAATCCATAAATTGCGGCAATTGCATCATCCCGCGCCTTTTCCCAACCTGATTCTTCTAATCGCATCTTTCGGCGGCGGCACAATACAAATGCCACCTTTGCTATGAACTTTCTCCCAAATCAGAATGTGTTGCCGCACCTTCCTGCTGGACAGGTATGATGGGAGGAAAACCAATTTTTGATTGCTTTTTCATCAATCCAAGTAGTTGGACTTCCCCTTTGAATGAGGTCTTTGTTATGCTCAGACCAATTTCTAATGCGATAATTAGGTTCAGTTTGCATGGGTAGTCTCTGCATTTTTTATCAAAAGCAGACTACTCCATGCATTTTATATTTTCTCCGCGTTTTTCATGAGTTTTGAGGAAAGAGGTTGTCTTTCATCTGTTCAGCTAGTTCACCTAATAAACTAGCTGGAAGATGTGGATACTGATCAGCCAGATGAGATAGACTTGAGCCAGATGTGATATAATCAGGTGTAATATAATTTAGAACATCTTTTGCAACAGCGGCTGAAAAATCGTCTATAGAGCTGCCTGTATTTGTTTTGAGAGCCTCTTGAGCTTCTGTTTTATATTTAGGAATTAATAAATTATAATACTTCCCCATTTCAATCAAATGACTTAAAAAGAGCTGTTTTTCTGGAGAGCAAGCCATCTCATTAAGCTTTTGCTGGCATTCCTCATGACTTAAGTTTTGAAATCCAGAAGTTTTTAATTGATGTTTCAAAAGATCCAATAAAAGAGGATGCTTATCAGCTTTCAATTGCTTTAGCATCTTTAGCTGAAGAAGCGGGCTACTAGCAAGCTCCCAAGCACAGTTGAGTTGATCTAAGGTTTCGGCTGTAGCCGCAAAGGCTATAAATAAAGGATCTCCCTTTTCTGCTCCAAGCTCAGGTGAGAATAATTTAGAATGTTTTTGCATTTCTTTATCAATTATTTTATCAAAATGATTATATAAAACCGGCTCTTGTCCTTTTAAGTGTTTGACTATTCTTTGAACAAGGCATAAGACTATGGGCTCTGATGGCAGCCTGGAAAATTCAAACAAATTTTTTATCTTAAAAGACTCTTTGATAGCATCGAGATTTTTTAAATTGTAAATAGCATGACCAAGCCATTCACAGAGTTGAGCCTCAAGCTTTAGTTGAGTAGGGTGTGGCGAGCCTTGTTGGGGGTGGAGGGAAATTAGAAGGGGATTCATATATATATCCTTTTAGTCTTATTAAATATTTACTTGTGTTTTTAATTAGATTTCATTTCCTGCTTGCTAAAAGATTTTATTTCTTGCAAGCCTATTCAAGTTTGCTGTCACAAGCACCTTCCTGAAATTCTTGTTGTGAAATGCACATGAAATCAAATAATGAATTTTATATCAGCATAAATATGGTTTATTTATTAGATTTGTACAGACTTAAATAATAATAAAAAAATAATCTATTTCAAATAGAATTGTAATTATTTTTTTTGTAAATCAGTTTGGCTTTTAATTGAATCAAGTTGTAATTAATTAAAAGAAATTAAATTTGGATTTTCGGTTCAAACGAGTGATTGATCCTTAAAAGAATTGCTACTGTTTGAAGGGCAAAACTTAAGAATTTTTTGGCTTGGGTTGATCGGAAAAAAAGGGAGGGAGAGTACGAGCCGAATCGCTGTCCCCTTTTTCATCGGACTCCGGCGCGGCCCCAAGAGAAGCGAGCTGGGCAACACCCATTGGGGATTCTGCGATCAATAAGGTCTGACCCTGGACGTCCAAGAGATAAAGAGTGGAGCGTGGGGAAAGATAGCGTGTCTCTAAGACTTTAATGGAGCTTGCTTGATTGAGTTGAGTTACCCGCGTCTTGGTCATCTTCTTAAGCATCCAGGAGGCTAAGAGCATGAAACCGATCAATAAACCCAATAAAAAGAGCATATTCATAAATTTAGATTGAAAAGTGTCTGAATCCTTTACAACGGGATCGACTAAGGGATCATGATAGGCGTCTGGAAGGTGTACGGCATTGGCATCGTAAACAGGATAGTCGGAGCTGTCTTGTTCAATAGAATGGGCATCTTTGGCGAGAGGAGGCTGGGTTTGAGATTCCTGGGCCATACTTAATGAGGCTGAAAAGAGCGTTAAGAACAAGAAAGGGATGAGAAGATATTGTTTCATAGCTATAATGATGACCATTAATGTTAAAAGATGGCAAAACGTCGAACAAAGCGAAATGTAACACTACCCATAAAAGAGTTTTTTCCTATGTTTTTTCACCCTGTTCAGGGAATTATCGCCTTGGATATCGATGGTACGGTAACAGCAGAAGCAGAGCACATTCCTCCCGATGTCATTCAGTTTTTACACTCTCTCTATCAAAAGGGATGGCAAGTTATTTTTATCACAGGACGCCCCTTTCAATGGGGGATGCGTTCGTTGCAAAGGCTTCCCTTTCCCTATGCTGTGGCTGTGCAAAATGGTGCTCTTTTGGTAGAGATGCCGGCAGAGAAAATTTTGGCAAGAAAGTATCTTTCTCATGCGGACATCTCCAATATGGAAGTTATCTGTTCTCAGCACCATACCGATTTCGTGGTCTATGGAGGGTATGAGAATCAAGATCACTGCTATTACCGTCCTAAAAAATTTCCATCTAATGTTTTGGAATACGTGCAAAAGCGGACGGCCCAACTTGGTGAAAAATGGCAGCCCATGCAAACCTTTGAGCACTTGCCCACCTCTTCTTTCGCCTCTTTCAAATGCTTTGCCAAAGAACGAGCCGCCTTTTTACTAAGCGAACAGATCGAGCAAGAACTCGCTCTCCATGCTCCGCTCATTCGCGATCCTTTTAGCACCGACTATTTTGTCGTACAAGTCACCCACCCTGACGCAACGAAAGGAGCGGCTTTAAAAGAATATGTGAAGTTAAAAGGGATAAAGACTCCAGTTATAGCCGCCGGTGACGACCTTAACGACTATTCGCTTTTGAAAGCAGCGACAATAAAAATTGCGATGAGCAATGCACCGCAAAAGCTTTTATCGATTGCCGATATCGTGGCTCCTCCTGCCAGTGAACAGGGCATTATTGAAGGCTTGACCAAGGCCTTGACACATCTTTCTCAAAATAAAGGGGGCAGCCATGGTTGATCGTCCACTTGCAACCGTTGGCGGATTAATCATTGCCGATGATGGCGATCTTTTTCTTGTTCGTTCGAAAAAATGGAAAGACCTTTATTCATTGCCTGGCGGCAAAGTTGAGTGGGGGGAGCGGCTAGAAGATGCTTTTCAGAGAGAAGTGAGGGAAGAAACTGGGTTGGAAATTACCGATATTCGCTTTGCCTTTGTTCAAGAATGCATTGCCTCTCCTGAGTTTTGGCAGCCTCGACACTTTGTCATGAACGACTTCATTGCCAAATTAGACTCTTCATGCGCTAAAACGACCGTTGTTTTAAACGACGAAGCTTATGAATTTATCTGGGTACAGCCCAAAGAAGCTCTTAATTTACCCCTGCATCGTGAATGTCGCGTGCTCATCGAATGGTATTTGTCTCATAATCCATTTAGAAAGCCTCGCTTGGGAGTCATTGGATTTGAGCACCATCATGTACGCTGTAAAATCGGTGTGTATCCTCATGAACGCACGCAAGAGCAAGATCTCTATTTTGATGTTAAAGCGGAGATTGATTTTGCAACACCTGCCGCCACAGACAATGTTCAAGACACCTTGGACTATACTCAACTGACTGATCTCTGCACAAAAGTGGCTCAAGAAGGCGGCTATCAATTATTAGAAACCCTTGCTTGTACGATCATGAATCGTATCTTTGCGCTTTTCAAAGTTCGATGGGTTAAGATTCGCATTAAGAAACCGGCTGCCATTCCAAGCGCTGAATACGCTGTCATAGAAATTGAAGAGCGCAAGGAGGGATGAGAGTGGCTTGGACATTGGTGACAGGAGGTGCTAAAGGGCTTGGAGCCGATTTGTGCCATACTCTTGCGAAAGAAGGGTATTCAATTGCCGTCCATTATAACCGAAGTGAAAAAGAGGCCTTGGAAGTAGTAAAGCACTGTCAAGCATTTGGAGTGGAGGCAGTTGCGATTCAAGGCGACTTTTCATCGTTAGACTCCCTTTTGGACTTTACTGGAAGATATGTGAAGCAATTTCCCGATACCCGGCATCTAATCAATAATGTGGGCAACTATTTAATTAAATCGGCTGTTCTGACTGAAGTTGACGAGTGGATGGCTCTATTTCAGACCAATCTTCATACTCCTTTCGTTTTAATTAAAGAGCTTTTGCCTTCTTTGACTAATTTGAAGGGGCAGATTATCAATATTGGGATTTGCGGGCTGGAAACTCATCAGGCTCGAACCTATTCAACGGCTTATAGCATGACCAAGGCTGGTTTATTGATGCTAACGCGTTCACTTGCAAAAGAGCTGGCCCCGCAAGGCGTCCGCGTTAATATGATTTCGCCAGGCCATTTATCGACCTCGATCAACTTGCCGGAGGCTTGCAAGCTTCCCATGGGGCGGCCAGCCACGTGCTGGGAGGTGAGCCGCGTTGCGGCCTTTTTACTTCACCCGGACAGCGCTTATTTAACAGGACAAAACATCGAAGTTGCAGGAGGCGTCGGCTTATCATGATCAACGAAAAAACGGACCAGACGGAGCGCTTAAAAGTGCTTATAGACAAGGCTTTATTATCAGGGCGTGCTTTTCAGAGCTCCCAAACAGGTTTCGTGCATTATTACAACAGCCTGCCTGTTCCAGCTATTCATCAGACCATTCCCCTTTATGAGAATGGTTTGTTTGTCTTGGCTCTCTTGCGTTCACGCCTCGTAGAAAATATGAATGAGGCAAAGGAGCTTTTAGATAAGCTCTTAAATTTTCAAGCTATTCAAGGTGAAGCAGAAGGTAATTTTCCCTTCTATGTGCACGAGTATCCTTTTTGTTATGACTCTGAAGTGGGAGTGAGGCTAATTGCCCCCTTTTACTGGATTTTAAAGCAGTTTGGACATGTGCTGGGGCTTGACTTAAAGCAAAAGCTTGAAAAAAGATTAGCCAATCTCGTGCGCTATGGAATTCGAACACATGCCGAGCATCCTTTCCCCTATTCTTTGGCGGCTCGTTTAGCGGCGGGCTTGCAAGCGTGCGGAGGGTTGTTGAAGAACCAAGAGTGGCTGGAAAAAGGCATAAGCTTATGGAAAGAGCTTTCTCAGCCGTCGATTAGCTGGTACGCGACTGTCTATTTGGCAGATCTCTTAATTGCGCATCAGATGGTTGGGATGCAAGACTCGGATTGGAAGTCTTTTTGGAGCTTTGTCAATGGTTCTTGGCATCCTCAGTTAAGCTGTTATATTGGTCCGTGCGTGAGGGAATGGCAAAATAAAGATGAGCCTCAAGCAAATCTCTATGACCTTTTCATGGGCTTTTTTTGCGGCCACTTTTCGCACAGAGTGGAGGCTCTTGGCATTTATCACCTGCAAGGGAGCTTGATTCAATCGCAGATTCCTGCAGGTATTGAAAGCCAATGTTCTCATCAACTATCTGGGCTCTACAAAGAGCAAATGTGGCAGCTAGCTGGAGATTCAACACAGGCCTATGCGTTATTGGAAAAGAAAGGCCATGCTGGCCCGATTGGCGAAAAAACGATAACCCCTTTTCGTTTAGCCTGGGGTGCACCAGAGCGTCTTCATACTCTAGTTTGCCAAGGTGGAAAATACAGCCAGGCCAGCTATCAAACGCATGAAGCCGGCCGGTGTTTGGAGCTCTTTTTTTATTTTGGCGAAGAGTCGGAAAAAGAGGAAAAGGATAGGCAGCGAGACATTTGCTTTTATTGGGATGATCATCCTGATTGGCAGGTGCGCGTTGAGGGGGAAATGTCCAATACTTTCGAATTCGGCAAAGAGCTTTCTTTCAGTTTTGACAATGGAAAAACGCTTTTAATGACTTTTGAGCTCGCTGAAGGGGAGGGCCAATTTTTTGGCCATATAGCACGAGGTAATCGGCCTTCGCAATTGAAGTTGATCAGCGAGGAAAAGCACTTTCAAGCTTACGATGCCTTGCTTTTTGTCCGGACAGTTAGGCGAAAGACGCCTTGTTTGATTAAAGCCACGCTCAAGTTTACTTAAAGCGTACCGTTAGATGGCGAGACAGGAGCAACCCCCAATTCATAGATGAGCTTCATTTCCTTATTAGACTTTTTGCGACATTCCATGCGGCTGTTAAAATGCTCATTTTTGACAGCTTTTTTGATGAATTTTGCGACCATGTGTACACATATGCTCTCAAAATTCTACAGAAGATCTGTTCCAAAATATCTCATTTTTCCAACCAAAGCAAATTCTGCAAGAAGTCTCTTATTTAGAATTGTATTGGTCGGCTTTTTCTTAATCCAATTGGTTGGCTGTTGTCCAGGCTCGGCAAGCTACCGAGCCTTCTATGCTCATTTGCATCAGCCGCGTCCTTGCGTGTGTCCTATGGAAGAGGAGGAATACTTTCTCGTCATTTTAGTCAATGCTCGCCATCTCGACTACACCGACACGTGTTCTTTTTTTCATACCGTTGCCAAGCATCCAAGTGATGGAAGTACGACGGGCGATTTAGGCCATGCCTGGATCTATTTGCAAGGAAAAATAGGTGGGCAGACTCATGTTTTAGAAGGGGGGCATTCGGGAGAGCGTGGCCGTTTGCAGGCGCGCTATTTTGATGGCATCATGAATTACAATGACTGGGGATATGCCAATCCAACCATCGCACAAATGCAAAATCCCCGCTATGAGCCCAATCCAGTCAAGTATTTGTGGTCGACTTTAAATGATGGGTTCTTTCAAAAAGGAGCGGGTGGACATCGGCCTACTTATGCTGCCAAGGTCTCCTTGACCAAGCAGCAGTATCATCTCATTGTGAATTTTATCCGTTCCTATCCCTATCAATTCTATTCACTGACTCAGCAGCAATGTTCGACTTTTGTGTCTCAAGTTGCTTCTTTGGCAGACTTTTACGTTGAATCGATGACGCCTATGACAATCCAGCCACGCGTTTATTATGGAGGGGTTTGGGTCCGGCTATGGGATGATCCATCTTATGCCTGCATCGCGCTTGCGACACCTGATTTGATCGAAAAAGGATTGATGAAGGCCGTGAAGGATGGGCGTGCCGAGTATGCATTGGATTGGTACTTGCGCAGAAACAAGAGGCAAGCTAGATCCTCTTCCCGTATGCAAAATTAAATCAACCTTAAGTCATGCTCAATGAGAGTAGAAAACAATTACCTCTATGATCTAGATGTTATGTAAAGAGCATAAGGATTCACTCTTTCCCATGAGCTTCGTTTTTTCCCAAAAATAATCCTATTTTTTCTGCACTCAGTCGCTTTTCTAGTTAATAGTGGTAAAGCTAACTTTCGCAAATAAATAGCAATTAAATATTTGAAGGAGATTCACCAAGAGACAATAGCAGTAACATACGTCTTAATGCTTGCGGGTCCTAAAGTATCATCTAAGTAAAAGCAATAAAAATGAGCTATAGTCAATTTTGGATAGAGTACTTCATAGATGGGTGGAGCAGGGAGTCAATGATTTATCATTCTCTCTGCCTCTCTGTGCTTCCCCCGTCTTTTGCCTTAACTCTATTGAGAAAAAACTTCATAATCTTGGCTCACAAAAGCTTCTCTAGTCGTTTTTAAAGAATGGCTCTTTTATCAAGCTTTTATTTGACCAAGAAAAGATAAGTCGCTAGCATAAAATTTTTAGACCCTCAACACCCACTAAAAAGGCGGTTTTCTTGTTTTAGTTAATATTTAGTTTCAATTGAAAGCTTGTAAAAGGGGTGATGATGGTTTTTCAAGATTATAGTAATAGTATTTGGAATTCTAATTTATTCTCAGATTGGTGTGTCGATAAAGTCTATGACTATGCAAAGGCCGAAAATCAATCCCTTGTCAAAGCTCGGATGATGGCAGCGACCATGCCCGTCTTTTTAGCGTTACAGCTGTCATTTGAACTAGTCTTAAGTATTCCAAGAACGATTGTTGTCATTGCTGTTTCTACCCACTTTATTGTTTGCCTAGCCAAAGGCCAAGGACGAAGTCAGGAAAAACAAGAGTTGCTAAATATAGCAACACAAGTAGGCAATGTTGTTGTCAAAACAGTAAAAATAGCATCCCTTCTCTTATTTGGTGCTTTAGGTTTGATCGCAGCTGGACTCATCCTCCCAAGTGCTACAATGCGACAATTAGCTATTTGGAATATTGTTTCCTCGAGGATGCAATTCTTCATGCTAAACAATCAAGACGCAGAGCCTCCTCTTCGAAGAATTCCCTCTGCTGAAGAATTTTATGTGGTTGGTGAAGCTCCCAGGGTATATCATGCCACTAATCCCGCCGCTCATCCCAGCGTACAAAATCTGGCGACACCGCGAGAGGCCGCTAATAATCATTTGATCGAAGAAAGAGTGCAAATTATTCCTGCACGCCCCATTGCGAGGATTATCCCTAATCGACCGGCTCGGCCTGTTCGAAGAGCTGCCCAAAAAATTCCTGTTTATAGGTCTCCTCGCTCGCCTTTATCTTGGGATACTATAAGGGGAATGATGATGAATGACGAAGAGTCTGCAAGACAAGAGATGAAGAAGTTGATTAATTATGACATTCGATTGTTTTATCAGAAGATATCTGAACATAACCCCAATTTGAACAAAAGCCATTGGAATCTTTTTATTTCCAATCCTTATTACCTGGCATTTGTAGAGGTTCTTGTGGAAGCAAGCCCTCGGGAATTTTTAGACAGGCTCTTAAAAAAGAATGCCTATGCGGAATTGCCTTCCGATGAACAGGGAATCATATCCTTAAACTGTAGGAGTCATTTAAGAAGTCACGAGTATGCCGTTATCGAGTTGTATGAGAGCGATTCGATGTTAGAACTTGTCTTAAACAAATATCCGCTGCACGATCAAAGCGAGCGGCTGCTTAAGCTCTTTTCTGATGCTATGCCTGAGCTGTGGTTAAAGCAGGCGCTAGTGGAAGGGGCTTTACCCCTTTTATATAGGTTCAATCATTCGAAATTGCACCATTTATTTCGCTCTTACCCATATCTTCATCAACAATACACTAATTGGCATGATGGCTCTGAAATTTCTTTTGAAGCCTTTTTAGCAGAAAATCTAGAGAATTTGATCGAATCGGATGAGGCGATCGAAGTGGCGCTTTTGATTAAAAGCAAGCATCTCCTTTATCAAATTGCAAAATGCTTGGGTGAAGAGGGTTTTAAGGCTGACATACTCCGTCTTGGCCAAAAATATCCGCGCCTGAAAGAAGAGCTATTAGAGATAGGGGTAAAGGTGTTTCAAGAAGAGTGTGCATTCACAATTTTGGATTTTAGGGTGGATCACCTTTTAGGGCAAAATGTAAGCGGATTAATTGAGTCTTATATGGGAATGCTGGCAGCTCTTTTTTCAAAAGACACACATCTCATCAAGCAGGTTGCACAGCAATTGGGAGAAGAGGGCTTCAGTGAAATTGTAGACGATTTTTGCTACAGGTACCCCTCTCTTAGGACTGATACCGTCGAGATGCAAGTTAAACTATCTCAAGAAGGGAGCTCTCATTTAACCGTTCCTGATCATGCTTTATTATTGACGGCTGCTGTAAAGGCGTTGACTTCGACCAGTGAAAGGATTCGCTATAATCTCAATAAATATCCTCTGATGATGCGTGTTCTTGTAGAAGAGCTCCTTCAACGCTGTCCATCCGCTCTTTACGACTATTTATTGACTCCGCAAAATAATCAGTGCGAGTGGGTGAATATGCTCTGGAAGAGCGAAGAGGGCTCTTTTTTAAGGGTATTGCTGCAAAGAACGCCTTCTCTTTTTGCACAGGTGATGTTAGCGCCGGATGCGATGAAAAGGCTGGCTGGGCTGCGATCTTTAGCGGAGAACGCTTATCGGATCAGCTCTGTTCAGGAGCCCTTCTGTGAGACAGACTCGCTATTAAATCTGGTTGTGCGGCAATTTCATTCTAGCGAACGGTGTGCTTTTCTCTTTGATTTATTTGAAGAGTATCTTCCCGATTTATGGATGCGTCAAGCCCTGCTTCAATCGGTCTCGATCTTAAATAAGGTGCGCGAACACGAGCTGCTTTATCCTATTTTGAAGGCCTATCCCTATACTCAAGAAAAGCATTTGGAATGGCAAAATGAAGAAAAGACCCTTTCTTTTGCAGAGTTTTTTCATCTGCATTTAACGGATTGGGTTGCATCTGGCGAGGCATTTGAAATGGCCCTATTGCTAAAGTCAGATGAGGCATTAAAGCGAATAAACCAGCAAGAGGGGGAAGAGTCTTTCAGATTGGCAATGGCGGGGCTTTGCAGCAAATATCCGGCTTTAGCTGATGAATTGCGAGAGAAAGAGCAAACAGCTTTTTTATAAACATTGCATCGTTGAAAGCATTAGGGATTTTTTCGTTAATGAGTTTTGAGCTCTAAGGAAGATGGCTTCTTATTATTCCATGTATTTCTTCCAAGTGCAACGCGCTTTCTGTCAGTTTGAGCTTAATAAAGCCGCAATTGGGAACGATCCACTTATTCTTAGGTATGAAAGATAGGTGATCGAGGAAGGCTCTGATGACTCCGCCATGAGTTACGGCAAGAATCGTTTGTTCGCAGTAGGTTGACAGCTGTTCTGCTAAAAATGTTAAGGCTCGTTTAAAGATCGATGCTTGGGATTCAATTTCTGGATGCCAAGGGGTTTTTAAACAATAGTCTTGTGATAAGGCTTCCTGAGAGAGAAAGAACTTTTCGGTCCAGTGATCGAGTGTTTCTTTCGATTGACCTTCAAATGAGCCGGCCCAACGTTCTCGCAGGGCTGGCGTCTCAATAAAGGGGAGAACACGCGGGCCAATGATCAGTCTGGCTGTTTCTTTGGCGCGCGATAAGTCCGACGAATAGACGGCTGAAAAATCTATGTGCGCTAAACTCGAGCCGAGTTGCGCCGCTTGGCCCAGGCTCAGAGTATTCAAGGGAATATCTGTATGTCCTTGGATGCGTCCGGCTGCATTCCAATCGGTCTCTCCGTGCCGAACTAGATAGATTTCGCAGCTTTTATTCATACGAGTTCTTCAACCACTAAGGTTGGGCTATCGACTCCCACACCCATGGAATGAAGACCATTATCGACATAGATCGTTGTGCCGGTAACAGCCGATGCCAGATTCGAGGCTAAAAACGCGGCTGTATAGCCAACCTCTTCAGCGAAGAGCTCTTTTGCAAGCGGGGCATTGGCTTGAGAGTAGTCTATCATGCGATCGATGAAACCAATGGCTCTAGCTGCTCTGCTGCGAAGGGGCCCTGCTGAAATGGTATTAACGCGAACGCTCCATTTTCTGCCAGCTTCCCAAGCTAGGGTGCGCGTATCGCTCTCGAGAGCCGCCTTGGCTGAACTCATTCCGCCACCATAACCGGGTATAATTTTTTCTGAGGCAAGATAGGTTAGGGATAAAGCCGATCCGCCAGCATTTAAATGGGGGCCTAAATGAGCTAGCAGGCTAACAAAGGAGTAGGCGGAAGAACCAACGGCTGCTAAATATCCCTTGCGGCTTGTTTCCAAGAGCGGTTTTTGAACTTCTGGTGCATTGGCTAAGGAATGAATAAAAATGTCGATTTTGCCAAAGTCGCGTCCTATTGCTTCGCAGACTTCTGAGATAGTATAGCCGCCGATATCTTTATATCGTTTGTTTTCTCTAATCTCTTCTGGTACGTCAGCTGGCGTATCGAAGGACGCATCGAGCGGATAGATTTTAGTAAATTCAAGCATCGATCCATTCGATAGACGACGCGAAGCGTCAAACTTACCGGCTTGCAAGCTTGAAGTGAAAATTTTTAAAATCGGTGTCCAGGTTCCAACAATGATTTCTGCTCCCGCTTCCGCTAAAGCCTTGGCAATTGCCCAGCCAAATCCTTGATCATCCCCGATCCCAGCAATGAAAGCTTTTTTACCCTTTAAATTGATCTGCAACATAAAAACCTCATCTACTTGATAAATGGCAGGACAAGCAAAGGTAAGATATTTCTATTGTAAACACCTCATCACTCCTCTATTTGAACCATGCTCGATAAAAGACTTTTTATTCTAAAAGGTTACCCCTTTCTTGCAAACAGCAAAAAGTTTCTCGCTACTGAGTAATGCAGACTTAATTCTACCGGATGTTAATAAAATAATAATGATTGCAGGCCTTTAATTGTGTTAAGTTAGAAATAATTTGTTTTAAAGTCTAGGATTTTGATATAATTAATCATTGATAAAAGTTTTGGTTGACTTGTCAAGATGATAGTTTGTTTAAAATAAAACACTGTTTAAGTGCTATTGTTTAGTGATTTGAGAGGATTGGAACCGGTTGAAAAACAAAAGTTTTATTTAACTAAAACCATAAATATAAGCTAATAAAATTATTTGTTAAGGATAAAAGCATGCAAGCTAATCAGCCTCAAAATCTCTCTCCCCATCCTTTTTTATGGGCAGATTGGTTAAATTCTATCGCTGAGAATCCCCAGCACGGTAAAATTGTGCAAGAGGGTTCTAAATTCCGTTATTTAAATGACAAGCAAGCGGCGCAAACGGCTGCGGTGCGAGTCGTTTCTTTTCAGTCTATTTTAGAACTGACTCAGGCTAATTTAGAATCAAGAGATGTTTGTGCAGAAAATAAAACGAAAATGTTGAGCGGATTGCGCTATATTTCGAAGCAAAGGCAGGAGCGCTATCAAAATTTATTCTTCATTTTCCGGTGGTGTGCAAAGTTGTTAGGGGTGGAGAAAAAGCTCAGTGATGAGAAGGCTTTTATTGATCAATTAGCGGCAAATCCTGTTGCCGCGGCTTTGCAATCGCGTATAGCTCCTCAATCAAGTCAGGTTCCTTCGGTAAAGGTTGCTGCTCAAAGTCAAGTCAATGATCTCTCATCTTTCAACGAGTTTGTAGAGTATTATCATGGTTCGCTTTCTGAATCGGTCTATGCCTATTCCAATCATTTGAGAGCCTTGAAAAAGACCCTTTTACCAAGCGATCTTCAGAGAAAAGAAATTACCGCAGCAGAAAATGCTTTGGCTTCGCAGCTGCCGCACTGGCCACGCGTCAAAGACATAGTGAAAGTGTTTGGTGAAGATGTTTTACGGCCTACATTCAAGGAAACGATTGAAAATCTCTACCAAGACCACGTGAATTTCAAATACCAGCCTACTGCAGAACAGATCGAGAGAGATAAGACATTATTTCAGTGCACGGAAAGTGAAATCAAAGCGCTTTACGTCAAGCGCCTTATCAAGGCCGAGCGGACCGATTTTTCTTTATCCTTAATTACAGCTATTGAAACCACTTGGCAAGAGATGATAGCTAGGCAAGAGAAAAAAAGCGTGGAAGTACAGATTGAGCAGTATCGCGCACTCGTCATTCCAGGTGAAGATGGAGGAGTATTTCTTAAAGAAGACTTTTTGAATTCAGGAAGCTACAAGGCTGCTTTTGTCGCTACTCATTTTCTTCCAACCGTGAAGAGCGCTGAGCGCAGTGAATTTGTTGTTTTACAGCCGGCAGACAAGGTTGAAGAAGAGATTAAGCATTTTCAGGCTTTAAAAGCCCCTCAGCCAAGCAAACCTGGCACGGATTCAGATTCTGATTCTGATAGCTATGAGTATGACAGCGACTCGTCAAACTCTTTAGGCTCTTCGGTCGTGATGCATACAGTCGGAACTTCAGACACAATGATCAGACATGCAACAAGTTCTTCTTCGTCTTCAAGTGGGCCATTAACGATGATTTGCTTGGGTGGGTCGAGTGATGAACTCGATGGTATAGCCTTGGATCAACATAAGGCTGTCTTACAGGAAGGCTCTAGCCAGCCAGGAACGGGTTCTTCGTCTTCGAGTGAGGAGTCGTCGGGAACAATGGTTATCTTGAAAAGCTTGCCACATGATGAACCTCAGGGGATCATCTTGCAGGGGCAACAAGGATCCCCGAGCGATGAAATTGTCGAGTTGGATGATGATATGATCGAATCTGATGATCAAATGGAGCCAGATATCGTTGATCCAGAGCAGCCAAGCCATCCTGTTCGGTTGACTATCAATAAAACACTCATCCAGCCGCTTGTTAAAGCTCCGACTGTCAATTCTGTTTTTGATGAGGAAGCTGAAGCCTTTAAAAAAGAGGCTGAGTTGTGCGTTCGATTGGGCAAGCTTCCGGGGATTTGGCCAACGCATAAAATTACAACGGTCAATGGCCAGGTAGCCATCATTCAAAAGAAAGCGGGCTATGCAGTAGAAGGCAAAGATAAGCAAGCGATTGAGTTGTATGACATGGCACTTTTGGCGCACACAAGGGAGTTGTCTGTAAAAGATCAAATCGCCTTTTTAGATATGATCGAATGGTTTTTGAAGGGTGTTAAGAGCATTCATGAGCAAAACCTCATTCACCGCGATATCAAGCCAGGTAACATTCTTTGTACAAGTGATGGGAAAGCGGGGCTCTCGGATTTCGGATTGGTTTGTGGCAATGAATCTGAAGAAAGACAAACATTGATTGGAACGCCGTACTTCATAGCCCCTGAAATTGTTTATTACAACAATTCGCGCATTCAGGGAGAAAACTGGAAGAAGATTGACGGGAAAGCCGATATTTGGGCTGTGGGATTGACTTTGTGGGATATGCTGTCAGGAGAAAATGCACCGGCTCACCCGGCTAACGACAATATTGCGAGTCCAACAAGAGCCGTTCTATCCATGGGTCAATTATTTATCCCGATGCAACAAGCAAAGTACTACAAGCGGTATGAGACGGCCAGGACGGATCGCTACGGGATCATCGATGAGAATGGTCAAGATGAGCGGAGCAAAGGGTATAGAATGTCTCTGTTTCATTTGATCAAGCAATGTACTGAAGTTGAGCCGGAGAAGCGTCCAACGATTGATCAAGTCATGCAGCACTTCCAGACATGGAAGCAAGAAGCTGTTACCTTGCTCCAAGACGGCAAGATTACCTCTGTCATAGATGTCTTCTAAGACGCTCGATTTCTCTTGTAAAAGCCCAGGGCAAGGTCATTGCCCTGGGCTTTTTTTGGAGCCGAAATGTTAATCCAAATTGACACGCCTTGGATCTTAGCTGTTGCGCCTATTTGCGTTTGGTGCGAGCGTTTGTATCAGCGGAGAGGAGGGCGCCTTTAGGTTAGTGAAGGTACGCAGCTGATTGGCGGCGGCATTGAGCTCTTCGATTGTTTGGTGGAATTGATGATTAGACTGTGCCGTTTGCTGCGCCGTTTGGCTTAGTTCCCCTATGGCTTCATTGATTTGTTCGGCACCAGCCGATTGGGCCTGCATCCCTTCATTGACCATTTTAAATTTGGCGATTAATTCTTGCACCTGTTGAATGATTAAGGCCAATTGTTCACTGACTTTACCAGCTTGTTCGACTCCTATCCGAATATCTTGAGTAAAATCATCCACACCCATGACACTTGAGGAAACAGCGGTATTGATTTCATTAATCATCTTTTCAATGTCGAGTGTAGAAATAGCTGTTTGATCTGCTAAGCGGCGGATTTCCCTTGCGATGACGGCAAAGCTTCTTCCATATTCCCCTGCTTTTTCGGCTTCAATAGAGGCATTGAGTGAGAGAAGGTTGGTCTGATCGGCAACTTTGGTAATGGCTGTGATAACGCTTGTAATATTGCCGGCCTTCTCGTTTAAAATTGCCAGTTTGGCGGCAATATTCGTTGAGGCTTCCACCATTTGCCGCATGATCGATTCCATGTTAGAAAGCGATTGTTTACCGATTGTTGCTAATAGTGACGTTTGTTCGGCCGAATTGCTGATGTCATTCAAAGTCAGGACAAATTCTTTAGAGGTCGATGAAATTTCATTAGCCGCCACGGCAATTTCCCGGGTTGTAGCTTCTTGTTCGACGCTGATGACTTCTTGTTCCTTGGAGGCGGCCGACAATTGACTCGCTGAGCTTGTCAAAACGAATCCGAGTTGCTGCAAGTGGCCGATGATGGCTTCATAAGACTGGGCCATTTGATTGAAAGCCAGGACTACATGTGCGAATTCACTATCTTGATACGTATTTTGCAATCGAATGCTTAAATCTCCTTCACTCAACAGGTGAATGCCGCGCAAAAGTTCGTGAAATTGTGAAAGTGTTTCATCGAGTCTTTGGGCAAGCCGATTGAAGGAGGCTCCCAATTGGTCATATTCTTCTTGGCCCGTCTCTATCATGCGAGTCGATGTTTGTCCATCTGCAAGCTGGTTGACTGTATGGGTCACCTCTTTTAGTTGTTCAACTGTCTTGCGGCACATCGCATACCCCCACAGAAAAGTTGCAAAGGCCAGGATTAGTGTCAGGAGAGTGAGAAGCCAAAAGCGAAACTTTAAATGGCTTTGCTTTTGCAGGAGGAGGTGATGAATATCTTCATTTGCCTTATTCCAGAGCTTTAAACCGGGCAGGATGGCAGTGTTTCCAAGGCTTATGAGCTCGTCACTTGTTAGGTGGGGAGTTTGTGAATCAACGAGGTTTTGTTGAAGCGCATTGATTAAATCCTCAGTTACGCGATAGTACTCTTGAAAACTGTCTGAAAGAGTAGAGTTCGGCAGAGCGCGTGAGTGCCAGGTTCGCTCGATATGATCTTTTAGATTTTCGAGGCGAAGCTTCAAGAGGGCAATTATTGCGATCAATTCTTCTCTTGTCTGAGAGTTGAACTGTTGGTCCAGTAATGCTTCTCCAATACCAAAGGTGGCCTGATAGATAAGGGATTGCAAGTGAGGAAGTTCGATTAGAGTCGATAAAATTAAATATGAAGAAGGGCTCTGTTCAGTAGAGGGATAATAGGCTCCCATTGAGCCAAAAATTTTTTGCGTCTGCGCGATAATTTGCTTATGCCAGTGGCGATTGCTCTCTTGTGTCAATGGGTATTGATTGAGCCTTTCCCAGTGATTGGAAGTGTCTTTTGCCGCATTCGGAGCTAGGTCATCTAAAGAGGTGTTCGGATAGGTCGATGTAAGTTCGGCAATGTAGCTACTAATTTGGCTCTTTAGATAGTTCAATTCTTCGCTCAGCCCATTTTCCCCTTTCATCAGTCGGTGATGAAGCATTTGGTGTTGGGGAAGGGCATGAATCAGTTTCTTTAAGATCGTTTGATATTGGTTGCTTTGAATGCCAAACTCTAGCAGAGAGTAGGCTTGCGCGTAGGTCGAATAAGCAAAATAGAAAAGGGGGAACAAAGAGAGCCCAAACACGCAGGCTAAGAGTCGATAGCGTTGAAGAAGAGTAAAACGCATAGTTAAATACAAATAGTCTAGTTAAGAAGCTAGCCTTAAACTAGTCTATTCCGATCTTTAAAAAAAGTTATTTCTAAAACTTCGCTAAGCTTTGGAATAATTTTTTGAGTCCTCGTGGGCAGCATTTTTTCGTTCAGCAATTCATAGACTTTTTCTGATCAGTCGCTTAAAATGCTTTTGTTTTTGAAATGAATGCTTTTTCTTTGAAGTAAAGTTGAGATAAAAATGAACTTAAAAAAAATCCTCTTCCGCTTTGCTATTCTGGGTGTAATCTTTGCTGCTCTTTACGGATTAGGCCGTCTATACTTCCAGCTAACGGCCGGATTTACGATAGCTAATATTTCTTCAGATTTTGCCTATAATCCTGAATGGGAAGTTAGACCTTTATCGGCAGCTGAGCAAGATCAAATGAGCCGGGTTTTCGATCAGCCTTATCGCTATTTGGGAAAAGGATGCCAATCTTATGTGTTTATTAGCGAAGATAGGCACTACGTGATTAAGTTTTTTAAGTATCAACGCTACCGCCTTCAGCCTTGGTTAGCCTATGCCCCTCCTTTACCGGCCCTAGTTAAATACCGGGAAGAGAAAATAGAGAAAAAATGGAACAAGCTCGATGGCTTTGTCAAGAGTTGGAAGGTTGCTTTTGAGCATTTGAAAGATGAAACCGGATTGCTCTTTGTCCATTTGAATAAGACCGATACCCTCCATAAGCAACTGACCATTTATGATAAAATAGGCCAAGCGCACCTGGTAGATTTGGATCAGATGGAGTTTTGCGTTCAAGGATGCGCTCAAATGCTTTGTGATTCCTTGCTCGAATTTAAAAAGAACGGGCAGACAGCGCAGGCCCAACAGCTTATCACGGCTCTTTTAAATCTCATTCTTTCCGAGTATTACCGCGGACTTGCAGATAATGACCATGCCCTGATGCAAAATACAGGAGTTCTTCATGGACAACCGATTCACATTGACGTGGGACAATTTGTCCAAAATGAAGCCATCAAAGACCCAAGAGTCTATCATCAAGAGCTTTACACGAAAACGTACAAGTTTAAGCTGTGGTTGAATGAATTTTATCCTGAATTAGCTGAGTTTTTAGACCTTCAATTGAGCCAGATCATTGGACCAGACTATCTGACGATGAAGCCTAAATTTCGACCAAAATAAGAAAATGGGGGACAGCGCCCCCTTTTCGACTTGCGATTGCTTGTAAATTAGATTGTGCAAGAGAGCAGGTATTAGCGAATTTTTAAAACAATCTTACCTTTTGACTGCCCTTTCTGGTTCTTTTCTTGGGCTTCTGAGGCCTTTTCTAAGGGGAGTTCCTGGATTTGAATCGGGCCAACTTTCCCTTGTTGGATCAAATCTGAAATGTGCTGGAGCTCTCCGCCATTGGGAGTGACAAAGACATAGAGCCCTTTTGCATGATGGGCTTCGGAAAGGGAGTTGTCTGGCGGTTCTACAATTGAAACTAGACGGCCACCTTCTTTTAGCAGCTCAAAGCTCTTTTTTTGAGTCTCGCCGCCAACCGTATCGAAGACCACGTCAATGCCTTTTGGATAAAGAGCTTTGATGCTTTCAAGAGCATTTTGCTGTTTATAATCGATAACTATATCTGCTCCCAATTGTTTGACATAAGCGTGATTGGATTCACTGGCCGTTGTCAGGACACAGGCGCCTGCCAGTTTGGCAAATTGAATCGCTAAACTGCCGACACCACCGGCTCCGGCGTGAATTAAAACGATCTCTCCCTTTTTGAGCTGTGCTGAGTCAAACAACGATTGCCAAGCTGTCAAACCAGCGAGTGGAATGGCGGCTGCTTGAGCAAAAGAAAGGGCGGCAGGCTTAAAAGCTACATTGTCGGCTTCGTAGCAAATGTATTCGGCGTAGGTGCCCCATTTGATTGTGGGTTTGCGACAATAAGCGAAGACAGAATCGCCTACTTTAAATCTTCTAACATTTTTGCCGACAGCTGAAATAGTGCCCGTTGCATCCCATCCTGGAATGAGAGGGAATTCATGCGGTACGCGATTTTTCAGGCGGCCTTCCCGAATTTTCCAATCGACTGGATTGACAGCCGCATACGCAATTTGGATTTGAACTTCGCTTGGACCTGGCGAGGGAGTTGGAAGCTGCGCTAATTTCAATCGGTCGGCTCCCCCAAATTCTTCAAGAACGATGGCTTTCATGGTGTGCTGATTCACAGTTTTTCTCTCTACGGTTAGTTTGATAAGTGGCTACGAAGCATCCAGGCACTCTTTTCATGGACACTCAGCCGCTTGGTCAGAAGATCGGTTGTACCGTGATCCCCGAGTTCATTAGAACGTTCAATTCGTTCCCTTAAATGGCGACACATGGCTTCGTGATCTTCAAATAGCTGCTGAAGCATGTCATCGCTGTTTTCATCCCCATTCGATTCTTTGTAGGATGTCATGTCTAAAAATTGCTTAAGTGTGCCGGGAGCTCGTTCGCCTAGTATGCGAATGCGCTCAGCTAGTTCATCAATGGCTTCGGCTAGTTCTTCATATTGTTTTTCTAAGAATTGATGCAAGGCATAAAAGCGAGGGTCGACGATATTCCAATGAAAATTCTGCGTTTTTACGTACAGGATGTAAGTATCAGCGAGAATCAAATTTAAAAATTGGGCAATTTGCTTGTTCCGGTCTAAAGTGAAATTAGTTGTCATGGCATGCCTTAGCTAAATAAGAATGATTTGGAAAGTCAGCCGTTTAAAGTCGAGCCCAGGCAGGGCCTGGGTTCGCTTAGCTTTTGAAATCTCTTGCGCGATCGTTTTAAGATTTCGGACGAGTCGTTTTTGTAGGTGTTTGCGCTTCTGTTTCTGCCTCGTCATTGATTCCTTGGCTGAAAAAGCCGCCTTCGGCAATATCAGTCAACTTTTCGTCTGCAGAGCTTTCTTCATCCAATGTTTCTTGGAGGAGGTCTGCAATCTCATCAAAATTGAAGCGCTCGTTAATCTCTGACTGGTTTAAATGTCTCGCTAGTGCTCTTGCAGACCCGTAACTGGCAATTTCATAATGCTCTACTTTTTGGCAGCAAATAATTAAACCCGCATCTTTGACGGATGGGGTCGTTTTTTTGGCTATCTCTTCTTCCGCTTCTTTCATTAACCCAGCCATAGCTGTACACTCGACACCAGTTGGATTTTCATTCAGCATTTTGAAAATTTTCTTCAAGCGCAGGACCTGATTCTTCGTTTCATCAAGATGATGAGCAAGCGCCTCTTTTAATTCTGCATGGGTTGATGCTTTGATGACTTTTGGTAGGCCGACAACGATTTGATTCTCTGCATCAAACACATCTCTTAACAATTCAAGAAACAATTCATAAAAAGAATTTTGCTGCATCACAACCCCCCTGTTTAAAAAAAGTTTAGCATATTTGGATGTTATAGCAATGAATTGATTGCAGCAACTCTTTTAATTTGAAATGATTGATTTCCTGGAATGCCAGTCTTGAGTTGGATTTCTTACGGCACCCGCAGTTATTCTAGCGCTTGGGGATGAAGCGATGCGTGAAAGCTAAAGGATCAAATTTAATAGGAAGAGTTACCATTAAGGGGACTGCAAAAAAAATGAGCTTGAGGGCGTTTAAACTGGGCGATTCGTTTACCCATATCCTCGATGCTGAGACCAGGTTTTGGGTTTTGATTCAAGAGCCGCCTTTGTTTAAAATAGTTTTTTACAGGCGATGATTGGGTGGATTCTTGATTTTCCACGATAAGTATAGCTCCAAACGACATTCTGTTAGGGCATTGTCTACATATACACAAATAATTGAGTTAAGTTATAAACCAATTGGGATTTACTTGGGAAAAATATTTGAAAAATATTTGTTGATGGCCGAGATTCAATTTTTTGAAGGGAGATTAAATGGCGATTTTTACTCAAGCCAAATGGCAAGACTTCTATAGTCAGATAAACTTTAAACTGGCTTTGAAAACTAGCTTAGCAGCTTTGTTGAGTTTATATGTCTGCCATGAATTGGATCGCTTCATTAAACATCCAGATGCCTTTATCAGTGGTATTTGGTGCGTTGTTGCCTCAATTTTTGCTTCTCAGCCTACACTTGGTGGGACTTACAAGGCCATTTGGAATCGTTTCTTAGGTGTTTTGGTTGGATCGGCTTTAGGGGGCTTTTTTGCAAGCCAATGGGGGGCGCATCCTTTTATTTTGGGAGTAGCCATTTTTTGCACCGCATGTATTTGCTTTGCCAGTGGATTGAAAGAAAATTATCGCATGGCCTGCCTATCTTTGGCTGTCATCATGATTCCTTGGGGAATCAATCCAAGCATTAGCCCTTGGATTTATGCATTCTTTAGATTTTTAGACACGTGTGTGGGGCTTGGAGTTGCTATGTTTGTTGCTCAGGCTGTCTGGCCATCGCAGGCATTGACGACAATGCAGTCTCAAATGGCCGATATTTTATCGCTTGTACGGCAATTTTATGAGTACACATTAGTGTCGAGCAGTCCCCATAAAAGCGAAACGATCGCTGATGATCTCATCAATGATGTGAATCAAGCCTTTATTCAAGCGCACTTTAATCTGGAAGAATCAAAGGTAGAATTACTAGTAGGAATGTCTCCTATTACTATCTGGGTAGACCTATTGAGTTGTCTTGAGCGTTTGTGGGAAAGTGTTCGAGATTTGAAAAAAGTTTTCGACCCATCGATGCTCGAAGAGGTTTTTGATGAAGAACTGAAAAAAGAGGTGCATCATTTAAGCGAGCAGATCGATTTTATCTTGAAAGACCTCTCAGAAAAACTTAAAAGTGGGCATTCAAGCTATGATTACGGACGCATTGCCGTGTTGCAAGAAAGCTTGATAGAGGAGCTTGTCCGGTTTCGCGCGACTCGAGTCATGAAGAAATACAGCTTAGAGCGCGTAGAAAACTACTTTGTATTTTTCTATAACTTTAAACACATTCTGAATGAATTACAACAGCTTAATGGGATCATCGATCAACAGCTAGCAATAGAGTAGGGTATGAAGAAGAGATATTTGTTTATCCTCGTGCTTGGAATGGCGGGAACGCTGGCTCTTAGCCTGGCTGCCCTTTTCAATTTCAAATGCTTGCTTGCCTCTTATGAAGAGCGACGGAGATTGTTTGTACAAGAAGAATCTTTGCATAAGCTCTTAGCGGCGATCAAAGATGCTGAGATAAGTCAAAGAAGCTATCTTCTAACTGGTAAAAGCAATTATTTAGAGCCTTATTATAGTACGTTGCACACACTAGATTCTTACCTATCTCAAGCACAAGAAGGATCGCTACCTTCTCAAATAGCTCTTTATCAAGAGTTGAGCCGGCTAATTAAGATGCAAATACAGTCTATGAGTCAATCCATTGACAAGGTTAAGTCGGAAGGAATAACTGAAAGCCAAAAAAAAGAAGGGGGAGTGGGCAGTGAAAAAAGGGTAATGGATAATATTGGCTCTCTCATTGTTCAGCTTACCAGTTCAGCAGAGAGTGAGCGGGGGTATAAGGAGGCTGACATCGAGCAGTCGTCTGACCGGTCGCTATGGACAATGATCGGGAGCGTTGCATTAGTCAATTTTATTGTCGGATTTTACTCTTATTTATTTTACCGGGACTCACAGCGCTCCCTGAAAACGTCTAAGGAATTAAATCAAACGTCTCATATCTATCAGACCATTCTAGATACTACCAGGCAGGTAATTATTAGAACCGATAACAAAGGTGTTATTGTTTCTTTTAATAAAAAGGCCGAAAAAATGCTGGGTTATCGAGCCCAGGAAGTCATTCATAAGACCTCTATTTTGAATTTGTATGACAAAGACAACCTGCATGACAAACTTACCCATTTATATCAACGTCCTATCGAGCTGCCAATCGGCTTCGACCTGCTCGTTTCGCCTACCCGTTCGCTTGTTTGGGCAGACTCGGAATGGCTCATGAAGAAGAAAAATGGGAATGTTTTTCCTTGTTTGCTATCCATTACAGCTTTAAGGGACGAGCAGAATCAAGT
This sequence comes from Candidatus Protochlamydia naegleriophila, assembly GCF_001499655.1. Classification (NCBI taxonomy): domain Bacteria; kingdom Pseudomonadati; phylum Chlamydiota; class Chlamydiia; order Parachlamydiales; family Parachlamydiaceae; genus Candidatus Protochlamydia; species Candidatus Protochlamydia naegleriophila. Next base: position 860,402 of record NZ_LN879502.1, read on the forward strand.
CATAGGATTCTTGTTTATGGCATCCGATCTTACGCAAGATAAAAAACTGGAAGAGCATGTTAAAGTTGCACATGATGCTATGGAAGCAGCGTATTTGTCTAGAAATAAGTTCTTATCTAGCCTTGGACATGATTTTAGACCTCCTTTAACAACCATTGTAAATGGCACTAATCTTTTGCTGAGAACAAAAAGTGATCATTTAAATGTGCAGGAGCGTACGATTTTGGCTCAAATATTAACGAATAGTCAGCAAGTTCTTAACTTGACTAATCGCATTGTGGAGTTATCTAAAATAGAGGGGGGATTAGTTTCTTTGAATCCTAAGGAGTTAACTCTAGATGTCTTCATTGAAAAAATCATTAAAGAGGTCGAGATACAGCAGTTAAATAGAACTAAACAGGTTCAATTTCAATCTGAAATTCCCCATTCACTAAAGCCTCTAGAGACAGATCCTGAAAAATTGCACGATATTCTAATTAACTTAATTCAAACCGCACTTGCCTTCCAAAAAACGGATCAAATTATTGTGCATGTCAAAGCCGACCCTCAAACACTTTGTGCGGCAGAAATAGATATAATGTGCCTAGAAGATGGAAGTAAAGGCAAGACTGTCAAAGAAAGCAAGCTGCAGGTAAAGCCTGAAAGAGAAGCCCTAAGCTTATCTCTTGCACAGTCTATTGCGAAAGTGCTCGGATATCGTGTGACAGTTTCTAAAAGAGGGGAAGGAATGTGGGTGTACACTCTTGTTTTATCGCCTAGATTGTATTCGGGAAAGAGCGTGCAATAGGAGAGAATGGGTAAGCGTTGCTATTAGTCCAGGCGTGTCCCCTGCGAGCACTGATCGCAGGGGATTTTGTAGATGGTTTAAAAGCTAAACCACGATTTTTTTGGCTTAGTCTTTCCTTCTAACTTGTCGATAGCTTCCAAAATGGTTTTTTCTTTAGCTTGGCTGCCTTTAAATTTTTCAAATTTTTCAGTCTCTTTATTGACAACGACAACAGATGGAGTTGCACTAATGCTGTAGCGTTTGACAATGTCATCAAAAAATTCTGTGCCATTCTTAACATCTTCGAAAGAAAGCTCTTCGAATTTTAACTTTTTAGTTTTAGCCAGCTTGGCTACATCGATATCGGTTGGCTTTTGAGTTTCATCTGTCAGATCCATTAAGCTTTGGCGCGCAGTTAAGTATTTGGTTTTTTCGTTAATCAAAAAAGATAAGTGATAGGGAGAAAAGTTTGCGCTCTGGCGATTGATTGGGAAGTCAACGAAGTAAAAGGCTGCTTTGGATTTAAGAGCGGTGTAGAGTTGTTCGATTTTAGGCTCTAATTTTTTGCAAGAGCTGCAGAACCAATCAGAGACAATATAAATTTCAATTGGGCTATCAGCTTTTCCTAAGACCAGGCGTTGTTTAATCTCTTGAATATCTTCTTCATCCGCATGAGCGGAGGAAGGGGTAAAAAAAACTGCACACATGAATGCGAATAGATAAGCTAGAGGAAAAAAAAGGCGTTTATTCAATTTGTTCATGGTAACTCCTTGAGTTCATTTGTTCATTGTATTCAATCGATCATTCAGGTGCATAAATCCTTAAATGAGTTCTGTCTATCATCAGAATCTTATTGCAAATATTTACGTACAAGATCGATCAAATCATTAGGAAGAAAAGGCTTTGTTAAAAACTCATTTAACCCCGCCTCTTGACTGTATTCTTGAATTCCGCGCATGGCATGCGCTGTCAGGGCTATGATGGGTACGGTTTGATAATTAGTTTTTTTTCTTAGGAGGCGGGTGAGCTCCATCCCATCCATATCTGGCAAAGAGAGATCCATTAAAATCAGATCTGGCCTGTGAGATTCACAATACTCAAGAGCTGAATGTCCATGCGCCATGACAACAGTTTTAAAGCCATAATAATTGAGAATTTTTTCTGCCAGCAAGCTGTTATCTTCATTATCTTCAACGATTAAAACTTCTTTGGGTTCATTCATAGGTTTAACCTGCGTTTGGATCTACTGCGTTTTGGAAAGGATGACAGAAAAGATGCTTCCTTTGCCTTTTTCACTCTGTACATTAATCATTCCACCATGTAAGTCAATAATTCTTTTGGAAATGGCGAGTCCAAGTCCAGTTCCACCATATTTCCGGGTAATGGAGCTATCAGCTTGGGAAAACGGTTTAAAGAGCTTAAGCATTTCGTCAGCCGATAAGCCAATTCCTGTATCTTCAATGCGGATTTCCACCTCTTGGGAATGGTTGATCAGATGAACGTTAATGGATCCCGCCTCTGTAAACTTGACGGCATTGCCCAGTAGATTTAGTAATACTTGTCTAATGCGCAGCTTGTCAATTTCCATCAAGATATAGGGTTTATCAATAGAAAGATTAATAGTTAAGTTTTTTTGTTTGGCCAGAGGCTGAATTTCTTCGACGCAAGAGGTGATGATTTCAACAATGTTTTGAGGAGTAATTTCTAACTCCATTTTACTGGCTTCAATTTTAGCGAGGTCGAGGATGTCATTGATTAAAGTGAGCAAATGAAAGGAGGATTTTTCAATTTTTTTGAGGCTATCTGTTTGTTGAGAATTAATGGTACCATCCATTCCCATCAATAGGCATTGATCAAATCCAATAATCGCATTGAGAGGAGTTCGCAGTTCGTGTGAAATGGTTGTTAAGAACTCACTTTTGGCTTCATTTGCAGCCTTTGCGTCTCTAATGGCCTTAATGAGCTTGGTTTCGTACTCCTTACGTTCTGTGATGTCTCGGACAATAATCGTATCAAAATACAGCAGGCCACTTTTCCAGCGCGTATGAGAAATTTCAACAGGAAAAATGAGCTCTTGCTTATTTTTCCCCTTTAATTCGACGGGCTTTGTGGCAATTTCAACCAGATGCATGTCTTGATGGGGAAAGATTAAGCTTAACGGTTTACCCAACATCTCGATTTCGCTAAAACCGAACATTTGCTCTGCACCGTAATTCCACGAGACAATTTCTCCTTTTTCGGTGATTGAAATGATTGCGTCGATAGACTTTTGGGTAAGAAAACGCAAACGCTCTTCACTTTCCTGCAGAGCTTTTTCGGCCTTTCTTCGCGCAGATTGTTCTATCATGATTGCAATGATATCGGCAATGGTTTGTCCAAAGTGGCGGTCTTGTAAATTCCAGTCCCGGTGTTCCCTTGTTTCTTCACAGCATAGAACTCCAAGCAGTTTGCCTTCAAAAATAATCGGAATGTCTAGTTTAGAAATGATGTGAAAAGAAGCCAGATAGGAGGCGAGCTCTTGATTGAGCTCTGCATCGTCATGGGAAGGGATGGTTAAATGAGAGTGCATCGTTAGGGCGTGAAAATAATGGGGAAAATAGTCGGAAATAAATTCTAAGTGATTGGAAAAAGAATTGGTCGAAAAAACATAGAGCCCTGCGCAGGATAGAAGGTGGCGTTGATCTTCTTCTTCGTAAAACCAAATGCTTACCCGGTCAACCTCCATGACTGAAGCCGTTTTTAAAATGACTTCCTGAATAGAGCTCTTTAATTCGGAAGTTGTAAACTTGGTTAGGTATTCTAACGCTTCATGTCTTCTTTGCAGGTAGTGTTGGGCTTGTAAATATTCCTCTTCTATTCGCTGCCTTTCGTGGATTTCCTGTTCTAAAATGCGGTTGGTTTCGGCTAGTTCTTCGGTCCGCTTGTGTACCTCTTGTTCGACTAGGAGGTGTCTGTTTCCTAGGACTAAAAAATACAATGCTGTCAGGGCCGATAATAGAGTGCCGATGATTAAAACTTCTAAATGGCTCCAAGGGTTAGTTATGAGGGGTGAATTGGCGTTTGGAAAGGCTCGTACAGTCCAGACCTGGTCTCCCACATTAAAGCTTAAGTTACGAGACCAGTATGTGCTGGAATCGCCCTTGGGATGTGGAGAAGATTGGCTTGGATAGCGAGAAAATAGACGTTTGTTTGACTCGGGTAGCTTTTTATAAATTTCAAAATTTAGATCGATAGGAATGCGGGAGACCACTTCTTGCAGGATTTTCTCGAAGTCAGAGAATCCAATGATAATTCCTTTTAATGGAAGGGAGGCTTGCTCTGATTTTAAATCCGGCGATTCCCAAAAGATAGGGCTTAATAAAAAAAAGCCCGTGCGTTCACCTTCTCTGTAGAAGGTTACCTCATCTGATACGATTAGCTTCGTAGAGGTCGCAGCTAGGCTGAGTAAGTGTTGAAATGAGGCATAAGCATTGCGGTCGATGTATAGAGGCTCGGCTGTACTTAATTCAAGATAGTCTAAAGAGACAAACTGGCTAGTCTTTGGATCTTGGGCATCAGGTGAAATAAATTGGATGTATTGTTTTTGGTCAAAAGAAATTTTTGAGTCATCCGAAAGGGGCTTCCACCCAATAGCGATCAAATTGGGATACAGGTCAATTGAATTGAGAGTAAAGGTGCGAAACTCTTCTTTTGTGACATTCTCCGATGCGTAAAACAGTTGAGTAATAAAATTAAATTGTTCGACTGTTCCTTGAATTACTTCTTGAATCACAACTAAATCGATATCGGCTAAACGATCGAATTCTGCGTGCGTGCGGTTATAATCCTGCGTTTGATAGAAGCGGAATGCCGCACCAGTCAAAAGGAGGCAAATTATAAAAATAGCCAAAGGAAGTCCATAATGCTGACTATGGGCTAAATAGCGGCTCCAAGGAAATTTAAATGGGTTGAAGGTCATTTTGACTCATTTTCAATGAGTTGTGCTAATTTAAAGTAATCGGTATTTTTGAACGGGCCCGTAAGATTGATATATACAACTCCATCATTTTTCTTCAATTGGACTTCTTATTCATAATTATTTAAATTCTATCTTTTTCAAAGAGTCTTTATAGGAATTTAAACAGGGTGAAAGATGAAGTTTTTAAAAGACAAGACAACCTTTTTTTTAGCATGCATGCTTTGTGTTCACTTGGTCGGATCAGGATTGCAGGCCGCTCAAGTTGGGCGAAACATTGAAGATTATAAGATTGAGAAAAGAGTCGACCAGCTACTTCTATTGATTCAAAAAAGGCTTGTCATCATGCACGAAGTAGCCAGGGCAAAATGGAATCAAAGTCTGGCGATTGAAGATCGAGAGCGTGAAAAGCAGATTTTAAGAGGCCTCATTGAACAAGCGCATCTGAGAGGATTAAATGAGAAGTGGGCCGCGGTGTTCTTTTTGGCTCAATTTGATGCGGCTAAAGAGATTCAAAAAGGAGATTTTGCACTTTGGCGCCAATGTAGGGCGCAAACATTTGAAGGAGTTATAAGCTTAAAAGAGGATTTACGTACATATATAGATCAGATCAATGGAGAGATGATTGAACTATTAAGTCAGATCTACAGTCAATTGCCTATTGTTGAGGGACTGATTCTAGAAAGACCCCTTTCGATAAGAGCCACAGATGACATTGAGGAGAATATCTGGCAGTTAGCTATCTCGCCACTTAGATCATGATTGCGACCCAATGCCTGTCATCAACTTCAGAACTAAATTTTTTTTGCTCTCATCTGTATATTCTTTACCTTCTAAAAAAATTTAGATATCCCTGGTTTTGAAAAAGTTTTGAGTCATTAAATAGGTGCATTCATGCTGTCTTTTTTTTCGAAGAAATGGGAAGAGCTTTATTCCTGGTTACAACTAAGGAAAAAGCCATCCATTCAAGATAGTGCTGATCAACGCTATCTATTATGCGTAGATGACGATCCAGATTTTTGCTTTTATATCCAACGGCTGGCTAAAGAGTTGGAGATTACTTTAGATAAGGCTTATTCGATTGCCGAGGCTAAGCAGAAAATTGAAGAAGGGGGGATCTATCAAGCTTTTATTATTGATGGGCATCTTCCAGATGGCTCTGGATTCGAATTAGTTGCATGGCTAAGAGAAAAAAAAGACTTGGATGCACCGATTGCTTTCCTATCCCGCATCTATCAAGATGCAGCCAGCTTTCGCATCTTAAAAGAAACGTTGAAGGTCGATTTTGTTTTGGATAAACCCATCAATCCAGGCGAAGTGAAGCGACTTCTTAAGCAAATGTGCAGGATTGAAGCGCAACTATCTGAACCGAGCGAAGAGGATATTTCGGATAATTTTTTAGCAGAGATTACAGAAAGATATCAAAGATCAATCAGTGATAAGCTAGAGCGTTTGGAAAAAATGATTCTAGCCATTCAGAAGGCTCCGACGAGCGAGCATATGCAAGCCTTTAAAATGGAAATTCACAAGATTGCGGGCAGTTCAGGGTCCTATGGATATCCGCGTGTCGGTGAGCTGTGCAAAGAGATGGAAAAAAACTTGGCCGATAAAATAGAGCTTGTAAAGCTTGGAAAATTTAATTCTGCGTGGCTTGCGAGCCTGGATGAATTTTTCACTCAAATTAAGCTGAATTTCCAAATACCACAAGCCGAAGAAAAAAAAGAAAAGCTTAAAGCAACCGATTTTTCTTTATTGCCATTAATTTATGCTGTGACGAATGAGCCTTCCTTGCTGTCTCTTTTAGAGACGACGCGGAGCTCAGGGCAAATTTTCCGTGTGTTAACAGAGCCTGATCCGCAAGTTGCATTGGAAAAGCTGGCCTTTTCCGAGTTCGCTCCTCAAGTTCTTTTAGTAAATGCCCGTTATGGCAATCAAGGGGTATCCGGATACGATTTAATTCGCCCTTTTTATCAAAAAAAAGAAGAGCGAATTTCTACGGTCGCCATGGCGGTGCCGTTCGAAGACGCTAGTGAACAATCTCGGGCGATTAAAAGAGGAATTCAATTTGTTTTGATAGAGCCTTTATCTAAAGAGACTTTTTGGCCTTTGCTTGAACAGGCGATGATGAAGTTTGCTTTAAAAGGTTATCGTATTTTGGTTGTTGATGACGATCCGGATGTTTGCCAGTATATTGCGCTGGCACTTAGGTTGACGGGTGCGGATATAACTGTTGTACAGGACTTTGCTGATTTGCAACACACATTGACTCAGCAGTCCTTTGATGCTATTTTATTAGATGTCAATTTAGCCGAGGAAAAAACAATTGCTGCCTTGAATGCTTTAAAAGCTGTAAATAGAGATCATTTAACCCTGCCCATGGTTACAGTGACCAAAGATATTCATTTGGTTCAGACGATTTATGATGCGCGGGTCGATGATGTCTTATTTAAGCCCCTAGAAGGGCGTTCTTTGCAAAAGCGGATCTTTGACTTGCTTTCCAAAGCCCGTAAAGAAGCATCTAAAAAAGATCGGGACACCTTGACTGGTTTGTTTAATCTGTCTTACTTCTATCAATGCCTACAAATTCCTCTCGATAATAATGCTGAAACATTGGTTGCCTTTGAAATTAAACAATTAGCCGAGTTGATTAAGATTTCTGAAAATCGGACCGAAGAAGAGATTGTTACTCATATCAATCAATCGCTTGATCAGCTGTTAAAAAAATATGAGATGGCAGCCTATGCAGGAAATGGTCGGTTTGTGCTGCTTTTTAAAGGATTAGATCCGTGGTTCTTACGCCTTTTTATGAGCGAATGCCTAAAAGAATTGCATCAGGACATTCAAGAACTGATGCCAGAAAGCACGCCCATTCGTTTGATTGGTACGGTTATTCCATTACAAACGACTTTTAGGAGTTTCGATCAGATGGAAAGCGAAATTCAATCGGCCTTGCAAGAGGTAGCTTCCTATTCCAATCAACTCGTTCTTGTAAAAGTGTGGGTCGAAAATGAAATTGTTGAGCCTGTCGAGAGCAGTAAAGCCTTGATTGTGTCGGATCAGCTGGACCGTATAGAATCCTTAGAGAATGCCTTTCAGCAGCTCGATTGCGAAGTGAGTTTGGCAACAGATTTGGAAGAGAGGCTATTTGAGCGTTCCTCACAAAAAAAACAAACGGCTCTACCGCTTCTTGTGATGGTAGGAGAAAGCGCCATTTCACAAGGCATTGCATTGCTGCAAAAATTGAGCGAACAAAACCAGTGGCATTTGCCAGTGCTCTATTTTCCAACCATTCCTTCCTTGGACAAGTTGCAAGAATTGCTCGGTGAAAGCGGAGTCAACTATTTGAACTATCCCTTTAACTTGATGATTCTAATCGAAACAGTTGGTGAAAATTAGTGTGAGACAGGGAGAAGAGGGGCCATTGTGTATGTATGGTCAATAGGCTCCTTAGGCCCTGATTGCCCCCCAAAAAAGTTAGGATGTCGGGGAGCAATCAGGGCCTAAGGCGATACTCAATTATTGAGCGTCCTTAATTGTAATCTTGAGGATTTTTTGTTCTTGAACTGGGCGGTCGCCAGGTCCCGTCTTTGTGTTTTCAAGTTTTTGTACGATGTCGTATCCTTTTACCACTTCACCAAAGATAGTGTGCTTTTTATGCAACCACGGAGTTGCAGCAGTTGTAATAAAGAATTGGCTTCCATTTGTTCTTGGACCAGCATTTGCCATCGCGAGCACGCCTGGTTTATCAAATTTAGCGCTATCTGTAACTTCATCTTCGAATGGCTTATTCCAAATAGACTCGCCACCGCGGCCCGTGCCTGTTGGGTCGCCGCCTTGAATCATGAATCCCTTAATGATTCTATGGAAAATGACATCGTTGTAGTAGCCATCTTGAGCATGTTTAATGAAATTTTCTGTGGCTTTAGGAGCAATATCTGGTCTTAAAGCAATTTCTATAGTGCCTTGAGTCGTCTCAATAACAGCTATGGGTTGGTGGGGCATCGTAGACTCCGTTGCTTGTAGGGGAATTAGGCAATGAACTAAACAAGTTGCAAGAGCAAAAAAAGTAAATGTGAATAAATTCATTATTCCTCCTGGGTTAATAAAAATGCTATTGATGTAAGTTAATCAAAGATAATTCTTAGAGGATGTTCACAGACTGCAAGTGGGATGCTTTGTATGTCCATTTGTGCCATAGATCATGCAAGCCATCTCGCGATTTGCAAACGCCCACCTACTTTCCCATTTTAGTCATTTGTTAACAAGCCTTTAGTTTCATCTTTTGGCGTAGTTGAGGGGCTATTAAGGGGTCCTGATAAATTTTTTGTGCGATTAAAAGAGGCTAAAAAAGTATGAAGGATGCCGCTTCGAATTGCATAATCTTCAAGCGTTTTTAATCCCTCAATGGTGGTGCCGCCAGGCGATGTAATTTGCCACTTTAGTTCGCCCGGATGTTTGTTGGATTCTTCCAAAAGTGCAATGCTGCCCTTCAACATTTGCAGCGTCAGGAGCTTAGCATCAGATGCTTGAAATCCCATGTAGATGCCGGCTTCTATCATTGCTTCGACCAAAACGAAAACGAAAGCAGGTCCTGATCCTGTCAAAGCCGTAAGAGCATCAATTTTTGATTCAGGAAGCCAGTAAACAGCACCCAAAGGTTCAAACAATGCCTGTAATAGCAATTTTTGCTTTTCACTCAGGATTGGATTCTCCACCAAGCCAATTACCCCTTTTCCATGAACCAAAGCGAGATTTGGCATCATGCGAACAATAATAGAATGGGGGAAGACTTGCTTAAGCGATGCGTAAGTTGTACCGGCTAAGATGCTCACTAATATTTGATGGGGCTTTAAGAGAGGCGCCAACTGATCTGAAATATCGCTTAAATTCTGGGGTTTTACAGCTAAAACAATCAAGTCAGCTTCTTCTACAGCTGATACGAGTTCTTGGCAGACAGTAGCCGGGATTTGGCGGGCGAGAGATTGAGCAGCTGCTGGATAGCGATCGTATAGAGTCAATTGATGATAGGTGTGTAGACTTTTGGCGATTCCAGCACCCATGTTTCCGCAACCGATAATGGCAATGTGCACGTCACTTCTCCTTGCTTAGATGTAATAGATTTCTTGCATAATTAGGGATTTACCCATTTTTTGTCTTCATTTACGGTGTGAAGGGTTTGATCTGATTGCTGACTGAGTACAGTCAAGGAAGGCGCGTATGATAATCTCCTAAGATGATCCATTTATAGGTTGTAAGTTCTTTTAATCCCATTGGACCTCTCGCGTGCAGTTTTTGAGTACTAATAGCAACTTCGGCTCCAAGTCCTAGCTGCCCTCCATCTGTGAAGCGGGTGGAAGCGTTGACATAGACGGCAGCAGAGTCGATTTCTTTGATGAAGCGACCGGCGTGGGAGCGGTTTTCGGTTAGAATACCATCGCTGTGTCCGCTGCTATGCAAGCGGATGTGTTGAATGGCTTCTTCGAGGCTGTCCACAATTTTTACTCCTAAAACGAGGCTAAGCCACTCTGTATCCCAGTCAGTGGCATTGGCTTGCCTGACTTTTGCTCTATTTAGATTGAGCTCTTCGAGAATTTTCCATCCCTTTTCGTCGCTGCGTATCTCGACTCCAGCGTCGACTAGTTGGGAGGTTAGGGCTGGTAGAAAGGCGGGTGCGATTGCTTCATGGATGAGGACCGTGTCTAAAGCATTGCAAACGGTCGGCCTTTGAGTTTTGGCATTGAAAATGACAGAGCGGGCTTTTTTTAAATCGGCTGTTTGATCGACAAATAAATGGCAAATTCCAATCCCTCCTGTGATGACAGGTATTAAACTATTTTCACGGCAAAATTGATGAAGGGCGGCTCCTCCGCGTGGAATGATTAAATCTATGAATTGGTGCAGATGGAGGAGTTCTTTGACGTATTCGCGATCAGGGCTTTGGATGAGTTGCATGGCCGTAGCCGGAAGGGATGCTCCTATTAGGGCGTGCTGGATGACTTGCATCAGGATTTGGTTGGTTTGAAGGGTTTCAGACCCTCCCCTTAAAAGGGCGCAATTGCCCGTTTTAATGCAAAGGCTAGCCACGTCAATCGTGACATTGGGCCTCGATTCGTAGATGACGCCTAGCACACCAATTGGAATGCGGCATTTTGAAACCTTGAGGCCGTTTGGTAGAGTGTTTTCTTCAATCACTTCACCGATCGGGTCTGGCAATGAGGCTATGTGGCGCACATCTTGAATTAAAGAGTCCATTCTCCCCTCTAAGTTCAAGCGGTCTATCATGGCATCGCTTAAGCCATTTTCTTTCCCTTTTTGCCGATCTTTCTGATTGGCTGCGAGAATGAGCGCTGCATTCTGCTTGAGCCCTTGTGCGATGAGTTCCAGGCAGTGGTTTTTTTGAGACTCAGAGGCCTGACCCAAGAGATAAGTGGCTTGCTTGGCTTGTTGACCCATTAGCGGTAAAGGAATGGTCATGGTTAAAGATCCTCATTAAATTTGATGCGGGTCATATTGTCTCGATGGATGATTTCTTGTCCGTAGCTGTAGCCTAAAATGTCTTCTATATGTCTAGAATGGGATCCGATTAAGCGTTGAATCTCTTGATTGCCATAATTGGTCACACCGACTGCAATCGGTTGTCCGGAGAGGGAAACTAGTTGGACTAAAGCTCCTCTTTCGAATGATTGCATCGTTTTTTTTATGCCGACGGCCAACAAGCTTGCTCCCCCGTGACGCAGCTGATGTTCTGCACCCGAGTCGATTTGAATGGCTCCTTGGTGTTTTTCGGACAGCAGCCACCTTTTGCGGCTTTCACGGGTTGTCGTTTCGGCTAGAAAAAGTGTGCCGAGCGGTTTTTCAGCGGCAATTTCTATCAATACATTAGGACAGGAGGATGAGGCGATGGTCGTGCTTGTACCGCTTTGGGAGGCAAGCTGTGCGGCCTGTACTTTGGTATACATCCCTCCAGTCCCCAGCCCGAGGGCTGCAGAAGCGCCTCCTGCTAAAGCGAAAATGGAGGAGTCGATGTGTTTGACGACCGGAATGAGCTCTGCTTTAGAATCTTGGCGCGGGTCGCTCGTATAGAGCCCTTTTTGATCGGTCAATAATATTAAGCGATCGGCTGCAATTAGATTGGAAACAAGAGCGGCTAAATTATCATTATCGCCAACGCGGCTGTCTTTGGTCGCTACGGTATCATTCTCGTTGATGATTGGGAGAACGCCATGTTGCATCAGGCAGTGCAGGGTATCGCGAATATTGAGATAGCGTTGGCGATTTGAAAAGTCGCCTCGCGTAAGAAGTAATTGCCCTACTTGGATGCTAAAAAGGCTAAACAATTCTGCCCAGATTTGCATTAAACGCCCTTGCCCAACGGAGGCAAACATTTGCTTGGAGGGGAGGTAGCGCTCAACGGTCGGATGTCCAAGCATTTCCCTTCCTGCAGCAACCGCGCCTGAAGTGACAAGTACCACTTGCTTGCCTTGTTCTAATAAATGAGTGATTTGGCGTGCAATTTCGAGCATGTAGCGCCTTGAGAGCTGCTTTGTCCCTTGGGTTAGGGTGCTTGTGCCAAGTTTAATAACGATCTTATTCATGGGTGAATCCAATTTTTAAGACTCAATGAGATGATTAACTTTAATAATGACTCGCATGGAGTTTTATACGCACAAAGAGCAGTTTGGCGTATACATACTGATAGTGAAAAAATTTAATAAAGAAAAAAATAAGGGCAGTTTGGATTTACCCCAAGCGGGGAGGGAATGCAAATGAAAAAGAAGGTTTTAAAGAAAAGAATTGCATGAATATCCTTACAGCATATACTCAAAATACCAAAAATTCATATTAAGATCATTAAGTTTTTAGAGGAGTCGATATGCGCGTTTTTGTCACAGGGGCAACGGGTTATATTGGACATGCCGTTGCGAAAGCTTTTCGAGCTAAAGGACATACTGTTTATGGACTCGTTCGCTCGCAAGAAGATGGCGATTTATTAAGCTTGGACGAAATTTGGCCTGTAATGGGTGATTTGGATCAGCCCGATAGCTACAAGCAGTTATTAGATAACGTTGAGGTTGCTGTCCACTGTGCCTTTGATTGGCTAGACAAGGGAATAGAGCGCGATGCCAAAACTATCGATACGATTACAGAAGTCTTCGGAAAGAGTTCTTTGCCGCGCACATTTATTTACACCTCTGGCGTTTGGATTTATGGGTCGCGAGGGCATCAAATTATGGATGAATCATCTCCGGTTAATCCCATTGAAATCTCCAAGTGGCGTCCCATACATGAAGAAAAAGTCTTGAAAGCGACGAATGTGAATTTGAAAACGGTCGTGTTAAGGCCCGGATGTGTCTATGGAAACGTGGGAGGTTTGACTAATCTGCTCTTTACCTCTACTCAAAGTGGGGCAGTAAAGATTGTAGGAGAGGGGCACAATCGCTGGCCCATGGTGCATGTACAAGATTTAGCCTACGCTTATGTTGCCGCCGCCGAAAAAGAATTGACGAATGTGACACTAAATGTCGTTGACGATTCAAGCAACACGGTCCGTGAAATGGCAGAAGCCGTTGCGAGAAGCGCAAAAATGGAGGGGAAAATTCAAGTCCTTGGCATGGATGAGGCGAAAAAACAGTTTGGAGAGCTGGTAGATGGTCTTTTGGTCGACCTCCAGGCAAATAATTCAAGGATCAAGCGTTTGCTTGGCTGGCAAATCCACCACGTCCCTTTTGTTAATGAGAGCGACCTCTACTACAACGTGTGGAAAACAACACAGCAAGCGGAAGAATTTTAAGCTTTCCGTATTTGCTTACAAGCTCTTCTTCCGTGCTGTTGTGAGCTCTACAGGCCTCCTGTAGAGCATGAGTTCAGGCCTTCTATTCATTCCATTTCGGCAATTAATGCAGAGGTTTCAAACTTTTCATCTAAAAGCGCTTGCCGCTTTAGAAAGCGGATCATAGCCTCTACAACTAGCTCGGGCTTCTCTTCTTGGGGAATATGGCCGCAATTGGGGATTAATAGTCTATCGGCCGATGGAAAATCGCTTAGAAATTTTTCATAATGCGTAACGGGAATCAAGTTGTCATGATCGCCCCAAATGATCAATAGAGGTTGAAATAAGGTCTCGTAGCGCACGCTTAAGTCGACTAATTTCTGCTTGTCGAATTGTTTGAGCGTCATTAAGGAAGCGTCTGCACCGCCGGGAAAGCGATAAGGGAGAGAATAAGCTTCTACCTGCTCATCCGTCACTGTCTTAGCATCGAAAACGATTTGCTTGAGCCCTGAGCGAATGATAGCCGGGCCTACAAAAGGGACCCATAAAGGACCCAGGTGCTTTGTAAGTGAGAGGTAGAAGGGTAAGTCGAATGGATATCCCAATGCACTGATGAGGGTTAAAGAGCGAACTTTTTGGGGATGGTCAAGGGCTAGGCTCAAGGCTAATCCTCCACCCATCGAATTGCCGACAAGGTGCGCAGAGGGGATGTCGCGTGCCTCCATGAAGGCCTTTAGCTGCTGGACAAATAAGGACACATCATACGAAGCTGCTTTAGGTTTATCACTCAAACCATAGCCAATCAAATCAATCGTCCATACATGATAGCCTGCCTCGGCAAGGGGAGTGACTAGATGACGCCAAGTAAAGGTATTGGCCCGAAAGCCATGAATGAGCAAAAGATGGTTAGATCCTTCCCCATGCTCAGTATAGTGGACTCTCCAATCCCCTTCGGGAGTCTTCCAATCCCAAAAGAGTTTGCCTTGCTTGCAAGCTTGTTGTTGCAAAGGATCAAGCATGGGTGTTTGTGTAAAAAAAAGTAAGCCCATAAGTCCTGCAGCGACAAAGAGCGCTGAGAGAACGACGCGATGAAGTAGCGGCCGCTTCTTTTTTGACATTTGTTCCCCTTGATTCCCCTCTAATTATAAATAGGAGATCGATTCTTTTTTGAATAGAGGCAGCTCCAATAAAGCCACTCTTTCACCTCTTTCCCTCTTTTCAGAGATAACTCTCTAGGCGATTTAAAACACCTTAATTCTAAACATTTTATATTTGTGCTCAAAGGAAATAATGAGCAAAGCGGCTCATAAAAATGCTTCATTGCTGATTTTTTTTTAATTTTAATCTGGAATATAATAAATTCAGTCGACCAAAACAAATGGATATGAGCTCACTTAAAAGGGAGGTCTTATGCTGCGCTTTATTTTTAATTTCTTTCTTTTTGGCATTTTATTTTATTTGATCTATTTGTTCTTTCCTGAGGCTTTCCAGACTTTAGTTTCCTGGGCGAACCATACGTATGAGTTCTTTAAGGATTTATTCATGCAGCTGTCGGCTAGAATCCAAGCTTCCAGAGGCGATCATAGCCTACCTCAACAGACTTTAGGTTCGATGGTATTCATGCCCTATTTGCTTGCCAAAAGAGGCTAGATTTATTAATGAATCTTTCGAGAGAGGATCTTCAAAACGCTGTTGATCGGCATATTTTAAATCAGCAGCAGGCGGATCAGCTTTGGGAAATGTTGATGAATCGTTCTTTAGCAGAGTCGCGCTTTAATTTTGCTTCGGTGATCTACTATTTAGGTGCCTTTATTATTTTGGCAGCCATGATTTGGCTAGCATCATTGGGAAATGAGCAGCTGGGCGGGTTTGGTCTTTTTTTTATTACGTTAGCCTACACCTTGTTATTTGCCTCATTAGGCCTCTATTTATGGAATCAAACCATTTATCGAGTGGGCGGAGGGGTGTTATGCGCCTTGGCAGTCTGCACTGTACCTTTGATGATTTATGGTTTAGAAAAGGGGCTGGGCTTTTGGCCCACGTTTTCATTTTCCCATTTTGATGAAGTCGCCTACCGCAACTATGAAATCGTCAGTCATCGATACTGGCTGACGCTTGAAGTGGGAACAATCATGGCTGCTCTGATCGCACTCTATTTCATCCGTTTTCCTTTTATCATGGTCCCTCTCTTGTTGGCGCTCTGGTTTTTAACCCTCGATGCTGTTGCTATTTTGCAAGGAGCAGAGGAGTTATCTAATCGAGCCTATGAATGGGTTTCTTTGCTATTTGGCATGGGTGCTTTAATCACGGCTTACATACTAGATAAACGGGTGTATCAAGATTTTGCATTTTGGGCTTATTTGATAGGATTGATGGCGACTTCTGGAAGCTTGATAGGCCTCATGATGGTTGGGACGAATGAGTGGTTAAGACTTGGCTATGCCTGCATTAATCTTTTATTTCTTTTTTTAGCTATTCTTTTGAACAGGCAAAGTTTTCTGGTTTTCGGAGCCTTGGGAGTTTTTGCTTATCTTTGTTATCTAGTCTACGGAGTTTTCCACGACTCTCTTCTATTTCCATTGGTGCTAAGCATGCTTGGCGTTGGAGTCATCTATATCGGGATCCTCTATACCAAGCATCAGCAGACTATCCAGCAGGCTCTATTATGGTGTTTGCCTGAAAAAATTCGCAAAGCGCTTCCTTCTCATCAAACAAAGTTCAGGGAATAGAGAGCTTTACGACTTAAGTGGCCTATCATGCCATGACTCCTGCTTGATCGCCCCATTTTCTTATGAGTGCGTCGGTAATGTCCAAAGGCAGAGCTCCATGCTTGAGCCATTCATTGTGGAAGTGGCGAATGTCGAGGTGCTCTCTTTGCGCCTGCATGGAGAATTGGCGCAGTTTTTGAATCTTCAATTCGCCTATTTTGTAGGCGAAAGCTTGTCCTGGCATGACTAGGTAGCGATCTACCTGCTATTTAATGCTTTCCGAGCCTTACATAGCGTTTAAAGTATGGAATGGTCTTTTCGCGGCTCAATCCCAGAGAGGATTGTCGCAGCACAGATTGCATTCTTGATAGCCATGAGAATAAAATCCTTGGGGCTAAGGTTAGTCTATACAGCAGGGCAGGTTTTCCATGATGCTAGGCCCGGCAGAGGTTCCAAGTCTTGTAGCTCCCGCTTTTATGAGGCTGATAGCCGTGGATGCATCTTTAATTCCTCCAGATGCTTTAACTTGTGGAACAATCTGCTTCATCAGTTCAACATCGGATACGGTTGCTCCGGCTGGGCCGAATCCGGTTGAGGTCTTGACAAATGAAATGCCCGTTGCAGCAGCTAATTGACAGGCAAGTTTTTTTTCCTCTTCGCTCAGATAGCATGTTTCAATAATCACTTTGAGCGGACAAGGGGAAGCTAATTCCACAAGATATTTAAATTCATCTTCGATGGGTTTTAAACGTCTGTCTTTCAACCAACCAATGTTGATGACAAAATCAATTTCATCAGCCCCTTTTTCGATTGCTTCTGCAACCTCCAGGCATTTTAGTTGCGTAGAAGAGGCCCCTGTTGGAAACCCTGCGACTGTGATTAGTTTAAGGGACGAGGAGGACACGATGGATCGGGCGAGGGGAAGCCAAATAGAGTAGAGGCATACACCGTAAAACTTCCAGTGCATAGCGCCCCAGCAAAGCTTTTCAATGTCTGCCTCTGTGGCAAAAGGCTTCAACTGGGTATACTCAATGGTTTGGGCGACTGATTCTGGGGTCATTTTTTACTCGCTCCGTTAGATTTAAAAAATAGGTGGTCGAGCCAATCAAAGACGATTTGATTGACAAGGGAATAAGCTCCGATTCCACAGTGCTCCGCGGCACCTTCTTTTTCGGTGAGGAGCCTGTATTCCTTTTTACAAGTTAGGGCATTATAAAGCTCTCTTGCCTGTCCTTGGCTAAAGGTTTCATTTTCACTGTCGAGAATTAGAGATGGGCATTGGATGCGGCTGGCTATATCGACTAGTGTATAGGCCTTCCAAGCGCGGACCAGGTCGGCTGGTTGGTCCTTTCCATGAATCCAGGCTTTGCTTTTCATTTTAAAAGCCATGCCCGGCTGACTCATTACTTGCTGCATCAGCTGTTCTAAGTGATGCGCCTGATCGGGCTCAAGAAGGGCATCAATAGCTGGAAAATGCGCTCTGAAAGGGCGTAGTGCCTCATATTGACCTGGATTGGCAATCAGGGCTGCCAGGCGGGTTTCGAAGCACGCGGCGCGGGGAGTAAGATAGCCTCCCCAGCTTTGACCGAGCAAGGAAATTTTTTCTGCATCGACCAGCGAAAGCGTTGTTAAATAATCTATGACAGCTGAGACGACTCTTTCCCAATCAGGACGCATGTAAAGTTCTTGTTTGATCAGGCTATATCCTTGACCTGGTCCATCGAAGCAGAAGACATGGTAGCCTCGCTCAAGCGCTGCAAATCCGTTACAGAAGAAAGCTTCCTGGCAGGTTCCGTCATAGCCGGTATTGATAATCAAAGTAGGTCTCACCCGGTCATCAGCGCGAATAAAGTAACCCATCAAATGCGTATTTTCGAAAGGGAAAAAAACTTTTTCGACCAAAAAGTTGGATAGCAGCATTCCTTTATCAAACATGGCTACATGCTTATCATAAGCCTCAATAAAGCCTGCGCCGATGGGAGAGCCATAGAGAAAGAAGAGCGCTGTCCGGTAATAATGGCAAGCCCTAAAATAGGCTTCTTTAGCGCTTGTCAAATGGTTATGCTGTTCGGAAACGGTTCCCAATCCATTCAGCTGTTCGGCTGTTTGAAACCACTCTGTGAACCAGCTGTCATAATTACCCGGTTCAATACGAGACGCTGTTGCAAGACATTCCCCGTAATCTGCTCCCCGGTAGTAAATGAGGGACAGAATGCGCAGCAATTGTCCATCAAAGGCTGGATGATCAAAAAAAGCTTTCATGGATGAACCTATCTTTTTAGCTCCAATTATTAAATGTTATGGCGTGAGCCGCAAACTGGATCAATGGAAAGTATAAAAGAGAAAGGCTTTCTTACGAACCTGAACTTTGATCATTCTCTTAAAAAAAGCTGTAAAAGGAGGAGATGTTGTAAAACGATAATATGTTTTTCAAGGTGTTTTAAAATTCTCATTTCTTTTATTTTAAATATAGATAATCTAATTTGCAGGAAAAATAACTAAACGATTTTATGATGAAAGAGATGAATAAAGCCTTGATTAACGAGGGGTATCTTGAAGAAAGATTGAAAGAATTTTTTGGCTATAATGCTTTTCGTGCGCATCAAAAAGGGATTATTCAAGCTGTTTTGAATCAAGAGGATGTGGTTGCCATCTTGCCGACAGGGGCTGGAAAGTCTCTGTGCTATCAGCTACCGGCCCTTTTGCAGTCTGGAACGGCGATTGTAATTTCGCCTTTGATTTCATTGATGCAGGATCAAGTCGTTTCTTTGTTTAAAAATGGCATTGCGGCGGCTTTTCTGAATAGTAGTTTATCTTATCAAGATATGCAGCAGGTACTCAATCATTTAAATGATTATAAGCTTATTTATGTGGCTCCGGAGAGGTTTGCCGACCCTATTTTTATTGAACGGTTGAAAAATATTGATGTTTCATTTTTTGTGATAGATGAAGCTCACTGCATTTCTCAATGGGGGCATTCTTTTCGTCAGGAATACCGGAAGCTTTCTATTTTGAAAGAAACGTTTCCTACCAAGCCTGTGATGGCTTTGACGGCAACAGCTACGCGGGAAGTGGAAAAAGATTTGATCATTCAGCTCCTTATGAGGGATCCAGTCCTTATTAAGGGAAGCTTTGACAGGCCGAATTTAACCATTCACATTCATCCCAAGATACAATCGGATAAGCAGCTCATGAAGTTTCTGCAAGAGCATGCTAATCAATCGGGCATTATTTATGCGTCAACTCGGAAAGGAGTAGAAACAACCTATGCACAGCTTTTGCAAGCAGGCTTTCCGGTGGGGCGTTACCATGCGGGTTTGTCAGATCAAGAGCGTGCTTTATCGCAGCAAGATTTTCAGCACGACAAAGTCACTTTAATGGTTGCGACAGTTGCTTTTGGAATGGGAATTCACAAGCCTGATGTGCGCTTCATTGTACATCTCGACATGCCGCGTACGATTGAACAATACTATCAAGAGATTGGACGAGCAGGGCGGGACGGGCTTCCGGCCGATTGCCTGATGCTGTATGGTCTGCAGGACTTGGTTTTATATAAAGCTTTTGCTGAGGATCTGACAGATCCCATTCTTCGGCAGGAAATGAAAAAAAAGACAGACAGTCTTTATCGTTTATGCACATCGCCAGAATGCCGCCGTAAAGGGTTGTTAAACTACTTTAGCGAGTCCTTTCCCGAGGGAGAGTGTCAAGCTTGTGATAACTGTCTGGATGATGATAATAAGTTTGACGGATCGGTCATCGCCCAAAAAATTCTCTCATGTGTTTACCGTGTTCAGCAACAAGTAGGTGTGCGCATTGTCATTGACGTTTTGCGCGGCTCGAGCAGCCAGGTCATCATGCAAAAAGGCTATCAAGAATTGTCAACATTCGGCTTACTGGCAGATCGATCTTCGGAAGAGCTTCGCTACTATATTGAGTCTTTGATTCAGATGGGTTTTCTAATGAGAACAGAGGGAGATTATCCCGTTTTAAAATGGACCGAGCAGACCAAATCTGTCATAATAGGGCACCAGAAGGTCTATTTCAGGAAGAAGCTGTTCCATGAAAAGAAAGAGAAGGTAAAGTCTAAGCCTAAGGAGGCTCAAGCTCTTTACTATCATGAGGAGCTGTATGAAGCCTTGAAACAATTGAGGACCGAATTCGCTCGCTCTGAGCAGGTTCCTCCCTATGTCGTATTTAGTGATCGTGCCTTGCAAGAAATGGCAACCTTTTTCCCTCGAGACCAGCAGGCTTTTTCTAGAATTAATGGAGTGGGCCCAATTAAGTGGGTTAAGTATGGAGCGCAATTTCTTCTGCTCGTTCAGCAACATGCCCTGGTTCACGAATCGAACTGGCCGCAAGAGGCAAGTTCGCCAACACCGCCCTATCAGCGCCAACATTCGAGAGAAGAGACGGTTCGGCTATATCAGCTTGGGCATGGAATTGAAGGGATCATGGAGCAAAGAGGGCTAGCACGAAGCACTGTCTTGAGCCACTTAGTCGAATCCATCCAGCAAGGGCTCGATCTCGATCTTTCAGGACTCATTTCTGCCGACAAGCGAGAGGCTATTCAGCAAGCTATTGCTCAAATAGGAGCAGAGAGGCTGACGCCCATTAAAGAGCTGTTGCCAGAGGCAATTACATATGAAGAAATCCGCCTGGTCAGTGCTTATTACCAAAGAGCTCTTTAACAATGATCTTCACTCTTCTTTGTGATTAATTGGATCGTGGGAACAGCATACATATCCGATTAATAAGAGGATTAAAATGATCGGTAGAAAGATGTCTATGTAGAGAGGGAGTCCAATATTTCCTGGGGCTTCATTTTGGCGAAGCATCCAATCTTGAATGTGACCGTAGGCATTTGCCCAATACCAACAGGAAAGTCCAAGAGTTGTTGCGACCCAAAAGAGACCACGAAACCAAATACATAAAAATCCCAGGATGGCAAAAGTTAAATTGGCATAGGCAACTTGTTGCTGGAAAGGGTTTTCCGGAGGCCAGCCCATGTATTCGGCCATCTGATTGGGCGTAAAGGCATGACTGTAAAACACAAATAAGCTGTTGAACCCAACGCTAAAGACTAACTGGTAAAGCAAAAAAATTTCGACGATGTAAGACAATGGGCGCGGTTTTTTAAGAATCAGTAAATGAATGATAGAGCCTACCCAGGCAAGAGTAAAAATAAAAGGAAATAGGCCCATGAGCTTCCTAATCTTAGCGTTGAAGAGCACATTGATATTCCATTTCATTGGGTATAAAATGGTTATCGGGTATAAGAAAGTCCTTGCTGTTTATATGTAATCAATACAGTTCAAAAAGTCTATCGGTTTTGCGATGAATGTCGATCAAGCAGTACTTAGGGATGAAATGGCTATCCATTTTTTGGAAGAGGAATGGGCGCAAGGGCTGCGGCTCAATGACGAGTGGGCCAATAGCTTAACTCACGGAATTGGGTTTATTTTAAGTTTGATTGGATTTTTTTTCCTGATAGCCGTTCCTTTGGAAAATGGGGATTACTGGAAGCTCTTAAACTTTACCATTTATGGTTCAAGCCTTGTGCTTCTTTATTTGGCTTCCACTCTCTATCATTTTTTTAAAAAGCCCCATTTAAAAAAGCTGTTCCGCAAAGTCGACCATTGCGCCATCTATCTCCTCATCGCCGGATCTTACACACCTTTTACGATGATTCCATTGCATGGCTTTTGGGGCTGGTTATTGTTCGGATTGGTGTGGGGAATGGCTTGTTTAGGAGTAATCTTTAAAGCGTTTTTTATTCATCGATTTAAAAAAATCTCTACATGGATTTATCTGGGAATGGGATGGCTTGTCATCATTGCGATAGAGCCTTTGATAAATAGTGTTTCTCAAGAGGGGCTGTATTGGCTTTTTGCAGGAGGATTGTCCTATTCATGCGGCGTCATCTTTTATGCCTTAGACAAAAAACGCTTTTTCCATGCCATTTGGCATCTATTCGTCATGGGCGGCAGCCTTTGCCATTATTTGGCCATTATGTTCCATCTTTAGCCTGTGAGTTCTTCGTAAATTCAGCATCTTTTTCAGTATCGGAAATGCGGGCTGGACAGGATTTGGCCTTGATGATCGTTTGCAAGCTTTGGGCAAAGGGAATGGAGTGAATGGTAAAAGGTTCATTCCAATCGTCCGGTAAATGCTCTACAAGGACAAAATCATCTATGTCGAGTCTTGCACGTGTTTTCAACTCCTTTGATAGCGAGTCGGGAGCGATACAATTCTGAATGGTGCGAACGGCAGCCGTCTTTGAAGGCGCAGCTTTTGATTCGATGCTGCTCCATTAGTCTTTTGTATCTCGCGGAGCAAATCTCAAGGAGAAGGGTTAATAAACATGCTGGATCTTCTTTATTTGCTCGTTTATTTTGGTGAGGCAATCATTAAAGGAGTGATTGTTTTGTCGATGTATGTCAAACACTGTTGTGCCGTCCAACGCTGTTTGGGGTCAGGGTCGAGCATATGCCACAAAAGAATACCAACATAATCTCTTCGAGAAGGTAAAGTGAGGTGGAACTGATAGATTTGTTCAAGCAGGTTGCCTTCATCTTCCCGGCTTTTTAAATCCAAGCCAAACCAAGGGAACGTTTCTCCTTTTAGCAATAGCCAGGCCACGCAGCCAGCAGACCATATATCTAAAGATTTATTGCGCGACTCGAAGTTGAAGCTCCATCCTTCAGGTGCTAAGTAGCTCAGCGTGCCAACCGCCTGCTCTAGTTTGCTTTGATCGCTATCCCGGCACGATAAGCCAAAATCTGCGACCTTGAGCTTGCAGCCTCCTTTAATGAAAAGATTCTCTGGCTTGATATCACGATGAATAATGCCTCTTTGGTGCATCTCTTTCAGAAACTCTAAAAGCTGCCGGCAAAAACCAATTTTTAGCTCGGCTGACAGAAAGATGGTTTGATTTTGGATGTTGGTGAGTGTCGTAAATAAGTCTTCAGGATAGTAATCCATCACAATGGCTTGATGGTTGCCATAATAATGGAGAGAGTAAACTTTGACGAGATGTTTGACCCCGTTTAAAAGGCCGAGAAATTCCTCCTCGTTTTCAAGTTGATTATATGCATTTTTCTGCACTTTTTGCTTGGAACGAGCATAAGCATAAATTTTTCCAGGATCATTTAACTCAAATGCCTTAATAACCCGTTTAACGCTTCCAGATGAGATTTTTGTGGCTTTGGTGTTGAACATGAGAAGGAAAATTTTTCCTGATTTATGCGCCTCCAAATAAAATTTGTTCTCTTCTGCAGATCCAAATGTACACTTGAATAGGGCTGGGTAAATAATTTCTTGATTAAAAAGGAAATCGGACTGTTCATCTAATTGTTTGTAGAGAGCTTCTAGAATGCTTCTTGAAACAGGGAGATTGAATGACATCAATTTTTCTATATGCACAGATCTGTTTTTTGAAACGTTCTCTGCCTCTTCCGTGTTTTTTTTAGGCTCCTCCTGCTTAAGGCGTGCAAGCCCGCATAGGTGGGTTTTAGGAATGCAATTTTTGCTGCATTGAGAATACAGTCTTGTAAAGAGTTTTGTTTGGGGTTTTGGCGGAGGATTTTGATTCGTTGTATGGTTGTGTAAATAGGCATGTAAATCTGGTTTTAGAAAGGGCGGAAAAGACTTCTGTTGATAAATTGCTTTTCCATTCACATCATCATTTGGCGTTTGAGAGAATGTATAAACGGTTTGATGGGATGAGGTAGCAGGTGTTATCATAAATTCAGGCTCCTTTGTTCGTCCAGTTTGTGCTAAAATAAATGGCGCTATAAATACAAACGCTAACTCATAAACATTTTCTTAGAAAGCTTTTGATAAAAATTTTATTGCATTTCAAGGAGTGACTTTACCTCTTTAAGAACCTTATAGAGAGTTTTATGCGGATTTTGTCTTAAATATTATCTAAAACTAGACCCGTATTGGTTGAGGTAGTCCAAGCATAGTTCTACGTTCCAGCGCTTTTCGGGATTGGGATTGAGCATATGCCACAAAAGTAACTCGAGATGGTTTTCGGGCGATGGACGTGTTTTATGAAACCACAGGAGTTCTTTCATGAGATCTTCTTGATCATCCGGCTTTTCTGGGTCGTGGTCGTACCAAGGATAGGCTGCTCCTTTCCAGATCATCCAGAAGACGCAACCTGCAGCCCAAATATCTAGAGGCTTGCCACGAGCAGGGATGTTCTTATTCCATCCTTCTGGTGCAAGATAGCTAGGCGTTCCAACGACGAGTTTTAAACTGTCTTGGTCGTCATCGTAGCAAGCTAAACCGAAATCCGCGACTTTCAGCCTGTGGCCTTTAGCCGCTTTATCTTCGACAAGAAAGTTGTCGGCTTTAATGTCGCGATGGATGACATGCTTTGCATGCAGCAGTTGAATGGTTTCCAGCATTTGCTGGCAATAGTTTATTTTTATTTGGGGCGCAATTGAGACGGGATCGCGGCTTATTTGCTCGATCACGCCAAATAAATCCTGAGGATAGTATTTCATCAAAATGGCTTGGTATTCTCCATAATAATGGAGAGCGTATACTTTGATGATTTGCTTGGTGCCGTTAAAAAGACCTAAAAAGTCTTCTTCATTTTTATGTATATAGTTATCTACATACCTATCACCGGATGGTATAGAAAGAGCATAGGCATAAATGGCAGGATTTTTCAAGTCATAGACTTTAATTACGCTCTTAAAACGCCCTTCAGAAATGGTCGTTGATGTATGATTGAAAATCAAAAGAAAAACTTTTTTCGTTTTATGAACTTCTAAAAAAAAATTCAGGGGCAGACTCACCAACATTTTCGAAGCTACATTGGAATAGGACGGGATAAGCGACCTTTCGATTAAAAAAAAAGGAAGCATTTTCAAGCTGTTCATAAATAGTGGTTAAAATTTCGTGTGAAGTGGGAATTTGCAAATCTATCAATTTGGCAACTTTGGCAGCCGTTGTTTTCAAGGCTCCTTCCTTGACAAGTGTTTTGAGTCCGCATAAATGCGTTTTGGGAATGCTGTTATGAGTGGATGTAACGCAAACAGTTATTTTTAAAAATGGATTGAGCACTCCCTGAGTGGAGTGTTCTGCAGCAATAGATGGTAAATAAACGTCTAGTTGATCTGGTAAAATTGACAGCCCCTTTTCTTGCATATCTTGTATATTGGATAGGCTGTTGTGAGGAGATAAGTTGGAGGCAAAAATGCTCATAGCTAAGGCTCCTTTCAGGTCAAATGTTATGTAAAAAGTAAACAATTTGTCGCATATGCGGCTTTGTCATATTATTTGAAGCAGCTTTGATATGTCTTCTTCAATTAATTCCAAGGCCTTTTCCCAGAAATCTGGTTGAGTTAGATCGACACCAAGATGTTTCTGAGCTAATTTTTCAACTTCCATTCGACCAGTATCAGCCAGCAAGCTGTCATATTTTCCGCAAGATTTGGGTCCAAGTTGCTGCAAATGGGCATAAATACCAAGGCTGAATAAATAGCCGAATGTATAGGGGAAGTTATAAAAAGGGACACTTGTTGCATAGAAGTGTTGTTTGGCAACCCAGAAGTGTGGATGCCATTCGGACAAGGCATTGCAAAATGCCTCTTGTTGGGCTTCTTGCATTAAAGAATTGAGCATGGATGGCAAGACGAAGCCTTTTTTACGTTCAGCATAAAAGCGTGTTTCAAAAAGAAAGCGGGCGTGGATGTTCATTAGGAAGACAACAGCCCGCTGAATTTTATGGTCGAGAAGCACTGTTTTTAGGCCAAGGTTTGTTGTTTGATGGATCAGGGAGTCAATGACGATTGTTTCGCACAATGTGGACGCTGTTTCAGCGACGTTCATGCGATAGTGCTGAGAAAAACGCGGAAGAGGATCCACGACTTCATTGTGATAAGCATGTCCAAGCTCATGTGCCAATGTAAAAATATTTGTCATGCTTCCATTATAGGTCATGAAAATGCGGCTTTGCTGGCTTATTGGAAAATGTGCGCAAAATCCCCCGGCTCTTTTACCTTCGCGATCTTCTGCCTCAATCCACTTGTTTTGAAAAGCCTTTGTAGCAAAAGCGCCCATACGAGGGCTGAATTTTGAAAATTGGCTTTTGATAAGCTCTGCAGCCTCATTGAAAGAAATAAAAGGAAGCGTCTCTTGCGGCAGGGGTGCGCTTATGTCAAACCAGGCAAGCTGCGAACTATCAAACAACCGGGCCCTTTTGTTTAAATAGCGTACTAATCCTTGTTTGTGCCTTTCGACAGCTTTCCACATGCTATTTAAAGTAGTGTCTTGCATGCGGTTGCAAAAAAGAGGCTCCTTTAAGACCGAAGTCCATCCTCTTGCTTCGTAAAGTTGCAGGCGAAATCCAGCTAGATGATTAAGGATTTGTGCAAAGCTTCCCTCATGCATGCTCCAGGTCTTTTCCCACTCTTTAAAAACGGTGTGTCTCACTTTTCGATCGGGGTGTGAAAGTAGATTTTCCGCTTGCCCGACAGACAGGCGTTCTGCTCCTGCTTGATCTGGAAAGGGAATGCGAAATTGACCCATGAAGGCCTCATACATATCATTCCAGCCTTGATAGCCATTGATCCACAAACGGTGTATAAGCTGCTCTTGAGCTAAAGGGAGAAGTTCGCGATTCCATTCGCGTCTTTCTTGGATCGAGAAGGTGATGTTTTGCAGGTCCGGATGCTCAAGTAGTTGCTTAAAATCGCTTTCGCTTAACTTGGACAGATATTCGTCAAGTACTGAAGAGAGATTTTCGTAAAGTGCGCGGATGACAACAATTTGCTCTTGGAGTTGGATAGCTTTTTCGTCATTGACATTTTGAGATAAAAGGCAGTCAATCAATGCTTGCAATTCATAGCAGCGCGCATCAAAATCCTGAAGGGCTAGAATAATTGTGTGCAGGGCAGCGCTGGGGGAAGGGAGCATTTGTTCTAAATCGCTCTTCAAAGTCTGTAAGGCTAGAATGAGGGCAGGCGACTGGCTCCCGCCTGAAAAAAGCGAGTCTAGTTCCCATCTATTGGAATAATGATTTGACATACATCTCTTTAAAAATTACATAATAGTGTTTAATTGTTTGGTGGAGGCAACATGGCGAATCTGGCTCATCACATGCTCGCACAGGCGATTGCAACGACAGAATCCTTTGTGCTTCTCCATTCTATTCTTATGTCCATCAAGCAGCTACTGGCATTGATTGGAGGGCTTGTCATCTTGGCAGGCGCTCTTTATGCTGTCTGCCAGTTTTTCAGGGGAATTTGGAAAGGAAACCAACCTTACCTGATTGTTTTTGACGCTATTCGCCTGGATCTAGCTCGATCAATTATTTTAGGGCTAGAATTCATCATTGCAGCCGACGTGATTGAAACCACGACGACGCCAGATTATTACGAGCTTGGCATTCTTGGCGTGCTCGTCGTCATTCGAACTTTTTTAAATTACTCCTTGAACAAGGACATTTCCTCTTTAATGGCTCGTGAAGCAAAAGAACTTGATCGCTGACTATCTTTATGCTTGAGAAGGGTTTCTTATGTATTTGTACTTTTCTCGAGCCCAACTTGGTTATTCTTAATGATTTTGTAAATGACTAGGCTAACGATGGCTGAAAAAAAGCACCAGACTGAGACAAAAGTCGAGGTGTAGTAGTAATCGGCAACGCCGTAAGCTAATGCGATCAAAATCCCAAAAATCCACATACTTCTGACGCTCGAAAGAAAGCAAGGGATGAGGACGATGAAGGGATAAAGGATGGTTTGAGAAGGGGCGTTACCGACGTATTGCAGGCTGTGATTAATGATTTTGACTGAAATGTCTTGCTGCATTGCATAAGATAAGTTGAGCAGGGAGAGAAGAATGCCGCAGGCCAAATCCAAGAAAATGAGATGGCGGCGCCAGGCAACTTTTTCGACGCATGCTAAGGCAAGAGGAATCCAAACGGGCCAAATTAAAAAAGCGAAGGTCAAAAAAACTTTTTTAGCGTGATATGAAGCACCGCTCCCGCTCCATTGATTGGTCAACTGGAGCCAGAGGACCCCTTCAGATAATTGCTGGATTGCAAATAGGAAGGGAATGGCGGCTAAAAAAAATTGAGAGCGGGACGAGCAGTTTTTTAATGTTGTGGCGCCAATAGTTCCTAAAACAGCAGCTGCGGTAAAGCTTGCTTCAGCAGAAAAGCACATGTTATTCCCTCTTTTTTTTAAGAAAATTTTATATAATGAAATGATTTTAGGGTATGGAAAAAGCCTTAGAAAGAGATAGAGCATTGATGAGCATTTTTAAGCATAAAGTAGTCAGAGAGTTAGCCTGGGCAGTTGGAAGTTGCCCTTTGGTTAAAAATAGTGTACATCTGCCTTGCTGCGAAGAGAGTAGCTGCCGCTCCTGGTTGATAGAATGGACACCGCGATTAAAAGAACTAGATGAAGATCCGTCTGCGCTGCTCAATTTTGTTGGCTGCCTGACTTCCAAACGCCTTGGAGATTATTTTGCCCGGTTAGTCGAATTTTGGCTTTTGCATCGCCCAGATGTCATCAATCTGCATGCGAATGTGCAAATTAAAGGGGAGCGGACAGTTGGGGAATTCGACTTTATCTATTTTTCTTTAAGGGAGCAGCGAACCATGCATTGGGAAGTTGCTGTAAAGTACTTTTTGTATTATCGGGACCTAAGAGGCACTCGCCTATTGGGCCCCAATCTCAAGGACAGTTTGCAAGCCAAGCTCGGCCACTTGCAAGAGAGGCAATTGAGGCTAAGCCTTCACTCTTTGGCTCAATCCTGGTTAGCAAGTCAGGGTCTTAGCGATCCTAAGGTTGAAGCGTTCATCAAAGGCTATATATTTTATCCTTGGGGGGATCTCTTTTGCGAAATGCCAAAGGAAATTCATCCTTGTCATTTGAGGGGATGGTGGGCCGGCTATCGTTCGCCCGATTGGGATGCATGGTCGAAACATATCATCTCACTTCAGGAATCGAGATGGTGTATTCTTCCCAAAAGCTGTTGGCTTACACCTCAAAGCTGGTCTAGTCAGGACCTGTTTGTTCTTCATACTTCAAATGGGCTTTTACAAGCCATTCACGATCATTTCGAAGAAGCATCAAATTGTCTGCTGATTGCTCAGTTAGAAGATTGTGCAGGTGATTGGAAAGAGATGAGCCGAGGTTTTATTGTGGGAGCTCATTGGCCTTCTGCTGAGCCTTTTGAATCTGGATAAAGACTCAAAAAAGCGCTTTTGAGCTGCTCTTCGAATCCCATAAGAGTTAAGGCTCCTCCTGAATGGACGATCAAAATTTGCCCTTTCAGTTCCTGATCCTGGATAAGCCTTTGTGCTTCGTGAAAGAGCTTTCCAGTGTAAATTGGATCGGTCAGGAAGCCTTCTGTTCGTGCCAATTTAATGATGTCTTGAAATAAAAGGGGGTGCATTTGACCAAAGCGGGGGGCCCTCAGCGGTTTATGCAGTTGAAAACGGGTAGGTAGAGGCAAGTCAAAGGTTTGCATGAGTCGCTGAAAATGGCTATGAAAGGCTGTGAGCTGCTTCAGGAAATAATCTTCATCCTCAGCCATCAAAAAAACGTGGATCATGTTCTTTTTGCCGAGCCACTGATAGGCCAAGATCAATGCTATGGCAGTTAAGCCGGTACCTGAATCAATAAAGAGGTGGTCGAAGCTTAAATTGTTTTCTTTTTCATTGTGGATGATATCTAAAGGCAAAGATAACGCACCAGGAAGCGATTCTGGAAGGTGTGCACCTTCTGGAAGAATAAAGCAGCGCCGGGGTGTTTTTTGAGCATAGTTCTTAACGCATTCGTGAACCATCGACCATTGAGACTTTGAAAACCAATGAATGGAATCTTTTCCGACTAAAAGAGTTGTGAGGAAAGCATTTCCTTTTAATACCCTATCCGGATCACCTCTTAAAAAGAGAGTTGGATTCAGACTATTCTCGATTAAGAGTTGGCTGATCCCGAGTACATGATTAGAATAAGCACTTCCAATGACAAGAACTTCTTCGATCCCTTGGCTGAGCAAGTGGGGGATTAAAGAGCGGTATTTACGGATTTTGGATCCTGCTATGCCAAATCCTAGTTCATCTTCTCTTTTGATATAGACGGCAGTATGAGGAGTACTAAAGGACTTTAGAGCATGCAGGCGTGAATGATGGGGATAGGGCGCTTGAGGAATGAGACTCAAGCGTTCTCTTAGACTGTCGGCTGGCGTCATGGATGCTTAAGGGATGTAGTGAATGAGGACTTTTTCAACGCGCTTTCCATTCATTTTTACAATCTTAAAGCGGAATTTCTGCCAGCTGAAGGTATCGCCTACATTTGGAATACTGCCAATTTGCCGCATGCAAAAACCACCCAAAGTCCGATAGGTTCCTTTTTCTTCTTCTGGCAAGGTGTCAATGTCGAATTGCTCTTTTAATTCGTCAATTGGCAGCATGCCGTCTACTAGCCAGGAGCCATCTTTTCGCTGGATGATTTGGGTTTCCGGTAAGATGGAAGTTGAGGGGACATCTCCGACAATCGACTCTAGGACGTCGTGAAGGGTAATGAGCCCCTGTACTCCACCATACTCGTCCGTCACAAGAGCAATGTGGTCGGGTGTCTTTTTAAAAAGATCAAGTAATTGGACTACGCGCATGTTTTCTGGAACGAACAGAGGAGGTTTAACTAGTGTCTTAAGATCGAATGTTCCCTTTTCTAAGAGTTCGTTTAGAATATCTTTCGATGTGACAAGGCCAATCACCTCATCCAACTCTCCATCACAGGCAGGGAATCTGTTGTGGGGAGATTGGTCTATTTGTTTGAGCAATTCTTCGGTGCTGTGTTTGAGGTTAAGCCATTCGATGTCCATGCGAGGAATCATTAAGATGCCCACACGACGGTTGCCAAGGCGGAAAATACTTTCGACCATGTCGTGTTCGGCTTCCCGTATTACGCCTGCCTGGGACCCTTCTTCTAAAATTAATTTAATTTCTTCTTCAGTGATTTTTTCATGCGTTTTGCCACGAGCAAGCAAGCGTGCAATGTGTTCAAAAGCAATGACTAAGGGGTAGGTAACCCAAATGAGGAATTGAATGCAGTAGGCACTCATTGGAGCAAGTTTTTTCCAGTAGAGGGCTCCGAGCGTTTTTGGAATCATCTCGGTCAAAAATAACATTGTCAGGGTCAAAATGACGGAAGCTATGGCAAGAGTCTTATCGCCAAATAGTTCGACGACTTTGGCTCCTACCCCTGCTGCACCAAAGGTATGAGCCGATGTATTGAGAGTGAGAATGGCAGCCAAGGGGCGGTCGATGCGGTGTTTAAGATCGGCTAAAATGAATCCCACTTTGGGTTTCTTTTTTTTGAGCAACCCAATATAGCCGTTCGTACAACACAGCAGTACCGCCTCCAATATTGAGCAGGTGAAAGAGATAAAATGAGAAAAAAGAAAATAAAATATTAAGGCTGTCATACCAAAGAGTTAATATCGATTGTCTCGTGGCCATCTTTTATATCAATGATCACGTCATCGTTGAGGTTTCTTCTGGGAGGTAGCTCATCGAGTTCCCTGTCATCGATAGTAGGAATGGGGTAACAACCATCTGTTGTCAGGCGCATTCCATGTGGTACATCGATGAAAGAGATGGTTCTTTCAATCCCAAATCTTTGAGCTACCGTACGTTTGTAATCTGCGAGCTTTTTAGCATATTTAGCTTTACTCTGCAAAGGTTGAATCATTTGGCTCTCATTATCTAAGAGAAGCCTACTGCCTTGCTCTCCGGTCCACTTCTCTTTTTTACTAATCTTTTCTGTTTGTTGATCATCTTCGTCTGTAGGGATCACGATTTTGAGGGATGGATTTGAATCCGAGCTCTGACTTGTTTCGCTTGGGCTCTCTTTTTTATTGCTTGGCAAATAGGTAATGGGAAGAGGTTCTTGAGCAAGCGATGAGATATCTTTTGCTCTTGAGGGGTTAATGGGAGTAAACTGTCCGAGTTCAACTTTGAGAGGATCTTCTTCTGGCAAGTGTTGGATGAGGAGCGATAAGAGTCTGAAATAGACCTCATCTTTGCGATAACGCCCAAGGTTTTCATAATGTCTTAGGCAAACGCTGATATTTAAATCCAAGGCTTTTTCGGCTTCTGCCTTGCGTAGCTGCTCAAGTTTTTCCTTTTCAATTTTTTTAATCGATTTGAGGGTTTTGATAAATTTCTTAAAAACTCTAGCTTGCTCTAAACCATCTTTATTGATGAGAGCTAATTCGACGCTGGAATTGAGGTCGAGCGATACTTTGGTTGAATAGACAGTTGCACCCCATTCAAATGCGCTGGTCAGGATAAGGATACCAAATCCTATGCCTTTTCCAATCGGATTGTCTAACCAGACGGCAACGGCTCCGCCTGCAATTCCTCCTACGCTGGATATTCCCACTAATATGCTTGTTAGTATGACGGCCCGGCGGGAATTGCCGCAACAGCCACGTTCGAGGTTTTCTAACCTCTGATCAACTTGTTCAGCAAAGTGTTTTAAGCGCGCTGTTTCTGTTTTAACGATTTGATAAATTTTCTCAAGCTCTTCGCTTTGATAAGCAGCATCAATTTCTTCAAGCTGAGTTGAGCTTTGCACTTTGCTATTAAAAGCAGTGATTTGTTCTTCAACAATGTGAAAAGAGTGGCTCCAATTTTCTGCAATAGAACTCATGTTTGCCTTCCTTTTCCTATCCCACCTTGCGATCGCTCGGTCTTTTTTGTCGAAGCCCAGTTCAGAGATCTTCTGATCTGAAGCTTACAGACAAGAGATTCGCTATAGGTCTTTTAGGCGAGCGAATCAAAAGATGAAAGTTGGATAAATGTTTTAGACTCCAATTCTTCTTATGCTCTTTAAAAAAATTATTTTATATTTATTTTTGAAGATCACCTTTGCTTAAAAGGAATTATTGAACTTTTTCTGAATAAAAAAACTTTATCTGCTTTTTTTGTTGTGGAGAGCGAATTGTAGGAGAATTTGGGTAAAGTTAATTTCTTAAATGATTGGCAATGAGTCGCTCTCTCATCTCTAATTTTTTTTATTGCGTTAATCACAGTTCGCTAATCGCTGACTATGAGCTTTAAAATCAGCCGGGCTAAAGGCCTCTCACAATATCTGCATCCAAGCCCGCTCTTTTGTTAACGTCTATAAAGTAAAATGAACGCGTGGTAGAGCTCTTTAGATTTAGAGCTCGCATTAGCTAGAAGCTTGGGTAAATGGGATAAGAATAATGAAAGCCTGGATAACATAGGGTAAAGATTTTTTCATAAGTCATTAACAATTAACATGTTAATGTGAATTAGAGAACAAAAGACTAACGCAGGGATGAGGAGATAGAGAGGCGCAGAGGAATCTTAATATTTACCCCTATAATTGCAGGAGCTCTTTAGGCAATCTAAAGAGCTCCTAGACGGTCTAAAAGACTGGTACGAGGCACCCTAGCAGCGGCGCACTTTTTTACAAAGAACGTCCCAGGCCGAATCGATGGCTTCTTGTGTTTCGATGTCGTACAGAGTTACAGTCATGCGGTAATCTTCATAATCATAAAAGCGATCAGAGCGCATGGCTTTTGTGATGCGGATTTTGCCGAGAAATTGAGGAGCCGTTGCTTGCCCGGGTTGAAGGCTGCTTGGATTGTTGTATTTGGCAGCTAGGATGTTTTTGTTCATCAAATAATCTAGCTCCCGTTCATCTTGCCGATTTCCAACGACTACCGTATAGCGTCCGTCATTGATAGCAACGCCTTCGATAATGTCTCGGATCATATCACTTGGAATATATTGATCCGTACAGTTGTCGATTTCTGTGATGATTAAACGGGGCTTACCTGTGTGCCATTGATAGCCAGTTTTGGCATACCAACTGTCCATCAATTGCTTGTGTAGTTTTGTCGTTTGAATGCGGATATCTGCCGCTCCATAACGCCAATCTAGTTTTTCGCAAGAATTGCCAGGTGTGATGTCTTCGGCAGTTCTCACATGACGGCTGTAGCAGCTCGTTGTGCATAAGACTAAACAAGTGAAGGCTAGGTTTATCAAGCATTTATTCATATTATTCTCCTGGGTTAGCAAGATAGCGATGTGAAATTAAAATACGTCTCACTCCGGGATGGATATTGAAGACGTGGATAATACATAAGTCATTTGGTTTCAGATTCAGCAGGTATTCACTTTGATCCAAACATCCCCTTTCAAAGACGTCGAGAGTCAAGGGATGAATACCGGCCTCAACTTGAAAGGTCGTGGCCTCTATTAAGGCTGGTAAAGTTGTCCAGGAACGAGTGTCTGCACGAGTATTTTCATTGATGATCAGTATGGCTAAGTCTGCCATGGCTCCAAGGCATGGATCTTTATCTTCTGCATAATTAACCGCACAGCGCCTCAAGAGGAGTCTTGCGACTCCTCTTGCTACAATGACGGGTGTTTTTTGCTGCAGCTCATTCGCGGCTGCTTGTTGAACGTCATAAAATGGGAGCAGACGTTGTCTGATTCCGTCTAGGCTGGCACAAGTGGGTATGGGATAAGAAGAAAGCCATTGTCGCAAAATTGGGATGGGAATACCTGTTAAGGTCGACCATAGAGGATCGCGCTGCGGTGAGGCAAGCAAGCACTCCAAAGCTGCGGCAGAGGCGACAGAACCAGGGCTGATTCCTGATGCTTTGTAGGGGGCATTGCCGTTATGGCAGAGAATAAGAATAGTTGCCTGGTTGCCAGGCGCTTCTACTGGCTCCTGCAGGTGAGGGATAAGGGCAGCCGCTTGGCGATAAAGCAACCGGGCATTAGAGTGGTCGCCCCTCTTTGCGAGCAAGGTAGCAAAAAGGAATTTGCTTAAGCCATTGCCTGCCACACGGTAATGCCTGGTAAAAGGAACTTTAGTGTAAAGATTTTCCTTATTTTGTTGATATTCTTCGGCTTGGCGCAATAGGGCATATGCATTGGATTCATCGCCTTGATGCAAAAGAGCAAGGGCAAAATAGAGGCGTGCCAAAACTTGCTCATAATCCGCGGCCTGGTAGGCTCCTGTTTCATCTTGCAGCATGAGCTGCGAAAGCTGATCGACGGGCAAGTCTTGTCCATAGTAATCAAGAGATTCTAACGCTTGTGTATAGTCTTGAATCGCTTTTTCTATTTTTCCATTGGCAAAGCAGGTGGTGGCTCTATCTAGTAGAATCCAGCTGGCTTCTTTGGATTGGCTGTAGTTTTGAGGGATGCTTTCTTGAACGAGTTGATCGAGCTTCTCTTCCGCTTCATTAAAATCGCCTGCATGATATGCCCTTAAATAAGGGCCTCTTTGCGATAAAAGGGGAGTCGAACAGCCCGTAAGCATGCCTAGCAATAGTGCAATCGAAAAGAGAGTAACCAGGCAATAATTAGGCGCTTTAGTCATTTGTTTTGCCATAGGCGGCGTTAAATATAACATGAGCTACTCTCTTTTTACTTGGAATTGATGCCTGCGAATTAAGGTGATTAGTTGGGCAAGTTCCTACTTCTTTGCAAGGTGCTGATGCAAATTGCCGTTTAAAGCCTGATAGCAATTTTCCTGAAAGAATAAGACTTTGTGGTATACACCGCTGTTTTTGCCAAGGTCTGCCAGCTTGCTTAGAAGGGCTAAGGCCGCTTTGAACTGACCAGTCTTGAAATAGGCATCCACAGCCTTTAGAGCAAATAGGGGATCGGTATTGATAATAGTTGGATTATTTTTGAAAACCTTTTTAAAAAGATAAACCGCTTGATCGAATTGCTTTGATTTATAGGCACTTAATGCCAATTTCATTCTTAAATCATCAGGGGTGGAAAATCTTTTTTTGCGAAGGCATAGATAGGCTTGTTCATAGAGCTTATAAGCCGTTGAATAGTCTTTCAAATTAAATAGGCGATTAGCTAGATCTGTCAAAATGATGGTTGGAGTCATTTTATTGACTTCAAGAGCCGCGGTTTGAAAAATCATGAGTGCTTCTACATCTTTTTTCAATGAGTATTTAACGTTCCCTAACTGTATAAGCCAAAACAGTTTGGAAGGGGCTCTTGAGCGATCGGTAAGCTTTTGCAGGAG
Organism: Candidatus Protochlamydia naegleriophila; assembly: GCF_001499655.1. Classification (NCBI taxonomy): domain Bacteria; kingdom Pseudomonadati; phylum Chlamydiota; class Chlamydiia; order Parachlamydiales; family Parachlamydiaceae; genus Candidatus Protochlamydia; species Candidatus Protochlamydia naegleriophila. The sequence goes on from NZ_LN879502.1 coordinate 896,664, forward strand.
CGGCTCTGACAAGTCGAATTGTTTCGTGTCTTGATAAAACTTGGCGGCATGGGCTACATGTTCTATCGGCATGTCAGATTTATAAGCCTCTAAAGCCTGTTTAAAAAAGAAGCTGGCTTTTTGAATGTTTTTCTTTTGATCATAAAGACATGCCAGACGATAGAGAAGAGGTGGCGAGCGATAATCCGCCTGGTAATATATTTTTAAGCGCTTGAGACTGGCATTTTTTGCAAGCCTTTCCAGGCCTCGGTAATCGCCTTGCGCGGCTGCGTTAAAAGCCATGTCCCAATTCAACATCGCGATGCCTACATGCTCTTGTAAAAATGAGAATTTCGATAGAAAGATGCTCGAATAAGTCATGCGGTTAGTGATGGCATCGGTCAACATCTCATTAAAAAGAACGAGATCTACCGTACATAAGGGGCCAAGCCAGTCAGGGCCTAGCCAATCTTCTGTTGCCAGCAAGGCTCGTATAAACTGCTCTCCGCCATAATTCGGACCAGCAGGTTCTTTAGAAATGATGCGCAATTTTTTATCGAGTGCCTGAATATTTCCTGTACGGATAGGGGGTAGCAAATGGCTTGTTTCAATGTCTAAGTAAGCTCCCAGCGTGGAAGAGTTTTTTATGGAAAAAGCAAATTTTTTTCTCCAAATTTTTTTCTGAAGGCTTTGCTTCTTTATGGTCCGCTGTTCAAAATGGCTGCAGGATCGGTCAATTTTTTCGTCGACAAAGCTTTGGATCATGGCTCCAAATAAGTAATGCCACTTATGGGAATTGGGTAAGGAGCAACATTCGGACCAGTCGGCTAGAAAATGATCCGTTTTTCTCAGCCTTTGCCAAGCACGATCGGTTAAGAGGCCATTAACTTTTTCAACTCGTTCGACATTCAACAAGTCTTTAAAAGATAAAAAAGAGAAAACATGCTCCACGACATCTTCACAGATTGGGATGGCATTCCAAACAACCTGCCTGGTTTGCTGCCGACTGCCAGGCACATGAGAAGGCAAAAATGAGGGATAATAGGGATTAAAAGTAATAGTCATAAGTCTATAGTTTAGTTATTAGAGAAGTATTGATTTTGTTGGTTGAATGTAATAATTTATTAATTACGACTTTTAAATGTTATGTTTTGTTGATACATATTTGCAAATCTTATTGGGTTTAAAGATAAGATTTGATCAATTTTGTTTGATCTTGATTTCTTGAAAAAGCTCTAGATAAAGTGTGGGGGCGCTAGCCCGAAAATGGGCTTAGAGGCTGATGTTATCCAAAACAGCGATTAGGCCTTTGAGAGACATTTATAGCATGACGCATCTTAAGAGAAATGGGGAATTTGGCTTACAAAATTTGGTTCAGGCATGGATTCAAACACCTTAAATGCATTAGAAGGCATTTTTATTCGTTTGAAAAAGACAAGAAAAGTGTTCAGTCGTTAAATGGATTGTTAGAGTTCTTTACAAAGTATTATCAGCTTGCTTTGCTGTTACAACTATCAAGGCAATTTTCGCACATAAATCAACCGATAGGGTTTGTAGAAACGCTCTTAGGATTGATGGCTGAATGACTAAAGGGCGACTTTTTAAAAATGTTGAGCAGAATGAGTTGAGTTTATTGGATAAACGCTATATATAAAATTTTCAATTATAAGCTTCGATTAGAAAATTTTAAAATAGTTGTCAACACCATGGCTGATCATCCTCTCTATAAGAATCGCTTGATTTCTCAGAAATCCCCCTATCTCTTACAGCACGCTCATAATCCCGTTGATTGGTATCCATGGGGTGAGGAGGCATTTCAAGCAGCCAAAGATCAGGATAAGCCGATTTTTTTATCGATTGGGTATGCTACTTGCCATTGGTGCCACGTGATGGAGAGAGAATCTTTTGAAAATGTCGAAGTGGCTGATTTAATGAACCATGTGTTTATTAATGTTAAGGTCGACCGCGAGGAGCTGCCAGAAGTCGATAGCTTGTATATGGAATTTTCACAGAGCATGATGGCAGGAGCCGCTGGATGGCCTCTGAACGTTATTTTGACGCCAGACCTGCAGCCGTTTTTTGCAACGACCTACCTTCCTCCTCATAGCAGCCATGGATTAATGGGATTGACCGACTTGATTACCCGTATTTCAGAGCTTTGGTCGGGAGAAGAGCGGGAAAAAATTCTTACTCAAGCAGAAAAGATAGTCGAAGTCTTTTCAGAAAGTGTTCATACGACGGGAGACGACATTCCCGATGAAGAGCAGGTGGGGATGACGGCCGATTTGTTATACAAGATGGCTGACCCCACTTATGGAGGAATTAAGGGAGCTCCGAAATTTCCAATAGGCTATCAATACAGCTTTATGCTCCGTTTCTATGAAGGTATGAAGGATAGCAGAGCTTTATTTTTAGTTGAGCGGACTTTGGATATGATGCACAGGGGTGGTATCTATGATCATTTAGGGGGCGGTTTTTCGCGCTACAGCGTCGATGAAAAGTGGTTGATCCCCCACTTCGAAAAAATGCTCTACGATAATGCTATTTTGGCACAAAGCTACTTAGAGGCCTGGCAGCTGACTAAAAAACCCCTGTATCAAGAAGTGGCTGAAGAGATTTTTAACTACATTATTCGTGACATGACTTATCCAGGCGGTGGTTTTTATTCGGCCGAGGATGCAGATTCTGAATGGCATGAAGGATTCTTTTATACGTGGACATATGATGAGGTCAAGCAGGTTTTAGGGGAAGAAGACGGTAAACTCTTTTGCCAGTTTTATGATGTGACTCCTGAGGGGAATTTCGAAGGACGGAATATTCTCCATAACGTCCTGAGCCTCGAAGAATTTGCCAGTCAAATCCACCAAGATCCGGGTCTCATCAAGGCCCTGTTCGATGCGCAGCGGCTTAAACTTTGGAGCGTAAGAGAAAAGCGCATTCATCCTTTCAAAGATGATAAAATACTAAGCTCTTGGAATGGATTGATGATTTATTCTTTAGCTGAGGCGGCTTACGCATTTGATCGCCCAGCCTACCTGGAAATAGCTGTCAAATCTGCGCGCTTCATTAAGAATCACTTGTGGCAGCAGCAAAGGCTTTTGCGCCGCTGGCGCGATGGGCAGGCGATGTTTCCAGCAAGCCTCGATGAATATGCTTTTATGATTAAAGGAATCTTATCCTTATTTGAAGCCAATGCCGGAACTGAATGGCTGCAGTGGGCTGTTGAAATGGCTGAGATTTTAAAAGATCACTATAAAGCCGAAGAGGGGGCTTTTTATCAAACCGATGGGACAGATAAAAATCTGCTTTTGAGGAAGTGCCAGTTTTCAGATGGGGCCGAGCCATCTGGCAATGCTGTTCATTGTGAAAATCTATTAAGGCTCTATCAGATAACTGGTGACGAGAACTTTTTAATACAGGCTGAAGATATTTTCAAAGGAGTTAAAGAATACCTTGAAAATTACTCTCCAGGCTATTGCTATCACGTGATGAACTTGAATCGCTATTACGACGATAAAACTCCAACGATTGTGGTGGCTCTTAATTCTAAGCGCGAATTTGAGCCGGAAATCAAGCAGCTGCTCTACCATAACTTTATCCCGCATAAAGCCGTCATTTGGCAGACCCAGGACGTGGAGTTAGAAGAGTTGATTCCGTTCATAAAGGAACAGGATGCACGCAATGATCAAACGACCTTGTACATTTGTTACGATGGCGCTTGTCAGAAGCCCTTGAATGATCTTAAAGAGATGCGAGAGGCGATTGAAAAGTTGTAAGATTACTGTAAGTGAGTCGGATGACTTTTACACTTCTGAAATCTCTATCGAAGGTGGATTTATTCCTTTTGCCCTTCTCTTTGATTCAATGGGAAAGTGTGCATAAAATCTTTTCTGCATTCGATAAGAACGATTCCCCATAAGGGTAAAAGAATTGTTTTACTGATTTTTAAATGTTTGATTAATAATAATTTGTAATTAAACATTTCGCTAAAAAGAGTTGAATTTGTATAATAGGATCGTTTAAATAGCATACGGCAGATGATGACAGTTATTTACAAAGCATTGATCGATATACAAGACTCTCAATCATTTGAGAGATTAGAGGGGTTCAAAGACTCCAACGTTTGGAACAAAATGGCAGACAACGAACGTTCATTGTTCGCTCGTTTGCTTGTTTTACACGGGGCTCAACAGTTAGCTCAAGGTAATCATCAAGTATTGGACAACTTTGAAACAGCTATCAAAGTTGCAAGTCACTCACCTACAATATTTTATCAGCAAGGTCTGATTTTTGCTGCCTATCCGGAAAACATGCGTTGCTTAACTTTGGCTCATCAGGCTTTTAGTCAAGCGACCCAGAAAGATTCTTCTTTATTCGATGGCTGGTATCAAGGCGCTTTGGTGTTATTGGAAATGGGGTTATTCGAAATGGATACCCAGTATTTGACCGAAGCGGATGCGAAATTTGAACAGGCGGCCGGTTTATTGAATGAGAGTTTTGACTCATTGATACAGGAAGAGTTTTACTGGAAATGGGGATTGTGTTTAGCCTCTCTTGGCAAATGTTCGGGAGAGCCGCACGATTTTTATCGAGCCATTGAGAAATATCGAAAAGCATCGGAAGTGGGATGTCAATCTGAGTCCTTTCTTAACGATTTCGGACATGCTTTAGCAGATCTAGCTTCTCTATTGGATAATCCGTCCTATTTTAGCGAGGCTTTAAACTGCTTTACGCAAGCTGTGCAAAAGAATGCCTCAAACTTTGAGGGGTGGTACAATCAAGCATGCTGTTTATTGCGTCTTAGCGAAACATCGTTAGAGCCATCTCTTTTGGAGCAGGCGGATCAAAGTTTTGCCAAGGCTGTCGAACTCAATTCTAATAACAGTTTACTGTGGTTAAAGTGGGGACAGCTGGAAATGATTCTTGGCAAGTCGACTCGCGATATGACCAAGCTAGAGGCTAGCCTTGATAAGTTTGCGAAGGCTAATCAGCTTGAACCCGACCATCCTCATCTATTGAGCAGCTGGGCAGAAACAGAGCTCTTTTTGGGTGCTCATCATGAACGCCTTGACTTGATTCAGTCTGCGCGTGCGAAAATAATAAAGAGCTTAGAGATCAATCCAGAGAGCCCAGATGGTTGGTATCTTTATGGTTCCTGCCTAAATGAGCTTGGCCGCTATTTCAGTGAAGAAGATTACTACAATGAAGCTATAGAAAAGTTTCAGTATGGTTTGTCGCTGACACGTCAAAATCCTTTGCTTTGGTATGGGATGGCACTGGCCTGCTTTGCTTTAGGTGAATTAACAGAAGAGCAGAGCCTCTTTGAAAAGGCTGTGCGTTACTGCTCGCGCGTCATAGAGTGCGGCGGCGGTGTATTTGCGCAGTTTTGGAACGATTGGGGTGTTGCCTTGATGAAGTTGGCTGAAGTGACGGGGCATTCGAGCTATTGTGAGCAAGCAATCGAAAAGTTTGAACATGCCTTAAAGCAGCCTCTCATTGAGATTGATGCCGAGGATTTGGATTTGGAGTGGGTCTATAACTATGGATGTGCATTTGATCTTTTAGGTGACTTGACTGAGGAGCCTCAGCATTTTGAAAAATCCATTCAGATTCTTACTCAGGTCTTGCAGCTGGATCCCGACTACATTCAGGCGCGCTATAACCTCGCCTTGTCCTATTCTCATTTGGGAGAGGCAATGTGTGATGTTGAACCGTATTATAAGGCTCTTGAACATTTTCAAGCCTTACTAGAGCAGGATCCTGAAGATGAAGTTATTTACGTGGATTATGGCGTATCATTAATCAACTTGGCCGTCCTCGTGCACGACATTCACCATCCTGAGCGTTCTTATGCTCTTTATAGGCAGGCTGAGGGATATTTGATGCAGGCAGTTTCATTGGGGAATACGCAAGCCTATTATCAATTGACTGGATTGTACTCTTTGACGGCCCATCACCAGCATGCGATGCACTATCTGGAACGGGCGCAGTTTTTTGGCGCTCTTCCTCCTTTAGAGGATTTGCTGCACGATGATTGGTTGGAGGCTTTGAGGCAAACAGCCCCATTCCGTCAATTCATCAATGAATTGTCTAGTCAGCAGTCAAAAGATCCAAACGATTAATGCTTTTATTAAGGCATTAAGGGCATGTTATTCGAACTCCACCTATTTAGGTGGAGTTTTTTATATGGCGAAAGTTTTGAGTCAGCTATCTGGCATTTTTAACTATTTAAAGTCTTGCTCACAATTTCTAATCACTCCGGTTTGCAATTTTATATTTCAATCAAATGTATACAATAGGGGATTTAATTATGAACTTCGATAGAGTCATTGATAGAGCTTGGAAGACTGTCTGTCCTTTATGGTTTGCGGGTTATTGTGTACTTAAAGGGGCTGAAAATGCGAAGAATATTGGGCTTGCTAATTCATCTGTAGTGCTTCTTAAGGCTGGAGCTATGCAGGTTCCATTCATGCTCACAATAGGGATTGTTGCTAAAAAAATATTCGATTCTTTGGGATGGGAACCTAGTAAAGCACGGGCTTTCACCATCGGGATGATTGCATGCTTGAGTTCGGCAACGGTGACAGCAATAGCGGCGACTCACTTTGGATGGACTGGATCATTTGCATCGGGGATGATGCTTTCAGCCATCAATGGTCAATTCGCTCTTGCTGCTTTTGGTTTGGCTATGAGCGTGCAAAATACCTTTTATGGCACCGATAATATGCCTCCGCAAGAAAGGCTCGGCTTTTGATTTAGTTAAACCATAGGCTTTAATTTTGTCTCATTTTGATTCTTAGCAGATGCTTTAATAAAGTAACTCCGGAACACTTGTCAAAATGTATTTGTTAATGGTTTACAGTGATCAATTGATTGGATATATTCTTTTCCGTCAATTCATCAATGAATTGTCTAGTCAGCAGTCAAAAGATCCAAACGATTAATGCTTTTATTAAGGCATTAAGGGCATGTTATTCGAACTCCACCTATTTAGGTGGAGTTTTTTATATGGCGAAAGTTTTGAGTCAGCTATGGCATGTTTAACTATTTAAAGTCTTACTCACAATTTCTAATCACTATCCTGTCAATCAGTCGCTCTTCGGAGTTCCATTTCATTTTTGATTCCTTTAGCCACGGTTCTCAAGGCGGGCTTTAAGATCAGTCGGCCTGCCAGCCTCTCGCTGCAATTGTCTTTATGCATGATCGTGCAAAATCTCAGGTATGCCCATTACCCATGTGCTTAGGTAAAGTGTTATTTAGGCGCTTGTTTACGCGCTAGAGGTTACTAGGGCGACTGATTTTAAAGCCCGCCTTGAGAACCGTGGGTAAAGGAATCAAAAATGAAATGGAACTCGGAAGAGCTGGTTAAGAGGCAATTGGGATCGTAAGATGTGATAGAGAGGATTAACGGAGGCGCAAGAATTGGCTTGCCAATTCTTGCGCTTGAGCGAGGACTTAGGCTTTGCCGCCAGCGCGTTTGCGTTCATTCTCTGTGAGATGACGTTTACGCATACGGATGCTGTCTGGTGTGACTTCAATTAGCTCATCGTCTTGAATGTAGTCGATGGCTTGCTCGAGCGTGAAGCGGCGAGCCGGGGTCAAGATGATGTTTTCATCGCTTCCAGAAGCGCGTACGTTTGTGAGCTGCTTACCTTTTGTGACATTGACCACGAGGTCATTGTCTCGGCTGTTTTCGCCCACAACCATTCCTTCATAGACTTCATCGCTTGGAGAAACGAAGAGAACGCCGCGATCTTGCAAGTTAAAGCAGGCGTAACCGCTCGTTTTACCAGGTCCGTTGGAAATCAAGACGCCACGTGTACGGCCTGGTATGGTGCCTTTCCAAGGAGCAAAGTTTTCAAAGACCGATGTCAAAATACCAAGACCGCGTGTAGCCGTTAAGAAGTCATTGCGGTAACCCATCAAGCCTCTAGTTGGAATCAAGAAGTCGATAGCTGTGATGCCATTCTCGTCGGTGTCGAGCAATTGAAGCTCTCCTTTGCGACGCGACAATTCTTCAATAACGGTTCCCGAATAATCTTGCGGTACTTCGATGTGGACGCGCTCGATCGGTTCGTATTTTTCACCATTTTGTTCTTTGATGATGACGCGCGGCTTAGAAATGCTAAACTCATATTGCTCACGGCGCATCGCCTCGACTAAGACAGCCAAGTGAAGCTCGCCTCGGCCGGAAACTGTGATTTTATCATCGCCACCTTCATCTTCAATGCGAAGAGAGATGTTGGCGCGCTTTTCTTTTTCCAGGCGATCGCGAATTTTATTCATTGTCACGTGCTTTCCACTGCGTCCAACAAATGGGCTATTGTTAACTGTCATGTCGACAGAAACAGTTGGCTCATCTAATTTAATGCGAGGAAGGCGAACGATTTTTCTAGGATCGCAAATCGTGTCACCAATGGTAACTTCAGGAATACCAGATAGGATGACGATATCGCCTACACCCGCTTCTTCCATTTCGACTTTTTCAATTCCAAGATGTCCTTCAATGCGTGTAATGGTGCACTTAGTTTCTACGCCGTTTTCATCGATGTGAACGAGCTGCTGTCCTTTTTTGACCGTTCCTTCCATGATTTTTCCGCATGCCTGCCTGCCCACGTAATCGTCATAGGTGATGGTTGAAACGTGCATGAGGAATGGGTTTTCGAGGTCGCCTTTTGGAGGATGAACGGCGTAGGTGATGAGTTCGAATAACGGGCGCATGTCGGTATGCTTGTCGTGGACATGATGTATCGCAAATCCTGACAGACCTGAAGCGTAGCAATAGCGGAAATCGAGCTGTTCATCTGTTGCGCCGAGTTCGCTGAAGAGATCGAAGGTGAGGTCTAAGACGCGATCTGGGTTGGCATGAGGGCGGTCAATCTTGTTTAAGACGACAATAGGTTTGATGCCCATTTTCAAAGATTTAGATAGAACGAAACGCGTTTGTGGCATCGGACCTTCTTGGGCGTCGACCAAGAGAAGAACCGAATCCACCATCCCTAAAATGCGCTCTACTTCTCCTGAGAAGTCGGCGTGTCCTGGAGTGTCGATGATGTTAATCTTGAAATCATCAAAATAAACAGATGTGTGCTTAGCAAAAATAGTGATTCCACGCTCTTGTTCCTGGTCATAAGAGTCCATGACACGCTCGCGTACTTGCTGGTTGTCGCGGAAAATCTTAGACTGTTTGAGCAATGCATCAAGTAAGGTAGTCTTACCATGGTCAATGTGCGCAATAATCGCGATATTGCGAATTTTATCGGGAGAATACATACAAATTAGATCTTTCGGTTAAAGGTTGAATATATACACGTTCACACTCGCCTGTCTTTTAAGAGTTTAAATCTCTAAGAGAAGTTTTTTGGAAAGACCTTTAAAACCTCAAAGACCGGAGGAAATGGCTTCATTTCAAATTTTCTCAAAAGAAATAAAGTTCGTAGAACAAGATAAGTAATTGAGTTGAACATTTGAAACGTAAATGAAAATAATAAACTGCAGCAATTTAAAAAATCAAGTTTAAAATTCAGTATTAATTGACTGTTAGCCGGTCGCATTTTATCCCACCTGCAAGCCGAAGCCCAAAAGATCCTGCCTTCAGAATCGCAGCCTGTAATCACCCCTCCTTGAACTTTAAAACCCTCTTCTAAGGAGATCCAGATCCCTGTTTATTGATTGGAAATTTTTAAATTATTTTTATTTTAAATTTTAATATCTGATTAACAATGTTTTAATTGTATTTGTTTATAATTTATTTATAAATTTATAGGTGAGAGTTAAAATGAGTTTTTTAAGTTTATCGACTTATAATCCTTTAAGTTATTTTTACTCTGAATCAAAACAAGATGATTTGGTTTCGCTTCCTATTTCTTCAGGTATTCAAGTTGAGGATAAAGAGCCCCAGATATTTGTGAATGATCCGGCATTGGCGGTCCGGATGGAAGAGTACTTAGTTACGTGTCCGGGCATTTCGAGCGCGGAGATGAAGAGTATGGTGTGCCGCGGGGAAGAGATTGAGCGGTTGATTTCTAACTGTATTTTCAATAAACGGAAACTGTCTTCAAAGGTCAGGAAGAGTTTGACATCGCGTGATGCTGTTTGTTTGATGTGGTTACTGATGGTAAAGGCGGGGCAGCAAAATAAGCTCCATATCAGCGGGGCTTTTCGAATCGATGATCCTAGAGGGCTCATTTTTGATTTTTTAAAAGCCTGTGGTAAGGAAAATTGTTATGGTCGCATTTCCACTCACATGGCGGAAAATCTAGGTCCTATGGAGGGACAGTGGGGGCTTGATGTGAGGGACCAAAAACTACCAGCTGAAAAACACACGATTTTATTTGCGCAACAACCCGATCAAACGCTTTATCTTAAAATTGAAGAGAGTGGCTGTCCTCCATTTTGGCAATACAAACATTGCTCATATGCGAACGCGTTGGAGTTTATGGGGCACACTTCGGATTATATTATTACACGTGTCTTGGAAAAGCCAAAACTGATTAAGAAGACATTTAGGGAAGATGTACCGACGCATGTGAAGGAGCTGTTTGTAAAAGCGATGAATGATCTATATGAAAAGAGTCCCGATTTGCAAGCAAGCGAGAAAGAAGAGGGGATCCGGAAGGGAAAAACATTTGGGATCAGTGAAATGTACCAGCAGCTCAAAAGCGCCCATTCTCAGGCGGCTGGATCTGATAGTGTCAGCGATGAAGGCTATATTCCCTGTCCAATTAGGGAAAGGATTGTTGAAGCTGCGATGCTTGGCTATAAGGGGGCGATAAAGGGTGAGGAGATTATCCTGCCTCGTTTAGGTGTTCCGGTTGATTCAGGGTTATAATGGCTAGCAGCCAGGCCCTCCTAAAACTTTACTGGAAGTAAACACTTCCGACAGGTAGAAGTTAATTGCTTTTAGGTGCCGATCTGGTTAGTTCTAATAATTTAATAAAGCAATTCATTCGAATTGCTTTTATTTTTCAAACCGCTGTCTATAATAATTGATTTTTTCTTGAGTAACCGTTAAATTCTTGTTACTTTCAAAAAGAAGTAACCGATAGACGCAAAGTAGTTAAAAAATTGGCTTTTGGTCAGTCATTGATGATGATTTGAGTGAAGATTGTTTAGTCAGAGCTTGGGATTTCCGAAAAGCCTATTTTTCAGCCACTTTGTGTGTATACCATCAAGGAATGCAGCGTGGAAGCAGATGTACAAAATGATCAAGATAAGCTAGAAGACGTAGTCGTATCGGGTAATTTGATGGATTCCCGGACGAGTCAATTGGACGACGTTCTCAATGAGAAGCTTGAGCAGGCTTTTCATAAGCCAACTTCGCAGTTTATGTTGCATGACATTGCCAAAATTGCAAGCGAGCATGATCCCATTGACTTGGCCTATGCAGTGACCCGCCTTCCCCCAAGTGCCCGCGTTGTCGTTTATGACAATCTTCCCGATTTGAATGCCAAGATCATTTTTATGATCAATACAGGAAGCACCACGCGTACGGCTATTTTCTCTCAGATCAATGACATGGAGATCAAGCGACTTTTAGAGAGGATGCCTCCGGATGAGGCAACTTGGTTGCTCGACGACATGTCTAATCGGCGCATGAAGCGCGTCTTGGATCTTCTGGACCCCAAAAAAGCGGTGCGTATTCGCGAGCTCTACAAACACGATCGCAATAGTGCGGGCCGCCTTATGACCAACGAGTTTTTTTCTTTCAATATGCATGCAACCATTGGCGAAGTGGCGGCTGTCATTCGAGACAATCCAGGCATTGATCTTACGCGTCGTATTTTTGTTTTGACAGATGAAGAGGAGCTTGTTGGTTTCGTTCCGGCACGCAATTTAATTGTAAATCCTCCCTATGTTCCCATTCGTCAGGTGATGCGTCCTGTCCTTCATCAGATTGGCGTCGATGCATCCCGCGACGAGGCTGTTGATTTAGTCGAGCGCTATAAAATTCCTGCCTTACCGGTCGTTGACGAGCAAGACCGGCTCGTGGGGGTCATTACCTATGAAAGCGTTGTAGAAGCATTAGAAGACATCGCCGATGAGACCATTGCAAGCATTGCAGGTACGGCTGAAGATTTTAGCGAACATGAGCCCATTTTTAAGCGTTTTTTATGGCGTGCTCCTTGGTTGATTGTCACGCTGTGTGCCGGACTTGTAACGGCGACGGCTTTGTCTTACTTTAAAGATCGGGACTGGTTTACCTTTGTTGCCCTTTTCGTTCCCTTGATTGCAGGAATGTCCGGCAATGTGGGCATTCAATGCAGTACGATTTTAGTGCGCGGGATGTCAACGGGAGAGCTTTCGCATGGATCGCGCCGCGACGCGGTCTTTGGGGAACTGAGCATCGGAGTATTAATCGGGATCGTTTTTGGTTTGCTTTGCGGGATCTTTGTTTATCTATTGAATCGCTATGATGTTCACTATGCCGGTTCTAGCCCACTTGTTTTAGGGGCAATTGTGAGCTGCGGTTTGCTTGGTGCCTGCCTGATGGCGACGCTTCTGGGAACTCTTTCTCCATTCTTTTTTGCTCGCTTTCGGATCGATCCTGCAGTGGCATCAGGTCCGATCGTGACGGCTTTCAACGATGTGTTGTCGACCTTAATGTACATCTTCATTGCTAAAATCATCAGCTCGTTTTTTCTAGTCTAGAAGTAAAATGACCTGCTGGCCTCATGTTGCTTGATGACATCAAGGGCAAAATAACCTCGCCAATTAGTCGTTCTTCAAGCTTGTAGAGGACGCTGCATGAGAGGAGAGGACAGAAAAGTTTTAGGGGAGTGGAATCCCCCACTCCAAGATGGATGAGTGGGGATGAGATGGGAGCGGTTAATTGAAGTCTACAATTGTGTCCAGGTTAGGGGGAACTAGGTTTGGTCCTTTTTCTCCTTTAAGCTTCGATTGCAATTGTTTGAGCTGTTCGTCAAACACTCTTTTGCTTTCTGCGAAAGAGATTCCCTCGGTCGATTGTCTTAATTCATCGATGCGCGTTGCTAAGTTCCCGAGTTCTTGCCTTACGGCAGCAGTCTGAATGGCTGAGAGGGCCAGGCGCTTGCTTTCAATTTCGCCAAAATTCTGCCGCTCAGTTCCGACATGGGCAACTTCTTGTTCCAGTTGCTCCAGTAAAGGGGTATCTCCTGGGGCAGTTACCAAAGTTTTTAAGTGAGTGATTAGTTGAGTGACTAGCGTTTTGCGATCTTCGTAATAGGGGGCAGAGGCGACTTTTTTAAATGCTTCTAGCTGCTTTGCAAGTACCTTTACATCTTCTGCGTGATGGCTGTAGAGAGGTTTTTGTAGTTCAGTCATGTCTTGATGCATCTTCGTGAAGTAGTTCCTGCGGGCTGTTGTACTATTTGCAGCCCCTCTCATATGTTCCACAAAGTCCCAGGCTTTTTCACTATGATGACGCTGAGCGCGGTAACTTGCAAACGTACATGCACCTAAAAAGATAGTGACACTGCTTACGGCTGCTATGGCAAAGAGAGCCTTGCCGAAAATGAAGGGCGTGAGTACGGCAATAGAAGCTGCTACAATTGCACTAGTGGTTAGATAGACGGCATCGGGTTTGCCAAGCGGTTCAATATGGCGTTCATGTAAGGGTTTGAGAAACGGAGTCCAGACTGACGCTTCCCAGAAGCTTTTTATGGCAGTGAACTGAGCAACGATCCAGGTTTTTGAGATTTCAGGCAGTTTAGCAATGCTTGCCGATGCCCTTCGGGCTATTTGCCCTGCACTTGTCCAGGCTGTGTGTAGGTGGTTTTGAGCGTGTCCGATAAAGGCTGGCACTCGCATGTTTTCTCCTTTTATCTTTATTTAATTAGTAGGTTGCCTTAATTTGGCAATTACACTGATTGCTTATACTTATCTATATTGAGAAAAGGAATCAGGTGTTTAATCCATGAATACTTCTATCGATCTTGGTAAACGCTATGCCCAGTCTATCGCACCTATCATGGCGCGAATACGCACAATTAGTTGGTCTCAACCTCAAAACGAAGCTGACCAATGCGATCGAGTATGCACGGGTCATCGCACATTACTATTCAGATCCTGCCTTTTTCAAAATAGATGCTTCTTTACTTCTTTCTTATTTGTTCAACAATCCGTTCCGCATCAGCAAGCAGTTTTTGATGAGCAAGGGGGAACAGGAAGTTTACACGTATGGCGAAACCCCTTTAACAGCTTTGGATGTCATTGCCAAGCAATGCCGCTTATCCATAAGCGATACCGTTTTCGAATTGGGATGCGGACGGGGGCGCACCTGCTTTTGGCTCAATCATTTCCTTGGCTGTCAAGTAGTCGGAGTCGATTACGTTCCTGCCTTTATTGAAAAGGCCAACCGCGTTAAAGCAAAGTTTCATGTACAAGGCGTTGACTTTCGCTTAGAAAATTTTTTGGAAACAGATTTATCCGATGCTACGGTCATTTACTTGTATGGAACCTGTTATCCGGCCACATTCATTAAACAACTCATCAAGCGCTTAGAGAGTCTTCCTCGTGGAACTAAGGTGATAACCGTTAGCTATGCGTTAGCCGACTTTCAACCAGCAGTTTCTTTCGAGGTTAGCAAACGCTTTGCGGTTCGTTTTACATGGGGCGTAGCAGATGCCTACTTGCAAATCAAAAAATAAAATGGAATCAGGCATAAGGAATCCCCTTATGCCTGATTTGCTGCTTAGACTCCGTTTAAGGAATCAAAACCTTTTTGAAGGGCTTGCATAGCACGCTCAACCGCAGAGAGAGAGCGGTCAAATTGCTGATCTTCTTCACGCATAGCTTGCGTGCGCTCTTGATTGAGGCCGCTTGTCGTTTGGTAAAGGTGGTCTGCACTGTCAATGCGTCCTTTAGACATGCTGTCGAAGTGTTGGCCAGTTGATGTAGCCACTTGGCTACCGGCTTGGCTGACGAGGAAGATGGCTGTGCCTGCGCCTGAAAAAGCACCAGCTACGGCAATCACGCCAGAAAGAGCTGGCCAAGCGACTGAGCCGATGCGGTCGTATTCGGCTAATTTTTCATTGACTCTTTTGACTAAGTCATCTTGCCCAATCGTGCGCATTTCATAAGACAAGCGCTTATTTTGAACGCGCAGTTGACCTTCCGCAGCCGTGAAGTCTAGAAAAATCAAGTCGATGTTCTTCTTGCTGATTTCTTTTACTAATTGGGGATCTAATGTGAACAAATGCTGGTAAGCAGGTGAAACATTAGCGGGAGATTGTGGTAATACCTCAATAGTCATGTTATTATTCTCCTATTTTTAACCTTGAAAAACAGTGTCGTTCATTTTTTTAAGTCTTTTTAAAAGTCTGATCAACTCATCTTGGAAGTGGCCATTGCTTTCGGCAAATTTAACCATCTCATCTCGATGATCGTCGGCAGACTCGTTTGTTTTTTGCAACTCGTGCTTGTAGGTCGTTTGGCTGGCCTTATCTTCATTCGTGCGCACGTTATTGTAGCCTTTGCCTCCGGCCGTGATGGCAGTGATGGCTGCTGTGAAGAAACCGCTGAATTTGGCGGCGGCAATGACGGCAGGCGTTGACATTCCTGCTGTGATGGCTATAGAGGCAAGGCCGCAAAGGGCGGCACCGGCGATGGCAACCATTTGTGCCTTATCCAGGTAACCTGCCAATCTTTGATCCTTGGCAAGAGCCTCTTTAACGTCTTCCAGCATCTGCTCTTGAATCTTGCGCATGTTTTGCAAGCGCGTAAAAGAATCTTGTGAAAGGGCGGCCCCATCTCTTTCAATCTCAAGCTGCGCTTTGATCACAATCGCCATGACTTCATCAACGGTTCTTTGCTCTAAATTCGAAACGACTTCCAAAAGATCCTTTTCGCTCAGCTTGACTTCCTGCTTCTTAATGCTTTGCGGAGCAAATTGAGGAACAACGCCTTCTAGGCTGGCTTCACCGGGAAGGGTGGGTTTATCTAATCCAGGCACCGAGCTGATGGGTTCAGCCTTTTGAATTTCCATGTCAGATACAGTTTTAGACGTTTCAATTTTATTGGCTTGAATTTCAGGAATCCACCAGGGATTAATTTTGCTCCAAAAAGAAGGGGAGGTGGTCTCTTCGAGAGATGCTTGCGATAAGTCTTGAATGAAGACATCTTTGCTAAACAGCTGATGGATAGCTTGTCCTTGTACAGAGCCAATGCCTTTAGGGGCGCAAGACGTAAAATCGTCTTCAATGCTTGGAATGCCATCAATTCTTGATTGGCTTGCTTTAACTCCCATAATCCGATCCTATTTTTATGTTGCTTTAGTCCATAAGGCTTTCATGAGCGCGACGTGTTTGAGAACCCGAGCGTCGCGCTTTTCTTCGCCGCTCAAACGAGCAGCTTCTAAAGCCTTTAAGCCAGCAGCAATTTGCTTAAGGGCAAAGTAGCAATCAGCCGCATAAATGTATAAATAAGGGTCGGGCTGATCGCGATATAAAAGTTGTGTGTAAATGTAGCAATTGAGTGCTTCGACATACTCTTGCTTCATTTGTAAGCAAGCACCGAGCCCTTTCCAGTATTTAGGTTCCGAAGGACAGGCCGTAACCAAAAGGCGAAAGAAATAATTAGCTTCCCTATACTGCTGATCGCGGTAAAGATGATAAGCCATATAATAGAGCTCTTTCTCTTTTTGAGGCGTCACATCGACTAACTGGTTGTCTCCTGCTTGCGTGAATTGATTCATCCATTCAATTAAATCTGCTTCAAATTGACCGAATGACTCTTTCAACATACCGTTATTTCCCCATTCCTGCAATCGAGGCTCGCTTGGGTTTATCTTCGTATTTCATTGCCTGAGTCGCAAGAGTCAGATAGCGATTCGACTCGTCTAAATAAATTTGCATCTTTTGCGTGTGCTGCTTATTTTCTTTATCCCAAGAATCGGTGCTCAAACCTAAATTTTGCAAGAGGCGGTCTTTTTCGTCCGAGCTAAATTTAGACTTGCATAAAGGATTCTCATCTGTCGATTTGGGATCCATCGGAATGTTGATCCCCATTTCTTTAGCCACACGCAACTTTTCCAAAAGCCCAGGCTTTTGCGAAATGTCTAACTCGCCGTTGCTATCGATGGAACTATTGAGTTCTTGCATGATTTCTTGCACCAACTTGATCTTTTGCTGGCGCTGCGTCACTTCGGCGGCTAAGACGTCGATTTTGCTCTTCATTTCTTTGCCTTGCTGGGCATAAAACTTCACGGCCTCAATCGTTACGGGCGTCGACAAGATCTCATGGGTAGGTAATCTAATCGCTATATCTTCCTCGATCATTTTAGTGCCTGCCATAAACTCCTCCTGAAAAATGCTTGTTCGTCTAAATTATTAAACTAATAATATAATAAGTATCACTAATTGTATCAGGTGTAAATAATAAAGTAAATAAGTTTAGAGACAATTTAAAAAAATCAATTGTTAATTTTGCGTAAAGAAGAGCACTGAAGACTTTTATTGAAAAGAAGCGTTAAATGGTTTGTAGATTGATTCAGGATGGTTTTTGAGCGAGCTGACGCAATTATTCTTCTTTTTCATCTTTATCTTCAGAACTTTGTCTTTGTGTATTTAAATTTTTTAATTGATTGGTTGCTCGATTTAAATTATTGAGGGTTTGGTTGAATTGGTGCATGGATTCGATGATTTCGGTTTTTTCTTTGGCCTCTTTAGAGCGCGGTTCGTTGGAGAAAATTCTACGGCTGCGGGGTTGGGCTGAGATCAAGGCTTCTTTGTTTTGAACCAGATGGCTCATGAAAGGAGTCAAGATGCGTAGTTCGTTGGCGGCTTGATTCAACTCTTGGATGGTTTTGTGGAATTGGTGAATGGATTCGCTTGTTTGTTGAGCCGTTTGGCTGAGCTGGGAAATCGATTCATTGATTTGTTCGGCCCCAGTCGATTGGGCCTGCATTCCCTGATTGACCAATTCAAACCGGGCCGTAAAGGCTTGAACCTGTTCGATGATGGTTGTAAATTGTCCACTCACTTTGCCTACTTGCTCGACTCCGTTGCGAATTTCCTGGGTAAAATCGTCTACCCCCATGACACTTGACGAAACGGCAGTCATAATTTCGTTGACCATTTTTTCGATATCGAGAGTTGAGATGGCAGTTTGGTCTGCCAGGCGGCGGATTTCTCTTGCGATGACGGCAAAGCTTCGACCATATTCACCCGCTTTTTCGGCTTCAATCGATGCATTGAGCGAGAGAAGATTGGTCTGGTCGGCGACTTTGGTTATCGTGGTGATGACGCTCGTAATATTGCCAGCCTTCTCGTTCAAGATGGCGAGTTTGGCTGCAATATTGCTCGAGGCATCGACCATTTGCCTCATGATCGTTTCCATGTTGCTTAGCGAATCCTTTCCTTTGAGGGCGAGGCCTGATGTCTGCTCTGCTACCCGATTGACGTCGTTCATAGTCGTCGCAAATTCTTTGGCTGTAGAGGAAATTTCATTGGCGGCAATGGCGATTTCGCGCGTCGTTGCCTCTTGTTCGACGATGATGATTTCCTGTTCTTTGGATGCTGAGGCAATTTCGGTTGCCGAATTGGAAAGGACAATGCCGATTTGTTGCAACCGGCCAATGATGGCCTCAAAGTTTTCTGCCATTTGATTGAACGATTGAGCAACTTGGTCAAATTCGGTTTGGTTATTGCGAACTTGAATGCGAGCGGTTAGATCTCCATTGGATAAAGCCGTTGTGGCATCTAATAACTCGTATAGGTGGTTGATCAGTTCGCCAAGCTTTTGGGCCATGCGATTAAAAGCTACGCCTTGCCGCCCCACTTCGTCGTCATAGGGAAGAGAAGAGATGCGGATGGATAAATTTCCATCGGTAAAACTATTGGTGGCTTCTGTGAGATCGAGTAGGCGATTGGTTACTTTATGCGTGACCGATAAGCCTAAATAAAAGATGAAAGCGAGATAGATAAAGGTGAGCACGAGGACTAGCCAGAGCTGAAAATAGGTTTGATCTTTTCCTTGCGAGTAAAATGACTTGAGGTCTTGCAGTCCAAGATCCCATAACTGAGATCCTGAAAGAAAGGCCGTTTCACTCTCTGATGCTAACTGACCGCTATTAATTTCTTGATTGTTCTCATTTAAGACTTTGGACTCGACTAAATTGACAAAGCTTTCATTCGTTTTGATGTATTGGTCGATGGCATTGAACAGTGCCGGAATGGTAGGTTCTTGAGAATTTGCGTAGTAGTTCGTGATGGTTTTCAAATAATTGATGTTTGAGTGTATGTAATTGATTAAATTGCTGATTTCAAGGCGCTGTTCTGTGGTTGGATGAGCTAAATATTTTTCACTAGTTAAAGTAAGCAACGAAAGATCTTCTTGTAAAAAGGGAAGACGCATGAAAAGGCGCCTGGTTGTTTCGTAGATTGTGCTTGAGGTCGAAAAAAAAGGAGTTTCCTTATCTCCTAGCAAATTGAGTTGAATAAGCAGCGATTCGATGAGGACATTATGCTGCGCTTCACTTTCGTCGGGAGAAAGGTTTGAGTTATTTTGTTTCAGAACCTTCCATTTGTTTTCAAATTCTTCAAGATCCATCGATGTTTTAACAGAGCCTGATTGTTCCTCTAATTGTTTTAGGCGTGCCTGTTGATTGGCAATGATTTGCCATGATTGATCGATTTGCGCCTCTAGTGTGTTGAGATCGGGAAGCTTTTTTGTTTGCTGGCGATTGGATAAGAGGCGGTGTTTTTGAATTTGATTGACTAATGTTTTTAAGCTTCCTTCCTCGTTCAATCTTTCAATTTGGTGCTCAATCAAATGGATATTGCGCAGGTGGTCTGTAATCCAAAAATAGGTGAGCGGAAGAGGGGCTAGGCAGAAAAGGGTACTGATGAGCGTATAGGTGCTAACATAGCTTAGGTTATTAAATATCCAGCGATAGAATGAAGAAAGGTTGGTCATGCTCTTTCCTTAGGCCGAAAACACATTTAGCCGTGCGCGTTCATTGGATAAAAACAAATGGCTGAGGTTTTATTTATACATAAAAAAACGAGGGATGTTTTTCAATGAAAATGAGGAATGGGGGAGGATTGAGTGAGGCTGGATAACTATTGTTTAAGACAAGCTGTCCTTGAAAGCAGCTTGCAGCTCTTATTTCACTCGAACGCGTTTTCATCAATATTGAAATGTTTGTAAATATTTTCAACCTTTGTATTAATTTAAAATTGTTGCTGCGAATGTGAGCTGTTATTGCCAACAGGTTTAAAAATCAAAGAAATAGGTTTTCGATAAATTTGCGGTCAAATGCAGATGGGCGGCTTGAGCCTTCGTTGAAGGTTTAGTGAATTTCCGAGTGGAAAGATGGAAAAGATGGCATAATAGGTTCACAATTTAATAATCTTTTTTATGCGTTTAATTAGTGATTTCATTTAATGTTCGAGAACTTTGATTTTAATCCTCCCTATTCTGTATTCTGTATTTTCCCAGCTCGATTTAATAGTTAAAACTGATTTCTGAGTACCTATTCTTACAACCAAATGGTTTTGCGATTTCGTTCTCAAGCTCTTTGGCGCGAAGGTTCTATTTTTCTTTGAAAATCCCCTTCAGGAAAAAGTGAGCCGATATGGTTTGCTTAAGGTGGACTCAGGTTGATTTGTGAATGGGAAAGATGTTTATTTTTAACAAGCCTCTTTTGGGCTTTAATTGCCACCATGCAGTGTGAAGGACTTTGTGGAGATGAGTAAAAATTTTATAGAGTCTTCCTTGACAAAGCAAGAGCTCTCTTTTGAAGTTCCTTTGCGTCCGCAATGCTTAACCGATTTTGTGGGACAAGATCCTATTCGAGAGCGCCTGGAAGTCCACGTCGAGGCTGCCAAGCAGCGAGGGGAGACTCTTGGGCATTGTTTGTTTAGCGGTCCTCCAGGTCTTGGCAAGACAACGCTTGCTACCATCTTATCTAAAGCCATGGGAACGAATCTGGTTCTCACTTCAGGCCCTGTGATTGAAAAGGCGGGGGACCTGGCTGGGATTTTAACCAGCCTGAAAACCGGCGATGTTTTATTTATCGATGAAATTCACCGGTTAAATCGGGCCGTTGAAGAGTACTTGTACCAGGCGATGGAAGACTTTTCTCTCGACTTAATGATCGATCATGGTCCCAATGCTCGCAGCATTCAAGTAAAGTTGAATCAATTTACTTTAGCTGGGGCCACAACCCGTTTGGGGCTTCTTTCTGAGCCTTTGCGTTCCCGATTTGCTTTTATATCGCGTTTAGAGTACTACGACCCCTTGATTTTACAGCGCATTATTCTGAGAACAAGCCGCATTTTGAACGTTAGGATAGATGAGGATGCTGCCTTAGAAATTGCAAAGCGATCGAGGGGGACACCCCGCGTAGCCAACCATTTGCTTCGATGGGTGCGCGATTTTGCACAAATCAAGGCTAATAATTACATCGATATCTCTGTTGCCAACCGTGCTCTTGCCATGTTGTCGATCGACGAAAAGGGGTTAGATGAAATGGATAAGAAGATGCTGCAAACAATGATAGACCACTACAGCGGCGGCCCTGTTGGAGTGAATGCGATTGCGGCATCGATTGGAGAAGAGCCTTCAACTGTTGAAGAGGTTTACGAACCCTATTTAATTTTACAAGGGTTATTGAAGCGTACTCCAAGAGGACGTGAAGTGACCACTTTGGGCTATGAACACATGGCCAAACAATGAAAAAACATTCAATTCAAGAATTTAACAAAGGAGAAAGCAGATGATGATAGTGAGATTGCTTCTGCTCGTTCTAACGATTCTACCTTTTAGTGCGAGTTTGCATGGAGGTATCTGGAGCGATGTCGTTGATACTTTTCGAGGACGCAGCAAGCCTACCCCTCCAGTGATTCGCGTCTTAGTGACTCATGACGTCGAAAGCGTCCAGTTAGAAGTCAAAGGTAAGTACACTTTATTTGATCCCTATACCGATTCTTATATCAGCTCCCGTTTTATTGGGAAGAGCCGCCAGGTGCAGGCTTTGAGCGATGGTCTAAAATGGGGAGAGGCGTTTCCTGGACTTTATCAAATCAAGGTGAAACCTGATGATGCATCCACTGTGATGGTCGTTGATGGGAAAGAATATGGTGGTTCGATTTATGTTTATGATATTGGTGGAACGATCAGTATTGTTAATCAGGTTTTAGTCGAAGACTTCATTCGCTTGGTTTTAGCCGATTATCAAGGGGATCACCTGCATCCAGAGATGTTGGCTGCCTTAGCCATTGTGGCTCGCACGAATGCCTATTTTCAGGCAGTCAATCCGAAAAATACCTATTGGGCGATCGATGCGCAGAAAGTGGGTTATCAAGGATTGGTTCATGTCCCTTCTGATGTTGAAGAGGCTGTACGTCTGACTCGCTACATGATTATGAGTCGAACAGGAGTGTATGAAGGAATGGCAACACCTTTTCCTGCTCAATTAAATGGGTATGTGATTGGTGGACAGCCTAATAAAGAAATGGAAACAGCTAAGATTTCATTAGAAGAGGCCAATAAAATGGCTGAGAATGGAGAGCATGCGGCTCAAATTTTAGCTAAGGCATTTCCTGGCACAACCATTATGCTGATGGAATACGCTAACTAATCACTTTATCGATTGAGAGGAGATTGTTAGCCAATCCTCTCTCAATCGATCGCTTGCTTCGATTCTATTTTTTCATTATTTATCTGCTCAAAAAAAGACGTCCTACTTAAGGCTCTGCTACTGCCTGTAACATGATGGATGTATACGAGGGGATGCGAATGCTTGTTGAGATGACTCGTTTGCGATAGCCTTCCTCGTAGTAATCTTCTGGTGGAGGATTATGCGTGTTAACCACGCAGACCCAATGCTTACCTTCTGCTGGCTGAGGAATAGTAACCATTAAAGGTGTATGCGAGGCGTTGAAGGCGACGTAAAGATCGGGTCCTTGATCGGGAATGTTTAGGGAAAAGGCGACAAAGCGATTGTCATTTTCCCATTCCGGATGCAGGGGAGTCGTTCCATGCCAAGAGACGCTGGAATCATCCAAGAAGGTGTCTCTCCCAAGCAGGCTATATCCTTTTCTGAAGGCA
Source organism: Candidatus Protochlamydia naegleriophila (assembly GCF_001499655.1). Lineage (NCBI taxonomy): Bacteria > Pseudomonadati > Chlamydiota > Chlamydiia > Parachlamydiales > Parachlamydiaceae > Candidatus Protochlamydia > Candidatus Protochlamydia naegleriophila. The sequence continues at coordinate 919,677 of NZ_LN879502.1, forward strand.
ATCAAGGAGCGGAAAAAGCGGGAAAATCCGGGCCGATTTTCTAGGTTGTTCCATAAAAACCAGTTAAGTTCATTATCTTGACACCACGTATTGTTGTTGCCATTCCTTGTGTGCGCATACTCATCGCCCATTAAGATCATGGGAATGCCTTGCGATACCATGAGCGCGAGGAAAAAATTTCTAATTTGCCTTTCGCGCAAATAGACAATTTTTTTATTGCTCGAATGCCCTTCGATCCCGCAGTTCCAGCTGTCGTTGTGATCAAAGCCATCCCGATTCTCTTCTCCATTCTCTAGATTATGCTTTTCATTATAGGTTACCAGATCGGCCAGGCTGAAGCCGTCATGAGCCGTGATAAAATTGATGCTACAGCAAGGGGTGCCCCGCCATCCATACATGTCTTGTGATCCACTTAAGGCTGTTGCAAAGGCTGTTTTATGATCAGACGTTCCTTTAATGAAGCGCCGCACAACGTCGCGGTAGCGTCCATTCCACTCGGCCCAGCGGCTGGTATGGTAGAATCCTCCAACTTGGTAGAGCCCACCCGCATCCCAGGCTTCGGCGATGAGTTTCGTTTCAGACAAAATGGGGTCTCGGGAAATCGCTTCGATGAGAGGGGCGTTGTTCAAAGGGGCTCCATTTTCTGCACGGCTCATGATAGAGGCGAGGTCGAAGCGGAAACCGTCGACATGCATCTCTGTTACCCAATAGCGTAGAGAGGCTATGATGAATTCTATCACAGTGGGGTGGTTACTATTAATCGTATTGCCGCACCCTGAAAAATTAAGATAATTGTCGCCTTCCATCATGTAGTAGGCTGAGCGATCAAATCCCCGGAATGTGAGGGTTGGGCCCATTTCATTACCCTCGAAGGTGTGATTGTAGACGACATCTAGAATGACCTCAATGCCATTGCGATGCAATTCCTTGACCATTGTTTTAAATTCAAGAATTGCCTTGTCTTGATTCATTTCGCTTGCGTAGCGATTCATGGGAGAAAAAAAATTGACCGTAGAATAGCCGAAGTAGTTGACGAGCTTTTGTTTTGTTTTGGGGTTTTGCTGCATCACTTCGGTTTCATTGAACTCATAGACAGGCATCAATTCGAGTGCGTTGACTCCAAGCTCTTTTAAGTAAGGAATCTTTTCAATGATTCCCAAGAACGTGCCAGGATGCTGGACTGCGCTCGATTCATCACGAGTAAATCCGCGCACATGCATCTCGTAAAGGATGAGATCTTTGAAAGGCAGGCGGGGATGCTTAACTCCTTCCCAATCGAATGGAGAAGAGGTAAGAGTCATTTTTCCAAGCGGACGGTAGATCTCTTTCACGCCTGGCCTGCCTCCCCAACTGGTATGGCTGACAACAGCTTTGGCGTAAGGATCGAGCAATAGGTGGGCGTCTGCAGACCCAATTGGAGTGACACGATAAGCATAGACTGTAAAAGGAGGTAAGTTGCGGATTAGGACATGCCACACATCGCCCGTTTTATGAAGGGCTGGATCAAGCTCAATTTCTTTAAAAGGTGTCAAGGTATTATTTTCTAAAAATAAGCAGAGAGAAAGTTTTTCAGCTTCTTTGGCGTAAACGGCAAAATTGACCCCTCCTTGATAGTCACTCGTGCCGAATGGATAGGGAATGCCAGCAGTCACTTCCAAGTCGATTTCAGATTTGACGGGCAAAATGGCTTGTTTTTTCATGCGTCGCTCACCTGTAAATTCTTAAAGTTTCCTTCTGTCATAGCGCATTAACTGTTTTTATCCAACTTTTTAACAAAATTATTTACCAATCTGTTTTCCTCGCCTTCGTCACGATCTATTGGCAGAGAGCGAGGTGCTGGGTTAAAAGATTAGAATTAATTTGCCTCAAATTTTTGCTTATCTGTATAATTATAAAAGAGTGGGAAATTAAATATATTTTATTAATATAAAAACAATAAATCATTTCATTCTAAAGGAATCACAAGACGTTATAGCCTATAATTAGCGGTTGTTTTTTTAAAAAGCTCGCTGATGATTGAGAGGAAATTTTATTTACTTTTAAAGTAGGGTATAGCATCTTAAGCCTGATTCACTGCGCTCTTAAGTTGGATTTGATTTTATGTATTTAAGATCTTGAGACCAAAGAAAGAGAAAAGAATAAGCTAAAAATTTTTAGATAATCAGCCACGATTGCAGGCGTTATCTAACCTTCAGGAGGTTATTATGTCATTTGAGAATGCAAAAGAGAATCTTAAAGAGTTTGGAAAAGAGCTGGGTCTAGAGGGGTTAGAATTTGACGAAAATAATACGTGTATTTTAGGGATTGACGATGAGTTTTCCCTGCACTTGACGTATGAACCAAATTCAAAGCGTCTGTATTTATATTCTCCTCTTCTCGATGGGCTTCCACGCGACGAAAAGACGAAGTTAAGACTGTACGAACGTTTGCTCGAAGGATCTATGTTAGGCGGTCAGATGGCAGGCGGCGGCGTAGGCGTGGCTGTGAAAGAAGAGCTCATCTTGATGCATTGCACACTGGACATGGAACATGCTGTTTCATCGGCATTGCGCGCTTTTGCTCCTCTGTACGTAGAAACTGTCGAAAAATGGCGTAAGATTTGCAGCGAAGTTTCTGAAGGCAGAGATGAGGGATCGAGCACAAAAGCTACTTCTTCTTCGCCAATGCCAGGCGGACTTCAAGGCGGCAAACAAGGCCAAGGGTTTATCAAAATTTAATCTCGCCCTTGCTACTAGATCAGAGTTAACTCGTTTAGTTCTGAAGCCTATTAGAGGTACAAAATACCTGAAAGATTGGTTTCTGTTAACATCAGAAACGTATTTTTCAGGTATTTTTTTTGTTCTTATCAGATTTGTTGGAGCCAATCGTTAAGTTGTTGTTTAAGCTCGTTTGAGCGGCGTTGTAGCTGGGATAAGTCTTGTTCGATTATTTGATGAAAATGGACGAGTTGTTTATGTGCATCTGTAAAGACGGTATCTAGGTGTTTAAAGCTCCAAGGGGTTTGACACTGTTTTTTTAACTGCTCTAGAAAAGGCAAAAAGTCTTTTAGTACAATTTGATGGTGCATTCCAGCCGTTTGTTGGCTGAGCGTTTGAAGGCGTGGTAAAAAGCGTTGAATGGCTTGATGACAAGTTAATAGCTGTTTTTCAATGACCAGATTGGGGCTCGTTCCAAGAATATAATTCAATATTCCAATTCCCTTGATTGTTTGACGATGTTGAATGGCGTAGTGGAGGTGGTTGCTCAGATCCTTGGTAAATTGTTTTAAGTCGAGAAACTGCTCTTCAAGAGTCAGAGAGATTTGATAGTCTTTCCACCGGTTTTCCCACTCTTGCTGATAGGAAGGGTAGACGGTCCAAATGCATGTAAGCAAGGCTTGTTGCTTGAGGCGCAACTCTTCTTCAGACAAGTCTTCCGATTCATCTAACAGGAGATCGATTTCTTGTTTTTTCCGTTTTAACTCCTGCAACTGTTGTTGCCGAAGAGGCTGTTTGTGGGGTTCTGGTAATGAGTCTTGCTCTGGGAGATGATAAGGATCGATTTCAACTTCTTCTTGGAGGCGTCCGATCATTTTTTCGCATTCTTCACGCTGGCTTGCCAGGTGGGCATGGGATTGGTAGAGCTGCTCTGCTTTTTTCAATTCTAGGCGTAAGCGAATAATATCGGCGTGAGTTAATGGGGTCATAAGTCTGATGCATGTATTTTAAAGTGGAAGGCTGGCTTTTACTTGTACGCTTTCTACACAATGATGTCTAATGATCTTTTTGTTGCAAGGGTTTAATTTCTTTTTGAATACTCGAAATAAACCCTTTTGTGTTACTCTGTTGTAATTCTGGGCTCTTTTATGGTTCTTGTTATTTTGCGCATGTTGCACTTCTTTAGTTTAAGATTGTTGATGGCTGGTAACGAGAGTCATAAAAGAGCTCACAAACCCATGAAATCGGTTAGTGGGAAGATTGATTGAATCCATAAAAGAGGGCTGCAGACATGTTTATTGTAAATATTGCCGGTCGTTTAGGCAAAGATCCAGAAACGCGCTTTACCCCAAGCGGGCAAAAAGTGACATCCTTTAATATTGCCACGACTCAACGCAAGGGTAAAGAAGACATTACGATTTGGATACGCGTCACTGTTTGGGGTGATCGTTTCGATAAAATCATGTCCTATTTAAAGAAGGGAAGTGCAGCGATCGTGGTTGGTAAAATGAATCCGCCATCTAGCTACACAGATAAAGAAGGGCGCACGCAAATTAGCTTAGAAATGACTGCCGATATGATAGAGTTCAGTCCTTTTGGCAATCCTGATCGTGCAGCCGAGCAGTCTGGACAGCAAGGGGGCTATAGCTCTCAAGAGCAAGGTAGCTATGATAATAACCAATATTCGCAGCAGAATTCTTACAATAAGCCGCAACAGCAAAATTATGGGTCTTACACGAATGCAGGACAGGGTCAGCATACGACAATTGATGATGACGCCCTTCCCTTTTAAGGAGTATAGAACATGGAACTCGTACATTTAACGCAGTTTGAAAAAAGAAAAAAAGCCGACCTCTTAGTTCTGCCTTTTTGGAAAGGAGCTTCCCGTCCTGAAGAGGCAACGACTTACAAGCTTCAAATTCCTCTATTAACCGCCGTTTTAAAAATGGGCGATTTTCAAGGGAAAGAAGGGGAAGTCTTATTCTTGTACGCTGAAGGACAGGCTGAGAGCCGCATAGCTTTGCTGGGGTTAGGGCCAAAAGACAAAATGACCCTCGAATCCCTTAGAAAGAGCTATGGGGCCCTGTCGAAGGCTTGTTTAGCGAAAAAATTCAAAACGTTGAATGTCGCTGTTCCTTTGAGCGATCGTTTGACGGACCAAGAAAGAATGGCAGGTGTTGCAGAAGGGCTTTTGCTTCCCAATTACGTGTATGATCGCCTGAAGAGCCCTAATCCTGAAGATGCAGACGAGGCTATTCTGCTGCAGAAAGTAACGTTTATCAGCGATGATAAAAATGCTTTAGAGCATGCCGAAGAGGTGGCAGCCATTTGCGATGGCGTGGATTATGCACGCGATTTGATCAATGGCAATGCTGACGAAGTAACTCCTCAGTATTTGGCGCAATGCGCTCATGGACTTGCAAAAGAGCATAAGCAGATCAAGACGACCGTTTTTGATAAAAAGCGGATCGAAAAAGAGGAGATGGGACTTCTTCTGGCAGTCAATCGCGGCTCAGCGCTCGAACCTGCCTTCATCATCATGGAGTACAAGGGAAACCCCAAATCTTCTGATCATACGGTCATCATTGGCAAAGGAATTACCTATGATACGGGTGGATTGAATATTAAGCCAACGGGCGGCATGGAAACAATGAAGTGCGATATGTCTGGGGCAGCGGCTTGTTTTGGCACCTTGCTGGCAGTCTGCAATTTAGGCCTCAAAGTCAATCTAACGGCCGTGATTCCTGCGACTGAAAATAGCGTTGATGCCAACAGCTTTAAGCCTGGCGATGTATATCGCAGCTATTTGGGTAAGACGGTAGAAATGATGAATTCCGATGCTGAAGGGCGTTTGGTTTTAGCAGATGCATTGGCCTATGCGTGTCAAAAGCTTAAACCGACTCGCATCATCGATTTGGCGACTTTAACAGGGGCAATCGAGATTTCACTTGGTTCAGAAGCTTCAGGGATCATGAGTACAGATGATGGGCTGGCTAATGCCTTGATGGAAGCTGGTGAGCAGACTTTTGAACGTTTATGGCGCATGCCGCTTTATGATGAATATAAAGAACGGTTGAAGTCTGACATTGCCGATTTTAAGAGCTGGAATGGGCGCTCAGCGAGCTCCTGTGTTGCGGCAACCTTTTTGAAATTTTTTGTTGAAGATACCATTCCTTGGGCACATTTGGATATTGCTGGAACGGCCTATGTGACTGAACCTAAGAAGTATATGCCTAAATATGCGTCAGGGGTTGGTGTTCGTTTGCTCGTAGAATTTTTAAAGCGCTTACCGGTTTCTAAAAGGTCTTAAATGCTATGATGAGCGGTGATTTCTTTTTTCGTAATAAGATTCGCGTAGCCATTTTAGGTGCGACGGGATGTGTGGGTCAAAAGTTTGTTCAACTTCTCGATAAGCACCCCTGGTTTGAAATCACAGCTCTTTGCGCTTCTGAGCGATCGGTTGGCAAGCGCTACAAGGACGCGGTCAATTGGCTTTTGCAAACGCCGCTGCCAGCCTCCATTGCAGAGATGGAGGTGTTGCCTTGTTCTCCCGCGCTCGATTGCCAGCTGGTCTTTTCGGGCCTCGACTCGTCTGTTGCAGGTTCTATTGAAACGGAATTTGCACAGGCAGGCTACCTAGTTGTCTCGAATAGCCGCAATCATCGCATGGACCCAGCTGTGCCTCTAGTCATTGGTGAAGTCAATGCTGATCACCTCAACCTGGCCAATGCTCAGAGTCATGGGAAGGGAAAGATTGTGACCAATCCTAACTGTTCAGTCATTGGGCTGGTGCTTGCCTTAAAACCGCTAATGGATCAATTCGGCCTTGAGGCTGTTCAAGTCGTGACTATGCAAGCCATTTCTGGTGCGGGTTACCCTGGGATCGCGAGTTTGGATATCTTTGACAATGTCATACCCTATATAGACGGCGAAGAGGACAAGCTTGAAACGGAGCCTCTAAAAATCCTGGGACGCTTCCAAGAGCAGGCGATTATTCCGGCTGACTTCAAAATCAGCGCCCAGTGCAACCGGGTGGCTGTCACGGATGGGCATATGGCGTGTGTTTCGGTAAAATTGAAGCAAAAGGCTTCTCAGGAAGCACTCATTCAGGCATGGTGCCAGTTTAATGGAGAGCCCCAGCAATTGCAGCTCCCTTCGGCTCCTTTTCAACCCATTCACTATTTCGATCATCCTTCTTATCCCCAAACTAGGCTGCATCGCTCTCTCGACAAGGAAATGGCGGTCAGTATCGGTCGTTTGCGCCCTTGTCCTTTATTGGACTATAAATTTGTCGTTCTTTCGCATAACACTATGCGCGGTGCTGCAGGCTCTGCCCTACTCAATGCCGAGCTGCTCCTCAAAAAAGGATGGATCTACTGGGCAACTTAAAAGCTCTCACCAGCCAGCCAATTTTTGGCAGTTCTTGAATAGAGATTTAGTTTTCCTTTGTCGTGTTATATCAAGCTTGATCAGTCGCTCTCCGAGCTCTTATTATTTTTTATCTCGTTACCCATAATTCCTCGCTAGGCTCGTCACTATGGGCTTTAAAATCAGTCGACCTGCCGGCCTCTCACAGCGTCCATTACCCTCTAAAAAAGATTACTCTCTTATGACCTCGATGCTATGCCGTTGAATTATCCAGTTCTACGAAGCGTGTAACAAGTGGCTTGGCAGGAATGAATAGATTGGAAACACTTCTTGAATGGCTTTAGGAGATCTAAATAGAACGGAATTGTAGGTTACTTAATTATAACGATTTGGAAAGTTGGCTTTACCGCTATTCTCTCTCAAGCTCCATCCATTTTTTTGCCTTTACCAGCCACTGTCCGCTTTAAGGCCCGGTCTTGCGACCTCTAATAAATCAAAGGCCTTTATTACTTCTCGGGACTGGAGCAAACATTCCCCATCATTAGACTGAAACATTTGCCATTCTGCATATTGGCACGCCGCTTGCATATTAACTAAAACGTACCCATCAACACAAAAAGGAGGTGTCAGATGGCTAAACGAAAAATAGAGCGCGAAAGTGCAAAAGGCAAAGCGAAGAAAGGCGCAAAAAAAGTTAAGAAAGGAAAATTGGAAAGCTAATGCACGGATGCACATTCCCGCAAGCGCGGCTCTTGCAGCCGCGCTTGTCTTTTTAGTGATAAGGTTTTAGGGGTTTAAGGGTTTTTAAAATGAGTGTTTGGCATGAAAGTTGCAATTTCAAGGATGTAACGGATTGAAAAGGAGGTAACTATGGGACCTAAAAAGATTGATAAGCATGAAGAGGAAGGAAAGGAAGAAGGAGCATTTATAGAAGAGAGTGGTCAACCGCTTGTCAATCCTCTCAATCCGGTTGCTCCTATTCGTCCTCGCATTCAAACGGCTGAAGGCTGGAAAAGAACTCAGCTGAAGAAGCGTCGTGAAAAACAGCAAAAGGCCAAAGGTTGAAACATTTCCACGCTTGGTTTATGCTAGTGCCCAACTATGGAATTATTCCTGCGCAGAGAGGCCTTCTTTCTTGCGATGGGTACTAAACCTTTAAAAGAGTTTGTCTAGTGAGGCGATGGCCTTAAGATGAGCCCTTGTTTATGGAGTAAGGATCTCCCGATTAACTGTGAAATACGATAACAGCCGCGCTTTTGAGAAACATCTGGAAGGGGCGGCTCCGAATCATTTCAGCCGCCTCTATCTTATTTTAGGTAAGGATCCGGTAGAGCAGCGCGAAGCGGTCGAATGTACGCTTAAGGCTTTGCAGCCTTCCCTGCAAGCACGAGAATTTGCCCTTAAAATAATGGATGGCAATCAACTAACCTTAGATGTCTTGTTGAGCGATCTGTATTCAAATACTTTTTTTGCAGATCAACGCATTTTTTGGATTCAACACGCTGATAAGCTAAAGAAGAATCTCATCGAGGCGCTTGAGAAATATTTTGCCCGCATCTCCTCTTCCCAATATTTAATTTTAACGGCTCCGAGCTGGATGAAGCAGACGAACTTTTACAAGGCTGTTGAAAAGGAAGGGGTAATTTTAGAAATGGCAGAGCCTAAGCCATGGGAAAAAGAAAAGCGGCTTGTTGACTGGGCGACAAAGCAATTAGCTGCGAAGCGCAAAGTCATTTCCTATCAAGTGTGCCAGGCCCTTGTCAAGCAAACGGGACTGGATTCTTTGCTATTAGATCAAGAATTGGAAAAATTGCTCTGCTACATTGGCGAGCGCCCAGAAATTACCATTCAAGATATTGTCAAAATTTGCAATTATCAGCCTTCCGATACGGTTTGGCAGCTGGGCGAAGCTATTTTTCGCCGAGATGCGGCAGCATCCATCCATATGGCATATTCTATGCAAATGGACGGACAACCTCTTTTACCTCTTTTGCGACAAATCCGCTCGCAATTTCAGACACAGTTTCACGTTTGCCTATTGCTTGCGCAAGGCAAGACGTCTCAAGAGGTGGCTTTAGAATTTCCCTATCTTAAGGGGAATCTTCTAGATCGTACAATGCAACAAGCGCAGCGGTATGGACTAGAATCTTTTAGACAAGGACTTTTAGCTATCGATGCGACCGAGATGCGAGCTAAAAATTCGCAAGTCGATGAAAAATTATTGATGGAATTATTAATGATTCACTTAACCCGGACAGATGAATTTTATGAGTGATAAACCTGCTTTATTATTATTGCCCAATCTATTAGGCGAGCATCGCCATGTAGAAGTTTTCCTACCCTCGAGTGTTGTTAAAGCCATGCGGTCAATCGATGGTTTAATCGCAGAAAGCGAGGCAGCTGGGCGCCGTTATTTAACTCAGTTTGAGACCAAGAAGCCAGCAGCCGAAATCCCGATTGCTCTATTCAATGAGCATACACCCGATGATCACATCGATTTCTTGCTGGAGCCGATCATCAACGGCGAGCGCTGGGGATTGGTCTCCGATGCAGGGCTTCCATGCATCGCAGATCCAGGCTCTAAATTGGTGCGACGTGCGCGTCAAAAAAGCCTAGTTGTGCAAAGCTTTGTGGGCCCATCTTCCATTTTGATGTCCTTGATGCTATCTGGATTGCCTGGCCAGAAGTTCTTTTTCCATGGTTATTTAGATCGCGAACCAGAAAAGCGGCAGGCTCAGCTTAAACATCTTGTACAGATGGGTAAAGAAGAGCAAGCGACGCAAATTTTTATGGAAGCTCCTTACCGCAATGCTCACACGCTCGAGGCTGCTTTAAAAGTACTACCCAATCATGCATGGCTATGTGTGGCCTGGGATTTGACCATGCCGACGCAAGGCGTCATTACGCAAACGGTCGAAAGCTGGAAAAAAAGCACCTTACCCAATTTGGAGAAGAAGCCAGCCATTTTCCTCGTCCACCTAGGCGATTAATCATTCATTTGGACGTTCGTTGTTTTTATTCCCACCGTTTCTTGCTTATTGCGTGTCACGGTGGGCTTTATACCCTTGAGGCTTTTGCGAAAACTTGCCTCTAAATGAGTTCTGTGGCTACCGTGTCGTAAAATAAGATCCCTTTCTTGGTCAATTTCCAACACCCTTTGCTATGGCTGAAAAAGCCTTCTTGCAGGAGATATTCTAACGTTTGCAATGTCTCTTGACTTAAGGCTCCGTGGCGTCTTTCAAATTCAGATTGCAAAATCCCTTGGCAGAGGCGGATTTGAATCACAAATAATTCTTTTAAGTGTGCCTCGGCATCGAGCTGCTCTTCGAAATCGATGGGTGAATGGCCCGACTTTAGGGCGCGGTAGTATTTGCCTAAATGGGCAATGTTGCGAAAACGCTTCCCTTGCCAGTAACTAAAGGCCGAGGGGCCGAATCCCAAGAAAGGGCGTGCAGTCCAGTAGCCTGTATTGTGCCTGGAATAGAATCCAGGTTTGGCAAAGGCCGAAATCTCATATTGCTCCAAGCCAAAATTTGTCAAGCGCTCGATGGCGCTATTATACATGGCAAGGCTGGCTTCTTCATTCGGCAGTAAGGGGGTCAGCTCGGCCTGCTTCTTGAAGAAGATGGTGTGAGGTTCAATGGTAAGGTTGTAAAGGGAAAGATGAGAGAGGGGAAGAGAGCGAATGTATTCGAGAGTCATTTCCCAGTGGTGCAGGCTTTGTTTGGGCAGGTCGTACATTAAATCGACGGAGATATTGCTTATACCGGCTTGATAGGTGTCTTGGACCGCTTTTATGGCAAGTGAGGGGCTGTGGAGCCGGCCCAGAAGGGTTAATAGATCTGGATCGAGAGTTTGAATGCCTAGGCTTGCCCGGTTGATCCCGGCTTGCGCATAGGCCTGCATCAAAGCCGGCTGTGCATTTTCTGGATTGACTTCTAGGGTGATTTCAGTTTGCGAAAAATCGAAGGGGAGAGAGTGATGAATCATTTCCAAGATCGAGCGGATTCGATCGGGGCCAAAGAGCGAGGGCGTTCCGCCCCCAAAATAGATGGTTGCAATCGACTTGTCTTGCAAGAATGGGAGCATACGCTCCCATTCTAATTTAAAGCCTTCAAGCAATTGATTCTTTAGAGGCTCTTGGTCGGGAAGCACATAAAAGTGGCAATACTCACATTTGCGCGTGCAAAAAGGGATGTGAAAGTAAAGACTGGCTTCCTTAGAAGAGGGGTTACCAATCGTTAGCATCAGGATCTACGATTCCTCCACGGCGCCAACGATTGCGGTCGCTGAAGTAGGATTCGTCATCTTCTTCTTCTTCCTCTTCGTTTTCGGCTTCTTCCTCTTCATCGTCGCGCTCTTCTAACGAATTGTCGACTTCGATGGCATCGGTTTCCATGTCAAAGCCGGTATCGCTGCCACCCATGGTTTCTCCAATGTCGATATCGGGAATGGTGGGCATATCGTTATAGCCAGCACGGCCTGGGACGCGTTTAGGCGCAATGTATTCTTCTGCCTCGCCGCTTTCTTTGAGAAATTGAAGTCTTTCCTTTTCTTCCTCAATTTTCGCTTTGACGGCGTGGATCTCTTCTTTATGCTTATCCACGTCTTTTTTGGGAACCAACCCGAGTTTTAACCATTGTTCAAGGTCATTGAGCTCGGTTTCTAGCTTTTTGAGTCTTTCACTTTTTATATGTTTCATGACACTTCCATAAGTTAAATCTAGCCCCATGTGATCCATTTTTTGGGGTTCAGGCTTGGATCAGCGATACTAGGGGGTTTGGCGAGTTTTTTTCAACCATTTAGATAAATAATGAGCGAATTAAAAGAAAGATTTTATCCGATGCTCTTAGAGATAAATGTCTGGGAACATTGAAATGCAGTTCTGAGGCAGGCTCTGGGGAAATGGAAAAAATGGATTCTTTGTTCTTTTACTCATCTCTATTGTATCAGGAAGGGTAATTATTTAATATACAAATGCTTATGAGGCTGGACCAGACTTGGCACTCCTCATGTGGAGAGCCTCTGGCTTGAAGCGCGACCGCTTCGATACACCCAAAGGGCGGCTGCCAAGAAGAGCGCCTCTGCTAAAAGATAGGCGTAGTAATAGCCCTCTCCGCCAGATCCAAAACCATAGCTATGCAAACCTGTGCCCAAGATGTAATTGACTCCGTACCAAGTGAAGCTGATGGCCAAAAAGCCGCTGACGGCTCCAAATGCTAAGCCAAAGTTGCCAATGCGATGAAAACGATAGGCGTGAATCCAGATGAGATAGAGGCAGCTCGAAATAAAGGCCCATGATTCTTTGGGATCCCAATCCCAAAAACGGCCCCAGCTTTCTGCCGCCCAGATTCCTCCTAAGATGGTTCCTGTGATTAAAAGAGCCGTGCCGACGTAAAGGGTCTGCAGAATGAGCTGCGCTAAGAGAGCCGCCTGTTTTGTTTGGGCGCGATGATAGAGATAGGAACCCAGGTAAAAATGGCCTAAAATCGATCCTAAGATGAAGACCCCATAGCTTCCAACGACCATCAAGACATGAATGAGGAGCCAAAATTGTGAATCTAAAACGGCTTGGACTTGATCTAAGCTATGGTTGAGGTCGGTTAACTCGAGCAAGATGAGCAAAAGCATAGAAGCCAGGGATGCAGCTGGCAGGACAAAAGGATTGCGGCGCAACACTGTTAAGGTAAGGGCTGAGAGAACTGCTACCCATGGGACATAGATCACGGTTTCAAACATGTTTGAGACTGGAGGGCGATTGAGAATGTAGCAACGCCATAGCAGAATGACGGTATGCAGGGCAAAAGTTGCGAGAAGCAAGCCGATCACTCCTTTTTTGAACCATGAGGAGGGTGGAAGCTTAGACAAACAGATTAGCAAGAGGCAGCTAAGGGCGTAAAGAGCGATCAATAGCTTGATCCAGGAATAGTGATAATACCAGGACTCTGCCTTTAGCTGATTGAAGGTTGGATAGTAAAGAGCCTTACCTGCAGCTTCTTGAAAAGGGGTCCCGGCTAATTGTTCATATCCTTTTTTTAAGGCTGAAACGAGCTCTTGATAGGAGTGATTTTTCTTATAGGCTGTGTTAGGGTTGGATAGCTCCTTTTCAAAAGCCAGGTAGGCTTGCCGAATTGCCTCGAATTCTTCATTAGAATAGAGGGTGAAATTGCCTATCGGCTTTAATGAGTTGGATTGCCTATCATAGACCTGAAGTTTAAGGGCATGGAGCGAAAACCAATCATTTCCGTTATAGCGGCTAGGAAGCGCCTTAAAAAGCATTCCTGCGTTTTTTAGACGGTTGAGTAGAGGATACTCTTTTTCGAGCGAAGCTTCGATTTGCTTAGGCGAAAGGGCAAGCATTTGAAGTTGGCTGACTTGGATTTTAAAGGCTTCGCCTTTACCATTGGCTCCTTCGATCTGTGAAAACTGCCTTAAATCCTGAATAAGGTGGGACAAGGCGTCAGCCAGTTTGCGGTTTTTGCTTGTCTCCTGTTGAGAGGCGTGATCGATAGTATACCCTGTCTTTAGGAATGGCCAAGGCGACTGTGAAGGGGCAGCTGTGACCAGTAATCGCTCATTGCTTTGCTGTACCCAAAGGCCCGGAAGCAGTTGATTCAACTCAAGCTTTTCAGATTGACCACGGTTAGAAGCTTCTGATAGGGCATTCCAATAGTGGTAGGCTATCAAGCGGTTGAGGATGGCTTGGCTTGTTGCTGGATCGTGGTATAAGGAATGGGTCAGTTCAAGGTAGCTGAACCTGTTTTTTAAGGGATCAAGGTGTGCCAGTTGCTTGAGATCGGCAGAGGTGATCCAAAAAAGAGGAGCAGAGTCATAAGGTATATGACCTGCGAGATCGAGTTGCCACAGCCATTCAAGAGCCGATGAAGACTGGGTTTTAAATAAGGTTAAATCTTCATTTCGAATAACTTGAGAGTGATAGGGCTCGTAGAGCCACAAACGGGCATAAGCATCCGCTGGGCGGAAGCGTCCTTTGTAGAGGACTGGAAAGTCTTGCTCACTGCCATTTACAATGTTAACGCAGATGGCGGTTAAGCAGATCAAAGCCCAAAATACTGATTTTGTTTTCATATGCTCGAGTCACTTCGGTATAAACGGATCATCAGGCTGTTTTCGGAATGGTAGGTGGTTGTTATTGCCATTTTGGACTTTGGCACTAAATTTTTCGACCATATTCTCCTCAAAGTAATGACAATCTGTGCAAAAATCTTGCAATAATTAAGTTCCGAAAAAAGCCCATTCCTATTTTATGAACAACCCTCTTAGCAAAATTGGGATTAATTCTGCTACAAAGAAAGCGTTGCCTATAATCGTGAACCTCGCATGTGCGTTTTTTTCGTTCAAGTGCGACAAATTATCTTTATTTTAATGATTCAACTATCCCATAACGAGGTTGATAGGCATGGGGATTAAGGCCTTTGCTTTATTTATAAGGTAATTAATATGTTCAATGAATTCATGGTTTTTTTATGCGGTACGAAGACGTTTCTTATCAAATAGATGAAGAGGAATTTAAAGGGTTTTTAGCCTATCCTGAGAATGAGTCAACACAGCCAAAACCGGCCGTTTTAGTCGTACATACGTGGATGGGTAGAGATGATTTTGCCTGTCAAAAGGCTCGAGATCTTGCAGAATTGGGGTATGTGGCGCTTGCGGTTGATCTATACGGTAAAGGAAGGGTGGCTAGCAACCCAGAGGAAGCGGCTCAGCTGATGGAGCCTCTTTTTATACAGCGCACCCTGCTTCAAAAGCGGCTCATTGGGGCTTTGAATGTGTTGCAACGGGATGTGCTTGTGAATCCTACCAAGATCGGAGCCATAGGCTTTTGCTTTGGCGGGCTTTCGGTCATTGAATTGTTGCGAAGCGGTGCCCCAGTCAAGGGAGTAGTCAGCTTTCACGGCGTATTAGGGAGCAGGCTCCAAGATCTCCAAGCTGTAACTGTGCCCATTGCCCCGATTCAAGGATCGTTGCTTGTGTTGCATGGATATCACGATCCGCTTGTTTCCCAGCAAGATGTGACTCATTTACAAGAGGAAATGACAGCTGCTGGAGTCGATTGGCAGTTCAATATCTATGGACTTGCCGCTCATGCCTTTACCAACTTAAATCAACACGACAAAGAGAATGGCATGTATTTTGAGCCTAAGGCTAATAGCCGTTCTTGGAAAGCAATGAAGGCCTTTTTTGCCGAAATTTTTGCCTCCTAACTAGGTGTTTTTGGCATTAGGGCATTGCTGATGGCAACCAACCAAGGCAGCTAAGGAGCTGTTAGAGAAATGGTTATTTTTGATTGATTCAGAGGCCCATCAAGCTGGCCTTAAAACCTAAAGCTGAATAGGGTAAAGATGACTTTCTTAAGTAATTGGCAATCATCGCTATCCGAGCTCTTATTGCTTTCTATCCCATTTATCCACAGTTTGCTAGGCGCTCACCCTGGGCTTTAAAATCAGTCGGCCTAAAGGCCTTTCACAACATCTGCATTCAAGCACGGGGACCGGTGAAAATCGATCGGATTTCTGATTTTTTCTATCTAAAGTCTATGGCTCTTTTTGTTAGCGTCTATAAAGTAAAGTGAATGCATGTTAGAAGTCTTTAGGCGACTGATTGCAGACTGGTAAAAATAATTCACCGAAATTCAAAGGTTTTATTCGTTGTTTTTTTTCTTCTGATGCTCCAAAAGGCCGTTGCGCAACTTCAAAAGTAAATCAATTGCCTCCGCATCGTCTAAAAGGGTCTGCAACTCTTTGCAAAACGTGGAATCAGTTGTGTTGGTAATGATCAGCTCGCCTCTGTTTTCTGTCTCGCTTGGGCAGCGTACGTATTGCCCTTTAGTGATTAAGAGGCGGGCATGGGGGTCTGGTAGGCTCGTGTATCCGGCAAAAACTGGAGTGGTCGTAGCCCAAGGATCTTGGCTAGGAGTCGATAGTTCGTTAAAAATCAAATGGGCGATGGGGAGTTTTTCTTTCTTCTGCTGCCTAATCTTGTTCAACAGATTGAGGCGTGAAGTATACTCGTCTTTTTCCGACTCGCGATTGATTCGTCTAAACGTTAAACAAGAGAGCCGATTCACTGTTCCAACGTGTTTCTCGGAAGTGTAGGGATCCTTGATTTCTTTGGCTCTAGAAGCTGCTTCGAGCGCTTCTTGGCGATAGATATCATTCTGCAGTTGTCTCGTAAAACAATAAAGGGATGAAAAAGCTGTGTATCCCATATCGGCAAGATAGCGGAACATAAGACCTCCTTCAATTAGATGATGAAAGCTTTGCAGCGAGATTACTTTTTCAAAGTCGCACTATCAATCACGAAGCGGTACTTAACATCGCTTTTGAGCATGCGGTCGTAGGCTTCATTGATTTTGCCAATTGGAATGAGTTCAATGTCTGCCGTGATGTGGTGCTTGGCGCAAAAATCTAACATCTCTTGCGTTTCCTTAATTCCGCCAATCAGCGAACCGGCTATTTGGCGCCGTTTAAAAATCAGCTGATTGATGGTTGGAGATGGATGGGGGAATTCTGGGGCTCCAACGAGGCATAATGTGCCGTCGCGTTTGAGTAGCTGAATAAAGGGATCTAAGTTGTGGGAAGCGGCGACTGTATCGAGAATGAAATCAAAACTGCCTACATGCTTTTTCATTTCCTCTTCATTTTTTGAAAGAACAACTTCATCGGCGCCAAGCCTCTTTGCATCTTGAACCTTGCTGGCAGAGGTTGTAAAGAGCACGACATGGGCACCCATGGCATGAGCAAGTTTGATAGCCATGTGTCCAAGTCCTCCTAATCCTACAACGCCAACCAGGCTTCCTTCGCCGACCTTCCAATGCTTTAAGGGAGAATAGGTTGTGATGCCTGCACAAAGAAGCGGGGCAACGCCGGGATAATCTGTTTCTTTGAATTCTTTGGGAACATGCAGAACAAAGGCACGATCGACGATAATTTGAGTGGAATATCCTCCGTAGGTCACGCTTTTATCATGTCTATCGCGGCTGTTATAGGTGAAAATGGTTTCAGTATCGCAGTATTGTTCTAAACCATCTTTGCAGTTTTTACACGTTCTGCATGAATCAACCATGCAGCCAACGGCGACTACATCGCCTTTTTTTAAATCTTTGACTTCTTCACCAACTTCTAGAACCTTTCCAACAATCTCATGCCCCGGTACAAAAGGATAGATGGTGCTTTTCCATTCATTGCGAGCCGTATGTAAATCGGAGTGGCATACACCGCAATAAAGAATGTCAATTTGAACGTCGTTCGGACGCAGATCCCGCCGATCAAAATCGAAGGGTGCAAGTGGGGTTGTTGCTTGCTGTGCTGCATAGCCGTGTACTTTTACCATAAGATGTTCTCCTTCTTTAGACTCCATATAGGTACTTCTAAATAATCGAAAGGTGGTAGTCAATCTTTTTTTAATTAAGAGCGCTTCTCTTCCGGCTGTAATAAGAGTGAAAGCTTGATCAATGATTAAATCAAATAATGAAGGGTATCTCCAACTGCCTACTCTCTTTTTCGATAAGGGCGAAGCCAAAAAAGAAGCGTTGTTCCAAGAGTCACGATGAGGGCTCCGGGATAAGTAAGAAAATACTTGGCGGGATCTTGGTTGACGATGATCTGTACCCGCTTGGCATTTTGGGGAGAGGTGGAATGCATGCCAGCCAAATAAAAGCGAAAGCCGTCCCATGTTTCGAAGACGCGATTCATACTAAGTGTTGTGGCAGTTTCCTTACCAGCCGCATCACTGATGAGCAAGTCTCCCTCATAGCTATAGGGTTGCTGTGTGTGCGGATAATTGATCTGGCGCGCTTGCCTCAGGCGCAGCCTATAGGGGAGCTCAATCTGGCTTGGTTGAAAGCGGATGAGATAGTGCCCATTTAGAATGGGCCACTTGAGCCCCATGGCGGCCGAATCATAGGCTAAAGAAAGCAGCTGTTTGCGAGTGCCTTCTTGGACTTCCACAAATAAGCCTGGACGATTGTCTTCTCGCTTTTGCAAAGGTGTTTCTGTTTTATGGTAGACTGTTAGAGGCGTTTCTAAAGTAATGGATGTTTGACTTGCCTCGGATTCATTTTGGGCTGTCATTTGCCAGTATGTTTGCAACCGGTCAAAGGTCTCCTCGCCTTCTTCCGGCCTTGTAAGCAAGCTTTGATAGTCGATGCCGAAGGCTTTTAGGTAGGCCGAAAGATGCTGCGCTTTTTGCAGCGTTGAGAAGGGGGCCTGTTTCTGATGATCTGGCAAGTGATGGGCGATTGCAAAGAGCTGCTGGGCTAAACGCGTCAAGAGATCTTTGGATTGATTCTGATCATTAGAGTCTTCCAGTCCTTTGAGAAAGGGCCATTGACGCTCCTTTAAATAATTCATGAGGTCTTCGTCTGTTTGAATGGGCGCTTGAAGCTGTTCGAAAAGCAGGTAGGTCCAGTGGGACGCTTTTTGGTCTAAAGCGGGAACTTTTTGCCAATTTAGCAGGGTCAAAGTGGTTTTTAAAGAGTTGCTACAGCCTTCTAAAGAAGAGATGAGAGGAGAGCGGCTATTGTCCCATTGTTGCAAAAATTCGATGAAATGGTCGACAAAGTCAGTCTGGGCTTGTTGGCAGGCTTGGGCAAAAAGCTCAAGGGGCGGAGCGAGACGCGCTTTTGTTTGCAAGGCTTGACGCAGCTGTTGGGATAAAAAATAGGCATCGGCTGATTCTTTATTTAGGCGTCCGTTTGGAAAGCTTGGGATGGGGAGCTGAGCTTGAACAGCATAGCCGGCATAGCCGTGTTCGTAAGCCAGTAAGGATTGAAGGTGGCCTTGCCGGAAGGCTTCTCCGTGGACACGCCCATATTCATCAAAGGCAAAAAGAAAGGTATCTTTTTGTTCGTCTTCGACTAACAAAAGGGCTGGAGCGGGGCGAATGAGATCGATCTCAAAGGGAGGAGGAAGGCCTTTGCTAGATTCTTCATTGACATACAAGGAGCGGCTTCCTAAAAGATTCACCCAAAGGTGTTTTGCTTCTCCATTTGCCGTTTCCCATTTGAGGGCTAGCAATGGTTGGTTGAAGCCGTCGATTGGCGAATAGGCAAGATCGAGTTCGGTTCGCATTTCTTTTCCATGCCAATTCACTCCGTTTGCAAGAGCCTCTTGCAAGGCGATGTCTACATGGTTATCCGGTTCATTTTTCAGGGAGAGGCGGAGAGTCAGATTATCCAAATAGAAAGCTGTTACGCTCTCTTGAAGGTGAGGAGATCGAAGAGCCAAAAGATTCCAGTTCTTTTTTTGTCCGGCCAGGAGGGTGAAGACCCCTTTGGGAAAAGGCTCTTCTTTATTCCACGACTGCACGGGGAAAGGAAGCAGTCCAGTGAGGTAGGCGCGGTCGCCTTTAATCCAAGTTTCCCACACCTCGCTGACATGCGACGTTTGCCCTAAAATTTTGATTTTGAGGTTTGGAAAGCGCTGCTGCTGGTAAATCTGCCTGCCGCCCAAGGCTATGGTGTACATGTCTCGAATAGGATCGAGCGAGACGGAATCTATTTTTTCAACTTGGAGGGCATGCGTATTGGGGAGAAGGAGAGTTTGGTTTGCACTTCCCTCCCACAGATTTAAATTTCCTTGAATGCCTGTGCGTTGCTTGATGATTGTCCCTCCAATCACCATGAGCAATCCTAAGTGCGTGATGAGAAAGGGAATGTGGCGCGGCTTAAAAGGCCAGCGTCTCAGAGCGGCAAAGAGGATGTTGATGAATAAAAGCCATAGCAGCATGTGAAAAAAAGGACTTTGATAGGTCCATTCAGCGGCATAAAGATGGGAGTCGGTGTAAGATTCTATGATTGTTCCAGCCACGACGATGGCTGCGAATGCTCCAATAAGAACAATGGCTAGGTAAATACCGCCTAAAAAATGGAAACAACGCTTAATCCAATTCATAAAGGAGTGGGGAGTTCGTCTATTAGTTCAAAACTGTTGGCAAAATGAAGTAATGCTTTGCGATGCTTGTTAATCAATAAAGTCGGTCCTACAATTTTGATCGTGTAATCGGCGCGGCGCAGCCTGTTTTTTAATAGATCGCTCTTATTTTGCAGCTGTCTATCGTATTCCGGAGCCAGTTGCATACTCCATCCGAGCATTTTTTGCAATTGTCCTTGATAGAGCCCCTCGGCTTCTAGCAAGAGGCCAACAAACCCTCCTTGCGACTGAGGTATCACTTGGATGGTAAGGGGATCTAATTCTTCAAATTGAGTTTTCCAACGAGTGATTTGGGCTAAAGGAGGAATGCGAGGTTGCACTTCATTGACGGGAAAGGTGTGAATGGTTAAGCGCAATTTTTCTGTTCCGTCTTGAATGAAAAATTCACACACCGATTTAGTCGTGTCTAAAAGAGAGTCGCTGGGGCTTGGCGTGTGGCAAATCCATGAGATTGGAGCAAGGGCTCGGTAGAGCGGGGAGCGGGGTTCATTTGCGGCCTCTTCTCGCGCGTTGATGTTTTGCCAGCTTTGTTCGGTGGATTGTTTAGAGCCATCGGAACAGCCGAATAAAAAAGCGAGGAGAACTGTCCGAGTCATGACGAAGAGAGCTGTTTTGAGTCTATTGGGCATGCTTCAAATTGCTCGATTGATGAGGTTAGAAAAAGCTACAGTTGGAGTTATTAGGAAGACTTTACTCTTTAAAAATATTTATCTCTAGGCTAAATAAGCATCTTGTATCATTTGTTTTTTACAAATTTTTTTAATTCTCTGAGGTAAGCGAAAGGGGTAGCCTGAGCCAAGGAAGTTGAAGCGAAAGACAAAAAATGCCAAATGATGAATGATGCAAGATGTCTGATTGATAACTAAAAACGGTGGTTAAAGACTTTTCGTATTGGAAAAGAGCAATTCGGGGGCATCTCTCATGAAATACAATCCAATCCTAGAGGGAGAACTAGCCAATCTAGATCTTCTTGAGCATTTGTACGAACAGTATCAAGTCGATCCCAATGGACTAGATCCATCATGGAAAAACTATTTTCAGTCGCTCGACCATGAAGCTGCAGCACCCATCATCAATGGCATCGCGCCTCAGGCTCCCTCTTTGCCTGTCGAGCAACTCATCGATGCTTATCGCCGCTATGGCCACTTGACAACGAAGATTAATCCCATCGCTTTGAATGGAGAGCAGAAAAAAAGTGATCCATTCGATTTAGCCAAATGGGGACTCAAACAGGAAGATCTTAGCAAAATGGTTGCGACTCATGGGGTTTTAAAAGAGGCACACACATCTTTGGCTCTTTTAATTGATGGGCTGCGCAACTTATATTGCAACCGCATTGGATTTGAATATAAGCATGTTGATCACAAGGAAATGGAGCAGTGGATTCAAGATTATATTGAGACCAAGCTGTTCCAGCAGACTTTGTCCAACGAGCAAAAGCAGCGCATATTGGATTATTTGAATCGATCGGAGCTGTTTGAGACTTTTTTGCATACAAAGTACGTGGGGCAAAAGCGATTTTCTCTTGAAGGGGCTGAAACTTTGATTCCCATGCTGGCTTTTTTAATCGAGGCTGGCGCGGAACAAGGAATTCAAGAGTTTATTTTGGGAATGGCTCATCGAGGACGTCTCAATGTATTGGCTAATATTCTCAATAAGTCTTACCACACCATTTTTTCTGAATTTGACGAAGGATATATTCCCGATTCGCTAGAAGGAATGGGGGATGTCAAGTATCATAAGGGATATACAGGTGATAATCTTAAAACGCCTTTAGGCAAGGCTATCAAATTGATCTTGAGCCCTAATCCAAGCCATCTGGAATCGGTCGACGCTGTTGTGGAAGGTAAGACGAGAGCTAAGCAATTCCTTGCCAATGACGAGCTTGCGCGAAAGAAAATCGTTCCCATTTTAATACACGGTGATGCCGCAGTTTCGGGGCAGGGGGTTGTCTATGAAACCTTGCAGCTGGCCAAGGTTGGAGGGTATACGACGGGAGGGACAATTCATTTTGTCATCAACAATCAAATCGGTTTTACAACCATTCCACGCGACTCCCGCTCGACGCCATACTGCACAGATATTGCTAGAGCCTTTGGGCTGCCTGTTTTTCACGTCAATGCTGAAGATCCAGACAGCTGTGTTCTTGCAACGCTGCTTGCATTGGAGATCCGTCAAAGGTTCCATTGCGATGTCTTCATCGACTTAAATGGATATCGCAAATATGGGCACAATGAGGGGGATGAGCCCGCTTATACGCAGCCTTTAGAGTATCGTTTAATCAAGAGCAAGAAATCGATTAGAGAGCTCTACCGCAACCGGCTCCTCGAGGATCAAGCGATCGCTAAGGACGTTGTCGAGCAAATGGAAGAGGGATTTAAAGCAGGCTTGCAAGAGGTCTATGGGAAGCTGCAGGAGAAAAAGGGCGCTTCTCCGGCTCGCGATCAGATGGAGCGTCCAAGTGATCAGGCCTTATTTCAGCCGGTTAAGACAGGAGTTGATCGGGAGCTTTTGCTTTCTTTGGCCGAGCGTTTTAGCCACGTTCCTGAAGGATTTAGCCTCCATCCAAAAATCGAGCATCTAGTCAAAGATCGATTGAATCGCATCAAAGAAGATAAGCCAATTGATTGGGGCTTAGGCGAGTATTTAGCCTACGCGACGCTGCTTGATGAAGAAGTCCCGGTGCGCATTTCTGGTCAAGATAGCTGCCGTGGCACATTTAGCCATCGCCATGCGATATGGGTCGATCAGCAAGTAGAAAAGGACTATTATCCGCTCGCGCATCTCAAAGCCAAGCAGGGAAAGTTTGAAGTTGTCAATTCCCCTCTATCGGAGATGGCGGTTTTGGGATTTGAATATGGCTATAGCGTTGCCTGTTTAAAGGGGCTCACCATATGGGAAGCTCAGTTTGGTGACTTTGCCAATGGGGCTCAGGTCATTATCGATCAGTACATTGCGAGTGGTGAGCAAAAATGGGGACAAAAGTCTGGTCTCGTCATGCTTCTCCCTCACGGGTATGAAGGACAGGGTCCAGAGCACTCTTCTGCAAGGCTTGAGCGCTTTTTATCTCTAGCTGGTCACGACAATATGCAAGTCGTCAATCCCACGACGCCGGCCCAGCTTTTTCATCTTTTGCGGCGCCAAATGCATCGCTCTTTTCATAAGCCTTTGATTGTCTTTACGCCGAAAGGATTGCTCCGCCATCCAGCCTGTGTCAGTTCCTTGGCTGATTTGGCTCAATTAACTTTTCAAGATATTTTGGACGATCCAGTGCAGGATGGGACTGCTATCAAGCGGCTCGTTTTGTGCAGTGGACGTCTGTATTATGACCTCTTGGCTGAGAAGGCTAAAACTAAGCGTAGCGATATTGCTTTGATTCGCATCGAACAGCTCTATCCTTTGAATAAGGTGCGCTTGAAAGAGATTTTGGCTCGTTATAGCAAGGTAAAGGACTATTTATGGGTGCAAGAAGAGCCTCAAAATATGGGAGCTTGGAGTTTTATCTCCCCTTATTTGATTCCAATGCTTGCGAAGGGATTGTCTTTGCTTTACGTGGGGCGTCAGTGTAGTGCAACACCTGCTACTGGATCGCATCAGCTTCACGAACAAGAACATGTTAACATTTTAAAACAGGTCTTTCAGACATGAAGAGTGAAATTAAAGTGCCTGCCATGGGGGAATCCATAGCTGAAGCTGTGATTGGTCAAATTCTTTCACCAGAAGGATCCATCGTCAAAGCCGATGCAGAAATTTTGGAATTGGAAACGGATAAAGTCAATCAGGTGCTCTATGCTCCGCGAGCGGGCAAGGTTTTCTTGTCTGTGAAGCTTGGAGAGACTGTCAAAATTGGGCAGGTCATCGGCTTCGTTGAAGAGAGCAGCGCTGTGCAAGCCGAAGTGGCGAAGTCTTCTCCAGTTGCAAGGCAGGAAGCTCCCTCTTCTGATTCTGCCAAGCAACAAGCATCAATTGTCCCTGTTCAGCTAGCTTCTGCAAAAAGTGAAACTGATGACCCTTCTTTGCGTTGGACGAAGGAATCTTTTCTATCCGAGCTGCAGGCTCTCCAAGGTGCTGCTCCTAAGCAGATCCCCTCGGCAACAGGTCCAGTCACGAGCCCTGCTTCAAAATCTGCGGCCGGCAAAGAGGAAACGAGGAAGCCCATGTCAAAAATTCGGCGGGTCATTGCGAGCAGGCTAGTGGAGGCTCAGCAGACGATGGCCATGCTCACAACCTTTAATGAGGTTGATTTGTCAGAGGTGATCGCTTTAAGGGAAAAACACAAGGAGCTTTTTATCAAGAAGTATGGCACGAAGCTTGGTTTCATGTCTTTTTTTGTGAAGGCTGCTGTATCGGCACTGCAAGCTTATCCTAACGTCAATTCTTATCTTGATGGCGAAGATATTGTTCAGCGCCACTACTATGACATAGGCATTGCTGTTGGAACCGATAGGGGAACGCTTGTTCCAGTCGTGCGAGGCTGTGATCGGCTAAGTTTTGCACAGATTGAGCTTGCCATCGACGAGTTTGCCAAAAAATCGAGGGATGGAAAGGTTGCGGCTGATGATCTGCAGGGAGGCGGCTTTACCATCACAAATGGCGGCGTCTATGGATCGCTTTTGTCGACTCCTATTTTAAATCCGCCTCAATGTGGAATCCTAGGAATGCATAAGATTGAAAAGAGAGCGGTCGTAGTCAATGATCAAATCGTGATTCGCCCCATGATGTATCTGGCACTAAGTTACGATCACCGCCTGATAGATGGAAAGGAGTCGGTCGCCTTTTTAGTTCATATTAAGAATGCTTTAGAAGATCCTTCACGCTTATTGTTAGACTTATAAACAGAAAGAAAGAGGAGTCAATCAGATGGCTGAGCGTTATGATGTAGCAATTATTGGGGCAGGTCCTGGCGGATATGCAGCAGCCATCCGCGCGGCTCAGCTCGGATTTAAGACCATTTGCATTGATAAAAGAAACACCCTTGGAGGGACATGCCTCAATGTGGGGTGCATTCCTTCTAAGACGCTGCTGCATGCTACAGGGCTTTTCTCTATTTTACAGCGAGAAGGAAGCTTGAATGCGATCGAATGCTCGCAAGTGAAAATGGACTTTCCAAAACTCATGGCGCGCAAAAGAGAGGTTGTTAAAGGACTTGTTGATGGCGTTGCAGGGCTTTTTAAAAAAAATGGAGTAGTCTCTTTACAAGGAGAGGCATCATTTATTGATCCTCATCGTCTAAGGGTGAGCAGTGGTTCGCAGGCGAGCGAAATTGAGGCCGATTCGATTATCCTTGCTACAGGTTCTGAGCCCATTGCCTTGCCGGGCCTGCCTTTTAATGAAAAAAATGTCGTGTCATCGACAGGAGCATTGAGCTTCTTGCAAGCTCCAAAAAGGCTTCTTGTTATAGGCGGCGGCGTCATTGGCGTGGAGCTTGCTTCTGTTTACAATCGACTAGGTTCTAGCGTGACTATCATCGAGATGCTCGACCGCCTTTGCCCTGCCATGGAGGTAGCGCTTACGAAGCAGCTTCTGCAAATTCTTAAGAAGCAAGGGATCCAATTCAAATTATCATCCAAGGTTGTGAATGCCGTTGTACAGCCAGAAGAAGTTATTTTGACGGTTGAGTCGGAAGGGCAGCTGCAAAATGTGAGCGGCGATTCCGTCTTAGTGGCTGTCGGGCGCAGGCCCTATAGTCAGGGGCTTGGACTCGACAAGATTGGCATTACAGTCGATCGAAGGGGATTTGTGCCTGTCGATGGATTCTTCCGCACTCAGCAGCCCCATATTTTTGCCATTGGAGATTTGATTGATGGAGTAATGTTGGCCCACAGAGCGACTGAAGAAGGGGTGGTCGTTATTGAATGGTTGAAGGGAGAGCGGTCAAACGTAAATTATTTGGCAATTCCAAACGTGATTTACACAGATCCAGAAGTGGCGTCAGTGGGATTGACAGAGCAAGAGGCGAAAGAGACCGGGCGCTCATTGCTTGTAGGGACCTCTTTTTTTAGGGGAAATTCACGTGCACGCTGCACAGGCGAGACTGAAGGATTTGTGAAAGTCATTGGAGATAGAGAGACTGGCCGATTGATGGGGATGCATATTATTGGGACGCATGCATCTGAGCTAATTGCAGAAGGAATGCTCGCGATGCAGCTTGGAGCTACATTGGCAGAGATTGGACAAGCTGTGCAAGCGCATCCCACTTTAAGCGAAGCCATTAAAGAAGCCGCTCTGCAAGCACTTGGGCGCCCCATTAATTCTTAGACTCTACGTATCCGGCAAGGGATGGACCCTTGCCTTCGTAACTGCTACGCTGCCACATATCCCAGTTAAGGTTTAAGGCAATCCGGCTCTTAGTAGTTGTGCGATGTTCCGCATCCGCAAGAAGAGCGGACGTTTGGATTTGAGATTTTAAATCCAGATCCGCGCAAGCCATCGACGAAATCGATTTCTGAACCGAGGAGACGCGGAACCATGGCTTTTTTTACATGGATTTCAATACCATTAGATGTGAAGATTTGATCTTCCGCATCTGCTTTTTCAGAAAAATCTAAAACGTATTCGAAACCATTGCAGCCAGCCATTTCTTCAGCAAAGCGCATGCCCCATCCCTGCTTGTTCTCGTCATTCAAAATTTCTAGAAATTTTGAAGCGCCGCGAGCTGTGATGCTGATGGATGATTGATCGATAGGCTCTTCTAATAAAACATTGAGGCGATGGACAAGTTCATCGATTTGTTCATTGGTCTTGCCATGGCTCATCATTCCACCTTCAAGAGTTTCCCATACGGCCGCATGGCAACCCACACAGTGGAGGCCGGCATTCGTAATTTCTTGAGAGAGCTTTTGCGCCTTGAAGGGGAACATGCCTAAGATGTCTTCGATCGTCATCAGACGTGTAATTTTTGTTGGAGCTTGCTGCTGCTTCTTCGGTGCAGAGCAGCATCCACCTGAATGAGAATCCTCTTTAGGAGCGGGAGAGCAACAGCCGCCAGAATGTGAATGCTCTTTAGGAGCTGGAGAGCAGCAACCACCAGAATGCGAGTGGGAATGAGAATGATCGTCATGTTTAGGTTTTGAACAACAGGACATAGTATTTCCTCTTTAATAATTGTTAAGAGGATGTTTTCAAATCCAACCAGTCGCGCAAAAAATGGCTTAACTAATTAGATTTGAAAACACCCTCTAGTTCTTTGCTTAGTTGTGTAATGGATGCCGAAGTGACTCCAAAACGGGGTTCTGAAGTTACTTTGGTATAGTCTAAATGTAATTAAAATGAAATGCGAACGCGCCCTTTTTTAATGCGGCATTGACAAGCTAAACGTTCGTGACAAGTTCCTTCACCAAGGAAATCTTCCTCTTCTTGCGTTGGAGAAGAGAGGTTTTCTTTGCCTTCTTTCACTTCGATGACACAAGTTCCGCAAACTCCTTCCGTGCATGCAAAAGGAACACCAGCTTCTTCGCAAACTTCGGCAATTGGAGAATCGTCTGGCAATTCAGTTTCTTCATCATTATGGTCAAATACTAATGTAGCCATGAATCTTTACTCCTAACAACGGCTTTTTATAAAACCTGGTCGGTAAGACCGGTTCTAACTTGAGTTCTTAAAGCTCAAGTTTCTAATAAATTCATACTGAATAATTTAATTATGTTAAATTATCGTTTAAATTTATTATAAGATCAAGGTTTTTTTACTAAGAGGCCCATAGCCAAGCACAGGTTGTAAGTGATTGAATAGAAGGCTTCTTTAAAAATGCGAAGATTTTTGAGTAGATTGATCATTACTTGAGAGCATATAGGACTATAGGGCCGAACAATTGGTGATCAAAGTGCTAAAAGGCAATATTAACAGCCAAGTAGAGTTTGCCCGATCCAAAAGGCCATTAGGCCTTTTGGATGACGAGTCAAAGGTTGTTTGTGCAAGCATTACCGGCATTTGAGAGAATTTTATTTTTTGCAAGATGACTGTTCAGCCTGATTTCTTCTCTTTGGGCAAGTTGCGCAATTGCCGCATGCTGTTTGCCCTTTATAGACTAAGAGGATGCCTAATAAGATAAAGGGAATGCTGAGCCATTGCCCCATTTGTAGGGAGCCGCTCTCTAGGATCGATTCTTGCGTCGCCTTCCAAAATTCTAAAATAAAGCGGCTTGAAAAGATGAAGATGAAGAGATAACCCACATAGGTGCCAGCTCCCACTTCATTACCTCTCTTTCTCCATAAAGCATAGAGAAAGAAGAAAGTGATCAGATAGGTGACTCCTTCATAGAGTTGAACCGGATGTCTTGGAACAAGAGCACTTCCATCGGCCGGCTGTCCAAAGAGAACGGCCCATGGCAGAGATGAGGGGGTTCCTAGGATCTCTTGGTTCATAAAATTGCCGAGCCTGATAAAGAAGGCGGCTAAAGCGCTTGGAATCGCGACAAAGTCCAGGAGTCTTAGAAAGGAGAGGCTTGGCATCCATTGGCGGGCATATAGGATATAGAGGTAAAGTGCAAGCATGACTCCAAGGACACCGCCATGACTTGCTAAGCCTCCCTTCCAAACTTGAAAAATCTCTAGGGGGTGTTCTTTGAAGTAGGGCCAGTCATAGAAAAAAACGGCTCCGAGGCGGGCGCCGATCAAAGTTCCGGCAACAATAAACCAACATAAACGGTCGGATAAAAAATGGCTGGTATGGGTTGCTGTTGCGATGGCGCCTTTAAAGGTTTGTTCGAAGTCTTCCCGCTTAACTCCGCATCCTTGCAGCACCTGGTTGAAGCTATTAAGCAACTGCTCTTGTAGAAAAGGATCGCTTGCTTGATTGCCATCTGCTTTTTGCAGGTGCTCGCGCGCCTTAGGATTCAAGGCTGATAAACAACGTTGAACGAGAGGGGAAGAGTTGTTTGTGTGGAGGTGTTTGACAAGAAGCGGCCAGTTGAGGATATCGATTGATGCAAGGTGTTTGCTTTGGCGGAGGAAGCTGGCGAGGATGGGGACGATCAGAAAATAGCCAAGAATAAACCCTGTCACAAAACTGATGCCATACCACATGACGGGACGATCGAGAAGGGGGACTGTGAATGCCTCGCGAGGGGGATTCCAGTAAAGCCAAGCAATCCAGTTTCCTATTTGCATGGAACAACCTCTGTAATGCTTTTTTTGAAATCGATTTTTTAGGTACAAAAAAAGCCCTATCTCCGTTTCCAAAGATAGGGCTGAATCGGAGTAGAGGGATTCGAACCCCCGACCTACTGCTCCCAAAGCAGCCGCGCTAGCCAAGCTGCGCTATACTCCGATTTCTCTCGAAAGAGAATAGAAAACTAACATATTTTCCAATTTTTCGACAAATGAAAATGTGATATTTTTGTTATCTTGCGTTTTTATGGCTCTAAGATGGGTTTTGAGTGGGTATTTGATCTCTATTTTTTTGTAATTTTTTAGCGTTAATGAGGCATTTTATTCGTGATTGCGCCCTAATTCGAGGTCAATTGCTGTATGGACAGCTGGTTTTTTAGCTTTCGCTGAAGAGAATGTCCTCTCTTCCGGAGAAAAAAGATGAAAAAGATGAAATTTAGCTGTCAGATGAGTGGCCGTATTAGTCATGGGAGGTTTTTGCAAAAATCAACCGATTTAACGCTCGATTTTTGCAAGAACATCATGGATTCAGTACAAATAGTAGTCTGGCTTGTAGGGGCCACCGATTGGAACATCGAGATAAGCTGCTTGATTTGGGGTTAAGGTTGTCAAATGCACGCCTAGTTTTTCTAAGTGAAGCCTGGCTACTTTTTCATCGAGAATTTTTGGGAGGCGGCGAATGCTGATCGGATGGCGCTTTGGTGCAGTCCACAAGTCGATTTGAGCAAGAATTTGATTGGAAAATGAATTGGACAT
Source organism: Candidatus Protochlamydia naegleriophila (assembly GCF_001499655.1). Lineage (NCBI taxonomy): Bacteria > Pseudomonadati > Chlamydiota > Chlamydiia > Parachlamydiales > Parachlamydiaceae > Candidatus Protochlamydia > Candidatus Protochlamydia naegleriophila. The sequence goes on from NZ_LN879502.1 coordinate 949,557, forward strand.
AACGAAGGACGGATGGCCTTTTGCGCAGCCGAGATTGACGAGTCTTCCTTGGGCAAGTAAAATTAAGCATTTATTCTTGCGTTTCCATTGATAGCGGTCGACCTGCGGTTTAATGGGAATTTCTTCAATTTCAGAATGTTCCTTTAACCAGCGCACATCAATTTCACTGTCGAAGTGTCCAATATTGCAAAGAATGGCGCCGTCTTTCATTTGTTCCATGTGCTCGCCACGGATGACATCGATGCAACCAGTAGCTGTCACAAAAACATCTCCGATGGGGGCAGCCTCTTCCATGGTTCGCACCTCGAGCCCCTCCATAGAGGCTTGATAGGCGCAGATGGGATCGATTTCGCAAATGATGACTCTGGCTCCCATTCCAGCCAAGGATTTTGCCGACCCTTTGCCGACATCGCCGAACCCTATGATGACAGCCACTTTGCCAGCTAGCATGACGTCCGTGGCCCGCTTGATTCCATCGATTAGAGATTCGCGGCATCCATACAAGTTGTCGAATTTCGACTTTGTCACAGAATTATTGACGTCGATGGCTGGAGCTCCCAGCATTCCCTGCTTTTCAAGGCGGTAGAGGTTGCGCACGCCCGTTGTGGTTTCCTCTGAAATGCCTCGAATACCAGCCAGGAGGTCTGGATGCTTGTTGTGTACCAGCTGCGTTAAGTCCCCGCCATCGTCTAATATCATATTCAAAGGATGTTCGCCAAAGTGAAGCGTTTGTTCGATGCACCATTCATACTCTTCTAATGACATGCCTTTCCATGCAAAGACCGGAATGCCTTTGTATGCCATGGCAGCAGCGGCTTCATCTTGCGTCGAATAAATATTGCATGATGACCAGCGCACCTGTGCTCCTAAGGCAATTAGTGTTTCAATCAAGACAGCCGTTTGAATAGTCAGGTGGAGACATCCAGCAATGCGGGCGCCTTTCAGCGGTTTGCTGTCGCCATATTCTCGGCGTAAGGCCATTAAGCCTGGCATTTCTTTTTCAGCCAGCTCAATCTCTCGAAGGCCTAGTTGAGCGAGTGCAATTCCTTCTTCGGAATCAATGGATAGATCTCTTGCAATGCGATAGTCTTTGGTCATGGTAGCCTCACTCAATGGACTTGTTGTCTAGGAAACATTTAAGGATCTCTTTTGCTGTTTTGATTCAATAAAAGAGATCCAGTTGAGAATTTCGCTAAGCTGATTAATATATAAACAATATTTAAATAGGCAACGCAATTTTACATATGCGGCAAAGCAGCTTGGCCACGTAATCCATAGCTCGATAGGCGGACTGCGGGCTTTGAGCGTTCTGGTTGAGTGATTTTATAGAATAAAGGGCATTGTATTGCTTGTTGGCAAACTGATCCAATACTTCAAGACCTTTATCAGTTGTTATCCATTCAGGATGCTTTCTTAAATTCTCTATGGCTTCTGAAACTTTTCCTTTTTTAAGCAGTTTTAAGCATCTAATGCGATGCTTTAAAGACTTTGCAGACTCGGGATCTTGCTGCAGATAACTTGCTTGAAGCTCTTTGAGGTTGAATAGCGTCAGGGTAGCTCCTGCGGTCATTAAGACAAAGCTAATTTTCCACGCTTCCCTTCGCTTGACATTGAAGCAATGCGCATAGCGCGGCGTTAGAAGCGCTAATAAGGCTCCTGCCAAGAGAGAAGCTTTGGCAATAGCTAAAACCTTTTGCGTAGAGGAGTGAATGGCTTTACTGTTGGCTAAGTCCCCCTGGGCCTCTTTCATCCACTGATTTATTTGGTTTTCACATTCATTTATGTTGGCGAACGAAATGTCCTGGTTCATTTTTTCCTCAATCAATTACAATATGATTCATTAAAATTAGTTGTTAGTTTTTGTTAGATGAATGATACGTTTAATATCCTTCAATAGGCTAACTTGTAATGAGTTTGAGAATTTTTGGTAACCATAAATATACTTAAATGGTTCTGACTATGTAATTGTTCGATCTGCCTTTCTTAAGAACTCTATTTCATTTTGCATACAAACGCATGAGTAACAATAAGAAGGGGCTAATGGGGCAGGAGGGATTCCTGGAAGAGTCTAGGCTTGGAGTTTTTTGATGATGGCGTGCCAAGTTGCTGCGATATCGCGGTCATCTTGATCTAAGGCTTTTTGAATGTGCTTGACGCTGGACATGACGGTTGAATGATCGCGTGAAAAGAGAAGGCCAATTTTCATGTATGGCATCTTGAGTTGTTCCCGGCATAGGTGCATGGCTAGCTGGCGTGGAAGTGCGCATTCACGGGTTTGGGCTTTGCCTAAGATGTCTTCTGTACGGATTCCATATTGTTCGGCTACGGCTTGGATAATTTTGGCAGAGGTGATGGCGGACTTTTGCTCTTCTTCGATCAAGTCGTTCAAAAGAGTTTTGGCAGCCGTTGGGGTGAGCGCTGCGAGCGTGTTTTTGGAGTCTAGGTGGAGCCTTAAGACTAAAGCTTCTAATGCGCGAATTAATGCTTTTGAATTGCTCGTAAAGGTTTCAATGAGGAAATCGGCGATTTTTACGGGCAGAGCAAAGTGGAGAGCTTGCGATTTCGCAGTCAGGAGCTGACGGATGTCTTCATTCTTGAGAGGTTTTAAGGGGAGAACAATGCCCCATTCAAAGCGGCTCACTAAGCGAGGTTCGATGAGCTGAAGTTCTTGCGGCGCACAGTTGGCGGATAAAATAATTTGCTTACCTTCCAAGTGGAGGGTGTTAAAAGTGTGGAAGAATTCTTCTTGGGTGGCACCCTTTCTTGAAAAGACGTGTACATCGTCGACTAGCAAGGCGTCGATGTTGCGGTAAGCCTGTCTAAAAACGCTCATTTCACCAGCTCGAATGGCTGTTACCACATGGTCCGTAAAGGTTTCGGCTCTTACGTAAACAGTTCTCAATCCTTGGGCTCTCAAAGCGTGCGCTAAGCTCATCAACAGATGCGTCTTTCCTGTGCCGGTACTCCCGTATAAATAAATAGGGTTGAAAGTGCCAAGTTTTGTAGAGTGGGCTTGCGGGGAGAGGCCTGCAATTTCTAGCAGAAGCTTGTGGGTCAGGTTGTTCTCTTCACTGTGCATAAAGTACTGGAACAAGCAATGAGGGTCTAAGTCATCGAAGTTAAGTTGAAAAGGAGGAGCTTTGGGATTCTTTTCTGCGAATTTCGGTTTGGTTTTTTTGACTTTTTGAGGGGAATTGGCAACGTCTAAATGGATTTTAATTCTTTTGTTGTTGCCGTTTAGCAATTTGACTTGAGCTTTGCTGCGGATGTGCTCTTCAAACCAAAGAGCCTGAAAGGAGTCTTTTGCTTCAAGATAAAGATTGCATGCATCGAAGCGTTGGATTTTTAGGGTTCTGAGCCATTTCTGGACAGTATCGATCCCTAATTCGGCTTCTTGCGATTGCAGAAAATTTTCCCAAGCTTGCATGTATGTTTATCCTTGTGGATCGATTCCATCTGTTTTTCGCATCAGTTGCATTGTAACTCGGATGTTGATTTTTCTCATTAAGAACCTCCTCGACCTCTTAAGCATGCTTTGATTTAGACTTCTTGCTTAATGAATCATTAAGCAAGAAGTCTAAAAGGCCTAGCGAGAGCGTCCTTTTTTAGGGGCTGGCTTAGGAGCTGTCGTCGGCTCTTTTTTCAGTTTTTTAGTGATATACCACTGTTGTAGGATGCCCAACAGCATGGATGAGAGCCAGTAGATGTTCAATCCTGATGGGAAGTTGTAGAACATCACTGCGAAAACAACTGTCATCATTGTTCCCATGGCTCTTTGCTGACGCTGCTGATCTGTCATCAAGTCTGGATCTTTCGGTCCTGTAGCCATGAATCTTTGCTGAATGAACATCACAAGGCCGAGCAGTATGGGCAGGAGGTGGAATTCGGTTCCGATGAAGAAAATCGGCTTGCTCCAGCTAAACAAAACGTCCGGTGCTGTTAAGTCATCGATCCAGCCAGGAATAAATGGAGCGCCGCGAAGAGCAAAGCTCGATTTCAATAGGTCGAACATTCCGATTAAGAAAGGCATCTGAATCAACAAGGGGAGGCATCCAGAAGCTGGATTGACACCTCGTTCTTTGTACAGAGACATGATTTCAATTTGTGCTTTCTTAGGATCTTTCTTGTATTTTTCTTGCAAAGCGGCCACTTCCGGGCTGATTTGCTGCATGCGCACCATGGACTTGGTTGACCATGTGTTTAACGGATAGAGCATAAGGCGCAAGCTAACTGTCAGTAAGATGATCGAAAGCCCCCACGATCCTGTTAGGTAGTGAAAGAATTTCATCAATACTAACAAGAATTTTGCAAAAGGCTCTGAAATAAAGGTAAACCAGCCGTGCATGGTTTGGCAGGCAACGTAGTCTGGGTTGTAGCCGGTTTCTGCATTGGAATACTTGGCATCGACTTCTTTTAAGATATCGCCTTCAAAAGGGCCTGCAAAGAAGCGGAAATTCATTGACCCGCCCTGAGATTTGAGGGGAAGGTAGACCATGTAACCTGGAAGATCGGCAGCTTTATACATGTCGTATTCTTGATCGATCTCAGTCAAGCGCGAAGGAACGGTTAGGCCAGAAATTGTTTGGACGCGGAAGCCGGCATCAATTTCTTTTAGAGGGTCGACAATCATTCCTAAGAAGCCGTTGGAATTACAAATCCAATCTGGATAAATGGAGGTTACGGTAGCCGAATCCTTAGGTAGATCGATCTTCTCGACTTCAGATTTTTGATTGCGCGTGATGCGATACTTTAAAGAAGGTGCGGCTCCTCCAGAAATCCATTCGACTTCGGGTATGCCCGATGTTAGCCACAATCCTCGGCTATCGCCATCAATTTGAATGGCTAAGTTGAGGGTGTAAGGGCTTTCTTGGGCAGAATCTCCAAAAGAGTAGGTTTTGGTGATGCGACGATGGTTTTGCACGGCTTCAAACGTGATGGATTTCTCATCAAAGTGTGTGACTTCATAAGGTAGTTCGGCAAGCTCTGGATAATCAGAAACAATGTTGAGTGCGTAGTATTGGGGTTTAACCTGTACCGATTTGCGAGGAGCAGCTTGGATCAGGTCGCGGCGCAGCAAGGGGTAGTAGCCGCCTAAAAATCCCTGCTCGTGAAAAGTGAATTCTTTACCGTCCGATTCAGCCGGTGTGTAGTAGGAATGGGCTGGGAAGTGGGCATTGTAAGGATGGTTTTTGACCATGTCGCGGTCAAACTCAATCTCGCGTACAACGCTTACGTGATCTTCATTTGTTTTAAAGGGAAGGTTGACTTCGGCTAAGGCCGCGCCGCGGTTAGAAAAGACTAATTGCTGATAGGCATTTTCTAGGACATAAAATTTTTCTTCGCCCTTTTGGCCGGCTGCTTGGCTGGTTTGCTGCTTAGCAATGGCTAAGAATGGGGCAAGCTCGTTGATGGCTGATAAACGGACCAATGCTTTGTCATTTGCATCATAGAGTCCAACCGGTAAGTAGCCTTGTGGAGTTTTCAGCAATGCAAGGGCTGCATAGCCGGAAGAGCCGTTTTCTAAATGGAGAACTTCAGGATTGAGAATGGCGAGATGCCCATCTATATACTCACCCAAGGCAACCTGGGTTGAGAAATCAGCATCGTTGAAGGCCACTAGTTGCAGCTCATAGCGGCCAAAATCTGGCAGAGAGCCAACTGGTAAATTGGCCGAGCTCCCTTTTAAGCGGTAAAGAACAGGGGCGCGCACTCCAGGCTCCTGATAAACTAGGGTGTATTCTTCTGCTTGATCGGATTGAGGCGTTGAAACAAAAATATGGGAGGGCGCCTCTTCTGCCCAAGCTAAAGTCAAAAGGAGATCTTGCTTAAGAAGGCCGGAAGTTAAGCGTTGCTGCTGAGATGCATCAGCATAGACTGCTGCTAAAGGAAGCGAATCGAGCGTTGCTGTGCGTTGACGAATGTCTTCAGCCTGTTTCTTGCTTTTGAGAACTTGTTTGGCTTGCTGTTGAGCCAACCATTCTTGTTTTTGCTGAGTATTTTGGTTCTGAAAAAAGATATTCATCCCAAATAAAGTTAAAGAAAGGGCGATGACAAACAAGATGGTGCGTCTATCCATGAGCTAGTAACCTTTAAAGTGTTAAAATCAAAACATTAAAAGGAATAAATTAGCATACCCTCCTGAAAGTGACAAGTAAAACGTCTGCTTGGCGTGCGATACCAGTAGAGTTTTTGCTTTGGCAGATTCATTCTATCATTCATGAAATCATACTAAGCACCGAAGCAGGTGTTTTATAGAAATTTAAACTGATTTTCTTGATCTGTGTTTATTTTTATGTAATTAAAAAATATATATTTATTTTAATGTAATTAAGGGATGGTTTTTTATTTTTATGTTTGTTAATCTTTTTGAAAAATTAATTATTTTTAAATTGAGGGGGTATAATGCAATTTAATCAAATTTCATCGGACGTTCTTTCTTATGTTTGTTCTTTTTTTCCTGCGCGGGAGAGGATGATAGAAAGTGTAAGCCGTGAGTGGAAAGCGGCTTTGGACATCAGTTTTCATTTTTATCTGCAATCGCAAGACGAGTTAACATCGGGAAGAAAAAAAGAATGGGAAGGACTTTCTTTCCAGGAAAGAAAGTGTATGCTTTCTCGATTGGTTATTAAAGCTCAGGCCGATCCCAGGCTTATGCATTTAGCTAAGCTTTTGTGCGGTCCACATCATCATACGATCTCAGTTAGAAGAAATGAGTGGGATATTCTTCAAGGAAAGTTGAGAATGCATGAGCTTCGAAATCGTTTAGAAGAAGATAAGATATGGGTTGCGAAGGACTTTAGCACGTATATCAAGTCTTATTTAAAACGACTGGAAAGCTTGAGCTTGGATGCTGAAGAGCTAAGCGTTATTTTAACGGAAACTTCTAACTTAAAAAGTTGGCCATTTGTAAGCCTTCTAAATAAAATGAACTTTCTTTTACGAGCATCTGCCTTATGGATCGTTAATGGAGAAAGAGATGAAAGGGAACTGATGAGATGTGCTGAGGAGATCAGTCTCACTTACAAGCTAAGTTTGAATTGTCTGTATGAAGAAATGGCTGTTGCCTTTTCGCAGCAAGGGGATTTTGACAGGGCTCTAACCTGTGCCAACCAGGCAGGAGAACGGAAGGAGCGTGCCTATTTGCGTTGTGCCGAAGATTGTGCGAAGCGGGGGGATTTTATATTTTCCAGGGCTTTTGTTGGAAATATAATAGTTGATATCAATTTGAAAGATCAAGCGTGCATGAACTGTGTCAAAGCTTTTGCCTTGCAAGGTGATAAAGAGAGTACCCAATTTTTTATCGATTCCATCGAAGATTACAAAAATCGTGCATATGTAGTCGGTGCACGCTCGTTTGCAGAGTTAGGTGATTTTGAACATGCGCAGTTTTTTGCAGATGGAGCTGGAGAGCTAAAAGATGAGGCTTACGCAAGTTGTGCAAAGGCTTTTGCCGTGCTGGGTGATTTTGAACATGCGCAGTTTTTTGCAGATGGAGCTGGAAAGCTAAACGTTTACGTAAGTTGTGCAGAGGCTTTTGCCAAACTTCACAAAAGTGCAGTGGCTAAAGTTTTTTGTGAAGCGGCAGGAAATCAATCAAAGTATGCTTATAGCAGCTGTGCTCAAATTTTTGCTGAGTTGGGAAATAGCGAAGAAGCTTGGACTTTTATGGATTTATCTGGAGAACAAAGAAATAGTGCATGCGTATCATGTGCCATTGCTTTTATCAAACGAGGAGAGAGCGCCAAGTTTCAACTGTTTATCGATCAAATCTCCTCTGTTTTTCCTAAGGATCGTGCTTACCAAGGATGTGCTAGAGAGCTTGCTATCTTAGGAGATGCAATCAATGCTATGATTTTTATTGCGCAAATGCAGCAAGGAAACGGTATAGCATATCGTATTTGTGCTAAAATTTTTGCTGAGCGTGGCGATGTTGAAAATGCGCGAGCATTTGCGGATAAAATAGTCGAAACCTTTGAAAAAAATAAGGCTTATGCCGAATTAGCTAAAATCTTTGCTGAAAGAGGCGAGGTGGAGAATGCACAATGTTTTGTGGAGCAAATTGAGCTTCATGAGCTTAACCTGGGCGCAAAAGAAGAAGCTTATTTGGAATGCGCTGAAATATTTGCCGAACATGGTAATAGCAAAGAGGCTAAAATATTTGCAGATCAAGCTGGAGATCTAAAAACTGATGCTTATGAGCGCTGCAAAGAGTTTTTTAGGCAACAGGACAATTGTGAAGCGCTTCGAATGTTTGCCGAAGAAAATAACCCTATTTCTCTTGGCAGTTAATCGTTATTAGATAAAGAGATAAAGGCCCTTGTTATAAAAATAGCAGGGGTTTTCTATTTCTGGGCTTCAACGTTTTTTTCTTTTTGAGCATGGAGATTATAAAATTCTCCTATTGATTCATTGCGCTTAGTCAATTAATGCTTAATTTAGAAATCTTTAATTTGATAATTGGTGAAAGTAAAAATTCATTTAGACTTTGGTCTTTCTTGAGGTTTGAAAATAATCTCCCGAGCGACTATCTTTTATACATAAAGTTGAGAAAATAAGGATTTAGCATGGAGCAGCGCATATTAGGCGATTATACGATTATCAAGCCTATGGGTCAGGGAACGTTGGGAATGGTTTATTTGGCAGAACACCGTTTTATGAAATGCCAGTACATTCTTAAGGTTCTTCCCGAAGAACTTTCTTCTGACAGGGGTTTTATTCAGCGCTTTCAAGAGGATATCGGCCATCTTGCTGCCCTTGAGCATCCCTCCATTGTAAAGACACATAATATTTCTTTTGCGCAAGGTGTCTACTTTGTTGTGACCGACTGCATCGTGGATCACGTGGGAGAGATAACAAACTTAGCACACTATATAATGGGTTTAGATCGTCCTCTTGAAGAAGAGGAGGTTTTTAGTGTTCTCAAGCAGGTTGCTGAAGCGCTGGATTATGCGCATGCTAAAAAAATTGGAAATAGGGGGATTGTTCACCGCGGCTTAAAGCTCAATAATATTTTAGTGGGGAATAAGCGCAAGGGGCTGCAAGTTTATCTTTCTGATTTTGGTCTCTCTTGGATTGTGGGGGCCGGTGCAGTCTTAACCCGAACGTATAAAAATGTTGCCGAAGCGTTAGAAATAGGCCTGCAAAGTATTGGACAAAGAGCCGGGCAAGATCGCTATCCAAATCCTGCAATCGATCAGCAAAAACTCATTCCCTTGCATGCCTCTTTCTTGCAAAGTTACGCTTTTCTAGCTCCCGAGCAAAAGAGGCTCGATGGTGCCCATGTAGTCGATGAAAAAGCCGATGTGTATGCTTTTGGAATATTGGCCTACTTTTTGTTGATGAACGAGCTACCAGAAGGTGTTTTTGAGATGCCTTCTTCCAGCCCGCGCCAGTATCGCCATCAGTGGGATTCTCTTCTGCAGCATTGCCTGCAGAGCCAGCCCTCCAAGCGTCCAAGCTCTTTAGTAGAGGCTTTGGAAGCCGTTCGCTATGTAGAAAAACCGATGCTGGTCATTGCGAAAGAAGAGCTCTCTATAGCCTGTGAAGAGCCTGCTGTGGCTGAAAAACGTGAAGAGGTGGTTGCCTTTCTGGAAACAATTAAATATGCCGTTCCAGAGAAGGAAGTTGATCTATTCGAAGAGGTATTTGTTGGTGCAGTGATTGAAGAGACTGTGCATCAGCAAGAGGCGGTTAAGCAAGAAACTGTGAAGATTGAAGAGGCTCCTTCTGCCCAGGCTCCGACGCTTAAACCTGTTTTGCAAAATCCCCTGCTTGAGCGTCCGCAAACAGATCCTGATCCGGCAGCTATTTTTCAGGTGAATTCCGCGGTAAAGGTCTACAATCCAGAGAGAAAGGATGTGACCAATATTAAGCCCATTTTAACAGAAATGGTTGTTATTGAAGGCGGCGCTTTTTACCGAGGCAGTCAAGACGGAAGTCGTGATGAAATGCCTCGTCACCAAATGACGTTAGCAAGTTTTGCTCTCGATGTCCACCCCATTACAAATGAGCAATTTGTTCGTTTCTTGGAAGTGATGGGCGGAGAAAAAGATAGTAATCACAACGATATCATTCGTTTGCGTGATTCCCGCATTAAGCGGAGTGCTGGAAAATTGAGCATCGAGTCGGGATATGCCAAGCATCCTGTTGTAGGGGTAACGTGGTATGGAGCTGTTGCTTATGCAAGGTGGGTGGGCAAGCGCCTTCCAACTGAAGCTGAGTGGGAAATCGCCTCGCGCGGCGGGCATGAACATGTGCTGTATCCGACAGGAGATGATATTGAGAAGACGCAAGCTAATTTTTTCAGTTCCGATACAACAGCTGTCATGAGTTATGCGCCAAATGGGTATGGACTTTATGATATGGCGGGAAATGTGTACGAGTGGTGTCATGATTGGTACGGCTATAACTACTATGAAGTATCGATCCAAGAGCCAGATAATCCTCCAGGTCCTTTGCAAGGCGTCTATCGCGTATTGAGAGGTGGCTGTTGGAAAAGCTTGAAAGAAGATTTGCGTTGCTCTAGGCGTCATCGCAATAATCCTGGGACTGTTAATGGAACGTACGGTTTTCGTTGTGCAACAGATGTTCAGCGATCATGAGCGTATTTTGAAAGGGTTTTAATCGATTATAGGATGAGTGATGAAAACAGTACGTGTGATGTTTGTCTGCATGGGTAATATTTGTAGGTCTCCAGCGGCTGAAGGAATTCTTAAACATTTGGCTCAAAATGAATCTCTCTCTCTTCACGTTGAAAGCTGTGGAGTTGGAGACTGGCATGTGGGGCAGGCGCCTGACAGGCGCATTCAGGAGGCGTCTAAGGCTCGCGGAATTGTTTTAACCAGCCGGGCTCAACAGTTCCAGAAAGACTTTTTTGATCATTTTGATTACATTTTAGTTGCAGATAAAGAGGTTCTTAAGTTTCTTTATCAATATGCGAGAACGCCAGAATATAAGGCGAAAATTGCGCTGATGACTGAGTTTAGTTCTCTCTATAAAGGGCAGGACGTTCCAGATCCTTATTATCAGCCTGGGGGTGCTTTTGAGCTGGTTTTGGATATGTTGGAAGAGTCCTGTGAAGGACTGTTGAATCACATCAGAAACAAAGAGGGAGTGACTTAGTGATTGTCAAATAGTCGCTTTTTCTTTATGATGCCTGATCTAAATTTATGAGATGTCAAGGTTGCTAAATGAAGTTGTTGTTATCTAAGCCACGTGGTTTTTGTGCGGGAGTTGAGCGGGCTATTGAGACCGTTGAAAAAGCCCTCGAGCTGTGGGGATCTCCTATCTACGTTAAGCATGAGATCGTGCATAATCGCCACGTTGTACAAGGATTAAAGGCTAAGGGGGCGATTTTCATCGAGGAAGTTGATGATGTGCCTGTCGGAGCCCGGCTCATTTATTCTGCCCATGGCGTTTCACCGGCTGTTAGAGAGCAGGCTAAAAAGCGGCAACTCATTGAAATCGATGCTACGTGCGGTCTTGTAACCCGCGTTCATTCGGCTGTGAAGCGCTTCGCTTCGCAAGGTTATCAAATCATTTTAATCGGGCATCGCAATCACGTTGAAATCGTTGGAACAGCAGGGGAAGCGCCTGATGTAACGACGATTGTGGAATCAGTTGAAGATGTTAAGGGTTTAAGCTACTTGCCTGAGGAGAAGCTTTTTTATATCACTCAGACGACTTTGAGTCTGGATGATGTTAAAGAGATTACGCAAGCTTTGATCACTAAATATCCTTACATTGAAACACTGCCAAGTTCGTCCATTTGTTATGCGACGACAAATCGCCAAATGGCTTTAAGAGAAATTACCGACTTGACCGACTTGGTCTTGGTTGTTGGCGATCCGCAGAGTTCAAATTCCAATCGTTTGAGGGAAGCTGCCTCTACGAGGGGAATTGAGTCGTATTTGATTAATGACGAGAAAGAAATCCAGTCGGAGTGGTTGGTTGGTAAGCAAATGATAGGTTTGACCGCTGGGGCTTCTACGCCTGAAGAGATTGTTCAGAAGTGTATTCAGCGTTTGATCGAATTGGGAGTGGATGAAGTCGAAGATGTAGTGTATACCAATGAAGATGTTGTCTTCCAATTGCCTAAACCTATTGTTAATGCACGTTTTAGTGTTGCTTAATTCTAGAATTTATTGTTAGAGTGTATTTTATCAAGATCCCTGAACCATTAAAAATCATTAAGAGGACATATATGCGCAAAATCCTTTTGACACTTATGGCGTCCCTTCTAAGTTGCTCTGCTGCTCAAGCTTTCTGGCCTGAAGCAACAGATTCTTCTATTGAAGTAGGCGTAGGCTACCGTAGAGACGAACTAAAATGGAAGACCCATGCTGATTTCTTCGGCTCTAGCGATTCAAGCTATAGCGACAGCAGCAGCCCATTTGGCGTTCAGTCTGACCTGAAATGGAAAAATTTAAAAATATGGCAAATCGAAGCTAGAGGCGAGTACGTCACATGTGACAACATCTACTTGCGTGCTAGTGGAGATTACGGCTGGATCGTCAGCGGCAAAAACACAGATTCTGACTTCTTCGATTTCAATGAAGAATCTCAGTTCGAATTTTCTCGCACACATGCTAAGACTAAAGGTCATGTGTACGATGCAGACGTTGCAGTTGGATACCAATTCAAATTGTGTGATGATAGCTTCTCTATCACTCCTTTAGTTGGTTATTCTTGGAAAGGTCAGCACTTGAAAGATCGTCATTTAAGATTTGCTAGCGGCTTCCCGCTCGTGTTCGACGGTTCTGAGTCTACGCGTCAATCTTACAGCGATTCTTACTACAGCGATTACTATTCTTATAGCGACAGCTCTTATTCTTCTGGCGGTAGATTGAACAGCCGTTACCACACACGTTGGAACGGTCCATTCATCGGTTTCGATCTTAACTACCGTTTCTGGTGTGATTGGTCTCTATTCTTAGATTACGAATACCATTTTGCTACATACCATGCAAAAGCTCGTTGGAACTTACGTGAAGACTTACCAGAAGGCTTCCACCACCGTGCAAAAAGAGCTTATGGTCATGTTGTTGATTTCGGCGTAAGATGGGATGTTTGTGATTGCTGGACAGTCGCTCTTAAAGGCGGATTCCAGTACTTCAAAGCAAGCCATGGACATGATCGTGCTTTGATTGCTGATGTATCTGAAGGCGATATCGATACAAGATGCTACGTAACTATCCCGTTAAGAGATGTTAAGTGGTGTTCTGGTAGCGTTTCTGTTGATGTAGGTATGGCGTTCTAATTGAACCCGTTAAAGCATTGCCGAGAATCTTCTTGGCAATGCTTTTTTTGCATTCCCTTCCCATCCTGGTTTTTCCATTACCTTTATGATCTAGATGTTATGTAAAAGACCATAAGAATTAGATTTTTGCCTTGAACTTCTTTTTTGCTTCAAATAATTCCTGGTTTTTTTGCAATTAGTCGCTCTCCGCTCTCTTATTATTCCGTTACCTATAGGTTCTCATTAGGCTCGTACTATGGGCTTTAAAAATCAGTCGGCCTACCGTATCCAAGCTCGGTCTGTCAGGAGAAAATCGATCGAATTTCTGATTCTTCCAATAAATGAGAAGGTAGAAGATTAATACAAAAACGGTAGGAGCGATGTATAGATACAGATAGCGGGAGCATATAAAAATTGTAGGCTACGTGACCCAGTGCGTCTTTATCTTGTGAACCGTAAAGTAATCGTCTAAGTAAAAGCACAGAAACAGTTCTGATTTTAATCAACTTTGGATATAGCATTCATAGATGGGTGGAGCAGGGTAATCGATGGCTTATTATTCCCATCGTGTCTCCGTCTCTGCGTTTAGCTTGTGTTCGCTTTCTTATTTTAAATGTTTAATTATTATTTGCTTATGAAAGTTAATTTTACCTCTATTAGCTCGGAGAGTGGCTGATTGCAGATTGGTAAAGCAATTTGAAGAAAGTCATGTCAAAAGAGAGTGGAAAAAAATTACTTCTTATGATTTTCGATGTTGTGCTTAAAAAAACATTGGTATAGCCGTGCAGCTAGTAAAAAATTGGGTTTATTAGACTTCCTTAAGGTGCTTATAAAAAGTTTTCGATCTGTTTGCGTGAATCATTTACTTTACTTTTTTTACATTTTTCAAGTTTTTGTATTAATTGAATACTTGCGATTCACTTTTGTTTGTTTCTTTTTGTATGGGGTTACTGATTTGATTAATACCCTGTGAAAATACGCATAAAAAGGTTGTCTAGACCGTAATTTTGTGGTATGCTAGGGCTTAAATTTTTTTCTCAAGCCCTTTTAAATTAAGGCGGAAAAAGCTGTGGGTAAGCCCTATTCTCGCACACCCCGTTATTATGATGGAACGGGGGTAACGACTCATCGCATCAATGACTTATTGCCAGATGTTTTATCAAAAATTGGAGAAGTTTATCAGCAACGCTCTGATTTAATTCTTACGATGTGGCCCTCTATTATTGGGCCAAAGCTTGCAGCGATGACGCAAGCAGTATCATTTTCAGAGGGTGTCCTTGTAGTAAAGGTGAAAAACTCTACCCTCTATAGTTTGTTAAGCCAGAATGATAAGCCACGCATTTTAAGCCAGCTTAGACAGAAGTTTCCTCATGTCGAGATTAAGACGATTTCTTTTCGAATTGGTTGAAACAAGAGATAAATTTTCAATATTTAAGGTAATCGAATGTCTCAGGATACACTAAATTCAGATCAGTCCAAGATTCAAATTAAAGAATACAATGCTAGTTCTATTACGGTTCTAGAGGGTCTCCAAGCCGTGCGTGAGCGCCCTGGTATGTATATAGGCGACACAGGTGTCAATGGGCTTCACCATCTAGTGTATGAAGTTGTCGATAACTGCATTGACGAAGCAATGGCAGGCTATTGCAGCGCGATTGATATTATTTTGCATAAGGATAATTCAATTAGTATTGAAGATAATGGTCGGGGGATTCCGGTTGAAAAGCACGAAAAAGAGTCTCGTAAACAAGGGCGTGAGGTATCAGCCTTGGAAGTCGTTATGACTATCTTGCACGCAGGCGGAAAATTTGACAAAGATACCTACAAGGTGTCTGGTGGTCTGCACGGTGTGGGGGTTTCTTGCGTCAACGCGTTGTCTAAAAAAATGCTCGTACAGGTCTACAAAAATGGAAAAGTGCACGAAATTGAGTTCTCGCAAGGAAAAGTGATTCGTCCGGTGCAGGTTATTGGTGAGACGACCAAGAGGGGAACAAGAGTCTGGTTTTGGCCCGACAATGAAGTCATGTCGACGATTGATTTTGACTATGATATTTTAGCTAAACGTTTCCGAGAGCTAGCCTTTCTTAATAAAGGAATCAATATTTTCTTTAGAGATGAAAAGCATCCCGATAAAGAAGATGTCAATTTCTGTTATCAGGGTGGTTTGAGTTCATTTGTTTCCTATCTCAACGAAAATAAAGAACCTCTTTTCCCGGCTCCTATCTACTTTCATGGAGCGCGTCCAGGCGATGATGCCCCCATTGAATTTGAAGTGGCCATGCAGTGGAATGATGGTTATTCCGAAACCATTTTTTCATATGTCAATAACATTCCAACCCGCCAGGGCGGATCGCATTTAACAGGCTTTTCAACGGCTTTAACACGCGTCTTGAACAACTATATCAAGAATCACAATCTCTTGAAGAGCGATAAGATCTCCATCAACGGTGAAGATATGCGTGAGGGATTAACGGCGGTCATTTCTGTGAAGGTCGCCAATCCCCAGTTTGAAGGGCAGACCAAACAGCGTTTGGGCAATAGCGATGTAGGATCGGTTGTGCAGCAGATTGTGGGTGAAGAGCTGACGATTTTCCTGGATGAAAATCCCTCTATGGCTAAGTTGATTGCCGATAAGGCTATTATTGCTGCTCAAGCGCGTGAAGCCGCGCGCAAGGCGCGTGAGCTGACTTTGCGTAAGTCTGCTTTAGATAGTGCGCGTTTGCCAGGTAAATTGACCGACTGTCAAGAAAAGAATCCGGCTCTTTGCGAAATTTACATTGTGGAAGGGGACTCTGCGGGTGGATCTGCCAAATCTGGAAGAGACCGCCGTTTTCAAGCCATTTTGCCGATACGCGGTAAAATTTTGAACGTTGAGAAAGCTCGCCTTGAAAAAGTCTTGCAGAACACCGAAGTCGGCACGATGGTCGCTGCATTGGGGTGTGGAATTGGAAAAGATAGCTTTAATATCGACAAGCTGCGTTATCACAAAGTCATCATCATGACCGACGCCGACGTCGACGGCTCCCACATTCGTACATTGCTGCTGACATTTTTTTACCGTCACATGCCGGCTCTCGTCGAAAACAATTTCGTCTATATTGCTCAACCGCCCCTGTATCGCGTTTCACGCAAGAAAACGAGCCGTTACATCCATTCGGAAAAAGAAATGGATGATTACTTGCTCGAGCTTGGCATGAGCGATGTGTTGATTAAACTTGCCGGCCGGGATGGAGTGCTGAGTGCAGATGAAACGAAAAAACTGATTACAGGCATTCTAGAAGTGGAGGCATTTATTGCCCGCATTGAAAGAAAAGGGATTCCTTTCAGAGAGTTTCTTGCCCTGAAGAATGGGGCTGGACAGCTCCCTCGCTTCCAGGTGAATTTGGTCGAAGGGTCTCGCTTTGCCTATTCTGAAGATGAGTTTGTGGCCCTTAGGCAGTCTGAGGAAGACAGTCAACGCCAGCGGCATCAAGAAACACTTGCGTCTATTCCAGAAGGCGAGATTACGCAAGAGATGAGGGCCTTTAAACCGAGCCGCCTCCACTTTATCGAACTTTTTGAAGAAGGCGGCATCGAAGAGATTCAAGAGCCTTTGCACGAATTTGGCTTAGACCTCAACAACTATTTAGTTGCCAATGGGCCTTTAGTGGAAATAACAGAGGAAGGAGGCAAGGCGCACCCCTATCACACCCTTCGCGAAGTAATCGACTTCTTGCGCGTCAACGGTCGCAAGGGAATTGAGATCCAGCGCTATAAGGGTTTGGGAGAGATGAATGCGGATCAGCTTTGGGAGACGACGATGGATCCTCTGAAGCGCACTCTCATTCAAGTGACCTTGCCGGATGTTATTGCAGCCGACCATATGTTTACCATGTTGATGGGTGAAGATGTTCCGCCGCGCCGTGCATTTATTGAACAGCATGCCTTGTCAGTTAAAAATTTAGATGTCTAATTGCGAATCAGGTAAGCCTGTCTCTTTCGCTTGTCAATTCTGATGAGAGAGACGGGGTTTAACTGGCCTAAAAAGAGGTTAATATGTCCTATACTAAAGACGAAGTCATCGTTACTCGGAATGTAGAAGATGAAATGAAGGATAGCTATTTGCGCTATTCGATGTCTGTCATCATCGCTCGTGCTCTTCCAGATGCGCGCGATGGTTTAAAACCATCTCAGCGCCGTATTCTCTATGCTATGCGACAACTCAATCTAGGACCTAATGGCAAGCATCGTAAGTGTGCCAAAATCTCCGGTGACACATCGGGTGACTACCATCCGCACGGTGAAATGGTCATTTATCCAACACTTGTACGGATGGCCCAGAAGTGGGTGATGCGCTATAATTTGGTTGATGGGCAAGGAAACTTTGGTTCGGTCGATGGAGACCCTCCTGCTGCGATGCGTTATACAGAAGCTCGTTTAACGACTGCAGCTGTGCAGCTGATGGATGATTTGGATAAAGACACTGTCGAGATGGTTCCTAACTACGATGAAACTAAAAAGGAACCCACGGTTTTTCCATCTAAATTCCCCAATTTGCTTTGCAACGGCTCCTCGGGGATTGCCGTCGGAATGGCGACAAATATTCCTCCTCATAATCTCAACGAATTGATCAAAGCCACCCTCATGGTATTGGAAAATCCTACGACTTCGGTTGATGAGATCATGAAGGTGATGCCAGGCCCGGACTTCCCAACAGGGGGAATCATTTGCGGCTATCGCGGAATCAAGGAGGCTTTTCATACCGGCAGAGGCAAACTCATTCTACGTGGTGTCATCCGTGTAGAAGAAAATGAAGAGACGCCTGATAGGCCGCGTTTAGCAATCGATGAGATTCCTTACAACGTGAATAAGTCGCGTTTGATCGAACAAATTGCTGAATTAATCAATAATAAGACGATTACCGGTATTTCGGACTTGCGCGATGAGTCCGACAAAGACGGGATGCGCATTGTTGTCGAATTAAAGCGCGGAGAAGTTCCAGAAGTCATCATCAACCAGCTATACAAATTCAGCGATTTGCAAATCACTTTTGGCTGCAATATGCTCGCCCTGGACAAAGGCCTGCCGCGTACCATGAACGTGAAGCAATTGATCGCTGTTTGGATTGAACATCGCATCGATGTGGTGCGCCGCCGTACCCGCTTCGAGTTGAATAAGGCCGAAGCTCGCGCCCACATTTTAGAAGGCTATTTAAGAGCTATCGATCACATGGATGAAGTGGTGCGCTTAATTCGCGCCAGCCAAAACCGAGACGAGGCACGCGCTCAACTGATCGAAAGATTCCAGTTTACCGAGCGTCAAGCGAATGCGATTTTAGATTTGAGGCTGTACCAGTTGACAGGTCTGGAAAGAGATAAGATCAATGAAGAATATCAAGAGCTTCTAAAGAAAATCGATTACTACCGCGCTGTTTTAGCCAGTGAGGCGATGGTTAAAGAGATTATCCGCGACGAGCTGCTGGACATTCAGAAGCATCATAAGTCTGAGCGCCAGACACAGATCATTGCTGCGGAAAGCGAAGTCAATATGGAAGATCTGATTGCAAACGATCCTGTCATCATCACGATTTCCCAAGACGACTATATCAAGCGTATGCCTGTCAGTACTTTCCGCGAACAGCGTAGAGGTGGCCAAGGAGTCACAGGCATGCAGCTTAAGCGTGAAGAGGATACCATCAAAGGCTTGTATGTAGCGACGACGCATGATTACTTGCTCATCTTTACAAACCTGGGACGTTGCTACTGGCTTAAAGTCTGGCAGATTCCTGAAACGGGCCGTAAATCGAAAGGGAAACCTCTCATCAATCTGCTCGAAGATTTGAGACCGGAAGAAAAAATTGCCACCATTCAACGGGTTTCCTCATTTGAGGAAGAGGCGTGTATCCTCATGGCAACTAAGCGCGCTGTGGTTAAAAAATCGCTTTTGAGTGAATTCAGCAACCCTAGGCGCAAAGGCGTATGGGCGCTTGATATCGATGAAGGGGATGAACTTGTTGCTGCAAGACTTGTAAAACCTGAGCAGCAGGTGATGCTTTTCACTCATCAAGGCATGGCTGTTCGCTTCGATGAAAGCAATGTCCGTCCTATGGGGCGTACGGCTCGCGGCGTAAAAGGGGCCACTTTGCGCGAAGAAGATGACTATATTGTCGGCTGCGAGGTAGTTAACGGTGATGAGTCTATCTTGGTCGTTTGCGAAAACGGCTTTGGGAAACGCTCCCAAGTCGAAGACTTCCGGCAAACCAATCGTGGAGGTGTCGGGGTGCGTTCGATTATAACAAGCGAGCGCAATGGAAACGTTGTGGGTGCCCTTTGCGTCACAGATGACGATGGCATGGTCATGATGTCGTCGACTGGACAAACGGTACGCATTAGCATGCGCGATTTGCGCGTCATGGGACGCAATACTCAAGGTGTCAAGCTTGCCAACTTGCGTGACGCTGATTACCTAGTTGCCATCCAGAAGCTGGAAGGTAGCGAAAATCAAGATATGACAGTTTCTGAAGGATCTCCTGAAAGTGCAGTAGAAAGTTCTTCTGCTGATGAACTGGAAGAGAATTGGGTTGATGAGGCTGATGTTGAAGTAGATCAGGTTGAAGAGCCGAATGAAGAGCCATTGGAATAGGACTGTGATGACAAAAACGCTATCTAAAGGCTATTTCATTACAATCGAAGGGGGAGAAGGGTCGGGTAAATCGACCCTTCTCAAGCAATTGGCTGAACATCTCCAGTCATGTGGCTACGAAGTTGTTCAGACAAGAGAGCCTGGTGGATCAAAGCTTGGCGAATCCATTCGCAGTTGGCTATTAAATTGCGATGATGCGATCAAAATTGGCCATCAGGCTGAGCTGCTGCTTTTCTTAGCTGCCCGGGCTCAGCACATTGAGGAATTGATTAAGCCGGCTTTGGATGCGGGAAAAATTGTTTTATGCGACCGCTTTAATGACTCGACCATTGCTTATCAAGGTGCTGCCCGGGGACTAGATCACAGACAAGTTCAGCAGTTTTGCAATTTGGTTTGCGGCGACGTTTTACCGCAACTGACCCTGTTTTTAGATGTGGCTCCAGAAGTGGGGCTGCAGCGCACCCAACGCCTTCAGAAGGAGCATGCTCAAGCTGGAGAATTGGACCGGATTGAGTCTGAAAAGGTAGATTTTCATCAACGTGTAAGGGAAGCTTTTCAAGCTCTTGCCAAGCGAGAGCCTCTTAGGATTTATCGCATCGATGCGAGCCATTCCCAAGCCGGCGTTTTAAAAGAAGCCATTCGTGCGATGGATGAGCTCATCTTGTTTCCCAATCACAAGGCCCGTGCATGATTCCAACTTCTTTTTCATCCCTCATTGGCAATGAGCCTATTAAGCTTTATTTGCAGCGCATGCTCGCAAAAAAAGCTATAGGAAATTCTTTGCTCTTTGCAGGACAGGAGGGGATTGGAAAGGGATTGTTTGCCTATGTTTTAGCGGCACAGCTGATGAGCGGTCAGAATGGAGAGCGGCACCGTTCTAAAATCGAAAAGGGGCAGCATCCAGACATTCATGTCTATCGGCCTGAGGGGAAGCTTGGATTACACAGCATTCAGTCTTTAAGGCAGTTAAGTGAAGAGGTTTGTCTTCCTCCTTATGAAGCCGACTGGAAGGTTTTCATTGTACATGAAGCCGAGCGTATGTTGACATACAGTGCTAATGCTCTTTTGAAGACGTTCGAGGAACCGCCGCCTCGCACTGTCATTATCTTGCTTAGCCGGTCGCAAGCTGCTTTGTTGCCGACAATTGTTTCTAGATGCCGCACTCTTCATTTTAAGCCCATTTCTCAGCACGACATCGAACAGGCATTAGTTCAGCGCACAGACTTAAGCGGCGAAGCCATTCAAAGCATTGCAGGCTTAGCACATGGATCATTGGGGCGTGCATTGCATCTAGCTCATAAAGGGGGGGATTCAACCCGCCTTCATCTACTCGATACGCTTTCAAATCTGCCTTTGGCCAACTATAAAGCCCTTGGAGCTGCCGTCGAACGCATTGTGGAAGAAATCGAATCTTCTAGAAAGCAGGCCGAAGATGCAGCCAAAGAGGAATTGCTGAAGGCATCAGGCGAGTATCTATCGGCCGTCCAGCAGAGTAGCCTTGAAAAAGAGATTGAAGGATTTTCAACGCTGGCGTTTGTGCAAGATGCGCAAGCCTTATTCAATCAATTGCTAGCCTGGTACCGCGATTTGCATCTTTTACAGCTAACGCAGAATAGATCCTATCTCATCAATTTAGATTATGCCGAGCAGCTCGAGCAAGTTGTGCAAAAAGGGGATTTGATGCCCATTGAAAAGGTTCAAAAAGCCATCGATGAGGCTCAACTGGCTTTACAGCGCTCTACATCCTTAAATATTTGCCTAGAAAATCTTTTCTTGAAGCTCGCTTGGGTTTAAAGACCTGTTTGAATGTTGGCTTATCCGGGACCTTTCTCCGTAAGTTTGGGGCTTAGTGTAAATTTATTTGCCTCAAGCTGTTTTTTTAGCTATACATTTTTGCCTTACGAATCAATAGTGGCATCAGTGCATATGGCTATCGACCAGTCGTTTTGGGAATCAGGAGCGGTGATCAATTTGGATCAACGATCTGTATTAATTGCCTATGGTTTGCAAGACTTTAAGGCAACTAAAGAGGAGCTGGATTCTTCTAAACCAGCTTTTTACTATCCAGACTTTTTCTTAAAGGCTGAGATGCCTTGGATTCAATTTTCCTCGTGGAGCATTTTGAGTCTTGAGGAACTGGCGCAAGAGCTAGCCTCCGCTTCAGCCGATCAATCAGAGTGGACAATTGGTCATCAAGAGCTATTTAAGCATGCTTTTGAGGGATTGCAAGAAGCTTTTGAAAGCCAAAGGCTTATCAAAGTCGTTCCTTATACCTTTGCCTACTCATCTTCTAAAATGAGTTCTGAAAGGCTTAAGTTTTGCTTAAAAAAAGCGTTGCACCGCATAGAAAACTATCCTGTCTGGCTCTATGGCTATTGGAATAAGAGTAAAGGTGTTATCGGCATTACTCCAGAGACTCTCTTTTCGCATCATGAGCAAAGGCCAACGCTTGTGCAGACAATGGCCTTAGCCGGAACAAAAAAGCAAGGGTGTGAAGCAGATTTTGAAGGCAACAAGAAGGAAAACGCAGAGCATGAACTAGTAGTGGCAGACATTTGCCAGGTATTGAGTTCTTTTGGGAGGGTAGAAGTAGAAAAAAAGCGTCTTTTGCCGCTGCCGGCTCTGACCCATCTCTTGACACCTATTCAAGTCGATTTAAAAGAGCCTTTTGATTTTGAAAAGCTTGTTTGCGCTTTGCATCCGACTCCGGCTCTTGGGGCTTTCCCAAGAAAAGAGGGGTGGGAGTGGCTGTGCCTCTACCAGGCCAGGCTAGATCGTAGTTATTTTGGAGCACCGGTTGGCTTCTCTTTTCCAGAGCGAGGCGTGACTGTTTGCTATGTGTCGATTAGACATGTGCAGTGGTGCGAAGAAGGGATGCGCATTGGTGCTGGCTGCGGTGTCGTAAAGGAAAGTGAATGCAATCAGGAATGGGAAGAGATTTGTTTGAAGCTGCAAGCTGTGAGGAGTGTATTTGCCCTATGAATAATCGTTTGGCCCAACACGTCGTCCAGCAAGTCATCGATAAAGGCGTCAGAGAATTTTGCATTTCTCCAGGTGCGCGCAACGCTCCGCTTGTTTACGTACTTTCGCAAATTCCATTTATTAAACTCTACCACTGGCCTGAAGAGCGCTCGTCAGCATTTTTTGCGCTTGGTCGAATTAAAGCGACTGGGCGGCCAGTTGCCGTCTTGACAACCTCTGGTACGGCAGCTGCAGAGCTATTACCTGCTGCGATAGAGGCCTATTATACGAGCCTTCCCCTTCTGCTTATGACGGCGGATCGGCCAAGGCGTTATCGAGGGTCGGGTGCTCCCCAGTCAATCGAACAAATTGGATTGTTCAGCTACTACTGTCATTATATGCAAGATTTGGCAGAAAACGACTTGTGCTGCCTTGATAAATGGATTGGAAGAGGGCCTGCACATCTGAATATTTGTTTCGAAGAGCCAAAGGAAGCCGATTGCCAATCTCTTGAGATCAGCATTTCCTTGCCGCAAGAAGACTTTGAAATTCAATTGGTTACGAGTAAGAAGGAAACGGAGTTGGATCAATTTCTTGAGATGAGCCGTTTTCCTTTGGTTGTTGTGGGAGCCTTAAATGCAGTCGATGGAGAATCTGTTGTCTCCTTTTTACTCAAGCTTAAGGCCCCCGTTTACTTGGAGGCTCAGTCGGGATTGCGAGAAGACTCTCGTTTAGAGTCCATTCGCATTGAATCGATCGAGCGCCTGTGGGAGTTGTCGGCTAAGCAGGGCTATCCAATCGATGGCGTGTTGCGCCTTGGCGGAATTCCAACGGCTCGCTTATGGAGAGACTTGGAAGAGGGGGAGGGGAAAAGAGCAGTTTGCTCGATTAGCGAACATCCTTTTTCAGGCTTGAGTTGGGCTGGAGTTATCCATGCCTCTATTCCCAATTTTCTGGAAAGCTTTCAATTGAAGCAAGAGCGCAGCTATCCATGCCAAGCGTGGATTCAAGCCGATCGCCTTTATCAAATAGCTCTTTTAAATCTATTTGAGGAAGAGCCTCTTGCAGAACCGAGTCTTTTCCATACTCTTTCCAAACGCATTCCTCTACGTTCAAAAGTCTATATCGGCAACAGCTTGCCCATTCGTGAATGGGATCAGGCGGCTGTGCGGGAAAATAGACAGTTTCAAATGACTGCAAGCCGCGGAGCCAATGGAATCGATGGTCAGCTGGCAACATTTTTGGGATTTTGTACACAGGAACAAGAGAATTGGGCCATTTTAGGTGATCTAACAGCCCTTTACGACATGGTAGCGCCTTGGGTACTGAGTCAAATGCCGGCTTTGAATGCCACAGCCGTGATAGTCAATAATGGAGGTGGACAAATTTTTGCCCGAATGTTTGCTCACCAGCATTTCCGCAATGCACATGATCTATGCTTTAAACCGTTGGCGGATTTTTGGAACTGGCATTACGAGAAATGGGAATCTATTCCCGATACGATTACTGCCTGCACTGGAGGGCGATTTATTGAACTCATGCCCGATCAGGCAGCGACTGACAGGTTTTTAAACAGAATGAAGCAATTATGAACTTTCCTTGTGCATTATGGGCCATTCATGGTTTTTTGGGGCAGACGTCTGATTGGAATACTCTTCGGATGGAACAATTACAGGCCGTGGAGATAGACTCTTTTTCCTCTTCAAACATGGTCACATGGGCACATCAATTTAACGCGTATATCGAATCCCAGGCGTCGCTTCCTTCCGTTTTAATGGGGTATTCTTTGGGAGGGAGATTAGCGCTGCATGCCTTATGTCAAAAACCATCACTTTGGCAGGCAGCCATTATCGTTTCGGCCCACCCGGGGCTTACGCAACTCGATTTAAAAGAAGAGCGGTTGAAGAATGATACCATTTGGGCTAAGCGCTTTGAAGAGGAGCCATGGGAGCAGCTGATGGCAAGTTGGAATCATCAGGCCGTTTTTGCTCAAGACGGCTGTCCTCCTGACCGCCAAGAGAAGTATTATGAGCGGTTGCAATTAGCCAAACAGTTGCTATCGTTTTCCTTGGGCCATCAAGAAGACTTAAGGGAGAATATTGCGGCTCTTTCGATGCCTGTGCTTTGGATGGTAGGAGAGAAAGATCAAAAATTTTGCGAAGCGGCTAAAACCGTCAAGCTCGCTCATCCCTTGTCGAAATATTTGACGATAGAGCAAGCTGGACATCGCTTGATGTGGGCACGGCCCCTGCAATTTAAGCAGTCTGTTGAACAGTTCTTAAATAGCCTCAATCCTGAAAGAGGCCAGATAAAAAAAAGCCAATAAGCATTTAGCTTATTGGCTTAACAAGCTTATTGATTTTTGATTAAGGTAGCGCACATCATTTGCACGTGACCAAAGTAAGGGTTGTTTTTGGTTACGAGCCCGATTGCTGCTTTCTTGGTATTACGATCCATTTTCATTGTCTCCAAATTGCTGATAACTTTTTGGCAATAGGCCGGGGTAATAATTCCGCGGTTTAGCTTATCAGCCAAGCGCTTGCTAATGTCGAGAAGATCTTTCTTGCAGATACGGTTCTTATCATTGAGATTAAATTTGTAAGAGATCTCTTCATCGCCCAAACAGATGCTCACCTTTCCAGCCGTATATGATTGACGTTTTTGAATATAACGTCCCCAAAAACCGGTCGAATGTTCGTTATACTTAAAAGTGACCGGGCTGCGATCGCTTGCTTTTTCAGGCACGGGTTCTTTATCGGCGCCGAACAAGAAATTTCCGATTTTGTTACGATCGTGGACAAGCTGCACCGCTACTGGAACGCCAACAGCGCCACCTGCAATACCTCCTATGGCATTACCGGTGATAAACCCTAATGGAGCTCCTACACATACGCTGAATGTGCCCCAATTGGCTTGATTGATTTGCTCTGCTTCGTTGAGGTCATTATAGATGTCTGTAAGAAGCGCGTCTTGAACTTTTTTGCGCTGCTTAACATCATTTAACTCGTCTCTGATGACCTGGATTTCTTCCTGGCAGTCATTTTCAATTTCAGCTTTAGCTTGGATCATTTTCAAATTATCGGCTGCCAATTGCATAGCCTTTCCAGCCTCAATTGAAGCTGCATTGTTTTTATCAATAGCTGCTTGAAGAATTAACAAGGCCTTATCAAAAGAAGCTCCTGACGTTTCCAAGTGGGTTTTAGCCTCAAGGCATTGCTTATGAACTTTTTCTGCATCACTTGTGAATTGCTTTACACGCTCTTCAAACTTGCCTTCATTCGATTGAGCCGATTGCAGTAAACTGCCAAATTGGTTTAAGGCCCTAGTAAAGAGCTCGTCAGCCTCACCAATTTCTTCGCGGCTGCCTTGTAAAGCTTGTTGTGCCTGAGCAAATAACTCATTAGCTTCTTCATATAGTTTGCACGCGGTCGCTTTTTGACCTTCCAGCTCGATGCTGCCGTTGGCTGAAAGTTGCTTAATGTCTGTGAGTTGCTGCGTCAATTTTGCAACGTTCTGGCTGACGAGGTCTAAGTTGGCGTCCACCTTACTAAATGATTCTTTATTGGCTTCTTCCAATGTTTGAATCATCTGAACGCCAGCTTTCGCATCACCAATCAAACGCGAGACTTCAGACTTGTCATAATTTGAGCCCAATGTTTTATACAGCTCGAAAGCACCTGCTATCGTCAGGGAGCTTCCCATGAGAATATTACCTTCCCATATTTGACCCAATCCAGTTACAAGGGCTGCAGTCGAACAGAGGGTGCGCGTACCTTTTTGGGCACCAAATTCTGCAATCTTCTTCAAAGCAACCGCTGTTGTTACTACATTTTCGACAGTTGTGCACAGCTTGCTTCCGAGCGATGCTTTTGTCATCTCTCTTCTATCGGTAGTAACATGCATGTCCCCCGAACTAATAGATACACTATTAGATATACTATTCATTTAAGTCCTTTTTTTTATATTACGTTTCTTAATTTGTTTTTAATAGGTTGAATGCAAAACATTAATACAAATATTTTAATAAATTCACATTCTTTTGTCAATTTGTTAACTAGTTTTTGTGTGTTAATTTATTGTTTATTATTTGTTAAGTAAGCTTTAACAATATTAATTAAAATTTAATTTTTATGTTTAGTTAGAGGGAAAATGGCAGGGAGGAGGCATGAGAATGGTTGATGGTTAGTTTGATAGGAAAAGGAAGCTACTTAAATTTTTTAAAAAATAATTTGACGGATATGGTGGTGTTAACTATGGTCTGCTTTGACTAGCCAATCTCTTTATGCTTTCGCGCCGCGTAAAAATGAACACTGCTGAACCTTTCATAGACGGTGCCATTTTGATCGCTTCAATTGGAATTTGATAAGTCAATAGTTACGAGAAACTTCTAATTACTATTTCTGTAAATCAAGAAATGCTGATCCGAGACGAATCTTTTTGAGTCGGTAGTCATTTTAAGTTTTTCAAGGATTCACATCGCATTCATTGCGATAGGTAATATTTTCATGTCTATTGTGAATTGAATAACATTTAAAAAGAGGTGTCACTATGCCAGCAAGAACTGGATCTCATACCAGGCAAGCAGCGGCACACAAAGCTGCTCAAGTGCGTCATGTTAAAGAAGGAAGTAACCGCTCCTCTTCTAGGGGGCATCGTTCGATGTCTCGCTCAGAAGCGGGCCGTAAAGGGGCGGAAGTTCGCTGGGGCCGTCGTGAGGAAGAGGAAAGAGGGCTTCCAGCCTCTCGCAATCATTCGCCAGCTGCAAATATGTCACGTGCAGAAGCTGGGCGACGAGGGGCTGAGGCGCGTTGGGGCAAGCGCGAAGGGACAGTTGCGATGCATAAAGCCAAAACGCGTGCAGCGCCTGGGCCTATGTCCCGTTCAGAGGCTGGGAAGCGCGGTGCGGAGGTGCGCTGGGGATATCGCTTGGATGAAAATGGAGAGCGTCGGGGAGTGCGTTCTCAGCAAAAAACAGGTCATATGTCTCGATCGGAAGCTGGAAGGCGGGGAGCTGAGGCACGCTGGGGACCCCGCCTAGAAGAGCGTCAAGAGCATACTCCTGCAAGAAGCCAAGTGAGGGGAGCACTTTCTCGCTCTGAGGCGGGCTGCAGAGGTGCAGAGGTGCGCTGGGGAAGAGAAGAAAATGAGCGCGGAGGGAAGAGGCGATTGGGCCGCCATTCGCAAGAAAGTGGATTAACACGGGAAGCTGTGTCTCGTCGCTTAGCTCAATCGCCTTGGAGGCAAAATTTTGAGGATGAAGATGAACTTTTTTTGGAGCAAAATGCAAGGTTAACCCGTCCTTATGCTCCAGGACGCGTGCAGGCAGAGAAGAAACAGCCGAAATCGCCTTGGCGTTGGGTACAGGTATTCGATATTGATGAAGAGGATGAGGAGGAAGACAGCTTCCTAAGCCGTCAAAGAAAACTCAATCGTCTAAGCAATCAACGGTCCAGGTCGCCTTGGGAAAAGGATTACGATCTTGAGATCGATTACATTGAGGATGAAGAGCAGTACTAATTCTCTCTTTGCGGTCAAGGAAAGAGCTGTGCCTTTCCTTGACCATCCCGGCCCAAAAGATAGGTCTCTAAAAAAACGATGGAGCCTGCTCCTTTTCTCTAACCCTCTTTATTAAAGCATGGTTTTAGTTCTCTCAAGCTATGTGCCTTGTAAGTTCTTTACCTTTAATCAATGCTTGACTATATATACTCAAAATATCTGAGAAAATTTGCTTTAGATGACATCTAAACCATACATTGGTGTTTAGATGTAGAGCCAATTTTTTATCGTTGTTTAGCTGGGCAGCTGGGATGTCCATAAGGCAGTGATCAAATATTTTGGTGCCATAAATGAGTTAAAGAGGATTAAAGGCTTATGCTAGCGACTTCAAATTGGGAAGAGATTAAAACTTATCAAGACATTCGTTTTGAAAGAACAGAAGATGGTATTGCTAAAATTACAATCAACCGTCCCGAAGTGCGCAATGCATTTCGTCCCGAAACAGTGCAAGAGATGCAAGATGCTTTTGAAAGATGCCGTAATGATTCATCGATTGGAGTGATTATTTTGACAGGAGAGGGGGCTCATGCTTTTTGCTCAGGCGGCGACCAGCGGGTTAGGGGTGAAGAGGGATATCTTGGGCAAGACGGGATTCCACGTCTTAATGTACTCGATTTACAAAAGCAAATCCGCTCGCTTCCCAAACCTGTGATAGCCATGGTGGCTGGTTATGCCATTGGGGGCGGTCATGTACTGCATGTCGTTTGCGATTTAACGATTGCTGCCGATAATGCCCGTTTTGGTCAAGTTGGCCCGCGTGTGGGTTCGTTTGACGGTGGGTTGGGCAGTAGTTATTTAGCTCGCATTGTCGGCCAAAAAAAGGCACGTGAAATTTGGTATTTATGTCGCCAATATGATGCTCAAGAGGCGTTAGAGATGGGGCTTGTCAACTGCGTTGTTCCACTTGCCGATTTAGAAAAAGAAACGCTGAAATGGTGCCGTGAAATTCTGCAACACTCGCCGCTTGCCTTGCGTTGTTTAAAAGCATGCTTGAATGCCGATTGTGATGGGCAAGTCGGGCTATTGGACCTGGCCGGCAATGCTACTATGATGTACTACATGACGGAAGAGGCTCAAGAGGGAAAGCAGGCCTTTTTGGAAAAGCGCAAGCCTGACTTTAATCAATTTCCCCGTTTACCTTAAAAGGGCTGCAAGAGTATGAAAAAAAAGTTAGCTGACCCTTCGATGGCCATTAAGCAAGAGATTGGTCTGCTTAAACCGTGGTTTTTAGCAGCTCGTCCAAGAACACTGCCTATTTGCTTGGCTCCCATTTTCGTGGGGACCTTGCTGGCAAAGGGAGAAGTAGCCAACATTAATTGGATTTTAGCTATTCTGGCTTTTTTAAGCGTTCTATTTATTCAAGTTGGAACCAATCTGGTCAATGATGCCTTGGACTTTAAAAAAGGGGCCGACACGCAAGAGCGATTAGGCCCGAAGCGTATGACTCAGGCGGGTCTCTTATCTTTTCAGCAAGTCTTAAAAGGAGGCCTTTTTTGTTTTACTCTTGCACTCTTGCTTGGCATCCCTTTGATTGTAGCTGGAGGCTGGCCATTGGCTTTGATCCTTCTTTTTTCGGTTACCTGTGGCTATCTGTATACAGGCGGACCCAAGCCCTTGGCCTACCATGGCTTAGGAGAGCCTTTTATTTTTATTTTTTATGGGCTCGTTGCAAGTCCAGCCGTTTTCTATCTGCAAACAGGCTTTATTGATGCTGCTTGCTTGATTGCCGGGATACAGATGGGATTATTAGCGATGATTCCCAATGCGATAAATAATCTTAGAGACATCGCAAGTGATGCCAAAGTCAATAAGTTTACTTTAGCAGTCAGATTCGGCCCGACTTTTGCTCGCTGGGAAATTACTGTATTTAGTTTAGCACCTTTCGTTGTAGGATTTGCATGGCTCTTAAAAGGGCACCCGCTTTTGGCTCTTTTGCCGTTTGCAGCTTTTCCGCTAGCAGTTCGTTTAGTTAATACAATCTGGAACACCTCTCAAGGCTCTTCTTTTGTAGAAAGCTTTGGCCAAAGCATTCTTCTGCTCTTTCTTTTTGCCTTTGTTTTAGGGGTGGCTTGTTTGCTGTAATAATAATCGCTTCGGTATATTTGGTATAGATGAGGTTAAATGACAATCGATTGGACGAGTCTTGAATCGCATGTTCTTTGCAATCCGACCTATTCGGTGAACAGGCAAAAGGAGTACCAGAAATTATTAGAAGTGGCCTCTTCCTACCGGGGGCATGTTTGGTTATCAACTTCCGGTTCGACGAGTCAAAAATGGGTAGGACTGTCCAAAGAAGCCCTACTCGCTTCTGCATCGGGGGTCAATCAACATCTACTGGCTACAGCCAACGACCGTTGGGTGACTGCCTTGCCAGATTTTCACGTCGGTGGATTGAGTATCTGGGCTCGCGCGTATCTAAGCCGTGCGCCTGTCTTCGATTTCAAATCGGTTAATGGAGGAAAATGGCATGCCTCGTTATTTTCCGCTTTTTTAGAAGGAGTAAAAGGATCGCTCACTTCGCTTGTTCCTGCCCAATTGCATGACCTCATTCAACTTGGAATGGCTGCTCCTCCCTCTTTGCGAGCAGTCATTATTGGAGGAGGGAAGTTAATGCCAGAGCTGTATGCCAAAGCGGTTGAGCTTGGCTGGCCTGTTCTGCCAAGTTATGGATTGACCGAATGCGCGTCACAGGTTGCTACGGCCGCTTTAGGGTCGTGGAAAGCCGGATTAGAGTGCCCAACTTTAGAGCTCCTGCCCCATATGAGGGGTGAAGAGCAAGGAGGGCGTTTAGCGTTTAAAGGTCCTTCGCTTTTGAGTGCCTATGCCCATTTTGAGCCGGGCGGCATTCGCCTCAGTGACCCCAAGGTTAATGGATGGTTAGTTAGCGAAGACAGAGGGGAAATTCAAGGAACGGAGTTATCTGTTTTTGGGCGCTCAGATGCCTGCATTAAAATTGGGGGAGAAAGCGTCGACCTTGCTTGCTTAGAAGCCCATTTACAATCACTTGCGCTAAAAGCAGATTTTCGAGGGGAAGTGACTTTAGTTGCGCTGCCTGATTCCCGCTTAGGGAATGTCTTGCATTTGGCAGCGGCCAAAGCAGACATTTTTGCATTGCAGGAGATTATAGACAGATTTCAAAAGAGCGTGCTGCCATTTGAGAAAATACGTGCCGTTTGCCATCTGCCTTATTTTCCACGTTCAGCCTTATCAAAGATTTTGAAAAATGAGCTGCAAGCCATGGTTCGAGAAAGGCAGAATGTGATCCTGCCTTGAAGAAGTTAAACCTTTTGTTAGTTGAGGCTAATCTAGTTGGCTCTCTTCCGCTGTTGTCACATTGCTGTTGCTAATGAACGAGGCTTTTTTTAATTCATTTAATCCTTGCGAAATTGCCGGTGGTAAATCGGTCGCGAAGAGGTGAACGGAAAGACCATGTATTTCTTTTGGGGTTTCATTAAAATTGTTGTGCCGATTGAATTCACGGATACTCTGTTCTACGGCAGCAGCTATTTCGTCGCCAAATGCAGAGTCTAGATTACTCAGAGCGCTCGAGTGTATGGTTAAGGGATTTTCAACAAGGCGAATATGTACGTTTTTTAAAGAAGAGACATGGGGTGGAGATAAGCCTGCTTCAAATGCCTGATTGGCATGATGCAAATGCGCTCTTTCCACTTCAGCCGTAAAAACAGCCGGGAGATCAAAGTGTCTCCAAGCTCCATTTATCGCATAAGATTCGTCGCGGGTGGGTTCATTGATCGATACCTGCAGGCCTGAGGGTGCACCCGACTCCAATTGATATCCATCTATTTCATTAGCTAAAAAGCTGCGAATGTTTTCCAAGCCTCCTCCGTGTGAGATTTTAACGAGCTCACTTGGATTATCGAAGGGGGGATTTTGGCTTTTGCGATTCGAGGCAAGCGGGGTAAATCTGTAGTCTTGTTTTCGGTCTTCAAAAGCCTTAGCCATCATTCGGGCTATGCACATCTCATCAACGGCCGGATGAAAAAAGAGGCCCCTTAAGGTTCTAATAGACTCGGATTCCATTGCATTTCCACTGTTGAATAAAACTTGGGCCAATAGGCGCAGCCCATTTCTATCTTGACGTTCGACACAGTCTCTTAGAATTTGAGTAACTTGTTGAGAAGACATTTTTTTAGGACTGAAGTGGGAAATAATTCCTTTCTCTCCAGCTTTTAGCGCATCCATGAGTTTTTTTGTGATGATGTGTTTTCCACCGGAATTGACAGACTGGTCTTCATGAGGAGGCATGGGTAAAAAGCTTTCGATTTCTTCTTGACTATAGTTTTTTTTTACAAGCTTGTAATCTGATACAACCCTTGAGTTAACGCTGCTAGAGCTAACGGTCCCATTTTCACTGGCATATGTGCGGTGATCAATCGCCTTGTTATGCTCTTTGATGGTTTGAGAGAGACTGCCTCTGGAATGTGAAACGTGCCCTAAAAGATGCGAGGTTGGAAGCGGGTTTTGTTGCTCAGCATTGTGAAATTGCGAGGCTTTGACTGTGGCAATGGGCGCCTCTTTGCCTTGTTTGAGTTTTTGAACAAGAGAATGAATAGTAGCTGTACTCAGACCGCTTTCTATCATTTTATTTCTAAGAATTTTTTTATTCACAACGTAGCATTTTCCCGCTGCATCAGTAATTTTTATGCCAATATTAAAAAATCTAGTAATCAAGGCTGCTATGCCCTTATAACTGGTTACTTCTTTTAGTTGGACATTGTTTCCTTCTAGCTCAAAGGATAGATTTAATTTATTTGAAAATACGCCCTGACTGCGATCCCCTGTAAAATTAATATTCTCCATAATAATAAATCCGAATTAGTGTTTCTTTATATATAATTTTACAACATTGTTTTTTAATATAATAGATGAAATAATTTTAGATTGAATTAGTAAATAGAGTGTAAAGCTGAAACTGAGCGGATTTAGATGAAAGGGCAAAGACAGGGAGGGATGAATAGATGCATATCATTCTCTCCTCGTTTCTGCGTTAAACTTCAAATGCTTAATTGTTATTAGCTTATGAAGGATCGCTTTACCCTATTCGTGTAGGATTGTTTTTAATGTTGTTAAAAGCTCGGATGGAATGGGGATTTTTTGCTGTTTAAGGCGATCACAAAAAACGTGAACCATTTTGACTGTACAGCAATGGCGCTCGTTTTGAAAGAAATCATAATGAGTGCAAAATGAGCTTGTGCGCAGCTCTTCGATCCTTAGCCGAATTTGGCATGCTTGTCCGGCCAAGAGGGGGGCAAAGTAGCTTGCTTGCGTATTTTTAATGGGAACGATCCGTTCAGGATGGTGAAACCAGTGTTGCCATGGACAGTGCAGGGCTTCAACCACAAAGGCTTCAAACGTTTGATGAGCCAATGTAAAGGCATGTCCAAAAAAGGCAATCCCAGCAGCATCCACATAGTGAAAAGGGATGAAAACGTCTTGTTGGAAGGCTTGGCTCATGCTTTGAAAGTCGTTAATGGGTTTTCATGGGCTTATAGCCGGTAATAATTGTTGCGATCCCACCAGCTAAAGCATAGCGCCCTGTTTTTGAAAAGCCAGCTTCTCTCACAAGATCTTCGAGTCCGTCTGGCGAAACAAACGTATGAATGCTTTGGCGCAAATATTGATAGGCATCTTCATTTGCTGTCAGCCACTTTCCTAAAAGGGGAAGAAGGGTGCGCAAATAGACTTGATGGCCTAGATGAAGCAGCTTATTTTGAGGTCTTGTGAGTTCCAAAATGCCTAAGCAGCCGCCTGGTTTTAAGACCCTAAAGACTTCTTGAAGGCATTGAAGCGGATGATGGACATTGCGAATTCCGTAGGCCATTGTGGCGCAATCGATTGTCTGGTTGGAAAAGGGAAGGCGCTGAACATCAGCCTGTACGTAATCGATTGAGTGGGAGGCGTGATCGAATACCTCTGCTTTAGCCTTGGCGCAAGCAAGCATTTCTGACGAAAAATCTACTAAATAGGCCTGGCAGGGTGCAGACGTTTGGCGAAGATAAGCAAAAGCGATATCGCCTGTTCCAGCGCAAAGATCCAACAGCGAGTGAGAAGTTTGCTGCGATTGGACACGTTTGACGAGTTCATTATTCCATCTTTTGTGAAGATAAAAAGAAAGAACAGCGTTAGTGCGGTCATAACGTTTAGCTATGCTATTGAACATCGCTTGGATGGTCTGAGGTCGATTTTTATTGTACGTAGGCATGTTATTCGGC
Organism: Candidatus Protochlamydia naegleriophila; assembly: GCF_001499655.1. Lineage (NCBI taxonomy): Bacteria > Pseudomonadati > Chlamydiota > Chlamydiia > Parachlamydiales > Parachlamydiaceae > Candidatus Protochlamydia > Candidatus Protochlamydia naegleriophila. The sequence goes on from NZ_LN879502.1 coordinate 984,165, forward strand.
TCTAGTTATAATCTGCGCTGCTATCTTAAGGCTAAGAGAAGCTCAGAGCGTGTTTACAAAATCCGATCGATTTATAGCAGCAAAGCTGCTTGATCATATTTTGTAAACACCCTCTCAGATTGGAATCTATTCGTCAATGGAAACACAAACAAAAAAGCACTTAAGGCTTTTGCGGGTGATCGGCTTCCTCGCTCTCTTCTTCGCTTAAATCATCCTCTTTTTGTAGAGTGCCTTTCTCGTTCGGATTCGAACAAAGATCGCATGATTGCCTAGGTCCACAGCTGTCATCACGTTTTTGATGAGGATCGCGCCCGCAAGCGCCTCTTTCAATTTTGGTCTTTCCCGTAATTAACCATCCGATGGCTAAACAAGCGATGGCAATGACAATAACGACGAATGCAATCACCAAAGTTAGGAATAAATTAGACACATTTTTCTCCTTTTTAATTTGAAGCAAAGATAGCAAAGTATGGGAAAGTCTGCAATGTCGATTGCGACTGTCTATAAGAAATTTTTGTGTGTGGAAACTCTCTAAGAAGGGGGCCGGAATGGACCGCTTAGGGCAATTAAGGTTTTAATCGGCCGGTTTTAGCTTGCCAGGATAAATCAAAAAAAATATTTATAGATCTGCGAGATTTTCGGTGGCAATCAGAGACGCCACTGAATGCCGGCCTACAACAACTTTTTAGGAGAAACTTATGAAATGGCGGTATCTGCTATGGACTGCTTTAATCAACCTATTCACAATCATCCAGGTTAATAGTATTTTAGCTGATAATGTACAAGTATCTAACGCGCAACAAAATGTGGATTCACAAGCGCAAACAATGCTCAATCAGGCGCTTAACTTTGCAAGGGGGCATCGGGAATTTAAAGATGTGTTTTTTAAAGAGCACGAGCAAGAGTTTGTCCGGTTGGTGGAGGAGGGGCAAGATCCCCATACTCTTTTTATTGGCTGCAGCGATTCACGCATGGTCCCAGATTTAATTTTAGGAACGCGTCCTGGCGACTTATTCGTCGTTCGCACGGCGGGAAATTTTGTTCCTCCTTACGATGAAAAGGGGGACGATGGGGTCTCTGCGACTATTCAGTATGCTTTAGAGGTCTTAAATGTGAAGCACATTATCGTGTGCGGCCATTCGCATTGCGGGGCGATTAAAGGGCTCTTTCAAACAATAGACCCCACGACGCTTGGGATATTAAAGCGCTGGCTTCAATTTGGCGAAGAAGCGAAGCAAATGGCACTGAAGGTGGCCAAACCAGGCACCCCGGAAAAAGATTTATACAGCATTGCAGAACAGATTTCTGTGATCTATCAGCTCGAACATATTCTGACTTTCCCTGGCGTTAAAAAAAGAGTTGATGACGGTTCGCTCGTTTTACACGGATGGTATTATAAAATTGAAACGGGTGAAGTGACTTATTATGATCCGGAGGCGTATCAATTTAAGCCTTTGAGCAATTTGAAGCGCCAAAAACAAGCAGCCTCGCTGTCTCAGGCAAGAAAATAGTAAGGAAAGAGTGATAGCGACGTGTCTCTATCACTCTTTTTAGACGTTTTAATTGCTATTCATCGTCTTCATCGAAGTCGTCGAAATCGTCCTCATCCTCATCGAAATCATCTTCAATGAGAACCTTTTTAGGTGCAATTTTTGGCACACTACGCTTGCTTTGGCTCTTGGGAAGCGAGGATAAAGGAATATAATCGACCCAGATAGGCGAGCTCCAGGCAATGTGACCATCTTCTTGTGTGACTCGCAAGTAGTAATAGACAAAAGGCGGTTTTTTATCCTTAGCGTCGATGCAGACTTTTTCTAGAGGGGTCAAATCGTCGTAGGTGAACTCGAAATGGTATTGATCGGGTTCATACAATTTGAGTACCTTGCCATTGCGGATGATTTCAACCGTTTTCAGTTTGGTTGTCCCTGCCACGTAGCCGGATAGATGGCGATTGACTGCCAAGCCAGGCTTCTCGGCCGTGCTGATTTCTTTTCCCATGCTGACGCCAGCCAAATAAAGGCCGACAATCATCCGCTCGCCAGTTGTTGCATAGCAAGAACGCTGATAAAGCGCTTCTGCCAATGCTTCTCGTGAATGGGTTGGGGCAATGATGGCCGTTAGACCAGGAGAGTACTGTTCTTGCTCGCTTTCATATAGATCGGCATAAATGCCTCTGTCATCTAATCCTCCAGCTACAAATCCAAAGCGGCAGTTGCGCTGCAGAGCCTTTTGAATGGATCCTTCGGTAGTCTCTTGGACGCCAGACGAGCCGCTTGAAGCGATAGGGCGCGTATTGCCTTCTTTTTTGGTCATCTCCGATGATCCCCAGGCGTTGTAAATTTCTACCACACGCTCGTAATCGGGATCAAAGTTCTCAAAATTATACTCAAAGCCTTTTCCCATCGTAAAAGAAGGAATAGAAATCAATTCTTTCGGAGAATAGCTCTTGTGGATTTTCTTAAGCGTATTGCTCTTTAAATCTTTCTTACGCAGCAAAGGCTTGTTTTCTTTTGCATAGACAAACACTCTTGTGCCTTCGGATTTGCTTTCCCCTGACCATTGGAAGCCTAAAAATGTCGTAAATCGTTCATCTTCGTCGAAATCAGAGATGTTTTGGGTCATCATTTTCCAGGCGTCGTTAGAGGTCTCTTCCTGGCTTTCGAATGGAGAAACTGCATAGTAATTGAAGGCCTTGTCATCACGGAAGTGGCGCATGCAGCTTTCAATATTTTCTGTCGAGTCAAAGCGATCAGACTCACCATGCAATAGCCCCCAAAATAGATGGCGATTGTTTTCTGAAAAGCATCTGATTGGAGAAGAGCGGAAGATTTGCTTGGTGTGGCTATTCAAAAGTTGAATCGTGTAAACACCAGCTTCATTGAAATAAAGGTTGGGGAGGGCAATAAAACCCGTTTCTGGAACAAATAGTTTCCAGTTGAGATTTTCACGGAGATGCTCGTGCGATAATTCGATCAGAGTGTCTTCTGGAGCATTATTCGTCAAATTGCCAAATTCATCTTCAAAGCGCACGACAACGTCAAAGCGCTTATTCTTGGCTACAAAAGAGGGAGTTAGAATGCGAATGTTGGCAAGTTCTCCTCCACGGATGTCCATCGAAAACATTTCAGGGTCGTCGTAGTGCCCTTTCCCTGTTGGATCAACGTAGAGAAGAAAGGGTTTTCTGCGCTGAGCCGTTGTTTGGGTGCGGATTGTAGCATTTTTTTTGCCCTGCTCTCCTTCTTTCGCTCCCAGGATGATGCTCAGATGCTCGCCAGCTTCGAGCGCATTTGGAAGAGTGAATTCGTAGAGAGGAGTAAAGCTGTCTGGAACTTCAACTTCATTGGCTTGCAGCACTTTGCCATTTTCCATTATGGCGTAAATGACCCCTCCAGGCTTTTTTAAATTCACACTTGGAATCTGCCAGTCGATTTCTCTACCCTTTGATTGTAAGTCGAATTTGATTCGAGCTCCTTTGGGTAAGGTGACAGAGGGGGTGTAAATAAATTTCCACGTTCTAGCTTCACCAGCTGATGCAAAAGTGGGATCACAATAACAGATAGATCGACGCATGTGAGACAGACTCCCTTTAGATCTTGAATTGAGGATATATTGCCCTATAAGCGTTTGTTTTTCAAGAGAAGAGAAAATTATCCATGTTGATCGAGTTAGAAATGATAGAGAATGTTTAAATGGGCCATTTATTTATCAATCTTTATTTAATCTTAATTTTTCTAATTAATTAATAATACAAAAGTCTTTTTGTAATAAAAATTGTAAAAAAAATGCGTGATTGTGTAAAATCACTGTATTTTATGAAGTGAGTCGCTGAAGAAGGCTTGAATGTTGAGGGTAAAAAGAAGTTCGCTTTTCAGCTTTAGTTTAATAATAAAAAGAAATGGGATTTATGACTATACGATTTTATGATCACGATGAAGTGACTTATACGCAGCATTTTGCCGCTCGAAACCCGAATAAGGAAGTTAAAGAGAAAGAGCACAATGGCCGCATCTATCGGAAGTTGGGAACGACGCAAGAAGCGCGTTCCATTCTGTGGAGCATTGGGCAAGTCTTTAAAGGTATTTCTTGCGGTGTTATTGCTGTGATGACTTTACCCTTGTCGCTTTGTTGCAGACCCTCTAATTCGCATTCATGCTTTAAGGCTTTTCTTAAGTCTATAGAGCAGGCTTGGAGAAGAGAAGAGACTGTCAATGTGTATGTGTTAAGAGCTTTTGGGCGGCAACCTTTTTTTCAAGAATTAGCTGAGCGGGAGAGTGCTTCACGAGGGGATAATCCTAGGCCTCTAACGAATCCACTACTACCGCAAAGCCCAAGGCCTGTGCAAGAGACACTTCCTGATTCCCCCATACCGACTACTTTGCCTCTTTCATTCTCTGCTGATGAGCAAAATGTCGAAGCCGTTATGGAAATTGATAATCCTAGGCCTCTAATGAGTCCACTACTACCGCAAAGCCCAAGGTCTGTGCAAGAGACACTTCCTGATTCCCCCATACCGATTACTTCGCCTCTTTCCTTCTCTCCTGACGAGCAAAATATCGAAGCTGTTATGGAAGTGGTAGAAAAACGCTTTGAACATGGTAAAGATGAGTGGGAGAAAAAAGAGAATCGCAAAGAGGCGAATGATTTTTTGCGGGAGACTTTTGATTTGGTCGAAGAGTGGATTGAACATGCTCCGGCTAATTTTGAGAGGTCCCTTGCTTACGCTCGGCTTATAGATGATTGGGATATGCCTCAGAAGGCTTACGAGATCTATTCGGCGATTGTAGAGAGAAATCCTGATAATTTAGCGATCAGAAAGGAAGCCATTAACTTTTTGGGAAAACGAGCTTTTATTAAAGACTTGCTTTCCCATTTAGAAGCGTTTTTAGCACTTGAGCCAAATGATAGTGATATGCGGTTCCATTATGGCGAACTCTTGTACAAAGAATACGAAATTGAAAAGGCTGCAGAGCAGTGTAAACAACTGCTGGCATCAAATGCAGACGATGTAGCGGCCCTCTTCTTACATGCAAGATGCTTGGGGAGAATGGATGCCCCACTTCAAGCTTGCAGCGAGCTCGAAAAAGCGATCGCTCTTGCCCCTGAAAACAGCGCACTCAGGTTCGAATATGCAACAATTCTAGAGCAGCAAGATTCTCCAGAAGCGAAAGAACAGTATGAAAAGGCATTGGAGTTAGCACCTCTCAATGTAGACATTCGAGATAGTTATTTGCATTTATTGAGAGGGCTAAATCTTAGCGCTGAAATTATTCGAGTTTGTGAAGAAGGATTCCAGCTACCTATTGATTCCGGAAATTTTGAAGGAATTTATTGCACGGCCTTGAATGAGCAAGGAGAGGTTGAAAAACTTCGACGCTATTGCCAGCAGCGCTTAAATGAAGAGCCTGGAGCTTGTGCTATTCGCACCATTTACGCTCAAGTGTTATTAGAACAAGATGAAGAAGAAGAGGCTGCTCAGCAGTTTTCTATGATTTTGGAGCATGAGCCCAATGATATGGGCGCATTAAGTGCTTATTACGAACTATTGATGAGCTTGGGTGAGGGTGGGAAAATCAGTTTATATCATCAAAAGCGAGTGGAAGATGGAGTGAATAGTATTGATGGGCAGCTTGTTTATGCCTGTTCATTAATAAGCCTCGAAGAATTTGAGGCGGCTGAAGTTCAGCTTCGCGATCTTTTAGGGAAAATTTCACCCAATAGCTATCAGAGAAGATCTATTGAGAATCAATATTTTGAAGTATTAAAAGACTTAGGACGAAGCGAGATAATTGAGCAATCCATTCAAAGTATTATCCAGCAAAATCCTAATGATTTTAAAGGGCATGAACAGCTGGCCGATTTTTGGAATGAACAGCAGCGATTAGACAAAGCCATTGAGGTGGTTGAAGCTTTTCTTGCCCGTTTTCCCGATAGTCTTGGGGCTCGTAGAAAGCTCATGGAGCTATTGGAACAGGCTGGGGAGTTTGAAAAGTTAAGAGAGTGCTATGAAATGCATTTAAACCTCGCTCCTAGCGATGTCTATCTGCGAAGGAAATATGGTGATTTGTTAGCCCGTTTAAACAGGCATGAGGAAGCTGCTGAACAGTATAGGCAAGCCTTAGAATGCAATTTTTCTGATTACTATCTTATGACATATGTTGCGCTCTTAAAGCGAATAAACAAAGCCGGCGAGATCCCTCTTTTCTATGAAAAGGCTTTGGGACAAAATGTCAACAACCATGAAATGCGCTCTAGCTATGCTAAATATTTGGCTGGCGAGGGCAAATTTGCTGAAGCCGCCGAACAGTATGAAATGCTATTGGAGACAGGAACGGGGAGTGCAATTAGAGTAGAGTTTGCCAGAGTTTTAATTGAACTGAATAGGCAGGAAGAAGCTGTAGAGCAGTACAAGCAAGTGTTGAATTCTACACCTGCACGTTTTTATTCTTACGATGAATACTTTAAATTATTGAACGATTTGAATCGCATTGAAGAAGTAGAGATCGGTTATAGCATCCTAATTGAGTCTAAACAAGAGCATGTGCGCGAGAGTTATGCGTTGTGGTTAAAGGGTCAAAACAGGCTTGCGGAGGCTGCTGAACAATTCAGGGAGGTTTTAAAGTCCGATCCTTTATATTTTAACCATAAACCTTACTTGGAGGTGTTGGAGGCGTTGAATCAGTTTGATGAAATCGACCAATTCTTTCAGCAAAAAATCCAGAATAGTGAAGAGCCTCTTGATGCACGCATGAATTATGCCAACTATTTAAGAGAACACAATAGGTTTGATGAGGAAGAAGTGCAATTGAAGCTTTGCGTAGAGGCAGATCTGAAGAGTTATTATGCTAGAGGCCAATATATCGATCTTTTGCGCGAGCGAGGAAAGATCGATCAGATAGATCGATTCTATTTAGAAGCAATCGAAAAATCTAAAGAAAGTGATGAGAATTTTAAGTTTGAATTGCTATATGACTACATCAAATTCTTGAGTCAGGAAGGGAAGCCAGAAGAAGCTGCTCGCTGGTGCCTTCGGGTTGCTGAAAGCCATCCAATGACAGAATGGGTGTGGAACTTAATGTGTGACCTTTTTGCCGAGTTAGGACGATTGCCTGATCTTGATGGCTATTATCGAAAAGCCCTCAATAAGAATTCAGGCAATCTAGCTGCTCGTTTAGGATATATCCACTATTTGCGGCTAGAGAAAAGGAAAGGTGAGGCCGAATTGCAGTGTAAAGAGAGTCTAAGAATTGATCCTAGCGCTGTTTCTGTCCGCAAGTCATATGTTAATTTTCTCTCCCGAGAAGGCCGCTATGCTGATGCCATACAACAATGCGAAGAGGGATTGAAGCAAGATCCAAATAGTCGAGCTGGCGCTCTTGAAAATCTGCGCCCTGACTATGCTTCTGTGTTGGTTGAAGCAGGCTTTAAAGACAAAGCAGCCGAGCAGTATCGCATTTTGATAGATCAAGGATACTCTTACTACCAATGGAATCTCGACCGGTTGGAAAAGTAAGTTCTCCATTACTTCCACCTTCTTTTAAGAGGGTGGGAGTAAGCAGTCTTAAACGCGATTTTCTACATGGAATCGCTGTATCATTTTCATCTCTCTCAGCTATGGCAGCGAGAATCTCTTTTGTGAATTCTTCTTTGAGTGCATTTTTTAGCATCACACCTCCGCCCATCACCGTTCCTCCTGTCAGGGCAAAGGTAGCAAAGCTGTTTAATCCCGCTCCCACGGCATAAATAACTGGATTTTGTTGCCCAGCTACCATTAGCCCTTGCCCTGCAGCCCAAATGGCGCCTGTAGAGAGAAAAAGGACCGCTCAGTTGTTTTGGGTGAAGGGAGCTGCTCATTGATGAATTGGGTCACAGCTGTAAAGCAACGGTAGATCTTGGGAGTTTTGCAAGGCGTGCTGGGCGACGATTTGAATGGCTGAAGAAGATGGAGAATCTGCTTGAGTTTACAACCGATTGAGTTGATTGATGTCCAATTCCTCAAAATTTGATATACGGGCTACATCCATGGTTCCTCCTTTTTAAAGGAGGGTGAAACTTGGTTTTTCCGGCGAATCGACACCAGAAAAACCTGTGCTCATAGATTGTCAGACTGCGTATTCGACAACGCGCTTTTCGCGTATGACGGTGACTTTGATTTTGCCTGGATAGCTGAGCTCTTGTTCGATGCGCTTAGTTAAGTCGCGAGCTAGATTGATGACGCCTGCATCGTCGATCTGATCGGGGAGGACGACAATGCGTATTTCACGTCCCGCTTGCATAGCATAGGCTTTGTCGACCCCGGCAAATTCTAAGGCGATGTCTTCGAGCTTTCTCAATCGCTTGATGTACTCTTCAACAGCTTCGATGCGAGCTCCTTCTCGAGAGGCTGAAATGGCATCGGCTGCGCTGCAAAGATCGGCTTCAATGGTTAAAGGCGGCATTTCATGGTGGTGACAGCCAATGCCATTGGCAACCTCTTTGCTTTCGCCAAATTTGAGGGCGAGGTCATGTCCGATGACGGCATGCGAACCTTCAATCTCATGGGTAACGGCTTTACCCATATCGTGCAAGAGTCCAATTCTTTTTGCTAAACGGATATCTAAGCCAAGCTCGGCTGCCATGAGGCCCATTAAATGGGAAACTTCCAACGAATGGTCTAGTACATTTTGTCCATAGCTATAGCGGAATTTAAGCTTGCCAAGCAAGTTGATGATTTCTGGATGCAAATTCATCGCTCCTGCGCGAAGAGCCGCATCTTCCCCATACTGCTTGATTTGCTTGTGCACATTAATCGTCGCTTTTTCTACTACCTCTTCAATGCGCGTAGGATGAATGCGGCCATCCTGCACGAGTTCCGTTAAGGCAGTCTTGGCTACATGCTTTCTTACAGGATCAAAGCCTGAGAGGACAACGGCTCCAGGGGTGTCGTCAATGATGAAGTTGATGCCGGTTTCTCGCTCCAGGGCGCGAATATTGCGTCCCTCCCGCCCGATGATGCGCCCTTTCATTTCCTCGTTTGGAATGGCTACGGTGCATACAGTAGATTCAGATGCGCACGAAACTGCTAAACGATTAATGGCGGTGGCAATAATGGTAGAGGCTTGTTTTCCAGCTTCTTCTTCTGCTTCTTTTTTGATGCGGCGAATGAGATTGGCAGCATCCGTTTTAACCTCGTTAGTCAGTCTTGATAGCAGCATTTCCTTGGCCTCAGACGAACTGAGACCCGAGGCTTTTTCCAAGACGGCGACGAGTTTGGCATGCGTTTCAGTCGCCTGCCTTTTTTCTTCATCGACTTGTGCCTTGCGCCCGATTAAGACAGCCTCGCGCTTTTCAATGTCTGAAAGCTTTTTCTCGACGAGATTCATCCGGCTTTCGAGTTTATCTTCCCGCTGCTTGAGCCTCTCATCCTCGCGCTGAATTTTCTTCCGCTCTTGTTGCCAAACTTGCTCAAGATCCCGTTGCTGCTCAACTTGTTTTTGTTTGATGCCAAGTTCGTTGAGCCTTCTCATCTCTGTGGCTTCTTGCTCTGCTCGGTTAATAATGTCTACCGAAAGCCGCTTTACCCCGCCAAGGGCGAACCTGTGATAGGCCCAAAAGGCTAAAGCCCCTATAGCACTGCCAATCAGGAAGAGCAGGAGGTAAAGGGCTATTTGAGTTTCATTCATTGGATTTTATGTCCTTTATAATCAATCTCTAATGTTTAAAAATAAACGGCTATGCTTTTTATATAAAAACTTGACTCAAGACTTGACTCAAGCAAGATAAATGCTGCCAAGCCTGGAGGCGAGGCAGCGTATTGCATCATCAACGATTTAATATTTTTTTGTCTGCGAATTATTCTGCTAGGTCAGCACTCTTATCCTGTGATCTGGAAATTCTGGTTCGTAAAATAAGTGCTTGAAACGCATTAAAAATTTTAAATCTCTGGCGTGCAAGAAGTTTGATGAAACGCTATGCGTTTAAAGCCGAGTTGGCTCAGCATAATCAATTTTGATTTCAAAATCTACTTGAAAAGGGTGGCGAAAATCACTTGAAAAGGGAGGGTGGGTATAAGATTAAATCAGTGTTTTTCTTTGGATATCAGAAGGCAAGATTAGGGAAAAAGAAGAGTTTCTGCATGCCTATTTTCGGATTCAAAACAGGCATGCAAGTTGAGGCTGTTAACGGTTACGATGAAAAGTCATCATTGTCTTCCGATTCGACATTAATTGGTTTAATGCGCAATTTTTCGACGCGGCGGTCATTGGAGCGAACGACTTCCAGTTCGAAGGTCGGTTTAGTGAGCGTGAAGCCCTTGGCCGGGATCGTCCCTGTTTCATGGAAGATGTAGCCGCCTATGGTGTCATAGTCGCCATCCTGCGGAATTTCGATATTGAACTGCTCTTCAATATCAAAAATTGGCATGCGGGCATCCACTAGCCATCCTCCTTCTGGAAGGGCGAGGTAAAGGGCTTCTTCGCTCTCGTCGTACTCGTCGGCAATATCGCCTACAATTTCTTCTAAGATATCCTCAATGGTGACGATTCCTTCGGTTCCGCCATATTCATCGACGATGATGGCTAAATGAACTTGTTTTTTGCGGAACTCTTGCAAGAGGTGGGAGATCTTTTTTGTTTCAGGCATGTAAAGGACGTTTTTGACTAAAGTCGAAATGGGCGCCTTTAAGATTTTCTGATCGTTGGTACGAGCGTATTCCATGTATTTGGCCAAAATGTCTTTGTACATTAAGACGCCGATAATATTGTCGAGCGTGTGTTTGTAGACGGGGGTTCGGCTATAGCCTTCATTGTGCAGAAAAACAGCGGCTTCTTCCATCGTCGTATCGTGAGATAAACTAAAAATATCGACTCTTGGAACCATGACTTCGCGCGCAATGCGGTCCTTAAATGCCATGACGCTTTCGATCAGCTTTTTGTCGTGTGGATCGAGGGTTGCTGTGAAATTAGATTCTTCGATGATTTCGATGATCTCTTGTTTAGCCTCGGGAGCTTTTTCTGAAAGCGGATTGAAGTAGATCGTTTTTGAAAAACAGTGAGAGAATTTTAAAAATAAAAAGGTGAGCGGAAAAATGGCGATCATGAAAAAGGAGGAGACGAGCGCGCATAGTTGAATGGATATTTCGGGGTAGCGGCTGCCTACAATGCGAGCTAAGTAGTCTCCTACGATAAAAAACAAGAAAAAGAGGCTGACGAGGCAAAGCAATCCTGCGGGCCAATTGATGGAAAGAAAAGAGGTCTGTGTGACAGGATCGGTGGCCCAGCTGACGAGTTTTAATTGTACGAGAATGGACAGGGAAAAAATGGCATAGGCAAAGCGTACAATGTTTTGAGCGAGGGTGCTTGCAAAAAAAAGTTCCTCAATTTCCTGATTGCGGAAAAATAAGGCGTGAAGGTAGCGATAGAAAAAAAGCTTGCCTGTCAATGAGAGCTGCTTTTTTGAGTCTCTTTTGTGAAGGCGTCTGAGGGCTGTATTGACAGCCGTTAAGCAAAATAAACCAATCAGTAACAATAACAAAATGGTTATAGAAAGATTAAGAGACAAAATGGTTCTCCTGTTAGCGGATATCAGCGAAGCTTGGAAAGGGTGCTGGCCGTATCGTTCTCTTGTGATTGTATTAGAGCCTTTTTCGAATGGTATCTAAAAAATTCTTAGGCATCTGTACTTGGATTTAAAGCCAAGCTGCCTATGATGGTAGTCATACTCGGACCTATTCATAGATAGCAAGTTGGGCTTAAAGTGATTGTATCCGAGCTCGAGCTTCCACTCATTCTAATCCGTTCTTCTTATATAAAACATTTTAATTTTTAGAAAAACTTCTTTAGAGCTGGGATGGGTTCCCTTATAAGGGTTTTAGGCAAAGATTGAGATCTTTGAGCCGATTCATATGCCTTTGCTCTGCTTGCCTCATTTCTCTTTGATCCTCTTCTTCAATGTCATCATAGCCCATTAAATGCAAAAGGCCATGAACAAGGTACAGAGTTGCTTCTTCGTAAGGGTCGAGATTATGAGCCTGCGCATAATGAATCGCAGTTTCAGGGCAGATGAAAACATCACCTAGAACGCGATAAGGAGAATCATCCTCTTCATCTAATGGAAATGAGATGCAATCAGTGGTAGAACCGTCATCAAAGTATTCCAGATGTAAATTGGAAATCGTAGGAGTGTCGACAAAATACACGCTGACTTCGTCGCACGTGCGATTTTCCTCTTGCAAAACCTGCTCGACGAGTGGGTCTAGTTGGTCAAGGGAAAATTTTAATGACTCTTGTTGGTCAAAAACGTTAATAATCACGATGGAAAACGTTTGTTAGTAGAAAAAAAGATAGGAAAGTTCTAAAAACCATTTTTCAGAACTTATACATATACATTTTAAAGAGTGTCTGTCTAATGATTCGCAATCACTTTAAACACTCTTTAAAATGGAATAAAAAAGAAATATGTTGAATAGAGGAGGGAAGCTATTATTGTAAGACAGGAGTCTTAGGAAGACCTGTAATACGTTTGTTTTCTGACTCTTTCCAACGGCCAATCTTTTTCAAAACGTCAATTCTTTCAAAGCGCTTTAAAACGTTGCGCTTAGATGCAGTCTTACCTGCTTTACCAAAACTTGGATGTCTAGACATGTGTTAACCTTTCATTTCAGACTTAAAGCGTAAGCTTTATTTAATTTTAGGGATAAAAACGGCTGCAGCGAGATCGCCTTCAATGGCGTTAGCATGTGCTTTAAAACCATTAGGTAGATTATCTTGAACTGGACCAGTTTTGATGCTAGGCTTACGATGCTTGCGAGGAAAACGATTGCGTCTTTCGCCTTGTTTACTCATACGAACCATGTGAATTCTCCTTATAAATGCAAGCTATTAGTATAGAAAGATGGATGAAAATGTGCAAGCTTTTTTCGTGATTATGATAAGTTAATGGCAATGCTCACTCAAATGACTCTCTCATTTTATGACTCAACAACGAAATTTAAACCTATAACCCAAATTCATCAATTGAACTCTTGTAAAAATTACTTGAATATAGCGTTTGTAAAATTAATTGTTAAAATGCTTTTGATAATTATATTTAAAATTAATTTTAAGTTTGATATTATACTTGTAATAATTTATAGATTTGTTTCACTTTATAGAGGATTTTATGGCAATTCGCCACACATCAGACAGTTTGACTCGTTGCGATCCGAATAATTATTCAAATTTCTATGATGCGGGGAAGAGAGTTGATGTAAGGCAGGAGCCAGTCACGGCTACGCAACCGATCAATAAAGATACGCTTGAGATTTCGCGCGATCAGTTAAAGAAAGAAGCCTTGAATCGCCTGCGGCATACTTCGAAATACATGATTTTCCAAACAGGGTTTATGCGTGTTGGAAAGTATCTTTTTTTAGCGGTCGCTTTTCCTCCTTATTTCGTTATCTATGGAATGCCAAAATGGATTTTGGTCCGTGGCTTGCCGGCTATCATGACGATTTGCACAACAGTAGCTGAGAAAGTTAAGCAGAAGGTTAAAAAGCGCATCGAAGTTGTTCAGCAAAAGGTCAGGCAGGCGGTTCTATCTATGCAGCAGCTTGTGCAGCGCCTGATTAGGCCGATTGTAAGGTTGGCCCTAGATATTGGGCAGGCTTTCCATCGCATGCGGCAGACCGCTCAGGTGTTTGTTAAACAGGTTTTAGTGCAGATTAAGAGCCGATTGAAGAAAATTAATCAGACAATGCAGCTATTTAAGCGCACTTCTGAGAGAGTGGGGCACTTGGGCAAGCGTTTGCAGGACCGGGTTCAAAATGGCAAGCGTGCAGTTCAAGAATGGGCAACGACGCAGCTCAATCACGTGAAGGCATCGTTTAATTGGATCGCGCAGATTCCTCAGTGGGGTGGAGTTCAATTGCAGCGCTTGAGCGGCCGCTTTGAGTCGGTCGGACAAAAGTGGAAGGGAAAATTCGAGGTTTCCAGTACGGCGGCTCGTAAAGGGACTGAATGGCTCGCAAAACAAGCTGAGCGCGGCAAGCAGGGGATTGCGAAGCTGTTGAATCCTCTGAGACGCATTTATCAGCAAGCATTGCAGCCTACATGGCGGCAGGCTTTTAGCTTTTTGCGCGGTCAAAGGCTGCGTTTCAAGGGGTTTTGCGGACAGAAGAAGCAGCGAGCATTGCAGCTTTTGCAGCAAGGGCAAGAAAAATTAAAGCAGGTGAGCTATCAAGAGACACTCGATTGGCTTTGCTCTACTTCGCGCTTTGCTAGCTGGCCAGCCTTTTTGCAGTTAATCATTCAAAAAGTTATGGGAAATAGCCTCTTTCAGCTTATTTTCAAAGGAAGTTTTAAGGCGGCAGCGTCTTGTTTAGTTGTCTTCTTAAAAGGATTTGGCTTCTTGATTAACAATGTGTCTCAGGTCTTTCAACTCTTTCGAAATGGGCTAAAGACTCTTTTTCATTCGATTCAGTCGGCAATTTCTTTAGGAACCCGCTTTGTGGCTAGGGGAATTGGCATCGGGAATAGTGGAATTAAAAAGGGCGTTTATGGATCGCTCTTATTCATGATCATGTTGAGCATAATTTGTGCATGGGGTTTTCAATTGCTCGGAGACTTGATGCAAAAGCTTTCTAAGGCCATTCCGTTCAAATCTACCAAAGTGGCCATGCAGGATGAGTAAGAAGGTTTTTTTTAGCATCCATTTATTCATGGTGCGCTTTATTGTGCTGTTGCTAACTATTTGTAGCCTAACGTATTTTTCTTATAGCGATCCCGCTAACCAGGAATCAGCAAGAAGTGAGCAGATTGGCGAGGCTGCCTTCGGGGTTCAATCGACGAGCTATCACCTTCCAAAAGTGCCCCAAAAGCCTATTTTCTGCCTGCTTTCTTCTTCTGTTAAACAGGGATTTATCTCTTTCAGCTATTTGAAGAAAATCCTGCTCGAATTTGATTTGGCCATTCCATTTCAAATGAATGCGTCACTAGCTTTTCACTCGTCGCTATGGCAGCCATTCATATCCTATCAATTTCATCGGCTAAATGTTCTCTCTTCTCAGGCTCATCCTCCAACTCTGCCTCTTTAAATTTTTATTTTTTTTGTGAATAGCCGCGTAAAAGCGCTATTCATTTCTTAAATGATTAGTAACTAATCTATTTGAGTGAAAACCCACATCCATTGAATTGTGGAATAATAATAAATTTTTTAAGGATAATGATGAGTAGTTCAGTGAGTAATACAATAATAGAACAAACGCCTTATCAATCACCTCAAGAGGAGGTGAATGCGAATGAGTTTGTGATCGAGATGTCTTCTATCGACCAGATGACTGTCGAGGCGGCTAAAGAGCATTTTCAGGCTATTGTTCCCCATGTTAGCGATGAGGATGCTTTAAAGAGGCTTTGCGGTCTTTATCTTCCCTCCATGGAAGATCAAAACTTTCGTCGGATAGACCGGATCCGGTTGTGCTATTTGAGTACATTCAAAAAAGATGGTGAAAAGTCCCCATTTCTTGAAGAGCACATCGAGGTTTTTAAGGCTAGTCATCGAGAAGCGCGTCTGAATTTAGGTTGTTTGAAGTATGCCATTTTACCTTTTACGGTGATTTCATCTTCAAGCTTTATAGGCCTTTTGGGGACGACGAGCCTTTCAACGCTCAGAGTCGCGGCAATTTCTGGGACGGTAGGGGCAATAAGCTCTGTCGCTCTTAACATGCTTTCTTTATATATAACGGGAATTAATCCAACTCGTTCTAAAGATGCTGACAATGCCAAGCAATCGATGGTTCAAAGAGTGAAAGGGATATACGATGAATTGGCTAAAGAATTGATGGAGCTTAACCTTTCTTCTCCAGAAAGTGCAAAAGATTTGGCTAATAAAATCGAGGTTCAGTTGCTTCGGGAAGCTGGGGAGCGAGATTACTTGGATAAAAATGATCTGGAAGATATTTTTGATCTTTTTCAAGATGCCATTCTTTACATTAGAAAGGAGCGAGAGTATCCTAGGAGCCATGATCTGAGAGGATATATGTACAATAATAGTTCCGATTCAACTTCATTATAAAGCCATTGCCTTGCTTAGAGGGTGTATAAATCACATGGATTTGATTTATATACCCTCATTTCCTGGATGACGTTTCTCAATCCAAGGCAAGGCTTGTTTTATTGTTTAAAATTAAAGTAAGTGTCTATATTTTTGATGGTTGAAGGCTGACTAGCAAATGCAGCATTTATGAGAGGAAATATGTTAACCGTGATTGCAAAAATCACTGCCCGACAAGATCAAGTTCTTGCAACGAAAGAAGTCTTAGAGAATCTTGTTGCTTCCACTCTTAAAGAAGAGGGATGCCGCTCTTATGAGCTGTATGAGAGTATAGAAGAAAAAAACGTCTTTATTTTCCACGAAGAGTGGGAAAGTAAGGAGTTGTTAGATAGGCATTTAGCTAGCAAGCACATCGCGGATTTTGTAGAGAGATCGCACGAACTGCTTGCAAAGCCTGTTGAGATTGACCTCTTAAAAAAGGTGTAGAATCGCTTTTTCAAGTAGTAGCGAAGAGGTCGTGAATGATCTCTGCCGCTTTTTCTGCTCGCATTTTAAAGTTCTTTAACAAAGAGCCCTTTATCCAGATAGTCTTTGAGCCGCTGCTTAGAGCTTTCAAGCTTCTGGGGATGGGTTTCGTCATAAAGTTCGTAAATTTCATGATATGGCTGGTACGTCTGAACGCTGTGTGAGCATAAATTTAGAAGGAGATCGGCTTGATTGAGATTAGCTCCTTCTTGAGTTGTAATTGCAATCCATTCCATTGTCGAAGACTGGGTGAATACATGAGGGAGAAAATCTTCTTCCGGCTGGCGCCACAAGAGAGTGTCGATGTAATGGCCGGCTTCTGGATTAGGCACTAAAATTAATAATCGCTTTTCTTGATTTAGAGCTTCCTGCGCTTTTGTGCAGATGAATCGAATCTTGGCTTGATTGTCTTTGACTCTGTAGAAAATAATTTTTGGAATTGATTGTTTCATGGCAGGTCATTGGGTTGAATAGTTCTAAAATCGGGCATGACAGTTCCGCACGATATCACACATTTCATCGCCTCTTCAACCTTCATATCGACGAATATAAGCTCTTCCTTTCTAAACTTTAGCATGAAGCCCACTGAAGGATTGGGGGTTCCGGGCACGAAAACGGCGAATGCATCTTCTTTTTGTAGCTTTAATGAATCTTGAGCGACAAATCCAAGGCTTAAGCTGTCTGTTGAAGGATAAGGGACTAACACGACGTGGGAAAAAGAGCTGGAACTTGAGGAAAATGCACTATGCACAACGTCTTGGCATGCCTTGTAAATTTTATTGATGTAAGGGACATGTAGAAGGAGGGTATTGCCTAGCTTAAGGCAGTAATCAATCAAAAACAGCTGCCCGACTAAACCGACGAATGAAATGAAAAGGGTTAAGGTAACCAAGATAACAAGCTTGCTCGCAAATGTTGTAAAAATATTATCTTGCGAGGGCAAGGAGAGGCTCAATTTAGCGAGCATTCCTTGAGCTGCATCCAAAAATGGGGTAGTAAGAAAATTAACTAAAAAGCCCACAATGATGCAAGTCAAGGCAATAGGCAATAAGATAGCAATACCTGTCGAAAAATTTTTCCTCATGATGCCTCACAGCTTTCTTGAGAAATCAAAGGAGAGAATATTTTCTCTGCTTGAGGGGCGGGCCCTTTTTGGATGGGATTAAAAGACGGTGCGATCATTCCGCACGAAATGATGTATTTAAAAGCCTCTTCGACCTTCATATCTAAATAGACCAGGTCTTCTTGGCGGTAGATGACAAGGAAGCCCGATGTGGGATTGGGAGTGGTTGGAACGAATACGGTGACGGCACTGGCAAAGGGAGTTTCCTGTAAGCCTGGCAATCCTTCGCGGGTAATAAAGCCTATTGAATAAGTCGCAGCATTGGGGAAGCGAACTAAGACAACCTGTTTGAAGGAGTTAGTGTTTGAATTGAACAAGGTTTTGATGACGTCTTTGCATGTTTTGTAAATTGAGCTGACAAGGGGGATTTGCTTGACAATGTATTCGGCGAATTTGATCAAGCTACGGAAAAAAAACCACCGCACGATAAACCCAAGTCCGATGGTGATGAAAAATAAGCTTGTTAATATCAGCAGCTGGGCCAGGAGATTTTGCAATTGTTTGGCGCTTAAGAACAGAAATCCTTGTGCAAATAAATCGTAGTGATCGAAGACCGTCTTGACTATTCCTAGAAAAGGCGTTGTCAATAGGTTAAAGACGAAGATAACGATGGCAAGCGTGAGGGCAACGGGAAGCAGTATCACAAGCCCCGTAATGAAGAATTTTTTCATGGTATCATGAACCTTTATTCACCTTGACATAGGATCAAGGAGTGTTTTTGACAAAGAGTGGTAAATAGAATGAAACCAAACAGGACATGAATATTGTCAGGGAACTAAAAAAGGAATCCTGTTGATTCCAATTTCTAGTTTACTTAATCCTTTGCGGTTTCGAAAGCACATTAATATGGTAAAATGATAACTGGAAAGTTCTTATTTTACCATAGCAAGTAGCTTAAGATTAGAGGTTTTAGCGGCGACTACTTTTTTCCAGGCTTTTTTTTGCTTTTTTTAGAAGAGGAGCGGTTTTTAGAAGATTTAACGTTTTTGGGGCGCGCGGTGTTTTTTTGCGAGCTCTTTTTTGGAGCCCATTTTTTATTGAAAAACTTTTCTGATTTCTTTTGAGAAGCTTTTTTGTGTTGCTTTAGGGTTTCTCCTGTTCGTTGAGGGCTGTCAGAGGCGACAATATACCATTTTGTTTCTTGAGAGATAAAGTCAACGCTTTCAAGCATGACGACAAGATTGTCGCCTGGTGCATAGCGCGCTCCATGGCGCGTGCCCCGCAAGAGCATCTGCTCATCTTCGAAAACAAAATAATCCTCACCAAGATCTGAGATGTGAATGAATCCCTCTAATAGAAGATCTATGATCTCAAAGTAGATGCCAAAGTTTTTAACGCGTGTGATGATGGCGCGAAATTCTTGACTCGGATCTTTCTGATGCATTTCTTGAAGCAGGCGCAATTTCTTTAAAACGACAACGCTATTTTCTGCCTTGGCACTGATTCGCTCTTGCTCAGAGCATTGGCTTGCGACTTGTTGGAGATATTCAAAAACGTCGCTTTCACCGAAGAGAATGCGGTGTACGACGAGGTCTACATAGCGCCGAATAGGGCTCGTAAAGTGGCAATAGTGTGTTAAACTTAAGCCATAATGCCCAATATTTTCGGCCGAATAGGCAGCGAGGCGCATGCGGCGAATGTAGCTGGAAGCCAGGTAGTTGCTGTAGGCCGTTTCTCCAGCTTCTTCAAAAAGCTTTTGAAGATCGCGAGGAGTTGGTATGTCAGGCAATCTAAAACCGAAAGCCGTCGCCAAGACCGAGAAGTCGCGTAAATTTTCTTCAGCCGGTTCATCGTGAATGCGATAGGTGAGGTTTTTGCCGCGTTCGCTCAAGTCCCATGCCACGACTTCGTTAGCCTTTAGCATGAACTCTTCTACCATCTGGTGCGTAATGTCATAAGTGATGTAATCAGTTGCATGGGGCTTGCCTTTCTCATCCACCAAGACAACGAGCTCGGGCAGTGAAAACTCAATGCTACCGCGTTCATAGCGCTTTTGTTTAAAGAGCCGGCATAACTCCACCATGAGATCTAAGTTGGCTTTATGAGGGCTGCTTTTTTGCCCATCAAGCACTTTTTTAGCTTCTTTGTAGGTGAAGCGCTTGCAGCTTTTGATGACTGAGCGGCTAAAGCGATAGTCGATTAACTTTCCGGATGCATCGATGCGCATTAAAACTGAAACTGCCAAACGGTTGACATTAGGTTTCAAGCTACATAAGTTTTCGGATAGGGCTCCTGGCAGCATGGGAATGCAGCAGCCGGGAAAGTAAGTGGAGTTGCAGCGAACCTGTGCTTCGGCATCCAGGGCTGTGCCCGGCCTCACATAATGAGAGACGTCTGCAATGTGCACCCCTAGATGATAAATGCCATTGTCATCGCGCGTTAAACTTAAGGCGTCGTCAAAGTCTTTAGCTGTATCAGGATCGATAGTAAAGGTTGTCAGGTGTCTTAGATCTTCTCTACTTTTAATATCTTTTTGTGAGACCACTTTTCCAAGACTTTCGGCTTCTTCTATTGCACGCGTTGTAAAATCAGATCTTAGCTCAAATTCTTCAATGGCGGCATAAATGTCACATGATGGATCAGAGATGTGCCCTAAGTAGTGTGAAAAGCGGCAAAGCGTTTCTGTTTCTTTTGATCCCCAATCGACAATTTCCATGACAATGCGATCGCCAATTTGCAAGGCACGCTCATCGGTTGGATGGAGTACAACGCGTTGCTGCGTTCCAAGGAGGGGGACGTGGACGATAAATGAGCCTTCTTGATCGACATGACGGATGATTCCAGCCATGTGAGTTCTGCCTCTTGATAAAATGGCGATGACTTTTCCTTCCGGGCCTTTATCTGAGATGACTTCTTGATTGACGAGTACTTCGACGACATCGCCATCAACAGCATTTTTAGTCAGGTGCTTTGGAATGAAGATATCTTGGTCGTAGTCGGTTGGCGCGTTGAGTTGAACAAAGCCGAATCCGCGTGGATGCATTTTGATTGTGCCGGTCACTACGTCTGAGCGTGATTTTTTCCAGGCATAGCGATTCTGCTCGCATAGAACTAAATTCGATTCGACTAATTCGTTGAGAACATCTTGGAAAATCGGTTCATGCTGTGGAGGTAAAGCGAGGCGTTGCATTAACTCCTCTTTGCTCAAAGGCATAAAACTTTTGCCGCCCATAAATTGCTCTGTAATTTTAAATAAATTACTAAACAATTTCTCTTCTTTAGCACTTCTTCCGGACGGTTCCTTTTGTTTTGACTTTTTGCTGCTTTTTACCATAAAATTAACGAAATATCCTTGTATGTAATTTAAAAAAGCGACTGTAACATAGGTTGTTAATCTATGCTAGACTAATTCAGCGTTAGAGGGTGTTTACCAAATCAGATCGATTGATTTGTATGCTAAAATTGCCAAAAAGTTGCAAAAAAAATTCGCACTATTCCGAAAAAATTTTACTCCTTTTAGGACGATTTAAACCCGACTTACAGCCTATGAAGATAGCAAGTCGGGTTTTACTTAGCATGAAAGTTTCTAAATGGTATGATTGCGTTGAATTTTAAGTGATTCAAATGCCAATTATTCGCATGGTTGGTGGCTTGCAATCGCAAATATTATGTTAACCTGATGGAAAAAAATGAAATACGATCATCAACAGATTGAAACTAAATGGCAAAAGTTTTGGTTGGAAAATAAGACTTATAAAACCGAAGACGATGTTCAAAAGCCGAAATACTACATTTTGGACATGTTCCCTTATCCTTCCGGAGCTGGGCTCCACGTGGGGCATGTTGTTGGCTACACGGCGACTGATATTCTTTCTCGCTATATGCGGGCCAAAGGATATAATGTGCTGCACCCAATGGGATGGGATAGCTTTGGATTGCCGGCAGAACAATATGCCATTCGGACAGGCACTCATCCAGCTAAGTCTACACAAGAAAATATTGACAATTACCGCCGCCAGCTTCGTTCTCTTGGATTTAGCTATGACTGGGATCGAGAATTGGCTACGAGTGATCCAAGTTACTATAAATGGACGCAATGGATCTTCACGAAGCTTTATGAAAAAGGGCTGGCCTATGAGGCTGAAATGCTCGTCAATTACTGCCCAGCCCTTGGTACAGTATTGGCCAATGAAGAGATTGAAGATGGCAAAACTAAAGATGGGGGATATCCAGTTGAGCGAAGACCTCTTCGGCAGTGGATTCTAAAAATTACGGCTTACGCTGATCGCCTCATTCAAGATTTGGATTTGCTAGACTGGCCTGAAAGCTTAAAGAAGTTGCAAATCAATTGGATCGGAAAGAGCGAAGGGGCTCACGTACAGTTTACTGAAGCGTCGACAAAGGAGCCTATTTCAGTTTTTACGACTCGTCCGGATACCTTATTTGGGGCCACTTACGTCGTTTTGGCACCGGAGCATCCCTTAGTTCCTCGCATAACAACAGCTGAGCAACTTAGTGCTGTTGAAGACTATCAGGCTCAGGTAGCTAGCAAGAGCGACTTAGACCGTACCGAATTGAATCGTGAAAAGACAGGCGTTTTCACAGGAGCGTATGCCATCAATCCTGTTAATGGCCAATCGGTTCCGATCTGGATTTCTGACTATGTGCTCATGAATGTGGGAACGGGCTCTATCATGGCTGTTCCAGCTCACGATGAGCGCGATTTTGAATTTGCGACAAGCTTTAAGCTGCCGATTATTCCTGTTTATGACCCTCAAGATGAAGAAGAAAGTATTCGGCAAGATGTCGTTGCTGGAAAGAAATGCTGGCCAGGAGAAGGGATTAGCATTAATAGTTCGCACGGTGACTTGACTCTGAATGGCTTAAAGGTGGAAGAGGCTAAGCGTGCCACGATCGAATGGCTAGAAAAGAATAAGAAAGGAAAGGCCGCAACAACCTATAAATTGCGCGACTGGCTTTTTTCACGCCAGCGCTATTGGGGCGAGCCATTCCCATTGCTGAAGTTTGAAGATGGCTCAATCCGCATCTTAGATGAAGATGAGCTTCCTTTATGCCCGCCAGAGATTACCAACTACAAACCAACGGGGGATGGCAAGGGACCGCTGACGCAAGTTCGTGAATGGGTAGAGATTGTCGATGCAAAAACTGGCAAGAAAGCTTTTCGTGATACCAATATCATGCCTCAATGGGCAGGGTCTTGCTGGTATTACCTGCGTTTTTGCGATCCGCACAACGACAAGCAGGCATTTGATCCAGAAAAAGAAAAGTATTGGCTTCCTGTCGATTTATACGTAGGCGGAGTGGAACATGCCGTTTTACACCTTCTGTATGCTCGTTTTTGGCATAAAGTGCTCTATGATTGCGGCTATGTCCACACGCTTGAGCCTTTCCAAACACTGCGCAATCAGGGGTTGGTTGTTGCTCGTTCCTATCAGAATCAGTCCCGCGCTTACGTCGAACCTCAGCATGTTCAAGAAAAAGAGGGCAAGTATTACGACCGGCGCACTGGGGAGGAGTTGACTAGCCAAATCGATAAGATGTCAAAGAGTAAGTTGAATGGAGAAAGTCCAGATGACGTTATTCAAGAATATGGTGCAGATGCTCTTCGCATCTATGAAATGTTTATGGGGCCTCTAGATAAAGAAAAAGTGTGGAATACCGATGCTGTTTCTGGAGCGCGTCGTTTCCTCAACCGTTTTTACGACATGGCTTTTTCTGAGAAAGTGTCGAATGAAATTTCTGATGAGGCCTTAAAGCTTGGACATCGTTTGGTTCACGGTGTGACCAAGGACGTCGAGTCGCTGCAGTTTAATACGGCGATTGCGAAGATGATGGAATTTATGAATGATTTTACAAAGCTTCCCATCTACCCTCGCATTGTCGTTCGCATGGCAACCCAAGTGCTGGCTCCCTTTGCACCACATCTTGCCGAAGAGGTTTGGGAGCAACTGAATTGTGAAGAATCGCTTTCTTATACACCTTTTCCCCAGATAGAGGAAAAGTATTTGCAAGACGAGGTGATCACTTACGTCGTACAGGTCAATGGAAAGGTGAGAGGGCGCTTTGAGTTGCCGAAAGATCAGCCTCAAGAGGCTGTTCTGGAAGCTGCTAAGCTTAACCCGCACATTCAGCAATTTATTGGTGGCAAAGAGATTGAAAAGGTCATTTTTGTGCCAAACAAGCTTCTCAGCATTGTACTAGCTTAAAGTCTCTTTTACACGTCAGGCTGCATAGCCTGACGTGTAAAGCAAGCATTCGAGGAGATTTCTTTAAAGGATTGAGCTGCTCATTCCCTCATTTGGAAAAGACCTCGAAGAGTTTATTCTTTATTCTTCATTCTCTTTCAATTTTCCACAGCTAAGTACCTCTACCTGTCCATCTGTGCTAATTAGTAAATCTATGACTTTCATAATCATATTTATAGTATTTAATAGCTTTAATTGATATTGATCAGACTTTAGCCAAATCGTGTCTTTACATATATCGAATTACCATGCACTGCTCGCTGCTCTTATACAGTAAGTTCACGAGGAAAAGGGCTTGTTCCTTTGCTAGAGAATGAATGAAACCAAAGTATAATGATGGCCTTGGTCTAAAATATTTTAGGGAAGGCATTGGCTAACTAGGTAGAACAACATGTATTTAAAGCAACCGAGAAGTGTATTCTTTACCTTCATATTCTTCAGTTTTCTTAATACGGCTTCTCATGCAGCCTGTCCTATACCGGGGTCGGGGATTGTTGTAAATGGGACAACTGCAACAGAAAGTGGGTGTACTATTACCACTGTTGCGACTCCGGGGTTACAGTCCAACTTGGCTGGGACGATCAATTTTAGTAATGGATCGGTTACAACAAGTGGTGGTGGAGCCTATGGAGCGTATGCCAATCGGACTGGCTCCACCATAAACCTCAACAACGTTTCTTTTACAACAGCCAGTGCAAATGCGCTTTTTCTCAATAGTGGGAAAATGAGTTTTAATACCGGTAGCATTTTGACAATAGGTGCATCCACTAATGGCGCTCAATTATTGGGAACGAACTCACTATTAACTTTGGACAATGTGAGTATTCAGACAAACGGAACAGCAGGAGTCGGCTTGTTTGTGCAGTTGGGGGGGAATGCAGTCAATGCGACGAATTGCACCATTACAACAACTGCTAATGGAGGAGAGGGGGTTGATGTAGGTTTGGGCACCGGCGCTGCAAGCTCCGCCTCTCTTAATAATTGCATCATTAATACAGCACAAGGCGTAGGTCCTCCTTCTTTTGGGGCCGTAGTCGCTAGAAATGGCTCTTCTATTGTTGTCCAAGATAGCACGATTAATAGTGAAGTGTATGGCGTACATTCTATTGATGGGGGCGCTTCAATTGTTGTGGACAACACGGCAGTCAATATCAATGCCAATGCCGCTGTATTTGGCGCTTATGCTCAAAATAACACAACAATCACGCTACAAAATAACACAAGTGTCACTACAGCTGGTGGCAACAATGCTCACGGATTTGTCATTCAAGATGGAAGTACAGGCAATGTATTTGATAGCAGCATCGAGACTTCGGGGACAAATGCTCAGGGCATTTTCATGATAGGTTTTAGCGCAGACAACCAAGCAAACATCTCCAATTCCGCTATTTCAACAAATGGAAATGGGGCAAGCGCTATAACAACTTTTGGGAATGTTGGAAGAGTTAATGCGCTTCAGGCTACGAATACAACTTTTTCTGCAGCAAATGAGGATTTAATTTCAATTGCCGGAGGAATTGCAAATATAAATTTTACGGGTGTTTCCGCAGATGCTGCAGCCAATCATCGTCTTCTTTTAGTCGACGGGTCTAATCCTGCTACTTTAAACTGGATTGCTGACACTTCTAATCTTTCAGGAGATATGCAGGTAATAAGTGGCAATACGGGTAACGTGACTTTAGGTAATTCCACATGGACGGGCGCAGCATTGGATGTCACAAACCTTGCAGTCAATTCAAGTACTTGGAATTTAACAGCCAATTCGACTATTACAAATCAATTGATAAATGCCGGAATCATTGATTTCGTCGCTCAAGGAGACATTTTTAAAACATTGACAGTAAGCGGTCCTTATATCGGTCAAAACGGTTCCATGGGGCTTAATACATTTTTGGGAGGGGATGGCTCACCTTCAGATCTGCTTATTATTAACGGTGGAACAGCTTCGGGTAGTACAGCCTTGACGATTCATAATACGACAGGGGGGAGGAGCGCTGACAGTTGGCGACGGAATTTTAGTCGTTGATGCAATCAATGGAGGAACAACGAGCCCTGATGCTTTTTCTTTAGGGAATTTGGTGATCGCGGGTCCTTATGAATATGCCCTATTCCGCGGCGATATGGATGGCACAGATCCTGATAATTGGTATCTGCGCTCTACTCTGGATCCAACTCCTCCATCTCCTACGCCTCCAACACCTGTTCCACCAATTCCAATTCCTCCTATCCCTATTCCTCCAACACCACCAGTTCCACCAACTCCTCCTCCGATTCCTCATTTCAGACGGGAAGTTTCTTTGTATTCCGCCTTACCTTCTACAGTATTGCTTTATGGGCGCGCATTGCTTGACACATTACATCAACGCGTGGGTGATATATCTCAGCAATGTGAATGCGAATGCTATGACTTCAATACAAGTTCATTTTTTAAAAATTTCTGGACTCGTTTCATCAATCAGAATGGCAAGCAGCATGGGGGAGATATTTTCCATCATGGCCCTAATTTCAAATTCAACTTTTCGGCTTTTCAAGCAGGCGTGGACATTTATCGAGGAATCCATTGGGATGGCAGCCGCGATCATGTGGGAGTTTTAGGGGTTATTGGACGCGGTAGAAGCAGTGTAAGGCATTTTATTGCTCATATAAATGCAGGTACGAATAAATTTAATGCTTATACAGCCGGAGCTTATTGGACACACTTTGGTTGTTCCGGATGGTATATAGATAGTGTGCTTCAGACTAGTTGGTACGATCGCATTAAAGCTGACTCGAGACGCATTCGGTCTTTAAAAACTCACGGTCAAGATTTTATGGGGTCGGTTGAAGCGGGGTATCCCTGGAAACTTAAATATTTTACTTTGGAGCCTCAAGCTCAAGTTGTTTATCAGACATTGTCCTTACATGACGCAAGAGAATTCATTGCCAAAATTGATTTTCATAGAACCCAATCTGTTTTGGGAAGGTTTGGTGTACGTTTGTTTAATACCTGGTGTCTCGGGGCTTTTCCTTCTAATGAAGCTCGTCAATTAACTGTATGGATTAGAACTGATATTTGGCACGACTTTCATGGTAAGTCTAAAACATTCTTTCCTTCAGGAGAAGGGCCGATAGGTTTTGTTTCTGATTTACATGGTAGTTGGTTTGAAGGCAGTTTTGGGGTGACGGCTCAGCTTACAGATAGTATCTCTTTTTATGGTTCTTTTAGCGGAGATGTTTATCTTAATGGCCGTGGATATTCTTATGGGGGAATGGCGGGTCTTCAAGCAAATTTCTAACAATCTATGCTTAAGTTGCATGGCTTCATCAGCCTCAAGAGGCTGTTCTAGAAGCTGTGTAGCTTAATCTGCACATTCAGCAATTTATTGGCGGCAAAGAGACTGGTCATGTGTTGCCTAACAAGCTGTTCAGCATATGTAAGATTCTTGCAAAAATCTAGAAAGCGTGAAGGGTTATTTTTTAGGGGTTATTTTAAAGATCTGCGGCGAGGTTAAAGAAAGATGATGGGAGATGAATGCGCTATGACTAGTGCAGCCACTCATCCGAGTGGCTGACATTTTGAAAGAAAGAATTAGCCTTTTTTTCTTGCAAGAAGGGCCATGAAGAGCGGGATTTCTTCCCGACTGCGGTTTTCCATTTTGGCAGCCTTTCCTTCGCTGATCTTATTCGAGCACCACTCTTCGATGAGATCAACGGTGAATCCTGTTTCATATAGCCAGTGAGTATAAGAGGACAAAGGATGGTGGAAAGACCAAGTTTGTTGCGATTCTTTCCCTTTCCCCGGATGCATTTGAATCGGAATTTTCATGTCTGACATGTAGCGGTCGATGCGGCGATATTGGACTTTATTTTCTTGATCTACTTTCCAAGAAGATTGGCGGGGAATGCGAAAGCATGGGTGGTTGAGAACAATGATAAAGGGAGCGTTCGGTTGAAGGTGGCGAGCTGCATTTTGGAAAACTTTGAGAGGGGCTTCAATATTTTGAAGGGCCAAAATGATGGTCGCGTGGGTAAAATCTGTTTTTTTTGTGGGGAGTGGATAGGTTGCATCTCCCTGCATGAATTGATGGTTAGGATTGCGATTGTATTGACGAGCGGAAGTGATCAATTGGGGGGCGATATCGATTCCAGTGTAAGAGACATGTGGCGGAAGATGGCGGCTTAAAACGCCTTGACCGCAAGCCAAATCCAACAATGCTGCTGCCTTTTCTTTGTCCGAAAAATTGAGCATTTTTACGATGTTTGGAATGATAATATTTTGATGATAATAGTGTCCTTGTTCGCCAACAGCATCATCGTACCAGCGACCAACAGAATTCCAAGATGTAGTAGGTTGTTTTGCCATAAATATCAATTTTTCCGAATTTTTTTTTGTCTAAGAATCTCATGATCAGTTATTTTTTGTCGAGCTTCGACTCATATTAGTATCAATTAGAATCAAATAATGCAATTGACGCATTTAATTTTAGTTGATATGATGCCAAAAAATGTTTAAATGCTGAAAGGGAGTCTCAATCAATGGTGTCTTTAGGAGTTAGTTATATGGTTAGTGATCCTTTATCAAAGGCGAATTTCCAGCAACAAGTTGATAGCCTGTCCGCCAAAATTGAAACGTTAGAAAATAAATGCAAGCAGAATGCGAATGCCGTTACCAAAACGGATATTATAGATATCATTCGTGATCTGGAAAGAATAAATGAGACGATTGATACCGATGTGCTTGAAAACAGAAAACTTGTTTTGGCGCAAGGCAAGCAAATTAACGAGCGCATTGCGCAGGCTTTAAACACATTTTTCACTTATCATAAAACGCAGCCATCGACAGTAGCCCAGAAAAACATTGGTGAGTTAATCGCCTCTTTATTTGCTAAGTTAAATACAGAAATGGTTTCTGATGAAACTGTCAAAAATTTAAAAGAGAAGTGGAAGGCTTTTTCACAAAAAATTCAAGAGTCTGGTAAAAGCAAACAAGCATAGGTGGTCGAATGATCATTGAGTCGGTTTTTGAGTCTCAGCATCCTATTCCATCTAAATACACAGGCGATGGAGCCGACATTTCTCCTCCTTTGAAATTTTTACAGCTTCCCTCTAGTGCCAAAAGTTTGGCATTGATTGTCGATGATCCCGATGCGCCGCGAGGCACATTTGATCATTGGATTGTCTGGAATATTCCGCCAAGACTTGAAGAATTATCAGAAGGGGCTCCCGAGCTTCGTGTGAGTGTAGAGTCTAAACAGGGGATAAATGGGTTCGGTCAATCCATTTACCGCGGTCCAGCTCCTCCGCCAGGAAAGCCCCACCGCTATTTTTTTAAGCTTTATGCGTTGGACCAAGAGCTCTCTATTCCTGAAGGATCTAAAAAGACGGATGTGGAAGAGGCTATGAAAGGGCATATCATTGAAAGAGCTGAATTAATTGGAACGTATCAACGCTAAGAGAGTGTCAACATCCATGTCATTTCAGCAGCAATTTTTCTTCGTTTTTGGGGCTTTATTGGGAATGCTTTCAATAGGAGCTGGAGCCTTTGGGGCCCATCTTTTGCGTTCTAAACTTTCTCCTGACTATCTTAACGTCTTTGAAGTTGCTGTACGTTATCAAATTTATCACGCTTTAGCCTTGATTATAGTGGCTCTCTGTCTTGGACCTTTTGCTTCTTCATGGTTCGCTGCGGCAGGGTGGTCATTTATTTTGGGAACAGTGCTGTTTTCAGGAAGTTTGTACATCCTCGTCTTAACAGAAGTGAGAAGTTGGGGAATAATCACCCCTGTCGGCGGCCTCTTTTTGCTCATTGGCTGGGCTTGTTTGGTTCTTGGAGGGATGCTTACTCGTCAAGGCTAGTCAAAGGCGTGTCAAATTGAAATTTAACCTGCCTAGAAATGATTTGAATGTAGGCATTATGAATGTGAAAACCTTAGATCTTTCATCTATTCATTTAATCTTTCATGGATTAGACTTTTTGCAGAATTGTTTTTGTCTAACGTTTTAAATCGATCGTTCCGCCAGCGGATGCGAAAAAGTCTAAAAGCCTAACCCTCTCGTGATTTCATGCAAAAAAACGGTGTCATTTTAAAACCCGGCAAAGATAAAGCTGTACGAAACTACCACCATTGGATTTTTTCAGGAGCCGTGCAAGCCTATCCTGCATTTCAAGATGGTCACATTCTTCCCGTTTATTCTTCAGAGGGGCAATTGCTTGGGAGCGGTTACTTTAATCGACGTTCCGGCATTGCGGGACGCATGGTCTCTTTTGATGCAACGCCTCCCTTAGAAAGCATCGAACAAAGCTTGTTAGCGGCATGGGCCTTAAGAAAGCAATTATTTGATCCGCAAGTGACAAATGCATTCCGCTTGCTTCACGGTGAAGGGGATGGGATCCCGGGTTTGACAATCGATGTGTATGGTGATGTCTTTGTCTTGCAAAGCGCTACCAAAGGAATCGACTTGCTTAAGCCTTGGTTAATCGAAACATTGCAGAAACATTTTCAGCCGCGCTCTATTTATGAAAAATCAGCCTTGCCGTCGCGTAAAGAGGAGGGACTTGGAGATGTTCAAGGTTTATTGGCCGGAGAGGATGTTCCAGAGATTGCATTTCTTGAGAATGGCCTGACGTTTACAACCTCTGTGATGAAGTCGCAAAAGACCGGTTTTTTTCTCGATCATCGAGAAATGAGGCAATGGATTCGTTCGCTATCCCATGGAAAGCGAGTTTTGAATGCATTTTCTTATACAGGGGGCTTTAGCGTCTACGCTTTGGCCGGGGGTGCCAAGCATGTGGATTCGGTGGATATCTCTCAAGAGGCTGTTGATGCATCCAAGAGGCATATTGGCTTGAACGGCTTTAATGCGGCTGAACAAGGATTTATTTGTGCTGATGTGTTTGCTTTTTTACGAGAAAGCAGTCTGCCTTATGATCTGGTAATTTTAGATCCTCCGGCTTTTGCAAAAAGGCATAAAGATATTGTGCCTGCTTGCCGCGGCTATAAAGACATCAATCGCCTTGCCATGCAAAAGATGCCAGCCAGTTCGCTTCTTTTGACCTGTTCTTGTTCACACCATGTAGATGAAAGTTTATTTCAAAAGGTTGTTTTTCAAGCGGCGGTAGACGCTAAACGCAAAGTGCGCATCATTGGAAAACACCGCTTGGCGGGGGATCATCCTGTCAATCTTTTCCATCCTGAAAGCGACTATTTGAAAAGCCTGCTCCTTTACGTCGAATAAGCTATTGATGCAGAGTGTCGTAATCGATGCGTACGCTATCTCCCAATTGCTTAATGCTTTTTAGAGAAAGGGGATAGGCTTGCTTTAAAGTCGCAATCTTTTCTGAAAATAGAGGCAATCCCTGGCTTCCGAGCAAAAGCGCTCCCAAATAGAGAGAAAGACGATTGACAAGCTGTGTTTTGAACAAGTTGGTTTGCAGCGTAGATCCTCCTTCAATTAATACTTGAAGAATACCTCGGCTGCCAAGCAAGTTCCAGGCATCTTTTAAATCGAGCCGTCCATCTCGGTCGGCTGAAATCAAAACGACCTCTGCCCCTCTATTTTCCCACTCCTTCTGCCTGATGCTCGATGAATGACTTGTCAGCACCAAAGTCTGGGCCAGGGATAGGTCGAAAAGAGGGCCTTCGGCCGGAACTCTTCCGTTCCCATCCAAGATAACGCGCAAGGGTTGTTGAGGCAGATGTACAAGAGGGTGCCTGACTGTCAGATTAGGAGTGTCGATAAGAGCCGTGCCAGCCCCTACAATAATTGCTTGAGATTGGGCTCTCTGAAAATGGCCGTCTAGGCGTGCTTCTGGCGAGGTGATCCACTGAGATGTTCCGTCGGCTGCGGCTGTGCGCCCATCTGCGCTTGCCGCAATTTTAATGACTGTATAAGGAAGGCGTGTGCGTCTCTGATAGAGATAGGGAGTAAGAGAGAGACGGGCTTCCTCTTCGCACAGTCCTGTAAACACTTGAATTCCGGCTTCCTGTAAACGCTGAATTCCTTTTCCTTGGACACGCGGATCGGGGTCTTCTTGTGCAATATAAACTTGTTTGATTCCCGCTCGGATAATAGCTTCGACACAAGGAGGTGTGCGTCCAAAGTGAGAGCATGGTTCTAAAGTAACGTATAGTGCGGCGTCTTGTGCCTTTTCTCCAGCCTCATGCAAAGCCTTGACTTCTGCGTGAGCTTGACCTGGAAGGGAAGTATAGCCTTGTCCAATAATTTGCTGATCCTTGACGATGACGCAGCCGACCCAAGGGTTCGGAGGGGCCTGAAAGCGGGCCTTTTCAGCCAGAACTAAGGCTTGTTGCATGAAGATTGTGTGCATGACGATGGGAACTCTCAAACGGTTATCTCTAAAGCTTAGTCAGAGATTCATCATGCTCCTTCTGGGGATTATTTCTCAAGCTAGCCGTTTAAGCCAATAACCAATCAAATTGAAAGAAAAAGTAGTCTTTATTTTAATAGGCGGGAAGAATAGCGGATCCATGAGGTTATGCCTCACACTAGATAGACAAAACTGATTGCCATGAATGAAGAGAAACTTGGCCTGCTTAGTAAAACTACCAAAGAATAAGTACACGAAGAAAAGCGAGGAATAAGAAGCGAACGTCCCTGAACCTTCTAAATCATAAAACCTTTCTTCGTGTATTTATTCTTTGGTAAGTGCAAGGGGAGTCTGAAAAATAAGCCGCGTGGATATCTCGTTGAGTCGTGAAAATGAAATCTAACTTATTAGATTATATGAACTTATGATTAATCTGTCAAGTTGTAGGTCGAAAAGAGGGAGTATTATGGGATTAAATGTGCCTAGGGGTGCCTTGTGTTGCGGAACAAATAGATTGAATTTGCATCTTGATTTACTTTTTTATTTGATCTATCGTAATTATTTTTATTTAACCCTTAGATGATTATGTTACAAAGTACAAAACCAATTATTAGTCCTCAAGCTGCCCTTGCTTTAATTTTATTAGGTCCTCCAGGTTCTGGAAAAGGCACCCAATCTAAGAGACTTGCTCATGCTTATCAAGTTCCACATATTTCTACAGGAGATCTTTTTAGGGAGCACATGTCAAAAGAGACTTCGATTGGCATGCGGGCGAAGGCCTTTATTCAAGCTGGTAAATTAGTGCCCGATGAGGTTGTGATGGATATGCTTTTTGATCGGCTGGAGCATCCCGATTGCTTAAGGGGATACTTGTTAGACGGTTTTCCGCGCACAGTTGCTCAGGCTGATCAATTGGGAAAAAAGCGAGACCTTAAAATGCCTTTTTTGGTTTTGTGTTTAGATGTTGTAGATGATGTCATTGTGCAACGCGCGAGTGGTCGTTTGGTCTGTAAACAGTGTGGAGTCATTTATAACCGCGATTTTTCACCGCCTGTTCATCCAGGTGTTTGCGATAAATGCGGTGGAGAGGTTTATCGCCGCCACGACGATGCTCCTGAAGTTGTTTTGGAGAGATTGAAAGTGTATCATGAGCAAACGCGTCCGCTCATCGAATACTATCGAAAGCAAGAGGTGTTAACCTCTTTTGATGGAAATCAGCCACCCGATGTCGTTTATTCGGAACTGAAAAGATACATCGACAACCATCTTTAAAACTCAATTGGCTGCCTTTATAGGGATTAAATTAGACTTCAAAGATTGAGAGCTTAACTCTCAATCTTTGTGTATTTTTTGTCGCTTGCCTGCCCTTTAGGTCAATAAATGCCTATGAGCTTTAATATAGTGTTCTAGTAAAGATTTAGAAAAAATCCTGGCCTTTTTTAAGTCTCTCACACTGCTTAATTTTAGCTTGTCTAAGCTTTCTTGTACTGCCATAAATAGCTGTTGCCTGTGATTTAAAAGCTCCTGCTCTGAATGGGTGGCTGGATCTAATTCGAGCTGTTCAGCCTGTTTGAGGGAGGGAAGAAGGCCAAGCTCCCAATAATCTTTGAAGTACCAAATCGAGAATTTTGTGAATCCCTCTAGGGCTGAATCCTCATCTTGTAAACTCGTATCAATATCCAAAGAAGGGTCGGCAGCTGTAAATATTTGAGCTAAGTGCTCTTCCAGCGCTTGGTAAAGGCCTGCTGCTGGTTCCGTGTCTGAGGCATGTCCTATTTGCTTCAGCAAGAAGAAAAACTGCTCTTTTAGCTGGCTGAGTTTGTCAATTAAATCAATACGATTTGCATTCCAAAGGATAGCTTGGGCATGGTTAATGGCTTCTAATCGGGCGATGAGTACTTGATGGAGCTTGAAAATTTGAGCTTCTAAGTCTTCTAATTCTTCAAAAGAAAGAGTTTGAGGCTGCAGCTCGTGAATAAGACGCATATGATTCACAACGGATTCATGAGTTGTCTGCAGTAAATGCTCGCAATCGTGGATGAAAAGAGTTAGCAGGTGTTGCAGCGGCTCAGTCATGCTTTCGTGCTTCAAGCAATTTAAGAATAGAGGATTGATTTTTTCAAGAGTCTGGAGAAAGATTGGCGAGGGAAGGCCTACTAATAAGGGGGAAAGTTTATGCTTTAGTGAAGGGGTTTGGGAAAGATGTTCGAGAATCATGAGAAACTGATTGGTCGATAGGCCCCTTGCAAAGCTTTCTAAGCGATTAGATTCATTAACCTGTTCTAAAATGTGCGAAAGCTTGGAAAAAGCATTGGGAATGGAATGTTCATCCAGAAACCTCGCGCATTGTGTAAGCTGCGGTTCTGCTAGGGCGGGCAGGATTTCTTGTAAATGCGTAGGTGAAGCCTGCTTTAACAGGTTGAGTAATTCTTCGTTACTAGGTGAATGAAAAGTCATAAGCCATCTGCTAGTTAGTGTGTAAAATTAGTTTTTATATCAGGGTTGCAGAGAAAATTGCACTCATTGAGTCAACATAATGTCATCACGGCTGTTAGGACTTGATTTTGAAAATAGCCCCTAACTCAAATCATAGTTCTTATTTATCATTTATCCAGTTGACCTAATATCCAACTGCGAAAAATAATTGCGGTGTTCGCCCAGGAACATGCACATCTTGCAAGTAAATGGGCACTCTGAGTGTCCGTGCTATTGTGCGTCTAAGCCCAAATTGCTTTTTTAAGTCTTGTAGCAAATTAGAGTAAAAAACCCTATGCATTTTTCTTGTAGGCATTTTGAAAAAAGAAAGCCCCGCTTTCTCGAAGATGGGCACTTAGCCATTCGAACAAATAATTTTGAATGGTTCTGTTGATGTAAGATTTTAACCTTCAAGTGCTTGAGATTTAATTAAAAATTAATAAAAGCTTTAAAGGATGTTTTCAAAAGCTTGCTAAGTTTCTAATTTCTTTAAGTGATAAGTGGAATGCTCTTGAGATTGAAGTTTATTAGTTGTTAATCGCACTTAAAGTAAAACTGTAAAATTTTGTTTGTGTTGACTTTAAATTAAAACTATGAAAAATATTATTAATGTATTAAATTAATAATCTCTTCTATTAAAAGGTGTTTGAGATGATAGATACTTCTGTTAGACCTATTGGGATTAATCCTGATTTTGTTCCACCGCAACCCGAATCAGTGCTTTCATCGAAGTCACTAGCCTTTATATTGCTCAATGCCATGACGTTTGGAGTTTATGGAAGCATTGAAATTCTTTCCAAACAACACAAAATAGCAGCTTTGAATTTTAATGGAGACATCCTGCAGCAAAAGGCTCATGCGCTTAACCAGTCTTGGGAAGAGTTAGAAAATAATTTGAGAGAAGTAAGTGCTCATGTAAATGAGAGTCTGACTAACCCGGAAGCTGATGATCAAAATATTCAGTCTACACTAAATGCGATTGAAGGCCGAAACAATTATAATCGTACACGTTTGAGCAATTTGAATGAGAGGCTTGAAAGCAGCGTAGCACGCGTTGCCCTGGACTGTATTGCCTTTTTCGGCCAGCTATTTGTCAATGTGATTACCTTAGGCCTTTATGGCGCTTATCAGAATTGTGCGTTAAAAAATCAGATCGAATTAATCACTGCAGAAAATGGCTATATTATTGGGCAAATTAACCTGTTAAAAGATACTAAGGGTGGCGCCATCGATATGCAAGTCGCGCAATTGCGGGGTATGTTGGCAAGCGAAAGAGAGTTGAAAGAGATCCGTCAAATAAATTTAGAAGAAACGCGCGCATCGATTACTCGTTTAAACCAGCAGGTTGAAGCGCTACAATTGGAAACAAGGGAGCTTAGCAATCAGTTTACGGCTGCAAAAACGACAGATGTACAATTGAGAAAAGCAGTTCAAGATTTAGAGACGCTTTTGAACGGTCACAATAGGGAGCTGAGAAATCTTAATGAAGAACATGAGAGACTAACAAGATCCGGCAATACGCAAGGGACTGAGGCTAGAAGACTTCAGGGGCAAATCGCTGCTTGCCAGCGAGATATTGAATTGGCTAAGGCTGCTGCCGATCGCGTGGCTCTCATTCAAAAAGAGGTAAGTCAGCGCAAATTCATCCAATCGAATTGGGGCGAAATCCAAAGGACTCAAAAAAATTTAGGTCCTATTGCACCGAAGTATGAAAAGAGGGCTGAGGATGGAGAACTAGCAGGTGCTTATGGGCTTGTAATGGGAGAGGATGATGATGATCTCATGTCCGATTATGCAAAGCGCTATAATGATAAAAAAACTGCTGTGGAATTAGTTCAAGCAGGCTTTAAATTTGCATTTGATGATTTGCTTGCAAAAGCGCAAGAGACGGATGCCTACATTACTTTTAACAAAAGTTCCAAGATTCACCAAAATGTGAAGTATCTCCCCCAAAAGAAAGCCGTTTTCCGACGAATTGTCTGGGACTTTGTTGAAAATGCAAGACTGCAACAGGTGGACTGTCATGGCTATGGGCTCAACCTCAACAATAATGACATTTTAATGAGAGCCTCTAATCCCGTACGCGTTCAAACGTATCGTGATACCGGAGATGGCCGAGAACTTCAACTGCGTGTACTACTGACTCAGACAGGCGATTTTTCCCCGCCAATGGAAGATCGGGATTTAAGATACGGTATCGATCCGCCAAGTGCTAAATGGATTTTTGAACAATTATCTGAAGAAGAGAAAAAGCATCTTTTTAATCTCTTGATGGAGCCTTTGATTGCTAATAATACGCAGCAGCTAGTAGATCTGCAAGTCTTCTTAGGGCAAGTAGATAATAAACGCGTTGAGCTTGTAAGAACGGCTTGTGATTTGATATGTGATATGGCTCTGGCATTGGAGAAAAATTTTGAAGATAAGGGGCTATTGACAGAGCTTTGGTCTGAAAAGGCTAATGCTGAAGATTTATTGCCTTTAGAAAAAGAGCAGATGCTTATTAACGACTCTCGGGAGCCTGTCTATGTTCAATGGACGCCAAATATGGATTTGCTTTTTGGAGGCGAAGTCGATCTTAATCGCCAGCTTTTTGTTCAGAATTTCTTTGAGGCGCAACTCCAGTATCAGACAGTTTTCCAATTTATGACACCGGATCTGTTATTGAAACCATTAGCAATAGACGATGATGAGTCATGGGATAATCCTGTGCGCTGGAATACTCGCATAGTTAACAATGCTTGGGAGTCATCTGCCATGCGTTATGGTATCTCTCATCAATATCATGGAAGTTCATTCGCAAGCGGTAGTATGCAAGATACTTTATTCGGCAGTCTGTTAACTGTCTTGATGGGACAGCGCGATTCTATCTCGGAACAAATGGTCGTTCAGCTTAGAAAGTTAGTCGCTGCGAGCTTAGATAACCCTGATACAGCAAGAAAATTTGCTGATCGCATTAGGCAAACTCATACTATAGTAAGACGCGGTACCAACGGGATATTTGGAAGAGAGGGGATGACTGTAGAGGAATATCAGAAAGCTTTGGCAGAGGATAGACTTGACAAGTCAAACTATGGTCAAATTGAAATCGAATTGACAGCCCTCGCTTTTGGTGTCCGAATTGGAGTATTTGTGGCTGGTCAAGAGACAAAAATTGATGAAAACGGTTTGCTGGTCCCAGCTGACAAAGAGCGTTATTTTGGACCACATACGCAAGAGACATTGTTGTTATACAACAAGTCTGGATCGACTTATTATGGTTTATTTCCGAAATTGAAGAGTCCAGAGATGGGGCATGAGGCTTATGATGCCATTCAGCAGCTTAGACAGTATTGGTCGTCACGCGAAATAGTAGACCGCGATTAGTAGAATTTAAAAGGGACTAAAAAGTCGCTTAGTGCGGCTTTTTAGACTCTCTGTTTAATAAATAATTATAATATTAGTTTAGTTAACGAGCTGTATACAAGAAGGAAGTGTATGATTAGCCAATTGCGTCCAATTGAAACAAGAGACTTTCAAATCCCAACTACCACCTCTCCCTTTTCTTTCGAGTCTTTTTCATTCCTATTCTTTAACATCATTAGTTTGGGAGTTTACGGAACAATCCAGAGTCTTGCAAAAGATCATAAAATTAAAGAACTCCATCTAAAGCAACAACATCTGCAAGCACAAGCAGCAAGAATATTCGGACAATTTGATCGTTTAAATGCAGAGATTCATGAGATCAGAAGGCGGTTGAACCGAGATGAAACTGGCGAAGCTGTGGCAGCTGCAATCGATAACTTGGAACTTCGAGTTATAGATGTAGCAAACCTAACAGAGCTGGATCACCAGATCACTCAGGTAGCTACACCCTTTATTCAGTTAGTGGGCATTTTACTGTCAAATATTGTGACAGGTGGATTGTATGGGATGTTTCAAAATTCCAATCAAAATTCACGTCTAGCGACCTTAGAGGCTCATAATGAGCAGATTAAAGAAGTCGTAGAGGAAAAGAGACAAGCTCATGCAACAAGCATTGAAAGTCAATTGAATACCTTAAGAGTAAATTTGCGCATTTCACAAGAAAAAAAAGAAGTGATGCAAAGCGAAGTTGGGCAAGCATTTTTTGGTAAAAAAGAAGCTGAAAGGAATGCAAGCCGACTCGAGCAAGAGAAAGAAGAGCTTACTCAGAGGCTTACAAGCTTAGAAGCTAATGAGGCCCACTTAAGACGCAATCAGCTTCAATTGAATGAAAGTATTGTTCAAAGAGGCAATGAACTGGAAGCTGCAAAACAACGCAATGCTGAATTGCGTTCAGAAAGGGCGCGAGAACTCAATGGAATGTCGATTTCTCAATTGAGAATGGAAGCACAGCAATTGGGAGAAGAAGCAACAAGAGTCCAGTCGGCGTTTAATAAAGAGCAAAGCTTAAACTTAGAACTCACAGGATTGCGTCAAGTTTCTTTGAATGACGTGCAACGCGCTCACCTTGAGCTTGGGCCTATTCCTTTGAAATGTCCTGGAAGTGGTGAAATTGCAGGTGATTATGGTCTTGGCGTTGAAGATGGCGAGGAAGAACGATGGACTGATTATACGAAGCGTTATGCAGGTAAAAAAACGGCTGCAGAGCTTATGCATACAAGTTTAGAATTTGCATTTGACGATTTAATCGAGATGGCTAAGAAGGATAATCCAAAAATCAATTGGAACGCGAGTGCTTCTATCTGGTACGACACGGAAGGGAAATACACAGAGAATAAAAGTGCGCTTTATCGTCACATGGTATGGGACTTTATCTCCCATTCAAGCCT
Organism: Candidatus Protochlamydia naegleriophila; assembly: GCF_001499655.1. Classification (NCBI taxonomy): domain Bacteria; kingdom Pseudomonadati; phylum Chlamydiota; class Chlamydiia; order Parachlamydiales; family Parachlamydiaceae; genus Candidatus Protochlamydia; species Candidatus Protochlamydia naegleriophila. The sequence continues at coordinate 1,023,594 of NZ_LN879502.1, forward strand.
CATTCAAGTTGATCAGCACTCTTATGCTCTCAGGCTTAATAATGAGGGGGTAACAATGGCCTCTTCTATGCCAGTGCGCTGCATGAAAGGCGTGCGCGAGACTAGAGTGGAGAGTGAGGTAGAGGGGCGCAAGGTCGTAGAGACTCAGCGTGAAGTAGAGGTATGTGTATTGCCAACCATTATCGATGACTTTACTCCTGCTATCGGAGATTTGTCATTGCCGTTCGGAATAGATCCTTTGAGTGCTAAACGGATATTTGCTCAGCTTTCAGAAGATGAAAAAGGACATCTTCAAAACCTGTTATTGGATCCTCTTATCGCACATGAGCATCCAGATTTGCAGGGCACAAAAGCATTTATGCGTAGCGGGGCTTCCGGACGTGTGAAACTTGTGCAGAATGCTTATGAATTGATCTGTGATATCGCCCTCGCAATCGAGAAAAATTTTGCGAACAAGGGATTGGGGCAAACATTGGGTGGAAAAGCAGATGATTACGATCTGGAACCTTTTCATAAAGAAGAGGTGCAAGCGCCTATTGTTGATCAGCCTGTTCAACCGGCAAACCCGATTGTAGAATGGACTCCTGATCTAGAAGCCCTTAAAGTTAAAACGTCAAATAGGTTTTCCCCTTATTCGCAAGAAGATTTTGCGACTACAATTCAAGGCTCTGTCAGCATGTATAAAACGATTTATGCTGGAATGTCAAAGAAGGTTATCGATAATCCGAATAACATTCTCTACACGTCAAGCACAAGCGATCAGCAATTAGGAAACCTCGAGATTAAGGGATTGTTAAATCAGTTTATCTATAAGCACCCTATGTATAATAGTCATGGATGTTTAATGTCAGCGATGACCTCCATCCTTATGACAGATACTTCTAAGGCCCATGGTTCAACTACGCAGAAACTAAAAAATGCGATGGCTGCATACTTAGATGTCAAAGAAAATGCCGACCGTTTTGCGAATAAAATTGCGGCTAATCATAGCAGAACTAGCCGCCCTGTTCAAGGTAGAATGACTGCCGAGGAATACGAGCCAATCTTAGAACAATGGTTGCAAAAGAACGTTAAGGACTATCAATCTTGGTTGCTAAATGGGGGTTTAATTAGCACTAGCAATTTGGGCGACGTCGAAATTGAACTGGTAGCTAATTTGATAGGCGTGCGCATCGCCGTCTTCTATCCAGGACAGCCAACTAAATTGAATGAGTTTGGATTGACTGTTCCTGCCGATGAACGCTTTTATTATGGTCCAAATACGAAAGAAACCCTGTATCTTTACAACAGCACGGGATGTACCTACGCTGGGTTGTGGCCAAAAATGAAAACGAATGAATTTGCATCGGAAGAAATGAAAACGGCAGCGCGCTCGCTTTCGACTTATGTAACCACTTTTTCTACAAGCTAATCGTTGCGCTCAAAACTTCGAGTCTGCTTTAAGACCCCATTCACATTGCTGTGATTGGGGTCTTTGTCTTTAAACCCGATCTAGTCTTTTAAAGAGCCTCACGGATTGAACTCGAAGTGCCTATCATTTTTGCTTCACAATAAAGAAGAGATTCTCTAGCCCTATCTTTCCTCCACTTCAGAAAAATCGGTGTAAGCGACCTAAAAATAAAAGATATAGAATTTTTTTGCGGAATAACACTAGGCGCACTATAGTAGGCTCATTTAAGAATGAGGAGCGACTATGCCAAAACCTTTGAAAATTGCCGTGACAGGTGGAGCTGGACAGATTGCCTACAGCCTCTTGTTTAGAATTGCATGTGGAGATTTATTTGGACTCGACCAACCCATTGCGTTGCAAATTTTAGAAGTGCCGGCGGCTTTGCAAGCCCTAGAAGGGGTGCGGATGGAGCTGGAGGATGGGGCTTATCCGCTTTTGACCTCCATTCGCGTGACTGCCGATCCTTATCAAGCCTTTGAGGGAGTTCATTATGCTCTTCTGATTGGAGCTAAGCCAAGAGGGCCCGGAATGGAAAGAGGGGATTTGCTTCAAGAGAATGGAAAAATTTTTATCGAGCAAGGACGTGCCTTAAATGAGGTTGCAGATCCTTCAGTGAAGATTTTTGTTGTTGGCAATCCTTGCAACACGAACTGCCTGATTGCCATGCAGCATGCTCCGCGCATTCCGAAAGAAAATTTCTACGCGATGACGCGGCTTGACCAGAACCGCGCGACCTTTCTCCTTGCTCAAAAAGCTGAGGTTCCCATAACAGCCGTCTCCAATGTGACCATTTGGGGAAATCACTCTGCGACTCAAGTGCCAGACTTTATGCATGCCAAGATCGGTGGTAGTCCGGTAGAGTCCGTGATCCGTGATCGCGAATGGCTAGAAAATGATTTTATTAGTTTGGTTCAAAAGAGGGGAGCGGCCATTATCCAGGCTCGAGGTAAGTCTTCAGCTGCTTCTGCTGCCAGTGCGTTGATTGATGCGATTCGGGATCGCTTTTTTCCAACACCCGAAGGAAAATGGTTTTCTGCAAGCATTTGCTCTGATGGGAATCCTTATGGGATGGAAGAGGGGTTGATTTTTTCATTTCCGTGTCGTACAGGGGCCGATGGCAAGATTTCCATTGTACCTGGGCTAGCATTGGATTCATTTTTGGAAAAGAAGCTGAAAATGACGGAGAAGGAATTAAAAGAAGAAAGAGACCTTGTTAAAGCAGTCAAATAACAGTCTCCAATAGATAAGGAGTAGCCATGTCTGAAGTACTTTTTGAGGTGACGAAGGATAATTTGGAAACAGGGTTAAGAGGGTATCCAGTAGGGTATTGCACAACTTCGAGTGTAGATCCTGTTAAAGGCCTCTTTTATGTGGGGCATCCCGTTTCTGAACTCGACAGCTGGGAGCCTGAGCAGGTCATTTATCTGTTGAATCATGGTCGTGTAGGGACAGCTGATGAGGTAGCAAAGTTTACTGAAGAGTTGAGAGGACGCTCAAAGTGTGTACCGGAATTGATTAAATCCATTCAGCAACTACCCAAGAATGGACATCCCATGAAGTTGTTTTCTGCAGCCCTTCTATTGGCAGGAACTTTTGAGGGGAAAAATGATTACCGGGAAGACTGCCTAAATCTAATTGCTCAAGTGCCAGAAATCGCCGCAACGGTGATCAACCACCATGCAGGTTGGGGAGCAACAAATCCCTCTAAACCAGAGCTTGGCTACATGGAAAATTTTACCCAAATGTTGAAAGTTCCCAATGGAAACAAAGAGGAGCTGACCCGGGCTTTTAAACTGTTTAATATTCTACATTATGACCATGGGGGCGGAAACTTATCTGCCTTTGTGGGGAAAGCTGTAGCTTCAGGCTTAGAAGACCTTTATGGTTCCATTTCTGCTGCCATGTGCGCACTTGCGGGGCCTCGCCACGGCAAAGCCAATCAAGATTGTTTAACATTTGTGCATGGACTCGTCCAAGAATTAGGCGAGGGTGCGGATGAAGCTCAGGTTGAGCAAGCTATACGCGATCGTTTAGAAAAAAAAGAGCTGGTCTTTGGATTTGGCCATGCAGTTTTGAGGGTAGAGGATCCAAGAGCTACCCTGCTTTATCAAGTTGCCGATCAGTACTACCCCAATCACCCGCTTGTTAAAATGGCCCGCTTGCTGCGAAGTGCCGGAACTAAAGTTTTAAAGGAAAATCCCAAAATTTCTGACCCTTATCCAAATGTGGACGCTATCTCGGGAATTTTATTGACGGCAGCCGGTTTCCCTTATCCCGATTATTACACGGTCTTATTCGGGCTCGCCCGGGTGGTTGGAATCGGCAGGCAAATTGTTTATGAGCGCGAAGAGGCGAGGGAGGGCAAAGGGACACCCATTATCAGACCTAAGTACTTCTTTAAGGCGAAGGAAGAGTTGGCGGGGTAAAAAATAGCACCAAGGCTCTATTAAGGGGTTTTGGTGCCAAAACGGCTAAGATTTAGCAGGACAAATTGCTTGCCATGCGATACAATACCTAAGTTTCAGCCCAATTACCTTCATAGGAGCCGTTGGGTTTTAAGAGGGTAATCAGCCAGCCCTAAAGTCCTAAATCCTTTAGTTAATGAGAGTAAAGACCGCGATGGATTTTAATGCAATGTCCTTCATTTTTAACCGAGCCCTTTCTTTAACATTTGCCAAAAAGAAGCTTCTCTTAGTCTTTTGCATACTAGCTTTAAGTGGAGTCTTAATTGTTTTTTTTAGAGGCTTGGCTTTGCATGCTGGACAATGGGTTCAATTGAGTTTGACTTTCCTGCCCATTTTTATTTGTGCGGGCATTTTGCTTTCGACCGGAATCATGCTGATTCGCATCTATCATGATGAAGTCAAAAAACGGGAGGTCAACTATTGGGGTATTTTAGCTAATTCGTGGGAAGTCATTATTGGTGCCTCTTATTTTGCCATTCCAATTATCTTAAGTTATTTACTGCTTTGGATTTTACTGGGCATTTTTGTGCTTTTACAGGAGATGCCTGCAGTTGGTGAACTTTTTAGTCTCATTTTAGCGTTTGCCCCTTTTCTTATTAACCTGGGTACGCTGATTTTGTGCTTGATTAGCTTGTTGATTCTGTTTTTTGTTGCCCCAATTATTGCTTTGAAAGGAATGGAAAAAGGGGCTGTGTTTCAAATGACGATTAAGCGTTTAGAGCAAAATCCCTTCAATAATATGATTTTGGTCTTTTTATCTTTATTGCCAGTGGCCTTCATTTTGGGATTATTGACCCTTGCTGCCTGGATTACGGGCGCCATTTGTTTGGATTGTCAGACGCCTGTACACACCGTGCTTAAATGGTTTTTCATTATGCTTCCTTTCACTGCCTTTTTAACCCCTCCCGTCATTTTCTTTTTTAATTTTGCGGCTGAGGCCCATGTGTTGATGCAAAAGCTGCAGCGCCAAGACTAGCCAATCTCAGGTGGAGGATAAGAAGGGCAAACTATCTTCTCCTCTCCACCGTTTCCGTTTAGTTCAAATGCGTCCTCTGCTGCCACCTTTAAATAAAGTAGAAGAACGAGGAAGTGGTATTGATAAAGTTACTTTCCAAATAGAATTGTATCAGCTTCCCCTTCCGGTTTTAGAATTATGGATAGAAGCCCTATTGCTGTCTTATTCCAACCTATAAATTAAAGTGAAATGGGAAGAGAAGGTTCGAGCATGCTATCAACACGCTCACTAGAACCAGCCACTTGTCAATTAGGTCCTTATTCTTGATCCAATAATGAATTGTCGATGAATACTTTAGCCTTTCAATCTTTCTTCTAAAGAGGAAAATATCATGTAAGCTCGACAAAAGATTCTATTTCTAAAGAAGGGTGGTGCAGTGGCGGTACACCGACGAATGTATTGCATCCTCATAATCCGCGGATCCCTTGGGTTTAATGGGGTGCACTTTTTTTATATATCTAAACAAAAGTCCCATGGCAATGAGTGGAATGCTTATCTGCAATCAAAGTCTACTTGGAATTTATAGCGGTGCGTTTAATGAGTTCTTTTGCCATCAATGCATGATAGAGCAGTCCTTTCGAACCCATGCCTGTCAAAAGCCACTGGGTCGGGGAAAGAGAGTGAATGAGCGGGTGGCGTTGCGGGGTCATGACGCGCGCTCCTGCGTAGCAATTGATTAAGGGCAGGTCTTGAAGAAAAGGTAAAATGGCACATGCCTTAGGCATAATATCCGCGAGGGCTAGTTTGGGCTGTGCGTTTTCATTCAGATAGTTTCTTTCATATGTAGCTCCGACAAGGCATGTTTGCTGGTTTTCAGACATTAAGATGTAAGCTTGGGAATTTAATGCGCAGGAAAGAGGGGGCATGTGAGTTGGCCAGGCAAGCTCGATAACTTGTCCTTTGATAGTTCTGAGAGCTAGATGAGAGAGTTCTGGGATTGTACGTGTGGCAGCGCCTGTTGTTAAAATAAGCAGATCTGTGTTTTCAATCTCTTTTAAGGAGCGGATGTTTTTTTGTTCGAATACAACACCCCGCTCTTCACAAGCCTTCCAAAGACCTTGGAGATATAAAGAGGAATGGACTGTCAGTCCATTTTTAATCCATAAACCTGGGGCTTCTGCAATACCGGGTACGAGGGTTTGGCATTGCTCGCTTGTCAGCCACTCGACATCGGGAGCATGAGCGTCAACACAGCGTTTATAGTCTTCTCTTTGCTGCACCGTTAATGCTAATCGTAAAATTCCTTTTCCATGTGCGTATACAGGCCTTCCAACAACTTTTGAGGCAACTTGAAGCAAGTTGAGCGTTTCTTGAAATCCTTCCCGCCCCATCCAGTTGAGCTTGGCGTGTGCTCCGACATAAGGGTGCAGCAGTCCTGCGGCGATCCCGGAGGCTCCGCCTCCGATACCAACTGAATCGATGAGACGAATTTTCAAAGAGCTTAAGGCTGGCTGTTGATTGAGCAAATGCCAAGCGGTAGCTAGTCCGCAAAATCCAGCTCCTACAATAGTGATGTGCATCGAAGTGATCGCCTATGAAAGTGGGTTAGATGGGGTTTGCATAGCCATTTAGTTTAGCGCTTTTTTGAGTGAAATTCTATTATTTTATAGATTTTAACCCATTTTTTGGAGAGAATCCATTTTTATTAATAAGCCTTTAAATCTAGAGGCAAGTCTTTAGTTCTAGTGCAAGGAGTCCATTGGAAAAGCTTACCATCAAAAGACAAGTGAGGCGCGTCATCGCCATTCTTGGAATGGCGGTGCTATGTGCCTGTCTCTTGACAGCTCTCATGCTTTATGTTTACAGCCCATCCGGCCGCTATCTTGCAGGAAATGCTCTGTTAGCACCCTCAGTAATGAATCAAATTAATTTGAGAGACAAGCATCCACATACGGGCCAGACTGTAAACTTTATTTTCGATCAGGTGGATTTTTCCTACTTTGACCGTAAAAAAGGCCATTTTACACACTATCCCGTCTCTTTTGAGGCTTACGGCAAATTTTACCAATTGGTTGCCCCTGAAAAGAGTCTTGAAAAAGTAGAGCATGACATACAGCTTCTGTTCCAATCGTATCCCGTGCTCCTGACGACTAAGCTGCGGACCGATGTCAATCACGCGAATATCGCCGCAAAAATTTTCCAGGTGGTCCAGTTTACCCCACAGGACTTTTTTCGCATCCAGTTGCATGGAGAACAAGCTGAAGGAGAATGGGCCTATTTTTATCAGGCTGGCATCTATGAGGCAATTATGCACTTATTCATGGCCCATCAACCAAGTCAGTCTTAAATGGGCAAGCTTTTATTTCTTGGCACAGGGGCTTCCATGGGAATCCCAGTCATTGGATGTGGATGCGCCGTTTGCCAGTCGCCCTCTTCTTTTAATCGCCGTACTCGCCCATCTGTCTTGATTAAAACGCAGTTAAACAAGCAGCTGATTATCGATGTAGGTCCAGACTTTCGCATGCAGGCTTTGCAACACAAAATAAGCCGTTTGGATGGTGTCTTGTTTACGCACGCCCATCACGATCATACAGCCGGTATTGATGATTTACGCCCAATCTATTATAATCGATCGAGTCCACTTCCCATACTGCTCTCAAAAGTGACAGCAGAAGATATCCAAATGCGCTATCATTATCTTTTTGGGGCTATACAAGGGGATAAAGATTTTATCTCCCGCCTTCATCTACAACTCTTGCCCGATCAAATAGAAGGACGCGTGCATTTTGAAGGCTTGACAATTGACTATGTCACCTATGAACAGGGTGGGATGGCGGTGAATGGCTTTCGAATGGGAGACCTAGCTTACTTATCCGATATCCGCCATTTTCCAGAGACCATTTTTTCACGTCTAAAGGGTGTTAAAACTTTGATTATAAGTGCTTTGCGGTACACGCCATCTCTTCTTCATTTTTCGATAGATGAGGCTGTTGACTTTGCAGAGCGGGCAGGTGCTGAGTCTGTTTGGTTGACTCATATTTCACATGAGTTGGAGCATGAAAAAGTGAATGCTTATCTTTCATCGCATGTGAAGTTGGCGTATGATGGGCTCGAATTAGATTTTAATGAGTTAAGGAATAATAGTTATGATGAATGAAAAAACGATTAAAGATGAATCTAATCTAATTCTTCATGAAGAAGAGAAAATACAAAGAGCATTGCTGATTTCTGTTTATCACGGCAGTCAGCAAAAAATGATTTGCGAGGAGCATTTAGATGAGTTAGCTCTTTTAACGCGCACGTTTGGCGTTGAAGTTGCGCAGAAGGTCGCTTGTCCGCTTCGCAAATATGATGCATCGACCTATTTGAGCAAGGGTAAATTAGAAGAGCTGATCGAGAAGGCTCGCGAGCTGAAAGTCGATTTGGTGATTTTTGATGACGAAATCACACCTGCTCAGCAAAGGAACTTGCAAAAGGCTTTCGAAATACCTGTGATGGATAGGACTGAAGTGATTTTGGGGGTGTTTGCGCAGCGGGCTCAAACCAAGGAGGCTCGTTTGCAAATTGAGCTTGCGCAAGTCAAGTATGAAGCTCCTCGTTTAAAGAGGCTGTGGACGCACTTATCTCGACAGCAAGGGACGTCCGGCTCGGGTGGCGGCGGAGCCTACTTGAAGGGCGAGGGGGAAAAGCAAATTGAGATCGACCGACGCATTCTCAAACGCAAAATTGACCAGCTTCAAAAAGAGATTGAAGAGGTCAAAGCGCACCGTGAAACGCAGCGCATCTCTCGCGTACGTTCTGAAATTCCGGTCTTTGCCATCATCGGTTATACAAATGCTGGAAAATCGACCTTGCTTAATGCTTTAACGGATGCTGGAGTTTTTGTAGAAGACAAACTCTTTGCAACACTTGATACGACGACTCGTAAATTTACGTTGGCTAATAATCAGGAGGTCTTGCTGATCGATACAGTCGGCTTTATCCGTAAGCTGCCTCACCTACTCGTCGCTGCTTTCAAGAGTACGCTTGAAGAAGCTATTGAAGCCGATATTTTGCTGCATCTCATCGATGTGAGCCACCCCATGGCTGAGGAACAGGCTGCAACGACGCATGAGGTGTTAAAAGAGTTAGGGGCTGGAAAAAAGTCAATTATTACCGTTTTAAATAAAATTGACAAATGCTCCAATCCGCAAATGATCCATCGCATCAGAATGACCTATCCGAAAAACGTTCAAATTTCTGCACTGCAGAAGCTTGGATTCGATGAGTTGCAAGATGTGATGATTCAAGAGATGAGCCGGCAAAGGCAGGTTGTTGAGCTCCGCATTCCACAAAGTGCGTATGCGTGCGTCAGCGAAATCATGAGAGTTGGCAACATTTTGAATCAAGATTACGATGAAAATGATATTTTGTTAAAGGCAGATTTGCCAACGGCCATTGTCAATAAATATTTCCATTACCAAACTCGGGATCAGGAAGAGTCATCGGATTGATAGTATAAAGGTATAAATTCCATGGGGCATTATTCCATTCAATGCTTGCCAGAAGAAGATCGGCCAAGAGAGAGACTTCTCCGGTTTGGGCCGGATAGCCTCTCTTTAATTGAACTGATTGCCGTTATTTTGGGAAGCGGAAGCAAGACTATGCCCGTTCTTCAAATGGCGCAAGAGCTGGTCGCCCGTTTTGGAGGTCTGCAACAATTGACAGAGGCTACTTTGGCAGAGCTGTTAGAAATTAAGGGGATTGGATTAGTTAAAGCCGTTCAATTAAAGGCGGCTTTAAATCTTGGGAGCCGAGCTTCGCGTCAACAAATCAAATCCAGGTATCGAATTGAACACCCCTCCCATGCTTATCAACTCATCAAAGATGAATTGGAAAATGAAAGCAGAGAGGTATTCGTCGTCATTTTGCAAGATACGAAGGGGTTTTTAATCTGCCATGAAGTGGTCTCGATTGGAAGCTTGTCCCAAACGCTTGTTCACCCGCGTGAGGTCTTCTACCCAGCCATTCGGCACAAGGCGGCTAGTTTGCTCGTGGCCCATAATCATCCAAGCGGAGATCCAACGCCTTCAGCTCAGGATCTGGAACTCACGCGGCTTTTATTGGAAGCGGGCCGCTTAATCGGCATCCCTCTGCATGATCACCTCATCATTGGTAAACACTCTTACCTTTCCCTTCGACAAAATGGATTTTCATTCGAGCCATAATGTTTACCATACTAACCTAAACTTAATCTCAAGAAAAATGCTGCTTTTTATTTTAGGCAAATAAAATTTTTAAAATTTATTAACCTTAAACAATGTACTCTATGTGATCTTCTTGGTTTTTAAAGAATATTTTAAGAATTTTTAAGTTTTGTTTTAAGAGGCGTTTTTTGGTCTACGCGTTATTTACTAATATGATTTAGTTTGCTATTATGAATATAGATAATTTAATTAATAAAAGTTAAAAAAATTTAGATGGGGTTTCCCTATGAGTACGCCTCCAATTTCACCTAGAGGTGATGTCCAGAGCAATTTTGAAGTGCCAGAGTTAGATAATCTGTCTATTGAGCCTGGCATCAAGCAGACGACAACCGAAAAGGCTCAAGAGACGCTTGACAAATCTGCCTCTCATTTTAGTGCATGGAAACCATGGACATGGTCAGCTCCAACTTGGCTGAAATGGGGGGAGTCCGAAAAAATCCCTTCTAAGGGGCGAGATGATATAAAGGAAGATCAGCTAGATGACGAGTTGGATTTGGAATCTAAAGATTCAGAAGATGAATCGGATATGTCGGATGTAGAAGTATTAAATGATGTCATTGAATTTAAGCATGAAGTGCCTACAGTAGAGAGCGATTCAGATCTTCTTTTGAATATTGATGCAGAGAATGTGGAAGAAGAAAATCTAATCATTCAGCCACGGCCGCAGAGGTCTGCAAAGCAACCTAATTTAACATCGACGGCAGAAAAAACTGATCAGACCAGCTATTCCCATTTATGGGGCGTGTTGAACGCGGTTGGATCGGGTGTTTTGACAGTGGGTTCTGCGGTGAAATCAGCTACGACTTATGTTGCCAAAAAAGGTAGTAAGGTCGCTTTTAAAGCTTACGCCTCTTATTTTGTCAATAAACAGGATAAAGCCAAGTTGCTAAGCACTAGTCACCAACGCATGATTCTGGCTGGAGCGGGGCCACAATTTGTAGAGCTGTCTAATTTTGTAAGTGCTTTATTGGAAGGGATTGCCAAGAATAAAATGGACTCCATTCCTCTCGATCCTCACGCCGTTAAAGACTTGATCGATATCAACATTGCCAATGCATTTGCAAATCTTGCTGTCCAAATGAAGCAAAATAAAGACTCCATTCACAATTTTGATAACCAGCCTGCGCTGGCAAGCATGATCTCCTTATTTGTAAAGAAGGTAGAGGCTCACATCGATCCTGCTAGAATGAGTCAACTTGAGGAGCAATACCGAGAACACCGCAAAAAGCAAGGAAATCTCCTTAAAAAACTTTTTCCAAACTTGAACAATGAACCCGAGAAGCAAAAGATCTTAAGCGAGTGGGTTACCACTGGGAACTTATCTGATAATGGTCGAAAAGTTCTTTTTCCAGAGTTCGAAGAACTTTCAGAGTTCGAGCTAAGTTATTTGGATGGGGAGTATGCCGAGTCAGATTTAAAAAATCGTTGGGAGGACGCTAGTTCGTTGATGCGGAGCATGGAAACTGCTCATAAGCGACACCTCGAGCTTAAAACTATTTTCAAGCCCGTGATCGAAGATGTTCTGGCTTATCTTTTACCCAATAGAACCAATGACATCATCGTTCCTTTTTCAAGCATTTTAAACATTTCGTTCGTCCAGAATTATCTCTATAATAAGGGAAGCGACATGCTGACCGAAATGTTGGTTAAAGCCTATAATCCACTGGAAAATGATGCAACACGCCGTCATGGATGGGAAGCGATCGTGCATGCTCGCGTAGGTGATGTCAATATTGATGGCATAATCGATGCTCCTGCATCCTTACTTGTGAATGGCGCCAAGACTTACATCCAGGCAGATCCAAGTGTTGTAGATCGAGTGGAAGAGGCGCTCACCAATGCCTTGAAGAAACAGCAAGATCCAAAGACAGCAGAAGCTAAAGAAACGCTATCTAAAGAAGGTATCGTTGCAAAAATGTCTCAGGGGCAGCTAGCTAGCTGGATTGTCGAGTCGGCTCAAGCACTCTTGCACACTGAAGATCCGCATGTATTAAAGGCGGGTTTGTTTGTCCAAGATGTTTTGCATAATTTAACCTTGGCTTTAGTGGCTCAAGGATCGGCTCTCGTTATTTCTGATGAACAGCCAGTAGAGCAAGATAAGTTTATTAAGGAATTAGTTGATGGCGCCATTGCCAAATTTAAGTCTTTGCAAACGGGTGAAAGTATTCCCGACCAGTTTTGGATAGATTTTACTAAGCAATTGCCACTGCCAGCGGAAGTTATTGAGTATTTTACTCCCAAACTGATAGAGCAGGCGAAGAGCTTGCAGAAGACTTTGACGGAGTCGGCTCCTGACATTCAAGTGATTCAGTCTCTTCATGCAACAGTTGTTGAAAAGGTACAAACCTACAAGGGTGGAGATCAGTTCTTGGCCATTAGCCAGGCTATCGCCGATCAAGTGGTAGATGGCATTCTCGCCAAGAATATCGATCTTGCTTCGTCGTCGGAAGCTTTAGGTGCCACGCTTGAGGAATTGTTCAGCGTTTATTTGCCAGATGTGAAATTTGACAATACACTGAAAGAGTGGTTCAAAAACAATGTAAGTGCGCTTGGAGTCAAGGAAGGGGAGCAAGAGACAGGATCGGCCATTTTACTTAAGCAAGGGGTTCAAGCAGGAATTCTAAAAGCCTTAATCAACACTATTGAAAGCAATTTTAAAGATGATGGTGAAGATTATGCTGCTCAACTACTTAAGAATATCCATCAGGCCTTCGAAAAAGCACTTCCTGAGTTTACAGCCGAGCAAAAAGTCATTATGCAGGCGGCTCTTGGTATACAGGGCTTGATCCAATCCAACGAGCAGAAGATTGCAGAGCTGCGCAAATTGATGGCAACATTGCCAAGCGATATTGAGCCTACTCAGTTGCAATTGATTCAAAACTTCTTGCAAGCGACTGCGCGTGGAGTGCGTGCTGATAATTATGTAGAAAGCCTGACAAAGGAAAAGTTTAAAATTTTTGAACAGCTCAATGTTAACTCTACAGTTGTTTGGAATGACGAACAACTTGGCCGTGTCCGTGAAGCGATTGCCTTTCGTAAAGGGATTCAGCCTCAATTAGAAATTGAAAAAGAAGCGCGCGGCCTCGTTTCTGACTTAGCCGCATTAAAAATTCTAAGAGCAAAGCTGATCGATAAGAGCGAAAGCATTCAAGATCCAGTCGAGCTCAATCAAATCCAACAGCAAGCGGCTCATTGCGAAGTGCTTATCCGCCTCTTAGAGCTTCCTAAAGAAAGGCTGAAATTAGTGTCTGATGCATTAAATATTGAAAAAACACTGGAGCATGCAGCTAAGGAACTGGAATATATTCTGGCTGATATCGACCAGAAAGAAAAGCTCATTAGAGTTGAAAGCAGAAAAGTTAATTTGCCTAATGCAGAAGCATGGAAGGTGGCTTGTGACTGGATGATAGGCGTCATGACTGCCCAGGAAAGAATCAATGAGCTGACGCGTGAAAATAAGGACTTGATTGCTCAGTTGGATACCCACTTGGAAGTATTCAGAAATCTTGCGCAAGAATTGTCTATTCTTTTAGGGCTAGATCAAAAAGAAAAGCTCCAATTGCCAGAATCTGTTCAAGATAAGCTTTGGAAGCATATTGAAGAAGCCAAGAAAACTCAATTGGCTCGCCTGTTATTCGAGCAAATTACGCCAATGATTTTACCAGCCATAGAGGCTGACAGCAACCGCCAAAAACTTGGCCAATTGGGCGATGGAGGAGGCTTGCTTGCCAAACTTGCTCAAGCAGCATCCAAAGGTCTTGTAAAAGAGATACCGAACCTGATTACGAGCTATAGACCATTTGCTCAATCGGTTCTAATCCTGGCAGGCATTGAAAATCCATCTAATGAACAGATTGTTGAGATGGAAAATGCTCTCAATGGAGAGATGTTAGATCTTGGCCGCAGCTTGCTTACTTTCGATACTCTTAAACCACACTTGAAAGGTGAGGTAGCTGAAGAAGAGTTGCAACGCCTTGCGCAAGGGCTATTCTCGATTATTAGAGATGAAGGATTAGTAGAAGCTCGTGTAAGAGAGGTACTGGCTGCAGGAAATCGAGACATGGATGCTGAACTCTTGGATAAAAAAGCGCATCAAGTGGCTGCTAAGCTGCGCCATTTCCTCATTCAGCTAGGCAAAACCGATCTGAATTCCGATTTGGTCATTCAAGCCTACGAAAAAGCTACGGATACAGATTTAGAGGTAGAGGCTAAGATTGCTCTTCAAACGGCTTTGAAAGATCAGCAAGTAGTTGAAAAGATTAAAAAAGTTCAGTTTACACCTGAGCGGATTGCCGAATTGCTCAATGATGCGATTCCTGGCGCTACTAACTTGCACGCCTTGATGGCACCACAACTTCAGGCAGTCTTGTCAGGAAGCGATCCTGCTTTCCAAGCTAACTGGGGGCTTGTTGAGCGTTATGTGGAAGGAATGCTGCTGGCTGTTTTTGTCAAACTAGCAGAAGTCAATGATGGTGAGCAGTCTCTAGAAGCTATTGCAGGAAAACTGAAAGAGTTGATTCAAAATCCAGCCTTCATTAGGGGTAAGAGCCGTGAAGAGGCTGCCCAGCTCATGATCGATGAGCTTATGGTAAATGTTCTTGGTATTAAATCTGAGAGGGATTTGCCAGGCGTTCCTGGAGCTGTTCAAAAAATGGCTTATGATGTCATTAAAGAACAAGCTTATCTCCAGTTGAGTCCATTGCTTTTCCCGGCTATCGAAAAAGCAAAGAATAAAGAAAGGGTTCGCCAGTTATCCGGATCTAAAATGTTTGGCAACTTGGCAACAGCCATTTCTAAAGATATCTTTAGTTTAGCGCCGGTTGTTTTCGGAAGTGCGCGCCCTATTGCGGAGCGTATCTTTGTTGACTTGGCAGAGCGGGCGCCGACTTCGGAAGAGTTGACAGCGTTTTCTAATAAGCTCGTGGAATTGGCTGGGAATCTAACTGAGCAGCCTTTAACAAGTGAATTATTAGCGGAAGCTTTCTTAAGCGCAGCTCCTGTCCAATTAGACAACGAAGAGGAAGTTAAGGCTGATTTAGTCAGGAATTTAGAGGAAAGAGGCTATGCAGCAAATATTCGTACCGTATTAGAGCAGTTGTCTACCATTCAGGCCACGCCAGAAGAGTTGACAGAGTCGCTGCAGCAGGCATTGCCCCAGATTGACAATGAGTTAAAACAGGAGCTTGCTGACAAGCTTCATGCTGTCACACGTCCTGGAGAGGCTGCTTATAAAGATTTATCTGGATTTGCATCTGAATATGTGGAAGGGATGATTCTGCGCTTGTTTATGCGCATTGCGGAGAAGAATCCGCCAGCCGATGGCAAAGACAGCTTAGTTGTTTTGTTAGAGAATTTATTGGCTGTCGTCGAGCGTAAGTTTCAAGAGGCTAAAACTCTTCGGGATATTGAGGGTGTGCAGCAATTGCCAAGCACGGTCCTGATAGCTCAAGAATTAAACGATGAAATATTTAAAGACATCTTGGGGATCGACTCTGAGGATGCCTTAAATGGTTTGCCAGAGCCTATGAAGAAACAAGTGTATGATTTGCTAAAGGACCAGTTAGGCCAGTTAGTGCTGAAGATTCATGAGGGCATTCATAAAGCAGAAGAGACTCTCTCTGCCGGTAACGTCAAAGAAGATCTGAAGCGTTTTGGAATAGATCAGGCTTCTCAAGAGGCCTACGCAACAATTATAGCACGCGATGTGGCTCATGTTGTCATTGGCCAGGCTGTTCCGCACTTTTTAACCAAATCTGGTGATAATGGAATACGAGTTGTCAATCAGATCGTTAAAGGGGTAGATGAGTACTTGGAAGAGTTGGCAAGAGGTAATGTCGAAGTGGCTCGTGTGTTGCTCAATTACACGCGCGCTCCGGCTTTAAAAGGAATGCTGCAAGATCAAATGGGAAGAGTGGCGCAATCCACAAATCTGCCTGAAGAGAAGATGAGAGCAGCCAATTTTGTCAACGATCTTGTTTTAGTCAACCTCAATAGACTATTTGCGAAAACAGTCGACTTTGAGGAGGCTGAAGGGGCTCAATTCAATCGCAAGCTAATGGGCAATATCTTACTTGTCGCGACTAATCACATCAAGACATTGAATGAAGCTCAAAAAATGGCTAAGGCCGGAGGAAGAGCCAATATTGCTCAGGCTGATTTCCTGGCGGCTGCAGGCGGCAGATTGCATTCTGCCATTCCGGTCCAGCCTATTACGTATGATCGGTCAGTTGCGCTTATCAATGAAAGGCTGCTTGGCATTTTAACTGTCGAACAGCAGGCTCGCTTGAAAGAGGAATTGACCAGTTTGATGAAGCAAGAGCTTAAGGGGGATCTCGTTTTCACTCATAAAATCTTAATCAAGAAGATTGAGGACATTCGAGGCGAGCCTTTAAGTAAAGCCGCTAAAAAGCGTTTGGGTAAACTCCAAGACGGAAAATCTGTTAGAGATGTGATTCGGGAAGAGGCCAATGCGCATCAGCAGCAAAGAAAGGAATTCTTTGGAGATTCTGCAACTAAAACATTGTTGAGTGTCATATTCCCAAATGGCAAAAACGATTTGGATTTTATTGACGAGGCATTAAGAAAGCCTGTATGGCAGGCTCTTAAAAAAGATATCTTTCCATCAGCAATCAATCAGATCGTCGAAACGGTCTTAGAGGAATCAATGCTCAAAGAAATCGTTTCAAGTTCTTTAGATTCGACTCTTGAGACTTTGAATGGGGAAGTCGAGATTGATTTTAGCATCCCTGATGATCCTTCATACGATCAGCTTGACCATGTGTCTGGCGAATTTATGAGTGCCCTGATTGATATGCTCGAATTGCCAGCCTTGATCAAGAAGCAGATAAAGAACCCAAAGACTGGAGAGATTAATCCTTCGGTTAAGGAATCTCTTGGTGCATCGCTGAGAAAGCAGTTTGATGGCCAGTTCATTAAAAAAAGCCTGGAAAAGGCTTTGGAAAGTGCCGCTAAGCGCGATCCTGTAACAGGAGAGCCAACCATCAAGTTTGATGCTTCTACAGGTGCTGAAAAAATTGCGAAAGATGCGAGACGTATTCCTGAACTCGATGCGAAAATTAAACAGCAAACTTATGATGTGGCAGATGCCAGTGTTACCTATTTCATTAGGAGCACATGGAAGGCGGCACAGTATAAGTTCGATCAACTCGTTGAAAAGGCCTTTGGGAAAATAGGCAAAAAATTCAAGAACGCCTTAGATGCCGTATTTGGATTCATCTTCTTTAAGGTGATTGGAACAGTTCTTGGATTCCTCTTTACCCAGTCGGGACTTGAAGCGTGGCTGAGGAAAAAGTTCCATGAGTTTCTTTCTCTCGATGCAAATCGTGAAAGAATTTTAAATTGGTTCACGAAAATACCTGAAGGGCAGCCTGTTGATACTCATGTTCTTGCGAATGAAGATCTGGTTTATAAAATAGCCGGTGTCTTGCAAGAAACTGTTGAAGAAACTCTAAGAGAGCGAAGAGTGACTCCTTAAGAACATTAAGTAGCTAGTCAGCCGCTTTAACAAAATAAAATAGGCAATTTTTTGAAAGAAAGGTTGCCTATTTTTTATTTGTATCTTTCAATGATTTTGCAGCAACTTCTCGGGCAATTGTAGAAAATCAACTTATTGAATTTTGTGAACACCTTTAAGTCGAGTTTTTTAATTTACATCGCGTTTCAAGCTATGCTAAACTTTTTCCAAATTTAAGAGTGAATGTACATGCAAGAAGAGAAAAACAAGACATTTAAGATCGTCACATTGGGTTGCCGTACCAATCAATATGAATCGCAGGCGTATCAAGATCAATTGATTGCTTTAGGCTATACACAAGCCGGGGAAGATGAAGCGGCTGAAATTTGCATTGTCAATACGTGTACCGTCACCGAATCTGCAGACAGCAGCAGTCGCCATGCGATCCGTCAGTTAGCGCGTGAAAATCAAGGAACTCAATTATTGGTTACCGGATGTTTTGCTGAAAGACAGCCGGATGTGATTAAGCAAATCGAAGGAGTGGCTCACGTTGTTCCCAACAGCGAAAAAGAGCATCTGCTGGCCCGCATTTTTCCGGAAGCCGACCTTCCTGAATTTTCCATTACCCGGTTTGAGTCGCATACGCGTGCATTTTTAAAGGTTCAGGATGGGTGTAATTCTTTTTGTACTTACTGCATAATCCCTTATGTAAGGGGCCGTTCGAGATCGCGCACAGTCGAAGAAGTGATTCAAGAGGCGAAAGCATTGCTTGCCAATGGCTATAAAGAGATTGTCTTAACAGGGATTAATATAGGTGATTTTGACGGTGGGGTAGCAAAGGAAGAAGAGCCGGTCCGATTGGCTGAGCTCATCCGCCTAGTCGATCAACTCCCTGGGTTGGAGCGTTTGCGAGTCTCTTCTATCGATCCAGACGAAGTGGATGATGACCTTGCAGATGCAATCCTCAATGGTAAGAAGACATGCCATTCGATGCATATTGTGTTACAGTCGGGCTCTAATGTTATTTTGAAGCGCATGAATCGAAAATATACGCGACAGATCTTTTTTGATACCGTGGATCGGCTTCGTTCAGCGAGCCCCGACTTTACTTTTACAACGGATATCATCGTTGGTTTTCCAGGTGAAACGGATGTTGACTTTGCTGATACCATCGAGGTGATGCAGCAGGTTAAATTTGCCAAGGTTCACATGTTTCCATATAGTGATCGTCCTCGTACTCGTTCGGCTCTTATGCCTAACAAAGTTTCACCAGAGGTCATTCGCTCGCGCAAGCAAGATGTGTTGCGTATAGCCGAGCAGACGGCTTTTGAATTGCGAGAGCTTTATGTTGGGCGGCGCATGTGGGTTTTGACTGAAAGCATGGATGATACACGACTGGGCGAGATTTCGGGCCATACGGAGAACTTTTTGAATGTTTGGGTTCAAAGTGATGCATTGCGGTCCAATCAGCTCGTAGAGGTCGAGCTCGTTTCCAATACGCCAAGCGGTTTGATCGGACGGCTCATCTCTAAACCCCACCCCCTCAAACTAGTAAAGGAAAACATTGCATGACCTTTTCAATCGCAGAACGGCTCCGTCCCTTTAGTCATCAGCCAGGAACTTTTTGCTTGTTACCGGGCACTGCTTATGCTGTTCAAGTGTTTCCTACTTTGCTGCGTTTGTTCCGCTTGGATGGCTCTTTTCCTGAGCTTTTGCGCGAGTATCACCTTGTTTTGAAAGGGCCTTTTAAGGACTTTACTGTGCAAAAGGACCTGGAAAAAGGAGTCATTCGGGTTTGGGGGGAGGCATCCTGCGGTTTCATCCGCTATGAAATAGAGGCTCAAAGAGAAGAGGAAATAGCCTTTTTTCTTGATAAGGCTCCTCAGGGGCGTTTGATTATGCAGGACAAAGAGGATG
This sequence comes from Candidatus Protochlamydia naegleriophila, assembly GCF_001499655.1. Taxonomy (NCBI): domain Bacteria; kingdom Pseudomonadati; phylum Chlamydiota; class Chlamydiia; order Parachlamydiales; family Parachlamydiaceae; genus Candidatus Protochlamydia; species Candidatus Protochlamydia naegleriophila. The sequence goes on from NZ_LN879502.1 coordinate 1,043,101, forward strand.
AGCAATCGGTTTTAATTCACCAGCCTGTCGACTTGTTAAACCTCAGCAATGGCTTGCAAATATCATTGCCTGCAATCAAGCATGCCGGACACGAGAGGCTGTCTTTAGGTAACCATAAATCACAAGATTGGGATCTTGTTAAGCGCCGTTTGGATTTAGTTGAAATATTTCCCGTTTGGCATCGGCTTAGTCAATGGATTCCTTCTTTCCCTAACCGCTCAATCGAATCCGGGATGCAGCGCCTATTGCTTAAATGCGAAGAAACAATCAATCACAATCGACCTGATGAGAGTGCTTCATCATGGACGCAGCTTTTTCAAGCCGCCTTTCAGGGGATTTTAGTCCCTTTTTGGCATGATGAATACTTTCAAGGGATTGTTGATTCCGCGTTTCCTATCGTCGATCAGTCGCCATTGGTTATTTTGAAGCAAGGCATGCATCTCATGCGACGCCATTTTATTGAGCAGCAGCAAAACGTAGTGACCCTACTGCCAGTTCTACCTCCAGAGTTGCATTGCGGTCGTTTATTGAACGTCCAGTTGGATGATAAAGGGACTCTAGACTTGGAATGGACTAAAAAGGTCATTCGTCGCGTTTCTCTTCATTCTCATAGTGATCAAGAGCTTGTTTGCCACTTCAAAAAAACCGAACGTTGCCGCTTTAGAAAAAATGGTACGGAAAAAGGGGTGTGGATTCGCTCTGGTGAGCGGCTTGCTCTAGAAAAAAATTGTCATTACCTCTTTGACAATTTTAATTAATCAAGTAAGATCTAGCTATGATTGAATGTCTTGCCAGAAGCATTTTAGCTTTTTGCATTAACAGGTTATAACGCGTGATGATGACTATGCAGCCGACTGAATTTGAACCCCATTTTTACGACAATTTACTTCGCATTATTCAAATGATTCACCATCAACCCCATACGATTTTAGGGCTTCATCCTTTTTTTGGAGGGTCTAAAGTGATCCATTTGTGGAGGCCAGGCGCCCAGCAAGTCTTTATCGAAGTGTTTGGAGATCTGATTGAAGCTAAGCGCATTCATGAAGAGGGGATCTTTGAATGTGTAGTGCCTGGGCATACAACGGCTTTGGACTACCGCGTTTTTCATCAAAATGGATTGCTTGCTTACGATCCTTATGCGTTTCTACCAACTTTTGGGGAAATGGATCAGTACCTGTTTGGGAAAGGTGTTCACTATGAGCTCTACGAGTGCATGGGGGGAAGGCTTACGACTCATGGTGGCGTTAGCGGCGTTAAATTTAGTGTATGGGCTCCTAATGCTAAAAGCGTTTCGTTAGTCGCAGACTTTAATTATTGGGATGGCCGAGTTAATCCTATGCGCGTCATGGGCTATTCGGGTATATGGGAATTGTTTGTTCCTGGCATTGGTGAGGGAGAGAAGTATAAATTTGAAATTCACACTCAGCAAGGCGAAAGAATTCTCAAATCAGATCCTTTTGCTTATTCCTGCGAGTTGCGCCCGGCCACCGCTTCAGTGATTGCCAATATTGAGCGCTTTAAGTGGCAAGATCAGGCGTGGATAGAAAAGCGTACGAGTGCCAATTTGACATCTGCTCCCATGAATGTCTACGAGGTGCATTTAGGCTCTTGGAGAAAAAGGGGAAACGATTTTCTCAATTACCGGGAGCTTGCACACGAGCTTGTTGCCTACTGTTTAGACATGGGGTTTACACATGTGGAGCTTCTGCCCATTCAAGAGCACCCTTTAGATGAGTCTTGGGGCTATCAAGTATCTGGATTTTATGCCCCTACCAGTCGTTTTGGAACCCCGGAAGATTTCCAGTACTTTGTCAATTATTTTCACAATCACCAGCTCGGAGTCATTTTAGACTGGGTTCCTGGCCACTTTCCGATGGATGCTTTTTCGATTGGGCGTTTTGACGGTTCGGCCTTATATGAGCATGCCGATCCTCGCCAAGGTTATCATCCTCACTGGCACACGCACATCTTTAATTTTGGACGCCACGAAGTATCTAACTTTTTGATAGCCAATGCTCTTTACTGGTTTGAAGTCATGCATATAGATGGGTTGAGGGTGGATGCTGTTGCCTCAATGCTGTATCTGGATTATGGACGTGAAGAAAGTGAGTGGATTCCGAACGATTTTGGCGGTAAGGAGAATTTGCAAGCGATTGAGTTTATCAAACATCTCAACTCAATTGTCCATTCTCGCTGCCCCGGCGTCTTAACCATTGCAGAAGAGTCTACTTCTTTCCCGGGTGTTACTCATTCGGTGGAAAGTGGAGGGCTTGGATTCGACTTCAAATGGAATATGGGGTGGATGAATGACACTCTTCGCTATTTCTCCAAAGACACGCTTTTTCGCTCCCACCACCACCACGATTTAACATTTGGTTTGATTTACGTTTTTTCAGAAAAATTCATTTCTGTCCTGTCGCATGATGAAGTGGTTCATGGCAAGCGAAGTTTGCTTAGCAAAATGCCGGGCGACATGTGGCAGCAATTTGCCAATTTGCGCCTTCTACTAAGTTACATGATTTGCCAGCCAGGCAAGAAGCTGCTCTTCATGGGGGCTGAGATTGGGCAGTGGAATGAGTGGAATTGTAAATCGGATCTCGAGTGGTTTTTACTGCAATTTCCGACACATCAAGGAATCCAAAATTTTGTTAGGGATATCAACCATTTTTATCTTAATCACCCAGCCTTTTGGCAAAAAGATTGTACCCATGAGTCGTTTGAATGGGTTGATTTTGCTGACATTCAAAACAGTGTGATTAGTTATCTTCGCAAGAGTTCTGAAGAGAAGCTACTTTGTGTTCACAATTATACACCGCTGTATCATTCAGACTACGTTCTTCATTTGAGCCAGTTTCAGAACATTGAAGAAATTTTCAATTCCGATGATCAAAAATATGGCGGATCAGGCAAGCATACTCATCCAGAAGTCATTAAAGACGCGGCTGGAAAAGTCATTGGAGTCCGCTTAGCTTTAGCCCCTTTGGCCACGATGATTTTTAAGTTGGTATAATTCCAACCTCTGCGCATATGCAATGCGAATTTTACCCTAAAGACAGGCTTATCTTTCGACTAAAAATGCATGGGGCTTGCCCCATGATCCTTGCATAATGGAAAAGTGAGGCGCTTATCTATGAGAAGGCCTGACAATGGATGCCCAGGGAATATTCTATGTGAAGCAAATTCTGGCTGACAGCAGCCTATGGCCCCAGGAGAGATTTGAATGGCAAAATTGTTGCAGAATAAAAAATGTAAATGACCTACAGCTTATGTTGAGGCTCGTTGGCCAAGAATAACTATGGCTGAAAGACTAGCGCATCGCGCCGATTGAGCTATATCACCAAGATGCTATATAAATAGCTTACAAAAAGTTGGGAGTGATTTTATAGCAAATAGCAACACTCTCTGATCCGTTAATTATAGCAAAAAAAGTCCTGCTTCATGCAAATGTGAGTCGCCATTCTTTGGATCTTTCAAATAATGATTGTTTGATTGATGGCACGTTCTAATATCGATTTTTGACTATCCATTATTAATGTTATTCCAACTTTCACTCAGAAAATTAATTAGATGTTGGTGAAAAGAAACAAAAACTGGAATTAAATAAGTGATATTTAAATGATATTAATTATTTAAATATCTGATTGTCAGTTGTTTGTGATATTTTTGTAAAAAATATTTATGGAAAAATAAGTATTGGAGTATATGGGTCTTGAAAAGAAATCAGGTGAAAGGAGGCTAGTGTCTAAGCAATGAACTAAGTTTTTCTATGGATTATTCTTATTCATATACTTTCGACTATCAATAATTTCTGATTGTTTTACATTTTTATAAAGACTTTTGAATTTGCGAGTCATTGCTTTGTAACTATTTATTCAGTGAAATAGCAACGGCTAAATCTTTTAATGTAGGATGATTATGAATAGTTTTTTATTACGTATGATAGCCCGGTCAAAAAACGTTGGATTGGGCTTTTTTTGTTTGATAATAGCTTTCGGTGGTTTTCAGACGTCGCATTTGCATGCTCAGGAGAATTACGCTGATGCTTGCAATGAGAATGCTTGCTGCGAACCTAGCCCCTGCTGTCTGACTACATGTCAGGCTTATATGCTCGGAGCGGTTGCTCTCGTTGGTGCGGGAACTGGAATAGCTGCTTTGGCAAGATCGAATCATAAAGGCCATAGTGGAAGCCGGGGGCCAACCGGGTATGCGGGATCTTCGGGTTATAGTGGTGGGGTTGGGCCAATTGGCCCGATTGGGCCGATCGGCGGTAGTGGTAACACCGGTCCAACGGGTCCTTCAGGTAGTTTTTCTATTCCACGAGGTCCTGCCGAACTGGCATTTACCTTTAATGTCGTAACAACAGATATTGGTTTACCTTTGCTCGAAGGTGAAATAATCGGCATTCTTACCTATCCCGATCAATCCACGCATACAACTGCTCCGATTCCGCTTACAACGACAAGCAATTTTGAAACTTTAATTGTTCCTGCACCTGCTTTGATCGGGACTTATGTGGCAACTTTCTATGTGAACAGAATCAGTCGCGGGACTCTTAGCAGCTTTGGCTCTCTTATTGTTAATAACAGTCTTAATCCCATTGAAAGCTCTACCTTTAATACGTCGGGAGCTTCAGGGCAATTTGGGCAAGAAGTGACTTTTGCTTATACGTATTCGCCTGCAGCTTTGCCGTAACAAGAACAATAAAAGGCCAAACATGTTTGGCCTTTTATTGTATTTATTTTAAACGTTCCAATTCATGCCATTTTCTGCAGGTAGTTGTTTAACTATTCATTTGTTCCTTTTTGCCTGAGTGTGTTATTTTTTTAGTTTCTTTTTAATCTATCGTAGTAAAAAAATGACCCAGCAGCAATATGAAGACCTTTGCCGTGAAATTTGGCACCATAACAGACTTTATTACATTGAGCATCAACCGGCTATTTCTGATGAAGAGTACGATGCACTTTTTAAACGCCTCGAATACATGGAGGCCAGCCATCCGGAATGGATTACTGCTGCCTCTCCCTCGCAAAGGGTGAATGAAAGTCTAACTACCGGATTTAAAACGGTCACTCATCAAACTCCTATGCTATCGCTTGCCAATAGCTATTCGAAAGAGGAGATTGAAGATTTTATCAAGCGCATTCAGAAGTTGGTGGATAAAAAACAATTTGCTTTTTCAGCAGAGTTGAAGATGGATGGAATTGCCATTTCGGCGACATTTGAAAAGGGGGTTTTTACGCGCGGCGTGACAAGGGGGGATGGCAAGCAGGGAGATGACATTACAACGAACATGCGGACCATTGCGGCACTGCCCTTACAGCTTTCAGGTAAAGAAGTTCCTGATTTTCTGGAAGTTAGAGGAGAGGTTTTTATGCCTCGCTTAGTGTTTACAGAGTTGAATGAACAAAAACTTCAAGATGGCGAGCCTCTTTGGGCCAATCCCCGTAATGCTGCTGCTGGTTCATTAAAGCTTTTGGATCCGCAAACCGTTGCAGACCGCAAATTGGCGATTGTTTTTTATGGCGTTGCCGAAGAATCCTCGGCCACAGTGACCAAACAGTCAGAAGTCATTCCTTTTTTGCGCTCAGTCGGCCTTCCAACGCTTGATTACCACGCTTATTGTCATCATTTAGAAGATATATGGCAATTTGCCGAAAAAATTCGGGCCATTCGCCTTTCCCTTCCTTATGATATAGATGGAATTGTCATCAAGTTGGACGATTTTAAGGACCAACGGCGGCTTGGAGTGACAGGTAAAAATCCCAGATGGGCCATTGCCTATAAATTTGCTGCCGAACAGGCCGTGACGCGTATCGTGTTGATTACTGTTCAAGTTGGGCGCACAGGTATTTTGACTCCCGTTGCTGAGCTTGAACCTGTTTTTTTAGCCGGCAGTACCATTGCCAGGGCAACACTTCACAATGAAGAAGAAATTCAAAGAAAAGATATTCGCGTTGGGGACTTTGCGACGATTGAAAAGGGGGGGGACGTCATTCCCAAGGTAGTCAGTGTAGATCTTTCACGCCGCTCTCAAGAGTCAATAGCCTGGGAAATGCCAAAAGAGTGCCCAGCCTGTGGTACGCCTGTTGTAAGGATGCTAGGAGAGGTTGCCGTGCGCTGTCCCAATGAAAGCCTCTGCCCCGAGCAGCAAATCAGGAGGCTTGCTTATTTTGCCGGTAAACAAGCAATGGACATCAATCACATGGGCGAGAAAGTAGTCATACAACTTTTTCAGAAAGGATTTGTCAAATCCCCTTCAGATATCTTTGCATTGACAGAGACACAGGTTGCCCAGTTGAGTGGCTTTAAAGCCAAATCCATTCACAATTTACTTAGCAGCATTGAACAGGCAAAAGAGGTTTCGCTTGAGAGGTTCATCATGGCCCTCGGTATTAAATACGTAGGAACTGGAACGGCTGAGCTGTTGGCTGCAAGAGCTGGGAGTGTAGAAGCTTTAATGCAAATGAGCGAAGGCGAATTGATGAAAATTGAAGGTGTCGGTGAAAAAGTTGCTCAAGCAGTCGTTGAATATTTTGCGACAGAGCAGCATCGGCAAGAAGTTTTTCGTCTTTTAGAGCTGGGTGTTAAGCCACGTACGAGACAGGTGCAGATTTTTACCGATCATGTGTTTCAAGGCAGGATATTTGTCTTAACAGGAAGTTTGGAGCATTATACCCGGCAGGGAGCCTCTAGTTTGATTAAAGAACGGGGAGGGAAGGTGTCTGACTCGGTTAGCAAAAAGACTGACTATGTACTGGTTGGTGCAGATCCGGGCTCAAAGCTCGATAAGGCCCGTTCACTTGGAATTACTGTTTTGAGCGAAGAAGACTTTACAGCGCTTTTAGCTTAATCTAAAGATTCTCTTTTCTAGAAAGATTGGGTGCATTCGCGTAGCGGAAAACCCAATTTTCTCTTCTCTAGGGTTATAGTTTTTATTGTAAAATTGATTGAATAATACCATTTGGTTCGTTATGGTAATTTTTTCAACAAGATCGTACATAGCAACACTAAGGATAGAGAGTATGTTAAAAAAACACTTACCAACATCATTTTGCCACGCGTTAAAATTCTCACGTTTTTTTGTGGGAGCCTTGCTCATCACCGCGGTCACAAGCTGTGCCTGTACCGATTCTCGCAAGCCCCACGCCCGCAATGGAAACAATAAGAATAATGAAATAGCTGATGCAGGCGTCATTCAAGCTCGGCAAGTTAAAAAAGCTGAAGCAGTCGTTCATGGAATAAAGAGTGATGTAAAAGGAATTGTGACGTTTACGAAAGTGCCTGGCGGAGTAAAGATCGTTGCCGATATTGATGGGCTAACTCCTGGGAAGCACGGTTTTCACGTTCATGAGCATGGTGACTGCGGCGGTGAAGATGGAATGGCTGCTGGTGCGCACTTTAATCCGACCAATCACAAGCATGGTGGTCCTGATAGCCCAGAAAGGCATGTTGGTGATTTTGGAAACCTAGAAGCCGATGCAAAAGGGCATGCGCATTATGAGAGAGTAGATAATCTCATTGAACTAGAAGGGGATAACTCAATCATTGGCCGGTCGATTATGATTCATGCCGATGAGGATGACCTAGTCTCTCAGCCATCTGGAAATTCAGGTGCTCGAATTGGATGTGGGGTCATTGAGAGTAAGCCTTGATGGTCTTGGACGATTAAGCTCTAATTGAAGCAACTTCAAGGGAAAAGGCGGGTCTTAATAACCCGCCTTCTTGTTTTATAGCGAACGATCTTAGAAAGATTGGATGATAGGTGTGGGAACCCATTCGCCTAAAAGTGTTTGGTGGCTATAGCCATGGATTTGCACGTGCTGCATCGTACCAATCAATTCATCCCCACCTGGGAACAAGACGTTCTTCCAGCAACGCGTTCTTCCTTTTACCAAGCGATCGTCTTTAAAATTGCGTCGCTCGACTAACACCTCTACTGTGCCTCCTAAAAAGCTTTGTCTTTGCTTGGCGTAAATGTCTTCTTGCAATTGGATGAGTCTCTGGAGGCGGTCTTGTTTGATCTCTTCTGGAATATCATCTCTCCAACGCATGGCAGGAGTGCCTTTGCGCGGGCTATAAGAAAACAGAAAGGCAACAGAGTATTCGATCTCTTTTAAGAGGCGATAGGTCTCTTGGAATTCCTCTTCCGTTTCAGTTGGGAATCCGACGATGATATCGGTTCCGAGTGCAACATTTGGAACAATCTCCCGCAGCATTTGCACTTTCTCTAAGTACTGCTCTACGGTGTAAATGCGGTGCATTTTCTTAAGCACGCGATTCGCACCAGCTTGTAGGGGGAAGTGAACGAATTCGCAAAGCGTTCTAAGATCGCGAATAGCTTCCATCAACTCTCTTGTGATGTCGACTGGGTGGCTTGTCATGAAACGCACTCTTTCGAGACCAGGTATTTTGTCCAGTTGATAGAGCAGGTCGTGGAATAGGCACTTCCATTCCGGTTTGTCTTTTCCGTAGCTATTGACGTTTTGTCCGAGTAGGGTAATTTCTTTATAGCCCTGCTCAACCAGGTGGCGGCACTCTTCTAAGATGCTTTCTGGTGAACGGGAAACTTCGGATCCGCGCGTATAAGGGACAACGCAATAGGTGCAGAATTTGTCGCAACCGCGAATGATCGAGACATAGGCTTTGACCTTATCTTCTCTCTTGGCATTGAGGTAATCGAGTTCAAATTCAAAGTGATCATCCGTGCGGATAGATTGCTGTCCGGAAGCTAGAACTTCATCGAGGACGTGATTTAAGTCGTGAATGTTATTGGTTCCCAGAACGAAGTCGATATGGGGAAGTTTTTGAAAAAGAGAATCTTTTTTGGCATTAGCCATACAGCCTGTCACTCCGATAATGGCCTGACTTTGTTTGGTTAAGCCGAGCTGACCAAGCTTGCCCATGACTTTTCTTTCGGCTAAATCACGGATCGAGCAGGTATTAAAGATGAGGAGATCGGCATCATTTTCATCATGACTGCGCACAAGCCCTCGTGTTTCCAATTGGCCGATCATTACCTCGGAGTCCAATTCGTTCATTTGGCAGCCATATGTACGGACGTAAAATTTTTTCAACTGTCGCATAAAATTTAATTGGGTTAGTTATCGTTAAATTGAGAACCATCTTTATACCGACTCGTTTCGGTATACATTTTGAGTAAAAACATCTAAAGTGTGAAGATGGGTTCTCAAGAATCATTCACATTCAAAGATCTAAGAAGGTTTTTAAAACATCAAAGCAATCATTCCAAGTTTTGAACACTCTCTTAGTCAAAAAGAGAAAGTTTAAAGGTTGAAGATCTTTATTTCAACTATGAAAAAAAGCTTGGCAAAAATAGGTCTAAATCGATATGATTACGGCTTATTATAGTTAAATAGTCAGGTTTAGCGACCTAACCGTTAGCCTGAACTCTTTTTTAAGATAAAAAGAGTGAAAATTACGCATAAGGTTCGAGGACATGCAAAAAAACGCTAAAACATTTATTCCGAATAAAAATGAGACAAAGCTAAACTGGTTTGTTTTAGATGCTTCTGGAAAGACTTTAGGTCGCTTGACATCTGAAATCGCGAAAATTCTTCGCGGCAAACATAAGCCAACTTACACGACATATATGGATTGTGGAGATGGCGTTATCGTGATCAACGCTGATAAAATTGAAGTAACGGGTTCTAAAGAAGCTCAGAAGACATATCACTACTATACAGGTTCAATGAGCGGTCTGCGTGAGATTCCTTACCGCATTATGAAAGCTCGTAAGCCTGAATACATCATTGAGCACGCTGTAAAAGGTATGATGCCAAAAACTCGTTTGGCAAGACAACAAATTAAAAAATTACGTGTATTCCCCGGAAAAGAGCACGATCTATCCGCTCAACAACCTATTCACGTTAACATTTAAGAAGAAGTAAGAGGATTATGTTAGAAGAAACAGTAGCAACTGGACGACGAAAAACAGCTGTTGCGTCCATCAGACTTAGAAGTGGGAACGGCCAAGTTGATATTAACGGAAGATCACTTGAAGAGTACTTTCCCCTTGAAATCCAACGCAGAACCGTATTCGCTCCTCTTGAAAAGTTGGGCGGCAATAATCGTTACGACATGATCATCCGCGTTAAAGGTGGTGGTGTTGAAGCTCAAGCGGTTGCTATCCGTTTAGGATTGGCAAGAGCGCTTGTTGAAAACGATGAAAACCTCCGTCATGATTTTAAGAGCCATGGCTATTTAACTCGCGATTCTCGTAAGAAAGAACGTAAGAAATACGGCCGTGCTGGTGCCCGTAAGCGCTTCCAGTTCTCTAAGCGTTAAAAGCATTTCCTTCAAAGACACAAAGGACAAGTCTTTTGTGTCTTTTTTTCTCATTATATCTTCCCGGTTTTGCCTTTTCTTGACTCATCCTCATTACCTATTTGGCCCGCTTTCAAAACAGCTTATTGAAGCAGACTAGGATTCGTAATCGTTGCAAATAGCATTAATCTTCACCTTCAATCATTTTAGACATGTGCGAAGATAATATCGATATTTTGATTTTATTTTGCAGCCTGGCTAGATCAATATTTTGTACAATCTCTTTTAATAAGCTGAGCTTCATGCTATTGATAACCCGTTGAGGTTCATCGGAATGGATTGAAATAGTTTCATCTCTACTTGGGATTGAATGACTGCCAAGGAAGGGGTAAGGGTGGACAATTTATTAAAAGCCTTTAGAAGACATTGACAGTGGCAAAATAAAAGCTTTGGGCTTTTTGAGGCCTTAGAGAGTTGTTATTTCCTAGGATTTAGGGCGATGCAGAATGGCTCATTCAGCATCGCGAGGCTTCTTAAAAGGAATTGGCCCATTTAACTGCATTTTCTTTTGCTTTTTGGACGGCTTTATCTTTGACTTCAGGCCCACTCAGCATGGGTTCAATGATCAGGCTTCTAATATCGGTAAACCCGATAAATTTCAAAATCGTTTCCATATAGGGAATTTGCAGGTCGAGGCTTTCACCACCAGTTCCTGAGCCATAAGCTCCGCCTCGTGCACAAATTAATAACGCAGGCTTATTTGTGACGAGTCCTTTATATCCATCTGCTGGCGAGTAGTTAAAGGTGTATCCTGGTTGAACGATGACATCTATGTAATGTTTGAGTTTATAGGGGATGCCAAAATTCCACATGGGTAAAGAGAATACGTATTTATCGGCATTTTTGAATTCTGCAATGGTGTGCTCTACTGCACGCCAAGCTTTGCGCTGAGCTTCTGTATGGGCTTGGTTATGCATGATGGCGTATTTAGCATCGATGATGTCTCCATCAAAAGGGGGGATGTCATGATTCCAAAGATCTAAAGTAATGACTTCATCTGTTGGATGAGTTTCCCGATACTCATTTAAGAATGTGTGGGCAACGTCGATCGAGGCTGCTCGTTTTTTTCTTGGAGAAGATTCAATATAAAGAAGGCGACTCATTCAAATTCTCCTGCTAAATTTTTTATCTTTTAGCAGTCTGAGATTTTGTTTGTCAAAACAATAAAATTAAAAATTTAATGTATTTGTTTTGAAGGGTCGGTAATGGTTAATTGAGGGATAAATCTTCGGGGATCATGGATAATGTTGCGTATTTACCACCCATTTCCCGTAGAAGGGATTGCCATAGCTTCTCGGCCGGTGTGTAGAAAATGTGCTTTGAGTCGGCCGGATGCAAGAACCAGTGTCCATCTAAAAATTCACGTTCGAGTTGACCTGCACCCCATCCCGCATAGCCAAAGCATAAATGAATATGCGGGCCATTTTGGTCTGTGATGGCTTCTTGTAAAAACTGTAGATCGCCTCCTAAAAAGACACCATCGCAAATTTTCAATGTTTGATGCTCGATTTGATCGGAGGTATGCAGGAGCATCATCTGATTGGTTTGAACGGGGCCTCCAGCGCGAATACTGATATTTGGATTAACCAACTGACTGATATTGACAATTTCTTCCGGAAGTTCTAAATCCAGGCTCTTATTGATTAATAACCCGAATGAGCCATTTGCATTGTGCTCGCAAATGAGTATGACGCCGCGAAAGAAAAAGCCGGAGTCAATATCTGGGGTGGCAATCAGAAAAGTTCCTTTTTGAATTTGAGAATAGGGCATATTTTCCATCAATAGTCTCCTGCATCACTCTTGAGCGACCACTTGTTCATTGTACATTTTTAAGGAGTCTTCCATTTCTGTCACTCGTCTGAGCAAGTCGGCGAAACGGCAGCTAAACTCGGGGGTATTTAATAGCGAGTACGGATAGCACTCTGCCTCATTTAATACCATAGAAACGCTAGAAAGGGAAGTTGAGATTTCATCAACTTCTCGATTGAAATAATTTGCAAATTGAGCTGGATCAGATAATTTTTCCAATAAGCGCATGCGACGGGCCTGAATTCGTTGCCAGCGTTTATCATTTTGAAATAAAATCCCATATTGCTTGACATCGCTAAAAATTGTTTCACCTTTATTTAAAATAGACTTGAAGCGCAAGTAAAGGTCATCACCCACAAACAGGCGGCCAATTGTTCCTTGACCTTGAGCTATATTAGCAACGAGTTGATCCGTCTGCTCAGTGATTTGATGCAGGCGGCTGGAGGCAAGGCTAAGTTCTTTGGATGCGTTATTAAATTCTTGAAGAGTATTGTCTACAGATGCCCAAGAGTTTTCAGCCCGGTAGCTTAGGTGGCGCACGTTGTGCAGCGTTTCATCGATCACATCCCAAGATCGGTGGGCGCGTTCTGACAGATCGACTAGGTTATTCAAGGTTCGATTCAATTTATCAGGCTGGTTGAGGGAATCTGTAATGTTCACCGCATTTTTCATAGTTTGAGCCAGATTTTCAACAATCTTCTCTTTTTTGATTTCCATCATAACATCATGGAAATCATCCAATACAACTTGAAATTTAGCAGAGAGTTGGCCCATTTGCTTCAAAGTATCTTCCACAGAGCCGGCTGGCGTTGCATAAAGGATCTGATCTTCAACTGAAAAAAGGCGCTCTCCTGGATGGAGCGGTTGCGGATCAATTTCTACATTTTTTTCGCCAAGCAAGCCAGAGGTGCGGATAGAGATTTCATCCGTATTGTAGACATTGACGCTGGAGTCTACTTTAAGAATGAGCTCATAGACATAGATGTCGCCATTATGTGCGATGCGGTCTGTTCTAGCATCCGGTAATTCGGAAATCGAAACGACTTCTCCGACAGGGCGTCCGGCATAGGTGACACGCGTCCCTACATTAACTTTATCGATATTGGTAAAGCGCACACGCAAAGTCTTGGCATTATCTCCAACCGAGGGATGGAGAAATAAGATCATAAAGACAATAATTGCTAAAGCGAGGAGAACAAAAATTCCGATAAGGATGTTCTTAACCGATGCAGCCATAATATCTAAGAACCTCCAGAAAGTTGATGTTTTTCAAGACTGCTTTTATCGATAATAGCATTATTGAAAAATTCATGTAGAGTAGGGTCGTCAATTTTAAAAAAATCTTCTTTTGGGGCAATTTGAGCAATTTTGCCATCGTTGTGAAAGGCTAAGCGGTCTCCCACTTCTAGGGCAGATCGTATATCGTGAGTGACAACAATGCTGGTTGCATTAAGCTCATGCTTGGTTTTGTTGATGAGTTCGTTGATTTGCATTGACGTAATGGGGTCTAATCCTGTTGTTGGTTCATCGTATAGGATAATTTGCGGGCGGTAGACGATTAAACGGGCTAAGGCAGCGCGTTTGCGCATCCCGCCTGAAAGCTCGGATGGCATTTTTCTTTGAGTTCCTTCCAGCCCAACCATTTTTAAAGCAGCATCGACCCGATCGATAATCTCCGATTCAGAGAATGCCGCGTGGGGATGCTGGCGCAAATAAAAAGCTGTATTATCACCCACATCCATTGAGTCGAATAAGGCAGCTCCTTGAAAAAGCATTCCCATGGGCTTGATTTTGGCGCGGTAAACCCGTTTATTCAAATCCGTAATGCGCTCGCCTTCCACTTCGACGTAGCCCTCATCGGGTGCTTCCAGACCAATGATTTGCTTGAGTAATACGCTTTTTCCAACGCCAGATCTTCCCAGAATGACAAGCGTTTCCCCATCTAAAATATCTAAGTTGAGTCCTTTGAGAACTTGCAACTTACCATAACTTTTCCAGACATTGTGTGCGTGGATCATAGGTTAATCGTCAATTTTTCGATTACGTTATTCATAAACTAGAACCATTCGGCCATAAATTCTGTAATATACGTATAAGAAGAATTGAGTCCTAGTGTTAAGAGGAAATTAATAATTAAAATCGCAGAATAGCAAATGACAACGCTGTTAGTTGTCGAGCGTCCAACGCCGGCCGCCCCGCCCCGAGTCGTCATTCCTTTATAACAGGATATGGTAACAATCAGAATTCCAAAAACAAAGGCTTTAACCATCCCGCTTACAAAATCGAATGTCGTAATGTGAATGGGCAGGGGATCGATGAAAGCGCTCGGAGACATTTTATAAAAATAGACGGCGATGATGTAGCCACCAAAAATCCCCATGACAGCACTAAATACCGTTAAAAGAGGCATCATAAGCATTCCGGCAACAAAGCGGGGAGCAACTAAATATCTAAGGGGATTAACAGACATCGAACGCATGGCATCGATTTGCTCTGTAACGCGCATGGTTCCAAGTTCCGCGCACATGGCAGCTCCCACTCTTCCAGTGACCATAAAGGCTGTCAAAACAGGCCCTAATTCTACCAACATGGCTTTGGCTACCATCAATCCAGTTGCGCTAGCTAATCCTTTGTCTGAGAGCTGAAAAAATGATTGGGCAGCAAGCACCATGCCGGTTGAAAATCCTGTAATGGCAACAACGGGTAGTGACATGACTCCGATATCGAATAGCTGATCGCGCACAAGGATCCAAGCCGGTGGGCGGCGCAGCGTGACAAAAATGACTCCTGCAATGAGCAGAACGTAATCTCCAAAAGAGGAAAGAATGCTAAGAATAGGAGACTCCATTAAACGTAAATTTCTTGGCATGGCGGGCTTGCGGGGGTTGCAACTTTTAGGGCTTAACTATGCCAAGCATAGCAGCAACTACCAGTCTTAAAGTCGCAAATTGAGTTTGAGAACACACCCTCTTCATTCACAAAATAGTCGAGATGCCCGACCCCATGTTTCTTAATAAAATTTTCAAGCGCATATTAGGAGATGCAAAGATTAGAGTCAAGATAGGGGCACAATGAGAAGAAGCCAACAAAAAAAGTGTCCCTGAGGAAATTTCCTCAGGGACACGTAAGATTAGATCGTTACCGTTTCTACAGCTCCCACTCTAGCCATTCTTGGACGGCGAGCAAAGTCGGCTGCTGCTTGGATGACGAATAGAACGCCCCCAATGGCTAAAGCAGCTTTTGGATCGAAAGATTGAAGAGGTGGATAGAAGAAGCGGCATGCACCCACACCAGCCAACACGCCTATGGCCGTTGAAGCATAACGAGCGAGGGAATTATCGAAGAAATTGCGAGCGACGCCAGTGACTAGTGCTGCCACACCGCCAACAATCATTGCCGCTTGAGAAGTAACAGAGTAGTGGCCTAGGCTGCCTAAGACTTCGTTAATGCCAAAAACGGCTGCAGTTTGAAGAGTAGGAACAATTGTATCGATCTTGAAGGTTTTAGCATTCAGATTTGCAAACATGAAAAACTCCTATGTAGTTTCAGTAATGATTCCGTCCTTCAGTTTTTAGCTGCTGACTCGAACTTCAAGTTGGAGTAGCATTTGCTAGGACACTTTGTCCATTTGGCTTTCAAAGAGCGTAAATAAAACTGAAGTTATTCTATCACACAGTTTGGCTCGGTCAACTTTTTGGTACTTGATATACCTTTCGTTCGACTTTGCTATTGCATCTTCAAAAGAAATTGGAGACGCAAGATGGGGAAGATAAAAAAGCTAAAAGATTTTTGTCAAGAAATAAGTTGATAAAAAGGGTTTGAAAAGAACAGCTGTAGCTTGCTAAGCAATAAGTAAGATTAGAGAAAAGACCTGGGTGCCTCTCTTACAAATTTAGCCTTGCAAAGAGGTTTCCGGAGCGCGCAGGCTGGAATAACCTTGAGAAATCACTTATCTATAGATAGGTAAACTCAAAATTCTGGTTAATAGTCCTTTTTCCATTTTAATGAAACCTTACCTTGTGCATCGCCTCCAATTTCAACTTCGGCTTGCGCCTTTAAATTCTTGTGAATTTTGGCTTCAATCGCTAGGCGGTTGCCGATATCACTGATGCTTTTATTGATGGATACAAAAACACCTTCAGTGATGTACTTGCCAACCTGCAGCGCAAGGTCTTTATTTTCGCTGTCATTGGAGGTAATGTCTAGACGGTCTATTCCAATGTTATTGCGGATGCGCGTTAAAAAGTCATCGCTGCTGGATGTTTGTTCACTTTCATTTAGTGAAATAAAAGATTGGCTCAACTGATCGCCTTGATCGGGCGTGATATCTGAAATCCCCCGATTAAAAAGAATGTAAGATAAGATTTCCCTTTGAGAGAGAGGTGGATTCGATCTAAAGCTAACGACAAGTTTATTCGTAGGGCCTTTGACGATGATATCGGCTTTGATACGGTCAATTTCTTTGCTGGCAACGACGTAGATGCTTGTTTTTTTGCCGGGAGATCCTGCGAAATGGATGCTTCCTTGAGTCAGATTAAACACTTTTCCGTTAAAATTATACTCTCCACGCATGACTCTCAAATCGCCGTTTAATAACGGATCTGTTGGAGTTCCTGTAATGGCGATGGCTCCTTTCCATTCCGATGTCAGGTGTTTGCCTTCGATCAGAACTTTACCAGGAAATTGAAGCTTGATGTCAAATTCGACTGAAGATAGGGTTGAAGGGGCTTCCAAATGCTGTGGAAGTTGCTCTCCTTCTTTCAAATTGATATATTTTACTTCAACGGATTTAATTTGCTTGGGCAAAGCGCCTTCCATGTCAATAACAGCAGTGTCTACTGCCAGATTCCCTTGCAATTTAGCTTTTTTACGCGTTCCAATTAGCCTTAAAGGCCCGCTTGCCGAAATATTGGCATAGTCTGATTCCATAATAAAAATGTGCGAGGGATGGATTTGAAGATCGAATGGAAAGTCTTTATTTTTATCCACATCAATGACCCCAGAGGCTGTAATAGAGCCGCTTTTGGTGTTTTCAGCAGATAAATTTTTAAGAACTATTTTTGAGCCATCTCCCTCTAAATGTGCTTGAATATTGTGAAAAGTACTCCCAGAGCTCAGGCTCTCATAGGCTCCGTTATAAAGATCAATAGAACCTTGAATGCGCGGAGCATTAATCTGGCCACTCAAATTCAAAGCGATTTTCACATCGCCTGTAAGATTTGTGCTATCGTTGTACAGAAGATGCATGTAAGGATCGATCTTGCCCTCGGCTTCTAAATTCAAGGAGAAGGGGGTAATTTGACTGACATTTAGACCAGGGGGGGACAGGCTCGCTGTAAACGGCAGTGTTCCGTAGGCAATCACAGGAGTATTACCGATACCATTCAAGGTGCTTTGCAGTTCGATTCCAGATTCGTGAATGCTGAAGTCAATTTCTCCTTGAATCAATGGTTTCTGGGTAAAAATGTCCTCGGTGATTTGCATGTTGTGCAGATGAACCTTTAATTCACCAGTCGGTTGTTGAATGAGACCTTCCAGGTAGCCATTGAAAGAAGCTTTTCCTGTCAGTGGGAGATCTGGGGCGATAGAGTGGAGAATTTCTGTGGATATTTCATTGGTATTAAAATGAAAAGAAACTGTTTGCCTTTCCATTAAAAATTCGGCTGCAAGCTCTGCCTCACCCCACCTAACTAATAAGTCCGAGACTTGGATTTTATCTGATTCTTGGACAAGCGTTAAATCCTTTAAGAGCATTAGCGGATACGGGCCAAATGATCCATTTAAATGAGTGAGGATCAGTTCGCGTGAATCTTTTCCAATATGCCAGAAGCCCTCAGTTTGTGCAGTCCATTGATCTTTCCACTGTCCCTGGCCTTGCAGAGTGAACGGCCAAAACTTGTCAGATGGATTAATGGTTGTCTGACCTTGGAGATGGTCAAATACAGCAACGGGTGTTTTAATTTTTTGAATTGAAAACCTTAACTCTCCTTGCAGGCTCTTCAAAGGATCGGCTAGATAAACGTCTACAGCGGCTTCTTGGGCCTTGCCTTGGGGCCATTTAACTTCCTTGGCAAAAACTTTTGCTGATAGATCGTTTAGAGAGAAATTGATTAAATCGGCTTCATGAGTAGATGTTAAAGAAAGGGAAGCCATTTGCTTATCAGCCCATCGAATATTTTGGGCATCAATCTTAGAGGTTAGATGATAAATGTCCTTTCCGCTGTCAGATGGTTCAATCACAATTTGGCCTGTCAGCTGTTCCGCATATAAATCGCTCCAACGCAATGCATAACCCGATAGGTCGCAAATGCCCCCTTGCCTTATTCCTCTTTGGCCGGAAATGGGTTTCAAGTGAATTTTAGCCTCCCCCTCGCCATAAATGGGGAAGGGAAGAAAAGCCGTAAATTCATTGAAATTTCTCGAATAAGCTTCTAAATAACCTTCTAGTATCGAGTTGCTTGAATTAAGTTGCAGCGAGCCTTGAATCCGAGAATGTAGAGCATTAAGCTCTAAATCTGAAAATTGGATCCATCCAGGGCTCGATTTAAAAGCTGTCAGCAGATGGCAGGGGTTGTCTTTATAATTAAGAGAAAGATTTAAGATTCCTTCTAAATGATCTGCTTGAAAAGCTGCAATCAAGGTGGAACTGACCTGTTTAAAGAGATGGTTTTGAATTCTTATAGCAGCGCTGGATCCTTGCAAGGTCATTGTCGGAGTCATTAATGGGCCGGAAATTTCTCCTTGAAGAGCAAGGGGGCCTTCCAAATCTCTTTGGATAAAGGGAGATAAATAAGATAGGTTTTGTAAATTCCCTTCAAACAGTCCATCGTGGATGTTGTAGCTGCTGTCAATGACCGCACTGCCCTTCAAATTTATCCCATGGCTTTTCAATTGGGTGTTCCATACATGGAGGCGATTATCTGCTTTCCATGCATACTTTCCTTTGAGTACAACTTCATTTCCAAGCAGCGTTGCAAGGGATGAGGGCGTGTCTGGCAGATTGGCTATGATTTTGAATTGTCCCTCGATAGAATTGTCTCCCTGCATCCCATTTTCTAAAGCCTCTTGCCAAATGTTTAAGGGAGCCGCTGCAAACAGAGCCATGGTTGCGTCGATAATAGTTGGTTCGTCGCCGATTTTGATAGGATATGATAGGTGGTTGTAATGCGTAGATAAAGCCAGTTGGCGATCGTATAAATCGATTCCGAATAAGATTGGAGGAGTCTGCTCGGTTTTATCAGTGATTCGAATAAGCAGCTGGGAAGAAATGGTATTTCTAAAAGGGTTGTTGCTAACGGACCCCTTCAAACTGAAAAGCGATTGATTGGCTTTCTCAGCGATTTGAGCTGGCAAGGCGAGTCTATTTATGACGGCTGGGCTTAGTTCAATGTCTCTAAAGAGAATGTTCTCAAACTTGACATAAAACGGGATCAAGGCATTTTCGAGTATTTTGAGGGGCTTAGACGGCGCCTCACTTGTGCTTGCCTGTTCGTTTGAGGGAAGTTTGATGACGTGAATGCCTTTTGCGTGGAGAGATGAGCAGACAAATCGTCCTTCGAGCAAAAGCCAATAGGCGCAAGAGAAGTCTAATTGTTGAATAGTCAGCATCTCTTCCCCGCCATCAGTGAGCGAAAGCCCTTGAATGCTAAGGCCTAAAGGGAAAATAAAATCAATATCATCAGCATGAATGCGCGTTTGAGTCTGTCTTTCGAAATAATGAACGGTTTGCTTGAGCGCCCATTTTTGGCCTATCTTTGTATGCAAGGCTCCTAAAGCAACAAGCCAAAGCAAAACAACGATTAAAACTAAGGCTAAGATGAATTTTAGAAGAGTTCTCAAAATTGTCATTACGTTCTCTAACTGTTCAACGGCGATTACTCACCTATGCTCAAGGTAAACTTAATTAAAAGGCTTGTCCAATGCTGAAGTAGACTTCAAATGGATTATCGATGTGGTGCCTACGATTCAAAGGGACGGCAAAATCGGCTCGCAATGGACCAACAGGGGTGTGGTAACGG
The DNA here is from genome assembly GCF_001499655.1 of Candidatus Protochlamydia naegleriophila. NCBI lineage: Bacteria > Pseudomonadati > Chlamydiota > Chlamydiia > Parachlamydiales > Parachlamydiaceae > Candidatus Protochlamydia > Candidatus Protochlamydia naegleriophila. Next base: position 1,063,272 of record NZ_LN879502.1, read on the forward strand.
ATGCCAACTCCTGCAGACTGTAAAAATTCCTTGCGAAAGTCGGGGTAATAATTTCTGAAAACATTCCCAATTTCATAAAAAGTCACTAAACCAAAATTTTTACCTATCCGGCTACGCAGCTCTAAAGAATAAATCAATAAGGAGCGGCCACCAAGCGGTTTATGATCCCTGCCTATGGGGCTTACTGTCAAGTATCGATAGCCTCTCAAGGCATTTTCAGAGCCTGCATAAAAACGCTCTGGAGGTGGAATATCGTGCTTGCTAGCTCCAATGATCGATCCAAGCATGAGCTTAGCAGCAAAAACATGCCGCTTGTCTTTCGTTAGTGCTTGATAAAATGACGTTGTCAGGGTATTGATCGAATAGGCAAAGCAGGGTGGTATAAACTGCAGAGACGGGATGACTCTCAGATGTACCATGGCTCCTTTAGTAGGATCTAAGATGCTATCGACGTTGGCCCATTGGAGCTGGAGGGGAACTTTAGCTAAATCGAAAGTTCCATTGCGTTCGGAGCGCTCACTTCGAAGCAACTTATACATTAATCCATATGATATGCGCAAGCGCTCGGAAAGTTTTCTTTCAATTGTAGCTGAGAGAGACAAGGCTTTTTCGGTAAAGGCTTTGGTGTGTTCACGATGGGAATCAAGCTGCCAGATCAAATTTTGGTTTTGACGCTTATAATCTGGGATAAGATAGGTGACACGAGTGTCTTGAAGCTTTTCCCAAATATCTGTACGAAAGCTTAGTTTTTGCCCTTCTCCCGCAATGTTGCGATCTTCCCACTCGCCAGTGATACCTGGTCCAAGCTGGGTTGTATAATTTAATCCAAATCCAATGCTTCGCTGCTTTGCCTCTACGACGTTGATCTCTATCGGCAAAAGGTTTCCATTGAGGGATTGCTGATCCGTTCGAATGTTAACTGATCGAAAAAGACCAGACAGTTCGAGCGCTTCTTGCGTCTTCTCGAGCTTTTTAGGATCATACAGTTCCCCCTCGTGCCAGCGCAACTTTTTATAAAAAAGACTTTTTTGTAAGCGGTCAAGCCCTTTGATATCTATAGGCCCAAAATAGGTTAAAGGGCCTGTATCTACTTCTATCGATACGATGACAACATTTTGTTGTTGATCGGCAAAAACATCTCGCTTGCGAATCGACGCAAAGGCATAGCCCTGTAAATTGAGTTTGTCGAGCAAAATATCTTCGGCTGTAAGAATCGTTTCGGGGATGGCAGGCTGTCCTAGGACCACTTTAAGATCTTCAAGAGAAGGAGGACAAGCTGGCGTGGTTTCTTCACCGTTTTGAAAGTAACGGATGGTAAAATCGGATAAAGGATAAATGGGCCCGGTTTCAATTTGGATGACAACAGAAGAGCCATGATCGGCAACCTGAAAACTGACCTTCGCTTCATAGTAAGCCAAGCTGTGCAGAGCTAAAGTCAGATTCGGAATATCTCCTTCGGCACGCCTTTTCAACCCTACCAGGGTGGCGGGGGGATTATTTTTGAGTTTGACGAGTTGAGAGACTGATTCAACGAGTTTTAAAGTTGACTTATCTTCCACTCCTTCAAAATGAACGTCATAAGCACAACAGGTAGAGAAAGATGTCAAAAATAACACTGCAAAAATAAAAACGACTCTGCTAAAGTGCAAACCTAAATTTTTAATGACAGCGGAAATAAACAAGAGATTATACCTTATTCGTTTCAAGATAAAGACTTAAACCAAGAATAATATAAATTTTGATGAATAAATTAAACTCTCTTTTTGTTTTTTAATTTTTGAGGCTTTTTATGGTAAGTCGTCCAGTCAGTGAGCAGGTCTATAGTCAAATGAGTCAAGTCATCCCAGGAGGGGTCAATTCGCCTGTTCGGGCATGTGCGAATGTAGGGCAAATTCCAATGGTCATCGATCACGCCCATCGCGATTTATTGGTGGATGTCGATGGAAGAACCTATATTGATTACTGTGGTTCATGGGGGGCTTTAATTCATGGACATGCGCATCCAGTTATTTTGCAGGCGGTGCAGGAGAGAATGAAGAAAGGGACAACTTTTGGCATCACGACACCCATTGAAGGGGAACTTGCCAAAGAAGTGACGGGTTTGATTGACTCGGTCGAAAAAATCCGCTTTGTGTCGTCTGGAACAGAGGCAACCATGAGTGTTGCTCGTCTGGCAAGGGGATTTACGAATCGAGAAATCCTGGTAAAATTTATTGGAAACTACCATGGGCATGCGGACTTCTTTCTAGTGCAAGCGGGATCTGGCGTCTTAGAAATTTCTCCAACCGCTTCGTCGGCCGGAATTCCTGACGAGATTGTTAAGCATACCCTTTGTTTGCCATATAACGACATCGAAGCGTGTCGAGCCGTCTTCAATCATTCAGACTATCGCGATCGCATTGCAGCTGTAATTTTAGAGCCTATTGCCGGTAACATGGGTGTCGTACCTGCCACTTCTGAATTTATCCAGTTTTTAAGAGACGAGACTTTGGCTATGGGGGCCCTGCTTATTTTTGACGAAGTCATGACTGGTTTTAGGGTGGCGATGAAAGGAGCACAGGAGCTTTATCCTGTGAAACCCGATTTGACTTGTTTTGGAAAAATTGTAGGGGGAGGATTTCCAGCTGCGGCTTTTGGGGGAAGGGCGGAAATTATGGAATTCCTGGCTCCTCTTGGCCCTGTGTATCAAGCAGGAACGCTCTCTGGGAATCCACTTGCTATGGAAGCCGGACTGCAAAGCTTGCGCCTGTTGCAAGAGCCTGGTTTTTATTTAGAGCTTCAAAAGAAAACAGATTTGCTTCTAGATCCAATTAAGGAGCACGCCAACCATAAGAAATGGCCCATCTGCATTCAGCAAGTCGGATCGATGTTTACGCTATTTTTCTGCAAGAAAAGCATCCACAATTTAAAAGATGCTTTGGAAGCCAATACAGTTTTGTTTGCTAAGTTTTTCAGAGCCATGTTCGATCAAGGAATTTACATTCCACCTTCGCAGCATGAGGCATGGTTTATTTCCCAAGCTCATCAAGAAGAGAATCTCATTCGTACACGCGAGGCTGTCTTGGCGTTTTTAGAAGAGACTTATGCTTAGACTCTTATTCCTAACCAAAATTTTTGGTTTAAAAACGGCGAAGAAAGCCCTTCGCCGTTTTTTTGCAGTTTTTTGGCTATCGTAAGGCTCTTTGACAAAGCATTCTTTTTCCCTCTTGCCCTACGATAACTTCTAGATGACTTCCATCACAAAATTCTTCGACTAGCTCTGGGTCGTGACTGATGATCAACATGGTCAGTTGATGATTTTTGGCAAGCGAATGCAAAAATTCAAAAACGAGTCTGGCATTTGCCGGATCGAGTGTTGCCGTAGGTTCATCCAACAATAAAATAGAGGGTTGTTTTTGCAAAACCATCGATAGCGCCAAAATTTGTCGTTGACCGCCAGATAATAAGTAAGCGGGAGTATCAACATTGATCTTGAAGGTCTCCAAAAAGTCCGGCAAAGGCTTAGACATTTTTAGGGACTTGAAAGGGGATGGGTAATTGGCTAGGCAAGCAAATTGCAAATTATCGGCAAAGCTGAATTGGTCTGCAATCATGGCGTCATAGCGCTGATTGACCAAAGACAGGTGCCTGTTAATTTTGACGAATGCTTGCGGGTGAGAAAGGTCATACACTTTGCCGTGTACAGTAATCGAGCCTTCGCACTGCTGTCCTTGCATATTGCCTCTTAAAAGGGAGAATAGCGTTGATTTGCCAGACCCATTTTTACCTTTCAAACAGTGGAGTTTTCCTCTCTCTAATTGAAAAGCAAGATTTTCAAAAAAAGGAGTGGAAGAGTTCTGAAATTGATAGCGATTTAGAGAGATAGAGAGGGCATTTGCGTTCATAATTAAACTCCTAAATGGTCAATATCGAGTCGGTTAAGAGGGCTTTTTTGATAGTAGTAGGTCATCAATGCTGCCATGATGAGCAAGGCTTGAAAGGCGTTAAAGTATTTTAAGTTTAGTCCCACATTCAGCAAAAATTGTTGAATGACAAAGTAGCAGAGCAATCCGATGCACGGGATGGCAAGTGTTGGATATGAGGATTGAACAAGCATTTTGCCTAAAATTAGAGAGGTTAGGCATAGCAAAATAATTCCATATCCCATTGTGAGATCGACAAATCCATTTGACTGGGCAAATAGATAGCCTCCAAGGCCAGCACAGCCATCAGCTAGGCAAATACCGGCAATTACGATATACTTCGTCGATAGGCCGTGGTGCTTGAAGAATTGGGAATTATTGCCAAAGATGGCAAATGACACCCCGAGCTGGCTCGATAAAATAATTCCGACGATTAAAACGATGAAAAGGTTGATGGCCATCAGCATTCCCAATTCCTGATGGGAAAATCCAAATGGCAAGAGAGCCAGCAGATTAAAGCCGGGATCAAAGCTTTTTACCGACTGCCCTAAAATCAGCAGCGTTAATCCGTGAAAGAGGCCATTTGTCATGATGGCGCCGAGTAAAAAGGGCAAGCAGAAGTATTGATTCAAGCAACTGGCAACAAGACCCACTGACATTCCTCCCGCGATGGCGGCTATAATGACGAGCGGAATTTTGATTCCGATTGGCAAGGGAAGGGATTGACAAGTCAATCCCAGTGTGGCTCCAAAAAGGTAGGCGCTTTCTAGGCTTAAATCTGGCACTTTCATGAGCGAAAGTGAAAGATAGGCTCCAATCAGAAGCGGCAAAACAAGGAGCATTTGCTCTAAAATGGATGTCATATTCCCTCTCCGTTTTCGATTAGATAGTGTAAGAATGGATCGAGTGGCAGCCCTTGTTGTGCCATTGAAAGTGTATTGAATTTGAGCTTGAATTGATCGACTGCTGTCACAGGTATTTGATGCGGTGAAAGGCCGTCGTGCAAAATGAGGCGTGCCTTTTTGGCAGCCTCTACCCCAAAGTCATATTCTTTCACTCCAAAGCCAATAGCGGCTCCTTTTAATGGAGAATCTAGATCGCTTGCCATCAAAAGGGTTTGCGTGGTATGGCAGAGCTTAACCAAGGTTTCAAGTCCGGCCACAACCGTGTTATCTTTGAGAGTCATGACAACATCCACTTCATGAATGAATGGAGAGACTTTTTGTTTGATTTCATTGGTTTTAAAAACTTCGATTGGAATGAGTCTGATTCCCATTGTTGATAGTTTATTTTCTACAATTATTCTGTCTCGATCCAAACCTGCATTCGTCGGATCATAGACGAGCAAGACGCTTTTCAAGTCTGGCTTTAGATGAGCCAAAAGATCCATTTGCTTAGAGTAATCGGTGATTTCACTGATGCCTGTCACAAATCCATTGGGTGTGCTCTCCGATTGGACGAGATGATGCTCTTCTGGATTGGGAACGGCAGCAAAGACTAAAGGCGTTGTTTGGTGTTTTTTTGTTAGGACTTCTTTGCTCATTTTGGCGGCCTGCGTCCCGATGGCAAAAATGAGGTCATACCGTTTGCTACTCATTTCTTCGAGCTCAGACCGCATCAACGTTTGACTGCCTTGTGCATTGTAAACGGTAAATTGATAGCGATCGATTCCATTATGGGTAAGCGTTTCGCAAAAACCTTGCTGGATCTGCTCCAAACTCGGGTGGGTGACGGGCGTTAAGATCGCAACTCTAAATAATTTTTGATTTGTTGTTGCATCTGTATCCGAGTCAATGCTTTTATCTTGAAAAAACTCTGCGATTGCAAAAGATAAGCCCAATAAAAGGCAGATAATAATAAGACTCTTTTTCATACTAACCTCTCAACGTGAATGAAATGATGGGCCGGGATTTGAATGGAATCTAAGATAGGCAAAGGGCCTACATCAATGGGATGATGGGCGTGTAACACCGGCAAATCGGTACAGCCCAGTATGATGCCATCAATGCCATCTCTTAAGGCACATGTGTGGATGAGATGGCTCAGCTCTTCACTGTCTTTTTTGCTAATCACCCCAGCTAAGATGCGATCAATGATTGCATCTAGAACTTTTTGTTCAGGAGCTTGAGGGGTGACTAGTCTAATCGATGGATGTTGATATAATCTGCTTTGAATCGTCGTTGCTGTACTTAAAAGCAAAAGTTTATGCAAGTCTGCCTTCAACGCCGTTTCTATGACAAGCTGTGGAATAGACAATACGTTCATTCCTTTCAAATCGAGTCCTGGCAGAAAAGAATGAAGCGTATTGCAGGCAATGGCAAAGCGATCTACGCCTTGTAAAGCCAAGCAATTCATGCAGTACTGCAGCTCCAAGCGGAGCTGCTGCATATGAGACTGCGATTCTTTGAGAGACAATCCTCTTGTGAAGGGATAGTTGAGCAATACGATCTCTGGTGTTTGCTCCCTTTCTGCTTCATAGTGTTTTTTAATGATGGATTGATAGAGGAGCGCACTGGCATAAGGGCCCGCGCCTCCAATGATTCCCAATTTTTGTTTTACAGGAGCCATTTTAGAGCCCTCCTTCTTTTTGATTTTCTCCCGTTAGCATCGCTTTGACATGCTCAATCCCAGGCGCGTCGAGAAAGCGCTTTGGGCTCTTGGCATGTTCGATGGTATCGGCATAAAGATGCTCAATTAAAAAAGTTGAGGGGTTGTTTGAGGAAAGGCCATATTCGCCTGCCTTTTGATGAGCCTCTTTAAACAATTTGGAGAGAATTGGGTAGTCGGAAGAGTCTGCAAAGAAACGCTTGACGTACTCAGGCTGACAGTCAGCGGTAAAATCGGCACTGACCAAATTTAAGAGGTCAAATCCGCTTAATGCCAATTCCTCAATTTTTTTACCGAGCAGCTGGAGCGATTGACAATGATCATCTTGACATGGGGTGCATGCTTTGCAATGGGTGTCTAATTTGTGGATAAAGCCTTTATGCGAAAGAAAACTGGCTTTACTTCCTGGCTTATCTCCTAGAAGGCTATGAGGGCAGAAGGCGCGCAGGGTGCCATACGCTTCCATGTTAATGTTTGTATTGGAGGCGGAAAATCCCTCGACGATTAAGGAAGGAGCCTGATCTTTAAGATCGAGCTCTTCAAGAGGCTTCAATACATCTTGTCCACGCATGCAGCCAAACTTTTTGAGGCGTTGCCCGTGTTCGCAAAGCACTTTGGCTTTAAAAATTAGAGGAGTGGGGAGTTTTTCCAGGCGTTGCATAAGAACTAAAACGCCTGAAAACTTTGGATAGCAATACAGCTCTTTGCCTGTCTTAGAGCCGGAAAATAAGCGGTCTTCACTTGTCAATGACTTTAATTCCTGCAGCAGAGTCTCCTCTTCAAGGCTAGACTGTGGAAACGAATTTAAAGTTTTTATAATATAAGTCTGTATGTGCTGACTTAACAACCTTTTGCTTTCCTGCAAGACGTTTGGAGCGCTTAAAATAAGGGATAGATCTTTAGCTTTAAGATTTAAAGATTTGAGAGACTGTTCTAGAAATAGCAATTTCAGCGTTTCTTCTTTCCGTCTAAAGAAAATCGAACTGATTAAGAATGTTAGCTGCAAGAACTGGTTTTCAGGTTTACGGCCTCCTTTTTCAATGTTCAGATAGCCCTTTAAGTAGTGCTGGTAAATGTTTGTGATAAGAGAGGCGACCAAATGGCATTGATTGTTGCCTCCGAGCGCATCGAAATAGCTGAGCTGTCCCTTTTGAAAAAGAGTAATGGCTCTTTCTTCTAAAGCCCCAAATACGTGTTCGGCTATTTGAGAGTTGATCTCCAACTCTTCTGCAGACTTGTTGAATAGAAAGCTGCAATATGTTTGCTGAGTACATGTTTCTGTTTGATAGAAACGTGTGAGTGTTAGGCTAGTCATGATATTCTCCTAAAAAAAATATAAAAATTATTTAAAATTAAAATCTGAGCACAAAGCTTTCCCGCAGGAGCATGCGCTCTGATTGCTTAGCTAAAATATGTCCTGACGGGGAATGATCATCTAAGGATGGTCAAAAACCTTTCAGAATGCGTTTAAAGACAATAAAAAAAGGGATTAGAATTAGGCGTGCCAGCTGCACCAGGAAGGAGAAAAAGAAAAGCAGAATTGAGAAAACGGGAAAATAAAAAGATTCCGCTTATGAAATAGATCAAGGCTATCGGCAGCAAGGTGTATAGACATAGATTCCTCCTGTTGTGAGAGGTGCTTAAGCTTTGAACCAATGCGGTCCGCTTTATGATGCCCTCACATGCAAATTGACTGTTAATTTAAATTTTGGACAAACGTATAGACAAAATAAAAGGGGAATAATTAGCGACGCCAACGCCATATGGCGTTAGGTGCAAAAGAAAGGCTAGAAAGTGATGAATGGACTTGCGAGTACATAAATCTCTATATTTTAAGAATTACCCTCAATTTTAGCTTTAGCCTTCTTTTTTAGGCAAGTAAAATTAATTGGAAGATTGCCCGGCGGTGCTTTCAGAACTGTTTGCGCAGTCAAGTCTTGTATTTTTTTAGATGCGTTGCAGTGCTTATATTTTTATCAGAAACTTTTGGAAAATTTTTAGCGAGGAAGACTATGTTCCGACTATTTGTAAACCTTATTGTTTTGTTTTGCACTCATACTCCTTGTAGAGCTGCGGAGGGAATTTCTTTGGTAGAGGAGTATAAAAAAAATTCAAACCAACAATGGGAATGGGCTCTAACAAGCTTGGCAAATTTTCCCTTCACAGAGCAAGACAAGGTTCTCGATGTGGGGTGCAGAGATGGCAGAATCACAGCTTTGATAGCAAATCAGGTGCAAAGCGGATCTGTGGTGGGTTTAGATATTTCTGAAAAAATGATTGAACAGGCTTCAAACGCCTTTCAAGAAGGTAATTTGAAATTTATAAAAGGAAATGCGAATGATATTCCTTTTAAAGAGGAATTCGATAAGGTTGTTTCATTCTGCACCCTTCAATGGATAGTTGAGCAGGAAAAAGCGCTGATTTCGATGAAAGAGAGTTTCAAAGTTGGAGGAGGGATGCTGCTTGTTATACCTGGAGAGTCTTCAAGCAATTTAGGCACCCTCGCTAAAAAAATTGCATCCACTGAAAAGTGGAGGGGATATTTTCCACATTTTAAGATGGAAAGAGTTTACTACAGTCCAAAGGCCTATAAAAACCTGCTACAGGTAATTGGATTAGACATTCAAGCACTTAGAGCTGAAGAGTCTGTCACGATATATGAGAATAAAGAGGCTTTTATTGCCTGGCTTAAGCCTTTGGTCAATTTCGTAGATCATCTCGCACCAGATCTTCAGCAAAGTTTTATTGAAGAACTTGCCGATCAGATGATTCAAAAAGATCTCTTTTTTACTGGCTCTGTTGCCATCCCTGATGTTAAAATAGAAATAATCGCACGCAGGCTTTACTAGAAGGGCAGGATTAATTGACGACATGCCTGCTAAAGCGGCATGCCGTAATAAGGATTAAGCCGATTCGGCATTTTCGGGAGATGTAGCACCTTCTGGAGAAAAGTCACCTTGAAGGCTTCTAAGATAATGGGCGGCATCTAAGCTACAGACTTTGACATCGACATTCATCTTGTCTAAATAGGTTTGAAGTGTTTGCACCTTATCAGCCGAAGTAAAGGCGATGTGCAAGTCAGTGCCTAAGTCGGCCTTATTGTGGATCCTGCGCTCGTTTAAGACACTTCCTCTCATTTCTTTTCCGTAAAGAGTAGTAGATGCCCAAATAATGGGGAATGAGTCACTTAAAAAGTTTTCTTCTTCCGAATCAAGATCTAAAATGGGAACTTGATCAACGATGTCAATTATGCTTTGAATATCTGACTTCTGTGCATAATCATCTGAATGCTCGATTGGTTGAATAGTATTCTCTACGTATTGGGTGTGGCCTTGCAGTTGGATCATAATCGAGGATGAGCTTCATTTCTTTTTCAGGATCGAATTGAAAGCTTTCATTATAGGCGTAATAGGAGGCGACCTGCATTTGAGCAATCCCAACACCCGATAAAGATCCAAAATTGATCCCGCTATCCTTGGTAATCCCACTCTCTAATTCTCCGCTCATCGGCACTAAAAAGGTGAGGAGTCTTAAAGCTCCTGTTGGAATTAGAGTTGGAGTTGGTTCTATTTGTAGAGGATTGATTCTATTTTTCACAATGAAGCGATCATCTGCAACTCTCATAATGCCGATTAAAGCAGCCGAGTTGCTTCCAGTCATCCAGATAATGGGTTTTTTTCTGGGTAGGCTTGCAATTTCTTACACCCCACTCCACATTTTTTGACGCACCTCATTCCATTTTGCCTTCCACTTGTCAGGCGCAAAAATTCCTTGCTTGCCTTGAATATTTGTCAGTTCATCATCTACTAATTTGTCCAAGTCTTCTGAAATCACGTCTCCCTGAACGCCTACTCCACTCCGGCTCTCTGGATCTTCGGACAGATCCCCAAAAAGGAAGTGCGCAAATTTGTGAAGTGCCACTCTTTGCTCATCGGTTGTTGTTTTGCTTCTCACTGCCCGGCTCAACTCTCTCAAACCTTTTAAAACTTCAGTCGACTCTACGAGGCTGTCATATGTTTTTATGATTTCTTTTAGTTCGGCCTTAATATGGGAATCAATCGCCTTTTTGAGCAGCTCTTTTGCCTCTTTTTTAATATCTTTAAATTTTTGAACATCTTCAAAACTAAACTCCTCATGCTTTTTTAGTGTTAAGTCTTTCGAAATTCTATTTTAATATGAAAATGATTGGTTTGTATTTTTTTAAAATAATTTCTTATTAATGAGGTGTTGATTTTTATTGTTTTTTGAAATTAGAGCGGGAAGAAGATTTCCTCGCGCTTGTTTTTTCTTTTAATTCTATTATATGTTAAGAATGGGGCTTGCATAAGGGACTATTCATGCATTCTTCCATTAGGGAGCATAGTCGCGAATTGAGATTTTAATATTTGAGAATGGCATTCAATTACCGGTAAAGAGCGATAGGTCATATGTTTAAGTTTCCCGCCTTACTTTCTATTTTCTTCGCCTCTTTGATATCTTTTTGGGGGATGGTTCACTCTACCGAGAGTCAAACGACCAAGATAAATTTAAAGGGATTCTTAGGCAAAGATGAGTTGGCATCTGCTAAGGAGACCCTAACTCGCTTGTCAGAGGAATCTAAGCAGACATTGGTGATTGTGATTAATTCGACATCTGGCGATCTCATTCAAATGCTCGACCTTGCCAAATCGATCTACAGTCTAAAAAAGCTGAAGCAGCTGACAGTCGTGGTCTACTTGGACGATAATGTGGTGGGGCCGGCAGCCATGCTTCCCTTTTTAGCTGATGAAATTAATACTTCTCTTGTAGCTTCCTGGGGGGATATTCCCTCTGGTGCTGAGAGAGTTCTTCCGACCAATTTGCTTCAGAATCGGGTGCGCAGTTTAATTGATTCTCAAAGCTCGGACGCACCCACCCTATATCTTTTAGCAGATGCCATGACAGATCCGTCTGTGCGAGTCATTGATAATCAAGGTTGGAAGATCGCAAGAGAAAAAGAAACAAACTTTCCATTAATTTCGTCTGGAGGGCAAACCTTAGTTGTTAATCAAAATCAGCTCAAGGATCTGGGGATTGTAAAATCAATTATGCCTCTTGGGGAATTTGAAAAGCGCTATGCAATTGAAAGTAAAGTGGATTCAAAAGAGGGAATAGTAGAGGAGGGAAAAACGACCTCTTCAACCTCGATTGAAGAAAGACTTCAGCGTGCCATCCATTTTAATAAAGAGGGTCCCAACACGGTTGGGTATCTTTATGTGGGCGATCATGAAAGCTCAATTAGCCAATCCACCTGGCTTTACATTAAGCAAGGGCTTGACCATTATAAGAAAAATCCTCCTCTTTTTATTATTTTAGAGCTCAATACTCCCGGTGGAGAGGTTTTTGCGGCGCAGAAGATCTCGGACGCTCTAAAAGAGATCGATCTGCAATATAATATTCCCGTTGTCACCTTCATTAACAACTGGGCCATTTCGGCTGGTGCCATGCTGGCCTATTCGACCCGTTTCATAAGCGTGGTCAAGGATGGAAGTATGGGGGCTGCAGAACCTGTCTATGCAGGCGAAGGCGGGAAAATGGAGACGGCTTCTGAAAAGGTGAATTCAGCTTTGAGGGCCGATTTTGCAAGCCGGGCACGTTTTTTTGACCGCAATCCTTTGATTGCCGAAGCGATGGTGGATAAAGACACGATTCTTGTATGGCGCCATGGCAAAGTGGTAAAGCTCGACAATGAGAGTCAGGTTCGCTTGACAGGAGCCGATCCTGATAAGGTGATCAGTCCAAAAGGAAAGCTGCTGACTTTAGAAGCAGAACAAATGCTAGAATACGGTGTGGCGGATCTTTTGTTGCCTCCTCAAAAACTAGAAGTGATTTCTCCTGAAGAAAAGGCGGCAGGTCAATGGCCTGTAGAAAAGATGCTTCTTTTTCATACGCCCTACTTTTCTAAGATTCCTCAAGCTACCGTTAAGCCCTATCAAATGGATTGGAAAACGCATTTTTTTGTTTTATTGGCCACCCCTATTGTTTCTTCGCTTCTTTTTATGGGCTTGATGATTGGGGGCTATATCGAATTAAACTCGCCAGGCTTTGGCCTGCCAGGAGCGGTTGCTGCAGCGTGTTTGTTTTTAATCATTTTATCGAGCTTCTCTTTGGAAGTTGCGAATTGGCTGGAGCTGATTTTGCTTTTGACCGGTCTTGCCATCATTTTGGTTGAGCTTTTTGTCTTGCCAACGTTTGGATTATTGGGGATAGTGGGATTTATTTTGTTTATTGCTGGTTTATTTGGAATGCTCATTCCTGGTTTAAGCTCGGTTAGTTTTGAATATGACACCCAAACAATGAATGCTGCAGGGCAGTATGTGATCCAGCGACTGGCTTGGCTTTGCGGAGCCATGCTTGCGAGTGCTGTCATCATTGCCTTATTGGCCCAGTATGTGCTTCCAAGTTTTGCAGGTTTTAGCCGCTTTGTCTTGATAGGCAGGGAGCAAGAGGGTTTTATTGCGGGTGAAAATCCAATCGACCTTCCTCAGTCGGGCGCGATTGGAAAGGCCCTGACTACCCTTCGTCCAGCCGGAAAGATCATTGTCAAGGATCGTATCTACGAGGCTTTGAGCACGGGAGGATTCATCGAGGCTGGCGAGCCGATTATTGTCGCGCGTTTAGAGGGGAGCACAATTATAGTTAGTCTTTTAACGGAAAACGAACTCTTATGACCCCTTTTCTTTTACTTTTTATTGGCCTTCTACTCATTTTAATAGAGTTTTACATTCCAGGCGCTGTCATGGGAGTGTTGGGCAGCATTTTTGTCTTGGTGAGCATCCTTCTTTTTGCCTCCCAAACCAATTCATTATTGGCTATTGTCTTTTTTGTGCTTGGAACAATTCTTTGTGTCGGATTGCTCATTCGATTTGCTCTTTGGCGCATTGTTCGAGCAAAGCCGGAATACAGCATATATTTAAACGAAGATCAAGAAGGGTACCAGGCTTCTTCTTTCGATCAGGAAGCCATTGGCAAAATAGGGGTGGTATTGTCCGATCTAAAACCCGGTGGATATATCCTCATAGATGGTAAGCAGCATCAAGCAATCTCTTTGACTGGGTATATTCCGAAAGGAGAGCATGTTGAAGTGGTCTCTGGGCAAGAAGAGAGTCTTATAGTGAAAATTAGTAACAAGGAAACTTAAGTTATGTCGGTTTTATTACAGGGGATGTCTGACAATGTGAGTATGGAATTTTATTTTCTTGTGTTTGTGTTGGCTGTCATTCTCATTATTATTTTGAGTATTTTGGGCAAATTTATCAGTTTGTGGTTTCAAGCTTTTGTATCGGGAACGCCCATTCCTCTATTTAATATTATTGGGATGAGTTTGCGCAAAATCCCACCTAGAGTGATCGTCAATGCTCGCATCAATTTATTTAAGGCGGGGCTTAAGCAAATCAGCGTCGGCGATTTAGAGACGCACTATTTGGCTGGCGGCCATGTGCCAAACGTTGTTGAGGCTCTGATTGCAGCCGATAAGGCCAATATTCCACTAGACTGGCGCAGAGCGACAGCTATCGACCTTGCAGGCAGAGATATTAAGGCTGCGGTTCAAACCTCGGTTAATCCACGCGTGATCGATTGTCCAAGTCATGGCGGGTATATTACAGGGGTTGCCAAGGATGGGATTCAATTAAATTGCCGCGCTCGTGTAACGGTTAGAACTAACATTGCCCAGCTAGTCGGCGGTGCAACAGAAGAGACAATTGTTGCAAGAGTTGGTGAGGGGATCGTGAGCGCCATCGGCGGATCGGATACTCATAAACAGGTTCTTGAATCTCCACAGCGCATTTCTAAACTTGTGTTGGAAAAGGGGCTCGACTCTTCGACAGCTTTCTTGATTCTTTCTATCGACATTGTCGAAATTAATCTTGGAGAAAACATTGGCGCGAAATTGCGAACAGACCAAGCGGAGTCGGATATTCGCATTGCTAAAGCCGAGGCAGAAAAACGTCGCACGATGGCTGTCGCACAGGAACAAGAAAATCTAGCCAAAGTGAGAGACATGGAGGCTAAGCTTGTTGAGGCGCAAGCAGCGGTTCCTTTAGCCATGGCTGAGGCTTTTAGAACTGGAAAGCTTGGAATCATGGATTATCAGCGCATCCAAAATATTCAGTCGGATACGGATATGCGGAGCGCTTTGGCGAAGCCGGATGTTGAAAAGAAACAAAACCAGGGCTAGGAGTTCGACATGTCAGTCGTAGAATTTATCGGTTTTGCGGTAAGCCTACTCTCTTTGTTGTTTTTATTCTTTCGCAATCGGCGGCAGCTAGCCGGCCAAGGTGAGCCAAGGGATTCTCAGGAGGAATTTCCAGAAGACGATCCGATCCAGGCTTTTCTAAAGGCTATGGAAAAGGAGCGCCTCAAACGAGAGGCGCCTCCTTCACCGCCGCCGCCTATTGCTTACCGTCCAGCTTACGCAGAGGTGAAAAAGTCTAAAAAAACCTCCTCAAAAGAGGATGCGCTGGCTAAAAATCAGTTAGAGTCGCGTAAGTTAGCAAGCCCTTTAGAAAAGCAGCAACTAGTCAGTCCCTTAGCTAAGCGGCATGAAGCCCATTATTATACGCATGGAGTAGAAATTCTTCAAAAGCCTGCTCGGATACGTCTCATGGTTGAGCGGCTCGCTGATCTAAAAGATCTCGTGGTTTTTCGGGAGATTTTGGATAAACCTAAAAGTTTGAGACCGTGGGAATAGAATGATGGAGTCAATTGCTGATCGCTATCGGATGATTCAAGATTCTATATGGCAAAGAGCTATGGCTTGTGGACGCAAACCTGAAGAGGTGGCGCTCATTGCCGTGACTAAAACACATCCCCCTTCTTTCATTCAAGAGGCGTATCAGGCAGGGGGGCGTCACTTCGGTGAAAATCGGGTGCAGGAGCTTTTGCCAAAAATACCTGCTTTGCCAAACGATTGCAATTGGCATCTAATAGGCAGTCTTCAAAGCAATAAAGTGGGCAAGGTATTAGATTCTTCAATTAAACTCATCCACTCTGTCGATAGCCTTGCACTAGCCGAAAAAATTGCCTTTGCGGGCCAAGCAAGGCAAAAAGAAACGCCCATTTTGCTGCAGGTCAATATTTCTGGTGAGGCATCTAAGCATGGCTTCTCGCAGGAGTGTTGGGAAGCCGTGCTGGAAAGGGTGGCTCAACTTCCCGCCTTGAGAATCGAAGGATTGATGACCATTGCTCCTTTTACCAATGATCAAGTTCTTATCCGCAGTTGTTTTAAGGCTCTCGCCCATTTAAGGGATAAATGGAAAGGATATATGCAGAATCCCGCTATTTTTTCTCACTTGTCGATGGGAATGACCAATGATTATGAGATAGCCATTGAAGAGGGAGCCACGCTTGTGAGAATTGGGTCGGCCATTTTTGGCGGCCGCCCCTTGGTAAGGCACTAGCAAGCTTGCTTGTTGCAATCCAAGCCCTTTCAAAAAAAACTAGACCGTTATCTCTCGATAGGATCGGCCAAAAACGCCGATCCAAAGTTATCAGCGTGAAATGTTAGATAGCTTGTCCCCAATTCGGATCTTCGCATAAGTTATAGCCGTCCAGCGCTTCTTTATGGCTTGGTTCGATATCTAGCACAGCTTGAAATTTAACTCGCGCTTCAGGCAGACGACCTAGCATGCATAAGCATCTGGCAGCTCCTAAGAACCAGCTGATTTTTTGCGGTTCATCTGTCAAGGCTTTTTCAAAATGAGGAAGGGCCTCCTCTGGCCTATCCAGGCAACGAAGAGTTTCTGCGTATTCTCCTAATGTTTCTGAGTCCGGATCAAGGGCAACCGACTTCTCTAGCCAGACCAACGATTGAGCAAGCTTGCCTTCCAAACGAAAGAGCACACCATAGCCTGTCAGGGCAAATGTATTTTCGTCATTAAGCTGCAAGACTTCAGAAAATAGACGTGTAGCTTCTTGGATGTTGCCTTGATCCAAATGAACTTGTCCTAAGCAACCTAAGGCAAAATCGTCTTCTGGATCGAGTTTTAGGCAATGATTTAAAACATGGGCAGATTCGTCGAATTTTTTTTGGAATCGGAGAACATCCCCATATGAACTTAACGCAAAAGTGTTGTCAGGATAAAGCTCCAGGTGCTTTTTTAGGACTGCAGCGGCTTTATCAAATTGATACAACATGCGTAAAGAGTCACCATATGAGGCTAGCGCAAAGCGATGGGTAGGATCAATGCTTAGTACTTTTTCAAATACATCCGCCGCCTCAAATTGTTTCTTTTGATTTCTTAAAATGTCACCAAGCCAGCTTAAAATTTCCGCATCATCAGGTATGTTTTCTAAGTACTTTCTTAAAACGGCTGCGGCTTCAGCATTTTTATCCTGATTGCATAAGAGTTTCACATAATGAGTGACTGCAAAAAGTCTAGTGGGATTAATGTCCAGGGATTTCTCGAACTCTGCAGCCGCCTCATCTAACTTGCCTTGCATATGGAGGATTTGTGCATAGGAGGCTAAAACATAGTCATTTCTTGGATCGAGAGTTAAACATTCGTGAAAGACCTCTATTGACTGGTCTAATTTTCCTAGCACCCGAAGAGTTTCTCCGTAAATTCCTAATAATAGATTTCTAGAGTCGGTAGCCAAAGCTAACTCGATTTCTACTAATGCTTCTTCAGGCTTACCCTGTTTATTTAACTCGCTTGCTTTGTTCCATACATTTACGGCTTCGTTATTTGCAAGAGAGGGGAAAGGATTCTGGAGAAAATCTGGCTCAGATGTTTGACGTCTTTCAGCTTCGTTGCTTGGAGTGAAAGGTTGTAAAGGGCTTGAAAGAGGCTGTTGGCTTAAAGTTGGATGTGGTATGCTATTGAGAATAGCAGCCTTTAACTTGCGATAACAAAAGATGAGCCCATAAACTGCTGCTACACCTACAAGGGCAGTCGATGCAATCTGGCAGATTAATTTTTGCTGAGGACTTAGGGATTCAATTAATTTATCTTTAAATCCATGAAAGAATTGTGTGCTAAAAAAATGGGAAATTTGCATGTAGCCTTTAAATTATGTTAAAATTAATATAAATTTTAACATAATAAGTCTTTTTTCTATTAATTGGAATATTAAAATTAATGACGTTTGAATTTTGATAGTACTGGTTAAGGCTAATTTTTTATTGATAAAAATAGAAAATGTGCCTTACAAAGGATAACCTCCAAACAACCATACAAGAGGTTACGCCATGTGCACAGAAGTCAAACATAAAATAAATCCAAATTTATTTTTTGCTCTAGCGACTATCTGTGGCGTCTGTAGTGGGTACTTACAAGAGCCTTTCATTTTTAGTGCGGCCGAGACTATTTCTCAATTATTTATTAACCTTTTAAAGCTCGTCAGCCTGCCCATCATTTTTCTTTCCATTGTATCGACTGCATCGGGCATGGAAAATATGCAGCAAATTAAGTTGCTTGGCAAAAAGGTTGTCAAATACACGCTATTGACGACGATCATTGCGGCCAGCATTGCTTTAGCTTTATTTTTGGCCATCGATCCAGTTAGGGGGCAAATTGTTGCCGATCAAACGGTGGCATTGAATGGTACTCAACCAAGTTATCTCTCTTTTTTCATTCAAATTGTCCCTTCCAACATCATTCAGCCATTTAGTGAAAATAATGTGATAGGGGTATTATTCTTGGCGATGCTCTTGAGCTTTGCAATCGTTACTTTGCCAGTTCAGCACCGCACAGTCCTCCATTCATTTTTTTCGAGCATTTATGCAGCCATCATTACGATCACTCGCTGGATCGTGGCCGTTATGCCAATTGCGATTTGGGCGTTTATTACCCTTTTCATGCGCGATTTAAGTCAGGGATTAGATGTTAAAAGTTTAGCTCTTTACCTGACAGTTGTCCTTGCTGCGAATGTAATTCAGGCAGGCGTGGTTTTGCCGACTCTACTTAAAATCAAAGGGATTTCTCCCATTCGCATGGCGCGGGGTATGTTTCCGGCATTATCTGTTGCCTTTTTTACGAAATCATCGGCAGCGGCTTTGCCAATGGCGATGCGTTGTGCGGAAGAAAATGTGGGGATTTCTCGCAAAGTCGCAAGCTTTACATTGCCGCTATGCACGACCATCAACATGAATGCGTGTGCAGCCTTTATTCTAACGACAGTCTTATTTGTTTCAATGAGTCAAGGCGTCACCTATTCGTTGGCTGAAATGGGGCTTTGGGTTATTTTGGCAACTATTGCTGCGATTGGGAATGCTGGCGTCCCGATGGGATGCTACTTTTTGGCGAGCGCTTTTTTAGCGGCGATGAATGTTCCTCTCAATATTTTAGGGGTCATTTTACCTTTTTACACGCTCATTGACATGCTGGAAAGTGCGATCAATGTGTGGTCTGATTCATGTGTGGCTGCCGTGGTAAATAAGGAAGTTCAGCAAGAGGATTCTTCCTTGCTGGAATCGAATACAAATCTTCATCTAGGTGCCATGAATAGTGTCAGTTAGGGCTTAAACCCATGAGGCTCTTGCAAATGACAGGAACGTTGCAAGAGCCCCATGCTTGATAATAGGCCGTTTGCTTTCCTGTAAGATCGCTTACTATCTGTTCTGTTTTCTTTTTCCGGACATGTTCCTTGCAGCTATTCAGTCGTGAGTAGAATGAAACATGTACGCTTTCTTGCAATCATAGAGCCTGTCTGTAGATGACGCTGCCAATCTGAAAGCTTGACTTTCAAAGAGCAAGACCGTTATAAATTTTCCTCTATTAAAAAAATAGAGCA
Source organism: Candidatus Protochlamydia naegleriophila (assembly GCF_001499655.1). Classification (NCBI taxonomy): domain Bacteria; kingdom Pseudomonadati; phylum Chlamydiota; class Chlamydiia; order Parachlamydiales; family Parachlamydiaceae; genus Candidatus Protochlamydia; species Candidatus Protochlamydia naegleriophila. Next base: position 1,082,534 of record NZ_LN879502.1, read on the forward strand.
AAGATTGGACAAAAGAGTTGGCTTGCGTTATTTGAGCGGACTATCTTTTTTTGCTTTTTTTAGCCGATCTGATAAGATAGTTCTAACTATTTAAAGGTCTTCCCACAAATAAGGATAGAAATGAATACATGCGTTTCACGTCAATTTTTTTCTGTAGACCGAGCAGCTGTCAATAAAAAAATTGGGAGCACAAACGCTCATTGAGTGTTTCCGACGGATGTTATTGATTCGCAATTTTGAGTTGCGTGCCGAGTCTGCCTATCAGCAAGGAAAGATTGGTGGCTTTTTTCATGCCTATATAGGGCAAGAAGCGATTCAAACGGCGGCCGTTCAAGCTTTGGGGCCAAACAATTGGTATGCAACTTCTTATCGTTGTCACGCATTGGCTTTGCTTCTTGGTGCGACGCCTGATGAATTAATGGCAGAGTTGTACGGTCGTGCAACAGGAAATGCGATGGGGCGCGGCGGATCTATGCACTTTTTTACTGAGCGTCTGCTTGGGGGATTTGGTATTGTGACGGGCCAAGTGCCCATTTCGACGGGGGCGGGCTTTACCCTTAAATATAAGGGTATAAAAGATCAAGTCTCGATTTGCTTTATGGGAGACGGGGCTGTTCCCCAAGGATCTTTCCATGAATCTTTAAACTTGGCATCGCTTTGGAACCTTCCTTGCATTTACGTTGTCGAGAATAACCAATGGGGAATGGGAACAGCTGTTCAACGTGCAGTCTGCGTCGATCGCCTAGCTGAAGATAAAGCTCCAGGATATAACATGAAAGGTTACACTTTTGATGGAATGGACTTTTTCAATTGCTATGCCGGGTTTGAGCATGTTTTTAAAGAGGTTTTAGAGACGCAGCGCCCGGTCCTAATTGAAGTGGTAACAGAGCGTTTTAAAGGTCATTCAATTTCCGATCCAGGTCTTTATAGGTCAAAAGAAAACCTTAAGCAAATCATGACTAAAGATCCTATTTTAGCCATGCAAGCCGTGCTAACCGAGCAAGGGATTTTGACCGAAGAACAGATTAAAGAGATGGATAAAGAATTGCGCGAAAAGGTGATTGCGTCCATGCAATTTGCAGATAATAGTCCATGGCCGGATCTTCAAACTCTGGAAGAAGATGTTTTTGCCCCATAAGCCCATCCAAAGTCAATCCATAGGAGCATTTCAATAATGGATAATGGAAAACAAGTCGTAGAAATGAGAGAAGCGCTTCGTCAAGCGATCGATGAAGAAATGGAGCGGGACTCTGCTGTTTTTGTCATGGGTGAAGAGGTTGGCGAATATAATGGCGCCTACAAAGTGACAAAAGGAATGTTGGATAAATGGGGCCCGACTCGTATTGTTGATACGCCTATTTCAGAGCTTGGCTTTGCAGGCTTATGCGTAGGAGCCGCCATGACAGGCTTAAGGCCTATTGTCGAATTTATGAGTTTTAATTTTTCCTTTGTTGCTGCTGATCAGATGATATCGAATGCAATAAAAATGCATTATATGTCAGGCAATCGCTTTTCTGTTCCGATGGTTTTTAGAGGGCCAAACGGTGCAGCGGCTCAGGTATCCAGTCAGCATTCCCACTGCGTAGAGGCTATTTACGGTAACTTGCCGGGCTGGCACATTGTGGCTCCGAGCAACTCTTACGATGCAAAGGGATTATTGAAGTCGGCGATTCGCGACAACAATCCAGTTCTCTTTTTGGAGTCGGAGCTGTTGTATGGGGATAAAATGGAGATTCCGACACAAGAATATCTCGTTCCTATCGGTAAGGCGCAAGTCGTCATTCCAGGGCAAGATGTTACCGTAATTACTCACAGCCGTATGGTCAATGTTTGTAAAGAAGCTGCCAAAGAATTGGCGAAAAAAGGGATACGCGTTGAGCTCATCGATCTTCGGACAATAAAGCCGTTAGACATTGCGACCATTGCAACATCTGTCCGCAAAACAAGTCGTTGCGTTATTGTAGAAGAAGGACACGTTTTTGCAGGAATTGCTGCTGAAGTAGGCTTTCAAATCATGGAGCACTGTTTTGGCTATCTAGATGCTCCTTTGGAAAGGGTTTGCCAGCGAGAGACACCGATGCCTTACTCTAAAGTTTTAGAAAAAGAGACGATTCCCAATGTGGAGAGGGTCTTAGCTGCAATCTATAAAACACTGCAATAAAAATTAGGAGACGAGTTGCTATGCCTTTCACATTGACCATGCCAAAGCTTTCACCTACGATGGAAGAGGGAACGCTTGTTAAGTGGCATAAGAAAGTTGGAGACTCGGTTCAGGCAGGTGATCTGTTGATCGAAGTTGCAACAGATAAAGCGACTGTCGAATACAATGCTCTCGATGAGGGATGGGTGAGGCAAATTCTCGTTCAAGAAGGTGAGGATGCGGTTGTCAATCAATCCATTGCTGTTTTAACATCAGATCCCAATGAAAGCTTAGAGGGATATCAGCCTCAGGATGTCGCTAAGTTACAAGAAGAGAAAAAAGATGTCGAAGAAGTGCCTCAAGCTGCCAAAGCGCAAGATGAAGAGCCAAAGCGCAAGGGAGCTGTTCTTCAACAGCCTAGCTTTACTCCTGAGCCAGCTTTAGAAAACTATGTATTTCAGTTTCCAACAGAGAGGCTTGAAAAGCGCCTTTTAGCATCTCCTTTGGCAAAAAAGTTGGCTAAAGAAAAAGGGTTAGACTTATCAACAGTCAAAGGGAGTGGTCCGAACAAGCGTATCATGAGCCGCGATCTTGAAAAAGCCCAGCCGGCCAATACGGTGGCATTTGGTCACAGGGAAAACCCTTCCTTGCCTCCAGGCACTTACGAAGAGTTGCCTCTTACGCCCATGCGTAAAGTTATTGGGCAGCGCTTGCAAGAATCTAAATCTTTTATTCCTCATTTTTATGTTTCTCTGCAAATTGATGCTGAACCACTCGTGGCTGTAAGAGAGCAGTTGAAGAATGGTCAAATTAAAGTTTCGGTCAATGATTTGGTTGTAAGGGCCTCAGCCCTGGCATTGCGCCAACATCCTGCTATCAATTGCGGGTTTAATTCAGTCAATCAATCGATCATTCAATTTAAGACTATCGACATTGCCATCGCGGTCAGTTTGGAATCGGGACTCATTACACCGATTGTTAGGCATGCTGATTTTAAGAACCTGGGAGAAATATCTACCGAGGTCCGCTCGTTGGCGCAGAAAGCCCGCGACGGGAAACTCGATCCTCAAGAATATAAGGGAGGGTCTTTTACCATTTCAAATCTCGGCATGTTTGGTGTATCTGAGTTTCAAGCTATTTTGAACCCGCCTCAAGCGGCTATTTTGGCTGTGAGTGGAATTCAAGATGTTCCCGTTGTCCGCAATGGTTCAGTCGTGCCGGGTAAAATCATGACTCTAACCTTGTCGGTTGACCATCGCGTCATCGACGGCGTAGCTTCCGCTAAATTTTTGCAGGCTCTAAAGCAGCTTTTGGAGAATCCAGCCCTGCTTTTAGTTTAATTCGTGCTGGCTAAGAGGGTGTTTACCAAACATGATCTGGCTGCTTTGCTGCTATAAATTGTCTAAAAGTTGCAAAAAATTTCGCAACTTTTAGACAATTTAGCACACAAATAAACTCGGATTTTTAAATACTCTCTAAGTTACCCTAGAGCTGAAATTTACAATCAGTCGCTCTAACGAGCTCTTCTTGGTTTTTTAATTCGGTTATCCATCGTTCCTCGCCAGGCTCTTCACTATGGGCTTTAAAATCAGTCGGCCTCCCAGCCTCTCACACATGCATTTACTTTATAAACGCTAACAAAAAGAGCTGTGGTCTTGGATAGGAAGGATCAGATTCGATAGATGGCTAAGTCCATTATTTGCTCTGATTTCGCTAACTCTCCCACAGTAAACTAGTTTATGCAACTATACGTGTCATTCAATTAGCATACAATTAAAGTAATTGAAATTTTTGCTGTCGTTTGCTTAAATTTATACCGAAATCGGAAGAATAACGTCACAAATTCAGTTTTAATCTGAGTTATTAGTAAAACTTAGAATGAAAATTAACTAGAGTTTTTAAAACTGAATGTATGACGTTATTTTTCCGGCTTAAAGTTATTTTTATCAACTAAGAGTTTTAGACATGTCGGACTTTACTTTGGCTAGCCATGAAAGAGGTTATCAACTTTCTTTTTATGAGTTTTGTACTTTTCCTTTTACGGCGCCTTATGCAGGAAGGCATCAAGAGCTTTCTCTGACTTGCAAGGAAAGTTATCGCTATGGTCATAAGATTATTGCTTTCGTAGAAAAGCTTCCACTTTTAGGTGTTTTTGTCTCTTTGATAGAAAGGATTGTCGCTTTAAGCATACAGGTCTTTAGCTGTCTATTTAAGGACTCTAGTGTGAATCCACGATCTGAAGTAGATTTTCCCGCTAAACTGGATGTTCGTGAGATGCCGGCCCCGATCGTTCAGCAAAGGGAGCCTATAGCCCTTATAGAGGGAGATGAGCAAGTAAAGGCCTCGGAAGATCCACTTGCTGAAGTCGTTCCAGTTAACTTATCGGAAGTGCGCATGTTAAAGAATTTGAAAAAGGCCTTTAACGAGCATCGGAAAAAAGATCCTGCCCAAGTGGCTGCCATGCCAAGGCTTGATTTATCAGGTTCTGTGAGAAGGAAATTGTCTTTTAACGTGCAGGATGCTGTTTTAAAAGGTCGGCGCAGCTCAATGGAAGACTCCCATTTTCATAGACAGCTTTCGAATGGCTATGTGCTAGGGATCTGTGATGGGCATGGCGATGGAGGAAGGATTGCAGAGTACATCTCCTTGCGCTGTCAACAGCTATTTTCAGAGAAATGGGCAGAGCATTCAAATAATCGGATCGAGGCTTTCTCTACTTTATTGGCTCAGATTCATCAAGAAGTGCTCGAAAAGCAAATTGCTGAATCAGGGGGGAGTACGGCTGTTATTTGTTTTATTGAAAAGCAAACAAATCGCTGTTATGTGGCCACTCTTGGAGATTCAGAGGCTAAGTTGTTTAGGAAAGTGGGCGGGGACATTTCTATCTTTCCATTATCTTGTGTACGCGACTGGTCTTCTGAGAAAGACGCTAAGCGGGCATCGAGTGCCTTGGATAAGCCTGGCATTGCCGATAATTGGCCAAAGGCATTGAATTCTAAATATCTTAGATTCCCTGATCCCTTTTATGGCGTCAATGTAAGTCGTTCCATTGGAGATCAAGAATTTAATACGCTAAATGGTCATCCAGCTGTTATTCAGAAGCCCAAAGTGACACTGTTTGAATTAGAAAAAAACGATCTGCTCGTCTTGGCCTGCGATGGAGTTTGGGACTATGTGCAAAATAAAGAGTTGGTCGATCAGGTCATTGCTCCTTGTTGGCTGAGCGATGAAACAGATATAGCCCAAGAAATTGCCCATTTTGCATTGGACGCCAAGTGTAGCGAAGATAACATTTCAGTTATTGCTTTACGGGTGATTTAAAAATAGTTGTTTGACAACAGCTGCTTATAAAAACCTGATTCTCTTCCCTTTTTGCCTATACAAAAGGAAGACGAACATGTTAAAATTCAGCACTTAAAATGAGGCTATGATGCGTTATCCTGAGCATTTGTTGAAGTTGATTCACATGTTAAAGAAATTTCCAGGCGTTGGCAATAAGAGTGCCGAACGTTTTGCTTTTCATTTACTGACATGGCCAGCCGAGCAATTGGGGGAACTGAGCGATATTGTTAAGAGCACTAAAGATAAGTTAAAACAGTGTTCCTCTTGCGGGTGCTTAGTCGATGAGGAGAGCTGCTACTTTTGCGATTTCAATAAAAGGGATGCTCAGGTCATTTGTGTCACAGCTTTTCCTCGCGATGTCTTTTCGATTGAAGAAACGCACGAATATCGCGGTTTATATCACGTTCTAGGAGGGGTGCTGTCTCCTTTAGACAATCGAGGTCCAGAGCATCTATCGATCGCCAAGCTTAAGCAGCGCATCCGCGCGTTAAATATTAAAGAGGTTGTTATCGCTTTAGATTCCACTTTAGAGGGCGATGCTACATCACTTTTTTTGAAGCAGGAGCTGGCCTCTTATGGGATTCAAATATCTCGCCTAGCATTCGGCATTCCAATGGGAAGTTCTTTAGATTATGTCGATGGAGGCACGCTTGCGCGGGCTTTAGCGGGCCGTAACCAGTTTTAACTGCGGAAATGTGTGGGTTACTAAGTATATGGCTATTAACCTAAGCTTTGAGTTTAACATGCTTGGGTCCGTAATTTGCTCTTTGATCGGCGATAGCCTCAAGCCTGAGGCTTTAGGGCGGTAGAAAATCCAATTTTTGAAGTCACTTCCGCATATCTCAACTCATTAATCGACTTCTAGTTGCAAAATAGCTGTTGATCACCTATGATCACTTACCTTTTCCACGTGTACTAATAGATGCAATAAGGAATTCCTTTTGCCAACGCCGAGGCTTGTTATGTTGAAGAAAATTATTTTTGCTTTCCATTGTTTGTGCCTACTTTTTCTTCATTCTGTATATGGACAAATTCTACAGTTTGAAAATCAAACAATTGACACCGTTGACATCATTGTCCATACAAGGACAGGAACCGTAGTAGACAATCAGGCTATTTTGACTCGTTTGCGTACGCAGCCCGGCGGGTTCTTTTCTCAGGCAGACTTTGATGAAGATCTAAAAACGCTTGCACAAGACTATGATCGCGTTGATCCGGCAGTAAAGACCGACGATGACCGCGTTTCGATCATTTTGCATGTTTGGCCTAAGCCAACTATTCACTCGATTCGTTGGCATGGAAATCATCGTGTATCGACTAACCGCCTTCAAAGAGAACTTGGAATTGGTTGTTTTGCAACTTTTGAGCGTCAAGCGTTCAATCAGGCTTTTCATAAGCTTAAAGCCTACTACATTCGTAAAGGCTTCTTTGAGGCACATTTAGATTACCATGTTGATTTGGATTGTGAAACGAATGAAGTAGACATCACGATTGAGATTGTAGAAGGAAGATCGGGGAAAATTCAAAAAATCATCTTTGAGAACTTCTGTGAGAATGAAGAGCATGACATTCTTGGGCAGATGATCACAAAGAAGTACAATATTTTTATGAGTTGGTTCACTCAAGAAGGAACTTACAATGAAGATGCGATTCAGCAAGACCGCTTGATTATTACCAACTACTTGCAAAACGAAGGTTATGCAGACGCATCTGTTGATATCACTGTTACAGAGTCTTGCGAGGCTGACCGCATTATTGTTACTATCACTGCAGACAAAGGAGAGCGCTATTATTTTGGCCAACTTTCTTTTGAAGGCAACCAGGTCATTTGCGATGAAGAAATTGATCGTCTATTTGGTGTCCGCCCAGGAGAGCCTTTTTCCATTGAAGAGATTAGAGAGACTTTAGACACCTTAACGGATGCTTATGGTCGTTTGGGATATGTAGATGCTGTCGTTGACTTTGAACCTGAATTGGATGAGTGCGACTATCGCTACAATGTTCATTTCAAAATCGAAGAAGGAGAGCAGTTTCACGTTGGCTTGGTTCGCGTTTTTGGCAATATTTCTACGAAGACGTCTGTTATTTTGCATGAAACGTTAATGATTCCAGGCGAGGTATTCAACACCTTGAAGCTTAAAGCCACAGAGCAACGTTTAATCAACATCGGTTACTTCAAGCATGTCAATGTTTACATTGTAAAGGGAACTGAATCTTGCTTGGGAGGTAATTATCGCGATGTGTATATCGAGGTTGAAGAAACGAGCACAGGGCAATTCAGCGCATTTATGGGATACAGTAGTGTTGAGGAGCTTTTTGGAGGGATTAACATCACCGAAAGAAACTTCAATCACGAAGGCTTTTACTACCTGTGGCGCGATGGTTTACGTGCCTTAAGAGGTGGTGGTGAGTATGCTCAATTTACAACGCAGATCGGGCAAAAGAGCCGCAACTACACCTTCTCGTGGACAAAGCCCTATTTCATGGATACAAAGTGGACGATAGGCTTTGACTTATCTAAATCTTGTACGCGCTATATTTCGAAAGACTATGATTTGGATACCATTTCTTTAGTCTTGCGTGCTCAGTATAACATTAATCAATTTGTTCGCTTTGGTGTGCAGTATCGTTTAAAGAATGGCGCGGTTCACTTGCATCACGGTGGTGGATCGATTTCTCAATTGGAAGACGATTCTCATATCCATGGTTTGATTTCAGCCGTTGGTACATCGTTAAACTATGATTCGACTAACCATCCTCTTAAACCAAGTTGCGGATTTAGATCGAAATTGTTATTAGAGTATGCAGGCCTCGGCGGCGACCATACGTTTTTTAGCATTGGCTATTTTAACTCCTACTATTATCCAGTAGGAAGCCGCATGGTCTTGAAATACAGAGCTGATTTCCGCTTTATTCAGCCTATTGGAGACACACATTATGATGACCTTCCTTTGGATGAAAGAATTTTCTTGGGAGGTGACTTTGCTGTCCGCGGCTTCCGTCCTTATCGTTTAGGGCCTCAATATGACCACACGCATGTTCCTCGTGGGGGACTTTCGATGCAGCTTTACTCGGTTGAGTTGTCTCGCCGCATTGTGGCTGACGTCGAAGTCTTTGGATTCTTGGATGCGGGGCACCTGTCTGAAGATACCTGGGAGTTTGGAAGATTAAGCGTCGCCGTGGGTTACGGAACGCGCTTTAAGTTAATTGATAGTATTCCACCAATTACACTTGGTATGGGTTATCCATTGAATGCGACTAATCGTAGTGAAGTTAAAAAATTCTTTCTTTCTTTAGGTGGAAATTTTTAAGATATGAGATTTCGATTTACTTACCAATAAGGAGAACATTATGAAAAATTTACGTCATTTGCTCTTAGCAGTTGCTGCGTGTGCTTGTGCTTTAACAGCACCCGCATTTGCTCAACAGGCAAGCTATAGTTCTGCTGCTGGACAATCGCTCAAAATTGGGGTTGTCAATGCAAAGAGATGTTTGGATGAGTCAAAACTCGGCAAGCAAGAGCAGGCTAATTTTGAAAAAATGAAGAAGCAGATGGAGTCTATCCTCCAAGATAAAGAGCATGATTTAGAAGAGATCGAAGCCAAGCTAAATGATGAAGACTACATGGATAGTATCTCTGAAGAAGCTGCGCTTGAGCTCAAACGCAAAAAGCGTAATTTGAGAAATGAAGGGTTGCAGCTCCAAAATCAATACATTCAGACTCTGCAGCAAACAAATCTTAAAATCGTTCAGAAGTTGACAGACACGATTGCGAAAGCATCAAATCAAGTGGCTCAAGATTCTTCTAGCGGACAAACAATCGATGTGATCTTTAGCGATGAAGCATGCACTTATTTTGCTCCTCAGTTGGATATCACAGACCGAGTTGTTGCTAAGATGAATGCTATTTTTGATGTCGAATCAAAAGATTCAGCAAAGAGATAATCTTTAAAAGAGATTTGCACTTAGCCTGGTTTTGAGTTCGCTCAAGACTAGATCTCTAGAAATGTCACTAGAAGCCGTCTCAAAACTGTAATTAGATTTGAAGACGGCTTCTTAGCACCCGATAAAAATTTAAATATTAGCCCCTTAGCTAACCATCGTTTAATGAGCGATGCTGCAACATAAAATTTAAAGCTGGTTTTATGAGAGAAGAAAAAAGTTTTAATCTGCAAGAGCTTGCGACTATAACGAATTGCAAATTGGTCGGCAATCCTACTCATCTCATTCGCAATGTCGCCGATTTGGAAAATGCCTCGTCTGAAGATGCTTCCTTTTTGGCGAATCCACGCTATTTGCAAGCCATGAAGGATTCAAAAGCTGGAGTCATCTTCATCGATTCTCAAGCGCCGCTTGTGGATGGTAAAAATTACCTGGTATCGGAACAGCCATCTCGAGCCTTTCAACAACTTGTAGATACACTATTTCCACAACGCGTTCATCCAAGTGGATTCACAGGCATTCACCCGACTGCTGTGATTCACGATACGGCTCAAATTGCTGATGGGGTTACAATTGGTCCTCAAGCCGTGATTGATGAAGGCGTTGTAATTGGGGCGCATACTTTTATCGGAGCTGGTTCGTATATCGGAGCCTGCACTCAAATTGGACAGAACTGCCTCATTCATCCGCGCGTTGTTGTTAGGGAAGATTGTTGGATAGGTAACCGTGTCATCTTGCAGCCAGGATGCGTCATCGGTTCGTGTGGCTTTGGTTACTTGACTGATAAACAAGGAAGGCATGTCAAACTCAATCAAGTTGGCAATGTTCGCATTGAAGATGATGTTGAAATTGGTGCCAATGCGACGATTGACCGTGCCCGCTTTAAAAGCACAGTTATTGGACAGGGCAGTAAAATTGACAACCTGGTCCAAATAGGACATGGTGTCAGCATCGGTCCATACAATATCATCGTTGCGCAAAGCGGCATTGCAGGCTCAACGACCACAGGTAAATACGTGGTTTTGGCCGGTCAAGTGGCTGTAGCTGGCCATATTCATTTAGCTGATGGTGTGACTGTTGCTGGAAAAAGTGGTATCACAAAGTCTTTACCTGCAGGTAAGTATGGAGGGATCCCAGCTGTTCCTATTGCTGATTATAACCGCAATCAAGTTTTTTTGAGAAAAATTGAAACCTTCGTTAACCAGCTCAAAGGGGTCGAGGCTCGCTTGCAAAAGCTCGAAGAAGTAATCTGAGCTTCGAGTCATCCGCTTGCAGCCTCTCAAGGTTGTTTGAAATTGCTCCTTGACAGTGGTTCATTTACTGTCGTCTTTGAAGCAATTTCCCCATCTTAAAAACTGCCAATGCTTCAAACCTGTTGTTTCAAGCATAGGAGTGTGATGTCATCAGAATAGGGTGCGCCTGACGTGAATTGATACAAGTCGTGCAAAATATGGTCGACTAATGTCGTCAAAGAGTCAGGCTTCCAGGTCTTTAGAGAGTTGATAAATCTTTCCTCAGTGTACAGTTCCTGTTGAGGATTCATGGCTTCAGTAATACCGTCGGTATAAAGGATCAAGCAATCATCTTTTTTGAGCTGAAATTCATGCTGAAGATAAATTGCATCTTCAGACACTCCAAGAGGGATGCCCTCATTGCGAGCGAGTCCGAATAGGGCGCCATCCGCCTGCAATAAAACAGGAGGGTTATGGCCTGCATTCGCACATTCGACCCGGCCTGTTTGAATGTTTAAGATGCCATAAAATGCAGTGACAAACATGCAGGCATCGTTGTCTATGCAAAGGATGCGGTTGGCTTCTTTTAAACAATTCTTCGGTGAAGAGGCTTTTTGAGCAACCGTGCGAATGATGGCTCGGCTCATTGCCATGAATAGCGCTGCAGGAATTCCTTTTCCAGATACGTCGGCAATGAGAAATCCAAGATGGTTGTGGTCGATTTGGAAAAAGTCGAAAAAATCTCCGCCAACGTGCTTTGCGGGAATCATTGTTCCCAAAATATCAAAAGTTTGAGAGCTTGGAATGGGTTTAAAGTGGTGTGGTATGATAGATTGCTGAATGTTGTAAGCAATTGCCAGCTCTTTTTCTAGATCCGAAAGCATTGCCTGTGCTTCCATAGCTTTCTTTAGAGTCAAACACTGTTCAATGGCATTAAAAATAGTGATTTCCAAATCTTTAAAATCGATGGGCTTCGTAATAAAATCGCAAGCACCCCGGTTCATGGCTTTGCGGATGTTAGACATGTCACCGTAAGCTGAAATAATGACTGCTTTGAAGATGCGTTTGAGCTCTGGGAGGTGGGAAAGGAGGACCAAACCATCCATTTCTGGCATGTTAATGTCTGTCAAGATGACGCTGATTTCCTTGTCTTGATGTAAGGCCTTTAAGGCTTCTGTGCCATTGGAGGCAAAAATGAATTCGAGCTCTTTAGTCTTGAGCTGCTTAGCAAATTTTTGCCTGATTAACAGTTCGACGTCGGGTTCATCGTCAACAACGAGAATTTTAGCCATCGCTTTCATCCATTTTTTTTAACTGATTGAGCATGAAATCTAAGATTAATTCTTTTAAATAGGAGAAATCAATGGGTTTACTGATAATTTCCGATGCTCCAAGCTCCAGGGCTGTTTTACTGTTTTCGTGATCCCCATAAGCTGTAATCATAAAAACTGTGATCTCCGGGTAAGCATTTTTTAAAAGCTTAAGCAGTTCTAGCCCATTCATACCAGGCATACTGATATCGGATAAGATCAAAACTAATTGGGGATCAATGGGTTGATGTAAAAAGATCAAGGCCTCTTCTGCAGAGCGTGCATAGTGGAACTCTAAAGATTTTTTCTTGATCTCGGACCGAAATTGCTGCTCAAACAAAAGATAGATATCTTCTTCATCATCGATGACCAAAACTCTAAGTATTGCTTTTTCCACTATAAACCTTTGGTTGCAACATTTACTGGTATAGCGAGGCTTACGTATAATTTCAATGATGTTTCTGGCTTGTCCGCTGTTTATGCCCAAATGGCAGTGTGATAACTAGCTCTGTAAATTGACCATATACCGTATTGGCAATTAAGGTTCCTTCGTGACCTTGTACAATATTATAACTCAAGGAGAGCCCAAGGCCTGTGCCTTCTCCTGTTGGCTTGGTTGTAAAAAAGGGAGTGAAGAGCTTTGAATAAACTTCCTCAGACATTCCCATCCCATTGTCCCATATTTTTATTACGGCGTGGTCGTGGTGATTTTCAGTCGATACGCGGACGATTGGAATAAAAGAGGATGGCTCGAGTAGCTTCCTTTGATGAACGGCATAGTAGGCATTATTGAGCAAATTAAGAAAGACTCGGCTCATTTCTTGAGGGACAAGCGGAATAAGAGGGAGCGTTTGATCGTAAAATTTCTCGATTTTGACATTAAAAGATATATCTTGGGCTCGCATGCCGTGATAAGATAAGCCAACATATTCATCAAGCAGGGAATTTAAATTGGTTAAATCCTCTTCGCCAGGCGTCCCTCGCGAATGTTGAAGCATATTACGTACAATGCTGTCAGCCCGTTTTCCATGTTCGAAAATTTTAGTCATATTGAGTTCAAGCCTTTCAAATAACTCATCAAGTTCGCTCTTTTCCTCCTCGGATGGCTGTGCTTGGATTTGAGAAAGTTTTTTGCGGATTTCTGTTTGTATATCTAATGAAAGCTCTGCAAAGTTATTGATGAAGTTTAAGGGGTTTTTGATCTCATGCGCAATACCGGCTGTCAAGGCTCCAAGAGAGGCTAGTTTTTCTTGATTGATCAAACGGTTTTGTGTTTGTTGAAGTTCGTCTATTGTTTGCTCAAGCTGGATATTTTGCATTTCGACTTCTTGCGTCCTGGTTGCCACAAGCGTATCGAGGTTTTGGATCATATTATTTAATTGAGAGGCCATGTCGTTAAAAGACTCGCCTAGCCGTCCAATTTCATTCTTTGATGGATTTTCAATGCGTTGCGAGAGGTCACCAGCCGCCATGAGACGTGTTTTTTTTGTTAGAATTAAAAGAGGATGGGTAATTTCTTTGGCAACGTTCGAGGCGACCAGTGCGACAATTGCAGCGGTCGTCATGCCTAAGATCCAAAAAAGGTATTTCAATTTATTAATAGGAGCTAAAAGCTCTTCTGTATCCATCTTGGTAATGATTCCCAAATTTAAGGCTGGCAGAAAATGCCTTCCAACCATCAGGGTTTCTTTGTCTCGGTAGTCTATGACTCTATCAACTAGCCGTTGGCCCTCCAAGACTTGTTGAATAAACTTTCCAAAGGAGCTAGCTGAAGAAATTTCATGTACAGCGATTCCATCGTCTAAATTGCGCAAAGGCGTAATAGAGACAATTTCTTTCTTATCTTTACCAACTAAAATCGTTTCACCAGTATTTCCTAAGCCATTATAATTCCCTATCAAACGATAAATAGCCAAATTGTCGAGTTGGACCAAAACAACCCCTTCTAATTTGCCGTCTTTTAGTGTCGGTACGCTAATGAAGGTAGTTGGAGCTGTGGGCTGAAAATAGAGCAGAGGGGAGACCTGGATCTCTAAGAAGTTGGCAGTATTGTTGATGACTTCTACAAGATCGGGAATAGGAGGGGAATTGCTGAGTAAATTCATTCCGACTTTTAAGTAGGAAGGAAAAAGAGAAAAAACAATTTCACCATCTTTTGTTAACAAAAACATGTTTCGATAACCGAGAGTTTCGGTTTTATAGGCCAAAAGCGAGCGATATTCCTGTTCGATCGTTTGATACGGGGGTGCGAATCTTCCTAGCATCAACGCTTGCCTAAAAGCTTCGGTTGCCTCTGCCAATGTTTCGTCTTTGGCTAAGTAGGCCGCGTTGCGCTCTTTTTCCTTGAAATAGGTCTCGATCAATTGAGCTTGCCTTAGACTTAAAGCCCGTAAGTGATTGGTTGACTGATCTAAAATGATTTTTTTAGACAATTCATAAGATACAAAGGTTGTCCAGCCAAGAGGCAGCAATACAAGGAGTAGAAACCATAAAATGAGATGCACTCTTAGACTTAAATTTCGAAAAAAAGTGAATGGATTTTGCATGTCAGCCTTTACGGAGAAGCATTGGGCGGTATGATTTCTTTATATAAATAGTCTGTTAATTCATCCCACTCGGCTTGCGAGCGATGAATTTCAAAAGGTACTGGGCGAATGGGAGTCTTTGATTGCCAGACAATCCTGAATTGTCCATTGGGCTGGACCTGCCCAATTCTGACAAATTTCCATGCTCTTCTCCCTTCGATATCCATGATAACAGTTCCTTCTGGGGCTTCTATGCGCATGCTGGCAAGGATGTAGCTCAAAGCTCTTGGATTGGTCGTTCCAGCTTCTGCCACGGCTTTCGCCCATAAATGCACGCCTAGATAAGTCGCCTCGGTCGCGTTATCAATCGCTTTTAAATCAGAAAAAGTCTGGAAATTTTTTACAAATGCGTGGTTGCGTGGCGTATCAATGCTTTGAAAATAGTTCCAAGTAGCATAAGTGCCAACTATCTCTTCAGGGGCTTGTTGCAATATAATCTCATCGGTACTCAGCGAAAAAACGGGAGGAGGTAATGCCGTTACTCCAGCCTTAACCAAATTCGTGTAAAAAGCATTGTTGCTTTCACTTATTAAAGAGCTTAAAATGGCGTCTGGTTTCTTTGCTTCAATATCGAGCATGAGATCATCCATCTCCTGCTCGTGGATTGGAATGTATGTCTCCCCTACTATTTCACCTTCTAGAGCGCTCAATTGATCTTTGACCATCGTACTAATGAGGTGCGAGAGAATGTAATCTTTTGAACCGACTAAGTAAATGCGCTTGCCTACATTTTTTAGGATGTATGCGACTGTTGGCAATACTTGCTGGTTAAGAGTCGCTCCCACCCAAATAATATTGGGAGAGGTTAGGGTGCCTTCAAATTGAAAAGGATTAATCAACAAGCTGTTATATTTTTCAAATAACTCTTTAGTTGTGTAGCGGCTGGCCTTTGTCCATCCTCCAAAAAATACATCGACATGATCTTTTGAAATGAGCCGTTCAATGGCCGGTTTGGCTTTTTCCCAATCTGATTGGGCGTCTATAATGATGGGCTCAATTTTTCTTTCATGAATTCCTCCTTTTTGATTGATCTCTTCAATAGCCATTAAGGCAGCTTCTAATGCCGGCTTTTCCGCTTGGGCACGAAATCCGGTAGTAGAAAAGACTAATCCAACTTTGAAAGGAGTAGAGGAAGGACGGAAAAAATAGAAGTCAAAGACGAATAAGCTGATTTGGAAGATCAATAGCAAAATGAATAAAATGGCTAGGAGTGTTCTCATGTTTGCTCTTAAAGTTCCATTCGTTATTAGAGACACCTCGTGCTTTGAACTCTTAAGTTATCTGGCAGTTCCATTCTTTTAGATGTTGAACGCTAGGAGATCTCATCAAGTAACATTTCATCTTTCCATAAAAGCATAAAAATTTGAATTCATAAATAAATTTTTTTATTAATACTGGCTCTGGAATTCACGAAGCGTTTGGTCGAGCATTAGCTTGATAAGCCAAAGAAAAAATAAGCCTAATCTGTTTTACGATATGACGAATGTCTTTTTGATTAAGTTAGGGTGATTTAAATAACATCCGGCTCGGCGCAGTTTTGGCTTGATGCTCTAAAAGGGAAGGAAGAAGGAGTGTAAAACAAACATTTGCTTGACGTTTTACTGAGATAAAGTGTGGCAGCAATACACAGACTTTTTATTTATTAGATTGTTTGTTATATTAAAACCCTTATTGAGAAAGGAATGAAGGAAAAAGTGCATGGCAAATCGTTTAACCGCGCGGATCACGGGGCTAGGATCTTATCTTCCCGAGCGTATCTTGACAAATCAAGATTTAGAAAAGCTAGTCGAGACGACTAATGAATGGATCGTTTCGCGGACCGGTATGCATGAGCGCCGTTTAGCTGCAAAGGATGAATTTCCGTCTGATATGGGAGCCTATGCGGCTCAAAAAGCGCTCGACTCAGCAGGAATAGGATCTGATCAAATTGATATGATTATTGTTGCGACGATGAGTCCTGACTATGTCTCTCCTAGTACAGCCAATCTCATTCAATCCAAGATCGGGGCGTCAAAAGCAGCGGCAATGGATATACAGGCGGCTTGTACCGGCTTTTTATACGCTCTTTCGCTGGCTAAGGCCTACCTTGAATCAAAAATGTACAAATACATCCTTGTTGTGGCAGCAGAAAAAATGTCGGCTTTTATCGATTATAAAGACCGTGCAACCTGTGTATTGTTTGGAGACGGGGCAGCAGCAGCAGTTGTGGCAGTCGAAGGAGAAGGGCTCCGCATTGATACACTCTGTTTGGGAGCCGATGGCGATTTAGCCAATTTGATTTTCATTCCAGCAGGCGGGTCCCGCAATCCAGCTTCGGCAGAGACTGTAGCACAAGGATTGCATTACTTTAAAATGAGTGGCAATGAAGTGTTTAAGCACGCCGTAAGGCGCATGAGCGCGGCAGCTCGTGATTGCCTTGCCCAGGCAGGACTTGAAGAGGCCAATCTGAGCTGGCTAGTTCCCCATCAAGCCAATAAGCGAATCATTGACGCCATAGCTAAAAACTTTAACATTCCCGATGAAAAAGTATACCAGACCGTTCACAAATATGGGAACACATCGGCATCCAGCATTGCGATTGCCTTGGATGAATTAATGCGCGAACAAGAATTTAATGATGGAGAACATCTGTTATTGACCGCTTTTGGTGGCGGTTTAACGTGGGGAGCCTCCATCCTGACAAAAGTGGCAAGATAAAGGGATATATGGAAAAGAAAATTCACCGCATTGCTTTTTTATTTCCAGGACAAGGAGCGCAGTATCCTGGAATGGCTCAAGATTTTGCTCAACAGTTTTCTGCTGCTCGTTTGACTTTTGAAGAGGCTGACGATTTATTAAAACGTCCTCTTTCTACTGCTGTTTTTAATGGTTCTGAAGAAGAGCTGACGCAAACTAAGAATAGCCAGACAGGAATTTTTGTCGCGAGTATGGCTGTGCTGCGCGTTGTACGCGAGCTTTATGATTTGCAGCCTTTTGCTTGCGCAGGTTTGAGCCTTGGAGAATACACAGCTTTGACAGCTGGTGAATGGCTTCCTTTTCGTCATGCCTTGCCTCTGGTTCAGCATCGCGGGGATTTTATGCACGCCGCTTGCGAACAGACCAAAGGGACGATGGCTGTCGTCATGGGATTGGACAACGAAGTTGTAGAAAGCATGGTTCACAAGATCAATCTACCCAATGATTTATGGGTAGCCAATTTCAACTGTCCTGGACAAATTGTCCTTTCTGGAACAGCAAAAGGCATTGAAGCAGGCTCTGCGGCAGCAAAAGAACTTGGAGCAAAGAGGGTCCTTCCACTTCAGGTTTCAGGAGCTTTTCATAGTGGCCTGATGCAGCCGGCAGAGGATCGTTTGGCACCTTTCATCGAACAAGCGCCTTTTGTGCAAGGCTGCTCTCAACTTATCATGAATGTTCCTGGAGATTTTGTTTCTGAACTTTCTCAAGTCAAGCACAATTTGATTAAGCAAGTGACTCATTCTGTGCGCTGGGAGCAAGGCATTCGGGCTCTTGAAAAGCAGAGCGTCGATTTATTTATCGAATTTGGGCCAGGTAAAACGCTGTCGGGATTGAACAAACGCATCGGTGCAAAAGCCCCTACGCTATCAATTGAAAAAGTTGAAGATCTAGACCTATTAAAGACTATAGAGAAAGGATAAATGATGAAACAGTTGCTAAAAGATCAGGTCGCCATCATTACCGGAGGAAATGCCGGAATTGGAAAAGCCATTGCGTTGAAATTTGCCGAAGAGGGAGCAAAAGTCGTTATATTTGGAACGAATGCAGAGGCTGGTGCTTCAGCGGTGGCAGAGATTCGAAGCCAAACGCAAACTTCCGATGTTCATTTTGCTGTAGTCGATGTCTCTCAAACTGGAGCGGTTGATGAGGCCATGAAAAAAGTCGTCGAGCAATTTGGTCAAATAGATATTCTGGTCAATAATGCTGGGATCACAGCTGATCAGCTTTTAATGAAAATGTCGGAGCAGGACTGGGATCGGGTGCTCGATATTAACTTGAAGTCCTGTTATAATACCTGCCGAGCTGTTGTGCGTGGGATGATGAAAGCTAAAAAGGGAAGAGTTATCAATATTAGCTCTGTTGTTGGATTAACCGGCAATGCAGGTCAAGTCAATTACGCGGCTTCAAAAGCAGGAATGATTGGTTTTACAAAAGCTTTAGCTAAAGAGCTCGCATCGCGAGGGATTTTGGTCAATTGCATTGCTCCCGGTTTTATTCGCACTAAGATGACCGACCTTTTATCAGATGCCCAAAAAGAGGCGATTTTAAAAGATATTCCGCTAGGTCATATGGGAGAGGTGGCCGACATAGCCAATATGGCATGGTTTTTAGCTAGCCCTCTTTCTAGCTATATCACTGGTCAAGTTTTGACTGTGGATGGCGGAATGGTGATGTAATAGGCAACTTTGGAAGTTGTCCTAATGATAAAAAAGTTTGGAAGATACACAGTTTAAGTCATTTCAACAGTTGATTTAAAATGAGACTTTTTAAGAAAATATCCTCTTTTAGTTGAAAGGGAAAATGGACCATTTAAAAGTTTTCCCTTTCATGCATAGAGTTCCTTGCTATTGACCCTTGAATAATGGATTCATTTGCTAATTGATAGGGAATAGAGTCCATTTTGGCAAAGATTATACGAGCTTAGAGGCTTATTCGATTAAATGATCAAGAGTTCTCTGTGTAAATGACTAATTTATAAATTTAATGAAAAAATTAACAGCCTTAACGAAAGGATACTTATGTCAATTGAACAAGAAGTAATTGATATTGTTGTAGAACAATTGGGAGTCGATAAAGACGATGTAACGACAGAAAAATCGTTTGTCGAAGATCTCAACGCAGATTCATTGGATTTGACAGAGCTCATCATGACTTTCGAAGAGCGTTTTGGATGCGAAATTTCTCAAGAAGATGCTGAGAAGCTCAAGACCGTTCGCGATGTCATCAGCTACCTTGAAAACCGCAAAGGTTAGTGGATAGTCAAAAGCAAGCCATGCGAAAGCATGGCTTGCTTTTATTCGGTAATTCTCTCGAAATCGATTCTCGACCACTCTATTAGCTCATTCTATTCATTATTTAGTAAATAGCAGTGTTGCTATTTGTGCTAAAATTTTCCTCTAGTCGCGATTTTCGAATGCTATGAGCTCAAAAGTTGCATCGAGCTATTTTTGCCTATAAATAGTCACAGCGTATGGAGCTTTAAAAATTTTCCGACATGGCTAAAATTGATGGGATAAAAATAAGGCCTCAGGTAATGTTTGGCAAAATTGCAGGTGTTATTTGAGCATGATTTTAGGGGATTGAGTGGCATTAAGCTGAATGGAATGATCTTTTGTTGCTTAAAATGACGCATCTCTTTTTAGGAGGCCTTTTAACCTCGACTAAGTTATTTGAGAAATCTGCTCGGCAAAAGTCATTTAGTTTTCTACTCTCTCTCTTGAATGTCTAATCCTAAAATAGTAATTGTTGATCATTTGCTGGTTTTGAGAGCATGTGATTAATCTCTGCTAAATTCAATGGACGATCTTTTCCTAAGCCAAGAGGGAGCCCATTTAGCGATCTGTGATACTTATTTGTGTTTTGTTAGAAGGATAAATAAACAATGAATCTATTTTTCATCGCTGCTTTCCTGTGCTACTTTGCCATTCTATTAATAATAGGGCTTCTTGCTCACAAAAAGCAAACCTCTTCTGCTGATTTCATCATGGGCAACCGTTCTTTGAGCTTTTGGCTGGTCGCTCTTTCGGCGCATGCAAGCGATATGAGTGCTTGGTTATTTATGGGCCTTCCAATGTCTGTTTTTTTGCTGGGATTATCTCAGGTCTGGATAGCCTTTGGACTGGTAGCTGGCATGTTCTTGAACTGGCAATTTGTTGCTCCTAAACTGCGTGCGATGACAGAAAAATACGACTGTTATACCCTTTCCTCTTTTTTTGAGAAGCGCTTTCAAGATCGTTCAGGAACGATCAGATCCCTAAGCGCTGTCATGCTCGTTCTATTTTTGACTCACTATTTATCTGCTGGAATGATTGGCATCGGGGTGCTGCTAGAGTCTCTTTTTGGCTTAAATTACTATGTGGGTTTGTTGCTGACGGTATGCGTTGTTGTTGCTTATACGCTCGTTGGCGGCTTTGTCGCTGTGGCTTGGACCGATCTTGTTCAAGGCATGTTTTTGTTATTAGTCATTTTAATTGTTCCAGCTTTAGCCTTGTTTAAAATGGATGGTTTTGCTGAAGTGGCAAATTTTGCAGCCATGAAAGATATTCCTTTGTCGATTTTACCAAGCAGCGATCCCTTAGCCTGGCTTTCGATGCTTTTATTGGCCTTTAGCTGGGGGGTAGGCTATTTTGGCATGCCGCATGTTGTAACTAAATTCATGAGTATTAAAAGCCCTTCTGAATTGAATAAATCTAAATGGCTTGGAATGAGTTGGCAGTTAGTTGTGTTGTCTGCGGCAATAATGGTGGGAGTTATCGCTGTTGGCTTTTTTCCAGAAGGTCTTTCAGACCCTCAGATGGTATTCGTTGAAATGGTCAAATCCCTTTTTTCCCCATTTTTAGCCGGATTCATTCTTTGCGCCGTTTTAGCAGCTAGCCTATCAACGATGGATTCGCAGATTTTGGTCTGTGCCTCGGTTTTGAGCGAGGACATCTATTGTAGGCTGGCTCATCATTCTTTAACGCCTGAAAAGAAATTGCTAAGTTCTCGCTTTGGGGTAGTAGGAGTTTCTATTGTGGCTTTCATGCTTTCTATGAATAAAAGCGTTACAATTATGGAAACGGTGAGCTATTCATGGGCAGGGCTTGGCAGTGCTTTTGGGCCTTTAGTGCTGACCTCTCTTTATTCAAAAAAGGCTAATCGCTACGGAGCGGTCTCAGGCATTATTGTTGGTGGGATTGTCGTTATGACATGGCCTCATCTTAATCCAATGCTTATGGCTTATCACATTCCAGCCATGATACCAGGCTTTTTATCTGGCATGGGCTCTATCTTTTTGGTATCTGCATTGACGAACAGGACTGTGGGGGATAGGGAGTCGATGCCCCTTGTACATGAGCAGGTTTCTTAAACCCGAATTTATGTATAGCACAAATTATAGTGAATCGATCTACTTAGATTCCCTGGTTGGCATCCAAGTAGATCGAAAATGTAGATTTGCGGCTATTAGCTCTCTAAGAAATCAACTGATTTTCTTGGAAAATGCCTTCTTCTACTCTGCCGTCGGCGTAAGTGATTTTTCCTTGTCCATCCATATAGGCATTTTTTAAACCACCCTCGTATTGATCGCCTGCGGGTGAGCGTAAAATGCCTCGGCCCGTAATAAAGGCAACATCCGACAAGTCTGTGAGAGACTTAGGATATAGCGTGTAGCTAAACCCATTGGTTAACTTGATGTCTGCGTATGGAGTATCACCAAGGTGAAGCCTTCCCTCGGCTCCATCGCTCCAAAAGAGGTCAGGGCTGCCTAGTTGCGGTTCCTTATTTTGTTCGTAATCGGCCTCGGCATGCGTTGAAAAGGTGAACGTTTTATCATCGCGGCAAAAATGGTAGACCGCTTTTATTATGCCTTTTCCATCTTTAAGCCCGTCTTTAAAGCAGCCTTCATAGTAGGTTTTCACGGTTGCATGATTTATTTTTCCGTTGGATTCCTCTCGAATTCCTTCTCTTAAGCATCCTTCCTCATATAAGCCTTCTTCAATAATTTCTGAGCCATCTTTGGTATGGCGAAGTATTTTACCGATTCCGTGAGGTAAGCCGTTTTGAAGGGCCCCTCTATATTCGACAGGGCTGCCTTTTAAATCGAATCTGAGGGTTCCTCGAGAGGTTGTCAATTCCCCATCCTCAAAAGATGAGCTCTCATAAATGCGCTCATTCTGATAGTTAACCCATCCAGATACAAAGCGGTTCTCTTTAAACTCCCCTTCGAGTAAAACTTTTTTCTGAGGATCTCTTGGAAGTCCCTGGTAAAATAGGCCGTGCCCATGCAATTTGCCAGCTTCTAGATCTCCGACATAGGTGATAGACTCTTTCCAGACTAATATGCATGAGCCATTCGCATCTTTTAGCTCAATTGGTTGCTGCGTTTCATCGTAAATGTCTGCAGCATCCAAAGCATCTTCTAGAGTGTCATAGTCATATAGATAGGCTTCAATAAGGCAAGTTTCTAGCAGGTCGTCTTCAATTGCAGCGAGCTCTTCGAGTTCGTCATCAAAATCGGAAGAGGTGGCTGATTGGGAAGAGCGGCTCGAATGCAAGCTCTCATCTCCATAGTCATCTTCAAAGCCAGAAACGGTTGGTGAGCTAAGCGGGAAGTGCCCAGACAGACTTTTAGATTGCAAGGGTAAATGCAAATTGGGAATTAGCGGGACCTGGGAAGGGGTTGCCTGAGAAGGATTTGGATGATGAGGCTGTGGTGATTCTATCGGAGATTGAACTGGCGATGATACACTATCTCGAGACAATTTTGGTGACTGCGGCCATTCTGCCACCTTGGTGGATCCTAGTGGAAGGAGCAGGGATGGTTCTTTTTCAAAAGAAATTGGGCTTTGACTTCTAGGTGAAGAGAGCGGAGATGCTTTTGGGGAATGTCTTGGTGTTCCTCTTTCTCTTTCTGTAATTTGCGGCTTCTCTTGATCGCTTTCAGAAGAAGGTGGTTTCAAAGGCGTTGATCGCGGCTCGATTCTAGGGGTGTGATCTTTGCGGGGTGAGTGAATGCGTTCCGCTTGAAGTGAAGGCAATGCATTTTGAGTTGCCTTAAAAATAGGCTGTGAAGCCCCATTGATTCGTCTAATGAGTTGAATGGAAACGTGGCTGGTAAGCGAAATAAACGTCCAAATTCTTCCTAGGAAAAACGTGATGTTTTGGATCAAACTAACTGAACTTGGATGAGATCTTTCCAGCGAAACCGGAGAAATGTTCGGAAATGTGATCATGATAAACCTATGTTGTGTTATTTGAAGAACGGCTCTTGTTCGCCATTCAATATAATAGGCCTCTTTTCAAACTTGCTTTGATTTAAAATTGAAAATTTTTGGCGCAAAGAGCCAAAATGGCAATTTTTCAATCAAAGCAAGTTTCGAAATTAGTCTAATGTCAAGTTAGAAAATTTAGCAGATCATCTTAATAATTTAAAGATAAATTAAATTTTGTATTAACTTTGATCTTTATTTGAAAATTGTTGATATTTAATTTACAAGTTGTTGTCGAAAGTAAAAAAAGAATCACGGTGAGTGGGGTAATTAATGAGCAGTCAGCATTGTTGACTGCTCAAAGAAGATTAGAGAGTGGATGGGATATTATTATCGAGTGAGGGGGTTGTTTTGGTCCACATGGAAACTAAGTAGATGGCGAGCGCACTCAAAATAAATCCTGGGATCATGGGAAGGAGTTCATATTGAGTTAAAAGGGGATTGAGTGTTGGCCAGATCATGACAACGCAGGTTCCCACGATCATTCCTGCGATGGCTCCGTAGCGATTGGTTTTTTCGGAGTAGAGGCTCATTAAGACCATGGGTCCGAATGCACTGCCCAGTCCTGACCAGGAGTAGAGGACGGTATCTAAGATGGTCGAGCTTTTATTGAAGGCCAGTAAGAGAGCAAAAACAGCCACGGCTACAACGCTTAATTTTGAGAACCATAGCAGTTTGCGATCAGAGGGAGGGGTTTTGTGAAAGTGCTTGTATAAGTCTTCACTCAGTATCGATCCGCACACCAAAATTTGAGAATCCATCGTTGACATATTGGCAGCGATAACGGAGCAAAGGATGAATCCTGCTACGAAGGGATTAAATAAGTCCTTTACCATTTCAACGAAGACCATCTCTGGTTTTTCGAGCCCATTGGGAAAATAAGCAATGCCGATTAATCCAACGACGGCAGCAGCTCCCAAAGCGACTACTTGCCAAGACATTCCTAGCCATTTCGATTTGTGCATTTCTTTAACGTCTCTGATTCCCATGAATTTGGTAATGATGTGAGGCATTCCAAAATAGCCAAGCCCCCATCCAAGCGATAAAGATAAAATTTTGACCCAGGAGTCAAAAGTGTTGTCGCCGGCAAATGTGAGGGGAATATTTTTTTGCTGAGCAATCTCTATGATAGAGTGCCACCCATCAATCTTTGAAAATGCCATGAATGGCACTAGAATGATCATGAGGAGGAGGAAAATGCCTTGAAATAAATCAGTCCAAGCAACTGTTGTATAACCTCCAACAAATGTATAGATCACTACGACTAGCATGGCAAGTGAAAGGCCGAAAAAGTAATTTAAATTAAAGAGAGATTCAAGCAGATATCCCATGGCAATCAGTCCAGCCGAGAGATAGTGGGTTAAAAAGATTACCATGATGACGGCACTGAGCAATCTAATAGAGCCGGAATGATCGTGAAAGCGCTTTTCAAAAAAAGAAGAAAGGGTATAGCAGTCATATTTTTCAGTCATCGAACGAAGCTTGGGGGCGACAAACTGCCAATTGAGAAACATGCCGCCTAAAAGGCCCACGGCAATCCAGACATGGGGGAGACCTAATACTAGAATGGTCATTGGAAAGGCCATGAAAAGCCAGGCACTCATGTCACTTGCATGCGCAGAAAGAGCGACCAGCCAAAAACTCAATGAGCGATTACCCATGATGAAATCAGAGGAGGTTTTCTGTTTCGTGTGAAAAATAAGTCCGAGAATAAGTAATAAACTGAAATAAACGATGAAGGCTGCGATGACTTGAGTATGCATAAGTGTTTCTCGTAAAACTCTTGGATTAACGGTTTAACTATTCTATCTTTTTGAGAAAAGTTTAAAATGAATCTCTGGATTTGCTTTGGCCTTTTTCTTATAAACACTTGCGAATTAATAGGCCAGATAAGAGGTGAGATCTAAAATCAATTATTGGGGCGACGGGTTTGAATCGTCGCCGAACGAGAATTTTTTGAAAACTTATAAGCACAATATCCAGCAGTAGCAGCGCCTGCTAACATAAGGAGCTTTATCGAAAAGTTGAGAGTTCTGTTCTAAGAGATGAGAGCCTGCAAATGCCACGAGTGTCCCGGCAAAAAAGGCGTTAGGCATTAAACAAGTCGATGCACATGAGGTCCCAATTAATACGAAAGTGCAGGCATGGCGTTGGAAAAAATGCTCTGTTGTCCAGACCGTCTGTTCCAAGCGCATGGAAAGAATAGGGGGACATATCTAATCTGCTTTTAATCAATATGTTAACGGGGCGACATGAGTCATTTATTTTAAACAAAGAGTAGGAATAAAAAGATCAGATCATGTTTTTAATAAGAGATTAATACAAGTTTTATTGTTAATGATAAAAAGAAAAGTAGTTATAGAAAAAGCAGAAAGAGGGACCCTGCGACAAAAGATTTTAATCGTTCAGCCGGAATGAGCTGAACGATTCTTTTAAGGAGAGTTTATGCTACCAAGGCCTGGGCTGGTTGAGAGGCTGGATAAAATAAGTCCATGCCGATCTTGGTTGCGACATTGCCGGCTACGACTCCGCCTAAGATTGGCATTAGCGCAACAGTCCAAGAACTAGTGTAAAAGACTGTTGCCAGAGCTGCTGCATCGACAGCCGCAGCTAGAGCTAGCACAAATTCTGTTGTGTTAACGTATTTAGGCCCGAATTTTGAATCCTTAATGTAGGGATTGTGCTCATCTTTAATATAGGTATCAATCAGTTTGCGAAGTTCCAAGCGAACAATCACCGCTGCGATGGTACCCGGTAAGAAGAGATGGGGAGCAAAATAGGCCGTGGCACAGGTCGATGCTGCAAAGAAAATCGTTTGGTAATTGCTTGCTACAAAGTTAGATGTCTTATTTGATGCAGCTTTGCAACCGGCAGCCACAGCTTCTGTTCCCTTCGTAATACCATTTGTTATCGACTGCTTGCCCTTTGAAACTCCATCAGATAGTGTTGTAACACAGCTGTCTGCGTAATAGCGGGCATTAGCATCGACTGCATTCAAAGTTGTACTTAAATAATTCATTTTAACCTTTTTTTATTATTAATATTATTAAAACGTATTACTTTTTAATTTATTTAAATAAATTTTATTATATTTAATAATATTAGTCAATTGTTAGTTTAAAATTAATTTATTTGTTGAGGATTAAACAACTGTTAAGGTTTATTAGTATTTATCTGCTTGCACTTTTGATCTTATGCAGATAAACTATTCTTTTTATTGAAAAGGGGGCAATTTTGATCTGTTCAATGATGATAGCGCTGCCCAGAACATACGTTTGAAAAAAGAGGAGCCATGAAGAAAGCTAAATTACTGATTATTGGATCTGGTCCAGCTGGGTATACGGCTGCCATTTATGCGGCACGTGCCAATTTAGAGCCTGTTTTATTTGAAGGTTTTTATACAGGGCCGGCTGGTGGTCAGTTGATGACAACGACGGAAGTCGAGAATTTTCCGGGTTTTCCAGAAGGAATTACAGGTCCAGAATTGGTTGATCGGTTTCGACAGCAAGCGATTCGCTTTGGGACAGAAGTGATTAGTGAAGATGTTGAAAGTGTAGATTTACAAAGTTATCCATTTGTTGTTAAAGGGCGTAAGACACATTACGAGGCCCAAGCAATCATTGTCTCGACTGGCGCTACGGCCAAGCGTTTGGAGATCCCAGGAGCCGGAGATGGTGAGTTTTGGCAAAAAGGCGTCACAGCTTGTGCTGTGTGCGATGGGGCTGCTCCTATTTTTCGCAATCGCCCTTTATTTGTGATTGGAGGGGGGGATTCAGCTGTAGAAGAGGCGACTTTCTTGACTAAATTTGGAAGCCGTGTCTATATCGTGCATCGAAGAGACAAATTGCGTGCTTCAAAGATTATGCAAGAGCGGGCTATGAATCATCCTAAGATTGAGATTCTATGGGATTCGGAAGTGGTGCATGTCGGAGGGGATCAGGTAGTGCGCAACGTGACTGTCAAGAATGTTAAGACCAACGAATTGACTGAACATGAAGCAGGGGGGCTATTCTTTGCGATTGGTCATACACCCAATACAGCTTTTTTAAATGATCAATTAGAAGTGCATCCTAATGGCTATATCAAAGTCTTTAAAGGGACCCATACGAGTATAGAAGGGGTTTTTGCTGCAGGGGATGTCCAGGACCACGAGTACCGCCAAGCGATTACGGCAGCTGGCAGTGGATGCATGTCTGCTCTTGATGCCGAAAGATGGCTTGCCGAAAAAGGATTGGACACCTAATGCGTTTGGGAAAAAATGGCTTAATCTGCATTTTTTTCTTCTCCTTATTACCTATTTTGGGGTGGACTGTAGAGTATCGTCCCTGGATAGGTAATTACCTCGAATTTGAGTGGAATTCTACTTTGCGCTTTCAAGCCTTTCAAGATTTAGCTGCCGGTTCTCATCGATTCCCTTATGCTTCGCATGATTTTTTTTTAACGACAAGCCTGGCCTTGGCTGCAAAGCCTGATTTTTCTTTGGATGTAGAAGCGACAGCTGCTCGGACTCGACGGCAAAGTGGTAGCATCGATCAGATCAGGTTAAATGGGCGTATCGTGTGGTTAGACGACATTGTGGGCGATCCAGTTACTTTAACAACCGGGGCTGGCTTCATTCAGGCTTTTGACTGGAGTTTGAAAGATAAAAGCTCCTTCCATCACGGCCGAAGCGAGGCAGAGATTTTTTTGTCAGTTGGCAAAGAGTGGGCTCAGGGTGACCAATGGATTTCAAGAGCTTGGGCAATGGCTGCTTTGGGATCTGCCGCAAGGGGATCTCCTTGGATGCGCTATGATATGGCTTATGCGCAGCGCATCAAACAATGTCATGAGTTTGAATTCTTTGTCCATACGCTATGGGGGCTGGGGAGTAAGCAGCTCCATCGCTCTCATTTTCATGGGTATGGTGCGATTGATCATCAATCGATTGATTTAGGATGCCGCTATACTTATCTTATCCAGTTTTTTGGCAGTGCATCGATTGAATATGCTAAACGGGTTTATGCACGCAATTTTCCTGTTCAGGCTCACCAAATTAGCCTCTCATTACTCTATACTTTTGGCCTATAGGCAAACGGCAAGCATTCACAGTTGTTTGCTAAGGAAGACATCACAGAAGTTATGTGATATCTTCCAGACAAATGCAATGCAGATCTAATGAGCTCTTACTAAGAATCTCTATCATAATCGCGCAGGCGATAGACATTTAACCTCTAAAATTGATCGTGGCAGAACCTGAAGCTCTATACTTAGGTGGCTGGCAAATCCAGCTGATCTTCAAAGGCAAAGATGTCTACAAAAATTTTCAACTCATTGTTGAGTCGATGTTCAATAAGAAAACTCCATTTTTCTGGCTTGTCTGTGTTTTGACTTTCAGGATGCATTTTAAAGCCTGCTTGTAGACGCAGTTCTCTCCAGGCCAGATCCGTGATTGTTCGATGGGCTTTGTGAGATTGTTCGAATCGATTAAGGGAGCGGAAATCTAAAAATAAGGTGACATGTCGAACAACGTCATCACATAACTCTTTTCCACACCATCTTATAAGGCCGATTTTCTGTATTTTGGCATTGACTTCAAAACAACCATCCTCTCTTGCTCTTTTTACTCCCTTTTTTTCTGATGCTTGCGAGGTAGTTGATAGGCTGAAGGTTAAAAAATTTGATGAATCGTTGGAATTACACTCATCTATATAAATTGAATCAATATTAAATGAATGAATTGGATCATTATTAATCATTTATAAAAACCTGTTGTTATTATTAAAAATGCATATTTATTATAAATAAATCTGTAATAAAATAAAATAATTTTTTTTAAAGATAGATTCTTTGTTTAAATGATATGAATCGATTAAATAATTAATAAGAGTTTTGCTTATAAAGGATATTTACTTTGTAGTACTATGCGATTATTTTGATGTCCTTGAGAATGTTATGACTAATCCTCAAGCTTTTAAAGGGGCTTTAGCACAGGGATTCTTATGAGAATTTTGGATTTTTAGTCCAAATGGCAAAAGCTGTTGCGTAGTCACGGCAATGGCTAATTGAGAGGGAAAGTTCTGGAGAGTCAAAGAGTTCCGCGATTTTTGGCGAAACGTTGATGGAAGGTTTGCCTTTCTCATCGTTGTAGATTTCAATATCTAGCCATGAGATTCCTTGGCTGAAGCCCGTACCAAGAGCCTTGACGATAGCTTCTTTGGCTGCAAAACGGCCGGCAAAATGAATGGCAGGCTCTTTGCGTTTTAAGCAATAAGCCTGCTCTCTTGAAGTAAAAATGCGATCGAGAAAGCGTTGTTGATAGTGTTCTATGTTGCGCTTAACGCGGTCGATCTCGATAATGTCATTTCCTATTCCTAAAATCATTTAGAGAGCCAGGTAGTTTTTATGGCTACTTTCTAAATCTGATAAGGTATGAGCGAAATCCTGCTCGGTCAACAAGCTGCCTTCTTCGGATGCATTGCAAAAAATCATGCGTCCTGAAGAGGTGTGTTTAACAGATAACACGTGTCCTTTAATCGTTTCGCCAATAAATTCAGCACCGCCATTGACGACCACCATGGTTCCGTCTTCGAGATAGCCAACACCTTGACGTGCTTCTTTTCCGTAGCGTTGAATCTTGATGTTGATGACTTCTCCGGCCTGAGTGATGGGCTTTAATGCATTTGACAACATGTGAATGTTGATGATGCGAACCCCTTCGATGGAGGACTGCTGGATGCGGTTGATGTCTGATGTAATGATGTTGGTGTCTAAAAACCTAGCTAAGCGGATAAGCTTTGTCATAGGTTCTTTGATTTCAGGGAAATCAGTATCGACATAACGTAAGTCTAAAGCTGGAAGGCTTTCGAGTTTTTTGATGACTTCTAATGAACGGCGAGCCTTGGCTTTGACCGCTTCATCATTGCTTTCTGCCTGGGCGTACATATCTTTAATGGCAAAGCGCGGGATGATTAAGTGATGGTCTAAAAGGCCAGATGACGCCAAGTCGATGATGCGTGGATCCATTAAGACCGACACATCTACTAAAACGTCCTTCTTTTTATGGCCCATCGCCTTGAATTCAACAAATGGGATGCTTACGTGAAGCTCTTCCGCAGCTCTTGCTGTCATGACCATGCCAAGATAGGCGCAGAAAAGGTAAACAAAAAAGCGAATGGGTGTTAACGCTGCAGCAGACGATTCTATCCCTGTTACACCTGTTAAAATAAATAAAATGGCTTGAGCCATTAAATATCCGCAGAATAGCCCTAAAATAGCTGTATTGAAAGATCTCAAATTAAAGCGCTTAAAAACAAAGTCGGATCCAACCAACAGTCCTGCAAAAGCAATCCCGCCGAGCAGCCCCACAGCTGCATTGATGAGATTTAATCCGCCTTCGAGATTTTGGGTTGTAAAAGTAACGGAAAATAAAACGCATATAATGAGGAATAAAACTCGTATAAATGAGAGTGAAATACTCATGCCTTTAATCCTGTGTGCTAAATGGCTTAATAAACCAGTTATGGAGTAGTTAATACCGCTTGCTTTTGCTAGAGCATTTGCATCATGCATGCTTGATCTTGCAATGAGATTTATTTTGTTGGTTCGTCTGACAGTTATCGGTTAGTTGGCAGACAAACCAACAAAATAAATCATGTAGCAATCTAACAAATCTCTGACACGACAATTATACTAGGAATCCTATTAATTCAGTCGATTTAAGCAACGCTTGTTTGATCTTAACAAAATCTTCATTTTATGTACATAAATTTAAAAAACTTAATTCATTAGATTCATTTTAAGGTTTCGAAACTGGTATGTGATAGAGTTCGAAAGATAGGGGTTTGTCTCTCGAACGGGGAAATGCTTGGAAAATAACTTATTGAATCGATTACACTTTTTTCAACCCAAATATAGAGAGGTCGCATGTTTAAAGTCAGTCATACAACTTTAGTCGTTATATCGGGATTGATTTGGTTAGCCGTAGGCTGCTTACTTTTACCTTTAGGTCTAAATTTTATTGTTGAATCAATTTTAAAAGATAATTTAACAACAATGAGTCGCCCCCTTTTGGATCCGTTGATGTCATTAACAGGTGGGCCTGATCAGGCAGTTTTAGTTTTGATTGCTATAGCACTGTGGGTAGGATTTATCAAGGGAAGATTTGTTTTTGCAAAGACTGTACAATCGAGTGTCGATCGTATTCGTTCTCTTCCGAATCCGGCAAACATTAGTCAAATATACACTAAGAAATACTATATTCTCCTCGGGTCCATGATCCTTTTAGGCGTTCTCATGCGTTTTACGCCCATTGATGTAAGAGGAGCTGTTGATGTGATTATTGGCTCAGCGCTTATTCAGGGCGCCATGCTTTATTTTAGACGGGCTTTTTCAACCCGTTCTCAAAAAGCCTCTTAAGAAAAATCAAGACAGAGGTTGTCATTCTCTTAAAGAGCGGGAAAATGTTTTCCCGCTCTTTGGATCAATCAAAATTGTTCAGTGTTGTTTTATAATTAAAGATTGCGCTGCTATCGTTTTTTAAAAAAACAAAACGAACATTTAAGGCGGTTTCCGGGTGTTGCAGGATAAAGTCTTTCACGGCGTTTAAAGCAACTTCTGCTGCTTCATTTGCAGGGAATTCATAAATACCTGTGCTGATAGAGGGGAACGAAATGGTGCAAGAGGTTGGATGTTTCTTGATGGCGGCTGCTAGAGCATTCTCATAAGCCTTTCTCAGTAACTCTCTTCGCTCTTGATTTTCAGTAAGAATTCTACAATCTGGTCCGACCGCATGTACAATGCCTTTGATGCGAGGCGCTAACTGCCCAGCCGCTGTCAAAGCAACTTCACCGCAAGATAAGCGATCCTTTGACTGAAATTTTAATATACGACGACATTCCTCAAAAACCTCGGATCCTGCTGCATTGTAGATGGCGCCACAGACCCCGTTTCCAGCCATTAGATACGCATTGGCAGCATTGACGATAAGATCGGCCGATTCGCTGGTTAGGTCTCCTGTTACGAGTGCGATTTTTGAGCTGCCAATTGCTTTTTCGGTCATTGTGACATTTTCGGGAGTCTGAATCGGACTCGGACTCATCGGCTGCGTTTGAGTGATCTGGGCTGCTCGACTATCTCTTAGTTGATGAATTTCCAGCCGATGAATATACGCCTTGTAAAGTCCTTTAATGGGTAGAGCAATAACCGGTAAAATAAAACCGGATAGCAAAAACGAGCTGATCTTTAAAACGACCGCTACTAAAAAATCATCACTTTTTTTTGTCTCTGCTATATAACGCACAGTATGGGGCGGCAGACGTTGTTGATGGGCCTTCAAGACGATTTCTTGATTTCCTAAATAAACGTAGCGATCTGCAAAAACTCCCAGCTGAAATAAAAAAGATTTGTCCATGTTGAAGTCGCTTGAGGATGAACGATTGGAGTCCAAAAGGGCAATTCTCGATATAAACTATTTTGACTGTTGATCATAAAATAAGATAGTAAATTATTAAATCATTAATTATATCTAAAGTTTAAATAAATCGCTAGTTTATTTATATAAACAAGTGGTTTGAATTGAATGTCAATTGAGATAGCTAGGGTAAGCTAAGGGTTGCAAGTTGAAAAGGCTATTTATGATAATTTGAGCCTTTCTGAATTTCGGTTGCACGGTAGATTTGCTCGATGAGAACTAGGCGTGTAATTTGGTGGGTGAATGTGAGAGGAGAGAGGCTAATGAGTTGGGCGTTTTGTTTAAGCTCGAGTGGGAGCCCCTCTGCCCCTCCAATGACAATGGTTAGGCGCGATCCTCCCCTATCCCAGCTTTGTTCAATGAGGGTTGCAAATTGTTCACTGGACAAGAGACATCCTGTGGGATCTAAGCAGATGAGATAGGGCTCTTTTAGGGCCCAGTCCAGTAATTGGGAGGAGTCTTTAGCCCATTGGCAATCGACTTGCATGAGGGGCTTTAGCCGCTTTTGATATTCTCCAAATGCTTCATCCAGCCATTTTTCCTTAGTTTTCCCAACAGAGAGGATCTTGAGTTTAAGCATGGGTTAATACTGCTGTTGCTTGATCGCTTGTTGGATGCGCCGTTTGTCATCGCGCTCTTTGATGTCAGCACGTTTATCGACTGTTTTTTTACCTTTAGCGATGGCGATGCGGACTTTAATGCGTCCATGCTTGAGATAAAGAGCTAGAGGAATGAGAGTTAATCCCTTTTCTTGCGAAGCCACTTTAAAGCGTCTGATTTCTCGCTTGTGCATGAGTAATTTGCGATCGCGCTTTTCTTCGTGGTTATAGATATTGCCGAAGCGGTACGGGGCAATGTTGCATCCGATCAGCCAAAGTTCACTATCCAGGACTTTGACGTAAGCGTCTTGCAGAGTAGCGCCATGGTCACGGATAGATTTAATTTCTGTTCCTTGTAAAACGATTCCTGCCTCGAATGTTTCTAAAATTTCGTAATCGTGCGTGGCTCTTCGGTTTGAGACCAGGTCGGCGTGTTTTTCATTCATAGATTGTGGTGCTTTAAAGCTGATTAGAGTGTTGTATACCAATTGGTATCTATTCATATGTTTTCGATAGACCATGTTAAACGATAGGGGAGTAAGTGGCAAGGCGATCAATCGATTCTTTTGAAAATTAGCTCGGTTAGCAAGTTGGGTTCAAGGAGGCTTGCCGTAGAAGGGGAGGTTGAAAATTTTTTTATCGCCTT
This sequence comes from Candidatus Protochlamydia naegleriophila, assembly GCF_001499655.1. NCBI lineage: Bacteria > Pseudomonadati > Chlamydiota > Chlamydiia > Parachlamydiales > Parachlamydiaceae > Candidatus Protochlamydia > Candidatus Protochlamydia naegleriophila. Next base: position 1,116,762 of record NZ_LN879502.1, read on the forward strand.
TAAAGTCATCCAGTAGTGCTGGATCAGTGGCTGTTAAAAAAACCTGCCCAAGTGTTTGAAGCTGAGCAAGTAAACGCTCCTTGCGGTTTGAGTCAAGGCTCATGCCCATGTCATCGATCATAAAAAGGGGGAATTCCTCGTCGCCGAGTTCTTTTAAGCGTTTCCATTCAGCGAAGTGGAGCGCATTGACACAGCTGCGCTGCTGTCCTTCGCTTGCAAAGTTGCGCACATCGCGGTCGCCGATGGCAATGATCAAGTCGTCTTTATGAGGACCCGTGAGGGTATGCCCAATGAGCATTTCCTTTGGTCGATTCTTCAGTAGTTGTTGCATATAGCGCCATTTTGTCTCCTCAACGCTTGCTTCCTTGCCAATACTCGAGCGATAGTCGAGGGTCAAATTTTCTTTTTCTCCCGTTAGCTCGAGATAGTAGAATTGGCTTTTTGTTTGCAAATCGTCGACTGTCAGCCGTCTTTGGGAGACAAGATAAGCGGCTGAATGAGCCATCTCTTGTTCCCAGCTTTCGATCGTTGCCTGCTGCTTGGCTTTCAAGAGGTGATTGCGCTGGCGTAAAGCCCTTGCATAGCGATTGAGATGATGGACGTATAAGGGGTCGATTTGGGCTATTTGGATGTCTAGAAATTGTCGGCGCTGCTGTGGAGCCCCTTTGACGAGTTGGGCGTCGTCGGGCGTAATAATCACACCTTGGATCAGTCCAAGCAGAGCCGATAGACTCGTTAGAGCCGTGCTATTGTAGATGACTTTCCGCTCATTTTCTCTTAATCCATAGCGCAGCGTTTGAGCGATTCCGTGTTTGAGGAAATGGGCTTCAAGAAAAAATGAGGAAAAGCCCTTTTGAATCAAATCGGAATCGGTAGAGGTGCGAAATGAGCGGCCGATCATTAGGCAATGAATGGCTTCTAAGAGCGTTGTCTTGCCTCTTGCATTCGGCCCGCATATGAAGTTGACGGAAGGACTGAACTCTAAATAAGCCTCTTCATAGTTGCGAAAATGGTGCAAGTAAAGAGAGCGGAGAGCCATGAAACCTTCTTTTAGTCTTCAGACAAACGCATCGGCATGATCACAAAAAGAGGGGAGGCCTGCAACGGAGTGGAGAGCTGGTCGCCATCTGTGATGATACCTGGGTTATAAGCATCGGTTAAGCCCATTGTCACAGTTTCACCTTTGCAATGGCGCAAAATGTCAATGAAGAAGCCGGGGTTGAAAGCAATTTCAAGCTTTGACCCTTGATAATTGGCAGGCATCGTAACATTCCCTTCTCCAATATCCATCGTGTTGGCCGTCAACTTGAGCTCGCCTTGTGAAAAAGTAAAGCGCACTGAGTGATTGTGGTCAGCCGTGAAAAGAGAGATTTGACGCAATAAGCTCGATAATTCTTCGCGGTGCAAGGATACAATAATATCAGAGCGCTCTGGTATGACGCGATTGACATCAGGATAGTCGCCAGCAAGAAGCTTGGTTAAAAGGCGTATCTGGTTGGCTTCTACGGCAATCTTATCGGACATTAAAGAAATTTTCACATCGCCTTCGTCGCTTAAATTCTTTAGAATTTCATCGACAGCCTTTAAAGGAATGATAGACTGGCCTGTAAAAGAAGAGCCGATGTCGATCGGACCATGTGAGCGTGCTAAGCGCTTCCCATCAGTTCCCACAAAAGTTGCCATTCCATTGGCAATCTGCATCAAGACGCCTGTTAAGACATAGCGATTGTCTTCTTTTGAAACAGCAAATGAGGTGCGGTAAAGCAAATCTTTTAGTTCAGATTGCTTCATGTGGAAGGTATGCGCTTGCGAGAGATCTGGAAGAGCCGGGTATTCGGTTTTGCTCATCCCATTCAACTTAAAGCGGGACGTCCCAGCCACGATGGTTGTGACTTCATTGCTATTGGTCGACACTTCGACGTTGACGGCGGTCAATTCACGGATTAATTGGGCCAAACGTTTAGCAGGCAAAGTGGTAGCGCCTTCTTCTAAAATTTTGGCTTCGGTATGGCAGCGGATACCGACAGTTAGGTCGGTTGCTGTTAAAATTAATTCGTCGTTATAAGCTTCCAACAAAAAATTCGATAAAATGGGAATCGTTGGCTTTTGAGATACGACGTTCAAAATTTTGCTGATGAGGTAGTTGAGTTCTTGGGTAGAGATAACAAATTTCATAGCCTCAATTCCTTTGCCTATAATCTATAATGGTGCTTGAAGATACGCGATCGAGTCCTCGCTGTCAAGGCAAAAAGCGCGTCAAAGCATTCCCGGGGGAGTGTGCCGCACCAGCTTTCTCTTAGACGCCTGTTAGTATTTATGCATGACTTTGGAAGATTTTTTTGAATCAACCATATTAAAATTAAAATAAGATTGAACCAAACTTTTGAATAGGCTTAACTTTTTCTTTTTTATGATTAAATGAATTTACATCTAGGCAAAGAAGGGGGGAAGCTTGATAAGAGGCTTTCCAAGAAGACCTGAGTCATGATTGGATTGATTGTGCTTTAAGACTCTAGTCTGGGATGGATTTGGTCTTTTCCGCTCGTTACAGACTTTTATCTTTAGTTGGCATGCATCGGTTCGTGCGAGAATTGTCATAGGGAGTTTTATGAATGATTTTTTATTGCCTTTATTGCCATCTCCAACATTTAGGAATGCCGAGCGCTGCCGCGAAATCGTTCAGACGATTTATGCCTCACCTGTATTGATTAGTGGAGTGGTTTTTTACGCGTCTCAAAAAATAGCTCAAAATGTTGTAAGTTCATCTTCAAGGTTTCAGTCTGTTTTTTTGCCTACCGCTTTCATTCAACGTGTTGCAGGAGACGAGGATGTTGTTTTTCGCAGGATTAGCTGGATAGCTCCATTATCGGGCATAGCCATTTCGACCTTTGTTTCTTATACTTTTTATGCACTTCTCACCTCCTCATTGATCAACGGAGCTATTTTAGGTTGTCATAGCACGGCAATGCAGCTGTTTTCACAAGCCTCTTGGAGAGATGATGCGCTGGGACTCATTACTTTGGAAGGAGCGATCAAAAGCCTCGTTTGGAGTCCAGATCGCTTTAGCCATTTGAGCCAAACGAGGCTTTTAATGATTGAATTCAAGTCGGATAGGCTGGCTTCGGTTGCTTTATTCGCATCGAGCATTGTGTTGACGATCCTCTTTAAGAATCCTATTTTAGCTAATGGTATTGCCTATCCCTTAGCTGCTATAACGAAGATTGCTACAATGTTCTTTATCGATGTCTTAAAAATTCGTTAGACTATGGGTGTTATTTCAAGTACTTTTTAAACCAATCTTGGGCGTTTTGAGCCACTTGTTCTAGAGAGCCGGGCTCTTCAAACAGATGGGTTGCGTGTGGAATGGATGCGAGCTTCTTGACGCAATGGAGCTTCTCATAAGCCTCTTGATTCAGTTTGATGACGCCAAAATCGCTTCCTCCAACTATTAATAGTGTAGGTGCAACAACTCTTTCTAATACCGTCATGGCTAAGTCTGGACGTCCGCCTCGCGAAACGACGGCTTTAATATTGTCTCCTAATGCGGCAGCTACTTGGAGTGCAGCAGCAGCTCCTGTACTGGATCCAAAAAGCCCAATGGGAAGTTCTTTGGTTTCACTCTGCTGTTGCAGCCAATCAATCACTCTTACTAGGCGATCGGTTAATAAGTTAATGTCAAAGCGTGTTTGATAGATCTCATCTTCTTGAGGGGAGAGTAGGTCGATTAACAAAGTGGCAAGATGGCCTTCATTTAAACTATCGGCTACATAGTTATTGCGAGGTGATAAGCGGCTGCTTCCGCTCCCGTGGGCAAAAAGGACGAGCCCTTGTGCTTTTGGCGGTAATTTTAGCATTCCTTCCAAAGTCACTTTTTCTTGCTTGATGTGAATCAATTTTTCCATTTTTCCCTCATGGTGAATAAATACTCAAGGCCTCAAGTAGGAGTGGAGCCGCAGAAAGGACTTGAATGCGGGGGTCATTTTGCAGCTTTGAACTCAAAGGGACAGAATCGGTGCAATAGATTTTTGTTACGCCGATGTCAAATAGCTCTTTCCACTTTTCACCTGTAAAGAGCCCATGTGTGATCATTACAACCATTTCTTGGGCTCCTTTCTCGACTAGTTTTTCACAGCAGGAAATAAGCGTTTGCCCCGTATCGAGAATGTCATCGACGATGAGGGCTTGCTTTTTTACGCCAAATCGCAAGTCGTAGTGAAAGATATTTTTTTGATCGCGCATTTTTTCGATCCAAATGAGGTTTTCTTTTTTTTCGAGCTCTTGAGCAAGATCCTCACAGCGTGCAATCGCCCCCTTGTCCGGAGCGACGATGGTCGCTTCGGTCAAAGCCAGCCGTCGGATTTCTTCAGCAAATAGTTTAGCCGGGGAGATAGAATGAATGGGAATGGGAAAAAGGTCTTTCTTTTTAGGATTGTGAAGATCGAGCGTTAGGATTGAATCTAAGCCTGCCGCCTTAAGAAGAGCGCCTACTAAGGCTGTCATCTGGCTTTTTTGAGGCTCATCTTTTTCATGGCGCGAGTAAGCAAGATAAGGAATGCAGGCAGATACCTGCTTGGCTTTGTCTTTTTTTAAAGTATGGCAAAGCATGAGGAAGGTGACCAAATGAATTTCAGGGGGTGTGAGCGATCCGAGAATGACGCAATTTCGATTGGCTACGGATGTTGAAAGAGCCAAGCAAAGTTCTTGATTGGGAAAATGATCGAGCAAGAACGTTCGACATTCCAAAGAGGAGTGGCAAGCGAGCTCTTGTGCTAAGGCTTCATGAGGGTAGCTAGTAAAAAGTAGGCTCGGTTTTATCTGCTCCACTCTGTCCCTTCAGGCTTATATTTCTTAGCTTCTTTGATGCAAAGGTCTAAAATGGCAATAACTTCGTCATCCTCCACCTGGTAGAACTCGTCATAGTAGGCTCCTACGGCCCCAAGGAAGCTCTCATCACTTGGCACATCGACGGCGATGAATTCGTCGACAACGTTTTTGATTATATCTGCTGTGCTCTTGGGAGCAATAGGTACGGCTACGATAATTTTTGAGGGACGGCGATCTCTTAATTCCTTAATTCCAGCTTGCATAGTTAGGCCGGTTGCAATTCCATCGTCTACAATTACTGCAATTTTACCTTGCAGAGGAATGGGGCCTCTCTCCTTCAAATAGGCTTTTCTTTTTCTTTTGATTTCCTCGACCTGCTGCTTCTTTTCATTTTGGAACCATTTTTGATCGATAGACATGATTTCGCGAGGATTTCCAATCACATGGCCGCTTTCTGAAATCGCTGCAATGGCATATTCTGGCTGATAGGGGTGACCGATCTTGTGACAGAGAAGCAGGTCGATAGGTGCTGCTAAATAGTTGGCTAGCGGTTCAGCGACCACAATCCCGCCCCGTGGGATCGCATAAATCACCGTTTCTTGTCCTTGGTATTCAGTCAACAGTTTGCATAGCTGCTTTCCTGCATCGCGTCGATTTTTGAAAACCATGGGCAATCCTCAAACCCTAAGTGGTCTACCTTCATAGGCAGCAATTGGGTTTCAATTCGAGTAGGTTGAATCTTGTTTGATTTCTACTTCTTAGCAAAAGAGTGTTTTAGTGTCAAATCGAGGGGCAGCTGGGATTGATAAACTTAAAGGGTTTTGAGGGAAGGGGGAAGTGGCAATGGGGTGGGAGGGGTGAGCAGCGGTTTTGTCCGCTGCTCGAAAAAATCTAGTGAATAAATTGATGGCCAAAGGGGGTCACGCAAAAGCAGACTTGGTTGTTGTGCAGGCCTGTTGATACGATTCCGAGTTCAAATAGGCGCTCTGTGATCATGAGGCGAATGAAAGCAAGCTCTTCTGGCAGGTAGGTTGGGAGGAGATACTTCCACTTTTTCCCTTTATTTTTGAGGGAAATGGGCTCTCGGTCGCCTAAGGGAGCCGCAAAACCTTTTAAGAAATCGTCGAGATAAACCCATTCTTGGTGGTGCAAGCGCTTCAAATATTTTTCAATCAAGCGAAGGTTGCGGGGATTCCAGAGCGAGGCAGAAAACGGAGCCGCAGCAGGCGGTTCACTGAGCCAGTCTACGGCAAGAGCATTCACTTGCTCATAAATCGATTTTTTGAGCCATAAGACTCCCTTGTCTGTCGCGCTGAAACCGGAAGCGGCTTGCTGGATAAATCCAAATTGGATTAGCTTGGCAAGCAGAGAGTCGAACTCTTTTGTTGTCTGCAAGTAAAGAGGCGTAAGCGCTGTTCGCTGGATAGGCTTGCTTTGGCAGGCCGACAAGACGGAGGCCATTTCACTGATAAATCCAAACTCTTTTGAACAGGTAGATTGAATCTCTGCTTTATTAACAATGGCCTTTGGACGAGTGGTAGATTCAAAAAGCAAGTACTCATGCCATTCATAAAAAGGAGTAACGACCTCTTCCCAGTGATCGCCCATTCGCCTATAGGTTAAGCAGCAGACAAAGTGATATTCGAGCTGAAGAAGAGCCTCTTCGAAGCGCTCTCGTGAAAGGTTATATTTTTCTATCAAGGCAGAAGCTGTCAATTTAAAGCCTGGTGCTTGATAGACGTCTTGCATGATGTTAGTTAAAATGGGGTCGTCAAATTCAAGCTCCTCTAAGTGCTGGCGATAGATTTTTGGAGTCAGAAAAAACTTTTCTACAATCGAGGCAAAAATGTTATCCGAACTTCTTGGAATCGCATACCAAGCGGGAAGAATATGAATAGGCACTTTATTGAGCAGACTCTGTAAAAACTCTAAGTTGGGTTCAAAATCGTCGTCAAATTTTTCCAGCTGAATCTCGTAATACTTGCGCATTTCCTTATCTACAGTCAGGGTATGCTGCTCTCTTTTGAAGAGTTTGGTCGCACTCAATCGATCGAGGATTACAATTAATTCGTGTGCGGAAATGTCTAAGCTGTCAGCTAGCTGATCCACTGAAATTTTAAGAGAGCTATGGAGAATTTCTTGTAAAACGTCAACTTCGATGATGCTTAAATGAGAAAGCAATAAGCGATTTTCAATATCTCGACGATAAGGATAGTCTGTTAAAACAATTTTAGTTTTACGTACGATGGAAGACACATTCATTATTAAACCTACTAGCTACAATGTTTTACAGTATTCAGCTAGATACACGAGGTATCTTGTGAGTTTTGGCTCTAGTGTCCAAATTTTCAGGTGCTTAAAAGTTAACTTAAGTTCCTGTCGAGATCAGCGGCGGTCGAAAGGGAAAGGACGGTAATATAGCGTGTCACTGAATGATAGAAAATATTCGAACCTATTTTATTGACGTATGTGATTTTAATCAATTTTAAACAAAATGTATAATGTAAATAAAGATTTGTTACAAATAATTTGTTGTTTTTATACAGAGGTCATTATAATAAAAGGTGGATTAAGGATGGAAGTTTGCGAAAAGGAGCAGGCTATGCGTAGTCAACATAATAATCGAGACAACCAAGAGCCGCTATCGAAGCCATCTAAAGAGATAGAAGATGAGTCGATAGGGGAATTGGCTGCATTTGTTTTGGAAAGCCTAGAAGAAGGGTATAAATCTGACTGGGAGCCTTTTGAAATCTATGCTCAAAAACTTCGTTCGCACATTCATACTGATTCACAAGTTTTTCGCAAACAGTTCATTAAGGGTTATGAGTCTCTCATAGACGTGTTGCACGATCCTTCTAATCACGATCTGAATAAAGAATGATTTCCTATCTTGTTATCATCCAATAGCTTAAGTTTGGGGTGCCGAGCTGTGCTTGCTTGATCCAATCTTCGGCTTCTTCTTTAGAATCAAATAGCATCAATACTTTGGCGAGTCCATCGGCCGTCAAGCAATCATCGGCAATGAGGCTGGCGCTTGCAATGGATCCAGCTTTTACTTCCAATGGTTTGAGAGTTAAAGGGTTAAAAATGTGGCAATAGGTTGTTTCTTGTCCATCTTCTTTGAGGGTCCAGTATTGAAAGTAGTCGCCGCTTGTAGCGATAGCTTGATCTTTTAAGCTTACATAAGCTAGGGCATGGCGAGGATCGGAATCGCCTAGGCGGCTGATGTAGACATTCCAGGGGCGATGATGGGGGTGTAAGCCTGATGTGCGAATATCTCCGCCCCATTCGACGTAAAGGTTGTCAAATCCTGCTTGATTTAGGCGTTGGATGAGCAGGTCGACGCACCATCCCTTGGCAATTCCTCCAAGGTCTAATTGGGTGCGGCTGTCCTCTTTATAAAATGTTCCGTCTGCGAAGTGGATCTTATCCCATCCGATGCATGATTTAAGATTGGCAATCTCTTGTTCGCTTGGCATTTGATTCTGTTCTAGCCTGCTTTTCCAAAGTTTTTGCAAGGGCTCAACTGTTGGATCAAATCGGCCATGGCTTAAGTGCACTAGAGTATCGATTCGTTGGAAAAACTGGAAAAGACCGGGAGAAAGCGGCTTGATTTCTCCTGCTTTTAAACGATTTAGATGTGAAAGTTCAGAATTTGGATTCCATTTGTTGTAGACGGCATCGATTTCTTCAAAAGTTGTACGAATAAGCGCTCGAATCTGTTCTACTTGCAGCTCAGACAAGGAGTGGCCCACCAAAATTCGATAGCTGACGGTCATGACAGTCTCTTGAAAGGCTGTCACTTGTGGAGACGGTGCTTGCGTTTGGCAGCCAGCGCCGCTAAGAAGGATGAGGGCTAAAAAGAGCTTCTTTAGGCTGGAGCAAAAAATCTGCACGATGTACCTGAAAAGTTTGATGGCCGCTTAGTTTTTTGTGGGGAATCGTTGCCTGTAGCTAAGAAAGGTATTGTGCAAAAGCATGGCAATCGTCATGGGGCCAATTCCCCCAGGAACTGGCGTAATGAATGAGCATTTAGGGGCGACATGTTCAAAGTCGACGTCTCCCACTATTTGATAGCCGCTCTTTTTACTTGCATCGGCAACTTTATTAATTCCAACGTCAACGACGATGGCTCCTTCTTTAACCATGTCAGCTGTGATAAATTTGGGCTGTCCTATGGCGACGATTATGATGTCTGCCAATAGAGAAAGGCTTTTGAGATCCGTTGTGTGGCGGTGGGCGACCGTGACAGTTGCATTGCCTCCAGGAGTTGCTTGCATGAGTAAGGCTGCCATGGGTTTGCCAACAATATTGCTTCTTCCGATGATTAAGGCATGTTTGCCTGAAATGTCGATGGATGAACGCTCGAGGAGGGTTTTAATGCCCAAAGGTGTGCAGGGCAGGAAACCGTCTAATTCTCCAATTAACATTTTACCGACATTAAAAGGATGGAAGCCATCGACATCTTTTTCGGGACTGATATGATAGGTAATCCGATTAGGGTTAATGTGGGCGGGCAAAGGAAGCTGCACGAGGATTCCGTCGATTGCCGGGTCTTGATTTAAGCGCTCCACTTCTGCTAGGAGTTCAGATTCACTGAATGTGGCTGGAAGCTCGATTTTAAGAGAGCGCATTCCGACAGATTCACAGGCTTGGGTTTTTCGATTAACGTAAATTTGAGAAGCTGGGTGATCGCCGATAATGACAACTGCCAAACAAGGAGGGCGCGCCGATAGGTTTTGAACCGATTCTTTTATTTCCTGCTGGATCGTAGCGGCAATTTTTTTTCCATCAATGATCATGAGCGCTCCTCTTAGTAGAATGGAATGGGTCTTAAGTGTTTGTCAAACATCCTCTAAAAACCAAATACTTGTGTATGCGGTATTCAATCATAGCATGTGAGCTAATATCTACAAAGAATCTGCAAAGCTCCCTTTTGCATCAAATGCAAGATTTTGACAATGAACTTTTTGTGACCAGTTTGGGGAGAGCGCAGGCTTTTTTGGAAGATAAGATCAACTTTGAGAAAAGTTTTTTCAGGATTTGTTAAAATGTTCGGGGCCACTGGAGTGGGCTATATATAAATGTTTAAATGATTGAATCATTAATTAAGTTTAAATGGGCTGTAGTTTTGAGATTTTTTAGATTTTCGTGCATAAAAATCAAACTTCAGAGTAAATGGAATAATTTTCATAGGCAATTTAATGGAAAAACAAGAAAATGGAGAATGAGGAGAGGGTCTTACTTTTTAAGGTGTTAAGCATCCTCAAAAGTACAGGGTATTTGAAAAGCTAGCTTTACATGGCTTCAAAGCCAGCTTTTCAGATACCTTGAGAATTGATTGAACAAAATGAATTTCTAAAATGCAAAAGGATTTATATGAGACAGATACTTTCGTGTGTATGTTGTACAATTATGGCTTTGAATTGTTTTGCTGACGTAGCGACTGATGAAAAAACTGGGGTGGCAGTAGAGCCTTCTTTTTGTACAAAGGAAGAGCTCATGACCTATTTTCCGCAACCTTTAGTAAAAGCTATTTTATTGAAATCGAATGTTCAAGAGGAACAAGCAGCGGCAATAGCGGAAGATTTGGCTCAGAAAGGGCAGGAATTAGAGAAAGTTGTGGCTGAAAAAGCGGCTAAATTGGATCCCAATCCGTTCAAAGATTTAAGTCAGCGTGATGTGGCAATTAAAATTTATCGGGAAACATTATATGAGGTATTTGCTAAAGTCATGAAAAATCATGGAATTACGAGCGAAGACCAGATTCAAACGCTTCTTGATGAAATGCAACTGGCAAAGAGCAAATTATTCATCGATTGCATTCGTAGAGAGCAAAATTCCCCGAAAAAGGTCAATTCCCCACTGCCCCCTTCATCCTAACGACTTAGATCGTTTTTATTCTTTTCTGGCGTAGTTGCTCAAAGTAATCGAGCCGTTTTTTGAGCTCGCGTTCAAAACCTCTTTCAACTGGCAGATAAAACTGTTGGCGCTCAAGTTCAGATGGGAAGTAGTTTTGGCCAGAAAAAGCCTCTGGTTGGTCATGATCATACATGTAACCCCTTCCATATCCTAGTTTTTTCATTAGTTGTGTAGGAGCATTGAGAGTAATGGCAGGGGGATTCAAGTGTCCTGTTTGGGAGGCTACTTGCTTCGCTTCATTGTAGGCTTGGTAAATTGAGTTGCTCTTAGGAGACAAGGCAAGGTAAACGACAACCTCGGCAAGAGCGAGCTCCCCTTCTGGAGAGCCGAGCATTTGGTAGGCCTCTTTGGCTGCAATAGCTAATTGAAGCGCTTGCGGATCGCTTAGTCCAATGTCTTCGACGGCCATGCGTATTAAACGCCGTGCGAGAAACAAGGGCTCTTCACCCCCTTCAAGCATACGGGTAAACCAGTAAAGAGCAGCATCTGGATCCGATCCCCTAACCGACTTGTGCAGGGCAGAAATCAGGTTGTAGTGCTGATCTCCCGCTTTGTCAAATAAGGGCGATCTTTTTTGTAAAACTTCTTCTAATAGAGGAACATCGAGTTTTTCGTTCGATAAATGTCTCAAATTTTCCACTAAATTATAAAGGTAGCGTCCATCCCCTTGGGCCCAAGCAATGAGCAGATGGCGAGCCTCGGGTGTTAGAGGAAGAGGTGCAAAATGTTTTTCATATCGTTCGAGCAGCCGCTCAAGGCTGAAAGCATCTAAGGGATAAAGGGGTAAGACTCGCAGGCGCGATAGTAGGGCTCCATTCAAATAAAAAGAGGGATTTTCGGCTGTGGCACCGATTAAAATAACCGTACCGTTTTCGACGTAGGGCAAAAAAGCATCTTGCTGGGCCTTATTAAAGCGATGAATTTCGTCTACGAATAATAAGGTGCCTTTATGAAAAAGGGGTTCATCTTGCGCTTCTTTGACCGTTTTTTTTAAGTCTGCAATGCCGCTAAAAATGGCACTCATCGCTACAAAGCGCATATTGAAGGCTTTTGCATACAGGCGTGCGAGTGATGTTTTACCACAGCCCGGCGGTCCCCAAAGAATAATTGAAAGAGGCGTTTGAGCCTGAATCGTCTTGGTGATCAAACCATTTTCCCCAAGCAGATGATCTTGCCCAACGACATCTTCCAGGTTTTTTGGGCGCAACTCTTCAGCTAGAGGCTGCAATTTTTTCATGGTTCCGCCTTTCGTTGTAAAATAGTTTTAGAGCGCCTGGGAATAGAGGGACGAGATAAAAAGAGAGCTGGTAGAGAGAAGGCGATAAAGGCATACAGGCCATCGCAGAGCGGCATCAAAATCAGATCATTTTTTATCCAGGCCCATGTGGGAATGATTCCATAACCAAATAGATAGAGCAAGATAAGCTGAATGGTCGTCAATAGGATAGCAAAAATAGAAGTTAAAATAGGTAAAGTCGTCACGCTGTCCTCAAAAAAATGGTATTTATAACCATAGAGTAACTTGACAGCTAAAACGTAATTGAGCGCATAAAAGCCAAATCTCATCTGCGAAGAGAGGAGATCTATCACTAAACCACAAGCCATTGCCAGCCATAAACAGCTTATTTTATTTTGTTGGTAAACAGCTGAAATGAGGAAAGGGGCAAAAAATAAAAGGGGAAGATTTGGCAATAGGGATGGCAGAATCAATGCTAGGCTAAGAGTATATAAAAATAGAATAGATAAACGTGCCATAACTTTCTTTTAGCCAGTAACCAACTACTTGCCGGTTTTGAAATGTACAATCTTACCTCAAATGAAGCTCTTCGAACAACAATAGACTGCTTAAGAGCTGTTTTTTTGTCCTTTAAGGACAATGTGTCAGGCAGGGATTGCATTTCTTTGAAGAGGTTATTTAAGAGCCTATCATGAAAGATAGGCTCAATCCATGTCGAGCAAATAGTCGCCAAGGAGTTATCTGCCCCTAAAACACAGACTAGTAGGCTCCCTTGGAAAAAAGCATGGCGGGAATTGTCTTAGCTATAAGTTTTAGGTCTAGCAGGATGGAGTGATGATCGACGTAGTATTCGTCTAACTGCACACGCGTTTGATAGCAAGTAATATCGCTTCTGCCAGAAACCTGCCATGGGCCAGTCAACCCAGGCCTAATCGAGAGAATTTTATAGGCTTTGACGCCCAAGTACTTTTCGACTTCTGCTTTAACAACTGGACGGGGTCCCACAACGCTTAGGTCTCCTTTTAAGACATTCCAGAACTGGGGCAGCTCATCGAGCGATGTTTTGCGTAAGAAGGATCCAAAAGGGGTGATCCGGGGATCTTTCTTGAGTTTGTAACTCCTTTCCCATTCTTTACGCCATTCAGGGTTGGCATTTAAAATGTCTTTTAGGCGCTGATCGGCATCTTTGTACATGGTGCGAAACTTATAACAGAGAAAAGGTTTTCCGCCTCTGCCAATTCTTTCGTGGGAATAAACGATTTTCCCAGGGGAAGTCAGTAGGACGAAGAGGGCAATGAGTAAAAAGAATGGGGAGCCGAGGATGAGGCAAGTGAGGCTAAAAAAAATATCAAAAGCTCTTTTGAAAGGGACATGCTTAATTTTATAATCGAGGTGAGAGTGGAGAGGAATAATGGGGCGTTGAGGCAAATTGTCGATATCTTCCATATATTTTACTGTCGGTTGTTTTGTTTAATAAACTAAACCCTAGGTTTGTCTACTTTCCTTATAAACATTGCAGGAAAAAAAACCAATAGGAGAGTCTCATTTAGTTAAAATATTGATTATGAGCTCGATCGAAAGGAGGGAAGGGCTTGCTATTAATAGAATCAATCAAATTGAGCTCTACTCGAGAATTTCTAGCCTCTTGCAAAAACGAGTCGTTTTTGCAAGAGAGGCGCGGATTTAAGGAGCTTAGTGATTGCGTCGGATGATAAAGTCGGCCAAATTCACCAAAAATGAGGTGTCGAAAGGAAGCGGTTTTAAAGCTTTAAGAGCCTGATGATAAAAATTGAGAGCGTAGGCTTTGGCTTGCTCCAGTCCAAGCAGCGTTACGTAGGTCGACTTGTCATTCAAAAGATCCGATGCAACAGCACGCCCATGCTTGGCTTCGCTTGAAGTTACATCTAAAATGTCGTCGACAACCTGGAAGGCAAGGCCCACATTTTCACCAAATTCCCTCAAGTGTATGAGTTGAGGCTCAGTCGCATCGGCAAGGATGCCCCCAAATTCGACGGATGCCGTAATCAAGGCGGCCGTTTTGTTGCGATGGAGAAGACGCAGCGTCTCTAAGTCGATTTTTTTTCCTTCGCAAGCGAGATCTAAAACTTGGCCGCCGATCATGCCGTCGCAGCCACTTTGCCGCGATAAAAGGGTGATGAGTTTAACCTTTTTATCTGGAGAAAGGTGTTTATCTGTAGCCAATACTTCGAATGCGTAGGTCAAGAGAAAGTCGCCAGTTAAAACGGCGTGGCCTTCTGTGTATTTGCGATGGACTGTTAGCTTTCCGCGCCGGTAATCGTCATCATCCATGCATGGTAAATCATCGTGAATCAATGAGTAGGTGTGAATCAACTCAAGCGTACAAGCCGGAGACAGGGCTGTTGTTTGATTGCCTCCAAGCATTTGTACAGTAGCTAATGCTAAAATGGGGCGGAGCCTTTTTCCTCCTCCCAAGAGTGCATAGCGCGCGGCTTCAATCAAATGTTGATAAGGGCCATGTCTCAAAGAAACGAGTTGATCGAGGTGCTTTTCAATCGCTTGACCTTGAGACTGTAGGTAATTGGCTATATCGCTCATAGATGAATTCCTGGATTGGTGGCTGAAAGAGAGGCGGACAATTCTTCAGGAGCCTGTGCGTAGGTAGGGGAGCGGCCGAGACTGAAATAATCGAAGCCTTTGCGAGCCATCTCATCGGGATTGTATTGATTGCGTCCATCGAAAAAGGCCTTTCCCTTCATGCCATCCAATAACGATTGGAAATTGAGTAAGCGAAACTGTTTCCACTCGGTCATGAGAATCAGGGCGTCGGCATTCTCGGCAGCTTCTAGTTCTGTTTGGCACCAGGTGATAGAGTCTGGGGCGCCAAGCAGTTGCTGGGCTCTTGGAATGGCGATTGGATCATATAGTCTAAGGCAAACTCCTTCGGCTAAAAGATCTTGGATGAGAGTTAATGAAGAGGCTTCACGCATATCATCCGTATCGGGTTTAAAAGAGAGTCCCAAGATGCCAAATGTTTTACCTTTTAGTCCTCCTTTAGAACTAAAATAAGCCTTTACCTTTTGCCCAATGACTCTCTTTTGTTTCTGATTGACGTCATGAACAGCGCTCAAGAGTGTCAGAGGATAGTCGGCTTGTTGAGCTTGCGCCACAAGGGCTTTGACGTCTTTTGGCAAGCAAGAGCCTCCATAACCTGGGCCTGGATATAAAAATTTATTGCCGATTCTTTCGTCCGATCCAATCGCCTTGCGAATCCAATTGATATTAGCTCCCAGCCTTTCGCATAAGCCTGACATTTCATTCATGAAAGAGATGCGCGTGGCGAGCATGGCATTCGCCGCATATTTTGCAAGTTCGGCAGAAAGAATGTCCATGATGAGTAATCTTTCATGATTAAGCATGAAAGGTGCATAGAGATCGCGCATGATAGCTGCAGCGCGCGGAGTATCGGTTCCTACAATGATGCGGTCGGGCTTCATAAAATCTTGAACCGCATTCCCTTCTTTTAGAAATTCGGGATTGGATACAACATCAAACTCAACGTCGACATTCCGCTCTGTTAAGCTCTCTTGGATAAGCGAAGCAACTTGGTGGGTTGTTCCAACCGGGACAGTAGATTTGGAGACGATGACACAATAGTGATTCAGAAATTGCCCGAGGCTTTTTGCAACTCGTTGAACTTGAGTGGTATCTGCTCCTCCTTCAGGAGTGGTGGGGGTATCGACTGCGATAAAACAGATAGTCGCTGGGGGAACTGCGGAAGCGTAGTCAGTTGTAAAAGTTAAGCGATTGGCTTTGATATTGCGCTTAACCATTTCTTCAAGGCCTGGTTCGTAAATGGGGATGAGCCCTTTTTTAAGATTCTCAATTTTTTCTTTATTGATATCTAAGCAAGTAACGCGATAACCCATTTCGGCAAAGCAGGTTGCGGTGACCAGGCCAACGTAGCCTACGCCAATAATAAGAAGATTCATAAAAACACCTTTACTCTCACATGAAGCAACTATCATAGCGCATTGCCGCTTTTGGTGCATTGGGTATATAAGCAAAAGTGAATGAAAAGAGGGACTTGGAAAGCAAAAAAAGAAAAAAGGGGGGATTCTTACATAGAAGCCCGATCAGGTAATTCTGATCGGGCTAAATTCAAGATTGCAAGCCCTTACTTCATGGCGATCAAAGCTTCGACAGCCTTAGGAGGGGGTCTTAATCGCGCACATTTTTTATCGACTAGAAGGCTAACCATACGTCCTGGGTGGATGGCCTTAAGCCGCTCTTTCTTGCTGTAGGGCAAATCGAGCACTTCTTCGTTGCCGAGACGTATAATGAGATTAATTTCCTGAGGAGTGTAGCCATTATTCTTAAGCAGCTGTTTAAGATCTTTCTCTGCTTTTTTTGTGATCTCTCGATCTTTTTTGAAGTGGCGTATACCCTGTAAATAATCTTTAACTTCACTAGGAAGAGCAGTGCCATTGGCATTTAATTTAGCCAAAACCTCTTTTGGGAAATAATCATTTCCTAGTTTTGCCTGAATGTCTCTTGTAAGCCGCTTGTTCAGTTCGATCATTGAAACAAGAGTTGCCTTACTTGCAAATTCAGAGCATATTTGGTCATCGTGCAGTGGAGCTCCTTCGAAGAACTTGCCGTGGATTTGATTAAAATCTCTTTCAAATTCCTTTTCATGCCCTTTTATGCCTTCTTTGCCAAGAAGTTTGAATAAAAGGGGATGATCGGCAAAGCCTGCTGCTAATCTTCTTTCTTGGTTGTTGCCCACGTTTGCAAATTGTGTTGCGCCTTTTGTGTGAAGCTCTTGTTCTATCGATTGATATAATTCATTAACGGTTGTCTTCCAATTCTCTCCGTAGACCTCTTTTAAGACATCTTGCATGGAAGCTGGAACAAGTGGAACCACGTCTAGTTCCCAAACATCAGAAATGCAAAGCTGATAAAGGCTGATTTTATCCTGCTCTAAATTTCCGTAGATGTGAGAAATTTGAACTTCATCATTTTTCCGATAAAGTTTGGCACCGTGGGTAAAGCCATTGGCAGCAAACATGGTCATGCGTTCTTCAAAAGAAATAGGAGTGCCCATCCAGGTGCTTTTTTTGTTACCAACATAAGCCAATAAATCTCCATCTTTATAATGAGCATTTATGCTTGGCCTGATAAGGTCATCGATTTCTTTTAAGAGGGCTTGGGACTTCTGGGCAAGTTCTTTCAAATCCTGTAATTTAGGATCTACCTCGATTAATCCTAACGCATCCAGTTGAGCGAGAAAGCTTTTTTTATCTTCATCATCAGATTCATTTAGGCGTGCCACACGGCTGATTATTCCCAACTCTTTCAAACTTAAACGCTCTGCTGGGGTGATGGATTCGGGATTTTCCCGATATTTTGCAATAAGAGTTTCAGCTTTAGAATGCAGCTGCTTGATGGCAGCTTCTTCTTTGGCTATTTTTTTTGTTTTAGATAAATATGTCGTTAGGAATTCAATGGATTGACTGGTGATTCCTCCTGGAATAAATTTTTCTACTTTCTTTGCGTCATCAACCACAAATTTTTTGGCAATCCAGCGGATGAAAGGCGGTATGAAGCTTAAAAATTGCTCGACATCCTCACGATCGTCGTTTGAAGAAAAGCGCTTCAAGGCTTCAAAAATAGAATCATCTTTTTCGAGCCGATTAAGCGCTTCCTTAAGTTCTTGCTTTTCTGATCCTGTGAGTGGCACAGGGGGTTGATGTTTTCCACGCTTCACTTCAACTTTCGTAGCTCTGTTAAATAACTTGGTCAATCGCATTAAATCAGCCTGTTGATCTGCTCTGAAGGGGGATGATTCAGGTGTCGTAATATGATTTAAAACTTCCTCGTCAAACAGCATTTCTTCAACAGTTGGCTCTTGATATGTTTGCGCAGCTTCCTGGATATAGTTTTTTACTTCTTCTGTTTGAATGCGGCTCTCTATTCGGTCTAGCATTTCAATAATTTTTGCATCTTCTGCCATGCTTAAGCTTAAAAGCTTTGCTTTGGCTTGAATGTAGGGTTGGAGGCTTTTTTTGAGCGCTTGATCGAATTTGGGAGCTGGTCCTGTAGCAGCAGGAGTTGCATCGAGCAGCTTCTTAAGAGCTTTTTCCCACATTATAGGATAAAGATCTGCAAGATAGGGATTTTTGGCAAAACTTTGCAGGGCTTCGATTGAAACGTAAGAGTTTAAAAGCCTTTCGTAATGGGCAATAAATACCTCATCCACTTTTTGCAGTTGAGCTTGATATTGCTTTTCTACTTGATTGACAGACTCGTGATTTTCTTTGATTTTTTCAATTCTTTCAAACAAAGCTTTGAGCCCAACTATTTTTTCTTCGATAGGTGGTCTAGCCTCGCGCAGTTTTTTAGCTTCGCGATGGTTATGGATTTGGGAAATTTTTTCATCTAATTCGGCTAGTTTTTTTTCTTCAGTCTTGAGCGCATCTTGTAAGGCATTAATATACAGTGGATTTAGAGTTGTGACATCCACTTTACGGCTTTTGACTGAGATTCTAGCCATTTCAGATAATAGTTTATTCAATAGTTCTCGGTCGCCTTTCTCTTTGGCTACCTTAAGTGCTTCTAAAGAGCTTTTTTTAACTTCCAATTCAGATTTTTCTAAGAGTTTAGCTGTGATAGACTCTTTCGCCTCAGTGGCTCTTCGCCCCTGCACTTTCTTTAAATTCTTGACCTCTTTGTCGATCTGCTTTAAGTTTTTTTCGATGAGCTGAAGAGACTGTGGAATTTGGCTTAGGATTTCTTGAATGGTTGCCTGCCGATCTTCTTCTGATGCGAGCTCTAAAGGTAATTCAAGGGGAGGTAATTGAACCAAGGGGTCAATCGTCTTGCTTCTCTGTAGCTGCAATTCTTCTTTATATTTGGCTTTTAATTCACTTCTTTTATCTCTATACTTTTCTATGTTGCCGTCAATGATCTCTTTATGTTTGCCTTTCATCTCATCACCATGTCTTGCATTTCTCAAATTGGCAATTTGAGGAGTGCTGAAATGGTAATCAAAGACAGCTTTATGTTCCAATTCATTGAAAATAAATTTTTTAATTGTTTCCTTGTCATATAATTTTGATTCATCTTCTGATAAACTCTTCCAAATTTCATCTGTCAGCTGTTCTATTTTTGCATAGCTGCTTCCTTGCATGGTTAAATACTTGACGACCTGGGAAGAGTCTATTTTTTTTCTTTTAAAACTTTTTCTAGAAAACTTTTAATTTGAGGCTGAATTTTTTCGCGGTAAGTGACTTGCTTTTCTTTAAAAAGAGGATCAGCCGTTTTTACTTTTCCGCCCGTTATGGCAGAATGCTGAATGATAAAATCTTGTAGAGCTTCAGGGGATTGCTTCTGATTGAGCTCTGCAATAAAGTCTGCTAAATCGCGTTTAATTGGTTCAGGCATGAGTTCCAATGCTTCTAGATAATGGTTTACATAAGCAGTTTGAACAATAATACCGCGCTCATCTGATTCTGAAGATAGTTTGTCAAGTCGCCCTTTGGCAAAAAGGTTTCCTATAACTCCTTTCCAAATCTCTGCTAAGGCATCCTCTTCTTGAGAGGTGATTGGTACTTCAGCTAGTTCTTTAAGGGGCATATCTAAGGGATTTACCTTCATTAAGCTAGAGTATCCATCTTTAGATAAGCCTTTGGTGGCTATGTGTTTAAGGATTCTTTGCACGTCCAACTGATATAGAGTTTTTTCACTAATAGGCGGCATATTGAGCCGGGCTAATCGGTCATTAATCCGGTGAATCAATTGATCATTGATATAAGAGTTAATCTCGCTCTCTGAGTAATGCTCA
Organism: Candidatus Protochlamydia naegleriophila; assembly: GCF_001499655.1. Taxonomy (NCBI): domain Bacteria; kingdom Pseudomonadati; phylum Chlamydiota; class Chlamydiia; order Parachlamydiales; family Parachlamydiaceae; genus Candidatus Protochlamydia; species Candidatus Protochlamydia naegleriophila. The sequence continues at coordinate 1,136,570 of NZ_LN879502.1, forward strand.
AAAATACTTGGATGTTTGGTTCGAATCTCTTGTTTGATCTGATTTAACAAGTCTTGATTGTTGATATATAAATTCTTCAAATCGGTCATTCCTAAAGAACGGTCAATCTCTTTTCCAATTAATCGATTTGTGAGAGGACGGACAAAGCCATAAAATGAGAAAAAAGTTTGGAAAAACGTTGCAGCTCGCTGAAGAACCGATTTGGGTTCGGGCTTTGAAAAGGAATTTGTAAAAGTGGTATGAGTCTGAATTAAAGGGTAAGAAGGGGCTTTTGGGGCATCTTTTAAAGAGGTAATATTTAATCGCTTGACGATATCAATTAGCAACGAGGCCTCTTTTTTTACCTTAGAATCAAGATTGTCAAAATTGTATTCCACATCCTTATCTTTCATTCGGACTATAATGCGAAATTCCCCATTGGATTTCATGACGAATTTCAAATCTTGTATATCTTCTTTTGGTAACTGAGAGCGAATAGAATGTGCAATGCTTAAAATCTTATGTCGGATAGTAATTTCTTGTTTGCGATCGATTTCTTTAGAGTATTTAATTTGTTCTTGCTTGTTATTGTTTTCGAATAATCGGATGTTTAATATGTTGACATTATTCATATTATCCTCCTGAATATATTAAATCTTGATATAATGATTTTCAAATATTATTATAGCATTAAACAGATAAAAATGTATTTGTTTATTGATTTTTTATTGTGATTGTTTTTTAGTGAGATATAAAAGAAAATAATAATTAGGAGACAAGGAATAGAGGTAGTTTTAAATAGTAGTGCTCGATCGGATCGATTGATCGAGCATTACTTTAGAGAAGTAAAGGAAGGTAAGCTAGCATGGCATGCCGGGTCATTAGTCGTAGCAATAAACTTTGCGTTCACAGCAATTTTCATCGGGTCTTTTTAGACCAACATTGACGTAGATGGCGACACGGTTATCATTTTCTCTGTGCTGGAAAGACAGGCGTAGATGCCAGGCTGTTTGAATCGTTGTGAGTAGGTCGATTTCGTATTCCAAATAGCTTGGCTCTCTTTTTCGATTCCAGCCTTGGCGCGAAGAGAATTCGCAAGCCCAATTGGGATGGAAGCGATAGAAAAAGTGAAGTAAGAGGGTATCTCGGCGATCAGACAAAGCTGAATGGAGCAGACTTTCTTCGCTTCGAAAATTATCTAGGAAAAAATTATCCGGATCTACCTTGCGCCAGCTATAGGCACTGCGATGGCGATATTCGGCTGCAACTGCGAAGTCAGCACTCAAAGTCCATTCAGAACGGAAATTAAAGTGATCCAATTGTCCATGCTCGAAGTCCCAGGCAGTTCGGATGGTGTGGCGGATTGTTTGTAGGGAGGAGAAAACGAATTTACCGTACAATTTGGGGAAGGTTCGGTGCATGGTCGGGGAGTCGAAGAATGCGTGTGTATAAATATCTGCATAAAAGAGGCGCGAAATGCAGTTACCATGCTTGGAAAAGAGGGAGTTCCTCATACCAAAGGTCAGTTGATTGAGATGCGTCCAGCCATCGGTGATATCAAAAATATAGTGCTCGTGTGGAGACGAGGTGGGAGAAGAGTAATAATGATAAGAGGTATAAGGATTGATCACATGTTTGAAAGTGCCATAATAGCGATACAGTTGCGTCTCAATATTGCAGCCAGCTAATCCAAGACTTAGCCATTGCGAGTCGCGATTGGGACTGCTGCCATAAAAAATACCGATAAAGCCTGTCTCCGGTGTAATGGTTACAGGCCCATAAACGAAGGGACGGTAGAGAGTTGGCCTGTATTCGAATCTAGTGGAGGAATAGTCGTGAACATTGACTAAGTGTTTGGAATACTTAAAATCCAAGTAAGAGACATTAGCCCAATTTTCGAAAATGATGCCAGTTTTTGGGTATTCAAGAGGTTTAAAACTAATGGCAAAGGTTGGAAGTTCTTGCTTGACTGTTTGAAAGCTATTGACCCGTAAGCGAGTGTAGAAGTTTCCAATCCAATTCTCTTCTTGACGCCGTATCAAAAGCTGAGTCCGTTCGGAAGGATCGAAGTCAAAATCCCGGTCGTAGTAGCTGCTCGGCATATCGCGGTCGCTAATCTTGTCATAAGTCAATAAAACGCTGACTTTATCGTGATCCAAAAGCGTTTTAAACATTCCTTCGAAACGATAGCGAACTTTTTCGTCTGGGTCTAAGAGCGACGAATCGCGGGCAAGGTAGTTAATGCTTTGAAGTTCAGTCTTGTGATCTGCGGAACGGTAGCGCGTCTCAATCCCACCTCCTGGGCCACGCGTTAAGCGGTAGTCAAAGCGGATAAAGGTTTTCCAGCGTTCCCATGAAAAGACTTCATAAGTTAAGCCTAGGCGAGGACCCTGCTTGCCTCCCCAGCGAAAGCGGTAGCGGATGGGAGAATCAAAGATGGAGTCGAGATTAGCAGCCAAAGAAGGAACCCAGAGAATGGGGTAATTTTGTAGACGGAGCTGCACCTGTTGAGCCTTTATGTAGTGCTCTTCCTCCACATGCACACGGCCGGCGTAGAGCCCCCATTCAGGCTGATCTTTTTCCGATGTCGTTAAGTATCCATTGTAAATAAGATAGCTTCCATCAGAGCGCAGTTCAATTTTCTCTCCTCCGAAAAACCATGGCTCGACAGATGTGCGTCCATCATAAATAATCCCTTCTTTCTTTTGGAAATCGTAAAAAAGTTTTTTTCCAATAAAAAGGTACTCGCCGAATTCGACAATCAGTTGATCCTCGGCTTCGATAGTCAAGACAGGCACAGCATCAATCACTTTGCGCGTGTAGCGAATGTGCAGGGCTTGAATGCGCATATGGGGCGCTGTGATAACGCCTCCTTTATCACTAGAAAGGACTCCATCTTCGTATAAGGGCTCTCTTAAATCGACAGTAACCCCTTCTGTAAAGCCTTCTTGAACGAGTTTGGCGATCTCTTGGGCCATGCAAGGAAAAATAGAAGCAATGCTTAAGATAAGGAGAAAAACGGTCGAGAACGAGCGCGAAAGATAAGATCTATACATATTGATTGATAGGTTGTGGGAGACGATAGAGAAAGAGTATAGCTGGAAAACGATTAACTCTAAAGATGAGAAATACTTTTAATGATAAAAGTAAGGCAAAATGAGTCGCAATTCCTAAAGTACATTCTCTGGGGCTGCATTCACTTATCCATCTCAAAATGATTTACATCAAGTTATTAGTCAGAAAGAAGAGATTTGGCCAGGAGGGACAAATGAGACTTGAAAAGCTCTCTTTCGATAGGGAAGCTATTTTTGAAAGAGGGCGCGCCCAGTTTGCTGGGGAGTTTGTGATGATATTGAAAAAATCATCTGCTTAAAATAAGATCTTTGACCTGGCTTTTTATCTGTTCATTTACTAGGGCGTGTCCTCAAATTGACTAATGGCCTAGATTTAGTCTAGAATCATGACAGTGTCTCGATAAAATTCAATGAGCGCATCCACGTCTTGCTCGGTTATGAGGCGAATAGTTTGAGACTCTTTTTTTTCTTTCCCTTCGACTTCTAGGATTTTACGTTCATTGATTAAATAATTTTTAAATTCTTCGCCTGTTATATTTTCATCCTCTTTTAAGGTGTGATTGCGCTTTTTGATCTCTCTCAAAACTCTCAATTCTTCTTCAAAAATTTTATTGAAAGGGCTTTCTCTTGTATAGTCGGGTAGTATATTAACATCGACAGTTTTATTATTCATTATAGGGTTATTGTTCGCATACTCTTGTAAATGGCGCGCACGTGCTTCAAAACAAATGTTTGAATCATCAAAGGCTTCATTAAAAAAGGCTTCGAGCGTTCCCTTTTTTTTGTGATAGGCATACTGCTCTTCTACTATTTTGAGTGTATATTCAATGGTTTGAATAAGAGATTGGGCAGAGTTTGCACCTGGGTGACAAGAGAGTCCGCTTATTTCCTGCATGAACTGGTTAGGATTATTTGCTTCAAGGAGGCGTTGATTCATCTCCTTTTGATAATCTTTGATTTTTGAAAAACTCTGCAATGTAAGAGAGACATATTCATATTTACTTAATCCTTCAGGACTTAAACCAATTTTTTGAGCAAATAATTTCCAAAAACTTGATGGCTGCCATTCATTTTTAAGCGCCTTATTAACAAAATTCCGAACACTATTAATCGGAAAAAATAAAAACGTTTTATTTAATATTAAATGAGGTCGAGCGGTATTTTCATCACTTCCCAAAGATGTCTTGTAGTTATCAACGGATGAGATTAATTCTTTGAAACTAACAGGAGGGGAGGCAGCGGCTTCACTAAGGGAAATGTCTGTAACTGGAATGGTTTCGAAGCTTTTGAGCAGTAAAGGGGGTAACTCATCGCCTAGAGGAGGTGGATTCTCTAAATCTGTAGCCATCATATCGCCTAAAGCTAACTCAAATAAGACTCCCTCTTGCTTCAATTGACCCGTTGTGAGCACTTGTGAATAATGACCTTGCTTAGTCTCTTTTTCTTCGGTTGTCGGGTTATGGGGATGGGAAGATTCTTCTGTTTGTGTTTGTTCAACTTGATCGGGTTGAGGATGATTCTGAAATATATCACCAGGTTTCCAGGCTGAATAATCACCGTATAACATATAAAACTCCATGTTAATTAAAAATGGCTTTTATTAGTTATCTATATGGATTATAACATGTGCTTGTTTTATTGGAAAATATATTAAAAGTATTATTATACGTCATGCGTTTATTGCGTAGCGCGCAAGAGGAGGCCTGCCAATGCATACTTGTTTTTGGCGTGTCCGTTAGCGATGGCGTCGAGCAAGGATTCGATTCCTTGGGCATCTTGATTGATGGCAAAAGCCTCAAAGGCCTTGATGAGAAGTTGGGATGCTTCTTCTGGGGTTAGGTTGTAGTGGTTTTTATTCAGATCCCATGGACTGAAATCGCCTGCTTGGAAACGGATGAATTCTGTTTTGTTTTGAGTCTTCACCCATTGTCTGAGTTGTTCACCGTAAGGACCCGGTTCTTGTAGCCGATAGAGGGCCAGGTTGCAGTAATGGCGAACAAGAGGGGCACCTAATTGTTGTTGGTGTGCTTTTAAGCAGGCAATGGCGTCCGTTGTTCCCATGTCTTCTAAGAGAGTCGCTGTCAAAGGAACCAAGTCATTTTGCTGGGCATTAAAGATTTGATGGGCAAGCGCGAGGAAAGAGGCTTCCGACAACTCCCGGATGGTTTCGACGATCGATTCTTTCAGCTCTAAATGAGATTGATAGGCATTCATATCGTCTTGCATTGTTTGGCTTGCAGAGGGAACGACCTTCCAAACTTTAAGTGTTTTACCAGGGGATTTATGGGGAATAAAGGCTAAATCCTTTTTATTGCGGAGCAATATTTCCTTAAGGCGACTAAAGCTGACGGGGTTTTTCAAGCGTAAAAGGGCTAGGATGGCATTGATGCGTACTTGGGTGTCCGAATGAGTTACAAAATTCTCTAACGTGGCCGATTTTTCAGGAATTTCGCTAAGAGCACTTAAGGCAAATAAATTTCCCTTTAATGCCTCTTGTTCGATGGCATTGGGGGCATTCTCATCACCTAGGCGGTAAAGGGCTAATTGGGCGGCTAAGGCAACTGTTGGATAGGTGGATTGAGCTAACTTTTGCAGTTTTACTTGCGATTGTGCGTCGTGAAAGAGCCCAAGCGCATAGGCACCGGCTTCTTGTTGGCTATGGTTGACTTCAAAGGCTTGTTGCCGGATTTGCGGAAGAAGATCGTCTCTTTTGTATTTGGCAACATTGAGGATGACAGCCAAGCGAACCTCTTCTGAAGAGTGATGAAGAAGCTTGCGCAAAATGCGAATGGCTTGAGGTGTTCCGGCAGAGGCTAAAAGAGGGGGATAGATAGAAGCTAAAGCCTTGGGGGACTTGTACATGAACGATTCTGTTTGATTGACAGCCTCTGGGTGCTTTTTTAAACAAAGCTGCTTGGCGGCTTCTAAACGGACAAGTAATTGGTTCGATCCCATTGCACGCAGCATGGCTTGGTCTGCGCGGTCATTTTGAATCTTTGCCAAAGCACTCAAAGCGATGAGTTGGATCTGTGGGTAGCGATTTTTTAATCCATCTTCTAGAATGTAGTAAGCGTCTTCGTGAGCAGATGCCCCGGCGCCAAAAAGCGATAGAAGCTGGATTTCAGGATCACTTTGCCGATAGCCATAATCTAAAATCCCAAGGCCTATTCGATGCAGCAATTCGTAGTCGTGCTGTCCACTCATTTGAGCGCAGGCATTGTAAAGCGCTATGGCTTGAGAATGATCGCCTTGTTGGATGAGAAATAAAATACGCCCTTCTGATGCGAGAGTACACTCGTTTGCGCAGAGGGGCATTCTTATCAGCCAGCCCAATATGACACACAAACTAAACAAGCACTTATTCACAAAGATGGCCTTTTGGTAAGTCTTTTAGATGCTGCCATAGATCGATTCCGGCTTCTTGCAAGGCTTGTCGAAGGGCATTGACCGGCAATCCCATCACATTGTAGTAACAGCCTTCAATGCGATTGACAATCAGGCTTCCAGCGCCTTGAATCATATAGCCACCCGCTTTATCGGCGCAATGGAGAGAGTCTTGATAATAGTGGATTTGTTGGTCGGAAAGAGAGTTGAATAGGACGTGGGTGTCCTGTACCACATGGATCTCTTTATCCTGGTAGCAAAGAGTAATGCCTGTAAAGACAGTGTGCCAATGGCCGGCTAATTCACGCAAGTTCTGAAAGGCCTCTTCTTTATTGCGCGGTTTGCCAAAAATTTTGCCATCTTTGTAAACAATAGTATCGGCGGTGACAATGATCTCTTGTGGAAAGCGACTTTTAAGTGAGTTCGCTTTACCGGCAGATAAAATAGTCACGTAAAGGCGAGGGTCACCATCAAAAGGAACGGAGTCTTCGTCAAATGAAGGACTAACTTGCTCGAAAGGGAGTGAGAAAAAATTTAAAATCTCTCTTCTTCTGGGGGATTGCGATCCTAAAATCAATTTCATGTGTCCAAACTTTTAAAACCTATTCACAATGAAAGAAGTGAATAGCTTCTAAGATAAAAAAACTTGAGGGAAAAGATAAATTGTATGTTTATCCAGATTAAGTTTAGGACAATAAACTTGCAACTGAGATTTAATCGCCTGTTCAGTTTGTTTTAACTGTTCATAGGAGGATGCTTCCACAATAAACAGGCCAATGTATTCCCTTTCTTGCCAATAAGCCTGTGTTAAGGGCGTTTCGAGCTGCCAACGCTGTTTTAGGGTTTGCGATCCCTGACTTAGGTGAACGGCAATTTCACCCTGCAATAAATAGCCTAAAAAGATGCGGACTTCGAGTGATGACATGAACCAACTTTATAAGAAATTTATGCGAAATTTATTAAATAACAAGTTTACCCTGATAAGTTGTAATTAGCTGTACAATTCATTAAGAAGGTGTTTAAATCTTCTTGGGCGGAATTATGATTGAGAGCATGCTGTCTCGATGGAATCCTTTGAATGTCTTCGGACTAGAGATGGAGTATGAAGATCTCATTCTTCACCCACTGCAGCCTAATGAAACGTTAATGCAAGACAGTCGGGGATGCATCCATCGTCTTAAAGTTCCTTCCAAATATTCTTCTACATGGGAGATCATTGTCTTTTGGATTCAAACCCACCTTAATAAAAGTGGCCATTTGGATGCAATCGATAAGTTACTCTCTAATTTTGAGACGAATACTTTGCAGAGCTCATTTTTGGTGTCCAAAGAGTTTAAGGTCATCAAGGCTAAGTTGGAATGCCTAAAATCTTTGAAAAATGACTATGCTTTTCATTACCTTCACGTTGGCAATCCGCAAGCCATCGAACGCCGTCTAAAAGCTATCGAGCAAAAAGCGCTCTCAATTTTCGAAAATAGTGTGCAAAAAACGGCTTACGAGCAAGAAGAAGAGCGTAAAAAGGCCTTTTTGCAGTTTAGGGAAGAAATCGATTGTTATCTGGCTCAATTAGCCAAAGATCATCCCTTAAATCTGCAGAAAATAAGAGTTTTGCTGCTTGCTTCTCCCCAACATTTAATCAAACTCTTTGAAGATCACATCGCCTATACTCGGAGTCGCTTGCAAAAGATTGAGGCGTTTGCGGATCAAGTCGACCAGTTGAAACAAGATCATCAAGGAAAATTTACCATTCCCTTTCTTAAAGAACAGCTGAGGCAGCTGCGCATAAAATTGAGAAGAGAAATGGAGAATATCAGTCTTGAAATGAATGTCTTGATTGACAATCTCAAGATTAGCTATCGCATGGCGACTTTTAAAGAGGTGATAGCCGAGCTTTTAATCAGCCTCTATGTCGACCCCGAAGGAGTTGGAAATGTGAGAAACGGATTGATTGAGGGAAACTTAACTAGTCAAATCGAGCGAGTAAAGAGGCGATTGACAAAAGAGATCGAGCACCCAAGGTTGTAAGCTTTACCCATCCGATTAACCCCAAGTTTTTGGTTCATCCACTCTAATTTAAAACAGGACTAACATCCTGATTAATCTTTCTTATACCTCTTGCAGCCTCTTTTTTAAAGACCGCTTAAAGTGCGGAGCAATGGCTTTCATTAAACGGTGATCGGTTGCGTGATCTAAGTGTTCGATAAGCTGTTCGCCGGTGTGTTGAATATCTGCTAATGGGGTTGGGATGAAGCGTATTTCATGGTTGTGTGGGGTGGAATAATATCTTTCGTACATTGAAACAAATAAGCTGGTTAAGAGGTAAATGTCGGCATAAACCTCCTCTTTTTTACTCTCCTCTTCTGCCTGCTTGACGTAGACTTTTAGCTTGTTTAAGAGGCTTTCTTCGGTCCAAAAGAATAGAAGAATTTCTTCAGGGTGGATCCACTTGAAATCTGGCGGTGTATAGGGATCGTCATGGGTTGAATGCAATAAATGATAACTGTAGAGCGTATAATAGGCCGAATAAATGAAGAGCTTAATGCCGATTAAGATGTGCGAAATTTCAAAGTTTGGGTTGATGCGAAAAAGGGGATCGGGAGTGACCCCTCCATGAACAATCTTGCGCCTAACTTCATAGAAGTCATCGACCCATTTCCAGAATATTTCTAATGGTTTTGAAAACTTCAAATGAAGGAGGGGACGCACCTTGTGTTTAAAGTCGGCAGTTACCTGCTTGTCGTTGATGTCAAATAAGGCCTCAAAGCTCGAAGCCAGGAAAATGACATCTTCTGGTTCGAATAATTCTTCTGAAAAATGGAGCCCTTTTTCAACTAAATTCACAAAGCGTTGAAAGAAGCGATCAACGAGATAGCGGATCGAGCGAATCAGCCTTTTATAGGCGTGAACGATGGTAGAATCCATGGGAGGGGTGTTTTCTTCGTAAATGGCCGAAAGTGTTTTACCCAGCCCCTTGCAAATCTCTTGATCAAAAAGGTTAATGCAGACCGTCTCTTCCCGGTAAGTCTCGTTGATATAGAGGTTTTCCCAATTTTGCCGCGCTTGAATGAAATCTAGCGAGGAAGGGATGATTTTTCGAAAGGCATTGAAAGAAGGGATTTCATTGCTGTAGTAAAGATCGCGAAAGATGCATGCGAAATAGAGAAGGTAAAGTGAGTCGATTAAGACTGCCTCTCTTTGGCTTTGAGGAACGTAATTGGAAATGGAAAGGCAGGTTGTTCCGGCAAGATTCAATTTAATCGTATTGATCCATTTAATTTTTTTCTCGCCACTTTGTGCTTTAATTTGTCCAATAGATGCCATATACGCTTCAAAAGCTGCATGATACTCTTTTTCGACGTATTGAGTATATTTAGATGCCGGCCAGAAACGAACGGGGCCAATCTGAATGCTCGCTTCTTGTGCGAGTTCGACGAATGGAAGGCATGCATAGATTTGATAGTGTGGGGAATCTTTTGTCATGGCCATCTCCTTCAATGAGCTTGACCTATCTTTTGCAAATAAGATGCCAACTTTTTTTGATCATCATTTCCTGCAATAGACTAAATGATCTGGGAAGAATGCATGGTAAATGTTTGTGAAAATGCGCGAAATGAGAAAGGCAGACCCAAAGGGTCTGCCTTTCAGAGAACTGATTCAGAGAATCAGAGTCTTAGTTCACAATCAAGCTTTCTTCTTGTGTGATCGGATTCTTAATGAAATCCGAGCTTACTTGTACTTTAGGACGTAGGTCACCGCGGCCATTGGCCTTAACTGTGACATAGTATTCAAGTGTTTGACGAGGAGCTAGATTTGGGAATGGAGCAAATGTTACTGTTTGTCCATTCAACTGTGCAGCAGATGCGCCAGATGCATTGACTGGGGCTAATTCTGCTGGGAAGTTGACAACAACGTTAACATTTGAATCATACTCTTGACCTTTGTTGGTGACAACAACTTTAAAGCGGCTTGTCTCACCGACGCAGATTGGGTTATCTGAATTTGTGATGCAGATATCAAGAGCTGGACGTCCTTTCCAATGTGTACCAAATTCGCAGCAAGAGTTGCAGCCTTCACAGTTTGTGAGGTTGACTCTGTTTACGAAGTAGCCAGGTGTGCAAGTTGTCAACGTGATGTTGAATGTTACTTTTTCACCAGCTTTTAACTCTCTGAGCTTCCAAACTGCTTGTTTGCCGCAGATGTTAGCGCCAGGAGCTGTCACGATGCTTGTTGTAGAAGGAGCCATATCTGTTACGACAACTTCATGCAAGGACTTGTCACCTGTGTTAACAACTGTGATTTGGTAGTCAGCATTTTGGCCAATAGGTACTTCTTTTGGTCCAACTTTTTGACACTCAACTTGGCAGCAAGCAACACATGTGCAAGCTTCGCAAGATGTTTGGTTTGCATTGCAAGCAGATACGATCGCTGTGTTGCAAACATTTCCACGACGGCATGCATTGACGCAGAAGTTAACTTTCTTCGTTTGGCAAGCTTCTAGTGTGCCTAACTTGAAGTTAAGTGTTCTTTGGCCGCTGGCATGTTCTACACCTTCTGGGAGATTGTCTGTGACGACAACATCTTCAGCTGGGCATGTACCGATGTTTGTAACTGTGATTGTGTAATTGATTGGCTCGCCTGGGCCAACTTCAGCTGGAGCGCACTTCTCGCAAACGAGAACTGGTTTTGCACACAAGAGAGCGCAGAAGGCAACTGGTGTTGCTTTTACGCAGAAGCATGTGCAAAGATCGCCTTCTCTTTCACTCTTCAACCAGATTCTGGCTGGGATAGTTTGGCCTTTATTGATGCTGCCAAATTGCCAAACGAGGTTACGACCTTCCATTCTAGCTTCAGGCTGGCTTCTCATATAAGTAACGCCTTCTGGAAGCGTAGTTGTCAAGATAACTTCGCAAACATCGCAGCAAGCTGTGATTTCGAGATCTAAAGGATATTGATCACCAAGGATGCACATCTTTGGGTTTTTCGCTCTGACTGTTACACCATTGCAAGAGCACTCGCCTGATGGGCCAAATTTACATGGCTTCAAAGGAGCTGCACACTTAGATGGGCAATTGTCTACAGGAGGGCAAACTGGCTTGCATGGAGGAGGACATACAGGTTTGCATGGCTCTGGTGGGCAAAGAGGTTTGCATGGCTCTGGAGGACAAATTGGCTTACATGGCTCTGGTGGGCACATTGGTTTGCAAGGTGGCGGACATACAGGCTTGCAAGGTGGTGGGCAAACTGGTTTGCATGGTGGAGGACATGGCTTTGGTGGGCATGGCTCTGGGCAAACTGGCTTACATGGAGGAGGACATGCTGGTCTGCATGGCTCAGCCATTGGTCTTGGAGGAGGACATACTTGTTCGCATGGCTCATCGCAGATTGGTCTTGGTGGAAGACAGATAGGTTTGCAAGGCTCTGGACAAGGCTTGCATGGAGGCGGACATACTGGCTTGCATGGCTCGCAAACAGGAGCGCATGGTTCGCAACAGTCATCACTGTAACGGTTTGAACCGGAACAGCCTGTCCAAAGAAGTGCCGAAACACCTAAAAAAACCAACGAGGCTAATATCCCTAGTTGTTTTCTCATTAAAGACTCCTTGTGTTAAGGTCTTGGTTGTACGAAGATTTTTTAGATAATTCTTTTTGACTTTTAATTTTCGCGTCAGTATCGTTACATGCCCTATACAATTCATTGAATGGTTTGGCTAAGAAAGAGTGAGATGAATCGACCATTTCTAAACCCCTATTGCCACTCATGATTCGTATTTGATTGCGAAACAGTTAATCAGGTGTCGTGTGCACGTTGAATACTTCGCATTCACATAGGACTCATCAGTTGGATTAACGTGAGCTTTAGTGTTCGACTCTTTCAATTCACACAAGTCCTTTTTTTGCCAATTTATTTAGGCTTTATATAACTAAGCAGAGAGGTTGCCCCCTCTGCTTTTAGGTTTCGCATGCTATGGCACGCAAATTGCATGTTAGTAGCAGCACTCGTTGTCGTAGTATCTTGGCTCACACTTAGGAGGGCATACTGGCTTTGGACAACATGGTCTTGGTTCGCAGCAACGTGGCTTTGGTGGGCATGGCTCGCAGCATGGGTCGCGATCGCAGCAGCAGCTAGATAAAGACATAACCAAAGCTGCCAATACGCTGAAACCTAAGATTTTTTTCATACAAGAACTCCTGTTAGTTTTTAGAGTTTAAAGGATAACTTTTCGTTTTCGTTTCTTATTACCCCTTCCTAGATCGACTTTTCTCTTCATGCGGACATGTTGATCAGGTGTCGTCTAACAAAAAAGGATTTAACTCCTTTAAATACCCCTTAGGAATTAATTCTTCCAGAAGATTTTTATTATCAAGCTTTGGTTTTGAATAAAATAATGTTTAAGTGGTTGTGATCCAATCCGATAGAAAATATTGCAGAGTGTAAAAAAAATCTTGCCGTAATGGTATAAAAAAAACTTGATAAAAAAAGGGAGAGGGGGTGCGGAGTAATCCTGATGAGGACGTTTTTTGCTGAATTTTATTATAAGTGCGTAAAAATCATTCGTTTGGCGAACGGAGGATGGATCCTAAGTCTTAAGCCGTCCTTGCCAGCCTAATTTTTCACGCAAGGTGGAGAAATAGTCATGCCTGGATAAGCTTACCAGATTGAAGGTTTGGTTGGAAAGGTGAGCGGTAAATACTTCGTCGGTAGATAGACTAAAGCTTGCTATGCCGTCGGCAGAGACTTCTACGGGTGGAAGGGCACTTAGATAGCGCACCTGGAGGGATTTTTTTGGCATCAGCACAATGGGGCGATTGGAAATGGTATGCGGGCAAATAGGGGTCAGGACAAAAGCGTTGAGCTCGGGTGTTAAAATGGGCCCTCCGGCTGCAAGCGAATAGGCTGTCGATCCACTGGGTGTGGAAATAATCAATCCATCTGCTGAAAAAGTATTGAGATAGCGTTCATCTACATAAACGGCAAGATCGATCAGGCAAGGGTTTTGAGCGCGATGAATGACGACTTCGTTGACTGCAAAGCAGTTTGATCCAGTTGTTGTGATTCCCTCCATCACCATTCTTTTTTGCACATGGTAATGCCCATTTAGCAGGTCTTGGAGGCTTGGATAAATGTCGTGGAGAGGAATGTCGGCTAGAAAGCCCAGGCTACCTAGATTGATTCCAAGCAGAGGAGCTTGGAGAGTCGGATGGCGATGAACGAGGCGTAAAATGGTACCATCTCCGCCTAATGAAATGCGAAAATTAATCTGGTCTTGATTGACTTGTGAGAGGGGATCTGCGCCGATTGTTTGAGTGTGCCGATCTTCAGCAACCACTCGCACACCTTTTTCAGCCAAAAATTGGCAAATTTCGGTGGCAATCTTTAGAGAAGAGTTTTTGCTTTCATTGGGAAATAACGCAATCATCATAAGCTTACGGCTACCTTAGAGAATGTCTTGAAAAACCCAGAAAAGTTTTCAAGACATTTTTCCCTTTTATGCTGCTTTTATATATTAATGGCTTGAGAAGAGCCTGTGAGTGCTAAATTAAAATGGGATTGAATTTGCTTAACAATCTTCTCAGGAACCAATCCTATCTCATTTAATAGATCTTTGTTGCTTCCGTGGTCTAAGAAGGTTTCGGGAATTCCCAAATTCAAGACTTGAACTTGGTTGAATCCTTGCTTCATCAAGAAATTGTTGACAATCGAGCCCATTCCAGCGACTACGCAGTGCTCTTCAATAGTCACAATCTTGTTATGAGTCAAAAGTAAGCGGCAGAGAAGGTCTGCATCGAGGGGCTTTACAAAAACAGGGTCTAATACAGTAGCTTCGATGCCATTTTCGGCGAGCAAGTCTCGGGCTTTTAAGGCTGTTGCATTCATGTGCCCAAGCGCAATGATGAGAAGATCTTTTCCTTCAACGAGGACTTCTCCCTTGCCAAGCTCTCTCTCTTTAATCGGCTCATTGGGCTCATCGGTTGCTAAATTCGGGTAACGAATGGCTACAGGCCGCTTCCATGAAAAGGCAGACTCCATGAGTTCTTTTAAGACGTGGCCGTTGCGCGGCTGAGTAATAATCATATTGGGCATTGCATTGAGGAAGGAAATGTCGTAAATGCCATGATGAGTTGCACCATCTGGGCCTGAAATACCGGCCCGGTCAATTGCAAATACAACAGGGAGTTCTTGGAGGCAGACGTCGTGAAAAAGGTTGTCAAAAGCGCGCTGCAAGAAAGTTGCATAAATCGATGTGACAACTTTCATTTTCCTTCCATAAGCGATCCCTCCTGCATAGGTAACTGCATGGGACTCGGCTATTCCAACATCTAAGCAGCGCTCGGGAAAGGCTTTCATAAATTCATCAAGGCAGGAACCTGCCGACATGGCCGGAGTGACTGCTACAACGCTTGGATCTTTTTCCGCCATTTTTAAAAGGTGGGTTCCAAATACTTTAGGGAAAGTTGGATTGCTTGTCGGGTTTGGCAGAAATTTTCCCGTATCGCGGCTAAAAGGCTTGGCTCCATGGTAAGATATAGGATTTTTAATGGCTTCATCCATTCCTTCGCCTTTTCTCGTTAATACGTGAATGACGACTGGCCAGGTTGAATCTTTGACTCCTTCGAGTACATCGACGAGTTTTTTCACGTCATGCCCGTCAATGGGGCCAATATATGACAAGCCATATTGTTCGAAATAGGCGGCTGGGCTTACAAGGTTCTTTAAGGATTCGGTGATTTTATGCCCTTGCTGCGAAAGAAGGGGACCATAGCTTGGGATTTTAGAAACGATGGTGTCAAGTTCCTGATAAATCTTGTTGGTTGTTGGATTGCTTAATAGGCGGCTTAAAATATGGGTGATGGCGCCTACATTTTTAGAAATAGACATCGCATTGTCATTGAGAATGACAATAAAGCGTTTGAGATCCCTTGAAACATTGTTAAGCGCCTCTAAAGCTAAACCACAGGTCAGCGTGGCATCGCCAATGATTGGGACAACGTATTCTTGTCTTTTAGTTAAATCTCGATTTTTGGCAACACCCAAAGCTAATGAAAGGGCTGTTCCGGCATGCCCTGCATGAAAGTGGTCGTGAGGCGACTCTTTTGGGTGGCAAAAGCCGCACAATCCTTTGAATTGCCTAATTTCGTCAAAGCGGTCATTGCGGCCGGTTAGAAGCTTATGCACATAGGTTTGATGGCTCACGTCCCAAATGAATTTATCATCTGGGGAATCGAACACTTTGTGAAGGGCTAAGGTGAGTTCAACTACACCAAGATTAGAGGCTAAGTGCCCCCCATTGACGGACAACACTTCAATGATGCGATGGCGGATCTCAGAAGCTAATTGATTGAGTTCTTGAATCGATAGATTTTTAATGTCTTCAGGCGAGTTAATTGAGGAAAGAAAAGCTTTTTTCATTCTAAAATCCTTCGTGAGCTCTTATTGGTTGGTAGAAGAGAAATCATCTCAATAGATTGAAATAACTAAGTGCTATTCAATCTTGCCAGCCTAGCAAATGTGACTTTGCTATGATCATCCACAAAACATCTGAAATATAAGCTTTTAAAGCCTCATCTGTTAAATGATTGGCAAAGGCTTAAGACCTAGTCGCAATCTTTTAAAAATCAAAGCACGGAAAAAACGCATTTGTCGGATGTTTTGTGCTTATGCACATCTTCTGTTTGAATTTTACGGTTATTCTGAGAATAGCGATTAATTAAAACTAGAGGCAATTATTCTAATTCATTAGCAAGGCATAATTCAACGTTTTTTTGCTGGAAAATGTCTGTTAAATTGCAATAAGTCCATAATTGACAAAAAGTAATTCTTGAGATTTTGATAGGGTGTAAAAACAAAGCCTGGAAGATAAGCGATTAAGCACTCGGAATTTTGTAATCTTGCACGAGAGGCTTATCGTCACTGCCAATTGCCAGCTCTCCACTTCGGTTTTTAACAAGAATTTCAATTTTGCGCTCTGCTTCGTTTAAACGTTTATTGCAAATCGCTATTAATTGATCAGCTTCTTCATAAAGCTTAAGAGATTCATCTAAGCTGATGGTTCCACCATTCATGCGTTCGAGAATTTCTTCTAGGCGAGAGAGAGCAGTTTCGAAGCTAGTAGAGTCTTGAGGAGTGTTATTATTCACGGGGGTGCACTTCATTGATTGTAATTAAGGCTTCGCCATCAGACAATAAGAGTTTGGCTTGTTGTCCTTTTTTAAGCTTATGGACTGAATTTATAACGAACGACTCTTTTTCCGCAAATAGAATGCTATAGCCTTGTTTCAAAAGATTTTTTGGATCGATGGCCTTTAATAAATTATTAATATGCAAGAGCCTTTGTTGATAAGATAGATGACGCTCTGTAATAAATTGATCGATGCGCTGCAAGTATCGTTTACCATCGATGAGATGGCGCCTTTGAAGGCAGTGATGCGTCCAGGCTTGCTGCAGCCGATACTCATCGTGCTGAATTTGCCTTTTGGCCTGCCAAATGCGATCTTGCAGCCGCTGGGTTAATACTCGATTCCAATCGAGAAGCCGACGGCGTAGATGCTGAATTTGATTGATAGGCTTTAAGGCCAAGGCTTGCCGCATGCATGATTCTAAGCGATGCCTCTTAAAACGGATGATTTGCTCCATGCTGTAGGTTAAATCTTCTCGCGAGTCGTCCATTTTTTGCATGCGCCATTCGAGAAGAAGGCTGGGCTGTGTGAAAAAAGGATGCCGACTCAATCCTTCTAAGCGGTAGCGCCCTTGCTGCATAAGGTTTTGAATTGATTGCTGCATCCGTTTTTTGAGCGTTCTTAAGTGCTCAAGCTGCTGCCCTTTCTCGGCAATGACTATTTCGGCTGCTGCTGATGGAGTGGGAGCACGCACGTCTGCTACATAATCGGCAATACAATGGTCGGTTTCATGGCCAACAGCACTAATGATTGGAATGTCGCTGTTATAAATGGCTTCGGCTACAACTTCTTCGTTAAAGGCCCACAAATCCTCGAGGCTTCCGCCACCTCTTCCAACAATCAAAACATCGGCCAATTGATAGTGGTTAAACTGCTTGATGGCCTCTGCTATTTCTTTAGCGGCTCCCTCACCTTGAACTTTGACGGGATTTAAAATAAGTTGAAAGCCTGAAAAGCGGCGAGTCAAAATGTGTAAAATATCTTGAATGACGGCACCCGTCGGACTCGTAATAACACCAATTCTTTTTGGAAAACGGGGAAGAGGCTTTTTATGCGCAGACTTAAACCAGCCTTTTTGATGGAGTTTGATTTTTAACTGCTCAAGTTTTTGCAATAACTCGCCTAATCCCATGTAGGAAAGTTCACGCACAATCAGCTGATAATTTCCTTTAGGGGGATAAACGCTGATTTCACCTTTGATCATGACATGGTCGCCCCCTTTTGGCATCAATCTAAGTGCTGATGCCTCTCCTTTGAACATCACTGCCGAAATTTGAGCATTGGCATCTTTCAGCGAAAAGTACAAGTGGCCAGAAGTCTGTATCTTGAAATTAGAAATTTCCCCTTGCATGTAAATAAAAGGAAACATCGATTCTAAGCTTAGCTTGATCGCTTGCGTAAGCTGGGTAACAGTTAGTAGAGGAGCTTGTTGCGAGCCATTTTCCATAAAAAACTACGAATTAAAAAAATTAAAAAATGTGGGTACCCGCGCTAGAGCGAGACAATCATTCTAATTTGAAAGTATCCGGTAAGCAAGGATAAGTTTTTATTCAGTTATTCAGCAATCGTAAGTAGGTGCGATTCGCGAATCATCTTTAATAAGAGCTTCTTTAGCTTTTTGGCTTATACTGGACTTTTAATAATTGATAAAAGAAATCTTGATGTAAAATTTAATTGTTTGGTTTATGTGTGGTTTTTGTGTTAGCTGATATTATTAATACCTGGGCCGTAGATTCTCTCTTTTCTGAGATTGATTTGTTTTTAATTTTTATATTAATTTTTATAAGGAAATTTTTATGCAACCCTTGCCGAACAATTTTTCAACTTCATTTAATCCATCGAATGTTCCAGAAAGAGGTAGCGGCCGGCCTTCAAGCGGCAAGACTTCCTTGGCCTCAGTCGTTAAGGTTACGAATTCAGCTCTTCCTTTTGATATACCTCCTAAGAAACGAAAATATTGTGCGATGGAAGGTGCTAAGAGCTCAGTAACGAGCCAGGAATCCCAGGAGATGGCATTCTACCCTTCTGAGGGTCTGGTATTGTCACCGAAGAAGTCTAAGCATTTTGAAGATTCTTGTGAAGAAACAGTTGGGAAGGGTGCGATAGGCTCAAGACGATCGGAGGAGAGGATTTTAGGATTAGTCGATATGCATAGGGTATCTAAAATATCTACTAAAAGCATTGAGAGCGGGTATGGGGAGATGCTTCTCAAAGATGGTTCAGTTTATAGGGGACATTTTTTTGGTCATCGCTTTCATGGAGAAGGAGTGATGACTTATTCGAGCGGGGCTGTTTATAGAGGAGTGTTTGTTGAAGGCATACCTCATGGCAGTGGGGAATTAACCTTTTCCAAGAGCATTTATACGGGTGATTTCGTTTTGGGTAAGATGACTGGTAAAGGGACATTTACGTATGAAAATGGATGCCGCTTCGAAGGCGAAGTGATTGATGGCGTGCGGCAAAAGGGGACTTTGAGCTATCGCAATGGAACTGTTTACAAGGGGGAGTTCGAAGAAGATGAGCCCAACGGACAGGGAACGATCATGTATTCTAATCAAATTAAGTATGAAGGGATGGTCAAAGGAATGGGGCTTGTCAAGCATGGCTATGGTAAAATAACCATGCCTGATGGAGCTGTCTACGAAAGAGAATTTATAAAAGGCAAAGAGCAAAGTTTTGCGACTGTTTATTATCCGGATGGGTCGCATTATGATGGGGAGATGCGCGGCCTTAAGAAGCATGGCAAAGGCAGGCTTTTTTATCCCGATAGCACAATTTTTGAGGGGCAATTTGAAAATGACTTGCCAGTGACAAGTGGACACTTAAATTTGCCAAATGGATCTTTATACGATGGGGACTGTCTAAACGGAAAACCCCATGGTGAGGGGGTCTTAACTTTATTTAATAAGCATAAGTTTTGCGGTCATTTCTCTGAAGGGATTCTTTTGGGCAAGGGATCCCTGGAAATGGCGGATCGGGAAATTGTGGGTATTTTTCATGGCACTCAATGTCCCATCAAGGGACTTGTGATCTTTTCCAATAAGGACGTATACGAAGGCGATTTAAAAAATGGCAAAATGCATGGCTCTGGTACCTTTACAAGCAAAAAAACAGGCTTAAGCTATCAGGGGCAATTTAGCGAAGATCTTATGCATGGGGAGGGGTTATTGATATATCCTAACGGAGATACTTACCAAGGCTCTTTTGTTAAAGGAAAAAGGCATGGGAAAGGGGTTATTGAGAAAAAAGGCGACCACCCTTCTATCTATACAGGGCTATTTGAAGATGAAAAAATTAAGGGGCAAGGCTTTCTTGCTTATCCCAACAACGACTGGTATCAGGGCGTTTTTGATGAAGCTGGCCTTTTGCAAGGAAAGGGGAGTTGTTGCGTAAGCAAATCTAGCTATACGGGCGCATTTGAAAATGGCTTGAAGCATGGATTTGGGAAAGAAATAGTGCCGGATGGCACTATTTATGAAGGAACTTTTGTGCATGGTCATATGGTGCAAGGTATGGTCACATTCCCTAAAGGAGTGGTTTATAAAGGAGCTTTGCAAAAAGGACTATTTCATGGAAAGGGAACTCTTCAATCTGCGGACTATCTATATGATGGGGAATTTGTTGAAGGGCGGAAGCATGGCAAAGGGAATATGCAATTTGCCGACAAGAGAAGTTATGCTGGGGAATTTAAGAATGACGGCATGTATGGCGGGATCATGACTTATCCTAATAAAAATACCTATCAGGGTGAATACCTTGACTTTCAAGCATCTGGGCAGGGCGTCATGCATTTTGCTAATGGCGATGTATTTACTGGGGAATTTAAATCTGACCAGCCTTGCGGGAGAGGGGTCTATAAAACGACGCACGGTCTCACTGTCGAAGGATTTATTTCTATTGAATAATTCTTTAGAAGGCTGCCTCTATGCAGCCTTCTTTTTGCGTCTTACAAATAAATTGCTCAACTCAATTGTTCTGTCTGCTGATTAATTTGTTTGGGATTAGGAATTTTAATTATTTTTTTTATTATTTGATGAGATGTTAATTAATTATTGAAATGTCTTATAGGATGTAATAAATATTTAGTTTACCGTTACTAGCAATATAAGTGGCAATACAAGAGATTGTTTCAGAGAGGCAGGCCTTATTTGTTGAAAGGACGCATGGAAAAGCGGTCGAAGCACCGCTTGATGACGATGCGATGTTTGACGAGGAACTTTTTATCGGTGAAAATGACTGGATAGCTGCTCCTTTTTGACTGAAGCTTTTGCAAGTGGCTAGAATTTTGTAAGAGGCTCATGGGTTAGGTTCGGCCAGGAAGAAAGAGTTGGTAGACTTCGAATTGGAAGCCTGTCAG
Source organism: Candidatus Protochlamydia naegleriophila (assembly GCF_001499655.1). Taxonomy (NCBI): domain Bacteria; kingdom Pseudomonadati; phylum Chlamydiota; class Chlamydiia; order Parachlamydiales; family Parachlamydiaceae; genus Candidatus Protochlamydia; species Candidatus Protochlamydia naegleriophila. Next base: position 1,157,540 of record NZ_LN879502.1, read on the forward strand.
ATTCTCTTAAGATTGGATTTGATTTACAAAATCATCAATATCCTTTAAATGCGAGGACGCAAAATTGCTTGAATTTCTTCTTTGGCTAGATTACAATTTTTTCTTAAGATTTGAGAGTTAAAGGAGAGCGTTTGATGGTTTCATTTCACCGTCCCGTGGTCATTACAGGTAATTGGAAAATGTATAAGACCATTCAGGAGGCTCAGTCTTTTGTGAGTCAGCTTATTCCTGTCGTTGAAGAAGATGACGTGGGGGTTTGGTTAGCCGTTCCCTTTACTGCCATTTATTCTCTTGCACAAGAAGTTCAAAAAACTCCTTTAATGATTGGGGCGCAAAATATGAATGATGCGTCTGAGGGAGCTTTTACAGGAGAGATCGCTGGTAAAATGTTGAAGGAGGCGGGAGCTTCTTTTGTTTTATTGGGGCATTCTGAGCGCCGTCGCCTTTATCACGAAGACAATGCTTTTATCAATCGTAAGGTCAAGCGGGCTTTAGAAGCCGGATTGAGACCCGTCTTATGTGTTGGAGAGACCCTGCAAGAATATGAGGCCGGCGAAACGCAGCATGTGATTCAAACGCAACTAACAGAGTGTTTAAAAGAGTTGGCTGCAGAGCAGTTGAAATCCTTAGTCATTGCCTATGAACCTGTTTGGGCCATAGGTCATGGCCAAAGTGCGACCCCAGAGATCGCACAAGAGGTGCAGAGCTTTTGCCGCCAAGTGATGGCGGAACAGTTTTCTTCGGAATTGGCAGAGCAGCTTGTGATCCAGTATGGAGGATCGGTGAATACTTCTAATGCTAAAGAATTGTTGAGTCAGCCCGATATTGATGGTCTTTTGATCGGAGGAGCGTCACTTTCTCTTGAATCTTTTATTCAAATTGTGAATGATAGTAAGTCAAAAATTCAATCTCAAGGTTAAGCAACTATGACGTTTCTATACTTTTTTACTATTGCCCTTTTCTTGCTTGTTTGCGTCTTTCTGTGTACAGTGATTTTGATGCAAGAAAGTAAAAGTGCAGGCTTAGGTGCTTCTTTTGGTGGCGATTCTAGCGAATCTCTTTTTGGAACTTCGACAGCAGATGTCTTAAAAAAGTTTACAGCCTGGTTGGCTCTTGTGTTTTTGGTAGCTTGCATTTTGCTGTCATTATGGACAACTGCTTTAGGTCACTCAAAGGCCAATGCACCTGCCTTTACAATGGACCACATCGAGTCTAACTAACTCTGTCAAGAACGGCAAGTACCCCATTGCCGTTCTTTTTTTTCTTCCAATTTTCTTTTCCGCATCGATAGGCCTAACCCGCAAGGATATTGTGATTCTCCCTCGTTCCTTCTCTCTGCACAATTTTTTCTGGATTCTATCCCTCTTCGCTTAACTGGTTTTTGAATCACTTCGAGAAATGCAAATGGCCAAACGCCCTTGAATGCACAAGGTATTTGGCCATTATTGCGTGAAAGGAAACTAGGCGAAACTAATTTTTAGAATACTTTTTCTTGATTGCTTTTAGGTGTTGTTCGAGCTCCTTCTTACGTCTTGGTGGGAGGCGGTCGATATAGAGAACGCCGTTAATATGATCATTTTCATGCATGACCACGTGTGCATCGAATCCGACAAATTCTTCTATAAAAGGATTGCCTTCGAGATCGGTGGCTTGGATGGTGACTTTTAACGGACGAGAAACTGTCTCGCGAATGCCTGGAATCGACAGACATCCCTCCTGACACTCCCATGTTTCTGGGCTATAAGCGACGATTTTGGGGTTGATGAAGACTTTTAATTTTCCCGGTAGGACCGTATCATCGTCTACGTAGCGGGGAATGCAGGTGATAAAAAGTGCGAGGGACTGATGAACTTGAGGCGCTGCCAAGCCACAGCCATCGTTTGCTTCCATCGTTTCTGTCATATCGATGATGAGCTGACGAATGGTGTCGTTAATGTCTTCTACGGGCGCTGTTTTTTTGCGTAGAACGGGGTCGCCGAAATAGGCTAAGGGAAGTTTCATAAAAACTCTTGGTAAAGGAGATTAATTATTGTGCTTATCATTATAGCACAAATCCCTTCTCAATTCAATTCATTCGCATTAAACGGGTTTAAGCTCTAATTGAGAATAGGTGAAGCAAAGCGGTTTTTAGGTTTTTAGGGTAAGCAGGCTAGGGCAAATCTGGCTTTTAAGATTTTTTATTGAGTTTATACAATTGAACGCGCACATTGAGCAGTATTTGATGCGCAATTTCCAATTTTAGATGTCTCTCAAGGAGTTTACAGTGTCTGTTGAGCAATCGATTTCTTCTGAATGTACTCTCTGCCAAAGCCCTCTTTTAGCCTCTTCTTACAGGGATGGAGAACTGCCTTTTTGCTGTGCAGGATGTCAAGCGGTTTATCAAATTTTAGCCAGTCAAGAAGCGCTTGTAAACCCTCAAGAGCATCCTCTTTTTCAACAGGCCCTTCGCTCTGGCTTAATCGCAAATCCCGCACTTCTGGAGCAAATCAGGCAAAATAAGGAAGAAGCGCAAGAGGGTAATAGCGAAAAGCTCCATCTTGAAATTCAAGACATGTGGTGTCCTTCCTGTGCCCAAGTGATTTGTTTGACTCTCCTTAAAGAGGCTGGAATAAGGCGGTGTGCTGTGGATTACACAACTGATCTGGCATCGATCGAGTATGCTCCTTGTTCCATTTCAAAAGAGAAGATCCTTCGCTTGATTACACAGTTGGGATATCGCCCCGCCTTTTTGCATGACCCGCGTCAGCAAGCAGTGAGCCGTACATTGTCGCTGCGCATGGTCATTGCGGCCTTTTTTTCGATGAATATCATGATGTTTGCCTATCCAATTTATGCGAGTTACTTTTATGACGATACAGATGGCTACCCAACCTTATTTGCATGGCTCTCTCTCTTAGGTTCTTTACCCGTTTTAACCTATAGTGCGTGGCCTATTTGGCGCCGCTTTTATACAGGAGCGCGTGTGGGGCTGTGGGGAATGGAATCTCTTGTCGTTTTAGGGGTTGCGGCTGCAACTGGACTCTCTATTTATGAATTGTGGCGAGGCAGTCCCTATGTTTATTTCGACTCCATGACAGTCATCATCGTTTTTGTTTTGCTCGGCAAAATGATTGAATCGAAAGCAAAATTCTCAGCCAAAGATTCCCTGCTTCATTTAACGAGAGCCTTGCCAAGGCGTGGACGGAAACGACTAAAGTCAGGCCAAGGGCAGTTTGTGCCATTGAAAGAGATTCAAATAGGCGATTGCCTCATTGTGCTTAGCGGTGAAAAAATTGTGCTAGATGGATTGGTCGAAGAAGGTGAGGGGATTTGCGACGAGTCCTTGATGACAGGTGAATCTTTGCCTGTTTCCAAACGACCAGGCTTGTCTGTCCTGGCTGGAACTGTCTTGCAGCAAGGCCATTTAGTTGTGAAGGTGACTGCGACGGCGGAAGAGACAGCCCTTTTCCACATCATAGAAATGGTTGAACACGATATTGGCCATAAATCGCATTATGTGCGGGCGGTTGATCCAATCGTTAAGTGGTTTGTCCCGTTTGTTCTGGCTTTAGCTGTTGGTGTATGTGCCTATTGCTTAGCCTTTGATGTTAGCGATCAAGGGCAAACTTCTTTGCAAACAGGAATCATTCGCGCGGTTTCTGTGCTGCTCATTTCATGTCCCTGCGCAATTGGGATCGCAGCGCCATTGGCAGAGTCTCAGCTGCTTAACGCCTTGGCAAAGCTTGGCATTATTGTGCGCAATCGGGGCAGCTTGGCTTTCCTTGGCAAAGAGACAACTGTTGTTTGCGATAAAACAGGCACAATCACAGAAGGTAAATACACTGTTTTAAATGGACTGGAAACCCTTTCTTTCGAAGAAAAGCGCTTGTTAAAGAGCTTGGTCTCCTGTTCTAACCATCCAGTTTCCGCAGCGATCGACCGATCACTTCTTTGCCCTGCTATGAGCATCGAAAAAAAAGAGGAGGTGATTGGAAGAGGAATCAAAGGAGAGCAAGGCTTAAGTGTGTATTTGCTCGGATCTGCAACCTTTTTAGAGCAGCAAGGGATAACTATATTGCCATGCTCCGACAATGCGCAAGCAGAAGCGCAGACAGTTGTCTTTTTTGCTCGTGACAATAAGTGCTTGGCAGCCATTCGGCTTGGCGATCGCATCAGACCCGAGGCTAAACAGCTTGTTCAGACTCTAAGCGATGCCAAGGTGTTGCTTGTGTCAGGGGATGCCTCACAAGCCGTTGAACAAGTTGCTCGCACTTGCGGGTTTCACGCTTGGCATGCAGGCTGCCATCCCTTGCAAAAAAGAGATTTAATCGATAAGTTAAAAAAGAATGATGAAATTGTCGCCATGATAGGGGATGGAATCAATGATGCCCCGGCTCTTACAGCCTCTCATATAGGAATAGCCGTCATGTCGGCGACGGATATCTCAATTCAAGTGTCTGATCTCTTACTGACAACAGATCGCCTTCAAGCGATTTCGACGCTGCGCAAAATGGCAAAAAAAGGTCAGTCAATCATTAAACAAAACCTTTTTTGGGCATTTTTCTATAACTGCGTAGGCCTAGCATTAGCCCTATCGGGAGCTCTAACCCCCCTCTTTGCTGCCTTCGCCATGGTGGCTAGCAGCTTAATCGTCTTGTTTAATGCGAAAAGGATCTAGGGCGTGTCAAATTCCCTACATTCAACCTACCTGGAAATAACTTGAAATTTAGGCGATTAGCAATAGACACGTCCAAGCTTGAGCAATGTTTTTATCAAAAAAACAATATGAAAATTATTTTATTAACATAAAACTCACGATTTAAAACGATTGTAGTTGAGTATTAGTCATCTATCATTAATATTGAAATTTCAATGCAAATTGATTAACAAGGCTCTTAATTATATTTGAAGCTGCTTTTTGATTCCTTCGTTTGTAACCCATTTAATAGAATTTTTGTTTAGTGGCGCTGTAATCAAAAATAAGGAGGCTGCAATGAATTCTTTTTCTGGTATCGCACCTTTTCCCATTTATCATATTAATAATCACACGTTAATACAACAGCCGCAAAAAGGCTCTTTTGTGAAGATCATGATCAATCAAGTATTGAAAGATCCGGCATGTATCGAGATATGGATGGCTAAACTTTTTCAAGAAGAACAGGCTGTGCACTATTTTTCTGGGTTTGTCGATGGTATGCGAAGAGAACTCCAAAATCCCATTCTTTTATCAAATCATTTAGAGGCTTGTGTCAATCAAATAAAATCAAAAGAGCTGCCCATTGTTCGCACTGTTTTCATGCATCAGCCTCTTGTAATGGGTCATCTTTTGCTAGCCTTGGGAACGGATGTGCGCAAAAGTTTAATTCAGCAGCTGATTAAAATCATGACGCCTAGCGAATGGAAAAATGCTTTTGAGAAGATGCTGGAAGAGGCTAAACGAGAGGATGGGTTGACCTATTTTCAAAAGCGAGGTCGTTTTGTCGCATTCGTAGAGGTTTTGAATAGAAAGCAAATGAGAGGATTAATTCGGTTTTGCGCCGGCAATTTGCCAGAAGATTGCTATGCGATTTTATTAGCCGCGTTGAATCCGCAATGGACTAAATTTGGCTTAAACAAATTTGCAGAACAGGGGTCTTTAGAAAACTTTGAAGGCGGTTATCAAGTACTCATTGATGCTCTATCCCAGGAGCTGCCCTACGATGTTAAATTGGAAGATATTTTGAATCATATCCTCAATTCTTACTGCAATCAGAATAAATTGAAGCATTTGACGGACCACTTTAAGTCTTTGAGTGCTAAGAGCCGTGTCAATATGTTGAGTGTCATGTCTTACAATCAGAGAAAGACTGTTCTTGCCCAAGAGTGTCATAATGTGCTGCTGTTATGCAATTGGTTGGATGAATTGTATGAAAGAAAAGGGGACTATGATGAACGCAAAGACCTTTTTCGAGTTTTTTATAATCGCATTGTGAGAGAGAGCAAAAACGATTTTTTGCAAACTCTTGAAGCCGTTGATTCGCAAGCTCTTCTTTTCATGCTTGTCTGCCTAGAAACCAAGGAGATAGAAGATTTCTTGCTAAATCGCAGTGCGAGCGGAAGAACGAAATTGTTTTCGAGCTTTAAAATGGACTCGACTACGCGAGATTTAATAGAGGAAGTCAGCCAGAACGGAATGGATGATGAGGAGGCTCCAGAGAGCATAAAAACGCTTCTCTACTCTGTCATGGCATTAGACATGACTACAGAGTTAATCGATGTTGATGGAGGCATTTCAGTAGAAAATTGTCATGAGTATTTGCAACTCATGGCAAATAGTGTTGAGGACTTAGAAGCTAATTACATCTCTTTTATCACAAAAATGCCCCCTTTCTTGGTCGGGATTGCTTGTAGCGATCCTGCCTATCGAGCGACTTTTTTGAAGCTGGCTAGGCATTTGACTGATGAGCAGTTAAAGTTTTTGGTTATATCGATTGACGGCAACCAAGCTTATAACATTATTCATCCTCTCATAGCAAAACTTCGCACAGATCAATTTAAGACCATTTTAGAAGCTTTTTCAGAAGAGCAATTGGTAGACTATGCCGACAAGAGGGTTTTTCTTCTGCAAGAGACCTATGCTGACTATAAGCTTAAATTAAATCAGCTGCTCTGCAGTTTGGATAAGGGCATTAAAGATGGGAAAATGATTTCCTTAGCCCAATATGAAAGTTATCAAAAGAGTACCCGAGAATTAGTGAGCTTAGGGCGTACAAGCTTTGGCTTTTCTGTCAATAGATTGATGAGATATCTCGAGACACTCGGCAATCGCTATCCTCATCCAAATACCCTCGAGAGCCTAAAGGAGATTATTGAAGAGTATGAAGCTAGAAAAGGTTTGTTGGAAGGACGTGCCTCGCTTGTTTTTAGTCGTTTGGAAGCGGTCGAAAAATTAATCAATCCAAAGGAGCGCCAAGAAGAATACGATCCTTTTACCTCTCTTTATGAAGGCTTTTGGAGTAGCCTTCCAAAGAAAGTCATGGAGCCTGTCGGCATTTTTCCAAACAGTCCAACAGGGGTTGAAAATTTGGGTCAATTACAATTGGTTGGCATTAAGACGGACTGCGATTTGGGCTATCTTTTAATTTCCAAGGATCGGCAAGTCTTCATTGAAAAATTAAGCCATAAAATACGGGGGTTATTTACCACTCTGGTGCCTCAGACTAACGAATGGGAGATTGTATGGAATAAACTTTTTAATCCAGCCTATTCAATTAAAGAGGCAAACGCGTTTCTTGAAGAGCTTCTTCAATTTTTCAATTTCGACTTGCCAGAAAAAGGCAACATCAAAACATTTTTTATTGAAATCTGTGGCGAATTGATCAAGATTGATTACCTTCCCTTTAAGCAAAAGCGTTTTCTGCAAAAGACTTTGAATAAGTTGAGCTCTTCGTCGGTTCCTAATTTGACACCCATTTGCACTTCTTTGACGGCAGAAAGCTTAAAAATCATTCGAAGACGGCAAACTATTTTTTGTTTACAGTATTACCTTAAGCAAGGAAAGGAATTAAAAGCGGCTTGGGAAAAGTTTAGAGAGTTAGGGTGCTATACGATTGAAGACCTGTTTAAGAAGAAGATTTTGACAGCGCAATGTCAAATTCTGAAGTTGCCTGAAGCGGCTGAAAAGCTAAAGATGTAAATTGGCTACTAGCAAGAAAAGCCTGGAAACAGGCTTCTCTTGCTAAATATTCACTTAATCCCAGTTGAGGATAACCTTGCCAGACTGGCCGGAAAACATGGTTTGGAATCCTTTTTCATAATCGTCAATAGGAAATTGATGGGTAATGATCGGAGCCAAGTTGAGGCCGCTTTCTAGTAGGTGGACCATTTGATACCAAGTTGAAAAGATTTCTCGTCCGTAAATGCCCTTAATAGTCAGCATTTTAAAAATAATGAGATCCCAATCGATGGCAGTTCCCGGAGGAAGGATGCCTAGAAGAGCAATATTACCGCCATGGCGTTACTTTTCAGTTAAAGTTGCTAGTCCATTGGGATGACCGGACATTTCCAATCCGACTGTAAAGCCATAGTCAATTCCAAGAGAACGCATGGCTTCATCTAAAGAGGTGTTTTTAATGTTCACTGCATGGGTCGCTCCCATTTTTTTTGCTAGATCTAAGCGATAATCATTGAGATCTGTAACGACAACATGACGTGCACCAGCTTGGCGGGCAACTGCGGCAGCCATAATACCGATCGGTCCGGCTCCTGTAATGAGAACATCTTCTCCAACCAGATTAAACGAAAGGGCCGTATGGACAGCATTGCCATAAGGATCGAAAATCGCTCCTAAATCATCGGAAACAGAAGCTGGTAAGGGGAAGACATTTTCGGCTGGAAGGACAAAATACTCGGCAAAACAGCCGGAACGGTTAACTCCCAACCCTTTTGTATGCATGCATACGTGTTTGCGACCCATCCGGCAATTGGGGCATTGGCCACAAACGATATGACCTTCTCCACAGACTCGGTCTCCCTCTTTTAAGCCTTTGACATTTTTGCCAAGGGCTGCAATTTCTCCCATGAACTCATGGCCAATTACCATGGGGACTGGAATTGTTTTTTGTGCCCAAGCATCCCACTTGTAAATGTGAAGATCTGTTCCGCAAATGGATGTTTTGCGCGTCTTAATCAGGACTTCATGATCACCTACTTCAGGCATTGGAACTTTTTCCATCCAAAGTCCCTCGGTGCGTTCTCTTTTGACTAAACCTTTCATAGTAACCTTTTATAAAATTATCGTTTAGGTGTTTAAATAAATGAGAATTTTAAACTATCAACTCATTTTGCCAAAATTAAATCATCCCCTGAAGCTAAACTAGTAAAAGCATTTGCAGATAAATAATCGGAGAAAGTAGAAAAGGACTTTGCGTCATTAAAGCTCAAGTATAAATGTAAGCATCAAAAAGATTAGTGAAAAGAGGAATGGTGCTAATACTTAATAATGGAGGCAAGAGTCGCTGAAAAATCAGATAGAGTCTGTCCTAAAGTCGTTCGTTTTTCTTTTTCAGATAATAAAGCCTCCATCTTTAAAAGAGGGAGGAATATCGATCTTTAAAACGAGAAGCCGCATGAGATGCTTTTCTTGAGTCAGTTCTTGGCTTGGGGCACCTTTAACACTTGCACGAAACAATGTCTGCGCATCTTTAAATAAAGCATCCAGGTAAATGAGCCTTTGACGATTCGTCTGCAAATACTGAAACTGATTGCAAGCTTGGATTGTCAGCTGGCAAAAGCGCGAATTGTAGTAAAAATTGCAGAAAAAGGGATCTCGCCCTTCTCTTTCGCATTCTAAAAGGGGAAGGGCACGGCTCTTGTAAGATAATCTCTTGAAGAATCTTCTTTTATCCTGTTCGAGAGACACGAGCCCTTCTAGTCTTTCATTAACCTAATACTCAATGATTTTTTTTTGGACAGTATCTTTTAAAATCTCTAACTCTTGACGAGCATTCTCAATTTCTTGGATACGCTTCTTGGACCAATTCGGAATGAAAAGGGAACCGAAGAAATCAACCACTTTATTCGCCTTGTAAAGAATAGATTCGTTTGAATTTTTAAATTTTTCCTCTTGGCGAAGAAGTTTGGTGATTGAGATCTGTAAGGATCTTAAAGATTTAAGGCTGCTTTGAGGATGATGCTCAATAAAATGAGTAATGGATTTAAAAACCTTAGCCATGGTCGGCTGCTGAAACTGAGACTGAATTCCTCTTGCTAACTCTTCTTTTTCTGGATCGCGCGAATAGCGAGTAAGCGCCTGTTGAATAAATGACATACGCAATTTCAAATCATTTTGACTCATATTAACTAAAACATTAAACCTTAAAATTTTATTATAATCAAAATTGATTAAAATTTAAATGTTAAATTGTTTTATTTAATTAAAAGATTGAGGTGATTCAAGAGAAATCGTTGTGAAGGGACGTAACTCATGAGGCTCCTGCATTTTGCAAGAGCCTCACTAAGGTTAAATAAGCGGGATTAAGGTTTGGGATCCTCAATTTGGCAGGCTAGGAAATGACCTTAAGGTCTTTGCCCACTTTTTCGAAGGCTTGAAGGGCTCGATCCAAGTCCGCCTGCGTATGGTTGGCGCACATTTGAGTGCGAATGCGAGCTTTTCCTTGGGGAACGACGGGATAGGCAAAGCCTATGACGTAAACACCTTCTTCGAGCATGCGAGCAGCAAATTCTTGTGCGAGCTTAGCATCTCCCAGCATGACGGGAATAATGGGGTGGGAGCCAGGAACGAGGTTAAAGCCAAGGCTTGTCATTCGTTCACGGAAATAGCGACTGTTTGCTTGGAGGCGCTCGCGTCTGTCGTCTGAGCCTTCGATGAGGTCGAGCACTTTTAATGAAGCGGCGGCGATGCTTGGAGCCAATGTATTGGAGAACAGATAGGGGCGGGAGCGCTGCCGTAGCCAGTCGATCAGGGGTTTGCGTCCGGAAGTGTAGCCGCCCAATGCGCCTCCAAGTGCTTTACCGAGAGTTCCCGTTATCAAGTCGACGCGTCCCATGACATCGCAAAATTCTGATGTGCCCCGACCTTTGGCTCCCATGAAGCCAACTGCGTGGCAGTCATCAACCATGACGAGAGCTTGATATTCATCGGCTAAATCGCAAATGGCATGGAGATCGGCAATGGTTCCGTCCATTGAAAAGACCCCATCGGTCGCAATCAAGCGGAAGCGGGAGTCTTTAGCTTCTTTAAGCTGTTCTTCCAAACTCTTCATATTGTTGTTGTCGTAGCGCAGACGTTTGGCTTTACATAGCCGGATTCCATCAATAATGCTGGCGTGATTTAACGCGTCGCTGATGACGGCATCTTCTGGTCCAAGCAGCGTTTCAAAGAGGCCTCCATTGGCATCAAAGCAAGAACAATAAAGGATCGTTTCATCTGTTCCCAAAAAATGTGAAAGACGTCTTTCTAACTCCTTGTGAACCGTTTGTGTGCCGCAGATAAAGCGGACTGAGGAGAGGCCAAAGCCATAGTGAGAATAACTTTCCATCGCTGCCCGAATGACGGAGCTGTGATTAGCAAGGCCTAAGTAGTTGTTGGAGCAAAAGTTTAACACTTTTTTGCTGCCTGCAACGGTAATTTCTGCATCTTGCGGTGATGTGATTTCTCTTTCTTGCTTATATAAGCCCTGAGTTTTAAGTTCTTCTAGTTGATTTTCAATATGTGTAAGAAATGATGTATCCATAAAGTACTAGGGGTAGTTGAATCAAGCGCTAGGCTGATTCACGGGTTCCTGTGAATGTTTGAGAAGCCTAACAGGTATTAGACAAGGTACAGCTGTTTTTCGCAACTTTTTTCTTGAGAACTAAAAAGCTTCTAAGTGCCTTCTAAATTGACATGATATAAGTAAGTTTTTAGGGAGGCTTTTAAAGCGGCTAGGATTCTAGTCCTCGGGACAGGTCTTCTATTAAATCAGAAGCTTCTTCTAAGCCGACAGAAAAGCGGATGAGCCCATCGCGTAAGCCAAGGCGCTCGCGCTCTTCTTTGGGTATGATGGCGTGTGTCATCGTAACGGGATGGCTGACCAATGACTCGACCCCGCCTAAACTTTCTGCTAGCGTGAAATAGCGATAGGAAGCGATCATCTTCAAGGTTGCTTCTAATGAAAGGTTGAATTCGGCAGACAACATCCCATTAAAGGCTCTCATTTGTTTTTTAGCAAGATGATGAGAGGGGGTAGAGGGAAGTCCGGGGTAATTGACTTGCCTAACTTTAGGATGCTTTTCTAAAAATTGGGCGAGAGTAAGTGCGTTCTTCTGATGTTGTTCCATGCGGACAGCGAGGGTCTTGACGCCTCTTGTGATTAGCCAGCAATCAAAAGGGCTTGGATTGAGGCCGAGGGTTTTTCTTGCAAAATCCAGGCTTTTTTTAAGTTCTCCATTATTTGTCATGATAGCACCCCCCAATACATCTGAGTGACCACCAATGTATTTTGTTGTGCTGTGCCAAACGATATCGGCTCCCCATCTCAAGGGATTTTGGCAATAAGGAGAGGCAAAGGTATTATCGACAACGCTTAAAACACCATGTTTTCTTGCAAGTTGAGAGAGTGCTTCGATGTCGAAGAGGTTCATGAGGGGATTAGTCGGCGTTTCAAAAAGCAACCATTTAGGCTTATGTTCGATCAGCGCTTTTTCAATGTCATCGATAGAGGTTGAAAAAAGATTAATAAATTCGACGCCGAATTTATTTAGAATCTGCGTGAAGAGGCGGTACGTTCCCCCATATACTCCATCGATAGCTACAACCTTATCACCACTGACAAGAGTGGATGTTAGGGCCATTAAAGCTCCGATTCCCGATGAAAAGACTGTTGCATAAGTTGCCTCTTCCAAGGAGGCTAGCGTTTTTTCTAAAATGACAAAATTGGGATTGTTGGCGCGCGTATAGTCAAAGCCCCGGCTTATGCCTGGGGCGTCGAGTTCAAAGGTAGAGGTCATATAAATAGGTGGCATGACAGATCCAGTGACAGGATCCGGCTCCCACCCCATGTGAATAGCCTTTGTGGCAAATTTCATGTTTACCTTTAAGCTGCCTTATTCATAGATTCAATCGCTTCGAGAATTTTCTCCTCACTGATTTCATCTCTTCCTTCAAATTTGATCACTTTATTGCTCTTGGTGTTTGTGATGATAATCGTAGGAGTCGCATTTAAATTGTATTTCTCAACGATCTTATCGAAAAATTCCATGCCTGTTTTAACGTCCAAGAAAGACAATTCCTTAAATGGAATATTGTAAGGCTTTACTGCTTTCGCGATGTCATTATCTGTCGGGGTCTCAGTCTTGTCGGTCAGTTCTGCCAATGCTTGGCGAGCCTTTAAATATTGAGGCTTCGAGTTAATCAGAAATGCCAAGTTATAAGGCGTAAAATTGAGACTCTTCTTATGGATTGGATAATCGATAAAGTAAAAGGCTACTTGAGATTGAAGCGTGGGAAATATCTTTTCTATTTGAGGCTCAACTTTTTTGCAGGAAGGGCAAAACCAGTCTGTAACAAAATAGACTTCGACAGGGCTCGTTTTAGAACCAAATGCAAGCCTTCCTTTCATATCTGTCACCGCCGCTTCTGCTTCATTCGATTTACCAACTCCAATAAAAGCCATTAAAAAACCTAAGAGAATGAAAGAAAAAGATGTTAATCCTTGTTTGATTTTGCTCATGATGTTACCTCGGTTGCCTTGTTGTATATCTGAATAGATTGTTTTAATGTAATCCCAAGATAGGGCGAGTCCTGCAATTGCAATGGAAACGGCAATACTTAGGCAAACAGGACACCAATGCCCAATTTGGAACTTTTGAATCAAAATAAACATGATTTCTGATCCCAATGCCATCGCAATTAACCAGCCTGTTATCGTTTTCAACAATGGAGATTGTTTAGAACTAAAATGGATCACCATCGTTGTGATGAAAAAAGCCATTCCAACAGAAGCAAAAGGAAAACCAAATAAGCGGTAATGTTGATTGGCAGAGCAGTGCTCAACACAAAGTTCCAGCCAAGATAAAATTGATAAAATAAGCCCCGCTATCAAAGCGAGTCCCACAATCCAGAAACTCCAATTTATCGTTTTTGCTTTATTCATCTTAGAGGGGTTCGTGTTCATTCGTTCACTTGGTTAAGGTTCTCGTGTCCATATTCAATACTAGGCTAGCACACTGCTGCCCATTTTCCGCTGTGTGGTCATCTTTCTCACTAAACTATTAAAGTCATCATTGAAAAAGAGAGCGCTATTGTCAAGAAATTTCTTTCAGCGCATAAGAGACACTACACAATCGGAAACAACGACTCATATCCCAACATCTTTACTAAAAATTAATTTAGTAAATATTGACTATTAAATTAGTTTTGAATATAATTTCGCTTATATTATTTTTTAATAACATAAAAAGAGAGTTTATGACGCCAACTAATAATATACAAAATGCTTCATTTCCAATTGCTCCAGATTCTCTTGCCCAGGCTCCGGTCGTGGTTAATCCTCCAATAGCTGGAGCTGGAGAGTCTGAAGAGAGCTCAGTTATCATGAAGACTTTGGGTAATTTAACGGTTGGAGCCCTGGGTGGTTATGTTATCTATTGGATGCATAGAGGGATGATTTTCATCGGTTTTATGAAGCCTAATGCTCCTTTTTCTCCAATTCCGAATGTATTGGCGGGAGTGGCAAGTGCCGCCATTGTAGAGACTGCGAAGTTAACGCATTTCACGGCTTTAAAGATTTTAGGGGATAGAGAGAGATACGAAAATGAACCGCAAGCTTCTTTCGGTGCTCGGTTACGCAGCCGTGCTTGGAAGCTTGTGTCGAGTGTAGAGTATATTGAACACAAAGTCGATTCCCTTTTTTCCCATTTGCTTGGAATTAGAACGCGAAGGCAAGTAGATGAGGAGGGGATTTCTATCATCAACCCAGAGCGTTGGGAAGTATGGCGTCGCGAATTTTGGCGTGAAGCTGCCGCAACATTGAGCGTTGCGATTCCCAAAGAGCTTGGTATTTCTTTGGTTGAATCCTTTGGCTATAAAGTTCTAGGCGGTCATGTATTCATGGTGCTACATGCTATTACATTTTTGACTCATTTGCATATGAGAATAGCTGGCGTTTATCAACTGCAAGCACAAGCACTTGCAAACTTAGACTATGATCTGCATAATAATTTAGCAGAAAACTCTTTAACTGTAGACCAAGTCGAAGATGTTGATGGGTTTATTTTAATCAACCCAAGCGAGATAGAGCGCGATAGAAGTCAAATGGCTGAATGGCCTGAGCAGATTGAGGTGGAAGGCGAAAATGGGTTTATTCTTGTGAATCCAACAGAGCTCGACCGACAAGCAGATTTAATTGCAGTGTAATAAGTTTAGAAAGAGAAACCGAATTTGAGTATGTTTCAAGTATCATTAGATCGATTTATTCCAGCTCCAAGCCATCTATTTACATCTGTGGGATCGTTTGGTTTAGCCGCAGTTTTCGGAGGTGCTTATGGACTGATTGGACGAGCTGTCTATCCTCAGTCTGGTATCAACCCGATTAATTATGCCGTTTGGTTTGTGGTCGCTTACCAAGTGAAGCAGCTTTTCCAGCGCGTAGAGTTAGAGGGTGGAAATTTCCTGGGTGCAAGGCATTATTTTGACTATTTAGAGCGGCAAGATGATAGAGAAATGGCTGTTAGCGATCAACTACGCCTGACGTGCTGGAAAGTCATTGTCGTTAAAGATTATGTGTTAACAAAAATCGATGACTGCTTTTCCTATGTTTTTAACATTAGGCCTTATCGCGAAATAACGGCTGAAAATGTACAGGATGCTTCTTTTGTTGAGATGAGCCGTTTCAGGCTTTGGAACGTATTTAAATCGACAATTTTAGACAATACGAGCTTTTCTTTGGCCCACGGTTTGACTCATAGAATGGGTTTTACTCTTCCCTTGCACACATCGATTCCTCTTTTTATTCTTGTGCAAAGCATTGCCAAGAATATTTTCTTGATTCCAATGATGTATAAGTATATGAATTTTTGCAATCATTTAGCTGCAGAGATCGATGAGGGAGCTGCTTCGACGCCCTCTCAAAGAGCAGAGTGGTTGAAAAGGATTCTTCCCCCGCTTTAATTCATGCTAGATCAGTCCGCTCTTCCGAGCCTTGCCTGAGACTCAAAGGACAAGCAAGTCAGCATGGTTTAGGACTTGCTAATGCGGTACATGTTCAATAATCTATTTCATAGAATATATGCGAAGCTGAATCTAGCTTGCGCTCGAGAGGTATAGGCGTCCATTGATGAGCTCATACTGCGTCGAGCAAAGTTTAGCAAGCTCTTTATCATGTGTAACGAGGATGAGTGCTTTTTGCTGATCGGCTACAAAACCTAGCAAAATGTCATGGATGAGGGTGGCTGTTTGCCGATCTAAATTTCCCGAAGGCTCGTCTGCAAAAATAATTTTGGGGTCATTGCACATGGCTCTTGCTAGTGCGACGCGTTGCTTTTCGCCTCCGGATAAGAGCTTGGTGTTGAAGTGAGCGCGTTCGGCTAATCCAACCTTTGCTAACAGCTCCATTCCTCTTTGCTCACCAGCGCTGCCTTTTGAAATGTCTTGGCGCGCAATGCGTGCAGGCATGACTACGTTTTCCAATGCCGTGTAATCTTCGAGCAGATGGAAAGACTGAAAAATAAATCCGATGAATTGGTTGCGAAAGTGTGTGCGATTAGATGAACCAACTTCCTGATTATTAATTTTTAAAGAACCGTGACAAGGCTGTTCAAGGGTACCCAAAATCTGCAATAAGGTGCTTTTGCCTTCGCCTGATCGCCCAATGATGGCCACTGATTCCCCGGCTGAGACCTTCAGATTGATACTTTGCAAGATTTTGACTGACACTGGGTGGTGGAAGGTCTTTTGGATATCTTGAGCTTCCAGAATGGGGTGAGTTTGAGCAGATTCGTGCATCTAACCTCCTGAGGATCTCAGTATTTGTGAGGGGCGGAGTAAGCAGGCTTTGACTGCAGGGACAATACCAGCCAATAAAGAAATGGCGCAAGTTGCTCCAAAAACGAATAATAAGGCTTCGTAGCTTAATTCATGAGGCAAAATTTGCCCATAAAAAGCAGTGTTAAACATGTCATAGCCTTGTAGACGGCTGAGGAAAGCTATTAATGTTCCCAAGTGCTTCAAAGTCAAAACGGCAGCTAAAATGCCAAGAACGCTTCCAAAGACGCCAATGGCCGCTCCTGCTAGTCCAAAAATCAGAGCGATGCTTTTGGAAGAGGCTCCCATCGAACGAAGGATGCCTATTTCAACCTTCTTGTCGTTTACGAGAATGATCAGCATGGAAATGATGTTGGAGCATGCCACAATGATAATTACAACTGCGATGAGCATGAAAATATTCTTCTGGCTTTGCAGCTCCTGAAGGATTTCCTTTGTAAATTCATATTCTCGATAGGTCTGTACATCCCAGTAGCGGCTAATTCCTTTTGCTTGAAAAGCTTTAAGGAGTTGAGTTTTTACCTCCTCAGCCTGTTCTAAACGATCGAAGCGGATATTGATTCCATTAGTTAAAGCCGCTTTGTCATCTTGCTGGTGTGAAGCTCTGATAATAGATGTTGCTTCAGGGCTGGCTAAAATGAATTTACCGCCAATTGGAATAATGCCTGGATCATAAAACCCTGCTACATAGACGGGTAAATGCTGCTCTTGCAGGAGGCTTGCTGTTGCAGCAAAATAACTTAAATGACCGCGATCACCGGCTAAGACGCCCGCTTCTCTAAAACTCTTTGGTAAAACGATTCCTTCGCCGACATCTGAATCTTTGGGAAGGGTATAGCGGAGTGAGGGAAGGTTTTGGTGGATCCAAAAAGGAGTCGTCGAAGCATTGTCGGGGTAGGAAAAGCTGAATTGGGCTGAAGCAATTTCTAGGCCTCGAAAGGGAACAACTCCCTTGAGAATGTCGCCTTGAAGAGGAAGTTCTACTTCGAATTTAATGTCATCAAGTTTTTTTGCCTGTTCCAGAGAATCAGTGACTAGATGCGCCGAAAATGGAGTTCCGGCGGCAAATGTGATGGGTATGCGCTTCGATAGGGAGTGAATCGCTTGATCAGGCTGAGTAAAAGTCAGAACGCCTTGATCGAGATTCAATTGTCCTTTTAAAACACTCAACCCTTGCTCCTCGAGTGCTTTTTTTATGTCTGAGCAGCTAGAGGAGTTGCTTGGAATGACAACGCGCAAAACAGTCTGCTCTTTCAGGACGGCACAACCTTCCCATTTTCCGGTAGTGGGGAGTAGTGAGCGCGGAATGGTCCAGCCAAAGGAGCGGGCTTGCAATTGGTTGACAGTGACCTGATCAAAAAAAGCTTTCAAGCGCTTTTGTACAGTGTCTGCATTGAAAAGCACTTTTTCATCTGCCTGGTCTTCTTTTGTGCTTTCGGCTATGGCGATCAGTTGTAGGTAGTTATTGAGATCTTTGGCTTCCAGCGGCAGGAGTGTTTGACCGAGATTGGGATTGTCTGATTCGAAATTACCCAGATAAGAGGGGTAGGCAAGATAAGATTGAGTCGTTCCTCCGTAGAGATTGTGGGCATGCATGACAGCCATGTCTCTTAAAAGACGGATGCGAATGTGCCCTGCAGTCAGCTCAAAGTCTTGTGCCTTTAGGCCTGAAATACCTTGAAGTTCGTCGATAGAGGCGTAGGCTAGATGGACAAGGTTTTTCAGCGATCCATCAGGCTGGCGATCGGGTGTAGGCCAGTGAGAAGGAATCTCTTCATCATAATCTGGATTGTAAGGATCGTCTAAAGCGAATTCTTTTTTTTCGCGAATAGTCTTATGGCTGTAGCCAGAGTTTTCGCTTAGGCTGTCAACCTGATAGTAATAAGAATTGTAATAGGCGTCGGTAGGGGTAATGCGTACAGGAGCTGTAAGAGCCGTTAATTTGTGAATCCAGTTTTTTTCTAATCCGTCAGTGACAGAAAAAAAAACGACGATTAACCAAACAACGAGTGTAATCACCAGCACGGAAATAAGGCTGATGATGGAAACAGAGAGCTGTCGCCGGCGAGGAATTAGGTATTTGCAGGCGACAGAAAGCTCAAACATATCCAACACGCAGTAGGGATGAAAAAGTTATTTTGTTTCTTTGAATTCAACTCTTTCACGGATAACTGGATCGTATTTTGTTAATGCCAAACGCCCAGGTGTTGATGTTTTGTTTTTTGTCGTGTAATAATGAAAGTGACTTTTAGAACTTTTCATTTTGATTTTTTCACGTTTACTAGCCATTGTTAAGCTCCGTCCAAAGGGTTTTCTTAAAACCCATTATCTTACCCTAACAAATGATTTAAATTCAATGGTTATTGTCAAGGTTTTGAATGAAAAGGAATCCGGACGAGTGGCTCGAGTTCCATTTCATCTCCTTTTCCTTGCAAACGATAGCGGTGATACCCCAAACCAGCAATCATGGCGGCATTGTCCAGACTGAGTCCAGCAGATGGCCAGCAATAATTAAAGGAGGGGGCGGCTACTTGAAAGAGGTGACGTAAGTGTTGGTTATTGGTAACTCCTCCGCCAAATAAAAGCGTTTTAATTCCGTGCCGATTGGCGGCCGAGAGCGTTTTTTTGACGATGTCTTCTAAGGCCGCTTGCTGGAAGGAAGCGGCGATATCGGTTTTGTCCGCGTCTGTTAAAACGATGTCGCTTCCTTGTCCTTTGGGTCCTCTAATGGTATATAGCACGGCAGTTTTGAGTCCGCTGAAGGAAAAGTCTAGGGGATGCCCTTTAACCTGGCCAGCCTTGAATGAATGCCGCTGAGGATTGCCCAAACGGGCCAGTTGTTCGATCTGCGGACCGCCCGGATAAGGCAAATCTAGCATCTTGGCAACTTTATCAAAGGCCTCGCCGACCGCATCATCAACCGTTTGCCCGATGAGTTCGTATTCGCCGATTTGGTTGATTAAGACGAGAGCCGTATGCCCTCCCGATAGGACGACGCCAAGACAGGGGAATTCGACGGTTTGGGGATTAGACATTAAAGCTGCATAGAGATGCGCTTCAACGTGGTTAACTCCGATAAAGGGTTTTTGCAGTGCAAACGATAAAGCCTTGGCGGTGTTGAGCCCGATCAGCAAAGCGCCGATTAACCCAGGGCCGTGGGCGACGGCAATTAAGTCGATGTCATCTAACGAGATTTTTGCTTGTTCGCGAGCCTGCTCGATTACAGGAATCATGAGATCGATGTGGCGCCTGCAGGCAAGTTCTGGAACGACGCCGCCGTACTCGTCGTGCAGGTCGATTTGCGATGCAACAACATTTGCCAAAATATCTTGGCCATCACGCACAATCGCGCAGGCCGTTTCATCACACGTGCTTTCAATTCCTAAAACGAGCATAAGATCCTTCCATCAATATGAGAGGAGTGCATAGTTGCGAACCATCCTCTAAGGGTGATGAAAAGTTTACCAAAAATTGAGTTATAAAGACATTTCCTTTTCAGCCTTTCTTCTTCTCACCCTTTGCCTTTATGCGCGATTTCTCATTTCTTAAAACTTAAACCAAGCGGCTATGTTGAATAAACTACTTTAAGTCCAGAGTCGAAAAAAGTTCTAAAACGGCTTAGTTAGGCGCACTCAATCTCAACCTAGAGGCTGGTTGCGCACCCTAGCCAAAAAGAAGGCTGGTTTTAAGACAAACCTAAAACGTGCAAAAGCTTTTCACTGGCCTCATTGTCCAAAATCCAAAGCGCCTTGTGGTGTGGCGTTCCGACGCGTTGAATGGGGATGTTATCAGGATCATAGGCAGAAGTTAAGGCTTGCGCAACCATTTCGCTTTTATTTTTTCCCATGGCGTAGATGGAAATAACCTTGGCAGCATGAATGCATTCATAGGTTAAAGACATGCGCCACGTATGTTTTTGCGGAATATAATTGGCGATTACTAAGCGATCTTTAGTGTGAAGTCCGTGTGTGCGTGGAAAAAGCGAGGCTGTATGTCCATCTTCGCCCATGCCTAGCATTAACAAGTCGAAGCTTACCGATGGAACTTTCTCGCGAATCAGTTCTTCGTATGCGAGAGCGTTTTCTTCAATGTCGTTCTCTGCTACCATCCGGAAAATATTTTCTTGGGGCAGGGGCAGCTTTGCCAGTCCTGATTTCATGGCCATGGCATAATTACTTTCAGGATCAGTTGGCGGGACGCTGCGTTCATCGCTCCAAAAACAAAGAACTTTTGTCCAATCAAGCGCTTTTTGATAAGATGGATTACTAAGTTCTTTGAAGATGGCATTTGGCGTTTGTCCACCTGACAAAGCAAGGGTAAAAAGACCCCTTTCTTCGATTGCCTCACGCCCAGTTTCTAAAAACTGTTGAACGCAAAAGTGAATAGTCTTTTCCATATTGCCCGGAATGATAATATCCCGTCTTTCATCCAGCGATTTAATTGCGGCTTTCCATTGAAGTCCTGCCATACTAACTCCATTTTGTCTTGCTAATCAGGTTCAGCATCTCTGAGTAGTGATCGCTTACCTTTTGATAAAAGATTTCTTGCATAAAGCTTCGTCCTGATCGAATCGTTGGAAGCCATAGGGTAAAGGGGAGCTCGCATTGATATTGATTCGATGCATGCACGACGACTTGGTTATTCCCTTGGCGCATGAGATTGCAGATGTAGTTTTTTTGATTGGATACTTCGGCCGCTATGATGTCTTCTGGGAGTAGGTCAGTTCTTGTGTCGGCTACTAGATCAATCTGTATAGGATCTTGTTGCCCTTGATAGTTGAGAACGAGGGTATTCTCTTTTTTTTCACTCTTGATAAATTTCCAGCCAAGCCTCGATGCTAGCCACGCTTGCAAGTAGATCGCTTGTGTATCGGGATGCCGAAAGAAAGGGGAATGCAGATCATTGTAAATAATTTTGACATATTGAACGGAGGCAAGCTGCGCCAGCCGCTCTTTGCTGTCGAACGTTTGAGCTAAAATTTCGCGCCAACCCCCAATGCGGGCCCAGTTCATGTCGACCACTTGAATCGATGACGAATTGAGTTTTTGTTGCATGATCTGGCTGAAGTGTTGCAGGTCCTCTGTGCATTCTGAATCGAATATGAGCCGTGTGGCAAATTTTTGCAGATGCGGGAGAACAGTATTTTCGGTCGTTGGATCTTCTCCCCAAAGTAGATAAATGGGCAGTCCCGGAATAAATAAGGGCAAAATTAAGTAAGGAACCCGAGATAAATCTTTTCCAGCAGCTTCTATTAGGATTTGATCGCAAGCCATCCCTCGCTTGTCTTTTCCAGTTTCCGCTGAAACGTGGACGCGCAAGTAGGAGTCGTGCGTTGAGCGGTCGCCCTGAATGAAAATAATCCTGCACGGAAACTGCTCAATGATCATCCGGACCATGTCTTTGAAATAATCGGAGCGGCACGTTTCTTGAGTATAAATAATCAGATTGAATAAGCACGCTTTGGCTTTCGATGAACCTGGCTGTGTATCCCAAAGGCGATTTAATTCTGCTTGAATGTTAGTAGATGCAACATTTTCTTTAGTATCCATATCAATCACCGAAATTGGGTTAAATGAGTCTCCAATGCCGTCCTTGACGCTTTAACATCTCTTCTGCGGCCTCTGGTCCCCAAGTGCCGGCAGCATAATTAGGAAAATCTTTAGGCGTTGTTTCTTGCCAATGCTCTAAAACAGGTGTAAGCAATTTCCAAGACATGATGACCTCATCATCCCTTGCAAATAAGGTATTATCACCGGCCATGCAGTCGCAAATCAATCTTTCGTAAGCTTCTGGAGGTGCAGCACCAAAGTAAGAGCCGTACCGGAAATCCATTTTTACTGGCTGTATCACAGTGTTAAGAGCTGGCACTTTGCAGTTGATTCTTAGTGAAATTCCTTCATCCGGTTGAATGCGGATGACTAATACGTTAGAGTCGATCGAGGAAGTCGTTCCCTCAAACAAATAGCCCGGAGCTTTTTTAAATGTAATGGCAATTTCTGTAGCCCTTTTAGGCAGACGCTTGCCAGCTCTTAAATAAAACGGAACGCCAGCCCAGCGCCAGTTATCGATCGATAATTGCATGGCTACATAGGTTTCGACAAAAGACTCAGGATTGACATTGTCTTCTTCCCGATACCCCTTGACCGGCTCGCCATTGATAAAACCTGGCCCATATTGCCCGCGAATCACCTGTTGATCCATTGTGTCTAGTGGTATGGGGCGGATGGATTCGATCACTTTCACTTTTTCATCGCGAATTGCATTAGCCGACAGATTGGTAGGGGGCTCCATGGCGACCATGGAAAGAAGTTGCATCATGTGATTTTGCACAATATCTCGTAGCATGCCTGCTTCTTCCCAAAAGCGTCCTCTTGTGCCGATGCCAATTTCTTCCCCCACTGTAATTTGAATATTGTCAATGTGATGATTATTCCAAACCGATTCAAAGATGGGATTGCCAAAGCGGAAGACGAGAAGGTTCTGTACCGTTTCTTTGCCAAGGTAATGATCGATGCGGTAGATTTGGTTTTCATTTAAGTGCTGCATGAGGTCCTGCTGCAGCTGCCTTGCAGAGTCGAGATCTTCTCCAAAAGGCTTTTCAATGATCACCCGGCTCCACTTATCCTTAACAGTATCGACCGGATAGGTTAAGTGATGTTGACTGAGTTTTTCAACAACCGTTGTGAAGTAGCTTGGCTGAATGGATAAATAGAAAACTCGATTCCCTTTTGTTCCCATTTGTGAATCGAGTTTTTGTAAAAAGCGGTTTAAACTTTCATATCCTTCGTCATTATCAAATTCAGATTGATGGTAATAAAGCTGCTCGCGAAAAGTTTTCCAAAGTTCCTGGTCAACTGGTTTTGAACGGGAAAATTGATTAACAGCCTGAAGCATTTCTTCTCGAAATTGATCATGATTCTTAGGCCTTCTGGCGAACCCTACGCAGGCAAAATGGGCAGGCAATTGACCTTCACGAGCTAAATTGTAAAGGGCTGGAACGAGTTTACGAGCTGTCAAGTCGCCAGTCGCACCAAAGATGACTAAAATGCATGATTCTGCGATTTTTGCCGATCGATTTGTTTCTGTAAGGGGATTAGCAAAAGAGTGAGAAGACATCATAGTACGTAAACCATCTAATAATTTAAATGCAGCATAGCGAATTATCATTTCTGAATCTATGTGAATTTATACTCAAGATAGGAAGTTTACTTCGGCATCTAAAGTTGGTCTTTGCATGCTTGACTGCCGAAAGTCTGATTTTTTCTGCAGCCAGGTTTAAGAGCGATGTGATGCAGAATATTGAAATAAAAAGTTGACAAGATTGCTAGATTCTTGCATTTAAACACAAGTTATAGTTTAATGGACCGAATAGGAATTTTTCAGAACTTATCTTAACTTTAGGTAAGTTTTCAAAGCTGCAATGCAAACGAACACGCTTCAGCCTTAAAAAGGTTGAAGAAATCAATGGGGAAGAAGCTCTAGAAGATTTAAACGCTAGAGCGAGAGTCTGCAGAAGACACCTCTTTCTTTCCCGACACGTTTATGCCCAATTTAAGTGGGTTTTTTGCCAGTGCCGAATTCAATACACTCAAATGATTAAAATCAACTAGCTGGTCCGCTCGGGTTAGATAGCTTCATTTAGTGAACTGGATTTGGATTGCAGTAAAATACAATTTTAAATGTGTTGTCGCTTTAGCAGGGATATCCCTGTTTGCGAGCCCCACTATTTTAGGTGGGTAGGCAGAATCACACCATTAAAAAGCTTGAAAATGTGTGTATGGGCTTAAGTCATACAACCAATTTATAGTTTTTTTTACAAACTGGCGGCTTTCATTGTGATGTGGCCTTAAAGTTTTGGATGATTATTCTCTCCTATCCCTCCTATTTAACGATTTAACTGAAATAGGAAGCGGCTTATGAGTTTTACAGTCGATCAAATTAAAGCCTTTCAACCATCCATGGTAGAAGAGGCTTCTATTGAGCAAAAAACAAAATTTGGAACATTTTTCGGTATTTATGTCCCCAGTATCTTGATGATGTTTGGCGTGATTATTTTTCTTCGTTTAGGATGGATTGTCGGGAGCGCAGGTCTTTACTCTACGTTGACAATCATCACGTTGGCAAGCGTCATTACTTTAATCACCATTTTATCGATGTCTGCCGCAGCTACTAATATTAAAGTAGGGAAAGGAGGTGCCTATTACATGATTTCCCGCGCGCTTGGCATTGAGGTGGGTAGCGCAATCGGACTTCCTCTTTTTTTGAAGCAAAGTATTAGCATTTCCTTTTGTACGGTTGGTTTTGCCGAATCATTTCATTCTCTCTATCCCCAATTTTCTCTTCCGGCGATTGGAGTTGCGACGCTTGCTGTATTAACCCTTTTGGCCTATGTTTCAACAAATTTTGCATTGAAAATTCAGATGGCCATCTTTGTCATCATCATCGCTTCTCTTTACTCCCTCTTTGCAGGTGGCTCAGAGATGCTTGAAAACTACTCTTATACTCCTGTCAGCGACTCATCTCCTTCTTTTTGGGGTATCTTTGCAATGTTTTTCCCTGCGTTGACGGGAATTGAGTCTAGCGCCTCTTTATCGGGTGATTTGAAGAATCCAAGCCGTTCTTTGCCGCTTGGAACCATTACTGCTGTTTTAACGGCCTATTTTGTTTATATGGCTATTTCAATTTTTCTGTTCCAGTCGGTGTCATTAGAGCGGCTGGTTTCAGATCCGCTAGTTATTCAGCACGTTGCCAAGTTTGAATCACTGATTATTTTAGGGATTTGGGGAGCGACTTTGTCGAGCGCGATTGGCGGACTCCTAGGAGCGCCACGTACATTGCAGGCCTTAGCTGAAGATGGTATTGTGCCAAAAGTATTCGCAAAAGAATATGGAACCTATCGTGAGCCTCGCATTGCAACAGCTTTAACCGTAGCTTTAGCTTTAATTGGCGTCTGCTTTGGCAGTATTAACGTAATTGCTCCGCTGCTAACGATGATTTGCCTCATTTGCTATGCCATGTTGAACTTGGCAACTGGATTGGAAGATTTAATGGCTAATCCCAGCTGGCGTCCAACTTTTCCTTTACCCTGGATCATTTCTTTGACAGGAACTGTGCTGTGCGTCATCGCTATGCTGATGATCAATTCCGGGGCTGCGATTTTAGCTTTAGGTATGGTCTTAGCAATTTACATGGCACTGAAAAGGCAAAGAATTCATTCTAAGTGGGACGATATTCGCTACGGAATTTTAGCGTTTTTCTCTCGCTTTGCCATTTACCGCCTGGCATGCGCTGTGCCCTCATCACGCTCATGGAGGCCACACTTCTTGGTCTTTACAGGCAAACCTTCTTCAGTATCGGACCACATTCTGAGCTTTTCGACCGCTATTACGCAGACAAAAGGGTTTTTGACAATGGCCTCTTTCTTTGCTCCGGAACAGGCTAATCATGAGCAAATTGCAGAGTTGGATCACACGATTAAGACTCTTCTTAAGCATCACAAGATTGAAGCATTGGTCACGCTAAATCAAGCCAAAACAGTAACATCTGGCATGAAGCAAATGATTGCCCATTATGGCATTGGCCCATTGACGCCAAATACCATTGTATGCGGAGGAACATCCCAAGAGGAAAATCTAATCAATTATCTAGAGGTTATTCGCTTGGCGCATAGGCGTGGACGCAATGTGGTTATTGTGAATGAGGAGCAAAAGTCTTCCCAGCATCCAACTAGCCGCTCCCCAATCAAAGGTGATATTCACATATGGTGGGATGATCATTCACAGCGCAACTGCGAATTAATGACAGTTTTCGCTTACATGCTTCGCAAGAATCCCGCTTGGAGGCGCACCCGTATTTGCCTGGTAAGCGTCGTTTCTGATGAAAGTGTACGAGTGCAGCGTTTGCAAGAGTTTCAAGAATTGATTAAACGCAATCGTTTAAAGATTGAAACCAGTATTTTGGTTTCGCCCAATCCAGAGCAAGAGCGGTTTGGTATCATGAAATCATTTTCTATGGATGCAGCGATGGTCTTTTTGGGGATGCGTCCGCCATTCGAAGGGGAGTTGTTGGAAGAGTATGCAACTTATTTCCAGAGTCTTCCTCAGAAGAGTGCTGAGTTTCCGCCTGTTGCCTTAGTCATGAGCGCCGAACAGACCAATTTGCAAGAGGTCTTGCAATTGGATCCGATCGATGGAGAGCTCTAGGAGGTGCATTTCAAAGCTGGTGAATGAAGATTCACCAGCATCTAGAACTTTTTTCTAGTTACATTAAACAGAAGAGATGGGGGCGTTGCTAAAAAGCTCTGGATTGGGCCTGCTATCTAAATAGCTTTGCAAAATGATGGCAGCACTAACCGTATCGACGACTTTGGATCGTTTTTTACGCGTCAGACTACTTTCGCGCAAGGAACGCTCGGCTTGCACGGTTGTCAAGCGCTCGTCCCATAGGCGAATGGGGACTGAAGTGGATTGGGTCAATAACTGAGCAAAGTGCTTGACTTCATCAGCTAAAAAACCAGTGCGGCCGCTCATCATGAGGGGGAGGCCGATCACAATCTCTTCTATGTCGCACCTGTGCGTTTCACATAGCTTGGAAATGGTCTCCAATAATTTGAGAACCGTTTGCTCAGAGCGTTTTTCGGCTTGCAAAGTAGCCGTAGGCATGGCAATAATCTTTCTCTCATCAGACAATGCCAAGCCTAAGCGGCTCATGCCAAAATCAATGCCAAGAATTCGACTTGGCTTTGGCTTATTCATTTGCATGCAGACTCTTGTTGTGAGTAATCATGGCTTGAATGAAATCACGGAAGAGTGGATGTGGATCTGTAGGTTTGGACTTAAATTCTGGGTGGAATTGAACTCCAACCATCCAAGGATGATCGCTAATTTCTGCAATTTCACAAAGGGCTTCCCCTTTGAGCGTTCCTGCGATGATAAAACCGGCTTTTTCCATTGCTTCTTTATAGTTATTATTGAACTCATAGCGATGGCGATGCCTTTCGCTGATTTGAGGCTGTTTATAAGCTTTATGGGCCTTTGAGTGCGGCTTCAAGTCGCAAATGTAGGCTCCCAGGCGCATAGTACCGCCAAGATCTTGAACACCCCTTTGTTCGCTTAGCAAAGAAATGACCGGGTGTTTGGTGTCAGGATCGAATTCGGTCGAGTTTGCGTCTTCCAGTCCAACAGCATGCCTTGCAAATTCAACCGCCATAACTTGCATGCCGAGGCAAATTCCAAAATAAGGAATCTTCTTTTCGCGGCAGTGCTTAGCTGTGTGAATTTTACCGAGCCATCCTCTTTCTCCAAATCCGCCAGGAACGAGATAGCCGTCGCATCCCTCAATGGCTTTTGCTAATTGGGCAGGTTCTGTCGGAAGCTTATCTGCTTCAAAGCGCTTGATATGCAGCTTGTAACCGGCTGCCAATGCACCATGAACCAAAGATTCAAATACTGATTTATAAGCATCTTGGTGTTGGACGTATTTTCCAACGATTCCAACCGTGATAGAACCTTTTGGATTCTTAATCGTTTCAATGATTGTTTCCCACTCGGTTAAATCGACGGGAGGGTTTGGGAGGTGGAGGAGTTCGCAAATAAGAGTGTCAATGCCTTGTTTGTGCAAGTCTAAAGGAACTTCATAAATGCTGTGCTTGACGTCGATTTCTTCGATAACCGCTTTTTTGTTGACGTTGCAGAATAGGCTGATTTTTTCTTTAACTTCATCAGACAGATTCACTTCACAGCGGCAAACGAGGATGTCAGGGAAAATGCCAATGCCCCTTAAAACCTGTACAGAGTGCTGGGAAGGTTTTGTTTTTACTTCGCCGGCGGCCTGCAAGTAGGGAACATAGGTTAAGTGGATATTGAGGCAGTCAGAGCGATGATCATAAGTAAATTGGCGAATAGCCTCTAAGAAAGGCAGTGATTCGATGTCACCTGCTGTGCCGCCTATTTCAACCAAAACAACATCTGTTTTTTCTTGCTGTTTGCCGCAATTGATGATTCTCTGCTTAATCTCATCTGTGATGTGAGGAATGACTTGGACTGTTTTTCCCAAGTAATCACCATGGCGTTCACGACGAATAACGGTGTTGTAGATCTGCCCTGAAGTTGCATTAGAAGCACGCGATAGGCTGGAGTTGGTGTAGCGGTAATAGTGACCTAAATCCAAGTCAGTTTCGGCTCCGTCATCAGTCACATAGACTTCTCCGTGTTGGAAAGGACTCATTGTGCCCGGATCAACGTTTAGGTAAGGATCGAGCTTAAGCATGGCTACTTTTAAGCCTTTCTTCTCAAGCAATAATCCAATCGCAGCAGAGGTGAGACCTTTGCCCAAAGAGGAACAAACGCCACCTGTTATAAAAATGTATTTTGTTTGCATAACCATTGCTCAATTTTATGGATATCTTCGGGAGTGTCAACGCCAATACTGACATGGTCGACTACAGCCACTTTAATGCGATATCCGTGTTCCAATACTTTTAATTGTTCTAAGTCTTCCTCTAGTTGCAGAGGCGTGGGAGATAATTGTTGATACTCCAATATGAAAGCTGGACGGTAGGCATACAACCCCAAATGACGGAAATAGGACGTTTGTGGTTCAAAGCACTGCCTTTTATTGGAGGGAATCAAGGTGCGGCTAAAATAGAGGGCATTTCCTTTTTGATCCATGACGCACTTGACGATGGATGGATTGAACGCATCCTCTTCTGATAATAGTGGGGTCACAACAGTCGACATGTGGCCATTAGAATCGTTTAGTAAAGCATCTGCGGCCAAATTGATGGCTTGAGGCTCTAAACAGGGTTCATCCCCTTGTATATTGACAATGACAGCGGCTTGCATCCATTCAGGATGGAGGCGAAGAACTTCTGCTAAACGATCTGTTCCGGTTGGACAGTCGGGCGATGTCATAACGACTTGGCCATTAAACGACTTCACATGGTCGAAAATGCGTTGATCATCCGTTGCGACAATGACTTCACTTAAAGAAGCCGCACGCTTGGCATTTTCATAAGTTCTTTGGAGGAGGGTTTTACCGAGAATGGGAAAGAGGGGTTTTCCTGGAAAGCGCGTACTGCCATAACGAGCGGGAATAATCCCAATAATTTCTTCGGTCATCTTCCACTTTATCTTAAAAATAAATCAATAACGGGACAATGGTAGCTTAACACTTATTAAATAACAAGGAAATCATCAAGGGTTAAAATTAATTGTTTAATTTCTGGATGAGAGCCAAAACTAACTCTAGAGATCTTAAGAGACTCGGTTAGATTTTATTGGGGGCTTTTTTTACTCTAACATTAGAGCTGTTTAAAAATACACTATCCGTCGCACCTTTTGCCTAAAAAATGAATTTTGAAGGGAAATCCCTCTAAGTTGCTTAATAATACGGGGATAGTTATTCTAGTCTCTTGTGAAGAGAGCATGTTGTCTGCAAGGCTTTGTTCGAAAAAATTAGCATGCAGCACAGTTTGCACAGTATAAAAAATTCATGGAGAATAGGAGAAGCAGTGATTCTATTGTGCCTATTTTCCATAAGACCTAAGAGACTTTCATGCCATCCGAACATTTCGACGGGAAATATTATTTTAACCAAGATGTGATCTTACGTCCGCTTTGGCAAGTATTTTATTGGATGCTGACAAGAAAGCGCACCAAATGGCCAACATCTGTTCCTGTACAGCAATGTCAGGTGGAAAAAGCTCGCCTAGAGTCGAATGGCATTGTTGTGACATTTATTACACATTCAACCCTATTGATTCAGATGGGAAAGTGGAATATTTTAACGGATCCCATCTGGTCTGAAAGAGCGGGGCCCTTTAACTGGTTAGGGCCTAAACGCGTGGCGGCACCAGGAGTTAAGTTTGAGGATCTCCCTCCGATCGATATCGTGTTGGTTAGCCATAATCACTATGACCATATGGACTTGCCCACTCTTCGGCTTTTGGAAAAGCACCATAAACCTCTTTTTTACGTCCCCATGGGAAATAAAAGTTTTTTGGAAAGGGAGGGGCTTGCCCAGGTTAGGGAACTCGATTGGTGGGAAGAAATAGCCTTTTCTGAGCATGAAACTCTCATTTTCGTACCTGCACAGCACTTTTCCTCAAGGAGTTTGGGGGACCGCAATCGCACCCTTTGGGGAGGATTTGTTCTTAAAGGAATCGATCAGGTCATTTATTTTGCGGGCGATAGCGGATATGGAAAGCATTTCAAGGAAATTGCAACGAGATGTGGAAATCCAACGCTTGCTTGCTTGCCTATTGGAGCTTATAAACCGCGCTGGTTAATGCAATCTATCCACCTCTCTCCACAAGAAGCTGTTCAAGCCCACCTCGACTTAAATGCCAAGCAAAGTTTAGCCATTCATTTTGGAACTTTTCCTTTAGCTGATGAGGGGATTGACGAGCCGGTGAAAAGCTTGCATATAGCCATGCATGCCCATCAATTGCCGATTGATCAATTTTGGACCTTAAAACCGGGCGAATCAAAAAAAGTTAATTAACCTAGAGCCATGAGTTAATCTGTGAATCGTTTACTGATCATTGTTTATGAAATTTGTTTATGGATCCTTGCCCTTATTGCCATACCAAGGATGCTCTACTATTTTTTTGTGCACAAAAAGTACCATCAAAGCTTGTTGCTGCGCTTAGGGTTTAATTATCCTAATATCGAGAAGAATGAACAGCCATTAATTTGGATTCATGCCGTTTCGGTTGGCGAAACTAAGGCTATAGTGTCTTTGGCGCGCGAGTTGAAATTGAGTTATCCAACCTCTCGCCTTGTCGTCTCCTCTGTTACAGAAACTGGGCAGGCTGAGGCGAAAAGAAGCCTGCCTTTCGCCGATTTCCACGTCTTTCTCCCTTTTGACTTTTATTGGCTTGTGCGAAGAATTATCCGTAAGGCTTCCCCGCAATTGGTTATCCTTTGTGAATCAGACTTTTGGTTTAACTTTTTGCGCTGTGCTAAAAAGCAAGGCGCTTCTCTTGCTTTGGTAAATGGAAAAATGTCGAGCGAGTCTGAAGCTCGTTTTTGCAAAATCCCTTTTTTTTCTCGTATGCTCTTCAATTTATTCGATATTCTATGCGTTCAAAATGAATTGTATAGAAAGAGATTTTTACAAGTTGGCGCAGCAACGGAAAAGTTAAAGGTGACAGGCAATCTTAAATTAGATGATGAATATCCAAGACTTTCAGATGCAGAGGTTAGAGAGTGGAGAGAAAAACTGGGAATCAGTCCAAACCAAGTCGTTTTAACAGTAGGCTCCTCTCATTATCCTGAGGAACAACTCATTCTTGATCTGGCTAAAGACATTTGGAATCGATTTCCACAGCTCAAGGTGATCCTCGTTCCTCGCCATCCAGAGCGATTCAAAGAGGTTGCGACGCTCCTTGAAAATGAGCCGCTAGAATGGATTAGTTTCACCGATATCAATCGAAGAACTGGAAAAGAACAAATCATTTTAATCGATGCAATGGGGATGCTGCGCATGTGCTATCAACTGTCTGACATCGCTTTAGTGGCTGGAAGTTTTACAACAAAAGTTGGAGGGCACAATATTTTAGAGCCGTGCTGGTATGGCAAGCCCGTCTTGTTCGGTCCTTCTATGTATTCGCAGCTCGAATTGGTGGATCTTATCCAGCAGGCTCAGGCAGGCATGCAAGTCACTCAGGAGCAGCTTGGAAAAACTTTAGAAGAGTGGCTGATGAGTGATTCTCTTCGCCATGAAATTGGGCACAATGGTCTGAGACTGATTCAAAACTTAAAAGGATCAACTAAGCGCACGTTAAATGCAATCGAACCAATTTTGTGCAAAATTAAATAGTTCTTCCCAGGTACTTGTGGGAGTAAAAATGAAACTATTTTGAAAAAATAAAACAAAAGGGGTTGTCATAAATTATACGCTTTGCTATAGTCAATGTTTCTTCAGCAAACTTAACCCAGTTTGCTTGTGACGCGGGGTGGAGCAGGGGTTAGCTCGTTGGGCTCATAACCCAAAGGCCGGAGGTTCGAATCCTTCCCCCGCTATTTTCTCTTGTTTGGCGGTATAGCTCAGTTGGTAGAGCAACGGAATCATAATCCGTGTGTCGTCGGTTCAAGTCCGGCTGCCGCTACATCGTTTATATCCTCCTTCATTTACTTGTCTTTTCTATACTGATCCCTTCATCTCTTTATATAGTTCCCTGATAAGACGCTTCTGCAATAATTGTTCGAATGTTGAAAGACATTATGGATTCTTTTTGGTTGGTTTGAGCGAGTTTCTCTGCAACATCCCTACCTCAAAAATGATAAACAGCAGGCGTTATTTTCCATCGTCATGGACTGGCGGATAGCTATCAGATAAATATTATTCCTTCTGAGGCATTTCCGGCACTGTCCATCAAAAAAGGTTTGTGCATCAGTTCCAAAGCCCATACAGACTCCCATTTCCTCGCCAAGTGATTGCCCTTGCATTACAACATTTTTTCAATGGTATTTTTTAACCATTTCCTCTTTTAGTTGATCTGGCATAGCAAAAATAGACATTTAGATGTAATAAAAGAACTTTCAAAACTCTATGGAGAGTCCTAAAATTCTGGCTCTAGCTTTAGGTTGTAGCTCTAAGGGGTTTCCTTTTCTTTGACGTGTCTCAGATAATGATTGCCGTTCTTACGAGCTCCATTTCATCTTTTGCGTTTTCCTTTGTTTATGGGCTTTAAAATGGGTCGACCAAGCGGCCGCAAACAAATCAATTAAATGCTTCATCATCTTGCAAGCATACATGTCGTTAGGGGATGAAAGGTGAGCTGATCTTAAAGCCTACCTTGAGCCTTGTTAAACTTACTTAAGACTCAATGCAAGTTTGAGAATGAGTATGCCATCGGCTAGTTTCTAGCGGTAATGTCAGCTCTAAAAAACTTTTCACAATGCTAATGGGTACTATGATACCGTAGCTACTACTAGATCTATTTACCACCCAAAGGTCCAGGTATTAGCGTCAGGCTTGGAGAAAGAATTGAAGTGATTTCAGGATGTTATGAGAATCAGGAAGATATAGATGAGAATCAATAGCATTTCACCGTGCGCTCTTTCATTATAGCTTAAAGGCTAATGATGCATTTCAGGCGGAAATTTTCGAGTGTTATTGTAAGAAGATAAAGATGTAAAAGATGGCACTGACAAGCTATTTGCAAGGCTATGATGTGTAATCCATTTCTCTTGAGAGCGTTCTTTGAGGCTTATAAATCGCTAAGAAAGTACGACATGGCCGCTAAATGCCTGTAAATTAGCAATTCCATTCCATATATGGCTATAAATGCTTATAGCTTAATATTCCTTTTTCTTGTTTACACTTATTCCTGAAGTGTTTTATATAACGCACTAGATGGGATTTTCAAATTTGTTTTGCTATAATTTATTTGACAATATCTCATTTTTATGTGAAAAAATTTCTTTACACATATCAGCTATGAGGGCATTGAACGTGCATGAGCTGAAGATCGGACCAATTCAAGAGAGACCTGAAGAAGGAAAGAGTCTAAAAAATGAATGAACATAATGTTAATTTATTTTGTAAGAGGTCTTCGGATCTATTTCCTATTTTAGGTAATTCTAAAACATTCAAAAGACACGATAGTAATGCATTTTTTTTCTAACATTCGATGAAATGATTAAAAGCAACATGTAGAAATTGAATAGATAGTTGCTTCTAAAAGAATTGACGAATGTAAAACAGGCGTCAATTCTTTTATTAATTGTTAATCAATCAAGTTGGCGTATGCCAAAAATCATCTGCAAATACTACTAGGTGGATGATAATTAAATTAATGAACAAACCAAAGCTTATACGATTACTCAAAAAAAGAAAAACGTAAGAAGCAAATAAGGGAGTAATAGCATGCAACCACTACTAACCCAACCCCTACATGTGCAAACAGATTTGGTAGATGGGTACGATTCAAACAATACAGTAATTACCCCTGTAGAGCCAACAGGGGTAATGCATACAGCACATGTTATAATCACGCCTACACAGACACCTCCGTCGCCAATAGATAACCGCGTTTGGACCCTTAAATCGGGTCCTAAAATCTATACAGTTGAGCAAATTCAGCAACGCGCAGCGAGGACAGCCAATTTTCAGCAGAAGTATGAAGCATTTTTAAAAACCATGCGAACGATATCTGATGAGCTGGGACAATCGACTCCAAGTGTCATTTTAAAAGCAATGAGTGAGAAGGATAAGCTTCAAAAAAAGGCTCAGGGCGAAGAAAATCCTGAAATTGACTTGTCAAGTTTGGGAGGGTTGGAGAGGACTCTTTTGAGTATCGACAAGAATAGAATTGATTTTGATAAGAGCAATGGAGTTGTCAGATTTATCGAGGAACTCACGAATGTAAGTATTGAACATTTAACTTCGCTAGCCAGTCAGTTAACAATCATGTGGGAAGGCAAGCCTAGCTACAACCTTGTTTTATTTTCAATGGGACCTTACTACCAGTTTGGTATCAAATACAGGCTGGATGAGTTGTACAGGTTGGAAGATTTGATAGAAACTAACTCTAAACTAGCCTCTACATCTAAAGGAACTGAGCAACCTAGCCGGACAGAGTTTGAGCCCTTGATCGACAAGCTTGCCACTTTAGTGAAGATGAAAGAGGAGTTAACCTGTTTAAGGTATGCGTTAGATAATAAATTTATTACCAAAGATTTTCTGGTAGTAGCCTACAAAGAGCGAATCAAAGCCAAGTATTTCGAAACATTTAGATGTATCGAAAAAGAACTCGATTCAAGTCAGGTTTTGGCTGCTGCCAATGAATCGAAATCTACAGAAAAAAAGCTTGTGGCTGAACGGATTATTCATAGGGTAAAAGAAGTGAGAAACCTATTTGCCGGTTTAACTTTAGATTCTACAGAGAGTTCAAGCAAAGCATTAAGTGAAATGGAAGTTGGCTATACATTTAAACAAGACTGGGAAATGCATTTAAATCTGTTGTGCAAAATTGTTGAACTTAAAGAACGCCTCTGGGCTAGATCAACCTTAAAATTACCTAAAGATGCACAAGATCAAGAACAGTTCTCGAAAGTGGTAGAAGAGGCAACAACAGCGGGGGGCAATTTACAAGCTTTGCAAAAAGAGATCACGCAATTAATTAACGAGGAGAAAAATAGTTTTAAAGCAATCAAAGATCCACATATAGAGATTCAAACTATCTGGGACAAGATTTTCAAACTAGAACGGGATTCGAAGGCCCCAGAGCAACCTGGAAAAAAAACTTGGTTCGGCTATTTTTAGCCTGTGAACCAATTAAAAAAGCGATTTTTTTAATATAATCGATGAGGTAATCATGAGTATTTATTTAAGTGGGATTAGAGATCAATTACGTTACACTATTACAACAACCGGCTCGGTTGGAAAAGCGTGGTTCAACAGAATTGTCACCCTGATTCAACCAGCCCAAACATTTATCCGTTATAATCTGAGACAAACAGGTATTTTGGCAGCAAGTAATTTGGCAATGTGGGTGATATCAGAAAAAATCGTTTCTCGAATAGATATTCTTTTACCTCATCAAGCAGGTAGAGATTCTTTTAAAAAAAACCTAGCGAGTCGTGCGATTCAAGTGCTAGTCACAGGTGGTTTAACAACGGGGCTTAACGTGGCATTAAATAGAGCCCTGCAACTAAAGTTCGATTCTTACATTTTAGCTGTCATCACAACGGTTAGTGTCGTGAGCTCGATTTTATGGCAGGAATTCAAGGGGCGCCCTAAACAACAACTTCTTCCACCTGTTGAAAATCCAGTTTCTAGAACTAACGTGAATGCTGATACTGTCTATATGACTACAGGGGATTCGCCTACATCTTATTCGCGATCGACACCCCGCATGCAACCAACACCGCGGGAGATGCCGCGCAGGCTGAGTACTAGTGGAAATGGAGAGAAGACTGTACGGATTAAACCGGACATTCCTCTTTTAAACTTTGAGGGAATTAACGAGGTAGAGGCTGAAATAAAATCTTCCAAGGCTCAATCTCGCCGTCCATTAACAGGAGGGAGAGAGGCTACGCCTCACCCGAAAGATGCAACTTCGACACTTGAGGTAAAGACTCAGGAATCAGTCGAAGAAGGGACTTCTTCTTTACCGGTGAGCGAAGTCATTCATCCAACCCCAGCTTTATCTAAAGAAATCACACCAAGAGAGCAAATTCCACAGAAGCTTTCACCAAAAGCAGAGCATTCAATCACGGCAGAACAATCAGTAGAAGCGCCTCCTTTATCTACGCAACCTAAAGAAGATAACTTCCATATAAGCCCGCCTACTACGCCAAAAGCCTCCCACCAATCTCCCAGTATAATAAGAGAGGAGACCCAGGCTGCAGTGGAAAATGATAGTGATTCAGGAATCGCATGCCTTTTCTCTTCTATGCATGAAACGTTAGATATTAATGAACCAGTGAATCCGCAGGTGGCTTCACAGCAAGCTACACCTCGTGGAACGACACCGCGGGAAGCTAATTCTCTAGTCTCCTCTTCGAATCAAACAACGCCGAGAGAGGATGAATTCCATTACAGTTCGGATGAGGATGAGGATGACCAGATATTGAAGCTTGGGACATCGATTGATTCTACAACGCATTATATGGGGACAGAGACAGGCTCTAATTTCACTACAGACTTTGACAGTGACGATGAGGTCTCAGCTTTAGAAGAGATCTTTGTTTCCTCTAATGTTGTGTCAGCAACAGCATTGCCTGTCGAACCAGTAGCGGTGTCGCCTGTCAAGCCTGTGGCTGCGCCTGTTGAACCTGTAGGGGTGCCATATGTTCAACCTGTAAAGAAATCGCATAGCAATCTGGAACGCTCCGGATTGCGTTTTGAAGATTTTGATAACTGGACCTATTAAGAAAAAGGCTGTATCTCCTCTTGCTACCATCCGGATAGCAGAGGAGAGTGCAGCAAAGTACTCTTGCCCTCCTTTTGTATAGAGCCTATAAATGACTCTTTCCTTCAGATTCTTATTCTCTCTAAAATTCCTAATAAATTATTTTAGATTCATTGCCTACAGGCAATCTTTCATAATGTTTTGAGGAGAAATGATGGTAAAAAAACAGCTCGATCCTGTTTGTGGAATGATGGTAGATGCCGAAACATCCCCTCACACATTTGATTACAATGGACAATCATTTGCTTTTTGCAGCGCACATTGTGTGGAGAAATTTAAAGGCAATTCCGCTCGCTATCTCACATCCTCAGTGAATCAGAGCCAAAAGGTTGAAGCTGGGCAGGCCTATTTTTGTCCGATGGATCCAGAGATAAGCTCAAATAAGCCTGGCGATTGCCCCATTTGTGGGATGGCATTGGAGCCTATGATCCCAGTCCTATCAAGTCAAAGCACGTACACATGTCCCATGCATCCAGAAATTCAGCAGGATCATCCTGGCAATTGTCCCATTTGTGGAATGGTGCTGGAGCCAAAAGATGTTGAGGTAAGAGCAGATGATTCCGAATATCAAAACTTTCTAAGCCGTTTTTGGATCGGTCTTTTGCTGGCTTTACCCGTCTTCATTTTAGGAATGGGCGAAATGTTTCCAGCTTTTAGGAATATAATCCCTTCTCCAACGTCTCATCTCTTACAAGTGATTTTGAGTACTCCTGTCGTTCTCTGGTGTGGTTGGCCCTTATTTCAAAGAGGATGGCAGTCGCTTGTGAACCGGCACCTCAATATGTTTAGTTTAATTTCAATTGGCATCGGAACAGCCTACTTCTACAGTCTGGTTGCCTATTTTTTCCCGGGCCTGTTTCCAGACACATTTAAGCATCAAGGGACTATTCCACTCTATTTTGAAACAGCGGCAATTATTACGGTTTTAGTGCTGCTAGGCCAAGTTCTTGAGTTAAAAGCGCGCAGCAAGACAAGCCAGGCTATTAAAGCCCTTCTTGGACGTGCAGCAAAGTCTGCAAGGCTCATACGCAATGGAGAAGAAGTGGAGGTTGGGATCGACCGGGTAAAAGTTGGCGATATTCTGCGTGTGAAGCCTGGAGATAAGGTTCCAGTGGATGGTAAAGTTGTCGAGGGAAAAAGTACTATTGATGAATCCATGATGACAGGAGAGCCCATACCCGTTGAAAAGAGCACCGGTGATGTGGTAACTGGAGGGGCCATTAATCAAACAGGAAGCTTTTTAATGCGGGCTGAAAAGGTTGGGAATGCAACGCTATTGGCGCGCATTGTACAAATGGTTGCCGCTGCTCAGCGCAGTCGAGCCCCTATTCAAGGCTTGGCTGATAAAGTCTCTAGCTATTTTGTACCAGCAGTTGTCCTGATCGCTATTTTAACCTTTATCATATGGGCTTTAATTGGCCCAGAACCCTCTTTTGTATATGGTTTGGTCAATGCTGTTGCCGTCTTAATTATAGCTTGCCCTTGCGCTCTTGGCCTCGCCACACCCATGTCGATTATGGTTGGAATGGGGAAGGGTGCAGAGAATGGAGTGCTTATCAGAAATGCCGGGGCTCTAGAAAAGCTTGAGAAAGTAAAAACAGTTGTTGTTGATAAAACCGGTACATTGACTGATGGTAAACCAAAGGTTTCACAAGTTGTAAGCTTAAATGAAAAAGAAAATGACCTTCTCCGCCTAGTTGCAGCCGTAGAGCAAAGCAGCGAACATCCACTTGCACAAGCGCTTATCCAAGAAGCCAAGGATCGGCATTTAACTCTTCCTAAAGTTCAAGAATTTAATTCAGTGACCGGTGGTGGAGTCATCGGAAGGGTCGAGGGACGAGAAGTAGTGGTTGGCAAGCTTTCTTTTTTGCAGGCACAAAAAGTTACAAGAATGGCTTCTCTGCAAGAAAGGGGAGAGCCTCTTCAAAAAGCTGCTCAAACGGTTCTTTTTGTGGCTATCAATGGACAAGCTGCTGGACTAATTGCTGTCAGTGATCCTATTAAGCATTCCGCTTCTGATGCCATTAAAGAGCTTCATCGGTTAGGAAAAAAAATTGTCATGCTGTCTGGTGATAACGAATACACAGCTAAGGCCGTTGCTAAACAATTGGGGATAGATGAGGTTCATGCTGGAGTTGCTCCTCAGGATAAGCAAGAATTTATTCGACAAGCTAAAGACGAAGAGGGATTGGTGGCTATGGCTGGTGACGGTGTTAATGATGCCCCTGCTTTAGCTATGGCCGATGTGGGCATTGCAATGGGGACCGGAACTGATGTTGCCATGGAGAGTGCTGAGGTGACGCTGGTCAAGGGGGATTTAATGGGCATTGTGCGTGCGATTCATTTAAGCCATGCAATGATGAGGAATATCCGCCAGAATCTTTTCTTTGCCTTCATTTACAACGTATTGGGGGTTCCCATCGCAGCAGGGCTGCTTTATCCTTTGACGGGTCTGCTGCTCGATCCGATGATTGCTGCTTTAGCCATGAGCTTGAGCTCTTTTTCGGTCATTGTTAATGCTTTAAGATTGCGTAAATTGAAGCTTTGAGGTCGAGGAAGGCGACGTTCAAGAAGTAAGAGGAGTGAGGCGTGGTCTTGAGATTTTTTTCTCAATAGTGTGAATGAAAAGCGGTCATGATTCATTCACACTATTTTTTCAGGTATAATTCTTATTATTGACCGCAACGGCAATGAGCGCTGCAAGAGTGCTGTTTACTGCATGCACAGCCATCTTTACATTGGCATTGGTTTGAACAGCGGCACTCTGTCTGCTGCAAGCAGCCACACTGCTTGCCGGGCGCGCAAGCACAGTTTTGGCAGCTGCAATTTTCCTGCGAAGGGGCCGCTGTTATAAAACTGATGGCCATTAAAGAGGCTCCCAATAATCCTAAAAATGCTTTCATATTCATGCAATTCTCCTTTTTTTATAAAAACTGCGTTAATCAAATCTTTTAATCAGTTCTCGAATTTCTTCGATTTTCTTTTTTTGCTCTTGCTCATCATGGGAAAGGCAAGCTTGAGTCACACAAAAAGAAAGATGGGTATCTAAAATGCGCAATTCCACGCTTTTGATGGCAGCGCGAATGGCTCGCAGCTGAGTTAAGATCTCTGGGCAATATCGTCCCTCTTCGATCATTTTTTTGATTCCCTCGACTTGTCCACTAATGCGATTTAAGTGAGGAAGCTCTTTCTTGTGCGATGGATGCTCCGACACACAGCATTGCTTATCCATACCATCATTCCTTTTTTTGTTTTTATACCATACCCCCCTATGGTATAAACGGGTATTAAAACTGTCAACACAATTTGAAAAGCAGGAATTGAGCGGGCAAAAAATGGTCTGTTATTGCTAGGAGGAGCTACATTTTCTCAAAGGTTCGCTTAGTGGTTAGCATGTGGCAGATCCATTTCTTGCGGGTTCATGAGGTGCCCTGATGATTCATGTCCATGAGCTGGTTTGCCTTCCATCCAATTTGAGTGGGCTTCATATGGGGCGCGCTTGTCTTCTTCTTGGCTCAGCCAACTGATTGTTTCTTGGTTGGGGGACGATAGTTTGAAGTCGCTTCGTTTTGGTAGTTGGGAAAGGCGTTCGAGTTCTTCGCCGGTTATAGCACTTGCAACTGTTCCAGAAGGATGTTGATACCAGCCGGGATCAGTATAGTTGGCCAGATTTTCACGCACTTTAAAGAGTGTAAACATGCCTCCAAGCTCGATGATGCCGAAAGGGCCGGGGCTTCCGATTGGAGATTGATTTTTGGGGATTTTCATTCCCATGTCTATCTCATTGCGAGAAGGTCCAAACATTTCAAACATTTCCCCCATCCCATTGATGCTCATGAGCCCCATAAAATCGGGGAAGTACTTGCGAATCTTCTCGTTGATTGTGCCTCGATCGACCCCAACTAGATTAGGTAAGTCGTCTTGCATTTGATTCATTGTATGGTGCGATTTATGGCAATGAAAAGGCCAGTCGCCTGGATTATCGGCAATCAGCTCGAAATCCCTTGTTTCGCCCGGTGCAACAGATGTGGTGACTTCTGTATATTGGGCCGATAGAGGCAAGTGTTTAGCACCTCGTCTTGTGACAGTAAACTCATGACCATGAAGGTGGATTGGATGGCTATTCATCATGACATTTGCTAAGCGGATGCGGACCCTATCTCCTTTTTTGACTACTAATGGTTCAGTCATTGGGTAAAGGACGCTATTGAAAGTAAAAATATTGAAATCCAGCATTTCAAAAGGAGCTGGAGTTTTTGCTCCCATGGGAATGTGCCATTCGTGCAGAAAAATGGCAAAATCGCGGTCTACGGGAGGATTCTCATTCACTTTGGGATGAATGATAAAAAAGCCCATCATTCCAAGTGCAATTTGAACCATTTCATCGGCATGGGGATGATACATGAAAGTCCCATTCTGCTTGAGTGTAAACTCATACTTGAAGGTTTCACCAGGCAGAATGGCTTTTTGGGTAAGTCCTGCTATGCCATCCATCCCATTTGGTAAAATGAGTCCATGCCAGTGGGTTGAAGTGGGCTCATTGAGCTTGTTTGTGACGTAAATGCGGACTCTATCGCCTTCAACAGCTTCAATTGTCGGACCTGGGCTCGAGCCATTATAGCCCCAGCAGTTGACCCAAAATCCTGGAGCGAATTCCCTTCTGACGTGCTCGGCTATTAAATGAAAAACTTTAATATCCCCATCCATTGTCCAAGGAAGCGATCCAACGTTAGGAGTAACTACAGCCCGGTATTTAGTTGCTTCATCAGGGATTTCATTCATTCGAGAAGAGGTAGAAGGTTCTGATGCATTGCCAGAGGAATTGCCTTGATTGAGTTCTAAGCTCTGGAAAAAGGGAGAGTGTCCTGCATGTTGGGCTGCTAAAAAACTAGTAAGTAGGCATGCTATGAGGGCCAGTTGTTTTTTCATTGTTTATTCTTCTCCTTCACAGGCTTCTCGGCAGTGATTTCCAATGATGTCAAATTTCCCGCCCACAGCTTTGTTCAAATTGACTTTAGCTACCCAGTAATCCCTTAGAGCAAGATAGTAATTGTAATAAGCTTGAAGTTGGTTGCGTTTGCTATCGAGTAGAGCATAAATTCCTATTCCCATGACATTGTAAAGCTCTTCTGTTGAATTTACGATCTGCTCTTGATTGGGTAAAATTTTAGTTGCATAAAAGATGACTTGATTGCGGAAAACAAGCAAAGTATTTCTGGCTTTTCTCACCTCGGCATAGGAATCGATCTCTAAGCCGATTAAATCGGCTTGGGCTTGCCTAAATTGAGCCATGAAGCGTTTGTTTACGGCTTGGCCATAATTAAAGATGGGGAGCCTGGCTGCAAACTGAGGACCCGTTACACGTATGCCATCGGAATCCCTTTCGGTTAGAATTCCTCCTTGCAAGTCTGTAAACGTCCACCCTTCGGCTGTTGGAAAAGATCTTCGGATGCGTTCAACTTCCCATCTTGCAGCTTGAATATCAAGCCTTTCATTAAAAGCCTTCCACTCCAAGCAATCTAAATCTAATTCACATTCCGGTATAAAAGAGAATTCATCTTCTATGATCCAGCAGCTGTCATGGCTCAATCCCATGAGTCGATTGAGCATGTCTCGCAGTTCGATCATCTCTTTTTCGACTTCTACAAGTTCGACTGTTTTTTCTAAATACTGAGCCGTGCGCAAGTTAAGATCTAAATCACTAACGTTGCCAATCCTGTTTTGCGCAAGGGAGATCTGATTGGCCACTTCAGCCAATTCAATCATCATTTTAAGCAGTGTTTTCTTTTTGTGGGCGGCCATCAATTGGTAATAGGTTGTTTCGACTTCAAATGAGAGTAGAATGATTCGATGACTGACTTTATAAATCACAGCTTGTAATTCGGCCGCGGCAATCTTTGTTCTTAGAGGAATAAGGAAAAGATCGAGAAAGCTCTGCATAACAGACAGCTCAGTATTGCTTTTCAAATGCTTTTTGTCTGGATAGCGAATAAATCCTTCAAAGATCGGATTAGAAAGGAGACCTGCTTCGATTAAATCGGCCTGAGCAATGCCGACCTCTTCAAAGGCAGCTTGAACGTGGGGGTTGTTGAGGAGTGCGATTTGAACTGCCTGATCGATAGAGAGCTTTTGGTTAGCCATCTTGTTAATAATGTCTGTCAAAAGAGAGTCATGATAACATTCTTTTTGCCAATCCACCTCTTGGGCTATTTGTGCCCGAACTAAATTTGTAACTTGCTCTCCGTTTTCCCTTCCAATAATGGAACAGCTACTCATTAA
Organism: Candidatus Protochlamydia naegleriophila; assembly: GCF_001499655.1. Taxonomy (NCBI): domain Bacteria; kingdom Pseudomonadati; phylum Chlamydiota; class Chlamydiia; order Parachlamydiales; family Parachlamydiaceae; genus Candidatus Protochlamydia; species Candidatus Protochlamydia naegleriophila. The sequence continues at coordinate 1,201,243 of NZ_LN879502.1, forward strand.
ATAAGCGAGAAGATAAGAAACTAAGCAACTCCATTTATTCATCATATCGATCCATCATACCCGATTTTTAATAGCAGCTCATCTTCTCAAAAAGCAAGTTTTTTATTGAATGTATGCTTTCAAAACCATTCCTCTTTCTAAGCTCCTTCTCGAGTCAAATGTCTGAAGCTTCCCATTTGTAAGAAGCATCTTTTACGGATAAATTCCAATATTTAAAAAATATTTTATTTACTTTTTACACCCCTGTTTTTAGAGTAAGGTTTGAGTTGCTCTATCAAAATTCTACTTGTGCCTCACCTAAATTCTCATTTGATTACCAGTTATTTAGAGCGCGCTCTATCTAAACGAGAAGTGTGGAGAAAATAATTAAGGAGAGAGTATGGTCATGTCTGATGAGGTTATTAAGCAGCCCTGCGATATTTCGTATTGTAGAGAGCCGAGTTATCAAGCCTATCAACTTTTGCATTTTGTCTTTACAGTTGCTCCTATCCTTTTTGGACTGGATAAATTTTTTAATTTCATGACTAACTGGGAACAGTATCTTTCTTCTCCATTTAATGTCTTTGGAAATCCCCATACAACCATGCTTGTTGTGGGCGTTATCGAGGTCATTGCAGGCATTGGCGTATGGCTAAAGCCAAAAATCTTTGCCTATATCGTAGCCCTTTGGCTGCTTGCCATCATCATTAACTTACTATTTCTCCAGCATTATTACGATGTGGCTTTGAGGGATGTAGGTCTGCTTTTTGGGGCACTTGCACTCGGAAGACTAAGTCAAACGTATGATCATTGCTATAAGTGCCATTAAGCCGTACTCTTTTGTTTTGCGAAACTTGTCGATTGACAGACTGTGCAAGGCCTTTTTTCTTCAACGTCTTTCTCACTGATTTTGATTTTCAAGCTCTTGAAAAATAGCTAGTGCATAGGCTTGCTTTTCTGGCGAAAGGAACTGCATGGCATTTCGCAAGTATCCCTTTCTTTTTATTTTCCACTTTTCGGTGTCAATGAATGCGATTTTATTTTGATAGGTAAAGGGCATGTTGTGAAGCATGGAATCTAGTCCTCTAAAGTGATAAAGAACGATACATAGCTCTCTTAACACCTCATCTTCAATATGATAGTATTTTTGAGCTACCTCTCCAAAGGGATCTGCTCCTCCGCTACAAATATCCATTTCCTCAACAATCAGAATATAGGTTTTTTCCTTCGTTTTTGAGTCATTGAACTTTTTTGGCAGTTGGTATAGCCACTTTTTTGGAACGGTAATGTGTTGCAAGCGGTTTTTTGCAATAAATGTTCTAAGGCTGCGCGCACCACTGATGCGTTTTAGGTAATTGTTGACTTGGTCTTTTTGCGAAATGGGATTGCTAAATTTTTTAAAGAGATAATTCTTGATGGAGGGGTGGCGAGCGAGCATCAAGTTGCGGTGTACCCTGTCGAGCACTTGAAAGCCTGCCAGATGCCAGTGAGATGGGGATTCAAACATGTTTGAATCATTGAAAATGTTTTTTAAGGCAGATTGAAGAGGGTGGTCATTGGGCAGTAAATACTCTTTTAGTTCGTGCTTGCGAAGGGAGAATTCATTTACGCATTCGTGACTTTGTATAGGCGTAAAACAGAGGTGTAATCCGAGGATTAGAAGAGCCGTTAGAGATAATCTGGAAAGAAACTGCATAATGATAACCACAATTGATGAGTTGATGTGGTCCGACATTCTATGCAAACCTTATTTTTTGATCCAATCTCTTGATTTATTTGAGTGGAGTTTTTTATACAGTAAGACACTCTTTTTGACAGGTTTGCAAATGATTGAATCTACTTTTACATAGCCTGCTTGTAAATCTTACCATTAAAACATACTGAAGGTTGATATGTTAAAAAAACGGACTATTCCTCTTGTTATTTCTCTTTTAACACTTCTTTTTAGTTCTCATGCCTCTCTTTCTGCCGATTTAGAGTTGAGAAAGAAGCAAAACGAGAATGGAGCGGATAAGGCTTTAGAGCCTTATATGTTGCCCCGAAATCACCCTTTGAAGGGATATTTAAGCATTCTTTTTAGTAATCCTAATATGTTCAAGTCCTCCAGCCATTTTAGAAAAGCTGGCTTTCACGTCATTAGAGGACATCGCAAGCTTATGGTGGGGGGACATCCTCATGTACCCGATTACCTCTTTAAAAAGTTCCCCAATAGCATGCCGCAAGCAAAGCAGTTAGAAAATTTTCTCAAGCGCCAAAAAGGGGCTCAAGTCTTGCGCAATTACATTCTAACACACAACTACAAGTACCTTGTCATTCCGCAAAAATGGCTTATTAAACTTCCCCGATCATTTTCTCAAGGCGATAAAGATCGTTCTTACGTCTTAGTCGTCGATAACATGGATATTCACAGAGATTACAATGATCCAAATGGCATATGCCGGCAGCTTTATTACAATATGAGTGTAGAGATGTTAACCGAGCTTTGCACCATTTTACATGCTGTAGGAGGGTGTGATGCATTTCCGCGCAATCAGCCTTTTACTAAGGAAGGTAAAATAGCTTTTGTAGACACGGAACATGTGGGAAAAATGAAGGGGCATTTCCTTAAGCACATTGTGCCTGCGCTAAACGAAGAATTGCAAGCTTATGCAATTGCTTTGTGGAACAAGCTCGAAGATGAAGAAAACGAGCGAAGACTTGCTAAGCGGTCAATCGATGGCTAGGGATATAATAGGATGGGCTTTTAAGCCCATCCTTGCACTTATTGATTGGCATAAATGCTGGGCCACTTTCCTTTCATATATGTATGGAAAGAGACAAAGTGGTAGCCATCTCTCTTGTAATAGGGCCAATCACTTAAATGAGCACTATTAGCCCAGATCAATTCCCGTATTTGGACTTGGTCTGTGTGTCTTAGAGCGTAGTTGTAGTAAATCTCGTATTCCGAAGCTCCTTTTTTTCCCTTTGTATCAACAGACGAGCAAAAGGCGACCCAAAAGTCACATTTGTGGTGCTTTTCAACAGTCTTGAATAATTCTTTCAAAATAGGTTTTTGAAAGAGCATATGATGGCACACGCTATAGAACTCTGGATAAATGCGCTCATAGCCTGGCACTAAACGTTCGGCGTGTTTAAAATAGGGCTCTTTACCAGGAGCATAGCTGATGCAAAAAAGGCCGCCATTCGATTCATTAAGAAATTTGACAGGATTCATAAAAATGGTGTCGGCATCGATGACGAGCACGTTTGAAGAAATGCCTGGTATAACGAATGGGGAATAGAGCTTCAATAGTTGCTGCAAGTACCATCCAGCGCCACGGTTCGATTTTTTGAAAAACTTTTCGCTTTTTTTCTTGTCGCCTCGTCCAATGACGAAAGCAATGTCGTTTTTGTTGAAGGGGAATTTTGCTTCATCAAACCATTCAGCATTTTCAGTTAACTTTGTCTCTGATACGACGATGACTCGCCTGACATTGTGCCCATTTTCGCGGATGCCATTGATACAATGGTCTAATGTTTCTTTGTCTTTAGGATGAGAAACGATGACGATATCAATAGGATCATTAGCCAATCGATACATTTTTTTGGTATGCTGATTTTTTTCTGCATGTATGAAAGTATGAAAACACAAGATAAATAAGATTAGCAGTAAGCGTCTGTTCATAGTCTCCTCGTTAAAATTACAGTGGATTTGAAAGGATGATAAACCTTTGTCTCGATTGTAGGGCAATGCAGCCTTTACGAAATAATCTAACGCAAGGCTTACAGTTTCCTAGCTTAGTCTATCGATAGTGGCTTCCGTTTTGCTCGATAGTGTGTGAAAAGTGTTTTTTTAAATTTGTATTTGCATTTGGAATATTCATTTGAAAGAAAGTTCTTAACAATAAGCGGCTTTTTCGTAAAGTTCTTTTAAAAAATTGCCATAAAAGAGGGGCTAAAGCCCATTTGTCCTTTGCCAAGAGTGGATGTATGGAAAACTTCTTTACGAAAAGAGGGATCGCTCTTATTTCTGGTGAAAAAAAATCTTAACTCCAATAGAAAAGGTTTTCTTCGATTTCATTATTTAAAAAGGGTGAGTCATGCTGCTGATTCTAATCTTTGCTTTTTTAGCGGGCCTAGTAACCATTCTGTCTTATTCAATCCTTCCTGTGATCACCCCGTTGCTTCCGCCAAATGACCGTTTGGATAAAAGCCGAGCCGTAGCCATTTTGACGGGATGGCTCGTGAGTTTTGTCGCTTGTTTTACGGCTTTGACTTTATTTATGCAGCACTTTGGATTGCAGGCTACGGCTGTCAGATATACAGCTGTTTTGCTGATTGGTTTTTTTGGATTCGTTTTAGTCCTTCCAACCTTTAGCTTGCTATTTGCTAAATGTGTCGCTCTATTTACAAAGTGGAATACAGACCTGCTTTTTTCTCCAAACATTGAGGAGGAAAAAAGAGGAGGCATCTTATTAGGAGGAATGCTCGGTCTTACATGGGCCCCCTTTGCATGGTTGATATTAGCAGCTTGTGCCACGCTCATGACGACTCAGCACGTCACAGCCGTTAGCACTCTATTGGCCTGCATTTATAGTCTAGGAGTTGGAGTCCCCTTGTTCCTTTTCGCATCAGGAACGCGCCCGTTCATTGATGAAGCACCAACTTATGTAGATTATGCTGATAAAGCTCGTCAAGTCATTGGCGGTCTTATGATTGTAACGGCTGCGATTTTTGCCTACAATTGGGATACCTTCTTTGAGCACGCTGTCCTACATGACCTGCCCGATATGCAAATTGAAAATCAGGCTTGGGTAGACAAGCAGCTCCAACCCTTACGCTCTCCAAACCCAAGTTTTCCCAATCAAGATCAAGACCCTTTTTCAAGAATCATTTCAACTGCTTCAGTAGACATCACGCCTGCCATTTACTTAGGGTATGAAAGGGGAAACTCTCTCATGCAAACACCTCAGCTTCTACCTGATCTGACCTACTCTTATAACGATCGCTTCGATACAATTGGGCTGAATCAAGTGGGATTGAAGGGAAAATGGGAGGCTCACGCGAATGATATTCTTTCTCAGTCCAATACTTCCCAGTTGAAGGTCAATTTTAAAGCCGACAGAGTCTATCTTGTTCTTGGAGGAAAGAGCGAACTGCCAATCCAATTGCAATTGGATGGTAAACCTATTCCTGCGAATTATCATTCAAGCGATGCCAATGACACAGGGGACATTTTTGTCGATAAGTCGCGCCTTTATCAGCTTCTCAATTTAAAAGGCGAAAATGGAAGGCATGAACTTGTCTTGACAATTCCTCAAGGTATTAAAGTCTATGCTTTTACGTTTAGTGGAAAAGAGTGAAATATCCCTTTAATCAAATGAGTTTTCTACATATAATTAATCTGCTTATTTTGGCGTTGGTTAAAAGATGCACGTTGGAATTCAGGTAATCGTCATCTCTTGGTGATTAACCATCTTATTCACAATCCTATAAGATCCCATTTATTATGAGTACTTTGCTTCCCAAACAACCCTCTGGTTGCCCTTATTTATTTCTTGCTCCTATGGAGGGAGTGGGAGACCGCAGTTTTAGACGAGCGATGGCGTCGATTGGTGGCTTTGATGAGGCTTGTACTGAATTTATGCGTGTTCCAACTAATGCTCATGTTCCGAGTTTAGCGAAACGTTATGAGGCGGATGAGACTCATCCCATTCCTCAGGCAGCCCAGCTGATGGGATCCGATCCCGATTTAATGGCAGAGATGGCGAGAGCCGTTGCAGAGAGAGGAGCCCCTCGTATCGACCTTAACTGCGGATGCCCGTCTAATACTGTCACGGGAAGAGGAGCTGGATCGAGTTTGTTGAAGGAGCCAGAGCATTTGTATAAAATAGCCAAGGCTTTGGTTGATGCTGTGGATATTCCAGTGACGGCTAAATTGCGATCCGGTTTTGCCGATACGGCTTTATTTAAAGACAATTTACTAGCAGCCCAAGCAAGTGGAATTAAATTTCTCACCCTTCATCCCCGCACCAAAGTCGATGGCTATGGGCCGCCTGCAAAATGGGACCTGATCGCTGAAGCTAAACAACTTCTATCTATTCCCGTTGTTGGAAATGGCGATATCCTGACTGTCCAAGATGCTTTAAACATGCTGCAGCAAACAGGCTGTGATGCGTTGATGATTGGACGAGGAAGCGTCATCAATCCCTTCATTTTTCACGAAATTAAAGCCTCCTTTTCGGGAGAGCCCTATCACAGAACGTGGCAGGATTTTGAACGCTATATCCAAATTTTTACGCAGGACATGATTAATATGCCAACAAAGGGGCAAATTAATAAGCTTAAACAGCTGATGAGTTTCTTGTTTAAAGGCAGCTCCTGGCTTCGCAGTAAAAAGCAGGATGTTTTAACCACGCGGTTTACAGAAGTCCAAGACTTTCTAACCTTTGCCCTCTCTCTTTATCGAGAAGGATGGGAGCAACCTAACTGGCTTGAGACACTCGATTGTCGCGATGAGTCAAATTATTGTTCAACGAATGAATGTTAAAGTACGTTTTTCTCTTTGACCTGCTTTCATTTCTTTTTCTGTAGGTGCAAATTGTCGCCTTATAAGCATTATTAATGTTTCATTGCATAAATAAAAAAATTGAACGTGCTATAATTAAAAATATCGCACCCTCTCAGGGATAAACTTTGCTTTGAGCATAGGGGTATTCTGTAGAGGCCAGCTTCCTAAGTCGTTGTTTTTTGATTGTAACTATTTCTTTGTTAGTGAAATAGGGTTGATTGTAGTCGAGATGCATGGATATGGGAAGCCTATATTCGTTCAATAGGTTGTATGGAATCTTATCATCAAACAATGGAGTAGGTTATGTTAAGTACTATTCTGTTAATTTTATTGATTTTGATTTTATTAGGCGCACTGCCAACCTGGCCATATAGTGCTGGTTGGGGATATGGCCCAAGCGGTATCTTGGGTACCGTATTGATTATATTTATTATTCTAATTTTATTGGGAAGGATCTGATAATTGCCTAATATATTTTGAAGCCGGTAGCTAGATTTTGCGACCGGCTTTTTGTTTTATTGACGTCTGTGAATAAGGCTTGTCGATGCTTGGCACTTTGGATACAAAATAATATCGGCGATGTTGACATGGGAAGGACGAGAAGCGGCAAAGATAATGGTTTCGGCGATGTCGGTTGCTGTCAAGGCTTCTACACCCTCGTAAACCTGATTGGCTTTCTTTTCGTCGCCCTCAAAACGAATCAAGCTAAACTCGGTTTTAGCCATTCCAGGGGAAATCAGGGAAACACGAATCGGTGTAGAGACGAGTTCCATGCGCAGAGTATCTGTTAACGCCCGTAGTGCAAATTTGGTCGCACAATACACACCTCCTCCCGGATAAGTCGAATGGCCAGAGATGCTTCCAACATTGATCACATGCCCGTCATTTGCTTTTAGCATCGATGGTAAAATCAGTCTCGTTGCTGTCAATACTCCTTTAATATTCGTATCGAGCATTTCATTCCAGGCATCCGGCTGAATCTCCCATAGCTTGTCCAATCCTTTAACCATGCCTGCATTGTTAATCAAAATGGTTGGCATTTCAAAAGAGCCTTGGAGCTTGATTATCTCTTCCTCAACTCTTTGATAATCAGTTATATCTGTCGCAATGAGATGGCTTTGAGTTTGATAGCGTTCTTTTAACTCTTGCTGCAGTTGTTCGAGCCTCTCTTTGCGTCTGGCTAATAAGATGAGGCGGGCGCCCTCTTTGGCAAACAGGCGGGCCGTTTCGGCTCCAAATCCAGAGCTGGCGCCTGTAATCATGACTGTTGATTGGCTGAACAGAGATGTCATAATGGTTCGCTCCTTTACGAGCTGAGGCGTTGAATCTTATCTCATCATAGGATTCAACGCCTTAGATTTACAGTTATTTTTGGAAACTAGTTGCCATGCTTAACAAGTTGATCCCAGTAGTCGCGCATGTTTGAATTCAAAAAGGGACGGATGCTTTTGTAGTCTGGGCCTTGAGAAGGATATTCTGTATCAATGAAGGCAAAGACTCCCTGTTTTGTAAACGAAATGTTATCTGGGCGATAGCTGGATCCTTTTGCCCGGCTGATGATGGCATAGAGTTCATCAAGATGGGCTTCTGTAATGTCATGAGACCAGACGTGGAGGTTAGCATCCTTTGAGACTAAGTTCATATCTTTGGCTAACAGCAATGCATAATGCCTCGTATGAGAAGAGTCTAATGGAGGAGATGGGTGTTCTGGAAGAGGATAGATCCATTTAGAGGCGACTGTAAAAAAGCGAATTTTTCGACTTTTAATGATTTCATCAATTTTTTTAGCCCCTTCACATCGTTTAGCAAGCCAATGCCAGCTTGGGCGCTTTCTTTTTTCTCTCAATTCATCATCCATATAAGCTTTGACAAGGTAGCCAGACAAGAGCGGATGTCTTGCCACGTGTACGTAAGAGCGAGGTCCTTGTCTGAGGGTCTTAAAACCCGCTTTTTTAAATGTTTTTTTATTGGTCGTGACACGCTGTTTATAAAAGATCTCATCCAGTTTAGCTTTCATCGGATGATGGTCCTCAATGATGTAAGGACGTATCTTTGCTTTCACATTTTTAGGGATGACTGTATTATTTTCGAAGTCTTGGTTGATGGCTGCTGTTTGTTTTTTGCATAAGCTTGAGCATTCTTGATCGACTGCCTTTTCCCATAAGGCTGCCACAGAATGATAAGCTTTGTCTAAAAGCGCGCTTGTCTGCGCGCTATTGCCATTTTTAGCTTGGCTGTAAAGAGTATAGGCTTTTTGAAGGCCATCTGTAGCTTCTTCTACAGCAGGGGTGCTGGGAAGAGGGGCGATTGCTTGAGATGCGCGGACCCACAGATTGTCAATATCCTGATCTGTAAATAAGCTGTCATCTGCAGACAGAAATGTTTTTGCAGCGGTGCTTTGATCTTGAAGAGAAGAGGTCAAAGAAGCCAATGCATGGATGTATTCGTCTTGCACACTTTGATCGATTGGAATTGCAAAAAGATTGGCAAGAGGCGTTGTGAGCAGAAAAAAATAGCTGACACCGGATAAAAAATACGAAGGAAGGCGCTTGAAATTAGTCATAAAACCCGTAACAATAAATTTCAGTTCAATTTAAAGTGGCTAGGTTTAGCATAATAGTCATTCAACTTCAATCTGAAAATTAATCGTTTCTTTCAAAATGCCTATCAATGAGGCAGTAAGGAAGTATTTTTTTTAAATCGAGTTTCTTGGCGGGTTTTTAAGGGCAGATTTTAAAAAACATTCACGCGTTAGCTGGTGAGGTGTATGAGGAGTTGCTGGTGCAGGGCTTGATTCGTTGCTAAAATGCTTGAGGAAGTGGTGAAGGGTTGGTGAGGCTCTTTATAAAAAGTCAGTAAGCCCCCAGCTTCTTGAATGAGCAGTTTACCAGCTGCCCAGTCCCATGGGTGTAGGTGATTCATCCAAAATCCATCAAGCTTACCTGCTGCCACGTAAGCTAAAGCTAATGAAGCCGAGCCTAAATTGCGTAAAGTTGCTCCAAGCCTTGTTAAATGGGCTAATTGTTCAATTCCAAGTGTGGGATGGTCATGTACATCATAGGGAAATCCGGCTCCAATCAAGGCGTCTTCTATGAGTTGAGTGGAACTGACCTTAAGCTTTTCCCCGTTTAGATAAGAGCCTTTATCTTTTTCTGAGACAAATAATTCATTTGTAAGGGGCTGATAAATGACTCCACATAGACTTTCATTTCGGTAATAGGCGGCGATGCTTACGGCAAACAAAGGCAAATGGTGGGTAAAATTAGTCGTTCCATCTAATGGGTCAATGATCCATAGAATATTTTCTTCGTCGATGGATTGCGATAGACCGCTTTCTTCTCCCAGAAAGGCATGAGAAGGAAATTGTTTTTGAATAGCTGCAATGATACAAGCTTCCGACTGTTTGTCGTATTCTGTGACGAAATTTTGCCTGCCGGGTTTAGCCGTAGTTTGATAAGAGGTACCAAACCCTTTTCTAATAATTTCGCCGGCTTTGAGCGCCGCTTGCATAGCAACAAAGGTCAGGGAAGACAGGTCAAAAGAAAGGGGCATGTGATTTCTCTCATACGTTTTTGAACTAGAAACTTGAGACGGGAGTCAGAAAATGTAAAGTTGCGATGTTTTGATTCTTTCATAGCCTATCTTTTCTTGCTACTTTTATTGCCTCTATCCACGGTTGACTGAGGATTAGACGGTGTTCAAAAATAAAAAATGAAGGGTTAAACAATAGAATAAAGTTAACTTTCCTTATTTTAATCGCCAATCTCGATATTCAAAAGCCTTTGCTTCCTCAACATATCAAGTAATTGAGGAAAGTATTTCTTCCCTGAATGAAGAAGATCAAGAGCTGGTTTTGTATTCGCGTTATTTTGGCGAGTGCTATGCGAAGACAGGTCAAATTAAAAGAGCAAGAGCACAATATAATCATATATTGCATTACTCTACAAATTCAGAGCTAAAAGAAAATCTTTACTTGAAGGTGCAGAAATATCAATGGCTTACCATTCTTGCTAACAAAGATGAAGACATACTTAAAAAATAAGACCTGTTGAAGAATAGTATGATATTAATGGATGTTTAATTCAAACAGGTGAATATCGATATCATTATTAGCAGCTAGGATGATGACTTCCAGTGTCCCTCAACCCGTTATAAGAAGGTATTCACAAATTAACCGAATGGATCAATCGATCGGATTTTGTGAATACCCTTTAGTGCCCACATCACTAGTGATGCGAAAATTCTTTTAAATCTCAACTCTATCAAGATCTGTGTCATCGTGGCCTTCACCAACTTCCACTATGATTTCTAGCAAGCCGTAGCAGGATGTGGAAGGGTACTCTAATTTTATGTATAAAATATTTTAAATTTGTTGTGGGAATTAGCCTATTATTCTATTCTTAGACTAGAGTCAGCGAAAGAATGCTTAAAAGCGCATCTAAGGTGTCCAACATTCTCTTATAAATCCACTTCTTATTTTCACCCTGTGGCAATAAAGAGATGAAAGCATTCTATCATGAGAGAAAAGTCATCCTATTCAAGCTGAATGGGAAATAGACTTAGAATACAAAACTAAACATTAACAAGAGATTTAGTATGGCTTCTAGAAATCATAAACAAGAAAATGGCAGCCGAATGGCTTTCCGGATACCTGATCAACAGGTAGGTCAAGCGAGTTCTTCTCTAAGCGGACAAGGAGCAAACCCGGTCTATTGCATAAAAAATGAGGAGGAAGAGGCTCTCAAGTCCGTTTCTTTTTCTATAGCCATGGAAGACGAAGAGTTTTCTGATAAAACATTAGTCAATTCAAAACCTTATCGCGCTGCAGGCAATGGGGATGATGAGGCCGATGATGATTCTAGCGATGATGATGATTTCGATGACGATGACGACGATTACGATGACGAGGATGAAGATGAGGAGTCCGATGATGATTCTAGCGACGAAGATGATGAGGATGAAGAAAATTTCTATTCAAATTATGCTAAATGTAATCTTCAACAATTAAGACAAATCAGAAAATGCGCTTGAGAAAGCCGTTTTCAATTGGCTCAAATTAAAAGCTTTAGCACTTATAAAAAAGCGGCTTTAAGTCGAAATAAGTCACGCCTTGGCCCCAGGCTAAAACCTGGGGTTTTTTCATGAGATTGCTCAAATGGAATGGGTTCTGTTTCTTATCCTTCTCCTCTTCTTTCTGCTTAATATTTTATGGTATTCATGGCGTTATGGGATTACACCTACGCCGACCTCCTCAAAAGTTAGAAGAGCGATTCTGAAAGCTCTGCCTTTGACTGTAGATGGTAAGATAGTTGAGTTAGGATCGGGGTGGGGGCATTTGGCGCTTGCATTAGCTAAGCGTTATCCTCAGCATCCGATTGATGCTTACGAAATTTCACCCATTCCTTTTCTTATTTCATGGTTATTGATCAGGTTGAAAAAATTGAGCTGGGTGCACTTATATAGAAAAGATTTTTTTCAGGTTCCTTTAGCCAATAGCGCGCTGATTGTGTGCTATCTCTATCCAGGAGCTATGTATAAGTTGAAAGAAAAGTTTGAATGTGAATTAAAGCCCGGTACGCTGGTTTTAACTCATACCTTTGCCATTCACGGATGGACTCCTATTCACAGATCCTATGCTGACGATCTTTACCATACACCCATTTTTATTTATCGCATGGGCTGACATTTCAGGTTGAAATCATTAACGCAGAGCTTGCCTGAAGGGTGGCTCTGCGTTGAGCCTATCGTGTGTGAACGGTTTAAGAAAGAATGTCAACGAGTTGGTGGTCCGGATTTTGCTTGATAGCATACTGCTTTTCCCATTGCTCGCTAAATAAGACCATGGGGCGGTCAAAGCGGTCCTGAACGATGATGGCTGTCGTCGTTTTTTTGAATGTATCTTTATTGCCAAGTAGCCAAGCGCTGCATTGATAGGGGAGGGGGCTGACAAGTGTTTCTACGCCATACTCATCTTTTAATCTATACTGCATGACTTCGAATTGAAGCTGACCAACAGCGGCAAAAATTAAGTCTCCGCTAAGGTCAAAGGGCCTAAGCAATTGAATGGCTCCTTCGTCTGTTAGCTGTAAGACGCCTTTATCGAAAGACTTTCTTTTGCCCACATCTTTCGGTTGTACACGTGCAAAAATTTCAGGCTGAAATTGAGGGAGCGGTTTGAAGTTGAAGCCGCCAGTTAAAGAGATGGTATCTCCAATGGCAAAAACGCCGGGATTGATCACTCCAATCACATCACCCGCGTAAGCGATGTCGAGCGTCGTTCTCTCACCTGCCACCATTCCGTGGGGTCGTGATAAGCGGACTTCTCTACCTAAGCGATGGTGCTTGACGACTAAATCACGATCGAAGCGTCCGGAGCAAATCCGCAAGAATGCCATGCTGTCGCGATGTCGCTTATCCATATTGGCTTGCAATTTGAAAACGTAGGCGCTAAACGGTGTTTGAATGGGGTCGATTTCTACATCTTCGCCTTTATCGCTGTTGGCGAATCTTATGTGAGGAGAGGGTGCTAAATGGATAAAGGCATCGAAGAAGGGCTCAATACCGAAGTTTGTCAAGGCGGAAGCGAAAAAGACAGGTGTGACATCGCCTGCCAGGAAGTCGTTTTGGCAAAAAGGATTGCCGGCCATTTCAAGCAGTTCTAATTCTTGCAAGAGCTGTTGGTACTGTTCTTCTCCTAAGCGTTTTTTTACTCCTTCATCTTCTAAAGGAAGCCGGGCAATGCCTGCTTTTTGGGCTCCCCCAGCAGAAATTTTAGAGAAAAATAAACATTCACGTGTTGCGCAGTCAACGACTCCGCAGAAGTCCTTACCAGCCCCGATGGGCCAGTTAAAGGGGGTGGAATGGATTTGTAAAACATTTTCAACCTCATGCATCAGGTCAAGAGGATCGCGACCTGGCATATCCATTTTATTGATGAAGGTTAAGACTGGGATTTTGCGCAGACGGCACACTTCAAAAAGCTTGCGCGTTTGCCTTTCAACGCCTTTTGAGGCATCAATAACCATGATAGCGCAATCGGCGGCTGTCAATGTACGGTAAGTATCTTCTGAAAAGTCTTCGTGGCCAGGGGTATCGAGCACGTTGATAATAGTATCTTTATAGGTAAACTGCATGGCAGATGCCGTGATGGAAATCCCTCTTTCTTGTTCCATGGCCATCCAATCCGACGCAGCCGCCTTGCGTCCCTTACGGCCTCTCACCATTCCGGCTGTATGAATCATTCCAGAATAGAGAAGCAGTTTTTCAGTTAAAGTGGTTTTACCGGCGTCAGGGTGGCTGATAATTGCAAAGGTACGCCTTTTCTGGCAGGCTTCTGATAATTGCTGTATATCACTTGGTGTCATAGAAATTTACCTAGTTTTTCTCAAAGAACAGGATGAATAAAGTCTTTTAGTATAAAGTTTTATGTTATTTAATTCATCCTTTTTAAGACCCTTTCTGGGGACCTAAAGTTCAGGTTAGGAAGCGTTCTTGGATTCCAATTCTTCCCACCGCTGGTAGAGAGAATCTAAAGTCGTGTGCTTTTGATCGAGTTCTTCACAGGCTTGTTGAAGTTTGTCAGCCTGGCTTGCCACTACGGGGTCGTGTATGAGGACTTCGAGTTTTTTGATTTCCTCTTCGAGCTGCAAGATTTTTCCTTCGATCTGTTCCCACTCTCTTTTTTCTGAATAGCTCATTTTTTTGGAGCGGCTCTCCGCTGGACGGCTAGTTGAACTCTCTTTTTTTTCTTCTTTTTCTTTAGAGGGGGCTTGTTCGAGCCGCGCTTGGTGGTACTCCCATTGACGGTAATCGGCAAAAAGGGTTGCATCGCTTTCTGTTCCAAGTCCTAGAATCACGTTGGAGATTTGATCTAGCAAATAGCGATCGTGCGAAATGAGCACGATGGCCCCTGGAAAGTCGCTTAAGCTTTCTTCAAGAATTTCAAGGGTTGGAATGTCTAGGTCGTTGGTCGGCTCATCGAGTAATAAAATATCGGCAGGCTTAAGCATGAGGCGCGCTAAATGGACCCGAGCCTTTTCTCCTCCTGATAACTGTCCGAAAGGAAGGTCCAGACGGTCTGGACTGAATAGAAAGCGTCTGCACCACGAATTGACGTGGATGGGCTGACCACGATAATATACGGTGTCGCCTTCAGGAGCCAATCCACGCCTTAAAGTTGTATCGTCTGGGAGCTGGGCACGGTGCTGGTCAAAATAAACAATTTTGATTCCATCCGCATATTTAACCGTCCCTTTGTCCGGTGAGAGCTCTCCCATCAATAAACGGAGCAAAGTTGTTTTGCCGCTGCCGTTCAATCCAACAATCCCAAGTCTTGTGCCAGGAGAAAGAGTTAGGTCGACTCCAGCAAAAAGCTGGCGCTCTCCCATGGATTTGGTAAGATTGGTTGCAACTAGTAATTTTTGAGTGTCGCGTTTGGTCGAGGAAAAGTCGATTTGCGTTTTTGTGTCTTTATTGCGAGTTTTGATGTCGTCCAGTTCTCCAATCAGCCGCTCTGCCTCTTGGATGCGCGACTGAGACTTTGTTGTACGTGCTTTAGGATTTTGCTTCAGCCATTCCACTTCCCGCCTAACTTTAGAAGCTAAAGAGCGCTCTTGCTGGACCTGGCCGCTTAAAAATTCATCCCTTTTCTCTAGGAAGGAACTGTAGGAGCCTTCAACGCTAAATAGCCCTTTGGGATAGCTCTTGTTGAGCTCGATCATGCGGGTCGTGATGTGTTCGAGAAAATAGCGGTCGTGGCTAATCACGATATAAGCAAAAGGAGCTGTTTTAAGAAACTTTTCGAGCCAAATGACCCCTTCTAAATCTAAGTGGTTAGTAGGTTCATCGAGCAGAAGGACGTCGGGCGATTTAACAAGTTCGACGGCCAAAGCCAATCGCTTTTTCCATCCCCCTGAAAGAGAAGGGGCGAGAGTTGTAAATTCTGTAAAGCCTAGTTTACTGAGGGTGATAATGGCTTGAGTTTCTCTTTCCTCGGCGCTTAAATGATGATCGTCGGCTAAGGCATTGCTCACAATGTCCTGTAATGAAAGCGCTGGAAAAATGGTTTCTTGAGGAATGTATCCGACCCGCAACGATCGGTTACGTGCAACAGTTCCTTCATCGGACGGTTCTATGCCTGCTAGGATTTTTAATAGCGTTGACTTGCCCGATCCATTTGGCCCAATTAATCCAATTTTATCACCGCGAAAAATTCCCAAAGCCATGTCTTTAAATAACAGGCGTGAGCTGAATGATTTGGTGAGCCCTTGGCAGCTTAAGAGTAATGTCATAATAAAAATAGTGAATGTCGCAGCTTTTAATGAGGAAATTATCACTAATTGCTGAATGGATTAAATAATTAATTAAATAGTAGTTTATCATAATAACAATTTTTGCCAATGAATGACAAGAAAAGAATAGGAAAGGCGTTTTTCTTTTATTCAGGGGCAATTGGCTTTGTGAATCTTTTTTCAATCAATATTTTTTAAAGCGTCTTGAGCCGGTTTTAAAGGGCTAATTGCTGGTCCATTTAGAACATGACCATCTGTTGCAAAGCGAGAGCCATGGCAGGGGCAATCCCAGCTCTTTTCGCTTTGATTCCATTTGACAAAGCAGCCCAAGTGAGGGCAGACGGCAGAATAGCAATGCAAGCCTCCTTCTGAATCGCGGTAAATGGCATATTTTTTTAATCCCTTTCTAATAATCGCTCCTTCGCCGGAGTGGAGTTGGTTTAAACGGTCGATTTCACCAGGCATTAGCCACTCGCCGTATTGAGCTGCAACGTTTAGGTTTTCCTTTGTGAATTCTGTAAAAGCAGACAGTGTTTTGCGTGATGGGTCATAGAGATGAGCCCAGGGATTTTTTCTTTTCATGATTAAATCGGTTAAGAGCAATCCAGCAATGGTACTATGTGTTAAGCCATTGCCAGAGTCCCCAGTTGCAATGTAGACATTGTCGTCGTGAGGATTGCGTCCAATGAATGCTAAGCCATCTATTGTTTCAATAATTTGGCCTGACCAGTAAAATTCAACCTTGCTCATATTCGGGAAGCGCTCTTTTGCCCAGTTCTCGAGAATGAGATATTTTTCTGAGGGATGCTCTTCCTGTCCTGTTTTATGATCTTCTCCGCCGATGATAATCCAGTCGCTTTCTTCGTCGCTCGGATGTGAATACAAGCGGATATAGTGATAGGGGTCCAGAGTGTCATAGTACAAGGCCCTTGGAATAGATCCTTTTGGAATGCGTGCTGCTATGACGTAGGTTCGATAGGAAGCTTGTTTAGTATGAATAAAAAAGCGATCATTGATGGGTGTATTAGTTGCGACAATGACTTGTCTGGCAGAAATTTCATGGTTTTCTTCGGTAATGATGCGGCAAATAGATCCATCGATTACTTGCGTAACAGTCGTATGGGAAAAGATTTTCCCTCCCATTCGTTCGATCGCTTTAATCAAACCCAATAAATATTTCATAACGTGGAATTGGGCTTGATGAGGACAGCGCAAGCAGGGGCCTGTGTCGAAGTGGGGAAAGGGCGCCTGCTCAAGGCGCTCAACCGGCATATTCAATTTCTGCAGGGTGGCAAATTCTTTAGTTAGAATGCAGGGAGGATCCTCTGGAGCCCGAAACAAATAGGCATCGAGTTCTTTAAAATCACATTCGATGTTTTCTTCTTCGATGATTTTTTTAACTGTTTTGATGGCCTCTAAATGGCTCTGAGCAGCTAAATAAGCGCCCTCTAGCCCTAATAGACGTTCAAGCTCGTAAAAGCGATCATCTAAAAGCCAAGCCAAGTGACCGGTAGTGTGGGAAGTTTCTCCCGAGCCTATTAAACCACTTTCTAAAACGGTGACAGCCAGCCCTTCTTTGCAGAGTAAATAAGCGCAAGTGAGCCCGGCAATGCCTGCTCCGACGATGCAGACGTCTGTTGCAAGTGAATGATTGAGCGAAGCGAAGGAGGGGAGCTCTTCTTCCATCCATATTGAAATGCTTTTGTTTTTATCTATGGACATAGGATTCCCTTTCTGTATGATGATAAATCACTTAAGACATTTAGTCAGAAAGATTCAAATCTGCAATCTAGTCGATTTTTTATAAAAACAGAAATTATTTTTTATAATCTTTTTTTGTCTCTCTTTCTAAAAAAAAACTGATCGTGTTAAATGTTGGATCGGCCTATAAAAATCACGACTGAGTCTTTATGAGGTGTATATGACTGGCGAAATTCGGCGCGCGTCGCAAAGAGGCTATTTTGATTATGGGTGGTTAAAAACGTTTCACACCTTTTCATTTGGCGAGTATCATGACCCAGATAAAATGGGATTTCGCTCCCTTCGCGTCATTAATGAGAATTGGCTGAATCCAGCCGTCGGCTTTCCTGTAAAAATTCATCAGGATATGGAAATATTTTCGATTATCTTGGAAGGCGGCGTGTCTCATCAGGATAGCTTAGGGAATGGCTCAATTATGCGAGCGGGCCATATTCAACTTATGTCTGCCGGTCGAGGCTTAGAACATAGCGAATTTAATGCGTCTGATAGAGACAGCGCCCATTTCTATCAATTCTGGATCACTCCCTCTCAGAAAAAGCTAAAGCCAAGTTATCAGTCGAAATTCTTAGATCCTGCCACAAGGCAGAACCAATGGTGTTTGATTCTGTCTAAAGATGGGCGAGAGGGGTCATTGCAGATCAACCAGGATGTTTCAGTCTATCTATCCAATTTAAGCCCAGGCGTGGAATTGAAGATGGAACTTGAACCTAATCGCTATGGTTGGCTGCAAGTCATGGAAGGGAAGATTGTGTGGGACGGAAAAGAACTGGAAGATGGAGATGGAGCAGCGATTAGCCGTTCAGAAATGCTCCAATTAAAGGCCTTGAAGACAAGCAGAATCATATTCTTTGATCTGGATTAGCCATGTGCCGACTATAACTAGAATGCGTAAAATTAGTCGCCAGAGGCAATTTGGGTAGGCAAAATTCGGGACCTTGTGAAAGTGTCTTAAGAGCTTGAATGACTAGTAAAAGTGCCTCGCTTTTTCGGAGGCAACAAAATGCCTTGTTCTTTAATCAAGCAGCACTTTGTTAGAAGTTCTCTTAGCAAAAGGAAATAGGCTTTGATTTTAGGCGTTAAGACGGCACCGCGCTGAGTTTTAATTTTCGACTTAAGCGTGTTGACAATTCTTAAATCTAAATCAGACGCTTGAGCTGTCTTATCGAGCCATCCATCAATTGCATGTTGCAGACACTCAGCAGCTTTCCATTGCTGTTCGCTTAGAGGGTGGATGATTTTCAATGTGATGGCTGAATTGAAGGGAAAGTCTCCATCTAACATGCCCATTTGTATGAATTGAGCATGGATCAATAGTTGAATTTTCCAGTCTATGGAATTGATTTCTTTTAATTCATTCTTGTGATTGCGCAGAGACATTGTTTTATTGGAGGTCGAGATGGCGACGATTTCACCTTCTTCATTTAAAGCCAAATAATAGTTAATCCGGCAAGGCAGCGAAGCGTTATGTAGAGGATGAAAAGAGCATAAATATGTCCTTAGTCGGGTTAGCTGCTCTTGACCTGGCTTGCGAATGTGGAAATCTTGGACTGATTGCTCGCTCTCTACATTCGTTTGGCAAATGCGACTATCGCTTAAAATCAGGCTGGGAGAGGCGGGATATTGTCCATTCTTTTGAGAGGAGGATAAAAGAGGATTTTCCTGTAAATCTTGTGAAATTGAGCCTGTGTATAGGTTATTAGTAGCTTGCATTTTTCCTCCTTTCCTTAGTTTGATAATTTATCAAGTACTTAACGCTAATGATGAGCAGAGGAATAAGTAAAAATGGGCGTTTTGCAAAAAATAGCGAGTCACAAGCCGAAGAATTTAAAAAAAGCTCAAAACTAAATTGTTAACTGATTAATTGATAACGGTCAAGGATTAATCTTTAAACATCCTCTAAATGAGAGTTTTCCAAATCATTAAACAGGATGCCATGCTCTTGGATAAACTTAAAGCGTTCGGGAAGTTCTCTAAAAAAAACGAAATAGGCCTTCACGTCTGGTGTAATGAGTCCTTCTCCTCCTCGCACGCCTTCTATGGTGGTCTTAGGAGTAAAATGGCCGGCTAATGCTTTGGCAACTTTGGCGTCAAGGTCTTCAGCCTTAGCGGTCGTTTTTAGCCAGCTTTTAATTTGATCATTCAATTGATTGATTCTTCTCGTTTGCAGAGGCGTAAGCGACGAAAGAACTTTTAATTCGATCGCAGCGTTAATTGGATAGTGACCATCCAGTGTCGCATGTTGGACAAATTGAGAATGAACGAGCAGGCTGACTTTCCACTCTTCTGCCGCAATCGTTTGAGGCGTGCCAGCTGCATCTTTTAAATTGAGGGGTTTTTTAAAATAGGCAATAGCCCTTAATCTTCCTTCATCATTGAGGGCTAAAAAATAGGAGTGGGCGGCAGACGTTATCCGTTGTTGTCTTGGAAAAGAAGCGCATGCATGCTTGCGAATAAATTGAATGGATTTGTTCTTCCAGAATAGTTCCGTTTGGTAAAGAGAGCGCCAATTAATTGTTTGTTCCTCTTTTTCGGGAATTAGGGACAGGCAGTCTGAGAAATCTATTTGGACATGCTTTTTCCAAAGCCAATTCGTTTGGCAAAGGCTGTAGAGTTCTTGGCATGTCTGTCCCACTTGATCCAATTCAGCAGGTTTCAAATGAGAAAAAATTTTCAGCAGAAGGTCTGAAATGAGAGGGAGGGGCTCGTATGCATTTTCCTCCTTCTTTGCAGCCTCGACCTGTAGCTCATCCAGGTTTGAGGACTGATTCTGTGAAACTTCTTGGTTTGATGATTGATTCATTGCATTTTGATTGCTCTTTAAAAGGGAGCTGTCAGGCTCTGTGCTAAAAGCATGCGGAGTTGATGATAGCGCATTAAAATAGCTCATAAATCTCATTTTCCCATAAATTTGATGCTTACTTGCACAATCAAAAAATTAACATCCCTTTAGACGTCTATCCCAAGAAACTAGCCGCTATAAAGGCTCGTTTCTGAGGGGCGCAAGCCTTGTTTGCGAGCTTAAGAGTGCTTTAATGAACTCTTACAAAGTCGATGAAGCCATTTTCTATATCCAGATTTGTGAGTTTGACGCGAATTTGGTCACCGACATCCTTATGTTCGTATCCTTTAACAAGTTTGCCTTCGACAGGAGGGTGAAGAATTCGCACCCAGGTTCCTTTTACGCTTGCACCTGTTACAATTGCATCAAACACCTCTCCGAATTTTGAGTAAAGAAGAAGAATAGCGGCAGATTTTCTCATTTTACGCTCAACCTTTTCGGCTTCATCTTCTTTTATAGTGCAGTGTTTAGCTAGCTTTTCTAGTTCTTTCGAAGGATAGGGAAGGGACTTGTTTTCAAGCGCTGATTTGAGAATGCGCTGAGTGATAAGATCCGGATAGCGCCTGTTTGGAGCTGTTGAATGGGTATAGTCTCTTAAAGCCAATCCAAAATGACCAATTGGCATATCATTTGGATATTCAACGATGTATTCACCGTTACCGAGAAGCTTTATGATTGTCAGGGAAAGATCGGGGAAATGAAGGGGATCAAGCGAGCGACGCTTGATCAAAAACAGATCCAATGCTTTCGAGTCTGGTTCATCGGGAAGCTTTTCGCCCAGTTCTTTTGCAATTTCTACGATGCGGTCCCATCTCTTGGGAACCCTAACAATGCGCCTAAAAGAAGGAAGTTCGCGGTTTTTTAAAAAAATAGCTGTTGAAGTATTAGCTGCAATCATAAAGTCTTCGATTAAATCGCGGGCCCGATTTTTTTTAGCAATTTTGATGTCGACGATGCGATGATTTTGAACAACAGCTTGAGGCTCCAGAGTCTCTAAAGTAAGCGCTCCATGATAGTGACGGTATTGCTTTAAGAGCGTAGTAATCTGATCTTGAAGGCGGAGTTGCGCTTCCATGCCAGCGACCTCTCCGATTTTGTTAGGCATGGGCTCAGTGCCATCAAGCCATGCTGCGACGCTATTATAGGCAAGTTTGGCATGATTGTAGACAAGCGCCTGGTAAAGGGTGTGTGCCCCCAAAGATCCATCAGCATTTACCTCAACTTCAACAACTATTGCTAATCGGTCTTGGCCTTCATTTAACGAAGTAAGATCGGTTGAAAATCGCTCTGGAAGCATTGAAAATACTTTTGTCGGAGTATAGACAGACACCGTATTGTATTGGGCATGGCGGTCGACCAAGGAATTTTTAGGAACGCGTTCATCGACGTCTGCAATGGCAATAAAAATTCGAAATCGCCCTTCATCAAGGCTTTCAGCATACGTGAGCTGGTCTAAGTCCCTTGAGTCATCGTTGTCGATCGAACACCAAAGTAACTGCCTCGCATCTTTTGTAGAAGGAGGGAAAGAAATAGCCTCAGGTGCTTGATCAGCTGCTTTTTGAACATCCGAGGAAAATTCTGTTAAAAGATCTCGTTCCCGCATAGCTGTTTTGGCAAGCTCTGTTAAATCGATGGCTGGTTGTCCTTGAAATGTCATAAAAATCCTTGATAAGAAGGTGTCTTGTGCACATGTTTTAAGCCGTAAAATGGCTTTTGAACAAACGAGAAAGTTTCTAAGGAATAAGTGTAGGTATAAAAAATACTTCAGCACTCTTGATGTAAATAAATCTTTCTATATTTTTTAATGAGGATGATGATTTAATGCAATTGACGATTGAGTGAGGCGCTTCTAACTTGGAATAGCCTATGTTGAAAGTCGCATCGGTATACTTCGAAGCTGGTAGATGGCCATTCTAAATGGAGAACTAAATATGGAAAAGTATGTGAATCGAACAGATCCGTCGCAAAATTTTATTCATCGCTATCCCCAACGATTAGATGCTCTTTTCCATCCTAAGGCTGTGGCTGTCATAGGAGCTAAAGATACACCTGGAAGCGTTGGTTGTACAATCATGGTCAATCTGTTGGCTGGCGACTTTAAAGGCAATATTTATCCAGTTAATCCTAAACGGGATCAAGTCTTTGGGCTAAAGGCTTTTCCGACCATTTCTTCTGTTCCGGAAACGATTGATTTGGCCATTATCGTAACACCTGCGCCAACTGTTCCAGGCATTGTTAAAGAATGCGTTGAAGCTGGGGCTAAAACAGCAATTATCATTTCGGCCGGCTTTAAAGAACTTGGAGCAGCAGGTCAAAAACTTGAAGAAGAAATTCTTTTTTATGCCAGCCAGGGGCCATTATCAATCATTGGCCCAAATTGCTTGGGTGTCATGAATCCAATTTTGGGATTGAATGCAACTTTTGCTAAAGGAATGGCACTGCCTGGACAGCTGGCCTTTATTAGCCAGTCAGGGGCTATGTGCACGGCAGTACTAGACTGGAGCCTTCAAGAAAAGGTGGGTTTTAGTGCATTTGTATCGATTGGATCAATGGCCGATGTCAACTGGGGAACGCTCATCGACTATTTGGGAAGCGATCCCAATACGCACAGCCTTTTACTTTATATGGAAACAATTGGAGATGCGCGCTCATTTATGACGGCTGCACGAGAAGTGGCCTTAGAAAAGCCGATTATCGTGATTAAAGCTGGTAGAAGCCAAGCCGCCGCTAAAGCTGCCGCCTCTCATACAGGCTCTTTAGCAGGCAGTGATGAAGTGTTTGATGCTGCTTTAGAGAGGATCGGAGTCTTGCGAGTCAATAGTATTTCAGAACTTTTTAGTATGGCTTCTGTATTGGCCCGCCAACCACTCCCTAAGGGGCCCCGTTTATCAATTATTACAAATGCGGGCGGACCAGCTGTTTTAGCAACCGATGCTACGGTCTTAAATCAGGCAGAATTGGCCCCTGTGGGACTAAAGACTATTCAAGAACTCGATACATTCCTACCTTCTGCCTGGAGCCGCAGTAATCCTATTGACATTTTAGGCGATGCCGATGCTAAACGCTATGCTCAAACGATCGATGTTTTAGCTCACGACAAACAGACAGATGGTTTATTAGTCATTCTTTCACCTCAAGATATGACAGATGCTAGCGGGACGGCCCAAACGCTCACTCGCTTTGCTCATCTAAGCGATAAGCCTTTGCTTGCCAGCTGGATGGGGGGAGAAACGGTCGAAACGGGTAAGACGATTTTGTCAGAGGCCAATATTCCAACGTTTAACTATCCAGATGATGCAGCACGGGCTTTTGCGACGATGTGGCGCTATAGTCAAAACTTGAAAACATTATACGAAACACCAGCTGCTAATTCAATGGCCTGGAAAGGAGAAGAGCAATCTTTAGAAACAGTACAGGCGATCATTAATGGGGTACTGAGCGACAAAAGGGCTATCTTGACTGAGTTTGAATCGAAGCAAGTTCTGGACCTATATGGAATCCCGGTAGTACAGACATTTGTGGCCCAAGATTCTTCTGAGGCTGTTAAATTGGCTGATAAAGTTGGATATCCAGTCGTTTTAAAACTGTTTTCACAAACAATTACGCATAAGACCGATGTTGGTGGTGTTAAACTTAACTTGAAATCTCCTGAAGAGGTTCTTCGTGCATTTGATGAAATTTTAAAATCAGTAACGGAAAAAATGAGTGCACACCACTTCGAGGGTGTGACTGTTCAGAAGATGATTAAGCAAACGGGATACGAATTGATTTTGGGAAGTTCGACCGATCCTCAGTTTGGTCCCGTTTTATTATTTGGCATGGGGGGGCAACTGGTCGAGGTCTTTAAAGACAGGGCATTGGCGCTTCCACCTCTCAATAAAAACTTAGCCCTTCAGCTCATGCAGAAAACAAAGATTTATGAAGCTCTTTTAGGTGTGCGCGGAAGGAAAGCTGTCAACATTGAACTCTTAAAAGAGATCCTAGTGCGATTTTCACAGCTGATTGTTGAAAACAAGCGGATCAAAGAATGCGATATTAATCCGCTCTTGGTGTCAGATGAAGGTCTTGTAGCGCTCGATGCTAGAATCGTTTTGCACGAGGCGGAAATAAAGGATGAAGATTTACCTAAATTAGCCATTCGCCCCTATCCGCTCAATTACGTGAGTAAGATGAATCTAAAAGATGGAACATCTGTCATTCTTAGGCCTATCCGGCCAGAAGATGAACCGCTCATCGTCCGGTTCCATCACGAATTATCAGAAAATAGCGTCAGACAGCGCTATCTAGAATTTGTCAGTCTAGATGAAAGAGTGGCCCATGAAAGGCTTCTGCGAATTTGCTTTAATGATTACGATCGAGAATGGGCGATCGTTGCAGAAGTGAGTAAAAATGGGCATAAGGAGATCATAGGAGTTGGACGCCTCTTTCGCATTCCCGGCACCCATTTTGCTCAATTGACAATCACGATTATCGATGCTTATCACCACCTTGGCTTGGGAACTCAATTGCTTCAGCATTTAATAGCCATCACTAAACAAGAAAAAATAGAAGAAATTGATGCCTATATTCTGTCGGAAAATGGTGGCATGCTAAAGATTTGCCAACGCGCCGGTTTCGAGCTTATTCCAACTCAGGACCCCGTCATCATCCACGCTAAGTGGAAAGGGTAACTCATCAAAAAGGCAGAATTTCACTCTTTTGCCTTTTTCTTCTTAATCCTTAAATGAATTCATTTTTCCTCTCATTCAATCCAGCCTAACTGCCAATAGCAATTAAAATTTACAAGAAATTTATAATAATCTTTATTTGGGTTAATTTTGATTGTTTATAGTAACTAGTGGTTTTGATGTTAATAAATTATTTTATTAATGCTATAATTATTTTTAGATTTAATTATTGAGTTTAATAGTAATAACTATTAGTTGGTGAATTATGAATCAAATTCAAGGTCCTTCTGAGCAATTGGGAATGATTACTGAGTGCATTGCTCAACATAAGCCTTTAAAAGTTAATAGATATGGAGATACTCTAGCATTTAAAGAGGTTAAACACGTTAGGCTTGATCGCTTTCAGGTAGGAAATTTAGTTTACTTGAGGATTGCTCATTTTATTTCAAACAATCAGGATAAGCTAAATGCGAATGAATTAAATCAATTGCATCAGGTTTTAAGCAAAGAAATTTCTGCTATTCGGGCAGATACAGGGGGAATACGGGGATTTTTCCGCTATCTCTTTTATCAATCAGATAAATCGGCGCGTTTACAACAAAAAGAATATTTAGAGGGATTGAGGGCGATTGTAGAAAATATCATCGAAGTTCAGGGGAAAGAAAAGCAGGACTTTGTTGAGAAAAAGGTCGGCAGTTTCAAGGATGGCAAAACAGAGGAAAAAAGGTTAGAGTCTGACGTTATTGAGGCTCGTGTTTTAAAGGAAGAGGACATAGAGGAAAAAGAAGGGCTGGGGGCAAAGCGTTTATTGGATTCGGACGTTGTTAAAATTGAGCAAGAGATTGAAAGATTACAAAAAGCTCTTGTGTGGGTTTTAAAAATCAAATTGGATGGGTTGAAAGGCCAATGTCTCAATTATGCTGGCGCGGTCAAGGCTTTTACCAATCAAAATGGCGATTTTTTTAGTGATGAGGAAGGAAAGCTCTTTTTGTCTGAGCTGCAAAAGCATCAGGAGGATCTCAAGGCAATTCCCTATTACGCCAAACTGAGCGTTGAAGAAGGTGATATTCATACACGCAAAGAGATTAGCGAAAAAGTCAAATATATGATGGAACGGGCAACTTCTTTGCATAAACAAGCCAAGCTTCTCCTTCCTAAGTTGCCTAAAGGAACGGAAGAAAGAAAGAATTTTGTCAAGCTCCTGACAAAGTTTGCGGAAAAGCTCAATCAACAGCAATTGATATTCAAAACTCCCTCGAGTGACGCTTATATAAATGGCATGCAGCAGGAGCTGGGTAAGCTTAAAAAAAGTTTGATGGATTGATTCACGCCATCAATTGCTTAAATAGAAGGTAACAGTAGGCGAGCACGATTTTCGGACCTGCTGTTTTGCTTCATTTTAAATATTCTTCCCGCTCATGCGTGTTCTAGAAATATTTGTGAATCTGATTCTAATTTTCTATTTACGCCTCTATTTGTTTTTTCTATACAGGGCTTCTTTTTGCTAGTTAAATAGGCATCATTCGTTTTTTTCTAAAACTTAATCTCGCTTTAAAAAAATGGGTCGTTGTTGGTTGAACTTATTTTTGGAAAAGTGTGAAGCTGCTAGTTTTAATGCAAGCATATCATTTTGAGGTTTGATGGAGACCGCGCCGATTTACCAGTGTTTGAAAAAGAGTGATTTTAAAGATCAAGATGGCTATCAACTTGTTGTCATCCGAAGAGATGATGCGGAAAGTATCCGACTTTGGCGCAATGCCCAGACGGATGTATTGAGGCAGCTGACTCCAATTACACAAGAGCAACAGAGGCTCTACTTTGAAGAGGTCGTCGAGCCAGCATTTGACTTGAAAGAGCCTAAGCAAGTGTTATTTAGTTTTCTTTTTCAGCATGCTTTCATAGGATATGGAGGGTTAACTAACATCGATTGGGAGGCTCGCCGCGCAGAGGTCTCTTTTTTGGTCGATCCGGCTAGAGCAGAAGATCAAGGGCAATATACTGCCGATTTTAGCCATTTTCTTAGTCTGTTGAGCAAGATAGCCTTTAAAGAGATCAAATTGCACCGCCTTTTTACCGAAACCTTTGCCTTTCGAAAGAAGCATATGCAGATTTTAGAGGCATGCGGCTTTAAGAGAGAAGGGGTTTTGAGAGATCATGTGTATAAGAGGCAAGAGTGGGTCGATTCGATTATGCATGGATTATTAGAAGGAGAGGTTGGGCATGCGCAATAAGCGTATATTTGTAAGTGGTGGTGCAGGGGTCATTGGAACAGCACTTGTCAACTTTTTATTGAAAGAAGGGGCTGATGTTTTTGTAGGCGATCTCAAACCTTGTCCTAGGGAGTGGCTTGGAAAGGTCCGCTATAGACAGGGGGATCTCAACACAATTGCTCCCGAAAATCTACTCGCTTTCGATCCTGAAATTTTCTTTCACCTTGCTGCTACATTTGAGCGTTCTGAAGAAAGTTTTCCCTTCTTTGCCGAGAATTTTCATCATAACATTCAGCTTAGCCACTATTTGATGAATTGTTTGAAGCAAGGAAACTCCCTTAAAAAAGTGGTGTTTGCCTCGAGCTATCTCATTTACGATCCGCGCCTATACCAGTTTCCGGCCCAGCAAAGCGATGTATCCATACTAAGCGAGAATGATCAAATCTATCCTCGAAATACTTGTGGAGGAGCAAAACTATTCCACGAACTGGAGCTGCGTTTTCTAAGCCAATTCCTTAAAGGACGAGTGTCTTTTACTTCAGCACGCATCTTTAGGGTATACGGCTACCATTCTCGAGATGTCATTTCAAGATGGATAAGAGCCGCTCTGCGCGGAGAAAAGCTAATGGTTTTCCGACCTGAAGGTCAATTTGACTATGTTTTTGCAGATGATGTGGCTGAGGCCTTGTTGCGATTGGCTAAGACGAATCACTCGGGTGTCGTCAATGTGGGATCGGGAGTTTCTCAATCCGTACAGTCGTTTATTGATCTCTTGCATTCGCATTTTCCAAAGCTGCAGACAGAGTATGTAGAAAGCAATATCCCATTTGAGCATTCCCAGGCAGATATTAGAAAACTCGAAGAGTGGATCAATTGGAGGCCTACTCATTCTTTAGCACAGGCTCTGCCCAAATTAATTGAATTCGAGAAAAGAGCACTTCAATTGCCTGCGCAAGAGCTCGATCATTCTGCGGTCCTTATCACGAGCATTTCTAAAAAAATGCCGCTAATAGAAGCTGTTCGCAAAGCTGCAGATAAGATTGGGCAGTTTAAAACTATTCATGGATGCGATTCCGATCCTGACTGTATTGGACAATACGGAGTAGACGAATTTTGGCTTTGCCCTCCACTCAAGGAATTAACGGTTGAAGAGGTGATCGACTATTGCCAAAGGAACCACATCGAGGCCATTATTCCAACGCGCGATGCAGATCTTGATTTTTATGCGCGTCATGCACCAGCGCTTCTAGCTCAAGGCATCCACGTCATGTGCTCAAGTCTTGAAGCGGTGACAACCTGTCTTGATAAAAAGCAATTTGCCGATTTTTTAACTAAACACCATTTTCCGGTGATTCCAACAGCCCTGTCTCCAGACAATATTAGAGCCTCTTTATTCGTTGTTAAAGAGCGAAGAGGGGCTGGCTCCCAAAAGATTGGTTTTAAGCTTGCTAAAGAAGAGGCTATCCAATGGGGACAGTCATTGAAAGAGGCTATTTTTCAGTCTTTTATTGAAGGAAAAGAGTGGAGCGTAGATGTCTATCGCTCTAAGGAAGGACGTGTCAAAGGATGTGTAGCGCGTCTGCGGGACTATGTTGTAGGCGGAGAGTCTCAAGTCACAACGACGGTATCTTACCCGGCCTTAGAACATCTTTGTCAAGACATGGCCGATCGTTTGAATGTGTATGGACATGTCATTTTTCAAATTATTGAAGACGATCAGGGATTGTTCCACGTTATCGAATGCAATCCTCGCTTTGGCGGAGCTTCCACAGCAAGCCTGGCAGCTGGACTGGACAGCTTTTTTTGGTTTTTTATCGAATGCCTGGGGCTGAGCCTACAGTCTTATCCTTTCAGACGCAGAAATGGAGAGATACGCCAAATTCGCTATGTGACAGATAGGATGATTCCATGGTCATCGTATTTGACTTAGACGATACACTTTATGAAGAGCTAACCTTTGTCTTCAGCGGATTTAAGGCTGTTTCAATAGATCTAAGCCCCTTAATTGGAATCCACTCAGAGCTGATTTACGAGGGATTGAAAAAAGAACTGGAGATTAAGCGGGAGAAGGTATTTGATCGATTTTTGCAAAAAGTTGGGAAATATCGACAGGAGCTTGTCAAAAGGGCTTTAAGCGTTTATCGGTCCCACAGCCCTACTATTCATCTTTATCCTACGGCCGAGGCCTGTTTAAAAAGGCTGCAGCAGCATCCTCTTTACATTGTTACGGATGGAAATAAGCTGGTGCAAAAAAGCAAGTTTTTGGCCTTGAAATTGGCCCCTTTTGTGAAGCGCTGCTTTTTTACTTATGCTCATGGGCTTCACCGCAGCAAACCCTCGCCTTATTGTTTCGAAAAAATTTGCCGGCTTGAGAAGGTTTCCCCATCCAGGGTTGTTTACATTGCCGATAATCCCAACAAAGATTTTGTTGGAATAAAACCTTTAGGATTCCAAACGATTCGAGTCTTAACAGGTCCTTACAGCAATGTTTTTATAGACGAGGCGCATGAGGCTGAGGTGCAAATTCATAGTTTAAACGAATTAGATGATAAGCTATTGAAGCGATTGGAGATGTGATGCGCGTAGAAATCTTTGTGCAAGCCCGCATGGGATCGACCAGGCTGCCTGGTAAAATTTTGCAACCCGTTTTTGGTAAACCTCTTTTGAAGTACATAGTCGAGCGCTTGCGAGAGGTGAAAAATGCTGACGAGATTGTTGTTTTGACCACTACAGAAGCCTCTGATGATATTGTAGAGGATTTTTGCCAAAAAGAAGGGGTTGCCTGCTTTCGGGGATCTGAAAATGATGTTCTTGAAAGGTATTATCAAGCAGCCTTGCAAAGGCGGCCGGATGCTATTGTGCGGGTTACAGCCGATTGCCCGCTTATTGATCCGGAGATCGTCGATGCCGTCATAGATGCTTTTAAAAGAGAGAGTCCGGCCATTGATTACATCTCAAATAGCTTGAAGAGGACTTATCCAAGAGGGCTGGACGTTGAGATTTTTTCTTTTGAAGCTCTTAAAAAAGCTTATCAGCTAGCTATTAAGCCGGAAGAGCGGGAACACGTTACAGTCTACCTTTATCGGCATCCAGAGCTTTTTAAACTAAAAAATATGGCTCACCATCCTTCTTTGAGCCAGTATCGCTGGACCGTTGATACGCAAGAGGATTTTACTCTGATCCGTTTGATCTTAGAGCACCTTTATCCGGACAACCCCACTTTTCGCCTGCAAGATGTATTGAACCTATTGAAGAAGTATCCTGAGTGGAATTTGATCAACGCACATATTGAACAAAAAAAAGTCTCTTGAGAGGGGACTCGACTGTTTTTTTGCAGGGAAAGAAGGAGACTGCTGCAGATAAGAACTGGGCGCACTTTCAATAATTGTCTATAAAACATTTCTCTTTTAAATAGATTTGTATCAGGATGGGTCAAACGAATGATGGGATTTGACCGGAATCAAAAGTTTTGTTATACATCATTCGCAAAAAATTGCTTTATAGGAGAAGCATATGCGCAATAAAAAACAACTATCTGGAATTCTAACAGCCTTTTGTTTACTCACTCTATCGATTGAAGCAGCGCCTAATCAACCGGCTGCCAATCAGGCCAACAATCCAGCTAATCCAAATAGACAATTTGATCAAAGTCAGGCTGCTAAAACCGACGCGCGCTTTAACATCATGAATCGTGATCAGGCGGATGGTTCTGATATCTACGCGATTCCTTATGACGATAGCGAGATCGAAGACGAAGAAGAGATCAATCGCTGGCAGAAAAAAGAAGTCTTCCCTCTCCCTCACTCTCGTTAATCTTTTGATTTAACGGTAGTTAAGGCGTGCTATAAGAAACATGACTCTAAAAATGAGTTGGTTTGTTTTTTTATGGCACGCTTTTTCAAAAAGAATTAATATATTATATTATGATTTAATGGTTTATTTTAAATCTCCCTTTTGCTAATCTTAACATTATATAGCAATAAATTGTCCGTATTTAATTTTTTAGATCCAGAGATTCTGTCATTTTTTGACTGCAGCTTTTGTAGTCAATCCAACTAAGAACCTAAGAATGGTTCCAAATAGGCATCTGGCCTATTCGATCGTTGAGGCATCTCTTAAAGCTTGGCTTTGATTCGTTCTTTTTAAACCTCTTCACTGCAAGAGGGTTATAAAAAGGCCTGTTGAATGAAGGATAGGGATTTAAAAGATCATTTTTCATCTACTCGATCTAGTTAAATAGATGAGTAGGGGATGAGAAAAGAGACTTTACCAATAATGATTGGTATGACCTGGGGCGAAATCCAGGTTATTAGGTGCGTTTCTTTATTCAATGGCTGGATTAGCCAAGGACACATTTATTAACGATGGGTTTATAGAGAAAAAGGTCGTTAATCAGCCCCGGTAATTTGCTTTGCCAAGCACAGCTGACCAAGCGTCATGTTATTTTCTTTTTTATCTGAGATTCAAAGATACATATTCTCGATACCTTGTCGTTTATGCAACCAGCACCACAAATATCAACTATAAGATCCCCTATAGGGATATACTTTAGGAAAAGAAAATTATATGACCCCAGAAAATCAATCACCTGTTGAAGAATTTAATTTTGATCAATTTGGCTTAAAAGAGCCGATTGTACAAGCACTGCATGAAGCCGGATTTAAAACGCCGAGCCCGATTCAGAAGCAAGCTATTCCAGCAGTATTAGCTGGACATGACATGGTTGCGCAAGCCCATACAGGTACTGGAAAAACGGCAGCTTTTGGCCTTCCGGCTTTGCATTTGATCAGCGAAAAGCCAGGCACACAGTTGTTAGTTTTGACTCCGACTCGTGAGCTTGCAAGCCAAGTAAGCGATGAGCTTTTCCGCCTAGGCCGTCATTTGGGAATTCGCACTGCTACGATTTGCGGTGGAAAATCTTTTAGACCACAGATTGAAGCCTTGCAGAGAGGAGTTCAGGTACTCGTAGCGACTCCTGGTCGTTTGCTCGATCTTCTAGAATCTGACAGTTTAACAGACTTTAGACCAGCGATTGTTGTTCTAGACGAAGCCGATGAAATGCTAGACATGGGCTTTTTAGAAGCCATTCAAAAGATTTTCACTTTCTTGCCAGCAAAAAGACAAACATTGCTATTTTCAGCAACGATGCCTCCACAGATTCAACGTTTGGCACAACAAATCTTGAAGAGCCCATTGTTTATCAGTGTGACTCAAAAAGAGACAACTAACAAAGACATTAAGCAAGTTTACTATGTGATTCGCGAAGAAGAGCGCGATGATGCGATTCTCCGCTTGCTAGATAGCGAAGAACCAAGCAAGGCGATCATTTTCTGCCGTACGAAAAAAGATGTCGATCGTCTTTCAACTTTGCTCGTTGCTAGTGGATACCATGCGCGTGGCTTGCATGGAGACATGGAACAGCCTCAGCGTGAAGAGGTGATTCGTCATTTCCGCGCCGAACAAATTCGCGTCTTAGTCGCAACAGACGTTGCTGCAAGAGGATTGAGCGTATCGGATGTGTCTCACGTTTTCAATTATCACCTACCATTCGATCCTGCGAGCTATGTACACCGTATCGGCCGTACAGGAAGAGCAGGTAACAAAGGTATGGCGAGCACGTTTGTGACTTTGCGTGAATGGCGCGATTTCCAACGTTATGAAAAAATCATTGGCGCTCCAATTAAGCGAGAACTCATTCCAAATCTCGAAGATGTGAAAAAGCTAAAACGCCAGAAACTGGTTGATCGCATTCAAGGTCAAGCTGTTCACCAGGATGTTTCTTTAGTCTTGGAACTGATGGTTGAGATGGATCATGCGACTATGGCTTCTAAGTTCATCTCTTTCGTATTGGATCAAGAAACGATTCAAGGCCCAGATAACATCGGCGTCGAGCCAAGAGGGCAAGAAAGAGAAACAAAAGGACAGCGTTCCGACCGTTTTAATGACGAGCGTCGCAGAGCTAATAATAATGGTCCAAAGAAGTTTTCTGGTAAGCCTGGTGGGTTTAAAAAAGACTTTGATAAAGGCGGTTATAAGAAATCAGGCTTTCCAAAGAATCGCTCCAATGCTGGCAACTACTCGACTCGTTCAGGTAGTGGCAGTGCAGGCGGATTTAAAGAACGCGCCCGCGCAGTCTAAGCTGAAGAGAAACTAGAAAAGAGCGAATCTTTTTGATAGTTATTTGATATAGCCCTAACACATTGAAATTGCTTCGATGTGTTAGGGCTATTTTTTTTGCATATCAAAATGGAAATGATCCTTCTTGAAACGCATCAGTTTAAGGAAAAAACACTAGAATTTATCTTTGATATTTTTTTGTATAATTTAACACGATCACTAAAAGTTTAGTTTAATAAAGCAGATTGACTTTTTATTTAATAAGAATTATAAGCTTTTAGCGCCAATGAATATTTTTATAGAAAAGTGCCTCTAAAGATGATTTTAGAGGAGAATAGGGAAACAGGTGTAAATCCTGTGCGGTTAGGCCGCTGTATCGAATGACGAATGCTTAAGGTAAATCTGCAATAGATTTATTTAAACCACTGCCTCTAAGAGAGAAATCTCGTTGGCGGGAAGGTTGAGCAAGAGAGTGATTTCGGAGCCAGAAGACCTGCTTTTCTATACCTATCGCAATCTGCGCGTTACTGCAAGTTTTGGATGATAATAGACAAAACTTAAGCTAACGCGAATGAGGATGACTGTCTCCTAAAAGACAGGATGGGGGAAAGCGTTTATCTATTCCTTTTATGAGAGTTGTTTAGCAGCTTTTATTGGGTGTCAGCCACGCACATTTCCCTCTTAAATTAATTTAATCATGATTGAGGAGTGAGTAATGTTAGTGAATGCGATGAGACCTTATATCCCTTTTTTTCATCAGCAGGCTGTAGAACCTGCATCGCCCTTAAATGCGATTCGGCAGTTAGATGAGCTTGGAAGGCTCCTTTTATCAGAAGAATGGGATGTTAAACAGTGGACCGTTTGGAAAGCTGACATTCAATCGATCATTCGGCAGCATCAGGGCGATCATGAAGCGCTCGATCGATTCTTGTCAGAGGTAATTACGGGGATGATTGCCAAAGATCCTCAAGAAGCATTGACTTTTTTGGCAGACATTCTTGATTTGGAAAGCTTAAGCCAAGTGGCTCGTTTCAAAGCGCAGGCAGACGGATTTCCTCCTTTTGAAAACATTTTTGAATGGGCAGCTTTAAGAGCACCTCTTTTCCCGATTAGTCCTGAAATTTCATTTAAGCAACAGGTACATTCGGAATGGAACCGCTTTCGACCCATGGCGATCTATTTTATTCCCAATCTGATTAACATCTTCTTAGGTGCCTTCAATTTTTTAGACTCTCACAAAAAATTTACGACTTTATGGGAAAAGCATCTACTTCTTGAAATTGTATACAAGTTCTTCGTGATTCCTTTTTTTCTCATTCAAGTTCTTCAGCCCATTTTTGTTGTAACGGCAAAAGTATATGCCATTGCTGCTGGCATCATCGTATGTGGAGGCGTTTTAGCTGCTTGCTATCAAAAATGGTTAAAGCCGCTGCCTGATGAGATTGTCAACTGTACCAATCTCGATAAACAAATGGAGCTAGGCTTCATTGAGCCAACAGTCGGCATGAGTGCGACAATGGATCGCATCATTTCTGCCTTGTTAACCGGATCCAATGTGCTTTTACTTGGGAGGTCAGGCGCGGGGAAATCGGCCGCAGGCAAGCGATTAATTCAATTGAAGAAAGAGGGGCGTCTCCCCCAGGCGCTGCAAAAATTAGCCAACTATGAGGTCGACTGCGGGTTGCTCATGTCGAATGTCAGCTTCGGCCATTCGGAATTAATCAACCAAGTTAAAGATCAATTGGCAGGATACGAACATCAAGTCTTATTTCATCTAGATGAGATTGATCAATTGGTGAAAAATGGCGGGGCTTTTCAGGCCTTTAAGAAGCGGTTTTTGGAAGATCGGCCAAGTCCTGCATTTATTGCCACTACAACGTTTAAGGAATTTGAAAAAATTAAAGAATTGGATGACGATGGTTCATTTAGACGGCGAGTGGTGCCGATCGTGGTTGATGATGCAGATGAAACACAAAATAGGCTGATTCTTAGCGAATTGGTCAACCGCGTCGCAGCTAAAATTCCCGTTACCGATGATGCCATTGACAAGGTTTTAGAACTGACTGAGTCGGAAGAGTATTTGCCCCAAATCGGCCGTCCCGCAAAAGCAATCAAGTTGATGAAAGATGCAATTGGGCGGTGTGAATGGACTTATAATTCCCATTTTGTTTGCCCAGAGCTTGAGCAAGCTCGGCAGGCTGTCCAGAATTTTGAATCGCACTTATCGCGCAATATAAAGGAAACCTCTGCCGATTTGCGCGAATATGCAGCACTGCGCGAGAGAGTGAGAGTGCTTGAAAGCGAACACCTGATTCATAAGCAAAAAATTCAGAAAATTAGGCTCCTAATTGAGCAAGAATTAGTTTTTAAGAACCGCTATTATAAATTGACACATCGAATGGCAAACGCGAGGCCGAATCTGGCCCAAGAGAGAAGAGTGGCGCGGGTGACTGGTGAAGAGCAAAAGCTTTATCTCTTAACCTACTTTTATGGAATCGGTGCTTATAAATCGTATTTGCAAGAGAAGTTAGATGAAGTCAAAGAAAGCTTTCATGTGCAAGTAGATGAAGCCCTCATCAGCAAAGTATTTGATGAAGCAAAACAGGTTGATGAACGTATCGCAGAAAAAGTGGACGGAAGAGCTGCAAACGAACCGGCAGAACCAGTTCATGCAATAGCCGCCGAAGTTGAAACTGAAGTCGATAATGTTGTGCTTGGAGAGAATGAACCAAGACTTGGGGATGAATAGGTTTTTGCTAGACCACCGAAAATCTATCAACAGCCTCTTCACTAAAATTTTTTAACAACATATTCCACAGGGCCTTAATATTTTTTAAGGTCCTGTCTTTTTTTAAGGCTTTTTATGAGTGAAAGTTTAATGATTTCTTTGAGCAAGAATTGACTTTTAAAAATCGCTCTTTTAAATCGCATAAGCGATTTGCTTTAAATTTCCATAGACAGCGCGCAAGGAAGAATATGACAAACAAGAAGACGGGCATTTTGCTTGTGAATTTGGGAACGCCCAAAACTCCTCAGCCTAAAGATGTTTTTCATTACCTCAATGAGTTTTTAACCGATGGCCGTGTCATCGATATTCCATGGCTGCAAAGACAGTTATTAGTAAGGGGGATTATCGTTCCTTTCCGCTATAAACAGTCGGCAAAGCTTTATCAAAAGCTATGGACGGAGGAGGGATCGCCTCTACTCGTTCATGGATTGGCCGTCCAAAGCAAGCTCCAAAGTCTGCTCGGGCAGCAATTTAAAGTGGAATTGGCTATGCGCTATCAAATTCCGTCGATTGCAGAAGGATTAGAAAGCTTGAGAAAGGCTCATGTTGATGAAATTCTGATCTTCCCTCTGTTTCCTCAATATGCATCGGCTACAACCGGATCGGTTCATCAGCAAGTAATGAGTCACCTACAACAATGGCAGGTCATTCCCAAGCTTACCTTCATCAATAGTTATCCCGACCACCCCGGCATGATTGAAGCCTTTTGCCAACGTGCCAAACAGTACGATCTCGATTCGTACGACCATATTTTATTCAGTTTTCATGGACTACCAGAAAGGCAGATACGAAAAGCTGATGCTACTGGATGCTGCCTTAAGGCTCAGTGCTGTCAGCAACTTGGAAAGGATAATCAATTTTGTTACAAGGCGCAGTGTTATACGACTGCACATGCCATTGCTCGCAAGCTTGCATTAGATACTTCTCTCTACACGATATGTTTCCAGTCGAGGCTTGGTAAAGAACCTTGGATTCAACCCTATACGGCCGATCAACTTAAAGCTTGCGTGGAAAGAGGTAATAAACGGGTCCTCGTCTTTTGCCCTGCCTTTGTCTGCGACTGTCTGGAAACAACGTGCGAAGTTTCGTTTGAGTATGCAGAGGAATTTAAGCATCTAGGCGGAGAGGAACTTCATTTAGTGGAAGGCTTAAATAGCCACCCTCTTTGGATAGAAGCCATCCGTACCATTATTTTTGAAAACCTGTCTCATCACAAAGTATCTGCTAAGCTGCCAATCAAGGTCTAATAACAATTGCTGAGTTTAGAGCAACTTCTAACTCAGCTAAGATTCGATCGATTCTTCTTGAAATCTGCTATTTCATAAAAACTAATAAATATATTTTGTTTTTTTTGATTTAATTGATTGTTTTTATAGTAAATTTTTATTTAATTTGTTATTATTGATTAAAATTCTAATATTAAAGGTGTTTATGGTTTTATCTAATTTGGTTTCTAATCATGTTCAACATAACATCATGTCTTATTTAGTTGATTGCGATTCAGAGACGGAACAAACGATTAGTGCAGTCATTAGTAAGGTATCAAATCATGTTTTTGAAGGTGCGAGAATTGCTTTTTTTCCGGATTATCCGATCAGGGCAAACTCTATGTTTCAAAACGAGCTCAATCCGACCCTGTATCGCCAGATCTATCAGATTGAGGTAGAAGAAAACGAGCCGATGCAGGAAGTGTATGTTTGGAGCCGCGAACATGGTAGTTGGCAAAATCGAAAGGCGCCTATTGCGGAGCAGCGTTTCCCGACATATTTACCTTTAAGAATGCTTTTTAAAGGACAAGAAGGGCGTTTGATTACGTTGAACATTTGGGGGCAAAAATTGCATTTATTATGCTCTCAAAAAGCGGCAAAGTTTGGCGACTTAGAAGGTTCTTTTGAAAGCAAGCTCAGTATCGGAGAGATTAAGCACTATGCTAACAAGAAGATTTCTCGAGAAATATTTTATCCCGGAGAATTTGAAGGTTTTGTGAATATTACAGAGTCTAAAGATGCCGATTCGCAAGATCTTAAAGCGATTTATTTTAATTCTTATCAGGCAACACGTCATTTAGATGAAAGATCGCTTCAAGAGTCCTTCGTTAAACAGGCCTGTTTGGGATCGGGTGGCGAGGGCGTTGTTTATAAAGTATTGGACAAAACAGCTGGTGATCTCAAGGCCCTAAAAATCACTAAGACAGATTGTGATCAAAATAGGCTTGCGATTGGAACCATTTCTCATGCTTTAGATTTCGGGCATACTTGTCATTTAACTCGTATTTTTGAGACCTTTAAGGTTGATACTGAGGCGGTCAAGAAGGGGCGTGAGTTTATACCTATGAATCTAAAAGGAAGCTGTAGTGGCTACTTGATGGAGCTAATGGATGGGGACTTTGAAAAGCTTTGGCCGATCCTTACAAAAGAGCAAAAAGCAGCCATGACTATCCAGCTAGTTTGTACAGATAATCTGATGCATAACCGCTTCAAATTGCAAATTGCCGATGATAAACTGAGAAATATTTTTTATAAAAAAATAGATGAAGAGGTGACATTTCAGGGTAAGAGAGTGCAAGACTTTGATTACTTGCAATATACCATTCAAGGCAAAAAATTTTACATTCCAGTGAAAGAAACTCCCTATCTTATGAAGCGAGGGGATTATGATCAGTGGACAAGTCGTTTAATCGCGGGCAACAGTCAGTTTAAGGAAGCGGGGATAGGCTCCTTGGAAGTGGCCCTTGATTCGATAGGGTATACACTGCAACAAGCAGAAGTTTTATTTGGGACTCCCCCTTCAACAACTTCCATTTTAGAAATGGGCACGGATCGTTAGAGGAGCCAGCCTCTTAAGAGCAGCAGCGGGTTATAAACGAAATGAAAATTTAGTTTTTATAACCCGCTTAGTTTTGTATGAAACAAGGAGAAATTCTTCGGAGATTATTAAATAATTTCATTGACCTTGAAAGAAGAGCACTTTACGATTCGCGATAAGCTGGGTTCAGTGAATAGGTCAATGATTTATGGAAATGCTTCATATTCCAAGGGCAACGTATCGTTTACAATTCAATCGATACTTCACGTTCAAGCAAGCTCTTGAATTAGTTCAATACTTTCGTGAATTGGGAATTTCCGATCTTTACGCCTCTCCCATTTTCAAGTCTAATCCAGGAAGCCTGCATGGATACGATGTTTTAGATTCAAATCAAATCGATCCGGAAATTGGCACGGAAGAAGAGCTGCAACAACTGGCGGGAGAGTTGCGCCGTAATGGAATGGGGTTAGTGATCGATATCGTTCCCAATCACATGTGCATCGCAGATGGAAATAAATGGTGGAGCGATGTTCTTGAGAATGGGCCAAGCTCTCTTTATGCTCAACACTTTAACATCGTTTGGAATCCTCCAAAAGCAGAGCTGAAAAATAAAGTTTTGCTGCCAGTTCTCGATCAGCAATATGGAAAAGTCGTTGATAGGCAAGGTTTTAAAATTGTCTGCGATGGCGCAGCATTCTTAGTTGAATATGGCACCCGGCGATTTCCTCTCAATCCCAGCACATGGCCAGCAATTTTAATTCCTGCTATCGAAAAGTTAAAAGATGAGCTGGGAGCGTCGGATTCTTATCTACTCGAATTAGAAAGCATTGTAACAGCATTGGATCATTTACCGAACGCGACAGAGACCGATCCTGATAAATGCATAGAGCGTCACCGTGAAAAAGAAATTATAAAAAACAGGTTAAAGCGGCTG
This sequence comes from Candidatus Protochlamydia naegleriophila, assembly GCF_001499655.1. NCBI lineage: Bacteria > Pseudomonadati > Chlamydiota > Chlamydiia > Parachlamydiales > Parachlamydiaceae > Candidatus Protochlamydia > Candidatus Protochlamydia naegleriophila. The sequence goes on from NZ_LN879502.1 coordinate 1,241,183, forward strand.
ATGGAAAAAGGGGAAAAAGCCCCTTTGATTGTAGAGGCCGTTCAAGAGTCGATGCGAATCTTAAGCGGTAATACAGAAGATCTTGGCAGTTTTAATCGCTTGGAAGAGCTTTTAAGGAATCAATCCTATCGGCTAAGTTTTTGGAGCGTGACGAATGATGAGATTAACTACAAGCGTTTTTTCGATATCAACGAGCTTGTGAGCATGCAATCTGAGAATGAAGCTGTATTCGAAGACATTCATGCATTCACTTTAAAAATCGTTGCACAGGGCTTGGTTACAGGCTTGCGTATTGATCACGTAGATGGATTGTTTGATCCTGAGCAGTATTTTATTCGTCTGCAGCGCCGTTGTGCAGAGGTAAGACACGTTACGGATAAATTAGCGGATCCCTTCTATATGGTTGTCGAGAAAATTCTAGTAGGGGAAGAGAGGCTCCGTTCAAACTGGTTGGTGAGTGGGACTACGGGTTACGACTTTTTGAATTTAGTCAATGGGTTATTTGTTTTGCCCGAGCATAGAGAGGACATTCTTGCGATCTATGAGCAATTTATTAGGCGTAACGAAGAGATGGATGAGGTCATTTATACCTGTAAAAAATTGATTCTCATTGTTTCGATGTCAAGCGAGCTTCACATCTTAGCTCGCCATTTGGAGGAGATTTCCGAACAGCATCGGTGGTCGCGTGATTATACTCTTGAAAGTTTAAGAACAGCGCTGAGGGAAATCATTGCTTGTTTTCCTGTTTATCGCAGCTATATTCGCTTGAATGACGTTTGTGTGAAAGAGGCTGATCTTCGCTGTATTGTGGCCGCTATTGACTATGCTAAGCGTGCCAATCCTGCGGGTGATTTGTCAATTTTCGACTTTATTCAAAGCGTGTTGTTATTGCAGGATCCACCAGGTCTAACAGAAGAGCAGATCGCTTTTCGGCGCCTGTTTGTCATGCGCTTTCAGCAACTAACAGGGCCCGTGACAGCTAAAGGAGTGGAAGATACAGCCTTTTATCGGCACTATCCTCTTGCCTCGCTCAATGAGGTTGGAATGGATCCTTCTCAGTTTGGAACGCATCGAACAGATTTTCATGCAAAGAATCAGGAAAGAAAACAAAACTGGCCGCACACGCTATTGACAACATTTACACACGATACAAAGAGAAGCGAAGATGTCAGAGCTAGAATGAATGTTTTATCTGAGAATCCCGAAGCTTGGCAGCAGGCTCTTCAATGCTGGAGCCAGCTCAACAAGCCTTTTAAAGTATCGTTGGATAATCGAAAAATACCTGACCACAATGAAGAATATCTGCTTTATCAGACACTAATCGGCTCATGGCCACTTCATGAGATGGATATAAATAGCCGGCCTCAGTATATCGACCGCATTAACAAGTATATGTTGAAAGCTCTGAAGGAAGCTAAAGTTCATACGAGTTGGACCAATCCCTATGAAGCATATGAGAAGGGGATCCAAGAGTTTATTGGTAAAATTTTAAATCCTGGCCAGGATAATCCTTTCTTAGAGGATTTCACTCAATTTATTAAACCCATCATTAAGGCCGGATTATTTAACTCATTAGCGCAGATTGTACTCAAGATGACTTGTCCAGGCATTCCTGACTTTTACCAGGGAAGCGAGCTATGGGAATTTACACTCGTCGATCCTGATAACCGTCATCCAGTTGATTATTCAAATCGGCGCCAGCTACTCGAGATGATCAAACAAAAAAAAGAGCTCGATCATGGTGCATTTGTGAGCCATCTTATCAAAACGCCCGAAGATGGCCTAATTAAATTATATGTCACCTCACAACTCTTAAACTTTAGGATGAGGGCTTCCAAGCTTTTTCAAGAAGGGGATTATCATCCCATTGAATCAGCTGGAAAAAAAGCACGTCAGGCTGTAGCTTTTAGCCGCTCGTGGGGGCAAGAACATCTTTTAATTGGCGTTGGCCGCTTTTTCACGCGGCTGACAAATCCTGCAACGACGCTGCCCGTCGGTGACGTTTGGGAAGATACTCACCTGCTTGTTGCACCCCGCCTAGCTGGCAGTTATCGGGACATTCTAAGCGGTCAAGTAGTGCAAATAGAGGCCGATCGCCCGCTCTTTTTATTCCAAGCTTTTGCCGCGCTACCCTTTTTCGTTCTGGAAAAGATCCTTTAGACATGTCTTAACCCATGATGCAATTTGATGGGTGAATGAACGTACATCACCGAATTGGAAGCACTTGCCGTACCTGGCAGGCGAGGGTTGCAAAGCCGCTTCTTCAAGAAAAAGAGAAAATTAAAGGAGAAAGGGGAATTTGAGCCAAATGAAAAGGACCTTGCTAATGCTAATTCAGCAAGGTCCTGGACTATGCAAGCCAACTAAGATTCGTTAGATTAACGAGCGTTTGGATTGTTTGTATTTGGCTGTGTTGGAGCAGGCATTGGGTTAGTATAAGTGCTGCTGCCTTGGCCTTGAGATGCTGTGTTAAATGACTGGTTTGAACCATAGCTTTGATTGTTATAGTTGTAACCTTGATTGCCTGCTGGATGTTCACTGAAGCCATAGTCGCGGTCAGGTGAGTTATCATAAGCCTGTTGTCCGCCTTGATAATAGTCGTCTTGTTGGAAGCCCGATCTATTATAGCCTTGCTCGTATCCGCCTGCTGGATGGTCAAAACCTTTGTGATCTTCGAAATCATTGTAATAAGTTTGTCCACCATATGGGTAGGGGTAGGCATTATTAGACGAGTGATCAAAGTGATCGCCATCATGACCGTAAAAACCACGACTTGGTGCATTGTAATAGCCTTGCTGAGGATAAGAGTAGTTGCTGTATCCGCCAGATCCGCCATAGTTGCGGTTGTAGCTACCCCAAGGACATCCACCTGAAGGGCACTGAGCCATCGCGCTAGCAGCAACTAATGTGGAAAGGATCGAAGCTAATACTGATTTAGACAACATTTTCATACAAATCTCCTTTTAGGTTGAGAATCAAATATTTTTAGGCTAAAAAGCCATTGTAAATGGTCTAAGAACAGTAAAATGTCGTTTACTGCTCTAAAGCGGTGGAAAATTAAGGTACTAAAACCGCATCAATAATGTGTACAACTCCATTTGAGCTTGTTAAGTCCGTTTTGGTGACATTGGCTCCATTCACAGTCACTTTAGTCCCAGTCTTTTTAATCGTTAGCTCTTTACCATTAGCCGTCGTTACATGCCCTTCTTTAATGTCTGCCGCTAAAATTTTTCCGGCAATGACGTGGTTCTTTAAGAATGTCGTCAGCTTCTGCTTGTTTTCAGGCTTTAATAAATCACTTAACTGAATAGGTGATATTTTCTTGAAAGCCTGGTTGTCGGGCGCAAAGACAGTAAATGGTCCTTTACCTGCTAGAACTTGTGACAAGTCTGAGGCCTGAAGAGCTTGGACAAAGGTTGAAAGCGAAGGGTCGTTCGCTGCGATATCTACGATTGTCGTTTCGTGAGGGCGGTTAAAGTGCACCTTTTTTGAAGGATGTGCAGCAGCAGGTGTTGTTGCCTCGCTAATCAGCTGATGCGCGTGAGAGTGGGAGTGGGAGTGGCCGCTATTATAAGATGAGCGATTATCTGGTTGGGGGGTCTTAGAGTCCCTATCCCCGTTTCTCTCATTTTCATACTGGTAACTTCTTGGGGTTCCCATGTGATTGTGGTAAGACACATCTTCGCGATTGTCTTGATCGCTAGTATCGTCATCAGAATCATTATCGTCATTATCGGCATCGCTCGAGCGAGAATATTGCTCCGCTTTAGAATCATTTTTAGATGCCTTAGGAGGCCAGTCGCTTAGTGGATAGCTCTTTGGAGTTGCTTCAGGAGAGGTAAATTTAGGGGCAGTATTGCCGCGGTTTTCCTCTTTTAGCCTATTTTCATCCTTTTTTAAACGAAAATCATCGCGCAACAGTTTGCGTTCATCTCTTTCCAGTCTGTTTTCATCGCGAATAACATGACGCTCATCGCGCAGGAGGCGGCGGTCTTCTCGTAGGCTAGGCTCTTTTCGACGCCCACTTTCTTGATTACTATCCCGATTCGTTGACTGACTATAAGCAGGCCCTTGGCGTGAATTGGCTGGTGCCGAAGTCGCATCATTAGATTGCCACTCAGGCCGATAATCGGCCAAAACCATTTGCTGATAAGCGGTTAGAGAAAAAGCCGCAAGAGCGAATAATTTTGTCATCTTATCCATAAAAACTCCACGGGGTTAAGCAAATCCTACTAAAAAGATTATAGTCCTTTCATGCCTCATCGTATTTTTTTTATAAAGAAAAATTTAAAATAACTGAAGAGAATCGACTGCAGGGATAGCATCTGTTCAGGGATAGCATCTGTTGAGGAATTGCTGCTCAATCGAAAATGCTGAAAGGCAAAAAAGCTCAAGCAGACAAATCAATGCTTCTTGAGCTTTTATATTATTGAGCGGATGTAGAAACTGCAGAGGGCGAGGGTAAGACGGTCTCTAGGATGTAAATGATTCCATTATCGCCTACCGATTCAAAATGAATCGCCCGTACTCCGTTGACGGTTAAAGTCTCATTTTGTACGCGAATATCTAAATTTTTACCGCTCAATGTGCTGACTTGTACATTTTTAATGTCTTTATGCACAATTTTAGTGGGCACAATATAGCCTCCAACTAGTGCTGAAAGTTGTTCCTTATTTTCTGGACGGAAAAGTTCATGAAGCGTTCCTTGCGGAAGGTGCCGGAAGGCTTCATCTGAAGGGATAAAAAGAGTGAAAGATCCTCCGAGCGTTGTTAGCAAATCTTTAGATAGTAAAATGGTTTCAATCGTCGAGTATGTTTGTGCATTGCGCAGTTTGGCTGGCTGTTGCGATACATTAAATGTGCTTTCTTTTGGTAAAGAAGGCAAACCCTCAGCCGCTCGACTGGTTGCTCCCTTTTCATTTAGATTATTTTGTGCCGAAGAGGAAGGGGTGCTCTGCTTTGGCGATGTAAAATTGTAGCCGTTTGCTGTCTCAGGTTTTTTCATGCCATGCGCATTTTGAGCAGCAGGGGCTTTAATCGCGGGCGCACCTAAGGCCGAGCGATCGACAGATCCAGCAGCTGGTTCTATCGGTGTCAGCGTCGTAGAAGGCAGCCCTGTAGACTCTTCGGTTGCCAGACTAATCTCATCATCATAATAGCCAGCAGCCTTGGGATGCGCGGCTTGTTCCTTTTCTCGGTCGGACTCAATTTTTTGACAACGGGCGCAAAAAGCATCTGTTTGGTTAATCGATAAGCTGGAAACGGCTAAAAAAGCGATTAATGCTGCTTTGGAAAATGTCTGCATGAATTACCTCCTAATATATAGATGTTCGATCGGACATGTCTATCTGGATTATACAGGCGTATAAATTATTTGAAATGAGAAAACAACTTTCACCTTTTGATGGCCTAAACTATTAAATCACCACAGCGCTTTTTCCACCTAAAAAACATTGAATCGTAAATGGTTGATTATGAACTTTTAATAAAAAAAATAAAGAGCGAAAGAAAAGATGTTGCAGCAAATCACGACTTTTAGTTACATTAGGAACTTCTTGCGAACGAAATACGTAAAAAACGACAGTGTTGCAAGAATAATAATCGCCTCTGAGTGATTGTGTAGGTGTTTTGACAGTATAAGAGAGACAATGTGCAAGCATAAACAATAGAGCTTGTGTGGGACAGTTTACCTGTCACACATATTAGTATCGCTCAAGAAGCGATACGATTAATATAATCAACTCAATTTTTCAAGAGTTTATTTTTTCTGTGAGAATTTGATCTTGGTTCAGATTGAATGCTGACGGCGTGGATGAGGCATGCAAGTCGAACGGAACCTTCGGGTTCAGTGGCGGAAGGGTTAGTAATACATGGGTAACCTGCCTTTAACTCTGGGATAACGGTTGGAAACGACCGCTAATACCAGATACAGTGAGAATAAGACATCTTTTTCTTATTAAAGTGGGGGATCGTAAGACCTCGCGGTTAAAGAGGGGCCCATGCGATATCAGCTAGTTGGTGTGGTAAAGGCGCACCAAGGCTAAGACGTCTAGGCGGATTGAGAGATTGACCGCCAACACTGGGACTGAGAACTGCCCAGACTCCTACGGGAGGCTGCAGTCGAGAATCATTCGCAATGGGCGAAAGCCTGACGATGCGACGCCGTGTGAGCGAAGAAGGCCTTAGGGTCGTAAAGCTCTTTCGCTTGGGAATAAGATAAACTGGCTAATATCCAGTAAGTTTGAACGTACCAGGTAAAGAAGCACCGGCTAACTCCGTGCCAGCAGCTGCGGTAATACGGAGGGTGCAAGCATTAATCGGATTTATTGGGCGTAAAGGGCGCGTAGGCGGGGATGTAAGTCAGACGTGAAATCCCGGGGCTCAACCTCGGAACAGCATTTGAAACTACATCTCTCGAGGGTAGGCGGAGAAAACGGAATTCCACAAGTAGCGGTGAAATGCGTAGATATGTGGAAGAACACCGGTGGCGAAGGCGGTTTTCTAGCTTATTCCTGACGCTAAAGCGCGAAAGCAAGGGGATCAAACAGGATTAGATACCCTGGTAGTCCTTGCCGTAAACTATGTATACTTGGTGTAACTGGACTCAACCCTAGTTGTGCCGTAGCTAACGCGTTAAGTATACCGCCTGGGGAGTACAGTCGCAAGGCTGAAACTCAAAAGAATTGACGGGGACCCGCACAAGCAGTGGAGCATGTGGTTTAATTCGATGCAACGCGAAGAACCTTACCCAGACTTGACATGCAGTAGACCGGTCTAGAAATAGGCCTTTCCTTCGGGACTGCTGCACAGGTGCTGCATGGCTGTCGTCAGCTCGTGCCGTGAGGTGTTGGGTTAAGTCCCGCAACGAGCGCAACCCTTATCATTAGTTGCCAACATTTAAGGTGGGAACTCTAATGAGACTGCCTGGGTTAACCAGGAGGAAGGTGAGGATGACGTCAAGTCCGCATGGCCCTTATGTCTGGGGCTACACACGTGCTACAATGGTCGGTACAAAAGGCAGCGAAACCGCGAGGTGAAGCAAATCCCGAAAGCCGGCCCCAGTTCAGATTGTAGTCTGCAACTCGACTACATGAAGACGGAATTGCTAGTAATGGCGAGTCAGCAACATCGCCGTGAATACGTTCCCGGGTCTTGTACACACCGCCCGTCACATCATGGGAGTTGGTTTTACCCGAATCCGCTGGCTTAACCGCAAGGAAAGAGGCGTGTAAGGTAAGGCCGATGACTGGGATGAAGTCGTAACAAGGTAGCCCTACCGGAAGGTGGGGCTGGATCACCTCCTTTAAAGGACAGTTTGCTTTAATTAGCAAACAGGTTGGGCAAGCTCTATTAGCTCGTACATTGTCTTACTTGTGCTGTGAAAGCATCGTTATCTATAAAAGATCGCAAATCTTAAGACATCCGATCTTTATTGAATCGGGGGCTTAGCTTAGTTGGTAGAGCGTCTGATTTGCATTCAGAAGGTCAGGAGTTCGAATCTCCTAGCCTCCAAGATTTGCACTTGCGGTTATAGCTCAGTTGGTTAGAGCGCGACACTGATAATGTCGAGGTCCCAAGTTCAAGTCTTGGTAACCGCACCAGTTAAAATTTACATAACAGCTTATTGTTATAAAATAGCCTGCTTCGTGTAGGCAAATACGTTATTTTGAAAGTCATAAAAGTTTAAGAATCAAGTTTAATCTAAAAACGTTGATTGTTTGGTAACAAACAATGAAACGTGAATACGTAAAGTAGATGTAAATCATCTTATTAAAACAATTCACTGATCAAAATCAGCGCTTGAGAATAATCTTCACACAAAATTTAAGTGACATAAGTAGCAATACTTATGTGAGTCGTACTCATACTTAATTGCTTGAGACTAATTTTTGGTCAAGCTATTAAGGGCTATTGGTGGATGCCTTGGCATTAACAGGCGATGAAGGACGCGAAACCTGCGAAAAGCTTCGGTGAGCTGGATAAAAGCTTTGACCCGGAGATATCCGAATGGGGAAACCCAACCAGAGTAATGTCTGGTTATCCTTAACTGAATACATAGGTTAAGGAAGCGACACCTGCCGAACTGAAACATCTAAGTAGGCAGAGGAAAAGAAATCAAATCAGAGATTCCCATAGTAGCGGCGAGCGAACTGGGAAGAGCCCAAACCGCTATTTCTAATAGCGGGGTTGTAGGACTCATCACAATGGCTAGCAAACTTTAGCAGAACATTTCTGGAAAGTCAGGCGACACAGGGTGAAAGCCCCGTATGCGAAAAAGCAAGCTAGCTAGATGAGCACCTGAGTAGGGCCGGACACGTGAAACCCGGTCTGAATCCGGAGGGACCACCCTCCAAGGCTAAATACTCGTTAATGACCGATAGTGAACCAGTACCGTGAGGGAAAGGTGAAAAGAACCCCTGTTAGGGGAGTGAAATAGAACCTGAAACCAATAGCTTACAAACGGTCGAAGGCCTATGCCCAATTTTTTGGGAATGGCTGACGGCGTGCCTTTTGCATGATGAGCCAGCGAGTTGCGTTAAATGGCAAGGTTAAGGGACATCGTTCCGAAGCCGAAGCGAAAGCAAGTCTTAAAAGGGCGTTAAGTCATTTGGCGCAGACACGAAACCAAGTGATCTATCCATGACCAGGTTGAAGCAAGGGTAACACCTTGTGGAGGACCGAACTAGTAACTGTTGAAAAAGTTTTGGATGAGTTGTGGATAGGGGTGAAAGGCCAATCAAACTTGGAGATATCTTGTTCTCTTCGAAATAACTTTCGGGTTAGCCTCGGACAGCCCTTTACAGGGGTAGAGCACTGAATTCACGCGGGGGTCTACCGACCTACCAAAGGAAATCAAACTCCGAATACTGTAAAGTCGTCCGGGAGATAGACAGCGTGGGATAAGCTACGTTGTCAAAAGGGGAACAGCCCAGATCGCCGATTAAGGCCCCTAATTCTATGCTAAGTGAGTAAGGAAGTGGAGTTTCTAAAACAGTTGGGATGTTGGCTTAGAGGCAGCCATCATTTAAAGAGTGCGTAACAGCTCACCAATCGAGAAACTCTGCGCCGATAATATCCGGGACTAAAGCATAGAGCCGAAATCGCGGGTTTATTCTGTATAAGAATAAGCGGTAGGAGAGCGTAGTATGCAGCGTCGAAGGCGTACCGTAAGGAGCGCTGGAGCGCATACTAGTGATAATGCATGGCATGAGTAAACGATAAAGGAGGTGAAAATCCTCCTCGCCGAAAACCTAAGGTTTCCAGGGTAAAGCTCGTCTTCCCTGGGTTAGCCGGTCCCTAAGCCGAGGCTGAAAAGCGTAGGTGATGGAAAGCAGGTTAAATATTCCTGCGCCGCCTAAAACTATGATGAAGGGTCGACGGAGTACGTCAAGCACGCGGACCATTGGATGTGTCCGTGGAACAATGAGGCCGGTTGGTAGGCAAATCCGCCAACATAACGCCAGGTTGGGACTAAGGGGAATCTTCGGAGGAACCGATAGTGTAGCGCAATGCTTCCAAGAAATAGACTCTAATCGTTGATGGCGACCGTACCAAAACCGACACAGGTGGGTGGGAAGAATATTCTAAGGCGCGCGAGAGAACTCTTGTTAAGGAACTCGGCAAATTATCCTCGTAACTTCGGGAGAAGAGGAGCCACAAGTTGTGACAGCACTTGCTGCTTGAGCATCATGTGGCCGCAGAGAAATGGCCCAGGCGACTGTTTAACAAAAACACAGCACTATGCAAAGACGTCTAAGTCGAAGTATATGGTGTGATGCCTGCCCAATGCCAAAAGGTCAAAAGGAGATGTTAGCCGTAAGGCAACGCATTGAATTTAAGCCCTGGTGAATGGCGGCCGTAACTATAACGGTCCTAAGGTAGCGAAATTCCTTGTCGGGTAAGTTCCGACCTGCACGAATGGTATAACGATCTGGGCACTGTCTCAACAAGAGACTCGGTGAAATTGTAGTAGCAGTGAAGATGCTGTTTACCCGCAATAAGACGGAAAGACCCCGTGAACCTTTACTGTACTCTGATATTGGCTCTTGACTTGTCATGTGTAGAATAACCAGGAGACTAAGAAGGTCTGCCGTCAGGTAGGCTGGAGTCGTCGTTGAAATACTGGTCTTGATAAGTCGGGAATCTAACGAAATCCCATGAAGCTGGGATTCGGACATTGTCAGACGGGCAGTTTTGCTGGGGCGGTATCCTCCTAAAGAGTAACGGAGGAGTCCAAAGTTTGCCTCATCGTGGTTGGCAATCACGAGTAGAGCGTAAAGGTATAAGGCAAATTAACTGTGAGACCTGCAAGTCGAACAGAGACGAAAGTCGGGCTTAGTGATCCGGCGGTGGAATGTGGAATCGCCGTCGCTCAACGGATAAAAGGTACTCCGGGGATAACAGGCTTATCGCCACCAAGAGTTCATATCGACGTGGCGGTTTGGCACCTCGATGTCGACTCATCGCATCCTGGGGCTGAAGAAGGTCCCAAGGGTTTGGCTGTTCGCCAATTAAAGCGGTACGCGAGTTGGGTTCAAAACGTCGTGAGACAGTTTGGTCCCTATCTTTTGTGGGCGTAGGATACTTGAGAGGAGCTGCTTCTAGTACGAGAGGACCGAAGTGGACGAACCAATGGTGAGCCGGTTGTTCTGCCAAGAGCATTGCCGGGTAGCTATGTTCGGAACGGATAAGCGTTGAAAGCATATAAACGCCAAGCCTCCCTCAAGATAAGGTATCCCTATCAGACACCATATAGACGATGTGGTTAATAGGTTGGGTGTGTAAGCGCAGTAATGCGTTGAGCTTACCAATACTAATCGGTCGATCGGCTTGACCACCTTTTTTTTACTGAAGGACGAAGACCATTCCCTTCAGCACAAAGTGTGGTCCAATATACAAAATCAAGCGTGTGAGATTATTTTCAAGCACTGTTTTTGGTTTAGTGAATTTACGATTCAGATTTAAACGACAAGACTAAACTTTTATGATTTTCGCTTGGTGGCATTAGAGAGAGGGAAATACCTGATCCCATTCCGAACTCAGAAGTCAAGCCTCTGATCGCCGATGGTACTGCACACAAGAGTGTGGGAGAGTAGGTCGCCGCCAAGTCTTTTTTTTCATGGCCTTAAAACAAACGTTTTAAGGTCCTTTTTTTTTGCCCTCAAATAATCCATTTTTTTCTAGTCGCCCTCCACGCTCACATTATCTTCCCCTTACTCATCGTTCGCTCGGTCCTCACTAGAGGTTTTCAGCCGGCCTACCGGCCTCTCACAACGCTGATTCAATACGATCACGTAGGTAATATTCTATCCAAGCACATGGCTCTTTTTGTTAACGTCTGTCAAATAAACTTAATGTGTTAGAGGTCTTTAGGCCGACTGATCTTAGAGCCCATAGTGAGCGTCTAGCGAGGGACTATGGATGACGGAATAAAAAATAAACAGAGCTCGGAGAGCTGATCAAGGGAGGAAGTTTTGCATTTTGACTAAGAGCTTCATTAGAAGAAAATTAAGCTATTCAATTACCTGTCAAAGGCACTTGAATAGCTTAAGTCTTTAAGCCGCCGCTGCGCTGGACAAGCGGGTATGGATATAGCGCCTTTCTCTTTTTTGGTGGACACAAGCTTCTGCAGGGTTGCTTAGCGTCTTCTGATTCGTATCGCTAGAAGTGCCCTTTGGCTTAGGATGGACTAAGTCTTTTAGAGAAGGTGTTTTTTCAATTGTTTGAGGAATAACGCTAATAGACTGAGATGGCTTATGAAAAGTTTTCTGATTTTGTTTTCCAAAAGCTTGTTGCAGATTTTTATCTGCAGCGCGGTTAACATACGCGAACTTAAGTATGATGAGTTGATCGCTAAAGTCGGCGTCGTTCAAAGACTGCAGTTTATCTCTCTCTTGTATGAAATCTCGGATAAGCTGAATGTCCGCGGCATGATGCGGGTAATTCAATTTATAGACAGAGAGTTTTTCCGTTGCTTTGCAGCCGTTTAAGTAGTCGTTTAAAGCAGTATCCAAATTGGATCGCATCTTAGAATCACGAGAATTCTTGAGATAGGTATTCAATAACGAGACAACTTTAGTAAAGTTGTGGCTCATCGTACGCATAACCGCTAATTGTACGATTTCTTTTTGTGCTTTGTTCATTTCGTTCTTAAACTTGCGAGGATTGACTTCTTCGCATGTTTGACGAGCGATCTTAATTAATGCTTGATTGCCGGCCAACGCCGATTGAGCAAGATTTGGATGCTTTTGCACTTCATCTAGAAAGGTCTGAACGTATTTTATTTTAGCTTCTGTACTTAAAACACGAGTGTGAAAATAGTCTTTCTTTGCTAAAAAGTTTTCTTGAAGAGGATGGACATACCCTTCATCATGCATATTTAACAGTTGATCTGCTGTCTGAGACACGGCTTGCTTTGAAGTTGTCAACGTTTGGCAGATTTGCTCAATATTTTGACTTTTCTGTTTGATGTTATCGATAGTCTTCTGATCTTTTTGCTGCTGGCTATAAACAGCTACTTTTTGCTTAATCGCCTCTGGAAGGGCGTTTTGAGAGAAAGTGGCGAGAAGTTCATCTTCTTTAAATCTACCCGAGGCATAGTACTCGCCAATTTCACAATCGGACATTTTTTCGAGTTGGCTGATAAGCGAAATTCTTTCGTTTAACTTGTTATAAACCGCTTTTTTACACACTTTAAATAGCTGGTTGTAGTCTTTTGAGTCTTCCACAATCTGTGTGCCGCCTTGTAGAAGGGTGTTTTTGACGGCAGCATCGATTTTAGAAAATAGTTGAGGATTGCCTTGAGCAGAATTAAGAAGATGGCTGTAACGCTTGTTATGAATGGCTTGCTTGATTTTGCCACAAACAGAAGGAATTCCTTTCAGGGCGCTTTTTAATGCGTTTCCTACATGCTTGAAAGCATCTGTTATAATTTCCGGATCTTGAGCCATTACCATAGAATGAACTCCCGAATAGGGATCTAGATGGATCATGATAATTTCCTTTTAAGTAAAAAGCTTATTATTAAGAAGTTGTTATTTTATCATTATTAGTTTATTTAGTCGAATGATTTATTTTAATAATCGTGAGTTTGTTGTGGTAATATAAATTTTAATAAACGGCAGATTAAACGCTCTAAAAGAGTTTGCTCTATTTTTTATGCTACAAATGCCAGACCTTTCTCACGACATAGTTTCTTCAAGATAAGGGATTCGACCAAGCAGCATATGTGGTTGACAGATTATCAATCAAGGGAGAGAGAGAATCGGTGAGAAGTGGATTTGTTATTTCTAAGTCAGTCGGGCCAAATTTTTATTTATGAAAATGGCCCTTTATCTTATCTAAATATTTTCTTTATAGCATTTTCACTCGCTTTAGTATAATGAAGGAGAATGAAATTGTTTTTGCAGTTGTTTGTTTTGCTTTTATTGACTTTTATCTTTAAAATATGAATTCTTTTAATAAAAAAATTAATGGTTATATGAATTTTAATTTATCAAGCCCAGCTTCTCAGGATTTGCCACTTCATTATGCGCTTGGAAGAGAGCTGCTGTATCAAAAGTTAAAAGAAGTTCCAATCGCCGTGCTGCAAGCTTTTGAAGACTTTCAAACGGCACTTAGACAGGCTCAGGACAAACTTTGGAAATTGCAGCAGTTGGGGGATTATGAGTGTGCGGATGTTTCCCTGTATGATTTAGAGAAACATAAATTTACTCTGATGTCACCAGCTTTCGTTACAGTTTTTTCAACCTACTATAAAAGCACTGAGAAGCAAAGTAAAACCTATTTAAACGACTTTTTAACCCATCGCCTGATTCCTAAGTTGGCAAGTCGAGTGATTGGAGAAGAGTCTTCTGAAGAGGTGCAGAATTTGCAAACATTCCTTCACTATAAATTAAATAAAGAAAACCCTCTTAGAGAGCCACAGAAAGGGTATGATCACTTGAATGAAAACTGCAGTCGCTTAGTAAATAAAGTTCAGGAACGAAGCATGCGGTCGTCTAGCGAAAGGCAGGAACATAAAGCATTCAAAAAGAGTTTGGAGGGGCAGCTAGCAATTAAAAAAAATGAGTTAGCCCGCCTTAAGGAAAGGAATGCCAACTTAACAGAAAGCTTTAATGGGATAGACTTAGATCTCATCCAGCTAAAGCTTTTGGATGAGAAAAAAACTCCGGCTTTCACTTTAAGCACAAGAGAGTCGAAAGAAAATTTAAACGAGCTGCTTGTCTTCTTAAGAAAAGAGAGCATGCCCTTTGAAGAGCTCAAAGAGATTGTCAATAGAGGTGTTGCCAACAGAAGATGCTTAGAAAAAGTTCTCAATGCATGGAATAATCTTGAAGAAAACCAAGAGGATTTTTGGAGTTGGAAAAACCCTAAATCGGTGTTTCAAGCTTTTAAAGATGCCCTATGCATGCTGCTGAAAGATATTGAACTTTATTGTGTAGAGGTCGAGGAGCTTGAAAACTCCATCGATTGTTTAACCAGGCAGATAGAAGAAAAGCATCTCCAGAGCCACTTAGAAGTCAATGGTGAAACTGAAGCTAAAGATGAAGAGGATGAGGACTCTGGTATTGGGTTTGTGATGGATAATGGTTTGTTTGAAGGTTTATCTATCTTCCAGCAAAACAGTGAGCAAGTTAGCGAGATAGAAGATGGAAAAACAGATGGCGGGGAAAGCCCGACACTTGTTACTCCATACGCTGATTTCTTTGAAGAACTCCCTGCATTGAGAGTTGAAGAACCCGTTTCATTGATGAGTTTGGAAGAGGAAAAAAGTGAAGCGTGTGCAAATCGCGAAGAGCAAAGCATGAATGGCACAAACTATGAAAGAATAAGAGAGGCTGGCCAAGCTGAAACGAGCGTTCACGTTTTAGCTCAATTCCCAGATTTTGATTTGACAGCCCTTGCTTCCGAAACTCCTTGGATAGATCCTTTATATACGCTGGATCGAGTCGATGATGCCTTGATGCCGACTAATGAAGTTGCTGCATTAGCAAAATCATCAGATTCAGAAGATGGGGTTTCAGCGTCTGCTAGCATAGGGAGAGGTGTTGAGCTAAATGCCGAGGCGATCCCTACTTTAAAGTTTAGATTGATAAACGCTTTCAACCGATTTAAAAGCTATGCCCAAAAGACAGCTTTCGAATTTTGGAATCGCATGACAGCGTTTTGGAGACACCTTTCTAGATAAGCAGGAGAAGGCCACTGCTCTTACCGTTTAAGCGGATTATGAGTCCCTTCCTTCTTCTTAAACCACCAAAAATCAATTTGAGGTGGTTTAACGTGGCTTGCTACTCCTATTTGGTCCACCAGTGCTCCACGGATTTTGCGAGATTAGTTAATGATAAAAACGCATGCAGAAGTTAAAAATTGCCGACGTTTCGATTATCAAGGATAATGATCGATTTGGTGATGAATTTAGCGTTTGAAAAACACATCACCAAATCAGGAATTCTTGATTTGGTGACTTTCCTAGAGAAAAATGTTCTAGGCAGATCTTATAGTTGCTCTCGTATTGAATGACGTAAACCCTCCGATAGCCCTCATAAAGATTCGGTCATACATGTCAACATAAACGCAAATAGACAGCTCATGCCCTTCCATTTCTGGCCACAATGGCAATGCATCCGGAGTCAAACGCCCGCTTTCATCCAAACAAGCGTCCACGACACAATAGCCTTCAACTGGAAAAGTATCAGCTTTTGCAGGAAACTTTTCATACCAAACTTTTACAGCAGAGACTCCTAAGGGCTTAGATTCTTCTTCAGTTGGCCACTTTGGGTAACTTTTTGCTGTTACATTCTTTCCTTCATTCCCACCATAAGACAGACGTGGTGGGTATTGCTCGTAATGAGTCCTTAATTTATTTATCATTTCCATGTTGAGCCCCTTTTCTTGTTTTTTATACAGTTAGAGTTGTCTTTTGACTGTTCCGAATTTTAACCTGTCCCATAAATATTGAACAGTGTAAAATAATGAACAGACAAGGAGGGCGTATGGAAGGTCGATTTTTGATAGGCTCAAATGAAAAACTTGTGGAAGGGAATATCTATTCGGACAAATCTGCCGTGGTTCTTGATTGGTTATTGAGAGAAGACATAAAGAGTCGAGAGTTATCTGTGCGAAATGTGTCTAAAGAAGCGGGAGTAAGTCTTGGATCGGTGCAACGCGTTTTTGAGACTTTAGTTTTAAAAGGAATTTTGCAAGTCGAGGGAATAAGAACGGCCAAAAAATTCTTCTTGAAAGAATCCAAACGCCTTCTTGAAGGCTGGTTAGAACATTACAGCATTGTCAAAAAATGCAAAATGAGAACTTATCGTTCAGGGTTCCAGGATAAAGCAGAGCTTTTAGAGACAATCAAAAAGTCCAATCTAAGCAATAAAGTAGTATTGGCTCTTCATTCTGCTGCTGAAGTGTATGGATATAAAAACACCAACTTAAACACCCTTGAACTATACCTGCTTGATCCTTTGCTTAGACCACAACTTGAGAAAAAACTACTATTAGAACCTCAAGAAAGAGGCTATGAAGTTTTGCTTATAGAGCCCTACTACAAAAGCTTGCTTAAAAATAATTGCGACGCAAATCTAGATATCAATGCCTCTCCTTCCATTTTGACTTTTTTGGATTTATATCACTTTCCTTTACGTGGACAAGAACAAGCAGAATTTATGGCAGAACGCCTTCCCGAGCTTAAGCGTATTTTTAAAGGCGGTAAATCGTCATGACATCTAATCAAGAAGACAAAATCATTTCGGAATTTTTAGAATCTATTGGCCCATGGCGAGATTTTGTCATCATTGGAGGTGGTTTTGCTCTTTTTATCTACAAACTTTACTTAAGCGATCCAAAATTGAAAAATCCTCCGGTTGGTACACGAGATATCGATTCTCTCATTCCAAGAAAAATTCCAGAAATATCGAAAAAGAATATTCAAAGTTACCTTCGAGAAGCTGGCTTCAATCATGTTTTTAAAGATCTAGACGATCCAGCAACTGAAGCCTATGTGAAGGACATTGCAGGGGCAGAGGTTGAAATCGAATTCTTGACCGATGACTCTGCCAGAAACAACAAAGATAAAAATGTAGTTATAGCAGGCGTGGTAGCTCAACCACTCAGCTACTTAACTTTAAGTTTGCAGACAACATTAAAGTTTCAGACCTACTCAAACGTTACTGGAAATGTGGTGACACCCGCTGCTTGGATACTCCATAAAGGCCTAACTTTTACGAAACGCAAAAGTTCGCTAAAGATACTTAAGGATCTTTATGGTATTTGGTATGTTGCTTCTCAGTTGGGTGAATTTTCTGACCATGCCTTAGATGAATTCAAGGGACTAGCAAAACAACATCCAAAATGGTTTAAAACTTTTCAGAAAAATTTAAAGAACTGGTTTGAAAATGCATCTCCGAGTGATTGGATGAAGTTAGAAGCTCAAGATCCTTCTGGGAAATTACGCAAGCTTAATTTTGAGCAAATCTCTCACTCTTTTATTTAAATTTTGTTTTCGTCTATGTGTTAATAGAGGTACTCAAAACTTCTTTTGGAAGCCTGTATTACAGAGAGATCCGAGAGCTCATTTCTTATTCCCTCATTAGTGTGTAAAGCTTTTAAAGATTCACCTATTTCTTTCTTTTCTAAGGGAACTTTTTGGCCGTTTTTTATCAGCCTTGCGCCAGTAGGTAAGCCTAATTTTTCCAAAGTCCCAACAAAGTTTGAATGGAGGTACCAGTTCCTTACCATTTGATATTGGTTAATTATATTTCTTTCTTCTTTTGATAATTGTTCTTGAAACACATTTTTATCACTTTCAATAAATCATCTAATTTACAGTTCTAATAATATTTCTGATCTTCATCTTTTAAATTTGTGACCTCATTCAATTTATCAACAACTTTCTGAGATCTCTCCGCAAGATATCTTAATTTGAATTCAATCCAGAGAATTTTGCCAGCTGTTTCTTCTGTTTGAAACTTTAAATTATTAAATGTTCTTATCTCTGCGTTTATGTCCATCATTCAATCCTTTTTAAAAGTGAGCTATTTCAACTCGAATCAAGAATTGCATGCTAAAGGAAGCGAGAAGCGCTATGTTTAACCCCGCCAATTCAGCAATTGGGACTCACATCATAAAATATAACGCTTTTTCTAATAAAATTTATAATATAATCTTTGATCTTTTCCACTCCATTTTTAATAGGAATTGAACAGTGGTAAACGAGCTATAGCAAATATCACGCAAGACATGAAATCTAGACAAAGGTATATTTTTTGCGATGCAACGTTGAAAAATTCTCAATCAAGAGGTATGTTGGGAGCGATTTTTTTTAGTCGTCTGAATGATAAATGGGTTTATGTAGTTGCTGTATTCCTAATAGGCGAAATACAACTGGTTTGTGCGAGAGATGAAAATGGAATATTCGTTAACTGAAGAAAATGAATTAGAAATGCTTAATTCAGATGAGTATGAGATTGCTAAGCCGTTTTTTGATGGTTTTAATACCTATGCATCCATTTTACATTCTATTCTGGAAAAAAGGAGTGTAGGGACAATTTTTACGGACGATAAAAGTAATCCATCCTTTGTTTTAGTCTGTAGTTCTTCGGTAATCGCTAATCTCAATGCCCCTGTCTATCTAGGTGGTAAATTGGATCAGGATTCTTTAAAGAAAGTAATCGCTTATTTGAAATCCCTCCCCAAAGTGTCTTTAGTAGCCTTTTCCGATTGGGAGTTTAGACTCTCCTTTGAAGAAGCTGGGTTTAAGCCTATTGACAGGCTTCAATTGCGGAGGCCTTTTGGTTTTTTCAACGTGGATACTCTTAAGAAATCTCTTTCTCATCAATATTTAGTAGATAAGGTTAACAGCGAAAATTTTTCTCAATGTAATTGGTATTCATACCTTTTAAGTCTATATGGAGATAGTGATCGTTTTTTTAATAACGGAATGGGATTTTGCTTAATTGACCAAGGTAAAGTCGCGGCTGAATCTTATGGATTTATTGCTAAGGATACAGCGGAAATTGGCGTTATTACAGATAAAAATTATCGCAATCAGAACTTAGGGACTATTGTCAGTGCCTTTATGTTGGATTACTGCTATAAAAATGATATAGAACCTTATTGGAATTGTGATATTAGTAATCCTGCCTCAGCCATAGTCGCTAAAAAGCTTGGTTTTGAAGAAAATTGTAGATATTTGTTCCTCAGATGGAATGTCTCTTAAATTTCCAGCTTTATAGATGTGTCTTTTTAAGTTAGTTTATAGATTTCGGATAAAATCAGGTTGAATTTGTATGGGTGGTTTCGGCAGTGGAAAGGGGTCAAGACTTGTGAACCATTTACTACGTTAATGGACTACAAGCAGTGTCCAAAAGGATGGGGCAACTTGGACTTGAACCAAGGGCCAGCGGATTATTAATTAGACCTTAAAACAATCGTTTTAGGGTCTTTTTTTTATACAATAGCCAGATTAACGGTTGTTTTTTATTAAATTAACAGCCGGTTTAAAAGAAATTAACGAACTACAGCTAGAGTCATGGGGTTTTATTAACAATGAAACTTTATGGTTTTAGATATGGCTTATTTATCTCCTCATGGACTGTCAGCACCCATTACTCCTACATTCTTATTGACTCAGCCCTTTCGAGAAGCTAAGCATAATCTTGCTTTAGCATTTGGTGGCAAAGAAATTAGCTGGATTCAGGGGGCAAAGCATTTCATGGCAGGGCTCATCTTGAGCATTCCCCTTATCAATTCGATTGCATTGCTCGCCTTCCGTTTCTTTGGCGAGAGCCAGCGTCTTTTTGCTCAATCAAATGGCCGGTTTCCAGAGCGTGGGTTTGAGCCTTCATTTTGCACGAATGTCCCACAGGCTCGGCCCAATGAAACGTCTCCTCCAGCGCTTTCAGTTCGGGAATTTGCCCAGGATTTTTTACAGCAGATCTTTGATGAGCTTGTGGGAGAGCAAAAAGAACGGCGGTTTATGGTTGCTTTGCAACCGGAAGGGTACCTGACAGTTCGACATCATGAACAAGAAATGGCTTTAAGCGAGCTTCTGAATCATGTCGATTGGCGTGCCTTAGAAGAGAAGTGGGGTGGATGTTCTCAAGAAGAATTGCAAAGCTACCTAAACCGCTCACTTGTTTTCGAAACAATCCAGGCAGAGGGTTCTTCACCATTTAGGATGTCAGAGCCTTTTATCCGCTGTTATACAACCCACGGCCTCTATTCTTGGCTCAACCCTTTATTGCGCAAAGGCGTCTTAGTAGAGGGACGCTTGCCATTTGCGACTCAAGAAACCGTCAAACAGGTTCTTCAAAAAAACAGTGAGGTAGTCGATCGCGTGGCTAAAGAATTGCTTTTCATAAGCATGATAACAGCAGCTAGGTTAAATGCACTTCCACACAGATATAAGGCTGAGTGTCGAGTCATTAGAATGGCTCATGTGCCAATAGATGTTTTTGAGGAAATGGAAGAGGGAGCAGAAATCGTCGAAAGAGGGTTTATGAGTGCCTCTGCACCAGGTGGAATGTTTGCTGGTGGCGGCCCTTGTAGCGAGGAGTGTTCCCGGGTCAAATTCATCATTTACTCTAAAAATGGCAAATACGTTCGGAGCTTTAGCCAACTTCCAGAGAACGAGGTGCTATTTAAACCTTTTACAACATTTAAAGTGCTGCAGCGAACGGGGAGTCAAGCAGCGGGATATCGCGTCGAGCTTGAAGAGGTCTAAATTAATGGCCAATGTGAGCGCCGCGTTCGAGGTCCTACACCCAAGAGTAGAGCTAAAGAGTTCGCCTGTGAATTCTTTAGTGTGTTGCAAAGTATTTTGATAATGAGTGGATTAGGGTGATTTTCTTTCTTTTTTTTTATTTATGTGTTGCAGTTAATTCTCCGTTTCGCTAATCTTTTGGTACTTCAACGATGAATAAATCGTAAATAGCAGATGCCAACGAGCTCTGCATGAGTGTTTTGACAGTATAAGAGAGACAATGTGCAAGCATAAACAATAGAGCTTGTGTGAGACAGTTTACCTGTCACACATATTAGTATCGCTCAAGATGCGATACGATTAATATAATCAACTCAATTTTTCAAGAGTTTATTTTTTCTGTGAGAATTTGATCTTGGTTCAGATTGAATGCTGACGGCGTGGATGAGGCATGCAAGTCGAACGGAACCTTCGGGTTCAGTGGCGGAAGGGTTAGTAATACATGGGTAACCTGCCTTTAACTCTGGGATAACGGTTGGAAACGACCGCTAATACCAGATACGGTGAGAATAAGACATCTTTTTCTTATTAAAGTGGGGGATCGTAAGACCTCGCGGTTAAAGAGGGGCCCATGCGATATCAGCTAGTTGGTGTGGTAAAGGCGCACCAAGGCTAAGACGTCTAGGCGGATTGAGAGATTGACCGCCAACACTGGGACTGAGAACTGCCCAGACTCCTACGGGAGGCTGCAGTCGAGAATCATTCGCAATGGGCGAAAGCCTGACGATGCGACGCCGTGTGAGCGAAGAAGGCCTTAGGGTCGTAAAGCTCTTTCGCTTGGGAATAAGATAAACTGGCTAATATCCAGTAAGTTTGAACGTACCAGGTAAAGAAGCACCGGCTAACTCCGTGCCAGCAGCTGCGGTAATACGGAGGGTGCAAGCATTAATCGGATTTATTGGGCGTAAAGGGCGCGTAGGCGGGGATGTAAGTCAGACGTGAAATCCCGGGGCTCAACCTCGGAACAGCATTTGAAACTACATCTCTCGAGGGTAGGCGGAGAAAACGGAATTCCACAAGTAGCGGTGAAATGCGTAGATATGTGGAAGAACACCGGTGGCGAAGGCGGTTTTCTAGCTTATTCCTGACGCTAAAGCGCGAAAGCAAGGGGATCAAACAGGATTAGATACCCTGGTAGTCCTTGCCGTAAACTATGTATACTTGGTGTAACTGGACTCAACCCTAGTTGTGCCGTAGCTAACGCGTTAAGTATACCGCCTGGGGAGTACAGTCGCAAGGCTGAAACTCAAAAGAATTGACGGGGACCCGCACAAGCAGTGGAGCATGTGGTTTAATTCGATGCAACGCGAAGAACCTTACCCAGACTTGACATGCAGTAGACCGGTCTAGAAATAGGCCTTTCCTTCGGGACTGCTGCACAGGTGCTGCATGGCTGTCGTCAGCTCGTGCCGTGAGGTGTTGGGTTAAGTCCCGCAACGAGCGCAACCCTTATCATTAGTTGCCAACATTTAAGGTGGGAACTCTAATGAGACTGCCTGGGTTAACCAGGAGGAAGGTGAGGATGACGTCAAGTCCGCATGGCCCTTATGTCTGGGGCTACACACGTGCTACAATGGTCGGTACAAAAGGCAGCGAAACCGCGAGGTGAAGCAAATCCCGAAAGCCGGCCCCAGTTCAGATTGTAGTCTGCAACTCGACTACATGAAGACGGAATTGCTAGTAATGGCGAGTCAGCAACATCGCCGTGAATACGTTCCCGGGTCTTGTACACACCGCCCGTCACATCATGGGAGTTGGTTTTACCCGAATCCGCTGGCTTAACCGCAAGGAAAGAGGCGTGTAAGGTAAGGCCGATGACTGGGATGAAGTCGTAACAAGGTAGCCCTACCGGAAGGTGGGGCTGGATCACCTCCTTTAAAGGACAGTTTGCTTTAATTAGCAAACAGGTTGGGCAAGCTCTATTAGCTCGTACATTGTCTTACTTGTGCTGTGAAAGCATCGTTATCTATAAAAGATCGCAAATCTTAAGACATCCGATCTTTATTGAATCGGGGGCTTAGCTTAGTTGGTAGAGCGTCTGATTTGCATTCAGAAGGTCAGGAGTTCGAATCTCCTAGCCTCCAAGATTTGCACTTGCGGTTATAGCTCAGTTGGTTAGAGCGCGACACTGATAATGTCGAGGTCCCAAGTTCAAGTCTTGGTAACCGCACCAGTTAAAATTTACATAACAGCTTATTGTTATAAAATAGCCTGCTTCGTGTAGGCAAATACGTTATTTTGAAAGTCATAAAAGTTTAAGAATCAAGTTTAATCTAAAAACGTTGATTGTTTGGTAACAAACAATGAAACGTGAATACGTAAAGTAGATGTAAATCATCTTATTAAAACAATTCACTGATCAAAATCAGCGCTTGAGAATAATCTTCACACAAAATTTAAGTGACATAAGTAGCAATACTTATGTGAGTCGTACTCATACTTAATTGCTTGAGACTAATTTTTGGTCAAGCTATTAAGGGCTATTGGTGGATGCCTTGGCATTAACAGGCGATGAAGGACGCGAAACCTGCGAAAAGCTTCGGTGAGCTGGATAAAAGCTTTGACCCGGAGATATCCGAATGGGGAAACCCAACCAGAGTAATGTCTGGTTATCCTTAACTGAATACATAGGTTAAGGAAGCGACACCTGCCGAACTGAAACATCTAAGTAGGCAGAGGAAAAGAAATCAAATCAGAGATTCCCATAGTAGCGGCGAGCGAACTGGGAAGAGCCCAAACCGCTATTTCTAATAGCGGGGTTGTAGGACTCATCACAATGGCTAGCAAACTTTAGCAGAACATTTCTGGAAAGTCAGGCGACACAGGGTGAAAGCCCCGTATGCGAAAAAGCAAGCTAGCTAGATGAGCACCTGAGTAGGGCCGGACACGTGAAACCCGGTCTGAATCCGGAGGGACCACCCTCCAAGGCTAAATACTCGTTAATGACCGATAGTGAACCAGTACCGTGAGGGAAAGGTGAAAAGAACCCCTGTTAGGGGAGTGAAATAGAACCTGAAACCAATAGCTTACAAACGGTCGAAGGCCTATGCCCAATTTTTTGGGAATGGCTGACGGCGTGCCTTTTGCATGATGAGCCAGCGAGTTGCGTTAAATGGCAAGGTTAAGGGACATCGTTCCGAAGCCGAAGCGAAAGCAAGTCTTAAAAGGGCGTTAAGTCATTTGGCGCAGACACGAAACCAAGTGATCTATCCATGACCAGGTTGAAGCAAGGGTAACACCTTGTGGAGGACCGAACTAGTAACTGTTGAAAAAGTTTTGGATGAGTTGTGGATAGGGGTGAAAGGCCAATCAAACTTGGAGATATCTTGTTCTCTTCGAAATAACTTTCGGGTTAGCCTCGGACAGCCCTTTACAGGGGTAGAGCACTGAATTCACGCGGGGGTCTACCGACCTACCAAAGGAAATCAAACTCCGAATACTGTAAAGTCGTCCGGGAGATAGACAGCGTGGGATAAGCTACGTTGTCAAAAGGGGAACAGCCCAGATCGCCGATTAAGGCCCCTAATTCTATGCTAAGTGAGTAAGGAAGTGGAGTTTCTAAAACAGTTGGGATGTTGGCTTAGAGGCAGCCATCATTTAAAGAGTGCGTAACAGCTCACCAATCGAGAAACTCTGCGCCGATAATATCCGGGACTAAAGCATAGAGCCGAAATCGCGGGTTTATTCTGTATAAGAATAAGCGGTAGGAGAGCGTAGTATGCAGCGTCGAAGGCGTACCGTAAGGAGCGCTGGAGCGCATACTAGTGATAATGCATGGCATGAGTAAACGATAAAGGAGGTGAAAATCCTCCTCGCCGAAAACCTAAGGTTTCCAGGGTAAAGCTCGTCTTCCCTGGGTTAGCCGGTCCCTAAGCCGAGGCTGAAAAGCGTAGGTGATGGAAAGCAGGTTAAATATTCCTGCGCCGCCTAAAACTATGATGAAGGGTCGACGGAGTACGTCAAGCACGCGGACCATTGGATGTGTCCGTGGAACAATGAGGCCGGTTGGTAGGCAAATCCGCCAACATAACGCCAGGTTGGGACTAAGGGGAATCTTCGGAGGAACCGATAGTGTAGCGCAATGCTTCCAAGAAATAGACTCTAATCGTTGATGGCGACCGTACCAAAACCGACACAGGTGGGTGGGAAGAATATTCTAAGGCGCGCGAGAGAACTCTTGTTAAGGAACTCGGCAAATTATCCTCGTAACTTCGGGAGAAGAGGAGCCACAAGTTGTGACAGCACTTGCTGCTTGAGCATCATGTGGCCGCAGAGAAATGGCCCAGGCGACTGTTTAACAAAAACACAGCACTATGCAAAGACGTCTAAGTCGAAGTATATGGTGTGATGCCTGCCCAATGCCAAAAGGTCAAAAGGAGATGTTAGCCGTAAGGCAACGCATTGAATTTAAGCCCTGGTGAATGGCGGCCGTAACTATAACGGTCCTAAGGTAGCGAAATTCCTTGTCGGGTAAGTTCCGACCTGCACGAATGGTATAACGATCTGGGCACTGTCTCAACAAGAGACTCGGTGAAATTGTAGTAGCAGTGAAGATGCTGTTTACCCGCAATAAGACGGAAAGACCCCGTGAACCTTTACTGTACTCTGATATTGGCTCTTGACTTGTCATGTGTAGAATAACCAGGAGACTAAGAAGGTCTGCCGTCAGGTAGGCTGGAGTCGTCGTTGAAATACTGGTCTTGATAAGTCGGGAATCTAACGAAATCCCATGAAGCTGGGATTCGGACATTGTCAGACGGGCAGTTTTGCTGGGGCGGTATCCTCCTAAAGAGTAACGGAGGAGTCCAAAGTTTGCCTCATCGTGGTTGGCAATCACGAGTAGAGCGTAAAGGTATAAGGCAAATTAACTGTGAGACCTGCAAGTCGAACAGAGACGAAAGTCGGGCTTAGTGATCCGGCGGTGGAATGTGGAATCGCCGTCGCTCAACGGATAAAAGGTACTCCGGGGATAACAGGCTTATCGCCACCAAGAGTTCATATCGACGTGGCGGTTTGGCACCTCGATGTCGACTCATCGCATCCTGGGGCTGAAGAAGGTCCCAAGGGTTTGGCTGTTCGCCAATTAAAGCGGTACGCGAGTTGGGTTCAAAACGTCGTGAGACAGTTTGGTCCCTATCTTTTGTGGGCGTAGGATACTTGAGAGGAGCTGCTTCTAGTACGAGAGGACCGAAGTGGACGAACCAATGGTGAGCCGGTTGTTCTGCCAAGAGCATTGCCGGGTAGCTATGTTCGGAACGGATAAGCGTTGAAAGCATATAAACGCCAAGCCTCCCTCAAGATAAGGTATCCCTATCAGACACCATATAGACGATGTGGTTAATAGGTTGGGTGTGTAAGCGCAGTAATGCGTTGAGCTTACCAATACTAATCGGTCGATCGGCTTGACCACCTTTTTTTTACTGAAGGACGAAGACCATTCCCTTCAGCACAAAGTGTGGTCCAATATACAAAATCAAGCGTGTGAGATTATTTTCAAGCACTGTTTTTGGTTTAGTGAATTTACGATTCAGATTTAAACGACAAGACTAAACTTTTATGATTTTCGCTTGGTGGCATTAGAGAGAGGGAAATACCTGATCCCATTCCGAACTCAGAAGTCAAGCCTCTGATCGCCGATGGTACTGCACACAAGAGTGTGGGAGAGTAGGTCGCCGCCAAGCTTTTTTTTCATGGCCTTAAAACAAACGTTTTAAGGCCTTTTTTTTTGCCCTCAAATAATCCATTTTTTTCTAGTCGCCCTCCACGCCCGCATTATCTTCCTCTTACTCATCGTTCGCTCAGAAGTTGTCAAAAGTTTAAATTTTCAATTGGACTCAAGCGACTTGAGCTTCCTGACGGCTTCTTCGAGATTGTGTCGCTCCAGTTCGGTTAGAAATTCCGAGGATAAACACTGCTCAAGGCTTTCAATTGCCTTTTGAATGTGCTTGTACTCGTGCTGAGTTGGTTTTGTGCGGCTGCGCGAATCTGACCTGTGAGGCATTCATCCCTCCTGAGGACTAAAAATTTAAAGAACTCCTTCATTAGTATTATTATAACAATAAAAGACATCCTTTATAAAGAGTTGAATTTGCAAATTAAATTGACTTGTTGGTCTAATGGCTTTTAAAAAATATCTGAACGAATTATATTTCATAGGTATAGGAATGTTTAGGTTTATTTTAGCTTCATTTGGCTTACTGGTTACTATGATTGGTCTACAAGCAAAAGAGCTAGCAAGGGAAGGAAAAGGACTTTTAGAAAGCAAAGAGTCTCAGCTTATCTTGCATCTCAAAGGAACTCCTTACCAAATGGGTTATCAGCATGGGCGTTTGCTTAAATCAGCGATAGCCTACAATGTTGAGCGGTATATTGACCAAAAGATTTTACTCGGCCGAGACATGCCGATCATCAAGCAATTTATGGAGACCTTGCCCTCTATCATGCCCCATATTCCACAGTCGATGATCGATGAGCTGTGTGGAATGGCAGATGGGGCGCAGCTTCCCTTTGAGAAGCTTCTTTTATTGAATCTTTTTCCTGAAATGTTTCATTGCTCAGGTCTGACAGTTTCTGGGCAAGCTACAGAAAAAGGCGAGCTCTATCATGTGCGCGTCTTAGATTATGGAGCCGGGCAAGATTTGCAGGACACCGCAGTATTGATGGTCATGGAACCGCTTGGAAAAATCTCTTTCCTCAATGTTTCTTATGCGGGATTTATTGGTTCCATTACGGGAATGAACGCCCAGCACATTGCCATCGGTGAAATTGGAGGAAGGGGTTACGGGCAATGGAATGGCATGCCAATGGCTTTTCTTTTGCGCCTTCTACTTGAAGATGCAACGACTTTGAATGACGTTAAAGAGATATTAACTGCAGCCCCTCGCACGTGTGAATATTATTATGTCTTTTCAGATGGCAAAACAGGGAAATCTTTTGGCGTGTATGCCACACCTCAAGATCTTCAATTCATCGAACCCGGTACGGCTTACTCATTATTTGATTTTTCTTCAAATGAGCGTTCAAACGATGGCAAAATAGTTTTAACTGATTTGCATGTGGAGTCTTCATCCTTTCAAACGGTTTTATATCAAGATGATAAGAAAGAACAGATTAAAGGATTGATTCATCGCCAATTAGCAGACTGCGTCGTTTTGACTGGCTTTTCTCATCCTCAACGCTATCCGGTTTTGATGGAGCGCCTCGAAAAGGTGTATGGATATATTAAGCCTAAAGACTTGGAAGAGGCGATTAAAGCACCTGTCGCTCGCCCGACCAATTTGCACAATGCCATTTTTGCCCCCCGGAGGCTTGAGGTATGGATTGCGCATGCAGGGCCTGCTGGCGAATTGGCCTGTGATCAGATTTATTACCACTATTCATTGTTAGAATTGCTGCGCTCGAATTGAATAAAATATTATTCATCCTGGTCTAATCGTTTAGTAATTAGGTAGCACTCGAGAAGAATGGCAATAAAGAGACATGTCACAACGATTGAGAAAGTAGGAGGCATGGCTATTTCTCCAGAAACTTAAACCTTCACTTCTATTTTAACCCAAAAGGAAAAAAAGAAGAAGATGGCGTTAATCTGGCACTTGTTAGAAATGATGAGAGCTAGTTGAGTTCGATTTCTTGGCAAAGCTTTTGAGCGATTGTCAGGGCTTGTTGTTTAAGTTCTGGTACGGCTGTTGTTTCTAATTTTTCTCCAAAGCACAGTCCTCCAATCACATAGAGACGTGGAAAGAGCGAGCCTTTGACTTGGCCGTAGTTGGTCGATTGTATTCCCAAGAATAAATGATCGAATATTAAAAACCCCTTTGAGATCAAATCACGAAGGATGGGTGTAGAGTTTTTTCTGATATCCAAAGTTGGTCCGGTGCAATTCCAAATCGCATCAACAGCCAGATTTTGATGCACTTTTTTTTTGCTATTCCAGTAGCGAACATGTATCACATGATTCCGCTCGGTGATGGATTCAATCCATCCCGCTAAGAGGGTTAAATGCCCATTCTGTTGCTGCTCTGTTAGCCGGTCTAAGCAGTGGGGAGGAATGCGATGGCGATGCTTATTCCAAAGACTAAACAGTCGAGCGGCTTTTAATTGTTCTTTGGTTGGCAAAGATGTCCACAGGGTTTGGGTATACGGACGCAAGGCATCAAACAGAGGCCTCCAATCATATCCAGCAAGGTATCCATTTTTTATCAGTTCTCTGATCCAGCGAAAAAGGGCTCGAGCTGTTTTTGGAAGAGGGGTAGGGAGCTTAAGAAAATAGGACTTGTCTTGATGGCGATGAGCTTCTGGCAAATGGCCGCTTTTTGAAAGGGCATGGACTTGTCCCTTAAATCCTCGTATAAAAAGGCTCATGCAAGCATCAACCATTGTTAAACCAGTTCCCAAAATCAGTATCTGCGGCTGCCTGACGCCTTTTTTATCGAGCTCAAGCAGATTGTGGATGACGGCTTGATTAGACCAAATGTCGGAGATGTAATGAGATGAGTTTGCGATCGATGGGGGGACTTCATCCAGCTCTTTGGTTGGGGGGAGTCCAATTGCTAAAACGGCGTAGTCACAGATGAGCGATTGGCTGCGAAGAGCCAGGCAGAGCTCATTTTCACACTGCTGATCGATTGCCAGCACCTCATTTTGAATGCACTCTAGCCTAATATTTTTTTGCTCAGCCTCTTCCCCCATCCCCTTAAAAATGGATTGCAGGTAGAGTCCGTAGAGTTTGCGCGGTAGAAAAGCTTGCGGAAAAATGGTTAGGGAAACAAAGGATGGATCTGCTTGACGCCACTGCTCTTCGTGCTCAATGACCCATTGGTAAAACCCGGCTGGCTCAGCAGCGAAGACCCCCATTTGAACCGCGGGTACATTGAGAAGGTGAAAGGGATCTGTTGTAGAATAGGCGACGCCTTTGGCAAGATTCGGTGTTTTCTCGATGAGATAGAGAGTTATGGATCGACTAGCTAACCTGATTAAATTGGCTGCTACCATTAAGCCTGAAAAACCGCCACCTATAATGGCTATGGAAGGAGTGGGACTCATCTCGTATTAAAGAAAAGGGATAAAGCAAAGTCAATATTTAAATAGCACTTTTTTATAGCCTATGGACGAGTTTTTCTCTAAGCTTTTTAATTCAGATAGACCTAACTTTACTTTCCACCCATCTAACATTAACACATAAAATGCGGAATTTGAATTATTTTATTAAATAATCTTGTTTTTAAATTAATAAATGTTTATTAATATATACTTATCGTTTCATTTTAATATTTATAGATATAGGTTCCAATTTGTTTTCATATATTTCTTCTTTGTGCAGCTTTTTTGTTGATTATTCTACGCAAACAGGAAAGAAAGATTCTGAACAGGACTCCGCATTTGGCAAATTGCCGCCAGAGCTATTGGTGCACATTTTTAGTTACATGAATGAGCAGGAATTAGCGAGCGGTGTGCGATTGGTCAATAACAGGTGGCAGGCACTTGTTAAGGAGAGTTTTGATTCTCTGTATGAGAAGACTTACCGTTCGAAGCTTTTGGTTACAGCTGGCAATGTATCGACCAGTGTTGGGGCTTATTTGTTCAATAAGAAAATAGAGCGACTCATAGAATTGAAATGGCAGACAGGCTCTTCTTCGGTGCACCCTCAGCTTTTAAATTATATGAAGCAGGCGAGCCCAAACCTGACTGTAATGGCCTTACCAGGGAATCGCTTCATTGCTGCTAATGGAGAAGGTGTGCGACAGTTGTCATTTGAGCTGGGCTATTGTGCAAAGACAAAACAACTGAGTGCAAGTCATACGAAAGCCCAAATAGATAAGTTAGACCTTGGAGAGCATCAACTGGTGCGGCGCACTGATTCGCATGTCTTAAGTGTTGGAAGAGAGGATAAGAGCTGCCTATTTCATCTAATGAATCAAGAAAACCTGGCCAAAATAGGGGTTTTAGAGCTTGCAGGTTTCTCTCTATCGTCAGTTTGCTTTAAAAATGAGGGCCTGTGGGTCGGTTCAAGCGATGGAATGATCAGAAAGTATTTGGTGGACGAGAAAGGCTTTGCGGATGAGAGTAAATGGGAATTTCAAGCGAAGGGGCAAGTGAGTTGGTTGGAGTGGATAGAGAAGGAAAGACTTCTTTTAGCGCTTACGCCAGGATGCCTATCAATCTTTTCCGGGTCTAGCAAGCTGCTTCATGTACCAGCTGATGTATTGGGAGTGCCGCACATTGTTGCAAACCATTTAGTATGGCGCGAGTCGACTAAAGAAGTAAAAGCCATTCGTTTAAATGTTTTAGCAAAAGGGGAACTCCAAAAAGTTACCTTAGAACAAAAGCCTGTAAACGCTTTGATTGGCTTAGAGAAGGGATGTTTAATGCAATTGAGCGATGGGCAGGTAAAAATTATGAACGAGGCGCTCGATCCGGTCGGTGTTGTTCAAGTTGGAGAACAGGTTAAATGCGCCGTTCAAAAAGGGATAATTCTAGCTTTAGGAACAGCAGGTGGAAAGGTTTATCTCTACGAGATGGCCCAATCAGTAGATCTTCAGCCTAAACTTTTGGCAATGTTCAACTATCCCCAGCATGGTGATATAGAAAGTTTGTCGTTCAGCGATACGAGCATCTTGATGATGACGACATCTCAGGATAAGAGTTTATGTGCCATGCCCTTTCCATTTGTCTTTAAACTGTAAACGATTCGATAAACACTTCACGTCCAGTGCGCTGGTCTAAGTGATCGAGTCCTGCAAGCGATTTATTAAAGCGTGTCATATCGAGAGAAGCGGGAAGGATTTCGAGCTGGCTGACTGCATCTACGTAGGCTTTCATAAAGGCAATACCGTACAATTTGGCATTTTTGATTGGGTTTTCTGTTTGAAAAATGGGATTTTTAAATAAATTGGCATTCATTTTTTTAAAGTCATTTTCCTCTAGCTGTTTGAGAATTTCTTCAAAAGCCTTTAAGCTTTCAACAGGAACTCTTTCTTTTCTCATGTTAGGCAAATCGTCGCTGCCTGGTTGGAAGACTTTATTGTATTGAGCGACAATCACCTCGTAACCATGCATGACGGCATCGTATGGAATGGTGAGATCAGCGCTGAAATTTTCGGGTTTGATAAAAAGGAGTGTCGAGCCATCTTGTTGAGTGATAAGCTCGAATAAAAGAGTCCTTTTATTCGCAGGCATCTGGTTGCTGAACACATCAATTCCATGATGAGACTTGGGAGATCTACCTACATAGTGAGTAGAAGGACGGCTATAACATCCTGGGTGGGTCATTAAGAATGAATGCAGCTTAGCTGCCGAGTCCTTGATGGCAAAGGTTCCCTCATCATATCCTTGATTATGTTTAAGGGCATGATCCATTAATGCCCAAGTTAAGGCTGTCATTTGCTTTTCAGCTTCGGCTGGATTGTTAGAAACCTTGGTTATGTTATCGTTTAAGACGGCGTTGATTAACTCTTTTCCTTGATTGATCAAGATTCCCGCCTGTTTTGGATGGATTTCTCGGTTATAGTGATAGCAATAGGCTTCTAAGTCTCCTTGCGGAGCGCTGGAAGTGTGTTTTGTAAGGGCTTTATCGGCAAAAAGAATAGATTGTGTTAAGTCTACTTGATTTTGCCGGTTCTTGAAGACTTCAACTAACTCGAGGTATTTGCTCATTTCGCCTTGCACGCGATTGGCTAGATTCTTTTTAACATCGTTTAATTCTTCAATTCCTTTGTGGGAAGTCTGAGCATAGCGAGACTGATAAGTATGGGTAATCCGGTTCATTCCTTCTAATAACTTGAGATCTTGAATGAGATCGTTTTCTAGGATCTTTAAGTGTACTCTGAATTCCTTGGCTTTAAAATTTGATGAACGGAGTTTCTGCTCTATAGCTCCGTAATCAGTGTTAAATTTTTCTTCCGACCTTCCTAAGACGCGATCCCGAATATGAGCGACGGTCCCATCGAGAGTCGTTCCCATCAAATAGCCATAGCTCCAAGTCGCCAGCCCCTCATCGGTTCGACTCAACCTATTTCCAATCACCTTAATTTGCGCAGCACTATTTTCTGGAAACTGGCTTATTTGATGGATGTCATTATCAAAATCTTGTTCAGAGTAACTGGGCTGGGAAGAACTTGAACTAAACCAACTATTTAAATATTCCATAATTGTACCTATTTTTAAATTGGTTATATCTTAATTATAAGAAATTTATTATTTATTAGTTAAATAAATATTTGTTTTTAATTCTTGTTTTTTTATCGATTGGTTTAATTTTTTAAATTAACAGTTGTAGATGGTTTATTATTACCAAAAAGGCTTTGTGGGGGTGAATTCGAGAAAATGAACAGGTTCTTTATGAAAGAGGGACCGTCTCTTATGATCTCTCAATTTTTTTGTTAATATTTTAATTTATCTTATTTTCCTATTTTGTTAAAATTTGATGAAATTATGTTTTAAAATTCCACTCACTTTATCTTTTTAAATCTGCTTAAATATGAGTCTCTTATGATTGTTCTCGCTCAACTCACCATGCGTTTTGGTGCCAAGGTTCTTTTTAGAGAGGTGAATCTTCAGTTTAATCCTGGGAATCGTTACGGCTTGATTGGGGCCAATGGGTGTGGGAAATCGACTCTGATAAAGATTTTAGCTGGCGAGTTGATGCCGGATGGTGGGCAAATCACTCTTCCTCAGCAAGCAACGATTGGTGCTTTGAAGCAAGATCACTATCTATATGAAAACGAAAATGTATTAGATGTTGTCTTGAGGGGAAAGAAGGTATTGTGGGATGCTCTCGAAGAGAAAAAAAAGATTCTTCTGCGCGAGCCTTTTACAGAGGAAGATTGCGATGCTTTAGTGAAGGCCGAGAAGATTATTGAGAGTCAGCATGGGTATGCGGCAGAAGGTGAGGCGGCAAAGCTGTTAGAGGGTTTGGGAATTAGGGAAGCCTCGCATCGCCGTCCTTTACATTTATTGTCTGGCGGTTACAAGTTGCGGGTGTTGCTGGCGCAAGTTTTTTTTGGGCAGCATCAGGTATTGGTTTTGGATGAGCCGACGAATCACTTGGATCTTTACTCTATAAAGTGGCTGGAAGGCTATCTGCGCAATTTTCCGGGTACTTTAATCGTGACATCGCACGATCGTGACTTCCTCAATGGAGTGTGTACGCATATTGCTGACGTTGATTACGGAACCATTAAAATTTACAAAGGCGATTACGAAGCTTTTGTAGAGCAGAAAGAACAGGATAGAGAGCAGAAAGCGGCACTCCTTGAAAAACATGACAAGCGGCGCGAAGACTTGCAAGGCTTTATCGATCGCTTTGGTGCCAAAGCGACTAAAGCCCGTCAAGCACAATCTAAAGCAAGATTAGTTGAAAAAATTGAAGAGGAGATGGAAAGTTTAGAGCTCCTTCCGAGTTCTCGTCTGTATCCCATTTTAAACTTTGTTCAGACAAGAGCCTCGGGCGTATCGATTCTAACAGTCAAGAATATTTTTAAAGCATATGGTTCCAAGAAAGTATTGGAAAATGTGTCTTTTGAAGTGGAAAGAGGGGATCGTTTGGCCATTATTGGCCCGAACGGCATTGGTAAATCAACACTGCTAGAAATTTTGACAGAGCACGTTAAGGCTGATCAAGGAGATTTTTCTTGGGGATTTGCCACTCAAGTGGCCTACTTTCCACAAGACCATGGGCGGGAATTAAAGGGAGATTTTAACCTGCTGGATTGGCTTGGGCAATTTGATCGAACCAAGACGCAAGAGCAGTTGAGGGATATTTTAGGGCAGGTCATGTTTTCTGGAGATACAGTCAAGCAGTCCATTCAAACTTTGAGTGGAGGAGAGGCTGCGCGCCTCATTTTGGCTAAAATGATGATGCAAAAGCCAAATGTTTTGATTTTTGACGAGCCGACCAACCACTTAGATTTAGAAGCTATTGACGAGCTGACTAAAGCCCTTCAAAATTACGAGGGGACTCTTCTTTTAGTTAGCCATAACCGCTATTTTGTCTCGCGCATTGCTAACCGCGTTTTAGAAATCAACTATCAAGGCGTTGAAGATTTTAAGGGCAATTACAGTGAGTATGTAGAAAAAAAAGAAAGGGATCACTTATCGGTTCCAACTGCCCTAAGCCAGCGCTATGCACATGAAGAAAGCAAGAGCGAAAATATGTCCTCCGCTTATCAAGATCAAAAACGGTTGAAGAGCTTGAAAGCCCAGTTGAAAAAGCGCCTTGTCCAGGCTGAAGAAGAGTGTCATAAAATAGAAGAAAAAATTAACGAGATTGAACGGCTTATGTCTTCTGATGGATTTTATCAGCAAACACCCCGTGAGCAACAGCAGAGCTACATCAAGCAAAAGCAAAGTCTTGAAGAACAGCTCACGGCTGTGATGGGGAAATGGGAAGAAGCCGGCCTGGAATTGCAGCAGTGTGAAGGGGAAGGATGAGCCAGAAAACGTTAACTCATGTTGTTGTAGGCGGCGGTGCAGCCGGATTTTTTGGAGCTATTACTTGTTCTGAATATTACCCAGATCACCGAGTGATTCTTTTGGAAAAAACACGCCAGCCTCTGGCTAAGGTACGCATTTCAGGGGGCGGACGATGCAATGTCACCCATTCGTGTTTCGATCCTGCAGTCTTAGTGAAGTCTTATCCAAGAGGGAGCCAGGAACTGCGCGGTCCGTTTAGCCGTTTCCAACCAAAAGATACGATTCAATGGTTTGAAAGGAGAGGGGTCCAGCTTAAGACTGAAGAAGATGGACGCATGTTTCCAATTACAGACAACTCTGAAACGATTATCGCTTGCTTGCAGCAAGCTGCCCGTCAAGCGGGTGTGGACATCCGGCTTGAGTGTGGCATTCAACAGATCATTCGGGAAGAAACTGGATTTACCTTGTCGTTGATCAATGGAGAGACTTTAGCCTGCGATCGCCTTTTAATGGCTACTGGGAGTACACCTAAAATGTATCCTTTATTGGAATCGCTCGGACATTCGATCATTCCACTCGTCCCTTCTCTCTTTACTTTCAATATTCCAGATTCTCCATTCATCGACTTGGCGGGTGTTTCTGTGTCGCCTGCTCAGGTCAGTTTAATCGATCTTGCCCTCTCGCAAACAGGCCCTTTGCTTATTACTCATTGGGGATTGAGCGGACCGGCTGTTCTCAAGCTGTCGGCATGGGCGGCAAGAGAGCTACATGCTTTAGATTATCGAACGAATGTGGAAATTAATTGGCTTCCTGAATCGACTGAAGAGGAGCTCCGCCAAATTATTGGGAGAATGAAGCAAACGAATCCAGCTAAGCAAGTGGGGACAGAGTCTCCTTTTGAACTTCCAAAACAACTCTGGAAGGCATTTGTACAATTGGCTGGGATTGAACAGGAGCTTAGATGGTCTATGTTGTCAAATAAACACATCCAAGCTTTGCTTGCCCAGATTCGAGCTAGCCGTTTCCAGATTCAAGGCAAGACCACCTACAAACAAGAATTTGTGACGTGTGGCGGTGTGAATTTGAGCGAAGTCAATTTTAAAACTATGGAGAGCCGCCGTTGCCCAGGCCTCTTTTTCGCTGGCGAAATTTTGAACATCGACGGCATTACAGGGGGCTTTAATTTTCAAAATGCCTGGACAACGAGTTGGATTGCCGGCCAATCGATGGGGATGGTGTAAGTGCCCATCTCATTGGGTCTTTCTAAACTACTTTTGTGCACAAATAAACATTGAGCTAGCATCTTTCGTTTAAATCCTGATTGAATTTATTTTTAATTAATGCGGAATTTATAATGTGTAACTCTAATTGAAATACATTTAGAGAGATTTGTTTTGTACTCTTTGCATTCAGTGCAGGGGAGTCCATGAGTTAGAATCAAATTGAAGGTTGACATTCAGGGATCATTTTTCTAAGATGAAGAAATAATTCAACCAAGTCCTTCCGAACTCGGAATGAGAAGGGGCCAGAGAATGAGCGCAAGCCGCTCAAAACTTTCTCTGAGTCTTAAATGTATCAACCAAACAATCATTTCATCAGCTTTCTTTCTTTTTAGGAGAGGTGGCTGACGCAAAATAAAGACTATAAATTTTAGTATTAGCGTCTAATAATAGGTGATCTTTCATGTCGTCGCCATTGACTCCAGACGGCCCAAATAAATTAACATCTCATCCACCAGGTTCCATGAGGGAGCTTTGGAAAATCTCCTTTCCTTTAATGCTTTCGCTCATGTCTGTGAGTTTAATGCTCTTTCTGGATCGTCTGTTTTTATCTCGTTATTCACTCGATGCTTTGAATGCTTCTGCTAATGGGGGCGTTTTGGTCCAGTTCATGCAATTTTGGTGTATTTCAACGGTCAGCATAGCAGAGGTTTTTGTTGGACGGTACAATGGGGCCAGGAAAATTGAAAAATTAGGCCAGCCAGTTTGGCAAATGATTTGGCTCTCTTTAGCTTCTGTTTTTTGGTTCGTTCCATTGGGGCTGTGGGCAGGCCCTTATTTTTTCCACGAAGATGCTCACTATTTGCTCGAGATCGACTATTTTAAGTATTTGATGTGTTTTGGCCCAATGGCGGCTTTGTCGGGTGCATTGTCTGCTTTTTACATTGGGCAGGGACAGGTTAAATTTGTTACCTGCGTAATGGGGATTTCAAATTTAATTAACATCGGCTTGGACATGGTTTTCATTTTTGGCTGGGAACCCATTGTGCCATCCATGGGAATTAAAGGGGCTGCATTGGCCACGGGAATCGCCCAGACGTCGCAGGCGCTCATTCTTGGCTGTAATTTTTTAAATGCCCGTAATCGGAAAGAAAAGGGAACGGGACGCTGGCATTTTAATAAAAGGCTTTTTCGAAAGAGCTTGAGCATTGGGCTTCCGAACGCTGTTGCTCATACCCTCGAGTTAATGGCTTGGGTCATTATTTTTCATTTAATGACGAAGCTTGGATCAGATTATATTACAGTTGTGACTGTCGCACAGAGCATTTTTTTTCTTTTTACCTTTATGACGGAAGGGGTCTCTAAGGGGGCCACGGCAATTGCGGCCAATTTCTTTGGTTCTCAGCAACAGGATCTTGTGTGGAAGCTCTTAAAGTCAGGTTTAAAACTGTATTTATTTGTTTTTCTTTTTCTTGGGCTCATTCTTGTTTGGAATCCCGATCCTTTAATTAGATTATTTTTGGCCCACGATATGGTTTTAAGTCCAGCAACTCAATCGACTCTTCATGCTGCATGTTTTTGGGTTTGGCTGTTTTTCTTGTTTGATGGCATTAACTGGCTTTTAATTGGTTTGTTGACTGCTGCTGGAGATACTCGTTTCATCATGAAAGTGGGAGGGGCAGGGCCTTGGCTTGTGGCATTACTTCCCATTTATCTCTTTGTTTTTAAATGGGGAGCTCCTGCCAATATCACGTGGATGCTAATTGCTTTTTATGGAATGGCTTCGAGTGCGATTTATCTGTGGCGCTTTAAAAGTGAAAAGTGGAAAGAGGTTGCCTTGGCTTAAGGAAAGGCAAGAGGCACCTGAATGACGCCTCTTGGCATTGAAAATGCGCTTTTTTTATTTGCAGCTTTGTTTATTGCAGCAGCTTGTTTTGCCTTTCATTAAAAGATAGACAAGTAGACAGGCTGTTAAAATCACCATTAAACCAGCGGGCATAAACTTATAAGCCAGTGAAAAACGGTAGCCAAAAAAAGCTAGGAGGAGGACCGAAATGGCTGTAGCAGCGCAATGGGCCCATCCCTGGCCTTTATGTATGAAGTAGCCGCATCCTGCTAGAAGGATGGCTACAATCGAAGAGGCAATTAGTGATGCTGGGCTGTGAGCCACAAAATGGCCGATCATTCCACCTATCAAGACGAGGGCTGCGTAAATCCAGATGATTCGAGATGTTGTTTGCATAGATTAAGTTCCTTTTATGTGAAAATGTTTTAGAAGAAATACTTTAAGTTTACTCACGACAAATATTCAATCTTTAATTTTCAAAAACAGTGTTTAGCGGCTACAAAATCTTTTCGAGCCCTCCTTTTGCGATCTTGTCTTAATCTTCTGCCAGGTGTTATAAGCAAACTCTCACTTGTAAAAGTGAGCCTTCTATCTTTTAACGGGAGAGTCAATGCGTGGTTTAATGGGGATCGTGTGGGTAGTCATGCTTTTTTGCATGCCTAATAGTCTGAAATTGCATGCAAGGCCATTAGAGATCAATCTCTTTAGTGAAAAGAATGGCAAAGGCTTGGAGTCCGACCAAAAAATTATGGAAAAAGTGCTCGCAGAGCTGGGGCATCATGTGCATTGCCGCTATTTGTATGAACCTGCCATTAACCCAAGCAATGTCGATGTAAATATTTTTTTTCAGGTCATTCCCGAACAATGGCTTCCTTATGCCTCTCATAATTGGTTTATTCCCAACCCTGAATGGTACACTCAAGAAAAAGGGTTGTTGGATAGAGTAGATTTGATTTTATGCAGGACGAGAGAGGTGGAAAGAATTTTTCGCTCATTGAGTCTAGAAACGTATTTTTTGGGTTTTACGAGTGTTGATTGCTATAAGTCTGAATACCAGAAAAATTTCTCTCAACTATTTCACTTGTGCGGCCAAAATAGGCAGAAAGGGACGTTGCCACTTGTCAATTTGTGGCAGCAAAACTCGACTCTGCCTCTCCTTGTGTTAGTTGAGCAAATCCACCTTGGGCAGTCCTTTCCGAATTCAAATAACTTATATTTAATTTCACAACGAGTAGAGGAACCGACGCTTAGATTTTTGCAAAACACGAGTGGTATTCACCTTTGTCCGAGTGAAACGGAGGGGTTTGGCCATTATATCATGGAGGCGATGTCTAGCGGGGCGGTTGTTGTGACGACGAATGCTCCTCCCATGAATGAATTCATTACCGATGAGCGGTGCCTCGTGGATGTTGAATCGTCTGCGCCGGAAAGATTGGGAGTCAAGTATTACATTGGTTCAGCCGCCTTAGAAAAGACTCTTCAAAAACTAGCTTCGATTCCCATTCACGAAAAAAGAAGAATGGGATGGGACAATCGCATAAACTTTTTAAAGAAAGAGGCTGAATTCAAAGAAAACTTAAGTCGTCTTTTGCTGCAGATAGGGGAGTCGGCGTGCAGGAGAATGTAAATTTTTTTATTGATAAATACGATCCTTTAATCGTACTCAGACACCACTCTCGATCATAAAGAAGTAGACAAATACTCATCGATTTTGTTAGAATTGAAGTCTAATTTCTTGGAAATTATCATGTCTCAAGAACATCGCTTCTATATACCACCCAGTGGACCGCCGCAAGGCATCACACCCGATTCTCGTATTTATGCTGCTATGGGCGAAAATAACATTTATAAAATGTTAGAAGAATTTTATCTAGAATTAGAGAAGTCTTCCATCCGGCATCTTTTTCCCCCCGATATGAAAGCTGCATCAGAAAGATCAGCTGCTTTTTTTGTATTTATTTTAGGAGGCCCACCTTTATATCAGCAACAGTTCGGCTCCCCTCGCATGCGACAAAGGCATTTGTCTTTTGCCATTGATGAGGAAGCAAGGCAAGTTTGGTTGAATTGTTTTAAACACATTCTCCAAGACGCAGATAAAAAATATCACTTTCCTATGGAATACATGGATAGTTTTTGGCGCTTTTTAGATCAATTCTCGATTTGGATGATCAACACTAAATAAATCAAAAAAAATATGTCTTTTTTTGTCACCCTAGCGGTTAAACTTATACCGCTGTACCTCAATATTTTATTGGGTTACATTGCTGGTAAAAAATTAAAAGCTAATCAGGAAACAATAGCGCAGCTAATGTTTTATATGATTAGTCCCATGATTATTTTTAACGGCGTCCTGTATACCGAGCTTGATGGGCGAGTCTTGAGCCTGCCTTTGCTCACTTTTTCCATTTCTTGCACGCTTTGCATCATCTTTTATCGATTTTCACGCAAAATCTGGACGGATGCTTCCAAAAATATCATGGCATTTAGTGCAGGCTCTGGAGCGACAGGATATTTTGGTGTACCCCTTGCAATGATGATTTTTAATCCGCAAACTGAAGGAGTCTACATCATGGCTCTTTTGGGAGTTACGCTGTACGATAATTCACTCGGTTACTATATCAGTGCCAAGGGGAGCTATTCTCCCAAGGAATGTTTATACAAAATTTTGCGCCTTCCCACTTTATACGCCTTTTTACTAGGCTTGCTCTTAAATGTTTTTCACATTTCAATGCCGGATATTTATCGAGAATTCATCGGACATATTAAAGGCGTGTACGTTGTCTTGGGAATGATGATCATTGGTCTGGGTCTTGCTGGAATGACGCAATTTAAGTTAGATGCCAAATTTGTGGGTATGACTTTTTTAGCAAAATTTTTGGTTTGGCCTTTGCTTATTATCGGATTTGTCACTCTCGATCAGCATGTATTTGGCTTTTACGATGCGCTTACCCACCAGGTTTTAATTCTCTTATCTATCGTTCCATTAGCCGTCAATACGGTTGTTATGGCATCTCTTATTCAATGCCATCCTGAAAAAGCCGCTGCTACGGTTTTGTTGAGTACTCTTTTTGCTCTTTTCTATATTCCCATGATGACAAGTCTTTTCATCAAAATCTAAAAGCTCCGTCCCTTTGGATAGCCGCTTGTTGTGAAGCGGCTCATTCCTTTCTAAATCCTCCGAATAAAATTTTTTAAGCCTTTAATCCAGCTTGGAAGTCATTTTGAAAAGTTCTTGTGGAACGGACTTGTGGAACTTGTGCATAAGATTCTTATTTCAATGTAGATTAAAAAAATAAATTGAATTTATTGACTTGTACTTAGAATCCTGATATGGAATCTTTATAGATGTCCATTTACTAATTTGAAAAATCTGCACCTTAATGCCGCTTTGTTACATGAAGTTTAAAAGCGTGAAAAGAAATCCTGTTTTCTTGGGCTTATCTATCTAATATTTAGTTGTTTGCTGATTTTTATATTGTCATTGAGCGAATTAATCTCCACTCTAAATGGCAGTTAAATAAGTCCACTATGTTGATTTCTTCAACACGAGGTTGCTTTCCAATTGATTGGGGTTAATTTCTCTATTCAAGATTAGCGAGCGCGTGAATATAAATTGCGATTAAATTTAGCTAAAGGAGGAGAATATGTCTTGTCACAATAATTCTTGCGGAACAGATCATGGCTCACAAGCAAGTCATGGAAGTGAATCCTGTTGCCAAAAGAGCAGCTGTTCCTGTTCGTGTAGCTGTTGTCAAAAATCTTCTTGTGATCACGGTCAAAAGCTTTTGGAGCTTGCGAATCAAGCTTGGATGGAGGCTTTAAAAGATTTAATGAAAGAGCAAATCCGTGCCAACGATCACTCGCTTGAAGACTTGGCTAAAATTGTTTGTTGTGCAAACCATGAGCGTTGGCATAACAAAATGGCAGAGCAAAAGGCCGGGATGGAGTATGAACAAAAGCTGAAAAATCTCCTTTGCAGTCATGAAGCGCAGTGCCAAGCAAAACCTTCTTCTTCTCCGGGTAACAATAATAAGCAGGGCAATAAGTAATTCCTTTGAAATTGAGCGATTTCTTTGGTCGCTCTCTTTGGATATTATCGTTGTAAAAGTTTGCACTAATCCGAAGAAGGAAGGGAAGATAGTACTCAAGTAAAGCGAGGCTAGCCTGTTAGTTGGCTTAATATATAAAGTAGCACGCATTTGCTTAGCCACCTACTTTATTCAAGAATTCTTCGGATTGGTGTTTTTTTATATTAGGCTTCTTGCGAAAGGAGTCTAATATAATTTAAAGATGCTGATGAGAAAGGATGTCTTTATTGGAAAATATTAAGATTACTGGGTCTGGATTTTATAAAGAGGAGAAATCATGAATAAGGGCATTTGCTTCACACTAATTACGAGTATTGGAATGGGTTTGATCCATCTTCCTCTTTTTGCCCAGGCCGCGGCACAAACAGTGCCACAGGCAAGTCATTCCACGCAGCAAGCTGCTCCCACAGCAGAGAATAGCCAAGATGAAATGGCTGCTTGGATGATTGAAGCGGCTCAAGTGGCCAAAGATTACGTAGAAGGATTAGATAGAGGGGAGTATGCAAGTAGCTGGCCTAAAGGCGATGTGTTATTTCAGCGGACTATTTCTCAAAAAGAGTGGGTGACAGCACTTGGACTGGCTAGAAAGCGTTTAGGCGGGGTGAAATCGAGAACGTTGAAAGATCAAAGGCCGGCTTGGGATCCTCATGGACTTCCGAAGGGGCCGTATATGGTGGTCGAGTACAACACCTCCTTTGAAAGGGCTCCAAACTCAGGAGAGCTACTAACACTTCGAAGAGGTGCTGACGGTCACTGGAGAGTGCTTACCTATCAAGTTAACTAGTCAATTGCTTTCGCATGGGGGCAGGATGGCACAGCTAGCCTGCCCACCAGTGGGCGTACGAGTTTACTATTCAAATTTCCAACTGTAAGGCGATCTATTGCAAAGGATCATGAACATCTTAGCAGATCATGCTTCCGAGTTGCAGATCTATTCGATCGATGAAGCCTTTTTAAAATTCCCATCTATTTTCTGCAGATATTTTTTCTCTGTGTTTAGAATTCAGGCTGTTGATTAAAAAGTGGATGGGAATTCCCATTTCTTTAGGGATTGCCCACACCCAGACTTTAGCAAAAATGGCCAATAGCCTGGCTAAAAAGCATCGGAGGAAGTTGTTTGTGATTTGACTTCTTCATCCATTCAAAAAGAGATCTTAGAAAATTATCCGATTGGAGATGTATGGAGAATTGGAAGGAGGCTAAAAGAGAAATTGTATGGCATGAGCATCTACAATACCTGGGAGTTTGCTCAGATGAATCCTTCTGCCACTCGTAGAACGATGGAGGAGGCGAGCGGATGCTTTGGGAGTTGAGAGGGGGGAGTTGTTTGGAATTTGAAGAGCTGGCTGCTAAAAAGTATTAACTACTCCCGCTCTTTTGGACGAGTTGGATCTCTTATTGGAAAAAGAGAGTGTTCTCGATTTGTTTTTAGAACCGCCGATCCCAAACGAGCCTCTTTGATGCACACGCTCGATGCATTGAATGCCAAGTTTGGCAAAAACACTATTTTCTTTGGAGCGATGGGAACCGACCTTAGTGGAAAGCCCGCAAAGACAGGTGCTCTTCTTACAATCTCAGCAGTTGGAATTCTCTGGCTATTGCTATGGCAAATTAAAGATTCACATCAGCCATCAGGCTAATTTTCCTGGCTAGTACTAGCCATTTTTGTTCAAACGTGTTAATTTTTTCGATGTTATTTTTAGATAAGGACAACAAATGTCGAAACAAGCCCATCTCTCTTTTATTTCTCAAATTGTTGAAGAACTTGCTTTACCCCATTCTTCGGTGCAAGCTGTTGTGGATTTATTGAATAGTGGAAATACCATTCCCTTCATTGCACGCTACCGTAAAGAAGCCACCGGGAATTTAGATGAAGTCCAAATTAAGACGATCCAAGAGCGCTATACCTATCTGCAGGAATTAGAAGAAAGACGGCAAACGATTTTAAGTTCGATTGAATCTCAAGGTAAGTTGACAGACGCTTTACGAGAGCAAATTTTGGCCTGCAATGTCAAAACAGCCTTGGAAGATCTTTAT
This sequence comes from Candidatus Protochlamydia naegleriophila, assembly GCF_001499655.1. Taxonomy (NCBI): domain Bacteria; kingdom Pseudomonadati; phylum Chlamydiota; class Chlamydiia; order Parachlamydiales; family Parachlamydiaceae; genus Candidatus Protochlamydia; species Candidatus Protochlamydia naegleriophila. The sequence goes on from NZ_LN879502.1 coordinate 1,285,550, forward strand.
CTGCCTTATAAGCCTAAAAGGCGTACAAGAGCCATGATTGCAAGGGAAAAGGGGCTTGAGCCTTTAGCGCTTATGATTTTGAGCCAACCGTTGACTGGCAGCTCTCAACAGGCTGCTGCTAATTTCATTAACGAAGAAAAAGGCGTGCTAGATGCTGATTCGGCTCTTGCAGGCGCTTGCGACGTTGTGGCAGAGATGATTGCGGAAGATGCGGCTGTGCGCTCCTATGTGCGCGATGTATTTGCAACTGACGGCATTGTCGTTTCTAAAGTGCGTTTAGATCAGGTGAAAGGGCCGACAAAGTTTGAACAATATTACGATTTTAAAGAAAAAGTGAAAACAATCCCTTCTCACCGCTATTTGGCGATTCGTCGGGGTGAGCGAGAAGAAGTATTAGATTTTTCAATCGAAGTGGATGAAGAGCCTGTCGCACGGCAAATTAAGATGATGATGCGTTTGAATCCCGCTTCTCCATTTAGTGAATCTTTAGCTCAAGCGGCCGAGGATGCTTTCAGACGTCTGCTGTATCCGTCTGTCGAAACAGATGTGCGTTTAGAGCTTAAATTGGCCTCAGATCGTGCCGCGGTGGACATCTTTGCCGACAACTTGCGCCATCTTTTACTCGCATCTCCGCTCGGTGGCAGGGCTGTCATCGGGATCGACCCAGGCATTCGAACAGGGTGTAAGTGCGTTGCGGTTGACGAAACAGGAAAATATTTGAATACGATTACCATTTATCCGTCGCAAGGAGAAAGCAGCCATCTGCAAGCTGAGCGCGATTTATTAAAATTTATCACTCTTTACCACCCTTATGCAATTGCTATTGGCAATGGAACGGCTGGAAGAGAGACTGAAACTTTTGTACGGCAGCTGCTCAAGAAGCACTCTATCACCTCTATGATCGTCGTTCCGGTCAATGAGTCGGGGGCGAGCATCTATAGTGCATCTGATGTTGCGCGCGAAGAGTTTCCGGATTTAGATCTTACCATCCGCGGAGCCATCTCAATTGCACGCCGCTTGCAAGATCCGTTGGCGGAACTTGTAAAAATCGATCCCAAATCGATTGGAGTCGGCCAGTATCAGCACGATGTTCATCAACCCATGTTGCAAGACCAGCTTGTCCACGTTGTAGAAAGCTGCGTGAACCATGTAGGCGTCGATTTGAATACTGCCAGCGCTCCTTTATTGTCGTACGTTTCCGGCATCGGACAGTCCCTTGCACAAAAAATTGTTAAATATCGCGAAGCAAAAGGTGCTTTTAAGAACCGCAAGCAGTTAAGAGAGGTGCCGGGATTTGGCGCCAAGACTTTTGAGCAGGCAGCTGGATTTTTACGCATTCGAGGAGGGGATTATCCGCTAGATGCCTCTGCAGTTCATCCTGAACGCTATGAATTGGTGGAACAAATTGCCAAAGACTTGGATGTCTCTTTACCAAGTCTTGTGGATCATCCAGAACTTGTTTCTCGAATCGATTTAAAACGCTATGTGAATGCCTCTGTTGGAGAATTGACCCTGAAAGACATTGTCCAGGAGTTAAAAAAGCCTGGCCGCGATCCACGCTCTGTTTTTGAGCCGCCTTGCTTTCGCGACGACATTCTTTCCATCCAGGATCTAAAACCAGGTCTTTGTTTAGAAGGCATTGTGACTAATGTGACGGCATTTGGCGCTTTTGTTGACATCGGCGTGCATCAAGATGGATTGATTCACTTGTCAGAGCTTTCCGATCAGTATGTAAATCATCCAAGCGAAGTCGTGAAGACAGGCGATAAAATCAAGGTTGAAGTCTTAACGGTGGATGTAGAGCGGAAGCGCATCTCTTTAACGGCAAGACTTGGACAAAACAGAGTGGCTCAAGCCGATGCACCGCGCGGCGGGGCAAAAGAGCCGTCTCGCACAAAAGCACAGCCGAAGCCAAAGAGCTCGTTTTCTTCCAATCCTTTCTCTGCTCTTTAACGAGTAATAGCGTACTTTGAAAGGATGCCTTGAGCATCCTTTCAAAATTGATTTCAGCTGTCCGCTACTTTGAAAAAAAGCATTGGACAATCCTGATTGAGATAATTTGCAGTTGACCCCTAATGATGGATAGTCTATAATTACTTGAAATGCATCAGCTTGCATTTCTTCTCCTTTCTATTTTTTCAAGTTCTTCCATTTTTCTCATTATTTTCTTGGCACCTTGCTGCCGCTTTTTCCCGAGTAACCGTCTTCTTTTAATGGCGCCTAAGGCGCTTCTCTTAAATCATTTATTCGTTCTAGAAAGGTTTCTTTATGCCCAGATTTTTTATTCCGCTCCTGATTGTATCGATTATTACCTGCTGCATAGAGGTTGAAGTGTCGGTGCCGGGATTTCCCGAAATTGCCAGCTATTTCAAAGTGAGCGATGGAGCGGTCCAACTGACGGTAGCTTATAATTTTTTAGGTTTTTGCTTGAGTTCTCTTGTCTATGGTCCTTTATCGGAAGGTTATGGAAGGAGGAAGGTGATGATTGCAGGTAATGCCCTGCTGCTTTTAGGCGCCCTTGGGTGTGTATTGGCCTCCTCCATGCCAGCGCTGCTTGCGTCGCGCTTTGTGCAGGGAATCGGTGCGAGTACGTCGGCAGTCGTCGTTTTTGCCATGATCGCCGATTGCTACCAGGGAGAGAGGGCGGCAAAATTGATTGGAATCATCAATTCCGTTCTCACAAGCTTGATGGCGCTGGCACCCGTTCTTGGCGGATTTATCAATGAGTGGCTTGGATGGCGCGGCAATTATGCTTGCGTGGCCGCCCTTTCCCTGCTTTCTTGGGGCTTGCTGCTCATGCTTTTACCGGAGACCAAGCATGAGTTAAAACGTTTACGAATGAGGGAAATTGGCAAAGACTTTAAAGCGCTTTTTTCGAGCCCCATTTTTATCGCGTCTGCACTCGCTCCAAGCCTGCTTTATTCAGCTTATCTTTCATTCGTTGCTTGCGCGTCATTTTTGTACATGGAAACGTTTGGATTATCGATCATAGCCTATGCCTTGCATCAAGCAGTCATTGTTGCATCCTTTGCCGTGATCAGTCTGTTTTCCGGGCTCTTTATTCGAAAATTGGGCGGCAAAGGATGCGTGGTGTTGGGGATGGGAACGAGTTTAATGAGCGCTATTTTGATGGTTGGGGCAGGATTGTTAGTTCCTCATTCACCTTATGCGATGACAGTTTTGATGACCCTTTTTTGCATTGGTTTTGCAATAAGCTATCCGGTCATTTTCGCTTCTTCGCTCGAAATTTTTCCAGGCATAAAAGGAACAGCCTCGTCAGCTATCATGAGCATGCGCGCTTTGTTAAGTTTTGCTTTGATAGGGCTTATGAGCTACTTGTATGATGGACGTTCATTGACTGTTTCACTCGTCATTTTATTGGCTATTTTGATAGGATCGATCTTTGCTGTTCAATTATTGAAAGCAAATCAATTCGAAAAAAAGATGATGGCTTGAGGAGAAGAAAGATGAATCAGCAAGAGAGGCCAAAGGTCTCTGTCTATATTGCAGCTAGCATAGATGGCTACATAGCCAGGGAAGGGGGAGAAGTCGATTGGTTGGAACAGGTTCATATTGGCAATGAGGACTATGGCTACGCTCTTTTTTTTGCAAGCATCGATGTTCTGATCTTGGGAAGAAAGACATATGAATTTGTGGCTAACTTAAATGAATGGCTCTATCAAGGCAAGAGAGTCATTGTCATGAGCCGTACCCTGCAGAACGTTTGCGAATGTGCAGAACTTTTTCAGGGAGAACCTCTCGAATTGCTACAGCAACTTAGTAAAGAGGGAGTCAAGCATTGCTGGGTAGATGGAGGAGTAACCATTACAGAGTTTTTACGGCAAGGACTTGTCGATCAGCTGATTGTATCGATGATTCCAACCTTACTTGGATCTGGGATTCCTCTTTTCAACCGCGTAGGAAAAGAGATTCCCTGCTGTTTAATTGCCTCGAAGTCCTATCCGAGCGGTCTTGTGCAGCTGGAGTATGAAGTTGGCAAGCAAGGTTGAATGCTGAGGGAATGAAGATTGTTTAATATCTTCATTCCCTTGATATGCAATCACTTAATTATTAGATGAGTTGTTTTTTTTTCTTTTGATGTACAGATAGCTTAAGTAGGCTGCAATGGCTAGTACGATCAAGAAGATGCTGGTTTGATCACCGAACTCCAGCCTGTGGAAGAGCGATAATCCGTAATCGCCAAAGAAGTAGCCGATAGAAAGAAATGTAGTGACCCAAAAAAGGGCTCCGCTATAGGCAAAAAGGGCGAATTCTTTAAATTCCAAGCGCGACATACCAGCTGAAACACCCGTAAAGTGCCTAACGCCCGGAATAAAATAACCGATAAATAAGGTCCATTTTCCGAAGCGTTCAAACCAGTCGTGCGCCTTATCGATATGCTTTTGCGTCACTCCAAACCATTTGCCGGCATGGTGAATGAAGTAATCCCCGGCTGTGCGTCCGATTAAATAGCTTGCGGTTATTCCACAAATGCTTCCGCCAAGCGCAGCGATAAAGGTCTCGGTGATTGGCAAACTTCCAGTTTGCATTAAAATGCCGCTAATCACTAAGAGCGTCTCTTCTGGTACAGGAAATGCAATAATACCCAAAGCTAGTAAGGCAAAAATGGCCAAGCTGCCATATTGCTCCAGCCATGGTGATAGGGCTTCAATATTGACGATAGCATCCATAATTCTGAATCTTCTCTAATATGCTTTTTGTATCAGGATTGATTTGATCTTTAAATCCGATACAAGAAATTAAATTAATGATGCTCAAACCCTAGTAGGGGCTACTAGGTTTGATTTTTACAAATAAACAGTTTTTTTGATGTCAGGCTCTTATTGATTAAAGGGTTCTGCAGCTGCGGGATGGTGGAGCAGCAGGCAGCTGCCGGATCCCCGGATGCAGAGAGTTGGCCGTTCCAATATTCGTTGCCAGGGTAGGAGTTGCTATCCCAGGCGTAAGAGGCCACAATGAGTTTTCCGCTATCTTCTCCAAGCAATTTGTCGGCGGGATTGCGTTTAGAAAAATGAAGGTTGATCTTATTTAATCCAGCTTCGAATGTGTTTAAATGGCCCACTCCTCCGCAAGTCAATCCTTGGGGAAACCAGCTAAAATCTAAGTCGGCGATGAAGGGTAAATGGTGCTTGGATAAAATATCAGCATAGACATCTAGCATGAGTTCTGCCTGTTTTGGGGATACTTGCCAGACTCCTAAACCGAGTCCTACAGCATGCACATAGGCCATTTTATTGCTGTCTGAGGCGCGTTGATTGGCCTCTATTAGAAATGGTTCTATTACTAGACGCATTCTTTCTTTGTAAACAGCCACATTTAAATAGGTGTTCTGATCGATTCTCAAGAACTTGCCAGTGCCATCGTTTTGTGCTTCTTCAAAGGTTGGGAAAGGATGTCCATAAAAGGCAGACCATAATTTTAGGTAAGGATGGGCTGAATTGTGAGTACCATAACCTTTCTCTGTTGTATTTTGAGCAGCCGTAATCAACATGTGCTGCCACTCCATTCTTTCTGGCCTTTCAAAACGAGCTCCGACTAAGCCTACGTAAATGCCACTGTTTTCATGCGATTGGGAAGATGAAGCAATGCCTCGATTATTGCGGGCCCCGTTGTTAATAAAGTGGGTGGGGGTAGAAACGCCTAAAAAAGCTGACAGCTGCATCTCGTCGTATGAAAGGTACTCATTTAAAGTAAGGGGAGCTTTTTCGGTCTCTGTCCCGATCGTTTCAAATTGCCCATTTCCTCTTGTTTGCCCGTCTCTTAGTAAGTAGCTGTCTGAAGGCAGCAAAAAGGCTAAAGGCCGTTTGATTAATAGGCGGTCGATGAGGGCCTGAACATTCATCGTTGCATAAAGTGCTTGTTCGACCGAGCTCCCAAACTGTTTTTTGTAATTTAAAAAGTCATCCATTAGCTGTACGACATTTTCGTGTAGAATGGGTCTTGTCTGATTGGCTTGTGCTACAATCTCTTGTTCGAGGGCTAGTCCTTGTGCGATGAGCGTCTCAATGCGATTATCGGCCGTTGGTAAGGGGTGATAGGTTTCGAAGGATTGGGTATTGAGAACGAGCTCTTGAAAGGTTATGGGCGAGGAAGGAGAAAGAGAAGTTGTTTGCGAAGCTTCGCTTGTTGGAATAAAGGGTAGCGGGCCATGATAAACTTCATGGATCCTGGATTGTAAGTGATTGGATTCAGAAGGTCTCGAGTAAAAGCGGTACTGGCTTAATGGACGGCAATAATAGATGCCGATGGCTAAAACGACCAGAACGAGAGAGGTGATCAAGGCAATCGTCTTGTCTTGTCTTGTTAATACTCGAGAAAATGAGTCGAGCGATTGTTGCGCTAGGTTTGAAAAATTAATTGAAATCATGAAGTTGGGTAGTTGGATTGTGCCGCGATTGATGGGAAATCCATAAACCGCGGACTGAATTAGAGTAACTTAGCTTGCTTTTTTGTCAAAATTTTGATCCAAGATCAAAAGGCCTGCTTTGTTGTCTCCATTAAATTGGATGAGGTCTAGGTTGTCTTGTGCGTTCTTTTCTTCTTCTACTTGCTCAGTAATAAACCACTGTAAGAAGACGTGAGTCGCATGATCCTTTTCTTGAACGGCTAGTTCGTAAATTTGATGAATCCAATGTGTCACTTTTCTTTCATGTTCAAGCGCCATTTGAAAAGCTTCTTCAATTGAATTAAATTTTGTTGTGGGCTTGTCAATAGCTTGAAGATCCACGTGAAGATTGCGGTCGATGATGTAGTTGTAAATCTTCATGGCATGTTCTTGCTCTTCTTCAGCCTGCTTGCGGAACCATTTTCCAAAACCATCTAATGGAATGTTTTCAAAATACGAGGCAATAGAAAGATAAAGGTAAGAAGAGTAAAACTCGTGTTTAATCTGCTCATTCAAAGCTTTATAGATTTTATCGTTCATGGAGGGCTCCTGTTGAAGGTTGTATTATATGAATCTTTCTCAATCATGCATGTAAGACTATGTGCTTCTATCTCTTATGCACTCTTATGTAGCAAAAGAGTAAATCACGATTGACTTCATTAAATGAACGAATCGGTGAGTCATAAAATAAGAGTTCTGAAAGATATAGAAGATTAATATTACCTGTTCTGTTCAATTAATTCAAAGAATAGATGTACTTGAATGAACTAACAGAGTCATCGGTTTTTTTTGAAAAAGATCCCTAGATTGATCCGAATCCCATGCCCTCTTAGGTTTTCTTTATCTTTCGAGTGTGTTTAAGCGGCCGACCTAAGCGCTGCCCGAGCAGCTATTAAGTCTGCCTATTAGCCTGCCTCTATCCAAAGTCAAGTTGTTAGTCAAGGCCATGCTTGGGAGTTTGCGTCAAATGTTGACTCCCAAGTCTATTGTGATGGCAAAAGAGCGCCACTTAGTCTGTTTGATTCGCTCCTCATTAGAATAGGCGCTAAAACCGCTAATTGGCTTCCAATGTCCTTTAATTGCTTTCCATTCCTGCAGCTTTAATCCGAGCCCTACATACCAGCAAAGATTGAAGTTCCACTTAGAGTCGATGTAAAAAACTTGGCCATGCGCGTGATCGGAGTGATGTCGGTCAGAGAAAAAATGTTTGCGAATGCTTTGAAGATCCGAAAGTTTTCTTTTTCCATGCCAATCGACTAGGTGGTATTCATAACCAGCGTTAAAAACGAATTCATGTAGACGGCATTCTAAATCGATTCCGCACCAAGGCCCTTCCCAGCGGTTCGTATAGGTCAGATTGTTTGCATCGACATATCCGTGCAGATGAGATGATTTAAAAAATTGCTCATGATAAGACCATCCTCCCATGGGTGTAATGGTAAAAAATTGGCAAAAGGGAATGAGATTGAATTGATAGCCGATTCCAAAAGTTGCCTCTTTAATCCACCCTTTTCGAATGTTGGCTCTTAGGTGAGATGGGCTGCTCGAATCAAAGAGTTGCGATTCGATGCATTTTCCATGAACGGCCCATCCATAGTTAGCATCTACGCGGACGAGGAAATCGAGCAGAGAAAGTCTACCCTTAAAGCCCAATTGATAAAGGGAAATGGAGTCGAGTTTTAAATCGTCCTTTGCAAGTAAAGAGTAAGAGTCATTTGATTCGACTGAGGTTGATAAAGAATCGTTCCGGTAACCATTCGTGAGTTTTAAATCGAATCCAAGCAGTTCGGAATGAAGCACGTAGGATGAACATAAGGAGAAGAAGAAGAGAGTAAAGATCAGGTGTTTTTTTAAAGACATGGCACACTCATAAAAAGTAAGAAAAAGAAAAAACGTTTTTTAAGCAGGCAAACTATAAAGGATCCTCCTCTTTTAGCTGTAGAGAATTTTATGAAGCCTTGCGCCATTAGAAAGGACCTTTAAATTAATTTCAAATTGTTATTGCTGCTATAGCTGTTTTTAAGAAGGGGCTGTCTTGGGAAATAAATTTAAATCCATTTAATTAGTAGGTTTTATATTAGCTTGTCAATAGACTGAGGTGTAAACGCTTTCATTGAGTCTATTGTAAATAGGGCTTGAGATTTCATCCTTTTTGAGTACAAGAGCTGAGCCTTGGAAAAAACTCGCTACTTGTACTATCTTAAATCTAAAGATTGTCAGATGGGAACAGAATATTCTCAAGGATTGAGAAACTATTGCCTATTTACACTTTTAGAGGTATGCTTAGCTGTTTTTGCATGAAGAAATGGAATTTTAAGACACTCTGAAATTTTAGAAATTGACGTGTAGAGGAGTTTGGATGGTAGAGAGCATTGTTTTTGAGCGGGTCTCAAAAAAATTTGGGGATAGCAAGGCACTTGACGATGTTTCATTTGCGATTAAAAAAGGCGAATTTTTTTCGCTTTTGGGTCCAAGTGGGTGTGGAAAAACAACACTGCTAAGAATTTTGGCAGGGTTTGAGCGTCCAGACAGCGGCAGAATCTTACTAGATGGCCAAGATATAACGAAACTTCCTCCGAACAAGCGGCCTATCAACACCGTCTTTCAAAACTATGCCCTTTTCCCTCATTTGACAATCTGGGAAAATATCGCCTTCGGTCTTCGCATAGCTCAAAGGCCAGAAAGTGAAATCAAGCAAGAGGTTGAACGGATGCTTGCTTTGATTCAAATGAGTGAGCATGGCCATAAGAAGCCCGATCAGATCAGCGGTGGACAAAAGCAGCGCGTAGCTATTGCTCGAGCTCTTGTCAATCATCCGCAAATTTTATTGTTAGATGAACCTTTGGCGGCGCTCGATCTTAAATTGCGTCAAAAAATGCTTTTGGATCTTGATCGCATTCATGATGAAGTAGGAATCACCTTTATCTTTGTCACACATGATCAAAGCGAGGCGATGGCCGTCAGCGATCGCATTGCTGTTTTGCATAAAGGCAGTCTGGAGCAAATTGGAACGCCCGTAGAAATTTACGAGATGCCGAGAAGCAGCTTTGTAGCTGACTTTATTGGCGACACCAACTTTTTTGATGGGGTAGTGATGGAAATGGCTCAAAAAGACTACAGTTTGGTGGAGGTTGAAGGATTTCCGCAAATTTTCTGCTTCAACGACAAGCAGCTTTCTAAAGGCGATGCAGTCCATTTAAGCGTACGACCGGAAAAAATTCATATTTCAAGAGAAGCGCCCCCTCCGCATCCTCTCCACAATGTCTTTCAAGGGGTTGTTGACGATGCGATTTATAAAGGTGATCATACAAATTTTGGCGTGCAAATTGGCAACCGTAAAATTTCTGTGAATCAACAGCACAGTCGCTTTTTATTAGACGAGGCTCCTATTAAGTGGAAGGACACGGTCTGGATTTGGTGGCATGCAGATGATGGATTTATGTTGGAGCGGTGCCAAAAGCTCGAAAATGCCAATGAATAATAAATCACGCAGCGAATGGTTTTTAACGCTTCCTTCATTCATTTGGCTATTGATTTTCTTCCTTGTGCCAACGTGCATCATCTATGCTTATGCCTTAAAGCCCCATACGATTTATGGAAGTGTAGGTGAGGGATTTTCATTTGATGCCATCAAAGATTTAATGGATCCTAACTACTACATCTTGATCGGGCGGACGCTTTTTTTGGGAATTGCCACAACCCTTATTTGTCTGCTTTTGGCTCTTCCAGTGGGTTATCAGATGACTCTTCTTTCTACAAAAGCGAGGCATCTTTTGATGCTGTTGCTAGTTCTTCCTTTTTGGAGCAGCTTTCTTATTCGCATTTTTGCTTGGAAGATGCTGCTTCATCCTGAAGGCTATATAAAAAAAATCCTTGTTTTTTTGCACGTCGTCGATTCAGACACCTCATTGCTTTACAACTTAGCTTCAGTCGTGCTAGTCATGGTATATACCTATTTACCATTTGCCGTTTTTCCAATCTATGCCGCGGCATCTAAGTTTAATTTTCAATTGCTGGAAGCTGCAATGGATCTTGGAGCGACACGTAGCAAGGCTTTTTTCCAAGTTTTTATTCCTGGGATCGGAAAAGGGATTATGACGGCTACGGTCATGGTCTTTATCTCGGCTGTGGGTGCATATGTCATACCCGATCTCGTGGGAGGCTTTAGCAGCGAAATGATTGGTAATAAGATCGCTCAAAGGGTTTTTGTTGATCGCAATTTGCCCCAAGCAAGCGCTTTATCTGCATTGTTGTCATTGGTGATTTTTTTGCCGTTACTAGCCATTGTTTTTGTTTCATCTCGCCAGAAAAAGATTGAAGCCGAAGTGAGGAACCGAGAATGAGACGCAGTCCTTTGAGTTTTTGGATCACGGTTTTAGTCCTGATCTTTTTGTATGTTCCCATTATTGTGCTCATCATCACGTCTTTTAACGATTCTCGTTTTGGTGGGGAGTGGATGGGCTTTACCTTTAAGTGGTATGAGAGACTATGGAATGAGCATAAGATGTGGTATGCCTTGCGCAATTCGCTAATTGTTGGCGTTTCGGCAACAGTAGCTTCGACCATTTTGGGTACCTGTGCAGCTTTTGCTTTACATCGCTATAAGACAAGGTTGCAGAAGGTCCATTATGGCTTGATTTATACGCCTTTGCTTATTCCTGATATTTTGACAGGAATCAGCCTGCTGCTCTTTTTTGTGACTGTAAATATTCAGCTAGGGCTTTTTACTGTCTTCATAGCCCATACGACCTTTTGTATGAGCTATGTCACAATGGTGATGTTGTCTAAGCTACAAAACTTCGATTTTACTTTAATCGAGGCGGCTCAAGATTTAGGTGCCAATACATGGACACTTACTCGCAGGGTATTGTTGCCATTACTCGCGCCTGGATTAATGGCTGGGGCTCTTTTGGCATTTATGTTGTCGATTGACGACTTTGTCATCACTTTTTTTGTGGCAGGGCAAGGAGTCTCTACGTTGCCAATCTATGTTTATAACATGATTAAATTTGGATCGACACCAATTGTCAATGCACTTTCAGTGCTGATTCTCGTCATCACATTTGTTTTTATATTTTTTACACAAAGTCTATCCAAGGATGATTGAACATGAAAAAATATTTCCTCTCTTTATTGACAATGGTGTTCTGCCTTGCAGCTTTCACCGGTTGCCAAAATTCTACGGGGCCAGAACTTCACATCATGATTTGGAGCGACTACATCAAGCCAGAGCTCATTGAACGCTTTCAAGATGAGCATCAATGCAAAGTTGTGGTGGACACGTTTGATTCAAATGAATCGATGTATGCCAAACTGAAGCTGGGCCGTACGGGCTATGATGTCATTTTTCCGAGCAACTATTTTGTGAATATCATGAATCAACAAGGGATGTTGCAGCCTCTCGATGCTACGCTGATTCCAAATGCGCAGAATCTGGATCCGCAGTATCTTAAACAGATCAATCCCGCATTGCTTAACTATGGCATTCCTTATATGGTTTCGAGCGCAGGCATCATTTATCGGACAGATAAAGTTGCCGATTTAGAGTCATCGTGGGGCGTGTTTGGTAAGTCTAATTACAAGGGAAGGATGACGATGCTGAACGATGTGCGTGAGACAATCGGCGCCGCATTGAAATTCTTAGGCTATAGTGCTAATACCACAAATCCCACCGAAATTGACGAAGCCGCTCAGCTTCTAATCAATTGGAAACCAAACTTTGCCAAATTCGAAAGCGAGCAATATAAGGCAGGAATTGCCAGTGCTGAATACCTAATCGTCAATGGCTATAATGGCGATGCTCTGCAAGTCATGAAAGAAAATTCAAATGTTGACTTTATCTATCCGCAAGAGGGAATTACTTTTTCGGTAGATTTCATGGTCATCCCTAAAGATGCGCCTAATCGCGAACTGGCTCATGCTTTCATGAATTATTTATTACAAGCCGATGTGGCAGCAGAAAATATGGAACATTCGCTTTTCTTTAGTCCAAACAAGGCTGCTTATGAGAAGTTGCCCGACGATTTAAGAAACAATAAAGTGCTTTTTCTTCCGGCCGATGTTTTTGAACAGGCTGAGCTCATCGATTATCTTGGTGAAAAGGGCATTCTATATAATAAGGCATGGGACAAAATCAAGGTGAGCTAGCTTTTTTGCTTCCATTTCAAGCAATCAGAGTCCAAGGGACTAATCGAGAATAGATGCTCGATTAGTCCTTTTTTATTTAATTACCACTGTTGCAAAAATCTAGTGTTTGCAGGAGCTTCACAAGTTTAAGATTGATGATATGTCTTGCTAGCCATTTGTTATTCAGATTAGATTGATTTCCCTGGCAGTCTGAGCTTGGGATTCAATGCCTGATCATTTCCTTTCCGTTTGCTCCTTTCCGCTTCCTTGTCTCTGCTTTAAACTTGTGCGCTGCTGCCTGCAGGCCAACTGTTACTGGTCAATCAACTACCCATTTCTTTACTAAATTTTCATGAAAAATACTGATTTTGCAGTATAAAATGATGTTTTTATGAATAAAAATTAATTGCTTTGTGTTAAAATACAATTGTTTAGGGTGTGTTAGTTGTAATGTATTAATTAATGGGATTAAAGATGAATATGAGACGTTTTAATTTACAGTATAGGGGATCGTTAATTTGGCTGATTTTTTGGGTGATCGTTTTTTTCCCCATCGCCTTTGTCCTGCTTTTTACGGCGAGCACTTTTGAAATCAACCGTTCGACTTATAGCTTTTACTATAATGGTTCCCGTTTCTGGTTGTGCTTTTGGGTACTGGTTTTCTTTCCGATTGCCTTCATCCTTCTTTTTGTTAATGGGCTTTCCGTTACAGTCGATAAGCTACCTGGTCAATCCAATTTTGATGCCTAAATGATGGGGGCTTAAGAGAAGAGCGAGTGACTTTTTAACCAGATTGGCTTTGGTAATAAAAGCATTGGCTCTTTTTCCACTAGATAGAAGGAAGATTTTCTCAGCTTTCTTCGGAAGGTGAAGATTGATCGATTCTTTGCTGACGAAGTTTTTCCGATTCTTCGCGATTGCGCCGATCTTGTTCAATCACACTAGGCGACGATGCTTCTTTTTCATGATGCTCTTGAATTTTTTTTAGCAGATAGTCTGGGATAATGGCCTGAAGTTTATGCGGTTCAACTTTTTCCTTTGGCTCGGAAGGTTGAGAAGAGCTCTCTTCTGGTTTTGGCGATTTACACATTAAAGTCTCCGATTCTTGCAGAAATGTATCTTGGGATTCACCGTATACAATCCATCCTTGTTCATTTAAGCCTTTTTGGGAAAGGGATTTTGCGCATGGATTGGACGGAGCTTCGCTGTAATAAGCCGTTTCGGGACCGGGATAATCGTACATGATTTATTTTCCTTTATGCAAGGCCGACCGCTTTCCAGGCTTGGATCAGATCTTGATGCATTTTGTAATCGGTTGGAAAGTGTTTGAGAGCTGTGCTAATCGTGGCGTGTGCAAATTCGGCCATTGTACAATTAGGCTTGAGAAGATTGCCTGTTTTTAATGTCAAAAACCACAGAAGGCCCGCCTTTTGCCATGCATAGCCTCCTTGAGCCGCAGCAAAGAGATAAAACGCCCTGTTGGGAATTCCTGAATTGATATGAACGCCACCGCTATCCTCGCTTCCAGTGTAGCAGTTAGAGTAGTGGTCTGGTTGCGGGTCTTTTCCGATGATGGGGGAGTTATAAGCATGTCCAGGAGCTTTCATCGAACGAAGAGGATAGGATTGATTGCCGAGCTTGATGACTCCTTCTCCAATTAACCAACTCGCCTGATCGGCCGTTTGCCCGTTTTTAAATTGTAAAACGAGAGATCCCCATACGTCGGAAAGGTGTTCGTTTAAGGCTCCCGATTCACCCTCGTAATTCAGCTTATTGCCCGTGATTGCATGGCCAAATTCATGGCCAATGATGGAAAGTTCGGTTAGATTTTGAACAACGTCGTTGCCGTCTCCATAGATCATTTGCTTTCCATTCCATAGAGCGTTGGCATAGCCTACACCATAGTGAACGGTCGATTTGATTTCACTTCCTTTACCATCGTATGAAGAAAGGCCATATGCATTCAGCCAAAATAGGTGAACGTCTCTTGCCCCATCCAATGCCTTTTGGGCCGTAGAATCTATAGATGGATTTGGAGAGTAATTTGAAGTCACGAACTGTCCGGGCAGCTCCGTACTATTGTGCGCCGTATAAATGGAAATGAGAGGCTCTTGTCCAACAGCAAAATAGGCAGCTGCTTGCTTGATCTCAGCCGGCACCTCCTCCTCTTCAAGAGCATTTATATCAAGGGTCTGCTCTCTGATCGCGTCAATCTGCTGCATTTTCTCGACAATGTAGGTGGGGACAACATAGCAACAGGTGCAAGAGGTGCGACATTCATCAAGAACTCTGACATCGTGGTCTAGATAGCGGACATGAGTCTCCAAAGTAGAAATAACTCGTTCTTGAATGCAGGCCAGTCGCTCAAGTGCCTCATCCTTTTCAAGAAAATCTTCTTGCTCAAGCTGATTCAGGTAGCTAGCAATAGCCGTTTCGCAATGCATTTTTAAAGTTGCATCGAAAGAGTCGCCAAGCTCATTTTTTAAATTTGTTAACGCCGGCATTTCTTCGGCTTCGGCAGAAGCGACACTTTCTGCACCCTCATCGATCAATTGCAGGGGAGTCAGCTGATGAGCTTGAATGAATAAGCGAATATCTGATTCTGTTTGTTTTAAATCGACTGTCATCTTTAAAAAGCTTGGTTAGTTTTAATTAAAAAAAACATTCTATTAGATGGGTGTTTTTTTTATATAAAGATTCACTAAATTTAAAATTTTGCAATTGGTATGGTGATTTAAAAAGGAGAAAGCGATGAAAAGACATCATGATTTATCCAAACAAGAAGAGCGAGTCATTGATCAAAAAGGGACGGAGCCACCCAATAGTGGAGAGTACAACGACTTGAAAGAACCTGGAATCTATGTATGCAAACGGTGCGATGCGCCCCTTTATCTCTCTTCCGATAAATTTTCGTCTCATTGTGGGTGGCCAAGCTTCGATGATGAAATTAAGGGGAGCGTGGATAAAAAGGTGGATGCGGATGGAAGACGCGTTGAAATTCTTTGCCACCGCTGTGGTGGGCATTTGGGGCATGTCTTTTCAGGAGAAGGATTTACTCCCAAAAATCTGAGGCATTGCGTCAATTCCATTTCCATGTCATTTGTACCGGCTGTGACCAAGGAAGGATATCAACGTGCTATTTTTGCGGGCGGATGCTTTTGGGGCGTTGAATATCTGTTTAAAAAGCTCCCAGGTGTGGTAAGGACCTCTGTTGGTTATACGGGAGGTGTCAGCGTGGATCCCAACTATCAAGATGTTTGCACAGGGATGACTCAGCACGCGGAGGCTTTAGAAGTCATTTTCGACCCTAAAGTTATTTCATATGAAGAGTTGGCAAAATTTTTCTTTGAAATACATGATCCCTCTCAACTCAATCGTCAGGGACCGGATGTTGGCAGTCAATACCGCTCAGTCATTTTCTATTTAACACAGCAACAGCGCGACATCGCCATGAAATTGATTCAAATCTTGGAAAAACAGGGCGTCAAAGTGGCGACAGAGCTCACACCGGCAGCCCCTTTTTACCCAGCTGAGCTCTATCATCAAGATTACTACAATAAAACGGGGAAATTGCCTTACTGTCATGTGCGGGTCGCCCGCTTTAAATAGGCCGTTCAAGCAGGCTCGATTTATTATTTGGGAAGGTTTGTAGTGCGCTTTTATTAATATTTATAGATCTTGACTTGTATATTTTTTTTTATTAACCTCTCGTTTTTTTTTGTAAAATTTTGAAGATTGCTTTCAAAAAATTGATAACTTAAAAGAAGGTTTTATTAATGACTATTCAAGGTTTCGGTGCAGAATATTACTTTGACAACCATAGAGTTGAGCAGCAGCAGCAACAATCGCGTTTGGTTCCTGTTGTTGAAACAGTTCACAATGTTGTTCAACCTGTTTTGACTGAACAAGAGCAAGGAGCGGAACCATCGCCGTTGCGTCAGACAGGCATCGTGTTAATTGCCGGTCTAGCAGGCCAAACAACTTCGATTGCTCTTTCGGCCTTAAGCATAGCGGGAAAAATTCTCCCCCCACCCTATAATTTTCTTCTTGGAGGGACAATTGTTGTTTTAGCCCATTTTACAGGAGGAGTTGTCTATCATAGAATCCACGACAGCCTTACTGGTACTTATGTAAACGCTGGGTAATTGACCATTTCTCGAAGGCCAGCCATAGCAATGGGTGCTTCAGACTGGCCCTTCTTCTAAAAGCCTTCGGATAATAAAGCTTGCACGCTTTTGTTTTATTCTGCATTTCTAGTTTTTTTGTACTGCTATTAGTTGCCTTAAGTTTATGACTTGACTTTCATTCCTTTTTTTAATAGCCTGCCTTTTTTTAAAAATCTAAGTATAGAAACACTTTAAAAAAGGATATCATTTTATGAATGTGAATTACAATGAGGCTCGTCCTTATGCACAAACTCAAGAGCAGCCTACGCAGGCTCAGATTCCAGAGAGAAATGCATTAATCAGACGAACGGCTGCGATAGCTGATTCGGCCATTTTTGGGGCAGTAGCTGGAGGGGTGGTGTATGCGGGGCTAAAACGCACATTAGCTAGTAGTCCGATTGTTTTAGTTGTGTCAGGGGTTGTAGGTTATTTTGTATACGATACTGTAAAGGGCTATCTTACTAATCGCGTACCTTGAGGGCATAGGCTGAAAAATAGTTGGGCTTTGTCTATTCTTGGCTTATGGAAGTGAATAGCCTTTCCTCGTTTTTATTAAGTTGCTTTCCTCTTCAAAAAGGATCGGTGTGATAAGCCGATTATTCGCCAAAACCGTTTTTGTTTCTAGAGCATAGACGGTTTTATAGACTCTAGGTGTGTGATACCCCGTATTGCCAATTAATTAAATTTTAAGATATTGTTTGTTATATCCTTAAGCGCATTTAAATGAGGTGCTTTGACCTTTTAAAAAGCATTGACAATCCCTATCTAGAGGAAAGATGAAACAACTGCTTGGCTTTACTTTTTTTATGTTTTCTCTTTGTTTTTATTCTTTTGCTGATGTGAACCATTCGAATAAACAAGATGAAAATGCTTATCGGCGATTTGTTGAGTTCATTAGCTATGAAGTGAGAGGGAATAAAACTTTAGCGCGCATACAGTTAAGTGACCAATCGACTTGGAATTACATAGTTGATGCATTTAATGAGGCTCGTTTACTCAACATTGAACAGGACTTTTATCCAGGCAATGAAGTCTTTGCCATGGCGAAAGACCGCTCTGAAAAGTATGTTTTAGCTGTTCAGAACAAAAATGGGCTGAAAGTTGGCTATCAGGTTGGGTTGACTAAAGAAACCAAGCAAGGCCTCCCACGGCTGGCAAGAGTGGAGAAGTTGACCATGGTAGAAGGAGGATGGTTTACAAAAGCTGTCTACGGTTATCGCTTTTTTTTGACAGATGGTTCAGTCTGGTTTGCAGGTCCATCTGCTAAAGGAATATGGTCTATTGAGGAGTGGAAAGCTGGCGATTATATTTTAATTACACGCTCCATCTTTGATTACTGGAATCTTATCAATACAGATGCTTCTTGTAACTCCATCTATAATGGGTTGGATTATCGCATCATATCATGGGTTGAACCAGCAGGGGCTCCTCATCACGAGCCGTAAACGAGCCATCATCAATTTGGGAAGCTTGGGCAATATTGGCATTTGATTCAATGACTGTGGTGAGCTATTTTCGAATTCTTGCAATCTTTAAAAAATATTTGATTGATTCTTTTTATTCCTGAAGATATTTTGAGGATAAATTAAAGCAACGATTTTAAGAGATACGGCGATGAGAGACAGCAGAAACATTCTTATTACCTCGGGGCGCTCGCCAGTTACTCTAGAGCTGGCTCGTCAGTTGCATCATGCCGGTCATAAAATTTATGTTGCAGATACACTGGCTTTGCATATCTGCCGCTTTTCTAATGCCGTTGATAAGAGCTTCTTGATCAGAAGTCCAAGATTGCATACAGAAGGGTTTATTGAAGATCTTTTGCAAATTGTTAGCCAAGAAAAAATCGATCTTATTATTCCTGTTTATGAAGAAGCCATTTATTTGTCGCAGTCTTTACACCGTTTTCCAGCTCACTGTAAGGTGTTTACGTCTTCGTTTGAGCTGCTGCACGAACTCCACAATAAATGGCTGTTTAATCAAAAAATTCAGCAGCTTGGACTGGATGCCCCAAAGACGCACTTATTGTATTCGCTTGACGATGTCCAAAAGCTGGATCCTGCTAAATCATATGCCATCAAAGCCTCTTATTCGAGAGCCGGGTTAAAAATAAAAAAATTGTCTCCGCCGCATGAAACGCTAGACATTCACATCGAAGTGCACAATCCTTGGATTGCTCAAGAGTGGTTAGAAGGGGATCGTTTTTGCACCTATAGTGTATGCCATGAAGGGACCGTTTTGGCTCATGCGGTTTATCCGGTAGGATATGCCGTCGATGGAAAAGGGTGCATCGTATTTGAAGCGGTTAATCATGAACCTATTTTGAAATGGATTCAAAATTTTGTAAAAGAGACGCATTATACGGGCCAAATAGCTTTTGATTTTTTTGAGTCGGATCAACGGCTTCTAGCAATCGAATGCAATCCACGAGCGACTAGTGGCGCCCATTTATTCCGTTCAGAAGATCGCTTGGATCAGGCCTTTTTAAATTCGGCGCAAGCATTGATTCAGCCCAAGTTCGGAAACTGCAAGCAGCTTGCAATCGCCATGATGATTTACGGATGGAAGGAAAATGCTTATCCAAGCAATACGTGGGGACGTTTTTTTAAAATGCTATTTGGGATCCAAGATGTTGTCTTTAGTAGAGACGATCTTATGCCTATTTTAGCCGAGCCCATTGTTTTTTCTGGCATTTGGTTGCACAGCTTAAGATCTAAATTATCTCTTCCAGCTTTTTTTATGTTTGACTACGAGTGGAATGGCGATTCTTCCCCTTCGCAAGTTTTGCCTGGCAAAGTTGCCATTCCACAATCCAAGAAAAAGCAATTGATCCGCGAAAGCAAGTGACTTCGTGTAGACGAATCTTTCCCCTTCTTAAATCCAAAGTCATCAACTTAAAACCCTGCCTTCTCAGCGCTTTTGCGTCGTGAGAGCTTGCAACCCTACGAGATTCTGGCAAGCTCATGCTAAATGCCATTGTAAATGGGGGGAGCGTTGCTTGCATCGATTTTTAGATTTCTTGATCAAATTCGGATCGTTTGAAGCGGTAAGTATTTATTATAAATTAAATTTTAATTTGCTAGAGTGATGATGATCTCTCACTTGAGACATGGACATGAGTTTAACTTTAAGGAGACTGTATGTTTGATTTTTTGAAGCGACATTTAAAAGAGATAGTGTTCACAGCCCTTTCACTAGTCCCTATGTTAGTTTCAGCCGAACACCATGGAGGTGGCCATGCTGGAGGGAATCCATCATGGAGTGCTGCGAGTAGGCAACGCTACAGTTATGATAAGGTTCCAAGCAAAGGTGATGATCATAAAGGCGATGAACGCAAGTACTATCGAGGAGGAGATCGCGATTACCGCTACTATGGGCATGGTCATCGGCGCACTTACTACAACAATAACTACTACTATGCCGCTCCTTCTCCTTATTATGGTGGGTATGCTTACCCCTCTTATTATTACAGTTATCCCTACTACGCCTATCCTTATGACGGCTATTATAGCCCCTATTACGATACGGGTCCAAACGTTGGGCTCTATTTACAGCTAGGTAACTAATCATTGATTTTTTAAAGAACAGCCAGGTTGAGTCTTTTTCTTTCCTGGCTAAAATCCAACTTGATATCTATGAAGGTAGCAAGTTGGGTTTAAATGCCTATAGTGTAAGGAGAGAACATGTTGAGTATGTCCAGTGTTGGCATGAATGTTAGTAGATATCTTTTGAGCCCATGCAGTTTATGGGTGAGGAAAACCTCTTGTTCTTTGGATCCAATCATCAAAAATTTTGCGAAGCAGCACTGTTTTCATACCTCTTTATCCGCATCCAGCTTAAAGATTGATACGTCGGATTCCAGTTTCCCGCAAATTGACGAAGGACAGGTTAAAGAGTTGGCCGTTAGAAAAGATTTGGAGTTATTAGTTACAAAAAAAACGCATGAATTGGTTGCGATCAAGAAAGACACTTCAAAGCTAAACGATGAACCAGGTTTGAAAGAGGCCCTTGAAACTTTCCATACCAAATTGCATAAGGCTATTGAGGCAGATAATCGTCGCGATATGCAGCAAGCTGGCCGTAAACTCATTGAGGTCATACAAGATCTGCTTGATCGCACCTTATCTTAAGTAGAGTAGGCTGTAAGGGGAGCAAGTAATTGAGAGAAAGGTTTGAATTAATTTTTAGCTTGTAAAGATATGGCAGCACCTACACTTTTCCTTAGTTTGATGTTTGCGGCTGTCTTATTGGTTGGCATTGCTCAGCGTTTGCATATCCCTTATCCGATAGCTCTAGTCATTGGAGGCGGAGCATTAAGCTTTCTTCCTGGAACGAGTGAAGTTAATTTTGATCCTACTCTCCTATTGGTCATCGTGCTTCCTCCCATACTTTATTATGCCGCCCATACGATCTCTTTTGGGGAATTTACGCGAAATAGCCGGGACATTTTTTCGCTTGCGCTCGGTCTTGTTTTTGCAACTACGCTTGTTGTGGGATTGTTATTCAAATGGCTTTTTCCAGATTTGGCATGGCCGCTCGCATTCGCTTTTGGGGCTATTGTTTCTCCGCCAGATGCTGTGGCAGCGACTGCTATTCTAAAGCGCTTTGCCATCCATTCGCACCTATTGGCTGTGCTGGAAGGGGAAAGCCTTGTGAATGATGCTTCAGGCCTTGTTCTATACAAACTAGCTGTTGCAGCACTTTTGTCTGGATTATTTTCATTTGAAGCCGCAGCTATCGATTTTATAGGCGTAGTTATTGGCGGGGTTATAGTTGGTGCTTTTGTTGGATGGGTTTGCAATCTTTTTTCGAGCCGCTTCTTTGATCCAATCGTTGCCGTTCTCTTTTCTTTTATTATCCCCTACTTAGCATTTATCTTAGCCGATTCCTTAGGGGTGTCGGGTGTTTTATCCGTTGTTGTGTGCGGCTTGATTGGATCGCGTTTTTTAGTTACCCGCTTTTCTTCACTCACGCGCGTAATCGGCTGGGCGAGCTGGGATGTTGTGGTCATCCTATTAAATTGCCTGGTCTTTGTTTTAATAGGCTTGCAAATGGGACGCATTGCTTCTGGGATGAGTATGGATCAAATAGGAATCTATTCAGGGTATGCATTGATCATAACTGCAGCGATGATCGCAACCCGGGCTGTCTGGATTTATGCCATTCATACTTGCGTGTACATGATAAGATGTTTCAAAGGAGTCTGGACGCAGGATGATGAACACCTTTGGAGGGATAATGCGATTTTATCCTGGTCAGGCATGCGCGGCATTGTCTCTTTAACAGCTGCTTTAGCCCTGCCTTATCAGCTGCCGAGCGGAGAGCCACTGCCGGGAAGAGATCTCGTTATTTTTTTAACCTTTGTTGTTATTCTTATCACCTTAATCATTCCCGGCCTTTCGCTGCCATGCCTTATTGCCTGGCTGAAAATTCCGCCAGAGAAAGAACATAATGTTTTTGCTAAAATCTATCAGCAGATGGTGAATGTTGCTAAAAAAGAAATTGGCTCTTTAATGGAACAAAATAAGTTGAATAAAGAAGATGCGGGCTCTCTTTTAATTTATTTTCAAACCAGGCATCACCTGCTGGATCTTTCAGATGATCATGGAGGTAGCAAGAGACATATTGAAAGGGCCAGGCTTCACATCATAAATGCGCAGCGCAATTATCTTTTGCAAAAGTGGAGAGAGCGAAAAATAGATGACAAATGGCTGACGGCATTAGAACATCAGCTTGATTTAGAAGAATCTCATTTAGTGCGAGCACAACTTAAATAAGAGAAAAACCATGGTCACTACACCAGAATATTATGTCGATCGATATATCAAGCAGCATCATAAAACGATTAATCGTGTTTGCGAGCCATTGACAACTTGTTTTAATATTAATTATTTTACTTATCATTCTATAGAGAATAGCGGGGCTTGCCGGGCATTGGTTAGCCGTCCTGAATGGGCCGACTATTACGTGGAGAATCAGCTTTATCGGATAGATCCCTGCATGCATCACCCTCAGAATTATCAATCAGGGACGCTTTTT
The DNA here is from genome assembly GCF_001499655.1 of Candidatus Protochlamydia naegleriophila. Lineage (NCBI taxonomy): Bacteria > Pseudomonadati > Chlamydiota > Chlamydiia > Parachlamydiales > Parachlamydiaceae > Candidatus Protochlamydia > Candidatus Protochlamydia naegleriophila. The sequence goes on from NZ_LN879502.1 coordinate 1,308,284, forward strand.
TGGGCCCACCATCTTCAAGAGGATGTATGCAAAGAGACGATGGACGTGCTCAATCATCAATTTGATATGGCGCACGCATTTTTTTTAATCGAGCGCTCACCAGAGCGTTGCGAGTTTTTTGGTTTTGCAGCTCCTGTCCGGCATGAAAAAATCTATTCCACTTATATGCAAGAGCTGCCCCTGCTGAAAAAATTTTGCGCTTTCTTTAAAAGTGAAATGTCTTCTGTTCTAGAGTCAATGGAGAGCGATCCTATGAGTCTATTGGAGCTAAAAGGCGACAGTTTTACTTCAAAGGTTTCGTTGTTTACTCAGACACAATCGGCGCATACCTCTTTTTTACAGCTGATTCAAGCCGATCCAGGCATTTCCCTTTCGCGAAGGGAAAAGGAGTGCTTGAGTCTTTATTTAGATGAAATGCAAATGAAAGAGGTGGCTAATAAGCTCGACCTGTCTGTTAGAACAATTGAATTCTATCTTAACAACATTAAAAGCAAGCTCGACTGTTCGAGCAAGTCAGAATTGATTAAAAAAGGACAAGAGCTTCGCTCTTTAGGTTTGATACTGTAGCGAGGCTAAGAGCCTTTAACATTCTATGCATGCTAAAGGCTCTTATTTTGCTAGTCTTTTACAGGAATCAAGGTCACCTTAAAGATATAGGGTGAAGCGGCAGAGTCGGATAGCGTATTGGTATTAGGCAATGTGCTTTGAATTCCTCCAACAATATATCCAGCTAATATCGGCCTATCAATTTCTTCAAGCTTTGCAATATCGTTGTTAAAGCGAGGCAGGTGCTTAGATGGGATGAAGTCGGCGCCAGCGCCAAAGAGGAGTTGATTGCCTGGATTTGACTCAGTCGAAAGAATGACTGGATATTGGGAGCTCATCAAGTGCTGAGTATAGAGCCCTTTGTGGCTTCGTTTGATCGTTGTAAATTGGTTGATAAAAGGGAACTCGGAATCGGTTTGAAATTGTCCATCAACAAAGTATCCAAAGCTAATTCCTCCAAAAAAGATCGTATAAACAGCATTATCTTTGCAAGAAAAGATACCAAGAAACGGGCAGGTATAGTTGTTCATTCCTTGCTTAAAGGTAGATGCCTTTGCAGGATTGGCCATAAAAGATTTTCCTGTGCGGCTGATTTCAACAGGAACTGTCCAAATACCGGTCGTTGGCGTGAAAACGCCTGAAAAGGCGACCAAGCCCTCTTTTTGCTTGCCTGCTTTGGTAAAGATCATAGGGACAATATTCAAGTCTCTGCGTCTTAAATCGGGATTAGGCTCTTCAGGCTTAGAAGAGAGAGGAATGAATGATAACTTTTTGCCGTTGTCAAGAATGCGGAAGCGGCGAACTTGCTGGGTGTATTCTCCATTCGATTCAGCCACATAAAATCCACGGAAATTTTGTCCAAAAACAAGGAGAGTGGGTCCTTTATCAACTTGCGCCATGTAGCCGCCAGTGACTTGGAAAATAGGATCGCTGATTTGACGAATATGCTGGGCGGCTGTTTCATGGTGCGAATGATGGGTTACCCAATGTATCAATCCCGGAAGATTGATTGCGGTTAAAAAAGGCTTGGTTGAAAATTGGCCTGTGGCCGAATCCACTCCATAACCGCCAGTGATATAGAGAGTATGCCCTCTTTGATACGATTGAGGGCTTGTTACCGATAAGAGATCCACTTGTTCAAGAGTCAAGCCTGATTGGGGATCGGTTAAAGCGCGAGAATAGACTTTTTTCTTTTCGGGATCGACAACGTAAATGACGCGGTTTTGCTGTTGGAGGGGAAAGTTGCCTGTGTCTGGATTAAATCCATGCATGCCGTTTGTGCGGCCTGCAATGAATAGCCATTTATTGCGATAGCGTCCAAACGCATAAGAGTGAATGCCGTTCGGAAGTCCAAAATCGGCTAATTCGACTTGAACGCGAAAAGGAAGGTCTTCTTCAGATAGGATGGGGCTCACGCTCGGCGTTTGATTGTCTGCAAAGCTTGGGCTCGCTAAACTAAGCGACAGAGTCGTTAAGGATAGCCCTAAAAAAAGTTTCAGATGTTTCAACATAAAATCCTCATCATTATTTAAGATCTTCAGGGAGAATAAAATCTGCCACAAACAATTGCGATGTCTGATCCGGACCTCGCTTAGACGTCCACATCATTTTGTGCCCATCTGGGCTGAATACTGGTAATCCGTCGAATGTGGGGTTATGAGTCAGACGCCATTGTCGATTGGTTAAAAGATTCAGCAAATAGATTTCATAATGGGCATGCCCATGCAAGGATGTTGTAAAAGCTATGACGTATCCGTTTGGATGCCAGTAAGGGGCCCAGTTGACAGCTCCATTTGCAGTCAGCTGCATTTCGTTGCTTCCGTCGACATCAATCGTGTAGATTTGCAGATAGTGGCGTTGATCGCGATCGGCTCTGAAAATAATTTGCTCTCCGCTCGGAGAAAAAAAAGATCCTCCATTGTAGCAGGAAGTTGTTTTAGTGACCTGGTAAATATCTGATCCATCGGCTTTCATCGTATAGAGGTTCATGCTCCCATCTAAGTTGCTTGCAAAGACGATGCGTTTTCCATCGGGTGAATAAGCGCATTCGGCATGGTAAGCCGGGCCGCTCGTTAAGGCCTTTAGATCTGTTCCATCTGGATTGGCCTCATAGATATTCATGTAGGGGGTGAAGTCCCATTGATAGTTGCTGCTGCGATTGTAGCCGGGTATTGAAGAGCTTATTGTTGGATCATCTAAGAAAGGATCTTCGTGGCTTGAGGCAAAAATGATTTTTTTCCCATCGGGCCTGAAATAGGCACATGTGCACGCTCCTTTGCCCGTACTAACGAGGCGAGGTATCCGCTCTTCCAAATCCATTGTATAAATTTGATAGTGAATCTGGCCTTGGGGGACTGCTTGAAAAATAATGGTCTTGCCATCGGGAGAAAAATAGCCTTCGCCAGCCTTTTCAAAACCCATAGAAGGGCGGGTCAGTTGTTCAATATTTTTTAACGCAAGGGCTTCTAAATCGGACTCAAAAACCTCTTCGGCTTGAAGAGATGAAAAGAGAGAGAAGCTGCCAATAAAAAAAAGGGAGTAAATGATTTTAGATAAATGCTTCTTCATAAACAATCCTTAGTAAAAGTGCTGCCAAAATCTTTTAAAATGAGATTGTTGTCAATAAAATAATTGAATAATTTGAAGAAACTTAGCGCTTAATAACGAAGCGTTTCAAACCTTAAGGATCAGAATCCTTGTGATTAATCGGACAACTATTTTTACCGATTAATTGATAAAAGACGCACCAGCTTGCCATTGCCTCATAAAGCGTAAATAGGGCAAAGAGTAAAGCGATCCAGCTACTTTGCCACCAAGCAAAGATAAAAAGAAAAATAGCGATACTGAGGCGGATCAGTCGATCTTTTGTTCCAATATTTTTTGACATTGGCCTTACCGTTTGAGATTTCAATTCTTTTTATACATAACGTCTAAAAAGATCTAGTGATTAAATTTATTTTTAGAGATCCGAGTAATGTTTTTATAATATAATCTTTTAGAATTTTATTTAATTAATTAAACAACGGAGTCAATATGGTTCAATGCAACACAGATACCTGCTTTTATACAAACAGACAAGTTTTAAGAAGCAAAAGATATGTATTGCGTCGTAAGACATACAATTGAAACGGACTGGACTAATCAAATAAGCCACGAAGGCGAGTTTTATTGTTCTACAATCAAGAGTTCAAAACTAATCCTGCCCTCAAAACGGGGAATGATGCAGAGAGTTAGAGATCTTATAGCAGAGTTAAGACAGTTGGCAGGGAACGAAAAAAGCGAAGAATCCCGATCAACGGTGATTCTTCGCCAAAAATTGCTACTGCTGCGAACTTTCTAAGATTTCTAAAAGCTTAGTCACATAGTCTGCGAAAGGTGGCAAGTTTCCATCTTCACAGTCTTCCAAATAGTTCCAGGCAAGTTTTTTGATTTCAGCATAGGTCTGGATTTTTTCTTCGCGGCTGCCGTTGGATTTTGAAATAATCGCCAGGCACATCCCTGTGAGGTTATCAAAATAATAGGCGTGGAAGCGGGCTCTAGCTGCTTCAAATTCATTTACTTGTTGCGAAACTGTGGCTGCAATAGCTGCTTGTTGTAAAGGCTCTTTCTGCTTTGTTTGCGTCTGTTGCAGGCGCTCTAAAAGCCCTGGGTTATGGCTAAAAAACTGTCTTAGTTTTCTAGCTCTTGTGGGATCCATACTCAAAGCTTGTTGAACAGCTGCTTGGGCTGTTTCTGGACTCTTTTCTTGCTTTGCTTGCGTAGTCTGGTTTTTTACGTAGCCAAAAATTTCTTCAAACGTGAAAAAGCTAGCCAGATCGATGACCATTGCGGTCGCCTGATCGCTGAGCATCACATTGTTTTCGTGCAGATCTAAATGAAAAAAACCTTGCGACAATGCATAGTGGAGAGCATCGCTGAATTGCATGGCTGCGCGAGTCACCTCTTCTTGAGAAAAAGCCTTTTTCTTCGTGTAGTAAACAGATTTTCCCTCTACAAGCTGCAGGACTAAAAAGCTTATAGGTTCTCCATCTGCTGTAGAAGAGGTGAAGAAATCAAAGGACTTGATGATATGGGAATGATCCAATTGCTGCCCTCGCAAAAATTCCCTTTGCACATCAGCCAAGGTATCCATGAAATTCAATTGATGATTGGACTCCTCACTGTCTACCTCGGAGACCGTCTCTTTTGGCAGCTCTGTCGGCCTCTTATAAGACTTGAGTGCAAAGCGCTCGCCCGTCGAATTTTCAACGGCATATACCTTTCCAAAAGCTCCTTCGCCAAGCTCTTCAATAATTTGATAACAATCATTCGATGAGCAAATAGCCTCACCAATCTCTACTCCAGTCTTCGCTTGCTCGGTTGCAAATCCATTTGTATTTAAATTAACTAATAGTATGAAGATTAATATAAAGAATCGATTCATTGTAATTCTCTTTTTTTTGTTTGTGGTTGATTATTCTATTAAATTGCTGAATTAAATTTAATTGAAAATAAGTGTTTAGTTCGATTGTTGTGTGTCTAAAATAAAATTTAGTGACCTTTTGCGTCCCTATAATGCATAACAAGTGAGAATTTTTGTTTAAGGTATTGTAAAAAACTCTTTAATTTTAGCGCTTGCTGGCTATACTCAGATTTTTTAGGATGGAAATGTTGAGCTTATGGATGAGTTGCTTATTCGACATGCAAGAGTAGAGGAGATGCCTTTTCTCATCTCTTTGGCGGCAGAGGAGGGGTGGAATCCAGGTTTTGAAGATGGTATAGCTTTTTATGCGGCCGATCCGATGGGTTTTTTTATCGCCGAAAAAGGGGGAGAAAAGGTTGGGTGTATTTCGGCAGTGGCATATGGCGCTAATTATGGTTTTTTAGGTTTTTATATTATTAAAGCCCCTTACCGCCATCAGGGCTTTGGCCTAAGACTTTGGCAGCATGCGTTGAAGTATTTGGAAAAACGCTGCGTGGGATTAGATGGAGTTGTCGCTCAGCAAGAGAATTATAAAAAGTCGGGATTTAAATTCTATTATCGAAACATTCGTTTTGAAGGTGTATGCGGCGGTTCAATGCCTTCTATGGTTGTCCCTCTGGAAGCTGTTTCTTTCGATGCCATTGCAGAATATGACTCAAAGGTTTTTGGAGTAAATAGAGAGCTATTTTTAAAAAAATGGCTGCATATGAATAATGCCTTAACCTTGGCTGTGGTTGATGGGCAAGAGCTGCTCGGGTATGGTGTTATAAGAAAGTGCCTGAAAGGATGTAAAGTCGGTCCCTTGTTTGCCAATAACGCAGAAATTGCTGAAGAGCTTTTTTTGGGGCTTTCAGCAACGGCTGGGAAAGCTCCTTTATTTTGGGATGTGCCGGAAATCAATTTAGCTGCTGTTGAGATGGCTAAAAAGCGGGGCATGGCAAAAGTTTTTGAAACGGCCAGAATGTACTCGAAAGAGCCGCCGATCCATCTGCAAGCATCAGTTTTTGGGGTAACGAGCTTCGAATTGGGATGATTGTTGGCAGCTACGGCGGAAGCTTGTGTTTAAATAGGGATCATTTGCTGAAAGCTGGATTGAGCAAAGACCTCAATAATTTCGTTTCTTTCTTGCTGGGTGAGGGGTAAATATCCGGCTTCTGCATTTTCAATTGCTTGAGAGGCATTCCGCGCGCCGGCAATAATTGCCGTAATGCCTGGCATGTACATCGTGCAATTGATAATAAGCTGAGAAATGGTTGCGTGATGGCGAGCTGCGATGGGGCGGATGCGGTCTAAAAGTTCTAAGACGCGCTCTCGATTTTCAAGAGAGAATAAAGGGGATGTGGTACGGTGGTCATCATGATCAAATTGGCGCTTCGGGGTGACTTTGCCTGTTAGTAAGCCTCGTTCTAGAGGGGAATAAACAATGACTGCGATTTGATTCTTTTGACAATAGGGGAGGATATTCTTTTCAATCCCTCTTCTAATCAGACTATAGGGGAGCTGAATGCTGTCGACTGGATAGATCGAGTGAGCTATTTTGAGCTGCTCTAAATTATAGTTGCTGACTCCAATAGCCCTTACTTTTCCTTGCTTTTTTAATTGTACCATAGCTTGCCAAGACTCCTCAATGGGAGTCGTTGAGTCGGGCCAGTGAATCTGATAAAGGTCCAATACATCTGTTCCGAGCCGCATTAAACTATCCTCACATTCTTTTTGCAAGCTCGCAGGCTTAGAGTTTTTTCTTATGGTGACCATTTTTCCATCACGGTCTTGTTGTACCCAAGGCTCTGCTCCTTCTGAGCCACTCCAACGCATTCCTCCTTTAGTTGCGATGATGTAGTCTTGCCTTTTATTTTTAATAGCACGGGCCACTATCTCTTCGCTATAACCCATTCCATAAATGGCCGCAGTATCTATTGTATTGACACCGTGGGTTAAACTTGACTGGATGGCTTCGATAGAATCTTCATCTTTACTCCTACCCCACATCCAGCCACCAATGGCCCAGGTTCCTAAAATAATAGGACTGATGTAAACAGTGGAGCGGCCGAGTTGACGCTTTTCCATACTGTTCCTTATGTTGGGGGTGGTTTGTAGGGTTTGTTGAAAGGTTCACTTTACATGGGTTTTGAATATCTTTGGCATCCTTTAGTAACGATTCACAATAAGTTGCCAATAAGCAGAGGCTTTGGGGGATTTAACCGTTTGATTTATAGTTTGTTGGCGAGCGCTAATGCTAAGCTAGATGAAAACATTTATTAAATGAGAAATGGCAGTTCGTCAAAAAAAAGAAAAAGCATAGAATGGAAATTTAAAAGAAAATTTAGTGAATTTTTAAAAAGGGCGGCGTATGTCTAGCGAGATTAATCCTTTTAATACTCTTCAGCTTTTGAAGCCAAACCACTACTATTATTCATTGCCTAAGCTCGATGAGCAAGGGATTGCCTCTATCGGGCGTCTTCCCATATCGATCCGCATCATGTTAGAGTCACTGCTCCGCTTTTGCGACGGGCAAAGAGTCAAAGAAGAGGATATTTTAAGGCTCGCGCACTGGAATGCTAAAAAGCCCGGAGAGGGGGATGTCCCATTCGTTGTTTCACGGGTCATTTTGCAAGACTTTACAGGAGTGCCTTTATTGGTCGATTTAGCTGCCATGCGCGATGCTGTGGCAACTCTTGGTTTAGATGCAGGGATGATCGAACCTGATGTTCCAGTAGATCTGGTAGTTGACCACTCTGTCCAAGTCGATCGGGCTGGCACAGACGATGCTTTTTTTATTTAATTTGAAGATCGAATTTGAGCGCAATCGCGAACGCTACTCCTTCTTAAAGTGGGGGCAAGAAGCCTATCATACTTTTAAAGTCATTCCTTCTGGAATTGGAATCGTCCATCAAGTCAATCTGGAATATTTAGCCGAAGTTGTGATTAATAAGCGTAAAGATGGCTCCAACTTGCTTTATCCTGACACATTGGTTGGAACCGATTCCCACACAACCATGATTAATGGACTCGGCGTCGTTGGCTGGGGAGTTGGCGGCATTGAGGCTGAAGCTGCGATGTTGGGGCAGCCTGTCTTTATTCAGATGCCTGAGGTCATTGGTGTGCATATGAGCGGCCAGTTGAAAGAAGGGGTAACGGCGACTGACTTGACGCTGCGCATTACCGAGCTCTTGCGCAAAGAAAAGGTCGTTGGCAAATTTGTTGAGTTCTATGGCGAAGGGGCTGCTAGTCTGACTGTGGCTGATCGGGCTACGATTGGTAATATGGCTCCTGAATATGGAGCAACCATGGGATTCTTCCCGGTAGACGACAAAACATTGGATTATCTTCGCACGACAGGAAGGGATGAGAGCCACATTCAGCTGGTCAAAGAGTATTTAGAAGCGCAGCACTTATTTGGAATTCCGAGAAAAGATGAAGTAGACTTTACCAAGATTGTCGAGCTTGATTTGAGCCAAGTTCAGCCGTGTGTATCGGGCCCTAAAAGACCGCAAGATCGCATTGACTTGACAAACGTCAAATCCCGCTTTGAAGAACTTTTAAGAGCTCCAGTGGCATCTGGAGGATATGGAAAGACAGAAGAGCCATGGCCGCATATCTGTGTACATTCAGGCGGTGACTTTTCTTTAAAGCACCGCCATGAATGGGGTGGTACGTCTGTTTTTGGACGCATGACTCGCGAGCAGCCTTGGAGTGAGGCAGAAATGGTGACCAATCGCCCCTTGACTCCTCCCGTCGGGAATCCAGGCTATGCCGATGTTGTTGATGGCGACATCGTTTTGACTCATGGCTCTATTGTGATAGCTGCTATTACGAGTTGCACCAATACGAGCAATCCGAGCGTAATGTTGGCAGCAGGGCTTGTTGCTAAAAAGGCTGTAGAGAAAGGGTTGAAAGTTAATCCAATGATTAAAACGAGCCTTGCCCCAGGCTCTCGTGTCGTAACCGATTATTTAACGCGGACGGGACTGCAAAGGTACTTGGATGATCTGGGTTTTCAGCTTGTGGCCTATGGCTGTACAACGTGCATTGGCAATAGCGGCCCTCTTGATGAAAAAATTGAAAAGGCGGTTAAGCACTTTGATCTCATCACTGCAAGTGTGTTGAGTGGTAACCGTAATTTTGAAGCACGCATTCATGGGTCTGTTAAAGCCAACTTTCTCATGTCCCCGCCCCTTGTCGTAGCCTATGCACTTGCTGGAAGGATTGATGTTGATCTCGATAAAGAGCCTTTGGGTGTGGATCAAAATAATCAACCTGTCTTTTTGCGCGATATTTGGCCTTCGGACGAGGAAATTAGGCAAGAGGTCCAGAAAGCAATTCAGCCAGAGATGTTTAAAAAAAGATATGCGAACATTCTCCAAGACAATCCAGTTTGGGATGAAATTGTCATTAAAGATGGGGCCCAATATCAGTGGGAACCGACTAGTACGTATATTCAGCAGCCTCCTTATTTCGATCAATTCTCTTTGCACTTACCGGAGCAAAAAGAGCTGAACAGCATGCGCCCATTGGCTCTTTTTGGCGATTCTGTGACAACGGATCACATCTCTCCAGCAGGCAGTTTTAAACCCGATTCGCCAGCCGGGCAATATCTTCTCTCTTTAGGAGTGTCGGAAAAAGAGTTTAATAGTTATGGAAGCCGTAGAGGCAACCACGAAGTCATGATGCGAGGCACTTTTGCCAATGTTCGCTTACGCAATAAAATGATTGAAGATAAGGAAGGGGGATTTACAACCTTAATGCCAGATGACAAGGAAATGGCCATTTTCGATGCTTGTCAAATATATGCTGAGAGGAAAGTCCCTTTGATCATTTTTGCTGGAAAAGACTATGGCATGGGAAGCTCTCGCGATTGGGCAGCCAAAGGAACCGCCCTCTTAGGTGTTAGAGCCGTTGTTGCACGCAGTTTTGAGCGCATTCATCGCAGTAATTTAATCGGCATGGGTGTATTACCCCTGGAGTTTTTAAATGACGCCAGCTGGGAGACGCTGGGAATCACCGGAGAAGAGCTCTTTTCTTTAAAAGGGTTGGAGCAAGGGCTTAAACCTTATCAGGAATTAATTCTAGAAATCAATCGCGGCAATAAAATTGATCAGGTACCCGTCCGTGCAAGGCTTGAAACGGGAATTGAAGTGGAATATTATCGTCACGGAGGAATCCTACCCTATGTGTTGCGTCAAATTTTAATGGCTAAAAAGAAATAGGAAGCAACACAAAAAGTTTGTATACTTAGCCTACAGCTCTTGCAATCTCTTAGACTGTTGCAAGAGCTTCTAGCGTTGCTTGATCTCTTCTCTCAGCTGTTGGATTTCCTGCTCGATTTTATTGATCGATTGCTCAATCGATTGAAAGCGTGCCTCTCTCTCGGCAATTTGCTTGTAAGAGATAATGAAATAAACGCCGAAGCAGACGAGAAAGATGAGAAGCCATCGCAGGGCCGAAACTTGATTCATGTCTTATTTCCTATTGATGAAAGTTAGCATCTGACTTACCTATTTTTTTTGAGTCAATAAGACGGGGGTAATGTCTGGTTAATAGATAAACAGGCTCAATTTTTTTTACTACCCAAAAATAGCTAGGTAGCGATGGAATTAAAGGAGGGAAATAAACGCTTAGATGAGCGTCTTTTTCTTTGCGATCAAATGTTGACAAGGCTTGGGAGATGGCTGAGGGTCGCAGGGTACGATACCCATATGGTCGAAGAGCCTATCACAGATCGCTCTCTTTTGCTTCTTGCGCAAAAGGAAAAGAGATGGCTCATTTCGCGAGATCGCCACTTTCTTGCGATGCAAGGGGATATTATTTGGCTGGAGGCTAACGATATTCAGGCTTGTGTGCGTGAACTAACGGTGAAGCATCCTATTGATTGGTTAAAAGCTCCTCTCTCTCGCGCTGTTTATTGTGCAATCAGCCTCTTGTTTTAGCCAAGTCTTCTTTGCTCTTTGTTCCAGACGATATTTTGCAACGAGGTCTTACCATCCGCTATTGCTCTCATTGTGAAAAAATGTATTGGGAAGGAAGTCACGCAAAGCGGATGATGGCCACCTTAGAGCAGTGGAAAAACAATAATTTTGGGTGATAATAAGAAAGGATCTAGAGAGGTAAGGTGGCTTTTACCTTGCTCATTTACCCTGTTTTTTCTTTTTTTCTTTTTCTTTCTGCTCTTTGGCTTTTTTCTTATTGAGCTCTGCTTGCTTAGCCTCTTCCGTACTCATCATTTGGAGGGGATTTGGAAGTGGCTGGACTTCCACTTGCTGATGAATGATATGCTTATGAGGGATTTGATAGGCAAAAACCTCAATATCGTATTGCGAATAAGGAATTTGGTTTGATAATGGATCCATACTAAACCCCTTTTTATTCATTATATGCTAATTATGCAAATAAAGATAGTAGAGGATATTTAAAAAACGTCCACCTCGCTTTAAAAAGACTACTTAATTTACTTTCGTGTCTATAAGAAAGAGCTGAAAATTAAAAAAGGAATTGGATAGTTGGAGAGGTTATGACGGAGTTTGCCAGTCGTGAATTGTGGGATACGGCTTTTCCCCGGATTACTCATACATGACAATCGCTGCAGTAATCTGAAGAAAAGCCGAAGTAAATGGGGCTCCATTCCCTATTCTATTATGCCGTCATGTTAAAAGGTGAGACACTGTCTCGCGCCGCTCTATTTCTAAAAAAGCTGGAAGAGAGAAGTGTTTAAGTCTTGGAAAGGTCGTCCTCTTTTTTACGAAGCTCTGTCTCTTCGGGGCTTAAGGCCTCTTCTTCATCGTAATACTGATCGTCTTCATTATCACCTCTTTCTTCTTCAGGCGTCATAAACGGTTTTTTCAGGTGATCGCTCGGACCCCTTGCTTCATCGTGATCAAAATTGAGCGGTTGAGGATCGTCAAAATCTTTTTTTTTCTTATGCGCCATATAACACTCCTTTGGTTGTGGTCTTTTATTCTATCTAACATAAAGGGCAAAATGGTGGGAAGAGGGGATATTCCATTTAAGAGATTTAAAAATCCAAACGTTTAAGATATAACTAAATATTAAGGAAATAGGAATGAAGGAGTTGTATCATTGAGACCAACAACAAGGAGAGCCAAGTGTGACACACTCTAAAGTAGCCATAGTAACGGGTGGAGGAAAGGGAATTGGAGCAGAGATTGCTCTTCACTTACTTTCTCAAGAGATGCGGGTCATTATTGCGGAAATCAATCCTTCCGATAAATGTTTTGATTTGAAGGATCCCGAAAGGCTTCTTTTTATCAAAACCGATGTCAAGAGCGAGGCATCGATTAAGCATATGATCCAGAGAGGAATCGATCACTTTGGGAGAATCGATTGCTTGATTAACAATGCAGCTATCGTTCCAAATGCAGCCGTTGCCTTCGAGGAAATCACTCTCGACATGTGGAATGATTATCTTGCCACTAATTTGACGGGAGCCTTTCTCAGTACCAAATACGCAGTTCCCCATCTAAAAAAAAATAAGGGTAATATCATCAACATTGCTTCTACGAGAGCCTTGCAGTCGGAAGGCAATAGCGAACCCTACGCAGCTTCAAAAGGCGGGCTTGTTTCTTTGACGCATGAACTGGCAGTGACGCTTGGACCTGACATAAGAGTGAATTGCATAAGCCCCGGATGGATCGATACGCAGCATGAAAAACTTAAAACAAGCGATCATGCCCAGCATCCGGCTGGGAGGGTCGGCAAGCCTGAAGACGTTGCCAATCTGGTGAGCTTTCTGATCTCAGAACAAGCTTCATTTATCACGGGCCAAAATTTCATAGTCGATGGTGGAATGACCATCAAAATGATTTATAATTAACTCTCGTAATAGCAAAAAGGCTCTTAAAATTGCTTTCAAGAGCCTTTTTGCGCGAGTCGAATCTAAGGTTATTATTTTACATCTCTAGAGGGAATCAGGACAAATCCATGCATCTTGCCGTCATATAATCCTTCTCCAATGATATAGCCATTGTCGTTGATATCTTCGAGGTTCTTTATGCGTGCCCAAGCAGTATGGGAGTTTTCTAAGTCGAGCATTTCCCCAAGATCGATGGTCTCACCATTATTCCACAAAACAAAACGAAAAGCCTCATCCTGCATGCTCATACCAATCATTTGATCTTTGTTATTGAGAGCTATGGGATAAAAATTGTCTAATGCTGTGAATCCGGTTTCTGCATCCCACAGTAAACCTTCAAGAGCTTTAGAGTGTTCTTTTACTAGAATGACTTGGCCTCGATCATTGATAGCATAGTTAATGATATCGACATCTTTCATGATGGGGCAAAAGGTGTCATGATTAAAATCATATAAGCCGAGCATAGGGCATTTCCCTTGTTCGTTTTCAATCCAGCGCCTACCCAAAATCATGCCCTGATTGTTGGCTGCGTATAGGTGGCACAATTTAGATGGATCAATATAATGGAACTCTCCGTTCTGCCAAACGGCTCCCTTTGTAGCTTTATGTGTATCAGTGGAATTTATGAGGAAGAGTTGTCCTTGATCGTTAAAGGCTACAATGGAAAGTTTGTTGTTGTCCCACGCATTCGGAGTCTTCCAATCTTCCATTTTCAGTTGCTCATTTTTCCACTTTTCAGGGTAGCCAATGTTGGCAAAAGATTGATTTGATTCGCGAATAAACAGGTTTTTTGAAGTGAGGTTCTCTACAAACCAGTAGTCTGTTCGATGCCAAAACATTCCTGCAACTTGATCATGGTTGTTGATGAAGGGAGCAACTCTCACGCACCTTTCTGGAAAAGAGATCAAGCCATTCAAGGGATGCCAGCTAAAATATGATAATGTCTCTTCATCTTCTTTAATTCCAATCACGGTGTTCTTGTTGTTAATTTTTTTAACTAGGCTTACTTGGCTTTCTAACGTTCCCAAGTCTTGAATGGTGTAGTGAAGTGCAGGTAAAGTAAAAGTGTAGACGCATAAGGCTAATTGAGTAATGGCAAGACAAAGCTTATTCATGAGTAAACCTATTTAGTATTAAAAGAGCGTTTGTATTTTAAAATGAAGAAATATTTAGAGCAAATAAATTTATCTTGAAGAGAGTTGTTTTAATAATAAACGGCCAATTGATGTGATTTGTGTTTTACTCTTATTGGCAAGGATGACAACTCCAATTTTTTGTTCGGGTTTAAAACCGATGTAGCTGGAAAAGCCCGGGACTCCTCCATTTTTATCCAAGATTAGACCGTGGGCGCTTTGGAATCGTTGCCAACCGAGCCCTAAAGTAAGGTGTTGATTGACTTTGAAGAATCCTTGCTGAGCTAATTGCATGGCTTGTAGAAGATAGGCGGGACCAGACAGCCCTAAATTGGCCTCTAAAAATTTTAGCATGTCACGACTCGTCGAACGCAAAGCCCCGCCTCCTGGTAAAAACGAAGGCTTATAAGGATGGGTTTGAATAGGAGGTGGATGCTGAATCCGGGCGCCGGTTGGCAGGTATCCTTGTGCATAGCGAGAAGCTAAGGAGGGCGGGATGGCTGCAAATGTGGAGTCCATTTGCAAGGGAGTCGTGATAAATTGTGCGATCGTTTGCTCATAGCCCATTCCTGCGACGTTTGCAACGGCTTCACCCAATAGGCCGAAGCCTAAATTAGAGTAGGCATAGCGGGTTCCAATTGGATAAGAGGGTGTCCAGCGAGAGAGAAATTGCCTTACAGAAGCTGGCTGTTCTTTCTTGTTTTTAAAAGGGGGAAGGCTGCGAGGCAAGCTAGAGGTATGGGTGGCCAATTCCAATAGGGTGATGCGGCCTATTTGCACCTTTTGTTTGTTTATCGGTAAATAATTAATGAGAGGCGCGTTGAGGGTTGTTTTGTGCGCCAAGACCTCAATGGCTAAGGCTGTCGATGTAAAAACTTTTGTAATCGAGCCTATTGCAAAAATAGTGGAAGAGGCCACCGGGTTTTTCAGCTCCCTGTCAGCCCATCCAAATTGAAATAGGTAGCTCTGTCCTTTATAAACAACGGCTAGGGAGACTCCTGGAATATCTTTTTCCTGCATAAAAGCCTGAATGCTTTTTTTTATGAGAGGTGCTTGGGGAAAATCATCTTCTTCAGAGGAAAAGGAAAATAGAGGGTAAGAACAAATAAGCAGGCATAGAATGCAAAAAGCTCGATAGAGGTCGCCCATATCAATATTTATTTCCTATTTGTGGCGATCCCAGCATGATCGCCTTTAAGTTGTCATTCGAAGTAACTTTTCTGAATTTTTCGTGCAATACAATAAAAATTGAATTAGAAAAAGGAAGAGAGAGAGTTTTTTTTATAAGGAGGAGAGCGTGTATCAATATAAATGGCTTTGGCTAACCATTGTTGCAATCAGTTTCTTTGCAAACAGTCATGCATCCGTGCTTAATGAGGGAAGCTCGCAGGTAGAGCTGAAGGTGGTTGAGATAACCGCCAGTAATTTTGATCAAGAAATCATCCGTTCTGCACAACCTGTCGTTTTAATGATCTATGGGGACTGGTGCTGCTGCTGCAGTCGTTTTAAACCAATCTTTCAATCCATCGCGCAAGAATATGGCGATGTTCGCTTTGCGATAATCAATTACGATGCTCAATATGACTTAGTTTCTTTGTATCAGCCTGCCTATGTGCCTACCTTTGTCTTTATTTACCGAGGTTTTGTGATCAATCAGACAGACGACATTGAAAGCCGGGAGGATTTAGAAGCCCACATTTTAACCTTGACCGAGCAAGCACATTAGGATTCGGGTGTTTTTAAAGAGATGGTTGGACTGTAAATTCCCATGTAGCTGCGAGTCCACCATCTTCCTTCTTCTTTCTTCTCTTTAAAACTACTAAATACATAGTCATATAAAACTACACGGATGAACGCTGGAGGTGCGCCTGAAAATGGATTTTCATCTAAAAGTTTGAGTACATCCGGCGTCCCTTTCAACAGGTGGAAAAGAAAGTGCTGGAACCAACGTTCGGCATAAAAATTGGTAAAAGGGAGAAACCAGACCTGCCAATCTAAACGTGGTTGGTATGGCGAAATGCGTTTTGGCCGCCTTGTTACAGAGGATGGTTTATAGGGGAAGCTATATTCTTTCCAATCTACCCCATCGTAGCTGCCTTCAACAATGATTTCATGTCTTTTAGTAGTCATGACAGCAAATATTCCATACGGATTGACCAAGTGAAAATAAGAAAACCAATAGAGGCACTTTTTAAATAGATGATTTGGAAAAAAATGATGGGACAGGCGAATCAATTGCATGCCCACAAAAAAGATTCCTATGAAGGAAAGCACTACTTCCAGCCAGAGCGGCGATGAAAGGGTAGAGGGTGGAGAAATCCAAGAATCAAGAAAATAATTGCTAAGCAGGATGGTGGAGAAAATTGCTGTCAGATGATTGAGGTAGGAAAAATTGCCGGTTATCCAAATAAAAAATTGAAGTCCGAAAAAAAGCACAAAAACGACTGCTCGCATGCCATCCGTTCCAAAAAGAGCAAAAGGAACGATGAGTTCGATTGCAAACATTAAACCTGCCGACAGTTTGTGAAACCACAAGGGGAATTTATGTACATACCAGGCTTGCGTATTGGGGATGGGCTGGGTTTGGTAGTGATAGGCGAGAGCCGTAAAATCGGCCCATGTGGAATCATGGCTTTGCAATTTGACGGCACCGGCTTGAAAGTGAAAACGGAAGAGTAATAGATTGATGCAGATCCAGACCCATAAATTGGGAACGGGAGTGAGGCTTAAAAGAAAAGCATAGGCTGTGATTTCGAGCAAAAAACCTTCCCAGCCAAAACTTAAAAAATCTTGGCCCGCCGACACGATCGAGAGATAAAAAATATAGACTAAAAAAAGAAGGAGAGAAGGATATATTCCAAGCATGAGCCCAAGCGAAAATAAAGCTCCGAGGGCTGTAATGGTCATTAACATGCCATTACTTTGAGCCAACCAAAACAGGCTTGGGGCGTAGAGATAACACTTATACGGGTAGCGCTCTTTTAAGGCGCCGAAGTAATCGGAGAGGGGAAGGATTCCTTTGTTGCCGATCAGCCCCTTAATTTGGAATAGAAAAGGAACAAATGCAAAAAAATATATCAAACCGAGTAGCCTTGGAAACAAAGCAGCGATTAAGGTATAAGACTCTGTGTTAAACATGGGTTGAAGATCCTGAGCGGCAAATAATAAAGGTAGAAGCTCAAAGAAACCTATCAAAAAGTTTTTAATCATTTTTGGCAAGACGACATGATGAAAGCACTGGAATGAAGGGGGAAAAAACATGCTCAATTGGTATGAAGAACAATTGATTTGCGAAAAGCGACTATTCTGGTTGTGGAAAACTCCGCATGGAGCTTACCCCATTCACTATGTAGAAGAAGGAAGAGGAGAGCAGCATGTACTGCTTTTGCATGGGTTTGGAGGCTATTCTTATACCTGGCGTAACCAAATTCCTTTTCTTGCTAATGCTGGATATCATGTATGGGCCTTAGATTGTCTGGGATTTGGTTTGAGTGCGAAGCCGTCTATTGATTATAGCTTTAAATTGTTTTTGGAGCAAATTCAAGCGTTCATGCAAGCTAAACAAATATCTTCTGTGCATGTGGTTGGAAACTCGATGGGAGGAAGCCTGGCTGTTGCTTTAGCACTGGCCAATCCTTCTCTAGTGCGATCTTTAAGCCTGTTAAATGCTGCAATTTATCCAGGTAAAACCTCTTATTTGGTTTCTTTGGCACGATTAGCGGGACCTTGTTTATATCCCTTTATTAACGAAAGCCTATTTTGCAAGCTCCTTAGTCAAAACGTTTACGATAAAACGAAACTCTCTGAAGAGCAGATTCAAGCTTATCTACTTCCTCATCATACGAAGGGAGGAAAAAGGGCTTTCATTCAAATGCTTAAGCGTTTTGATTTTCAAACGATGATGTCTTTACACACGTCCCTGAAGAAGCTGCAGCAATCAATTTTAGTGGTGTGGGGGGAGGCAGATCAAATTACTCCTATTATTCACTTTAAGCAAATGCTTGCTGATATTCCGGCCGCTCGCTCCGCTTTAATTAAGCATGCAGCCCATATTCCGCACGAAGAACAGCCTGCAGAAGTCAATCAGGAACTTCTTTCTTTTTTCCGCAGCCTGTAAGCTGCCCGCTAACCCCAAAAGTCCCAGTTTTTTAACTCGTGAGCTCTTTTGCGACCGAGGTTATAAGCGCTTCGCGGGTTAGGTGGATTTTAAGCTTTTATAGAGATTCCTATTAAGTGATAAATCAAATTGAAGAGTACTCTAAGACGACCTAGTGAATGATAAAGCACCCAAAAGCCAGTAGAATAGGATAATGAATTAATCCAGGTAAGAAGAATTTTGCAACCTTTCAAGGCTAATCAACATTAAATCGAACGTGAACCTTCAAAAAACAAAGTTAGAAGGATCGCTTTTTATAATAGGCTTATTGATAAGGGGTTAAAGATTGTTTTTCTTAGGTGTGGGGCTGTTTTTAGATTAACGATCACTTCAAAAATATCGCTCTAGATGCTTTAAATAGCACGGTTTATAGATCTAATAGTTTGATTATAAGGGAGTTTTTCTTCGTTTTCTTTGTTTTTAATCGAATAGCTTTAATTTTAAACCTTAAACGAAAAAAGTTGAAAGCTTGAAATGCCTAGTGAAAAGCGAAGATTTTTGACATTTTTTGATCATCTAGTAAAGATTTTTTTTGTATAAAAAATTACAAAAAAAATTACAGATTGAGATTAACAGGTAATTTTTTCATGCATGAGTTTGCTTGGCAAAACATGTGAAAATATGATCCTTGAGATAGAGCTGCCAGAACCTTATCAAGTGTTGAACTGGCAGGCATTATCAAAGTGATATACAAACCGCAAATAGGAGGTTGTTATGAAAAAAGTGGCTCTATTTTTTTCTCTATTTTTGTGTTGCTTTATGACTTCTTATAGCTTTTCTCAAGGCTATGAAGGTGGAGATTACAATTACGGTGGTGGAGGATATGGCGGCGGAGGCTATTCTGGCGGAGGCTATGCCGGTGGTGGATACGGCGGTGGTGGCTGTGCCGATCAAAACGTAAATTATGTTGGTGATACTGGCGGAGACTATGCTCAGGCTCAACCATGTGAAAAACCAGTAGGTGACTGCTATTGCCTATATTGCAAATATGAGCCTTGCTACTACAACAAGTGGCACTGCAACTACGTTCCTCAGTACTATCAGAAGAAGTGCTGCCGTTATGTTCCACAATACTATGAAAAGCAATGCTGCCGTTATGTTCCACAATACTATTGCAAAACATGCTGCCGCCAAGTTCCAGAGTACTATTATACACAACACTGCCGTTATGTTCCAAAGTATAGCTGTGAGCGTTGCTGCAAATATGTACCTAAGTACTACTACAAGCATACTTGTAAACCAACATGCAATCAAGACTCTTGTGTAGAAGCTAACTAAGCTTTCTTTGCTCTTCGACAGGTAGAGGTCCATCTCTACCTGTCTTTTTTTTCACAACGCTCACGTACTCTATCTTAAGCAAAATCCATGCCAATTTCAACTAAGAGTGTGAAGAAAAGTGATTTCTTTCGGCCTGAGTGACAGCCTATGTTAAACAGATCTTATCCCTAATCTAAAAAAAGGGTTGAAGAGTAGATAACAGTTCGAGGGTTATCTTTTTCTCCAACCACTTCTGAGAAGCCTGTTAGCAGTAAATAAATTTTCTACAATAGTTGATATCCCAGTTGTTCAAATTCTCCCAATTTTTCTCTTTCAACAATTGCCAAATAAGCAAAATAAGTCGTTTGTTGCTCGGGGCTAAAGTACTTCTTAAAAACTTCCTCGGGAGTTGACTTTTCAATCTTGGCCTGTTTTTTGATGCGTGCTTGCAGCTTTTTAAAGGCGTGATTGTGAAGCCATTCGATTGTTGGCTCTCCTTTACTCTTTCCTTTTTTAGCCTCGTTCAATTCAATCCAATTGTGAAGTTTGTACTTGAACATGAGCCTTTTATAGGCATCTGTAGGAAGAATAAATTTTAAAGCTGAAGAGGGGCTTTTGAGGATACAAGTTCCCGATTTTTGATAATGCCTACCCTTTTCATTTAGCTTGGCACGATCGATATGGCCGGTCTCCTGATTAAAGAGCTTGATATTGTCGTTATTCTGCGCGTAAGCTTTCAAAAAGCCATAAAACTGCGAAGCTTTATTATCATTATCGACGGCACACGAAGACTGTGCGATGAAGCCTCGTAAAAACTCTTCATTAGTTATTTGATCTAGAGTCATTCCCTCTAAAATGTAGGGATAGACATAAACGTCCAGCTTTCCCTCTTTGTTAACATGGGCGTATTGGTGATTTTCCAGGCCCAAGCCCACGTTGCCAATGACTAAGTTAAAGCGCGGCTGCCCCTTTTCGTCGTCAGGAGCTCTCATCACCGCCGCCGTTATTGTGTGAAAACCCCCAGGGGTTTTTAAGTTAACAGGGTAAAGAAGAGATTTTCCTTCCTCTAAACCTTTAATTTGTCTTTGAAATTTTGCCGCCATTTGATTCGTAATACTGTTGGTACCTAAGATCAGACCCACGACTTTATTTAAAAACGGATTGCGCACCAAGTTGCCTATGAGAACAGGAAAATTTTCTTTACATGACTGAAGATACTGCTTGGCGATCTCCAATACCTCTCCTTCGGCATCGGGATCCACAAATTTTTCCATGTCATCGACCAGCATTTTGGCCGTTTGGAAGTACACGCCCCCTTGGAGATCTTGGAGATCTTGGATGGAGGACTCTTTTAAAATATCGTCCCCAATTAAATGACCCGATTTCTGATTTAATTTATAGTCAAAGACACCCAGTTTAAAAAGAACGTTTAATAAAAATATGAAGGGAGCCCTGATTCGATCTGCTAATTTAGCCTCTGGCTGGCTTTTTTTAGCCGGAACATCCAAAACCTGCTGCTTGACATGGACAGTCTTGCCAATCGAACTATCCTGGGGTTTTAAATGTAAATTTACCGAATGACCACCTAAATAATTAGTCCCGCTGGGGGCGACGTTTGGTTCCTGTGCTTGTTCTTTAGAAGTTTCTTTTACTGAAGTTGAAAAAGGAATAAAATTACTATTTCTGATTTTGTCTACCATAAAAAACCTCACGCTAATAAATTAATTCTCTTCTATATCTATTATATAATTCAGATAATTATTAATTAAATTCTTTGTTTCTTTGTTTCTTTGTTTCTTTGTTTCTTTGTTGATTTAAGCAATTTTTTTGAGAATTAAGTGAACAAATAACTCATCTTACGCGCATAGCGGCTTTGGGCCAGCCTAAATGCCGCACTCGCTGCGTGCTTTCTTTGCGTAAGGGCGGGTTAATAAAAAGAGGCAAGATTAAAGAGCCAAGGAAAAGAGGGATCTCTTCCTTGGGGGGTAGAGCTACTGGTGCTACAAGTTCTGGCTAAGAGGATCGCAATCAAGGGGCAAAGATCGCTCTTTTCTTTCGATGGAAAGAGCGGGCCTTGGAAGGGGAGTAAAGGGCGGAGGATTATTTGGAGCGATAAAGTTTCGAATGATGTACAAGGCAATCCGTTCGGTTACGTCATAGACCAAGCCTGCCAAAAGAGCTGCGGTCAGGCGTACGCCCCAGGCAGAGTACCACTGAAAAGTTGGCATGATGGCACCGAGCCCCATGTAGCCGACATGATGGCGCAATACTTGAATGGCTATCCGATCAATGGCTGCCATTAAGCCTTTCTCATAAGCAATTCCAAGGCTATAAAATCCGGCCACTCCTGCCACACAAGTGCGCGGAGTCCAGTGAATGATTAGGCGAGATAAATCGCCGAAAGAAAAAAATGGGCTCTGGTTGTGAATGGGTAAGGCCATCGTGAAAACCTGTAATTAATGATGTAAAGCTTTTAGAAAAATAAAAAATCTGCCAGTTATAGTAAAAGAAGTTCCTTTTTAGTCATAGGAATCCTAGTTCTAAGTATTTCACAATTGTAAGCATCTTTCAAAAAAATAGTTAATTGACAATAAATGGTCTCTTGACAAAACTGCTTTTACACCTCCTCTATTGAGGGGTTTTCATGTTGATGCACTGGAAAAAAGCCTTTTGAAATAGGCAAGAAATTGATCTTTTTGTGGTGTTTATGTGAAAGACCTTTGGTATTTTATTTAAATTTCCAAATGGCTCTAGAGGATAATGAGCGTGATCGCAAGAATAATCTACGACTAACAACCGGCTTTAAAATGAAAAGTAAAACATTCTCTTTTTCGATTTTCTTTTGTTTAATTTCTTTTTTTCCCTCATTATACGCGGATTGCTGTTCGAATGGAGCCAATCAGTTATTTATAGGGCCGGAAGTTTACTATGTTAAACGCACAAAAAAAGCAGGGGCCGAGCAAGATGGCTATCTTTATGGCGTAAGGCTTGGCTACGAGCGGATTAAGCGTTATAAACTCTATGTAGGACTCGATTTTCTCTATGCCAATGGAGATCTTAAGGGCAAAGTTGAGGATCAGCGCATAAAGTCTAGCCTGACAGATATCAATGTAGAAGAACGGATAGGATATACCTTTGCTGCCAAGTGTGGATGGCGTCCTTCTTTTACCCCCTTCATTGGAGTGGGCCGTTTTTGGGAAAAAAATGAATATAAGCATCCAACTCCCATACGATTTCATTTCCACAACCGTTTTCTTTACATTCCAGTTGGATTTTTATCTCAAATCTATGTTTCTTCCTGTTTTAGTGTAGGACTTAATTTTAAGGCCCGCATCATTTTAGATGGCAAAAATTGTGTTTCTAACGATCCCCAATTTGGAAAAATTCATCAATGCTATGATGAAAAAATTCAGTATCGTGTAGAGCTCCCCCTTTCTTATTATTCATGCTGGTGCAACCATGAGATGGCTATTAGCCTGGTTCCATTTTATGAGTATCGCCATTATGGACAGAGGGTTAATTTCCCCTTTGACTTTATAGAAACAAAATTTAATTTGTATGGTGCAACTTTAAAAGCAATCTATCTGTTTTAGAGTTGGTATTATACCCTTCGATTGCATGCAAATCTATCATTCAACTATTGAATGAGCGCCTAAGGATTGGCACGCAATCGGAGATTTAAGATATTTATGGTTGCTAGAACTTGCTTAAGCCGCCTGATCGCAAATCCCAACGATTACAAGTTATGGCTTTTTTATGGCTCAAGAGCCTTCGTTTGGCTAAGCAGATTGAGCTAAACGTCTTAAAAAGTGGATGAAAAATTTTTCTTGCCACATTCATTTTCCTCCTATATAGCTTCCATTTCCCTTCAGTGCGATTTATTTGTATGTATGGGTAATGCAAGAGTGGTGTTGAGGGAAAATACGGCTAAAGGAGGATATATGCGTAAGCAATTTAAAAGATTTTTATTGTATGCATTCATGATGGGATGCATACCTACTTTTGTTTCAAGCAAGAGCATTACTTTGGTGGATTCAGAAGGGCAGGCAGCTAATGTGTACATCGATCAATGTGATAAATTTGACGATGTCATGGAGTTGATAGAAAGTTATTACAGCACAGATGCTCTTTCATCAAGTTCTGGTGCGGGGCAAAGTGAATTGGCGCTCAATTTCTTTTTTTCCAATAAAGATATCGTTGTGAAGAAAAAAAGTGTGACGCGCGACTATTATGCGGGTGTATCTAAACAAGAGAAAAAAGACATCGGCTATATTGTTACTACCCTTGCCAAAGAGTCATTAGTCAGCTTGGCTTCTTCTAAGTCCTCTTTAAAAAAAGCTGGTGACCGCATTGAAAAAGTCCATCCTTTAAATTTTTTGATGGTCATTTTTACCGATGAAGAGCTAAAAGCCGGGATTCATGCCATTAGGGGGCGTACATCCTGGATATGGGATGAATTCATGGGTGGCGTAAACTCGAGTATGAAAGAAGAGTCTTCCAAGGACAATCTAAAGCTTGAATTTGTCAAAGATTTTGCCCAAAAGGTCGGCATTCAGCTGCCTTTAATTCTGCCATCCATTCAAGGCGCGAGATGGGAGGAACTTGTCAATATCCTCATCGATACGATTCCTCGCAAGAACGACCCAAATCGTTATAACATGTAATGGTTCACGTGAGTTTTTGCGAAAAAGCGATGAGAAGAAGCTCTTTTAAGGGCTTCTTCCCCGACTCTTTAACAGGCTTTATTTCTTAGCCCCTTTTTGCGCATCTAAAGGGTCTTGTTGCGTGCGTAGGACATTGAGCACGTTAAGGTTCGGCATCATTAATACGACCTTGTCTAAGATGCTTTGATAGACGTCTTGCGGAAGAGAGGGGGTGCGGCTTAGAATCCACAAATGCTTTTGAGCGGGGTCGCTGACTGCCGCATAGCTATAATCGTCTGCCAATTGAATGATCCAATAATCTCCAATGGGCAAACCTTTATAATGCTCCGAGCGGGGGAAAATGAGTTTCAGCTTTGCATTGCTTTGCTTATCGACGACTTCTGCTACTCCTTCTGCTTTTTGAGTGCTATTAAAGAAATTATCGGTTTCACATTGATTGAGAACGTGAATAGTGCCGTCGTTTTTCATGGTGAAGATGGCAATTGGATTATGGTAGCATCCTCTATCCCAGGGCTCATCCAGCCTCGCAATTTCATACCATGTCCCCATATAGCGGTTTAAATCGACATGGGAGACTGTTTGAAATTCAGGGAAGTCCATTGCTTCGCTTGCCTGTCCAAATAGGCAAAAAAAGCTCAGGAGGGATGGAAAGAATCGCGTGCGCATGGTAAACCTATCTTTTAATTTTAACTGTACTATTTACCATGCCGATGGATTATACACAAAAGATCTAAAGAAAACGATTCGAGGCAATCGCTGCCATTTTCTAATCAATTGCTTAACCGTATGACCTACACACTATCTGAAGTGAAATTTGAAGTGAATTGTATATGAAATCTTTTTTTGTGTTACAACTGGTGCATTAGATCACTCTTGAACTCCCTTGCGCCTTCGAAATGTTAGCAACACTTTAACCCATTAGAGCGACTCTCTTTATGCTTTTTCAAAAAATTTACACTCCAGGCCTTGCAATTAATACCTACTTAGTTGGAGATGAGGCATCTAAAGAATGTGTTGTAATCGATCCAACCCGGGTCATAGCTCCAATCATTATGGCAGCAGAAAGCGCGGGACTGACTATTATTGCTATTTTAGAGACGCATGTGCATGCCGACTTTGTCTCAGGATCTCTTGAGCTAAAGCAACAGCTGAAGGGGAGGCCCCGCATTTATGCATCGGGAATGGGAGGAGAAGAATGGACTCCATCTTATGCAGATCACGTTGTCAAAGATGGCGATAGTTTGAAAATCGGATCACTTCGGTTGGAAGCATTGCATACGCCGGGACATACTCCAGAGCATGTCATGTGGACTTGTTATGATGAAACGCGCAATGCCGATCTTGCTTGGTTTGTTTTTTCGGGGGATTGCTTATTTGTTGGCAGCGTGGGGCGTCCGGATTTATTAGGTGAGAAGGAATTTGATAATTTGTCATCAAGACTTTATCAGAGTCTTTTTGAAACATTGGCCACTTTGCCGGATTCAGCCGAAATTTTTCCGGCTCATGGCGCAGGGTCTCTATGTGGCAAGGCCTTGAGTGGGATTTCCTCTTCAACGATTGGATATGAAAGAAGCAGTAATCCCTATCTCATTCTAAGTCAAAAGGAAGAATGGAAAAAAGCGATTCGCCAAGATCTTCCAGCCGTTCCGCCCTATTTTAGCCGGGTGAAAAGGTTAAACGCGAAAGGTCCTCCCTTATTAGAGAGCTTGAAAGTAGAGTCCGTTAAGAATATCAAAGATTTGGATGCCGATGGCTTATTTTTACTGGATATTCGCCATCCAGAAGCCTTTGCACGCTTTCACATTGAAAAGTCGGTTAATATTCCCGTGACTTCTTCTTTTTGCCATTGGGCGGGTTGGATGATACCGGAAAATATTCCTTTGGCCATCATTACGGGCCGTGAAAATCATATGTCAGAGATCATTAATCAACTGCGTTTAATAGGATTTGATCAGCCTTTCTACACGCTCACTTTAAAAGAAGAAGATGAAGAGGTGTTGGATCGTCCGGCTTGTCTTAGCTATCTGACAGCCGAAGACGTGGCCCAAAGATTAAAAGAGAGCCACGAAAACGTCGTTATCTTAGATGTGCGCACAGATGCAGAATGGCGATCTGGGCACATTGCGGATGCTTATCATGTAGAGTTAAATGACTTGTACCAATTTATGCACCGCCTTCCAGAAGACCGCTTGATCGCAGTTGTGTGTCGCAGTGGGATGCGAGCTTCAACGGCCGCCTCGGTATTGAAAAAATATGGGTTTAATCACGTGGCTAACATCAAAGGAGGCATGCAAGCATGGATAGAGCAACAATTGCCCATTATTATTGCAGACAAGGACTCCGATCTCTGAGTTTTTTCTGAGAAGCTCCATGTTTAGTATTTAGATGTTTTTGCCCAGCAAACGATTCGTTTTTTGAATACCCTTTAAAAGAGGATTAAATATGACTAATCAAACTCAGCAGCTAAGCTTGCAAATCGGAGACGTAGCGCCAGATTTTGTTGCTCAAACAACCGATGGGCTTCTTTATTTTCATCAATGGTTGGGAAATTCTTGGTGCGTATTCTTTTCGCATCCCAAAGATTTCACTCCAGTTTGCACAACAGAACTGGGATTGGCCTCCCGTTTAAAATCTCAATTTGAAAAGCGCAAGGTCAAATTGATTGCTCTGAGCGTGGGAAGTGTTGTTGATCATAGCGAATGGACCAAAGATATCAATGAAACGCAGCACACAAGTGTGAACTTTCCCTTGATCGGCGACGAAAATGGGCAGATTGCCAATCTCTACGGAATGATTCACCCAAAAGCGAATGACACCTTTACGGTGAGAACTGTTTTTATTATCGATCCCTCTAAAAAAATTCGGCTGATGATGACCTATCCTGCCTCAACAGGCCGCAATTTTACTGAAATTTTGAGAGTGATTGACTCCATGCAGTTGACTGATAATCACAGCGTCGCAACGCCAGCCGATTGGAAATGGGGTGATGAGTGCGTCATTTTGCCTAGTGTGACAGATCAAAATACCTTAAAAAAACTGTTTCCAAATGGATATCGCCAGATAAAGCCCTATTTACGAATGACTCCTCAGCCGGGAGTTGGACAAGAATCATAAGTACAAGGCTCTTGCAGACCTAGTCGTTTGCAAGAGCCTAAAAACGACCTTATCACGCTTAATAAGTCAATCTGCATCGTCTTCTAAAAGCCAGCCTGGCTGGATTTTTATCATGATAAACGTATCAAGCGTAAGACATCCCACGCTCCTACTCTGCCTGAATTTCCCCGACTTCGCATTCATAAAGCCTTCTACTAGTAAAAAATGTTAATCAAAATAATAAATTTGGTTGTATCAACGGATTTATAGAATTTATGATCTATTTACAATAAATTAATTTTACAGTCGGTGGTTTTTGTTGTATAATTATGTTTTATAGTAAATTTGAAATTTAAATAAAATTTGGATTTTTAAAATAATAACTTAATTGGAGTGTACACGTGGCAATTGAAAGACTAGGTTTTGTTGATCACCTCATTTTGATGGCTGAAAATTCGCGATGTGAAGCAACTAAGCGTAGTGGATTAAGCTTCATTGAAGGGAAAGTGGCGAGTTTGATCGACCGTGTCTTGGCTGTCATTTCTTCTTCTTATCGTGAATATCGCCTTAATCTACTTAATTCGTTTACAACCGCGCAGCCTCAAAATGCACATATAATTAGTGAAGTGGCTCGTCCCATTTTGATTCCTGTCACTGATGAGTTAACTGAACAAACGCCAAAAGATGAGGTGCTTGTGCCGCTAACTAAATCAGAGGATAAAGAACAGGTTGATTCAAACGAAGAAGACTTGACTGGCGACTCTGATGTGTTAGATGATGGGGATTTGAGCAAATTATTTGGCTTTTTTGAAGAAGAGCTTCCTGTATCAGAGATTGAAAAGGAGAAGGGCGCAGTTGAAACGGAAGAGGTTGTTGTAACGGACTCGAAGCCAGTGCTTCCATTAGTGGAAAATGGAACTGAGGGCACTGCTAACCTCGATACTGAAGAGATGGAGAAGGCGCTTGATAAAGTTGAAGAGAAGAGTGTAGTAACAGCTACCCCAGTCGATGTGGATCACCCAATTCTTCCAGAGCCTGAGCCGACTCCTGTGATGACCACTGAACAAGCAGAAGACATGGGTAAGCTAAAGAGTTCTGAAACACGGGAAGAGGTCTTGACAGAAGAATCATTTTTTGCAATGGCGCAGCTTCTGTGGTTAAAAGAAGGCGAAGCCTTTGCCGATCTGCCAGATAATCTGAAGAAACAGTTTGGGACGCTTTTAGTGAATAGCCCCGGACTTTTAGCTGGCTTCCTTATGGGGTTTCAGGCGATCGATTATCAGGAAAAATACGGATGGTCGGTAGATATAATGGAAGATGCATTTGGCGACATGGATGCAGATCAGCTATTCAATAGTAGCGAAGAATACAGCGATGTTGAATCCTTGGAAGATGAAGCGAGTTCTCTGCCTCCCGATTCGACTAAAAATAAAAATCAGGCCTAGAAGAGTTCGCGTGAGCCATTTATTCAATGAAAAGCTTTCCGGCTTCGATGATAAGTGGCGATTGACCTTTTGGGTGGCCATATGAAGCCTGCCCAACCAGCACTTTTAAATTGGGCAAAGGTTGAAAAGTCGCTGCATGGTGAGTATGTCCGCATAGCACCAGCAGCGATTTTTTTTTATACTCGCCCATAAGGCGCAAGAGGGATTCCCCAAGCGTTTGATTCACGAAATGGGGGGCCCAGTCTGTGTCTGCTATATGATTCTCATATAAACAGGCTTCAATAAAAGGCGGCGCATGAGTGACCAATAAAACATTGTCATGCTGCTTAAATGCTTCGATCAGCTTCAATTCGACTTGGGATGCCGATACTTGAGCTAATCTGTGAATTTTTTTTTGGCGCTCTTGCTTGGTTAGGAATTTCAAGTCTCTGATTTCCCGGTAATCGCGCAGCTCGATTGTAGAGGCCTCATAATCGCCAGCTCTTCCGTCAGACCAGCCATCGTGTCCGGCTAAAGCCCACTCAACCGTCAAGGATAGATAGTTTGCCTCGGTTGTTAAGTAAAAGAGATTGGAGTGCATCTGGCAAAAAGAAGAGGCCTCTTGCCGAATGTCGTCTATGAGGCTTCCATAGAAGTCATGATTTCCCAAGACAAAATAAAGAGGGATTTGAAGCCTTTCTGATAGCCACAAGAGCTCTGTTTTATAATTTCCGGATTCTGCAATGTCGCCTGCGATGAGAAGCAGATCAAGTTGCTGGGCGAGCAATTGTTCAATAAAATGTTCGCGTTGACTGGACTTGGCATAATCAAGATGCAGATCGGTCACCCACCCAATTTTACACATGTCAGATCCTGGTTTGCTTAGGGCGTGTCAAACTCATAATGCAACTTGACGACACGGCCGATTAATTACGAAAGACATTTTTAATTTGAAGTTGCTTTTGAAGATCTTTTATCACGATTTCAGCAAAAGGAGTCAATTGTTCAGGTTTCAATTGTTGAAAATCATACCAATCATGCTGTTCGTAAGGTGTTGAAGGAATAGCATCTAGACCAGAGATAAAATAAAGCTGGCCAAGGTGGTGGAAATGGTATGGAGAGGGTAAGTCCAATACTTCTAATACATGCGAGACATTATTGACTAAATGCATCGTTTGAAAGGCCCTTCCTGTCTCCTCTAAGAATTCGCGTCTTAGCGTCTCTTCGGAAGATTCTCCAAATTCAATTCCGCCTCCCGGAAGATCCAGCTTATTTCTGTAACACCCATTCGGACCTTTAGAGACGAGTAAAATCTTGTTGCCTTCGAGAGCGATGCCATAAACGCCAAGACGAGTGACTTGTTTCATGAGAAAACTCCTTTTTCATTTCCATTGGTCAGTAAGATTAACATAATTTAAATAATTGAGCACGAAGTTATTAGCTTAGGATGGGCTATAAAGAAGGAATAGAAGAATCAAAAAAATGCATGGTTACCGTGCCAATAAGTCTAAATGGAGCAAGGTATAAGCTGCCGGAATTGTTTGGATGATGCAGAGGCTGAGGATTTTATTGGCCAAGCAAAGAAATAAATAAACCAGGCTGATTATACAGATCAGCCTAGGTACTAACCTCTTAGGTTTTATCGATCTTGGGGATTCCCAAAGCCAGAAAAGCTAATGAGAGTCCAAAAAAGAGCAGATTGATTCCTACGAGTAATCCAAGCACCCAAAAGGCTGTTCCTGGCCATCCAGCCCAAATAATAGCTGCCATGATAAGCGAAAGGACCCCATTTAATATAAACCATCCCCAACGCCTAAGTGGGCGCAGCTGAAAACCCATAATAATTTTGGCAATCCCTTCAAAGAGAAAGAAGAACATCATTAAAAGGGTGAGAGAAATGACTCCAGCCACGGGATATATTAATAATAAAACACCAAATATGATGTAGAGGAGGCTGACGATAAGCGATCCCCAAAAACCCGATTCATTGCGCGCTTTAAAGGTTCGGTAAGTTTGAATCAGTCCTCCAAAAAGAATAAACCATCCAATAAATAACTCTGCACTTAATGTAGAGATGCCTGGAATGGCGATGGCTATGAAACCAAGAATGGCAAAAAGAATTCCTTCAATCAATAAGAGATTACGATTGTTTTGGATGAAATCACTCACTACTATTCTCCTGTGTGTTTACAGTGGAAATTAGCCGAATAAGCGTTCTTTAAACGGCATAAGGGACGTCTTTTTTTACATAATTCGTTTTTTTTATCATTTTAATTCAATAAATTATTTTTTTTAAAACATAGCTTTGCGAATATGTTGTAGTTAGAGGTTTAGTTGCTTATAGTTTGATTTAATAAATTTTTTTATTCAGATTAAATAATGGTTTTGATAAGTCCTTGCCTTTTCAATAGTTCTTGCCTATGATGATCGCCCAAGAAAGAAAAGCTAAAGAGAAATGAGATGTTTTGGATGGGTCTTACGTGTGTTTAAGGCATTCGAAATAGGTATAAATTGTTTTTGAATACAGAGATGTATAAGCCTTTCTAAAGGTTAACAAACATGAAACGATAAGGAATTAAATGTTAAGAAAAGTAGTTAAAAATTTAGTTTTTGTTCTAGCTGCTCATGCTGCCTTATTTGGTGAAGTAGTAGATCAAATTAATCATTGGGATGGGGATCTTTACGAGCAAAATTGTTCTTTACAATATAAGTGGGCGATAGCTTCTTTAAAAAGGTTTGAATTCCGAGGGGATAAAAGCATTTTAGATGTGGGATGTGGAGATGGGCGCATTACAGCAGCCATTGCAAAATTTCTTCCCAATGCTCGCGTCGTTGGTGTGGATTTTTCTGATTCCATGATTGCTAAAGCTAATGCCAATAAGGATAAAGATGGTCCGGATAATTTATCCTATGAAACAAAAAATGCCATGGATCTAAACTATGAGTCAGAATTTGATCTAGTTCTCTCTTTTTCTTGTTTGCATTGGGTTCCGGATCATTTAGCTACTCTAAAAGGAATAGAAAAATCTCTTATGCCAGGAGGCAGAGCCTTTCTCTACTTTGCTTTGGATCATGGCCGGACCCGATTCGATCGTTCAATGCGCTGCGCGATTAGTTCGCCTCAGTGGAGTGAGTATTTTCATGATTTTCCAAGTCCCTTTACAATTGCAAGGCCGCACAAGTTTCTTAAGGACGTTGAAGATGCCAATATGCTCTTAAAAAAGATGGAAATGATCACCTATGATGAAGTGTATGAAAGTCGAGAAGCATTTATGAAGTGGATGAGAGGGTGGCTTCCTCATTTAGAAAGGCTTCCTTCCGATAAGCATCAGGCATTTCTAGAGGATGTCGTTGATTTTTATTTAGAAAAATGCCCTGTAGATGCTAATGGATGCATTCACTACATTGACTATTTTATCGAGGTTGAGGTTCTTAAAGGACCGACTAACTATCTCAATGCATCGTAGCCGATTTTGAACCTCATGCACTTTTTATCAAAAAGTTAGCATGAGAGCTTTTTTAAGCCTGCAATTTGCAGGCAAACAAACTTTAAAGCTTAATTAAGTTTTAAAGTAGAGCCAGTCAGGCATGAGCTTCAAGAGCCAGCCAATGAGTCTCCAGCGTTTTGTTATGTAAGCGTGCTTCTTTTTAGTGTGAATGGCTGTATAAATTTGCTCTGCCGCTCTTTGAGGGGAAGCAATCCAGAATTTTCCCTCTCCTTTGGCCATGTCTGTATCGACAAAGCCAGGCTTTATATCCGTGACAACAATCTGAAGATTATCTCTATAAGCTTTTTTTCGCAGGCCTTCCAAGTAATTGGACATAAAGGCTTTTGACGCATTATAGGACGGCGCTAGATGATTACCTTTTAGGGCGCCGATAGATGAAATGCCAACCAGATGTCCATAGCCTTGCCGGGCAAATGTTTTGTAAGCCTGTCCAGCAAGGGCACAAAAGCCGCTGATATTTACATCGATCGTTTGCTGCTCTTTTTTCCAGTCGAGCTCGGGATTAAGAAAGCCTATACCTGCATTGATGATCATGAGATCGAGATCGCCCATTGTGTGTAACATGTTCTGCATTCTACCGATTGCTTCTAACGGCTTGCCGATATCGATATACTCAGCGTGCGTTTTGCTTGGAATTTCTGCTTGTAGGGTCTGTAGCAATTCCATGCGTCTTGCCATTAATCCCACTTCATAGCCGTGCCTTGCAAGCGTAATAGCCAATTGCTTGCCGATGCCTGAAGAGGCTCCAATAATGAGTGCTTTTTTCATGATGATTCCCAAATGATTTGCTAAATTTATGAGAAAATGGTTCGATGGATTACTTAAGCGATCATTTTTAAAGAATAATTGGAAGTGGTTAAAAAATGAAGTGTCAAATCTATCGTAGAAGTGAATGTCATCAAGCTAAAGGGCTATGTATCATCATTGATGTGTTGCGTGCTTTTACAACTGCAGCATTTGCCTTTGCTGCCGGTGCTAAAGAAATTATCTTTGTTTCGACTCAAGAAGAAGCTTTTCAAAAGTATGAAAATGACCCTACTTTGATGTTAATGGGCGAAACATTTGGCAGGCCTATCTCTGGGTTTCATTTTGGAAATTCGCCTGCAGAATTTGAAGATCTTTCTCTTAAAGGGCATAGGCTGGTACAGCGCACTTCTGCTGGTACTCAAGGAGTCGTTGGGTGTCGTCATGCAGAACACTTGCTTGTTGCAAGCTTTGTGGTTGCTGATGCGACGCTAGAACAGATTAAACAGCTCTCTCCGAGTCATGTTTCATTTATCGTAACGGGCATGGAAGATGGAGATGAGGATTTGGCTTTAGCAGACTATTTGATCGCACGACTTCAGGGCCAAGAGGTTAGTTCCAGCTCTTTTCTTGAGAGGGTTAAAGGTTCTCCAGAAGGAAAAGCCTTTGCAGATCCAGCCCTTCCAGGGTTTGCAGCAAGAGATCTTGAACTTGCCATTCAAATTGATCGTTTTCCTTTTGCTATGGAAGTCATAGAAATAGATGGTAATCTCATTGGCAGACCCGTTTATATGAGCTAATCAAAATGCAATCTGTCAGTTTTTTTACTAACCATGTCCATTTGCATGGTTCTGAAAGCAGCCGCATTGGCCAAGGCATTGATGTGCCTTTAGAAGTCCAGATTCAAATAGTTGAATGTTTGGCAACGACCGACTTGAATAACCTTTCGATGGTTTGTAAACAATTCTACAAGGCGATCAATTCCGAGCCGCTTGCTGGAGAGCGTAGACTTCGCATTCCTTTCATTGCCGAGAAAAGAAGACTTCATCAATTAATGGCTAGCCGATCAAAGAAGCTAGCTAAGTATGGGGATTTAGACTTTAAATTGCTCGTTTGGAGCATCCAACTGGAAATAAAAAAAAACAGATTCAAGAATCATTTGCCTATCGCTTCAAAAACGCATTTCTAGCCCGTTTTACTTATTTCGAGCCCTGCTCAGACCTCTCCACAAATAAAGTGGCTCGTGAAATGGATGAAGCTAATCGAATGAAAGAGATTATCCAAGCTAAAATAAACGACCTCATCTCCGCCCCCATTCCAACTCCTCCAGCTTTCTCTGCCTATAAAAAATGGAAATGGGAATGGATTCAAGCATGTGAGGCTTTTATTGCGGATCAGCTTATTTACGATTTATTTGGGGGAAAAGCTCGCTGGAAAGAATTTCCTCTACTACAAGGCCAACATATTGAGCATGCAGAATTGCAGGGTCGCGTCTTAGCCCCAGTCATGAAAATAGAAGAGAGCGAGAGGCTGCTTGGCTTTACAATAAAAACAGAGAGCCATTTATGGCTCATTCAGCGCAATGTACAGAAAGGCTTTTGGCTTTGCATTGATAATAGCGGCAGTAGAAGCTTGATTGAGTCTGGAAAAACCGTGAACGAGCCGTTATATCGCTATGTAAAGCAAGCGATTGCAACCCAACTCGCACCTCTAAATCACGCATGATGGGTGTCGAACTTGGCATGCGTGATTTAGGACAATTGGATTTCAATGTTGCAAGACTGCTTTTTCAAGGCAAGAATTCGATTAGAGGCCCAAGCAACTCTTCCTCCCCAACAATACCTTCGCCTTTCATCCATACTTGAAAAGTGGACCATTGTAAGCGATTGACTTGTTGATTCGGAGAAAAAAGGGGGAAAGTCAGCTCCCATGAGGCTCTTTCCCAAGTCTCGACAGGCGATAGCAGGCGCTGGTAAATGGTAAAGGCCAGATCTGGATTGCTCTGGCAAAAGTTAATACTTTTTTGCAAAGCCTCTTGAAAGCGGCTTGCCCATTCAGGTTGCTTGGCGATCCACTCTGTTTGGCAGACGATGATGAGTTCATCATACGGAAGATTTCCACAATCAGCTAACCTAATAAAGCGGGTTGGAAATCCTTCTTGCTTAAATTGCAAAGGTTCGATGTTCCAAAAGGCTCCAATCGCAGCATCAATGACGTCATGCTCCAGCTCTTCTTGAATAGAGCCGCGCAAAGGGCTTATTTCTTTTAGCTGTATCCCCTGTTTTTTAAGCAGGTGGACGAGATAGCGAGCAGTCAAAGCGGCAGGCGATCCTCCTAAACGCTTATTGTTTAGATCGTTAATCGAATAAATGTGGGCATCTCTTTTAAAGATCACAGCTCTTAAAGGTTTGTTTACTAAAATGCCGACAACTTTGAGGTCCATCTGAGAAGCGGCTCGAATTGTGTTAGGCATGTAGGAGATGACAAGATCCGCTTGCTGATTGTGCAAGGCATTGAGGGTATTGGCTTTATCTACATTTTCAATAAGAGTTAAGGGGGTATTGGCTGATTGAAAGAAACCGAGCTCTTGTCCGACATATAAGGGGATATGGAGTGGGTTATGTGCCCAATCCAATAAAAGAGTGGCGGGCTTTTGCTCGCAGTGGAGAAACATTTTGAAGGTGGCTAAAAGAAACAGTAGAAAAATACGCATGGGGTGCTCCTAGACTTTTGTTTTTTTCCATTCGTTAAGTGTATGGCTAATAGAGCTAATTATTGTTTGGGTTGCAGCTCCTGCAATAGCAAAGCGAGGAAGGCTTGCCTTAGCAAAGCCATTGAAGTAGCCCCTGCAGCCAGATTCGCTATAAATATTGGAAGCGATGTGGAAAAGAGTGGCAGGTGTGGTGCAGCATTTTTGCTTTTTAGCCATAAGGTCCAATGGATAGGTAAAAAAGGCGGAGCCAAGGCCAGCTATGGAACCTGCAGTGGCATTAGCTGGTACAGGAGTCCCTTCCAGTTTTTTTGCGAGTCGATCCGCTGTAAAAAAGAAGAAAGGGTAATAAAAGGTGTATTTGAGGGCTGTTGTAGATGAGCCGGATAAAAGAGTCTTGATTTTACGTCCTTTTGGAATGTCTCGATAAATTTCAACGGCATTTTTGTTATCTTGTGTATAGAGCCTAGCCTTCATGATCTGAAAAGGGGAAAGAAGATAGCTGAGTGTTAAGGCTGAGAAGGCATCTGCAGTGATTTTCGCGTGGGATTGATCGGTTATGACGCGTTCGGTTAATTGTCTGTAGCAGGGGATCAAACCAAAAAGAAAGATGTTTTTAGAAACACTATTGGTAACTGCTACCGGAAGCCCTTTAAAAGGATTTTGAAATAAGGCTTTGAAAAAAGGCTCTTTCACAGCCGAGACTTGCAAGCGCGTGTTGATTTTTTCTAGGGGATTGATGAGGATTGGAACGATCGTTCCAACAGCTAAGCCTTGGGCAACGCCTTCGATCTGTTTTTGTTGATATTCATGAAGGTCTGCAAAGCGGCTTTGCAAAATAGGAAATGACATAGCAACCTAATTATTAAAAGGAAGTGGATGAATAAAAGAAAGTAATATGTATAGGATGGGGCAGCAGGCATGAGAAACCCCATGACTTGCTTGCAGCATCCCCAAAAGGGGGGAAAGATTTGATGACATCCCTACGCTGGTATAACCCAGATCAGGTCATGCGAGTATCATTTCAGCAAAAGTTTTACTCAAATCATTTGAATTCCTTGAGCTAACAGATGCACCCCG
Source organism: Candidatus Protochlamydia naegleriophila (assembly GCF_001499655.1). NCBI lineage: Bacteria > Pseudomonadati > Chlamydiota > Chlamydiia > Parachlamydiales > Parachlamydiaceae > Candidatus Protochlamydia > Candidatus Protochlamydia naegleriophila. The sequence goes on from NZ_LN879502.1 coordinate 1,344,929, forward strand.
TGCCATGGTGCAGTATCTTAATGCAATGAAATCAATAAAGTCAATTCGCAGGAGAATAAACAGGTAACTTCACGTTTGCCATTGGCAACAGGTGAAAATCGCAAGGGGAGCTCAGCGATTGATCAACCATTGCCTTCACCAAAAAGCTATCTGCTGCGCATCTAAAGCGATTGAACACGGATTAAAGATGCACGGGTTAAGGTGCATTAAGGGGATTAGAGCCGCTTGAATAAGTTGTTGCCCTCATCTAATGAAGGAATGGTAAATTGGGCGGCTTGCCCTTCAGTATCAATGGTAAAGGTAATAAACATTTTACCATCCTCTTCTAGCGCAGGCCACAGCAATTCAAAGCTGTCGCGGTTCCAGTGTTCGAGTAAGAATTCTGTATGATTGGCTCCCATGGTTAAATGCAGCTTTTGCTGGTGAATGTCAACTTCGACTTTTCCAAAAACGGGATTGGAATAGATGCCTGTGTACTTATCTAGTGCAAGAGGTGGCTCTGGATTCACAGGCTGCTTCAGCTTCTCTTTTTCTTTTCGTTCAGCAAGCATCTGCTTTTCTAAAAGCTCTTTGCTCCAATCTCTTGATGGATGCCGATAGTAAAGATCGAAAAACTGCAAGGCGAGTGCATGACCGAGCTTGATGTTGCTTGCATTGGTTAAAATGACGATTCCTAGGTTTTCTTCTGGAATAAATGCCATCATGCTGCTAAATCCTGCCGTGCCTCCATCATGCCAGACGATCGAATAGGGGGAATAGTCGCGAATGCATAAGCCCAATCCATAATAATTATCGCTATCTAAAAACTGTTCGGTAAGAATGTAGCGCTTGTGTAGCCGCTGCAGATTATTTTTGGTGACGAGGGGAGCCTCTTTAAATGTGCCCTTATTGAGCTGCAATTTAAGCCATTGTGTCATGTCAACAATGGTTGAGTTGATTCCTCCTGCAGGTCCAAAAGTTGTATAAACGCTGCGATAAGGATAATCGGCAGGGAGTTTTTTTATTTGCCCTCCAATGCGTTTGTGCAGCTGATTAATGTCTTTGTAAGCTTTGTAGTCCTTTAAAGAGGTATTGCTATCTTTCATGCCAAGAGGCATAAACAGCCGCTCTTTTACAAGCTCTTCCCATGACAAGCCTGAAACCAGCTTCAAAATTTCTCCTGCTACCACGAAAAAAGAATTTTGGTATGCATATTGCGAGCGAAAGCTTGAGACTGGCTTGATGAAGCGCAAATGATTGATGAGGGTTTGCCTTGTAGCGCCAAAGTAGACTTGTCCATCCCCAGCGTGGGGAGCTAAGCCGCTGCGTTGCGCTAATAGATCTTGTATTTGGAAGGCTTTTGTTACCCAAGGATCGTATAGGATAAAATCAGGCAGATAATCGATGACGGCCCCATCCCAATTGAGCCTGCCTTCATCTATCATCATAGCCACGAGAGTAGCTGTAAAAGACTTTGAGATTGAGCCAATTTCAAAAAGAGTAGCCGGCGTCACCTCTTCTGTTCCATCAAGTTCTTTAACACCAAATCCTTTAGCAAAGACTGTTTGATTGTCTTTGACAATACCAATGGCCATTCCAGGAACTTGCCAGGCAAGTCTTGCCCCCTCAGCGTAGGACTCAAAATTTGTTAGAAAAGAGGGCGATAAGCGGGAATCGGCCTCTTTTGCCGCTTTTTGAGAATAGCCTTTTGCAGGGGCCAATAAGAGAGAACATCCCAGTATGAAACTTAGAAAGAGCGGCTTTTTTAGCATGACTAACCTCTGATCGAATTCGATTAGGACGATGAGAGACAGGCCTATTTTTTCTCAACTCAAAAATGAAACGATAAGGAACGATCTACAATTGATTTGTTGCTCGCTAAAAACAGGCAGATTTTATATATCTTTTTTTATAACAATACGAGAAAGGGCTATGTTAAAAGAGACAGACTGTGCGATTGGCGTCGATCTTGGCGGAACGAAAATCGAAATGGGTGTAGTCACATCTTCTGGTACGGTCATTGATAGCATTCGCGTTGAAACAGATTCTAAGAATGGTCCTCGGGCAATTGAAGAACAATTGTTGAGAGGGATTGCAGAGCTGAATGCGAGATCTTCTATGTTGATAAAAGGCGTGGGAATTGGAGTGGCGGGGCAAATTGATGACCAGACAGGAGTTGTTCAGTTTGCACCCAATCTGCCGGGCTGGAGAGATATTCCTTTGCGCGACAATTTGCAGAAGATAACCGGATTGCCGATTCAACTCATTAATGATGTACGCGCCATTACGTGGGGTGAGTGGCTTTTCGGGGCTGGTAAGGGATATCAAGATTTGATTTGTTTATTCGTTGGAACAGGCATTGGCAGCGGAATCGTATCCGGCGGTAAATTGCTAACTGGCTGCAGCAATACTTGTGGAGAAGTGGGGCACATGAGCATCGATTTTCGAGGCCCTCTTTGTACGTGTGGAAGCCGCGGTTGTTTAGAAGCTATTGCTGGTGGATGGGGTATTGCAAAACAGGCTCAAGATGCCATTGTTTTATACAAAGAAGCTGGGCATTACATGCTTCAACAAGCAAACGGAAAGATCGAGAATGTGAATGCCAAAATCGTTGTTGAGGCCTATCGTTATGGCGATTCTTTGGCACTCCTGATTTTGGAAAAAGTCAAGCAAGCACTGATTGCTGGCTGCGTCAATTTAATCCATGCAATCAATCCTTGCTGCCTCATTTTAGGCGGCGGGATTATTGATGGTATCCCGGAGTTTATTCCTCTGATAGAGAAAGGTGTTCGTGAATTGGCATTAAAAGCATCCACGCAAAAGCTTCAAATTATCCCGGCCAAGCTTGGAAAAGAAGTGGGTGTGATTGGTGCGGCAGCAGTTGTATTGGCGATGCTAAGAAAAATTGATAATGGCAAGGAGCTTCATGAAGATTCACCCTTTTAAGTCTCTATTTTTAGATGTCGGAGGGGTTCTACTAACGAACGGCTGGGATCGACATATGCGTGAAGAGGCTTCTAAGCTGTTCGATTTAGATTATGAGGAAATGAATAAACGGCACGGCCTGCTTTTTGATGCGTTTGAAATTGGCAAGCTCTCCTTAGATGACTACATCAAGTGGATGGTATTTTACGAGCCCCGCTCTTTTTCCATCGAAGAATTCAAGCAATTCATGTTTGAGCAATCCAAGCCCTATGATCTGATGTTAGAGCTGGTAAGGCAAGTGAAACGGGAAAAGGAAATGCAAGTGGTGGTTGTCAGCAATGAGGGGCGCGAGCTCATGCACAACCGGATTGAAAAATTCAAAATGAAAGAGTTTGTCGATATATTTGTGGTTTCATCCTTTGTTGGCTTGCGCAAGCCTGACAAAGAGATTTACTACTTAGCTTTCGACTTGGCTCAGGTCAAACCGGAGCAGGTCATTTATATTGATGACCGTCCTTTACTCGCAGAATTTGGTCAACATTTGGGAATGAAAGCCATTGAGCATCGCAGCTATGAACAGACTAAAGCCTTGTTAGAGTCGTTATTAACCTTAAGGCAGATTTAGCTTTACAGCAGCCAGAAAATAATTTTTCAGCTATTTTGTACACGTTTAGTGAAAAGGATGATTTTATGACGAACAGTTCTATTGTAAATTTATTGGGAAATGAGGCGCGCTCTTTACTCGACCACGAATGCAAAACGATTTCAAAAGATAAGCTATATCTTCCAGGGCCCGATTTTATCGACCGCGTCGTGAGTCAGTCAGACCGGAATCCAAAAGTCTTGCGCAATTTGGCGCAAATTTTTAATCATGGACGCTTGAGTGGAACAGGATATCTCTCGATTCTTCCAGTCGATCAAGGGATAGAACACTCTGCAGGGGCAAGTTTTGCCATTAACCCAGACTATTTTGATCCTGAAAATATCGTCAAGTTAGCCATCGAAGGGGGATGCAATGCCGTTGCCTCTACTTTAGGCGTTTTAGGGGCAGTCGCTCGCCGCTACGCGCATAAAATTCCCTTTATTGTGAAACTGAACCACAATGAGCTATTAAGCTATCCTAATAGCTATGATCAGATCTATTTTGGGCAAGTAGAGCAGGCTTGGGAGATGGGTGCCACGGCTATTGGGGCGACAATCTATTTTGGCTCTGAAGAATCCCACAGACAAATTCAGGAAACAAGCAAAGCTTTTCAAAGAGCTCATGAGCTAGGAATGGCAACGGTGCTTTGGTGCTATTTGCGCAACTCTGCTTTCAAGCAGCAGGATAAAGACTATTCGACGAGTGCTGATTTGACCGGGCAAGCGAATCACCTTGGAGTAACAATTGAAGCCGATATCATCAAACAAAAGCAGCCAACCAATAATGGCGGCTTCAAGGCCCTTGCTAACTATGGTAAAACGAGTGAACTTGTTTATCAAAAACTTACCACCGATCATCCCATCGACTTAACTCGATACCAAGTCGTCAATTGCTACATGGGGCGGTCTGGATTGATTAATTCAGGCGGTGAAGCAGGAAAAAATGATATGGCCGATGCAATCAAAACCGCCATTATCAATAAGCGCGCCGGCGGAACGGGGCTGATTTCTGGAAGAAAAGCCTTTCAGCGTCCTATGAAAGAAGGAATTCAGCTATTGCAGCTCATTCAAGATGTGTATTTAGACGACTCGATTACGGTTGCTTAGAGTGGAGGGCCGCATGTTTGAATGATCTAGCTTCATTTTGCTAAGGGATCATTCAGCTATTATCGTACATGTATCCCTGTAAAACAGCATTGGTTTAGGTTGATGAAAGGAATTGGAAATGGCAAGTTTGCAAGAGAGTTCGGAAGAGGCAACAGTGGATCGCAGTCGCATTATTGAATGGGTACGCCGCTTTGGAGGTTCTTGCTCAGATGCTATTTTAGATCCTTTATGCAGCATTTTTACAGTGCCAGGCCTTGATGGTTTGATTGGCTATCGCGTTGAGTCTTCTTGCGCCATTGTTTACGGCGATCCGTTATGCGACTGGGAGGATGTCCCTCGCCTAGTAGAAGCCTTTGCTGTGTTTTGCCGTGAGCGAGGTATAAGAAATATCATTTACGTCATTGCGACAGAACAATTTGCTAACTGGGCGATGCAAAATAGTTGTGCGGCTTCTGTAGAGTTCGGTCAAGAGCTCGTTTTGGATCCGCATGATGACCCCAAAGCCAAAACTGGCGTGCATGCCAGCCTCGTGCGCCGCAAAGTGCGCCATGCGCAAAAAGAACATGTCGTTGTTGAAGAGTATATACCCGAGAATCCAGGTCTTGAAAGGCAATTGGAGGAGATTGGAGAAGCGTGGCTGCAAGGCAGGAAAGGGCTTCAGATTCACATTTCGCACGTCCATTTATTCGATTATCGCGCTGGCAAGCGCTGGTTTTACGCCAAGCAGGGCGATCGATTAATTGGAGTCATCGTACTCAATCACCTTCAAAGCAAGCAGGGGTGGCTAATCAATCACTTGATGCCTATTCCTGGTGCTGCTCATGGCACGCCGGAGATCCTCTTGTCGACTGTTCTGGAGACTTTAGCAAAGGAAGGATGTCATTATGTCACCTTTGGAGCCGTTCCGACGAGTCAATTGGGCGAAATGGTAGGGTTAGGCACTCTGTCTCAACAAGTGGCTCGTTTTTCATTCAGATTGATTAATAGTTTTTTTCACTTGGATGGGAAGATGAAGTTTTGGGAAAAGTTCGATCCCAAAAGCAATCCCTCCTATCTGCTATTCACTCAGACTCATATTGGGCTGCGCGATATTTGGGCGCTCATGCGCGCCTTAAATGTCATTTCTTCTAAGAATCACTGATCAATTCCATTCTAAATCCCCAATCGATTTTTTTATTGTTTCTGTATATATAATTTTGTTTTTTTATTACTTGATTTATGAGCTGCAATTAGAGGGAATAAAGGCGTATTGTTTTGTTTTAAAGTCTTTTAGTTTTTGATTTAATGAGAGTTAAAACTTGACCGTGGATTGATTTTTAGGCATAGTATCTTTATTTTCAGTATCTTGAGAGTAGTTACATGATTAAAAATCAGTTTTGGGGAAAGCTAAGTAGAGGGCCAAACGGGGACGTTTCAGGATGGCATTCTCTCTTTGCGCATAGTGCAGATGTTGCTGCTTGCGTAGAAGTTCTTTTAACTTCGACCATTCTCAATAGGCGATTAGCTAAGCTAGGCGGGCTCTCTTTTTTATCATCCCAACACATTGCTCGATTAAGTGTCATTGCAGCTTTACATGACATAGGGAAATTCAATAGTGGTTTTCAAGCCAAATGCGACCTTTCTTTGCGATCCAAATGGGAAGGGCATCAAAAGCCTATACTTGATTTATTTGGCAGTCAGGTTAAAGAAGAAGGCTTGTTGTATGAGGCGTTAGATTTAGAAAAAATGCTTAGTTGGGCTTTCGATCAAGAGCCAATGCTTCGACTGATCATAGCTACTATATGCCATCATGGAAAGCCTTTGATTTGTACCAGTAATCCTCAAACATATCTATGGAAACCATTTAACGGTCTTAATCCTTTTGAGGGATTAAAGATGCTGCGTCATTTCACCCAAGCTTGGTTTGCAGAAGCTTTTATAGCAGAAGGTGATGTGCTGCCTTCTAATAGCGAATTTCACCATGGATTTGCAGGGGTTGTTATGCTAGCGGATTGGATGGGATCAACTGTGAAATTTTTTCCATTTGATAATGGATATGAGGAAGACAGAATGCCGTTTGCTAGAGAAATGGCTCGTAAAGTTATTAAAGAAATGGGAGTAAATCCTGCTAGATATAGAGAAAATATGTCTTGGAATGCTGAGCGTTTTTCGGACATTTTTGGCTTCTCACCCAGACCTTGCCAAGAAGTGATGGGAAATTTACCCATACCTTTAGATGGATCTATTAGCATCTTAGAAGGTGAGACTGGTACAGGTAAAACAGAAGCTGCATTAGCACGCTTTTTTTCTTTATTTAAGTCGGGGGTTGTTGATGGGTTATACTTTGCCTTGCCAACTCGTACTGCTGCGACTCAAATGTATTCCCGCATTTGTAAAATCATTAAGCAAAGTTGTGTGAATGAGGAGCCATATCTTCCCGTTCATTTAGCCGTTCCTGGCTACATTCATGTAGATGGTAAAGTAGGTGAGAGAATTCTGACTACCTTTGATGTCTTATGGGATGACGATCAAGAAACAATGAATTTCCGTGGGTGGGCTTCGGAAAATCCGAAGCGTTTTCTTGCAGGTTCCATAATAGTTGGAACAATCGACCAAATTCTTTTATCGACACTTCAGGTTAAGCATGCACATATGCGTTCAGCATGTCTCTTAAGACATTTAATCGTTGTTGACGAAGTGCATGCGAGTGATGCGTATATGAATCGTTTATTAGAAGATGTTTTAAGCCATCATATAAAAGCTGGAGGGCATGCGTTATTGATGTCGGCTACCCTTGGATGCTCGGCCCGCTTACAATTTAAAAGACTTTTTATCAAGACTAGTGATCCAGGCTTTCATGAGGTAAGCGAAGACTATGAAAAATCTTGCTGTACGCCTTATCCATTAGTCACTTGCCATGAAATTGGAAAAGAATCGCAGGCTATTGCAGTTCATTCGAATGCGCGTGAAAAAGAAGTTCAAATGACTCTTCTCGATAAAATTGATAGGCCGCAAGAGATTGTTAAATTAGCTCTTGAAGCGGCTCAGAAAGGTGCAAAAGTTTTGATTATACGGAATACTGTACAAGATGCCATTCAAACGCAGCTGGCTTTAGAAGAGATGGCATTGTCCGAGCAGCACTCTTTATTGTTTCAATGTGAAAATAGACTTACGCTGCACCATGCGCGCTTTGCAAAAATAGATAGAGAGTCATTGGATCATGCCATCGAGCTATCTTTTGGGAAAGAAAGGCAAAAAGGGGGCTGTGTAGCAGTGGCAACACAGACTGTTCAGCAAAGTTTGGATTTGGATGCTGATCTGATGATTACTGATTTATGCCCCATCGATATTTTTCTACAAAGAATTGGGCGTTTGCATCGGCATGACCGATCTGGCTCTGAGAGACCGCTTGAGTATAGAAAAGCCCAAGCAGTAGTGCTTATTCCCGAAGAAAACTTGGGGCAAATGATTAATATTCGTGGAGTTGCTAAAGGCAAGTATGGATTTGGAACTGTTTATGAAGATCTAGCAATCTTGCAGGCCACATGGGAAGTTTTACAAAGTAAAGATTATATCTGCATCCCTTCTATGAATAGGCTCTTGGTTGAAGAGGTCTTGCATCCTACAAAGTTACAAAATCTAATTTTGCGATATGGAGAGCCTTGGATTGCGCATCACAAGCTGAATCATGGTCGTCTATATGCGCACAAGAGCATAGCTAAGTTAAATATGATCAATCGCAAGGTGTTTTTTGGGGAACCGGATTCATTATTTCCCGAGACGATAGCCGAAATTAAAACTCGCCTTGGAGAAGGGGATGTCCAAGTCTCTTTTTCTTCTCCTTTTGACAGTCCTTTCAAAGGTCAGATAACAACCCTTACGATCCCTGGATGGCAAATAGAGGAGATACCGGAAGATACAGGTATTAAAGAGTTTGTCTTTGATAACGATAGAGTCTATTTCAGCTTTGGAAACAAGCAATTCATTTATGACCGTTTGGGATTGCGTTTAAATTCTACGGATAACATAGAGGGGCATTTGGATGTATAATTTATTAAAAGATTCTCTCATTCGAGTTTGTCTTCCGGGGAAATCTCGTAAAACTATGACGTTGCCAGAAGTACTGGCTCAATTATCTGGAGGTGATATTGAATCTTTTGTCGCGCTTCAGCTTCATCAGTCGCATGCTTGGCATGCTTTTCTCGTGCAGCTTGCTGCAATAGCCATAACTCGGGGAAATGATAATTTTGATAAAAGCCAGGCCCATGAATGGGCATATCGATTATCAGCTTTGACTCAGGAGGTTGGAGGTGAAGAGGCTTGGCATTTAATCAATGAAAACTTATCCGAGCCAGCTTTTATGCAACCAGTTATTCCAGAAGGCTGTCTTGATAGCTTCAAGTGCGACATTGAAACGCCTGATCAATTAGATATCTTAGCAACCTCGAAAAATCACGACATTAAACGACAACGTATTGTTGGTCAAGAAGCTGATCATTGGATTTATGCTTTAATAACACTCCAAACAATGCAAGGATTCTTCGGGATTGGGAACTATGGTATTTATAGGATGAATGGAGGGTTTGGCAGTAGACCATGCATTGCTTATACCCCTTCTCATCAGATTGGAATGAGATTTAGGCGCGATGTGGAAGTGCTTTGTAAAGCTAGAGACCAGCTTGCTGAAGATTATGGCTATCATTCGAATAATGGCTTGCATTTGCTTTGGCTACACACTTGGGATGGGAAGAGAGGATTAAGCCTTGATCAGTTAGATCCATTTTTCATCGAAATTTGCCGTAGGATCCGCTTGAGAAAAAGCGAAGAAACGATTTGTGCCTATTTTAAGGCGAGTGGAGGTCCTCTCATAGGAACAAAAGCTTTTGGAAACACGGGCGATCCCTGGACTCCAGTTAAAAAAAGTGGGAAAGGTTTGACTGTTTCTTCTAAGGGATTCAGCTATGAAGTTGTTTTTGATTTACTCTTCTCCGGTGAATACCAGCCTGGAATTTGCCAAAAGCTTCAAAGTAATGATCCCAATGAATTGCTATGCATCATGCAAGCACTCGTCCGAGGCCAAGGGATCACGGAAGGATTTTATGAACGACATCTTCCTATTCCGGGTAAGGCACGCACCCTCTTGTTTAATTCGGAAGCACGTCTAAAATTTTCCGATTTTGTAAAACGACGGCTCGATGATACGGCCAGATTTAGCAAGGATGTCTTAAGGCGTTCCATTCTCAGATTCTTTCAAGCCGAACCTAAAAGCAATCATTCAGACATTGCTGCTCATTGCGTGAAAAACTTTGAAGCGGCCATTGATCTAGTTTTCTTTCCATTCCTTTGGAAGCATTTAGAATCTGATCCAGATGTTGCAAAGGCAGAATGGTTGCAGCTTTTAGATGAAAAAGCTTGGAGCGTTTTGCAAGAGATTGTTTCACAAATGCTTGTATCTTCTGTTCGCTATTATAAAGCTGTGGCTTTGGCAGAAAAAACGTTTAAAATTGAATCAGCTAAATTAAGAGGATCTGATCATGCAAGATAAGGAGAAGCAATGCAATTCTTTTGTCAATTCGTCTTTTCAAGGGAATTCACATTCAGAGAAAATTTTACGATTAGTCGACAGTATTAAATACCTTTCTCCTGCAGATCTTGCTGATTTGCGCAGGTCGGCCGATCTAGAATTGCCAAAAGCTGTTTTTTGGAAAATTGCAACCATTTGTTCTGATTATGATTTGACTCAGCTACTAGATGAGTGGAGGGTGGTTTTGGCTGCTTTTGCCCATATGAAAGGATTGCATGACATTAGTCAATCGCTTGGAAGCGTGTTGCAGAAGGCTGGATATTCCGAGGCTAGGTTGACTAAACTCTTGAATGCAAATTCTATTACAATAAAGCGAGAGCTAATGTGCCTCGCTCGTTTTCTTTCATCCAAAGGAATATCGACAAATCTTTGTGAATTGTCAGGGCTTGTTCTTTTCAATCATTCGATGGGCTTACAGGTTCGCCGCAAAATTGCCCAAGATTATTATTTTTACCATTCATAGCTTATTATTGGAGTTTCATATGGAGAATCGCTTTCTTCAAATTCATTATTTATCATCTTATCCAGGAACGCTTCTTAATCGCGATGAAGCTGGATTTGCCAAAAGAATCGTATTCGGAGGAGTTTCAAGAACGAGAATATCATCTCAGTGTTTAAAACGCCATTGGCGTACGCACGAAGGAGAGTATAGTTTAAAAGACATCGGTATTCCTATGTCTACCCGCTCTCGGCAGATCTTTGAAAAATTTATTGTAGAGCCACTTTTGTTAGAGTTTTCCCCTGAGAAAGTTCGTTTAATCACGGAAGCTCTAATGTCTGCTGTACTTGGAAAAAGTGAGAAAAAAAGTGAGAAACCTAAAAAAAATGAAGACGAAAGGAACAGTCAAAACGAGTTGGAGTGCAAGGCTGTCGTCGTATTGGGCAAGGTAGAAATTGACTATCTTCTTAATCTTACTAGAACGCTGTGCAATACGTTAGACAATCCGAAAAAAAGCAAAGATGTTGAGAATGCAATTCCTAAAGAACTCAAAAATAATTTGAAAGCGCTTGGAAAAGCAGCGGCAGGCCTTGATGGAGTTTTATTTGGGCGCATGGTGACTTCGGATCTTTTGGCCAGAGTAGATGCTGCCATTCATGTAGCACATGCCTTTACAGTGCATGGAGAAGCTAGTGAAAATGACTATTTCTCTGTAGTAGACGATTTGGTTCAATTGGGTAGCGGACATATTAATAACACGGAACTAACAACTGGACTTTATTATGGCTATGTCGTCATTGATATTCCATTGCTGTTTTCTAATTTAGAAGGGTATTCATTTGACGTTGTCGCTAAAGTCATTGAAAATCTGATTCATTTGATTGCAAGAGTTTCTCCAGGTGCAAAGCTAGGATCGACAGCGCCTTATGCGTACGCTCATTTACTGATGGCAGAGATGGGGAACGGGCAGCCGTGTACGTTTGCAAATGCATTCCTAAAACCTGTTAAAGATCAACCAGATCTTTTAAATAATACTTACAATGCTTTGACGAGGCATATAAAAGAATTAGATGCCATGTATGCGACTCAAAATAGGAGAGGAGTTGCTTGTATGGGAGAAATGGCACAAGTAGATGCTCTAGCTAATTTACAGGAATTTCAAGGGATTAAAGAGTTGACTACTTGGGTGGTAGACTCTCTTAGAGGTCATGAATGATGGATGTGTTGATACTTCGTCTATCTGCTCCCATGATAGCTTTAGGTGGAGCGATGGTTGATAATTTAGGTTTCATACGCGAATTTCCCGCACTTTCTATGTTAACGGGAATGTTGGGAAATGCTCTTGGGTATGAGCATCGAGACAGCATTAAATTGCAGCAGTTGCAAAACAGCCTTCGTATTGCCATTCGCTGTGATAGTCTAGGAAAAAAGTTGATTGATTACCAGACTGTTGATTTGGGGCAAGAATATCTTAAAAAGACAGGGTGGACAACGTATCACAAGGTTGAAGAGAGAGGTGGAGATTCTAGTGAGGGGACGCACCTTCGTTATCGACACTATTGGTCTGATGCCGTTTATACTGTAGCTGTTACTTTAAATCCTCTGATAGAAGGATTGACTATAGCTTGCTTGGAACAAGCACTTTTATATCCTGCAAGGCCGTTGTTTATTGGAAGAAAGTGTTGCATCCCCGCAGAGCCCATTTTTTATGGAAAGATGTATGTTAAGTCTTTATTGGAAGCTTTGAGTTCTGTTCCTTTGGCAAAGCAAGCCCTTTCAATGCATGCAAATCTTAGTTTGCCCGTTTGGTGTTCTATTGAAGAAGAGCTTTTAGGGAAAGTACACGTTTTTCCTATTACGGATGAGAGGGACTGGGGCAATCAAATTCATTGTGGCAGGCGCATGATGCAAGCTGGAACAATAACATTAAAGCAAGGCGAGGAAATGAGATGACACAGTCTTTGTACATGATTCGATTTCTTATAGACACGGTGCGATTTTACGATTTTGCCAAAAGGCGAGGCTTGTTAAGTAACTCCTGTGATGATGGTTATGCTGTTCACAGCCTGGTGTCTGAACTTTGGGGAGAGATGGCGCCAAAACCATTCTTTGTATCGGGAGGGGAATCCAGATACTTAACAGTGCTAGCCTACAGTACATCTTCTAAATCTAAATTTATAGAACATGCACAAGCTTTTGCAGATCCTTCTTGCTATGAAGTTGTGAAATGGGAGCATTTTAGTGAGAAGCAAATGCCTTCTGATTGGGGTAATGGTTTGGTACTGGGCTTTAAGGTCAGAGTTTGTCCCATCAAGCGTTCTAGCAAAAACTCCTCTGGTGGTGAAAAAGATGCCTATTTGGCTCATATAGAATATACAAAGAGCTTAGGGGATGACTCAAGTCAGTCAATGACACGGTTTGATGTTTATAAGGAATGGCTAAAAGAGCAATTAGAAAAAAATGATAGTGTGAGAGTTGAAAAAGTTGGAGTAGACGCCTTTCAGTTTACCAAATTTCAAAGACGCAATCAAAAAAGAAAGGTTGCCATTTTAGAGCGCCCCGATGTTGTCTTGAAAGGGGTGTTAAGAATATTAGATGGAAAAAGTTTTTGTTCGTTGTTGGAGCGAGGGGTTGGCCGTCATCGTTCTTTTGGATTTGGAATGTTACTTTTACATCCAATTGAAGGTGGTTAATGGTTATTCGTCGATTAGGACTAGAGACAGCTAGAATTCCTCACGTGGATCGGTATGGGTTACTATGGCTTGAATATGGTAATTTATATGTTGAAGATGGGAATTTGCATTTTATAGCGGCTAAATCTAGTCACATGGAAGCTGGTAATTACGCCATTCCCTTCCAGAATATTTCCTTATTTCTAATGGGGCCTGGAACGACTGTTTCACATGATGCGTTTCGCTTATTAGCAAGGCATCAATGTGGTTTAATTGCTGTTGGTGAAAATGGGGTCAAAGTGTATAGCGCTCATCCTTTGGGACCTAACGATTCATTGTATGCGAGGAGACAAGCTACGCTTTGGGGTAATTTAGACTCAAGGCTTTATATGGCTCGCAAAATGTATGCATTGCGTTTAGATGAGATCTTTCCTGATGCTAACATCAATGTGATGAGGGGGATTGAAGGAGTTAGGGTTAAAGAAATGTATAACCAATTGGCAAAGAAATATCAGATCAATTGGTGTGGACGAAAATATGATCGCAGCAATCCTGGCGCTGCAGATCTGCCAAATCAATCGATTAACCATGCAGCAACGGCTGTCGAAGCTGCTGCGACTATTGCAGTAGCAGCAATAGGTGCAATACCCCAACTCGGGTTTATCCATGAAGATTCTAGCAATGCATTTATTTTAGATGTGGCTGATCTGTTTCGCCATAATTTTACCATTCCAATCGCCTTTGAGGCGGTTAAAGAGCTCGAAAGAGGTAACGGTAGCGATATTGATCGTCAAGTGAGAAAACATGCAGGAAAGGTTTTTAAAGAAAAAAAGCTTATTTCTCAGATGATCACTTGTATTAAGGATTTATTGGCTAAAGAAGAGGAAATAAAGTGATCGTTGTTGTTACTCGAGATGTAGCTCCCCGCTTTCGTGGATTCTTGGCTTCATGTATGCTTGAAATAGGGCCTGGCATCTACACCTCTCCAACCATGTCAAAGGGAGTCAGGGATCGAGTTTGGAATGTTTTAGAAGAATGGTTTGATTTATTAGGAGGAGGTTCTATTTTAATGACTTGGAAAGATACTGAGAGTCCTAGCTATCAAGGAATTTTAACGTTGGGTACTCCTCCCGTCTCTATTGTCGCTCATGATGGAATTTATTTGACCCGGCGATAATTTTTTTAAAAATGTTTAAGAGTTTCCCCCGTGTATGCGGGGATAGACCTTGTATTCTATCGCCGTTCATTTCGCATTGTCTGTTTCCCCCGTGTATGCGGGGATAGACCGTAGGCAGCGTAGGATAATAATCGAATGTACCCGTTTCCCCCGTGTATGCGGGGATAGACCTCATTCTTCGGGTGGATTGTACTTAAAGGGGATGTTTCCCCCGTGTATGCGGGGATAGACCTATTTTTCAACTTCTTTTGCTAATTCACGTGCCGTTTCCCCCGTGTATGCGGGGATAGACCTCCTAAGCACTATTCATAAGCCCATATGTATTAGTTTCCTCCGTGTATGCGGGGATAGACCCACACAAAGAGACTTATGACTTGATTTTAAGGTGTTTCCCCCGTGTATGCGGGGATAGACCTTAAATAGGCTTCCTTTCAATATTGATAATGATGTTTCCACCGTGTATGCGGGGATAGACCTTTGATTTAGAAAAGTATATTGATACTGCTAATGTTTCCCCCGTGTATGCGGGGATTGGCCTGTTAAATATGCAAATGAGCGTTATGAATATACTGAGATCGATTGAGTACCCTTATTCATTAAGCGATGCAGGGGGCTTATTAGCTTTTTATTGGCCTTTACGACTTAGCATAAAATCTAAAAGAAGGTAAAAAACCTTTTCTTCATAAACCATTCCATGCAAAATAGAGGAGTAAAAAATTAAAATGATGCAAAAGTATGAAAAAACTCATTCAAGGAATTGTCGATTTTAGAAAGAACCTGACCGAAGAGAGTAGAACTCTTTTTGCTAAGCTGGCACTTGGACAAAAACCTGACTCCCTTTTTATAGCCTGTTCAGACAGCCGCGTTGTACCCAATCTCTTTGCTTCTACAAACCCAGGAGACTTGTTTGTCTTACGCAATATCGGCAATTTAATCCCTCCTCTTTCGGATTCGGCTCAAGATAGCAGTGCCTCGGCAGTCATTGAATTCTCTCTATTTTCTTTAAATGTTTCTGACATCATCGTTTGCGGCCACTCAGAATGCGGCGCCATGCGCGCACTTGTTGAAGGCGTTGAATTTCAATGCTGCCCGCATCTCGAGTCTTGGCTTAAATATGGAGAGGAAGCGGTAAAAAAGGTTAGAGAGGGACTGATCATTAATCCAGCCTTGTCAGAGCAAAATCAGGTTTCTCAAGTCAATGTTCTCCAACAAATGGAGCATCTCAAAACGTATCCTTTCGTTCGCGAGCGACTAGAAAAAAAGGAGCTGCGCATTCATGGTTGGTGGTTTGACATCGCTCAAGCCGATGTATATTGCTATGAACAAGAACTCAATCAATTTATTTTGATCGATGAAAAAGAGGCTGAGCTCATCTTAGGACGAGCGAATAATCCTGCATGACAAGACCATGGTAAATTGTTATTAAGCGGCTTTTTGTATTTAATCCCAGTGACGAACGAGCATTCGCCTGAATGAGCCTGTCAAAAATAACTCTTGCGGATTACCTTGTTTTTTTGTTATGAATGATTCTAAGTACATTCATTTGTTCAATTTTTATTTTTTTATCATCATGGACACAGCTCGCTTAACAGCTCTTTCTTTTTCTGCTTTAGCGTCTGCTTGTCTGTCTGCTATCGTTTCTTATTATTACTACTGCCAATGTTCGATTAGCTGGGGATGACCCTACTAGCGCAATAGGTAGTAGCGGCTTCATGTTCAAGCCCCAGCTGATTGTCAGCTGGGGCTTTTTTTTTGCTCAAATTTTTAAGGAGAAAAAATGTTTACAAAGTGGTTTCACAAATTTAAAGGACGGAGTCTCACCATCGCAATGGGCCTCAGCCTGTCTTTGCTCATCGGCTGCTCATCAGATAAGCAACAATCGAGTGCTTTAACAATCGGAATTCTACAGACGGCATCCCATCCGGCCCTCGATCGAGCGCGCGAGGGTTTCATGCAGGAATTAACGGAAAAAACGCATGGCCAGGTGCACTTCGTCGTGCAAAATGCCGAAGGCTCCATTGCTCAGGCGCGTAGCATCGCGCAATCTTTTCATGCCAATTCTCAAATTAACGGCATTTTTGCAATCGCTACACCGGCCGCACAAGCCGCTGCCTCGATCGAAAAAAGCAAGCCTATTTTTTTTGCGGCGGTGACCGATCCCGTTAAAGCTGGATTGACTCAAGCCAACCTCTGTGGGACGACCGATATGATCGATGTGCAAGGCGAAATCGATATGCTGCAAGCCTTTGTTCCTGATGCCAAGCGCGTAGCCATTGTATTTAATCCAGCAGAGATCAATGCCGTCACGATAAAAGATAAAATGGCAGAAGAGCTTGAAAAGCGAGGGGTTGAGGTCATCCAGCTGGGCGTTTCACAAGAGTCTGAAATGGCTTTGGCTGTTACGTCGGCCGTTAAAAAGTGCGATGTGCTACTGACTCCAACAGACAATACCGTCGCCTTGACCCTCCCAATCATTGCAAGAATTGCACGCGTTCACTACAAACCCCTTATTGTCAGCGACAATCTTTTAGTGGAAAAAGGAGCCTTGGCCTCTAGAGGGGTTGACTACTTTCAATCGGGTAAAAAAGCAGCTTTTTTGGCTGATGAGGTTTTTTCCGGCCGCAAGTTTCCCAAAGAATTAAGAGGAGTTGGATCAGATAAAACATCGGTCATCGTGAATCAAGACGTCTTGCATGAGCTAGAATTAACTGTTCCGGACAGTTGGATGGCAGAGGTGACTTTTGTGACAGACAGACAGCAAAGGAAGAAGGGATGATTGTTTTAATTGAAATGCTCAAAGAGGCTGCTTTGCAAGGACTTATTTTTGGATTGGTTGTCATGGGTGTCTACCTGACATCCCGCGTGATTCGCTGCGATGATTTATCGGTCGAGGGGAGTTTTGGATTTGGGGGTGCGTTAGCTGCTTTTACGCTACTAGAGGGAATGCACCCTATGTGGACTCTTCCCATTTCCGTTTTGGCAGGAGGGTGTGTTGGAACTGTGACTGGGATTCTCCATACTAAATTTAAGTTACACCACCTGATTGCAGGAATTGTTGTCACAACGGCCTTCTATTCCATTAATTTGAAGATGGCAGGTGCCAATGTTTCTTTGATGGGAATCGAAACGGTATTCGATTGGATGCCTATTAAGGGCGAATGGGGCTCATTTCTTGCCTTGGGAGCTATCGTCTTAGCCATTTTTGGGGCAGTCAATTATTTTTTAAAGACAGAAGTGGGATTTGTGATTCGAGCGTCTGGGTGTAATCCCGCTTTGCTTGCGAGCCTCGGCAAAAATGTACAGAAATACAAGATCCTTGGCTTTTGTTTGGCTGGGGCTTGCTCGGGGTTGGCTGGCGGGTTATTTGTACAGTTGACTACGTTTTATTCCCTGACTGGAAGCATGGGAATGATGATGATGGGATTAACGGGATTAATCATTGCTGAAATGTTCACAGCCAGTTTTAGCTTGGCTCTTGTCATCGGAGCCATGATTTGCCAGGCATTTTTTGCCCTGACCATTGCTTTGGGAGTCGATCCTTCGTGGAATTATTTAATTAAAGGAGTCTTGATTGTAGCCTTTTTGCAGCTTAGTCAGTCTCCATTGCTTGCGAGCGAGAGGAGGTTTGCATGACAGCTTCGAAATGTGCTTTAAAGATTGAACAGCTGAGCTTTCAAATCCAAGGAAGGCCAATTTTGAAAAAACTCTGCTGTGAGGCATTAGCGGGAGACTTCATTTATTTTGAAAGGCGTGAATGGATCAGGTAAAAGCTCTTTTTTTGATTTGGTGACAGGCCGCAAAGAGCCTCAACAAGGACGCATTTGGATTGAAGAGTTATGCGTCTCTAACTGGAGTGAACAGCAAAGATCACCACTGATTAGCCGAATGTCTCAAAATACTTTGCTTGGATGTTTTCCCAGCTTAACGGTGCAAGAGAATTTAGCGTTGGCTTCGTTAAAAGGAGAAAAGGCTTCTCTTAAAAAGGGGCTCGACCGTTTTGAAAAAGATTCTTTGGCTCAAAGGCTTGCCTCTGTGAATGTCGATCTAGATTCTCTTTTACATCGTCCCATGGGATGCTTGTCGGGAGGGCAAAGGCAGTTGTTAACTTTTTTGATGGCAACTCTTAAGCAGCCACGTTTATTACTATTAGATGAGCCGACAGCGGCGCTAGATCCTGAATCGGCGACCAAGCTCGTGCAGCTCACTTTAGATTTTGTTAAAGCAACGAGCGTTGCAACCATCATGATTACCCACGATATTCATTTGGCAAATACATTGGGCAATAAACAATGGGTGATGCAAAAGGGTAACATAGTGGCAGACTCAAGAGCGATTTATTAAGCGGAGTCTACTGATTAGCGCAGGGGTGGTGAGACGGTGAGCGCAAGAGATGGTTGGTTCATTGAAGCTCTCCGTCTCTGCGTTAGTAGTTTGAATTTTGCAACTCAATTCTTTGCAGAGGATGAAGTTGAGGTGATATCGTAGATAAAGGATTATTGAATCCCTTCTTCCGATGCACTCACAAAATGGGCACCAGAATTGGGTTGCGATTGCAGTGTCTGATCGATGACTTCTTGTGAAATCAGCTGTGCGTCGGCGCGAATGCCTTCGCAAAATTCAGCCGTATGCTCCCAGCTAGCAGGAGATAAAAGATTTTCTTGCCAGAAAGGATAGGTGCGGCATTGCTGAGGCCGTGCTTGATAAATGAGGCACTTGCGGTCTTGAAAAAAGATACAGTCATGGCCATCAGCAGACTTTTTCTCGACTAACAAGTAACGGTTTTCTCTACGCTTGACGTAGAGCCGCTTAAAGTGGGAGAGTGAAAGGCCTAAACTTGCTGCCATAGCCCCCATTTCCTCTTCTGTCACCCAAACAAAGCCTGGCGAGCCGGTACAGCATTTACCGCATTGCGTGCAGTCGAAGCGAAGTCCTTCCCGATACCATGGAAGGGATGGATTAGATTGGCTCATGAGGCTCCTCTTGCCAGTGTGCATTGGTTAAAGATGTCAAGACATGGTCTTGCCAGCGTCCATCAATCATTAAATAGTTTTTAGCATACCCCTCAACCATGAATCCTAGGCGCTTTAAGAGCTGCTCACTACGTAGATTCGTGGGAAGGTAATTGGCCATGATGCGATGAAAATTTAAGTCGTCAAATAGATAGCTAATTGCATGTTGAAGCCCTTCAAACATAAAGCCATAACCCTGGTGAGACTGATCTATTTTATAGCCTAAGTAGCAGGCGTGAAAGGCGCCTCGAAAACACTGAGTAAAGTGGCACGATCCAATGACTAAATCCCTATGAGCGGATCCTTTGAGGAAAAAAAGTAAACGCATGGATTGACTATGCTGCTGCTCGACTTGCCATTTCTCCAGCCGCTTTTCCCACTCGTATACGGAAAATAAATCTTCTCCAGTCGTCGCCATGTAAGGCTTCAAAAATTCCCGATTCCTCTTTTCAAAATCGACTAAAGCTTCTGCATGACTTAGTTGCGGTGTCTTTAGTAAAAGACGTTCCGTTTTTAAAATCAAACTATCTGAAAAATGGGAATGCTCTCTCATGAGATGAATGACAATTAAATTGTTTGAAAGCTTTCAACATATTCTCTTAAGATAACAATTGGGGTTATTAAATAAAATCAAATAAACAATGATTTTAGTAATTGCCAAAAAATAACTAATAGAGTAAAATTGTCTTAGCCTTTTAAAATTCAAGATCACTATGGAAAACGCAATCTTAACTCTGTCTCTTACAGGCAACAGATTTTCTTCCATTCAATGTGGTTGTCCCTACGGTTGTCCGGTTTACCCGGATTCAACTTTTCTTTTTCTTTAGCATCATTATAGCGAGATTAACTCTCAAGAGTTACAAAGACCGGCCTGTAAGGCGGGCTAAATCCTTAATACTTTTGATTTGAAGTGTTGAGTGTCCTTTTTTAATACAAGCATAATTTTTTTAGACTAAATAGTTGGATTTTTATGAAAGCTGCAGCGGTTAACAAACCCATTATCGGAATTTCGGCAAGTTTATTGATGATTGAGACGGGGTGTTTTAAAGGAAGAGAAAGGGTCTTTGTGGGGCAAGATTACATTCAGGCGATTGTACAAGCGGGAGGTATCCCGGTTGTTTTACCAGTTGTATCCGATGAGGGGGCTGTTGAAAGGCAAATGGAGTTGATTGATGGATTACTGCTTTCAGGGGGATATGACGTTCATCCGCTTCTATACGGAGAAGAGCCGGATGCTCTCTTGCAAGACTTGTATCCTGAACGCGATCAATACGAAATTCAGCTGACTCAAGGTGCTTATCAAAGTGGAATGCCTATTTTGGGGGTTTGCCGCGGGTTGCAACTCATGAATGTGGCTTTCGGGGGCACTCTCTATCAAGATGTCTCTCGCCACTCACCATTCGTTTTGCAACATTTGCAACATGCCCAGGTTCATGTGGGAGCCCATACTGTAGAGCTTGTTGAGGGCACGGTGCTCAAAAATGCCATGCAGGTTGACTTGCTTTTGACAAATAGCTTCCACCACCAGTCAGTCAAAAAGGTGGCCCCTGGATTTAGAGTCAATGCTTTGGCTAAAGATGGCATTGTAGAAGGAATTGAAAAAGTCGATCATCCTTTTATTGTAGGTGTCCAGTGGCATCCTGAATTGATGGTGGAAAAGCAGCTAGAGGCCGGTAAGCTTTTTAAAAGCTTTGTTGAGGCTAGCAAGGCGGCGCGCCGATGACGACAGACAGTAAAAAAATGGGACTCATTAGCGTGGTCCTGTTAGGAATTAATGGAATCATTGGATCGGGGATCTTTTTGCTTCCGGGAAAAGTCTTTGAGCTTGCAGGGCATTTTAGCCCCTTTGTCTATATTTTTGTAACGCTTCTAGTGTTGGCTATCGCTTGGTGTTTTGCTCAGTGCGCGGCTCTTTTTAATCGAAATGGCGGAGCCTATGTTTACGCTAAAGAGGCTTTTGGAAACTTTATTGGGTTTGAAATTGGCTTCATGCGCTGGATTGTCGGAATCATGGGATGGGCAGCTTTGATAGTAGGTTTTGTAACGGCTCTGAGTTCTGTCTGGCCACAAGCGTTAGAGGAGCCTGTTCGAAGCATACTCATTTTGGGCTTAATTGGAGCGCTCATTCTTTTTAATATTGCCGGAACGCGGGCCCTTAAACATCTCAATAATGTGATTACGGTTGCGAAATTGCTGCCGCTCCTATTTTTTATTTTAGTAGGAGTCTTTTACATGCAGCAGCTTCACTTTATTGAATCTGTGCCGTCTGAATGGGATTCGACCTCTTTTGGGGGAGCCGCCATCATTATTTTTTATGCCTTTGGAGGGTTTGAAACCCTTGTTGTTGCTGCGGGTGAAATGAGAAATCCAACTAAAAATTTGCCCATCGCCGTCATGACAGTCATCAGTTTTTGCTCCTTACTTTACTTTGTGATACAGATGATCGCAACGGGAATTTTAGGCCCGGCTTTGAGTGAAAGTTCTGCTCCTTTAGCCGATGCAGGAGAACAAATTTTTGGGATGCCAGGGCGATGGCTTGTGACGCTTACGATGCTTGTTTCGATTGGAGGGGTGAATATTTCGGCCTCTTTTATTATCCCGCGCAGCGGTGTTGCCTTGGCAGAAGATAGGATGATTCCAAAATGGATTGCAGAGACCAATCGTTCTGGTGCCCCCATTTGGGCCATTTTGATCACGACGGGTTTCACAGCTATTGCAGCACTGTCTGGCAACTTTGCTCAGCTGGCGGCCATTAGCGTGGTTTCACGCTTTGCTCAATATGGTGCGACGTGTGTGGCTGTCATGGTGCTCTATCAGCGAAGAGAAATACCTGTGACGCCTTTCAAAAAAGTATTGTTGACTGTCATTCCCCTTCTTGCGTTGACTGGTCTTTTTTGGATGGCTCTTCAAGCAACCCCATCGCAACTCTATTGGGGGCTTGGCGCGCTGATTCCTGGCATTCCGCTCTATCTGTTACAGAAAAGACGCCAGAATCGGGTTGTGCAAATTGCAAACTAGAGGCTCTCTGAGTTCAAGTCATGAACTCAGAGAGCTTGCATTAAGCCGGCTCTTGCTGGCTTAAGCAGTGAAAGCTTCCCAATCCCCAAATGATGTCTTTGGAATTCAATCCCACAACCTTTCGATCTTTAAAGCAAGAGGTCAAGATCTCTAGAGCTTGCTCATCCATGGGGTCTTCGAAGATGGGCACAATGACTGTTTTGTTGCTGATATAAAAATTGGCATAACTGCAAGGCAGTATCTGCCCATCTTCCATGTAAGGAGCTGGCATGGGGAGTTCAATCACGTTGAGCTGTTTGCCATTCAATAATCGCATCGCTTTTAATGCTTTTAAATTGCTTTGCAAAATAGGATAGTTAGGGCTCTCTTTCTGAGACTCGACAACAGTCACGACCGTATCTTCGTTGACGAAGCGGGTCAAATCATCGATGTGTCCATCCGTGTCATCCCCCTCGATCCCACTGTCGAGCCATAGAACTTGATCGACTCCGTAATAGTCGACAAGATACGACTCGATTTGCGACTGCGTTAAATGTGGGTTGCGGTTGGGATTGAGCAGGCAAGATTTGGTTGTCAAGAGAGATCCTTTGCCGTTAAATTCGACCGAGCCACCTTCCATGATAATGCCTGGTTGGAAGCAGTGAATTTGATAGTAGTTTGCAATCCGCAAGGGGATTTGATCATCAAGATCATAAGGCGGGTATTTGCCTCCCCAGGCATTATAATTCCAATCGACAACTGCTTTACGAGCATCAGGAGAAGAATGGAGCAAAAAGGCCGGTCCATGGTCCCGGCACCAGGCATCGTTTGTTGGAAATAGAAAGAAGCGCACCTGGCTTAGATCAGCCCCTGCTTGCATGAGATGAGATTCAGCCTCTTTTTGCATCTGTTTATTATTGACGTTGATGCAAACCAGCTCACTCTCGGCTAAGAGGCGTACAAATTCTGCGTAGACGGGGTAAATGGCTTGCAACTTACCCGGCCAAGAGGCCTCTTTATGCGGCCAGCTGAGCCATGTGGCGTGGTGAGGTGCCCATTCGGGCGGAAAAAAATAGCCTAATTCTTTGGGCGTTTTCATGAGGCAGGCTCGTCGATAAAGCGTTTGGTGATGGGTTGGTAGCATTCAATGCGCCGATCTCTAAGAAATGGCCAATGGGTGCGGTAATAATCTGACTGGTTGAGGCTGATTACTTGAACGACAACCTCTTCCTTTACATGGTCAGCTTGACAGAGCAATCTTCCAAAAGGATTGGCGACAAAAGATCCGCCCCAAAATTGCATCTCCTCTTCTATGCCGACGCGGTTGACTGAAATGACTGGTAAACCGTTGGCAATTGCATGTGAGCGTTGGATTACTTGCCAAGCCTGATACTGATCCTGGTTGGTTTGATCATCCTGACTCAAAGCCCAGCCGATGGCTGTTGGGAAAAAAAGCATATCGGCCCCCATAAGCGCCGTGATGCGTGCCCCTTCAGGATACCATTGATCCCAACAAATAAGAATGCCGACTTTTCCAAATTTAGTAGAAAAAGTCTTGAAGCCTAAGTCTCCAGGTGTAAAGTAAAATTTTTCGAAATAGCCCGGATCGTCTGGAATGTGCATTTTGCGGTATTTGCCAAGATATGTACCATCGGCATCTATGACAGCCGTTGTATTATGGTAAACGCCGCTCGCTCTCTTTTCGAAAAGTGAGGCAATGATGACCACGCCGAGTTCTTTGGCAAGGGGGGCTAGGCGCTCAGTTGTCGGGCCGGGAATGGGTTCAGCCAGTTGAAAGAAGTCGTAATTTTCTTCATGGCAAAAATAGCGCGAGCGGAAAAGCTCCGGCAGGCAAATAATTTGGGCTCCTTTGGCGGCGGCTTCTTTAATTTTTTGCACAGCGTTAGTAAAGTTTTGCTCTAAATCTTCGGAGCAAGCCAATTGAATAAGTCCAATTTTAACGTTTGTATTCATTTTACCTTCCTGTAAGGGGGATGTAAACCGCCCGCAAAGTATTGCTTTCCAGGCGGCAAAAGAATGAATGTTACTGATTGAGGATGTAGTTAAAAATTAAAGGGGCGACGATGGATGCATCCGATTCAATGACAAAGCTTGGCGTTTTCCCATCCAGCTTACCCCAAGTGATTTTTTCATTGGGAACGGCTCCGCTATAGGATCCATAAGAGGTCGTACTGTCACTGATTTGGCAAAAATACCCCCAAAGAGGAACTTTTTCTTGTAAGTCTTGCCGAATGAGTGGAACAACGCAAATGGGAAAATCACCTGCAATTCCACCGCCGATCTGGAAAAATCCAATCGAAGAGCTTTTGCATAGCTGCTTGTACCACTCTACAAGCGTAGCCATTTGCTCTGTTCCTGACTTCATGATCGAGAAGCTGCTTAAATCACCCGCAATGACGTGAGAGACGAAAATATTACCGAGAGTAGAGTCTTCCCAGCCTGGCGTCCAAATGGGAAGATTTTTTTCTTTGGCAGCGAGCAACCACGAGTCCTTAGGATCAATTTCGTAGGACTTCTCTAATTGCTTAGAGTCTAACAGCTGATACATGAACTCATAGGGAAAATAGCGCTGCTGGCTCTTGTCTGCTTTTTGCCAAAGATCCAGAACTTCTTTTTCAATGCGCCGAATGGCAGTATCTTCTGGGATACACGTATCTGTTACGCGGTTCATGCCTCTTTTGAGGAGGGCCAGTTCATCTTCGACAGTTAAAGAGCGGTAGTGGGGAACTCTTTCGTAATGAGTGTGGGCGATGAGGTTGAAGACATCTTCTTCAAGATTGGCGCCTGTGCAGCAAATGGCATGTACTTTATCTTGTCGGATTAATTCGGCTAAAGAAATGCCAAGTTCTGCCGTACTCATGGCGCCTGCCAGGGTAACTAGCATTTTGCCGCCCTTATCTAGGTGTGCCATCCAAGCTTCTGCTGCGTCGACGCAAACGGCTGCATTAAAATGTTTAAAATTACGACGCATAAATTCGCGAATAGTCATGATAGCCTCTTTAATTAAACGACTAAGTATGTATAGCTTTCTAGCGATTCTTTAAACCGCTTTTGCAGTTTTGCAGATTCTTCAGGCGATAGCCGTCCGGATCGGAGCCCCTTTTCTATCAAGACGCGTAGTTGTTTGATGAGTTGCTGGGGGTTGTATTGGGCATAGCTGAGAACCTCTTCGATGGTATCTCCTTCGACAACATGCTTGATTTCCCACTTTCCGTCCTCATCCAGGTCGACGTGAACTGCATTGGCATCACCAAAGAGATTATGCAAGCCGCCTAAAATTTCCTGATAAGCGCCAGTCAAAAAGATCCCAACATAATAAGGCGAGTTTTTGAATTCATGGAGAGGAAGATAGTGTTTGGAGCCTTTGCGGCTGACAAAACGATCAATTTTACCGTCGCTATCGCAGCTTAGATCAGCCAAAATGGCGCGCCTTTTTGGTTCTTCATTCAAGTGATGAATGGGCATGATCGGGAATAGCTGTTCGATAGCCCATGAGTCTGGCACCGATTGAAAGACCGAGAAATTGCAAAAATAGGTATCAATCAGTTGCTGATCCAGCTTTTCGATGTCTTCAGGAATATAGGCAAGTTCCTTGGTGAGCCAGTGAATCTTGGCTATGAGGTGGCGGTAGACTTTCTCAGCATAGGCCCTTTCGATCAAGGATAAATTGCCGTGCAGAAAGTTTTCCAACATGGCCTCTTTAAGCTCATTGGCATCATGCAAGGCTTCTTGGCATCCTTCTGGAGTCAACTCTTGATACAGCTTGTAGAAGCTTGTTAGTAAATCATGCTCAGTCGGCGGTGTGAGGATACCTTCTTGAGGGTTGATTGTCAAAGCAACGTCAATCACTTCTGAAATCAAGACAGCATGATGAGCCACCAAGGCGCGTCCAGATTCAGTAATGATCATCGGATGGGGGAGTTCTGCCTTATCACAGGCTTCTCCTATCGCATACACGACGTCTCTTGCATATTCTTCAACCGAATAATTCATCGAAGAATCAGAGGTTGTTTTTGAACCGTCGTAATCGACTCCCAATCCGCCCCCAGCATCGAAAAATGTGAGAGAAGGACAAATGAGTGCGAGTTCGGTATACATCCGAGAGGCTTCATTGAGCGCTTTTTTGATCGATTCAATGGCTGTGATCTGGCTTCCAATATGAAAGTGCAGGAGTTTCAACCAGTGGGATTTTCCGGCCTTTTGAAGCTGTTCTAAACACAAAACGATTTCGTGTGTGCTCAGGCCAAATTTTGCCTGGTCGCCGCCCGACGTTTGCCAGCGTCCGCTGCCTTTTGCCGACAGCTTCATGCGAAAACCGATTTCGGCTTCGACGTTGAGCTTTTTGGCAATGTCTAAGACAAGTGGAAGTTCATAGAGTTGCTCGATGATAATGATCGAACGTCTGCCCAACTTGCGGGCCAGTAAGGCTAATTCAATGTATTCGGCATCTTTATAGCCATTGCAAAGCAAAAGAGATTCAAGGTTGTTGTTGCATGTTAAAACGGCGAGCAGCTCGGGTTTACTGCCGACTTCGAGCCCTAATTGATAAGGATGCCCTGTTTGCTCAATCAAGTCCACAACATGGAATTGGGGATTTACCTTAATTGGATAGGCAATGCGATATGTGTTTTTGTAGTTAAATTCTTCGATGGCAGACTCAAAAGCTGCTTGAAGATAGTGAATGCGATCGCGCACGATTCCATCCAGGCGAATGAGAATGGGCGCTTCAATCCCTCTTTGTACCAGCGATTCCACTAATTCAAATAGATCGCCTTCGGGACCGTCAGCATGCATTTTAACGACGACATGCCCTTTTTCATTGATGCTAAAATAGGGGTGTCCCCACGTTTGAGTCCAATAGAGATGTTGATTTTGAGCTAAATTCCAATCGTTCACTACATGCCACTTCCTTATTTAAAGATTGATAACTCAGGAATCCTTGTACGGTCCTCGAGTTATTTAAACACATGCATTTTAGATGCTCTAAAAGCATAGACAACATTCTTAGGAATTTTTATGAATTCCAGAAAAAATAAGAATTATCTAAACAAAAAATCGAGAATTAACCTAACAAATTTTCATGTCCGCCTAAAATAAATTAACCGGAGCACTCTAGACTAGTTGAGATGGAATCCAGGGTCTTCTTTTGGGCTTTAATTCACCAACTTTATTTTTAAAATAATTTTATATAATTGGGTTTGACTTTATAGACAACGAGATTTACAAGGGCTTAATCGATTGCACGGAGCAGGCAGTTTTTTTGTCGTTTTTTTGAAATAAGCATTTATTAGCCTTTAAGCATTAATATTGTGTATTATTTGCCCAATTTCGATATTCAAGGCAGGATTATGTCTATCCATTATTGTCAGTCCCTAGAATTTGTTCAGAAGCAATTAACCGACCCTCAGTGCACTAAAAGGCATTTGCCCAAGGTAAAAATCATGGGCACCTCTATGTAAAGCTTGGCACTACAAATGCAGTTTTTGTCTGTAACCTTTTTCCTTAAGGAGAGTTTGAGAACATCATAGGAGATTTAAGTATAGCCTTAGCATCTAAGCCTGACAATGTCTTCGGACTGCTTAAACGATGCGATAGCTATCGGTGGATAGGGCGATTCGACGAGACTATACGAGATCTTAATAAAGCGCTGGAATTGAACTCTCACATGAATTCTGCAGAGACTTTATGGAGATTGGTTGAGGCCCAAAATCGCGATCAATGGCTCGGATGAGCAGCTTTTGCTAATAGAGAATGTTCCTACATTCCAAAGCTTGCTGGATTTTCTCTAAAACCACAATAAGCTGTTTTACCGGCAAGGTAAACAGCTTGAATGATAGTCCACTGATAGGCTGCAAGTGATGCAGTCTGAGCCCAGGCGTATTTAGCCGCTTGAATGAGGAGGCGAAAGAGAGCTGTGACGATTGTCTGAATGCAGGATAGAGATTTTTTTGCCCATTTCCAAATAGGATGCCCCGCTCCTTTAGCAGAGGGCATTAAAGGCGCATGAGCGTGACTGACTTGCGTTTGCGCAATAGCCTGGGTAACTAGCGTTGGCGCTACATGGTTAGATGGAAAGTTTGAGACTACCTGAGGCTCTTCTTCCCAATCGATCAAATTGGTTTGGGGGTCTTGGTGCCAGATAATGCACTCTATTACCTGGTCGATTTGATCAAGCAACTGCTCTTTTTCTTCCTGCTCTTTCTCTGCTTGCTGGAGATGCTGAGCGATTTCTCCCTGCTTACATTCGAGTTGGTTTAAGTGAGAGGCTATGGTTACTAGATCATAGTCCAATCGGACAGATCGCTGTTCTAGACTTTCCAGGATCCCCTCCATTTGAATGTGGGCCTCATGAGTCTGGTTTTGATCGTACCTAATGGTTGTGGCTTGCGCTTGCATTTCTTGTTGAGCGATTTTAAGCTTTGAGATGCGGTCTTGAACCTCCACCCAGTCTTTCTTTAGGGAATCTACTTTTTTTTGATTTTCCCATTGTTCCTGTCTGACTTGTACATAGAGTTGATCTAGCCGCGTGATAGGTTGGATGCTTTGCAGCTCCTGCCTAATCTCTTCCTTTGATTCTTCCGCGTCTTTTAATGCCTGCCGATACGATTCTAAATGCAAGGCTTCTTCGCATAAATCCATTTGCAGCTCTTCCATGCTTGGATGCAAGCTTGCTTGATACGCAACACAATTGTGTAACTGCCTCTCGGTCATTTTTTGAGCCAAGTGCATCTCTTCTTCATAAAAAAAGAGCCCCTCTATCTGATTCTGCAGCTGTTGTTGAGAGCCTTGTATAGTTAATAGCTTTATCAGATTAGAGAGCAAGTCTTGCACTTCGCTTGCGACTGCCTGGCCGCACTCTGAAAAAGCCTGTTTCTGATTGTTTAAATTGTGCTCCAGGAAGGCCAATTGATCGAGAACGTTTTTTTTATGAAGAGTCTCTTGATGCAAGCGTTGGTTGGCTTGATGCTGACTCTCTTGATAAGAGATATCGCTGCAAGAAGCGCTTTCTCTGCTTGTGTTGATGCGCGACTGAACGTCTTCGATTTTTTTGAGTAAAGAGCCTTTGTAATCGCTTATTTCAGCCTCAATTGCTGCGGATTGGTGAAGAGGTTGAAGCAATCCCAAATTTATTTTGGGGATCAAGGCAAATTCGTTTATGGTCATTTGCTGTTCCCTCTTTTATAGTGTAAGTAATCTGGAAACTAAATTGGCTCTTTTTAATTCATATTTCGCCTTAGCGTAATTAAAAGCTTCGTCTGCAAGTGCATGCGGGTGATTTTTCTTGTAATCTTCTTCGTAATGCTTAAGTTCGCTTGTCTGTAAGTAATGACGAGCCACTGTTAACCCATAAAAAGCTCCTCCAATAGCCAGGAGTCCATTAATGGGTAGAGTTAACAAGCCGCCTAGAACAAGCGCTCCATTTTTTAAATAGCCTTGAAAATGACTTTTTGAGTCTGTATGATGGACAAACTGCTGGCGCATTTCTTTGGTACGATGCTGGCTTAACTCTCTGTTAAGTTCCTGAAAGGCAATTTTTTGCGTTTCAGAAATGCCTTTTAAATGGTCATATTGGTCGCTCAAATGGTGGTAGCGGGCTAGAGACTGCTGATTTTGCTCTAAAAGCCCCTGAAGAGTTTGACTGGTTTGATGTTGCTCTCTCTGCAGATCTTGATTGCGTCTTTCAAGCTCTTCTTTTTCGGTAACGAGTCGATTGATCCGCTCTTCTAGCTGCTGACAGTTTTCTTGCAAGCGTTCTTGTTGCTCCTTTAGCAATTGATTATCATTCGAAAGGCCATCTAAAATAGATCTAAGCCTTTGCGCTTCCAATTCTAATGCCCGTTGTTCGACTAAAATAGCCTCTTTTTGCTGCGCCAGTTCTTCAATCTTTTCTTTTAGAGTTTGATTATTTAGTTCAATGGCCTGCTTGTCTTCTTCTACACGCGCCAGTTTCGTTTTAATGTCAGAGAAAAGATGTTTGAGTTGTTCATTCTCTTGATTGGAAGAATCTATGAGCTGATGCATGGCTTGATTGTTGAGCCGAACTTGCTCTAATTGAAGAGTCAGTGTCTGTATTTTCTCGCTAGATTGGATCTGGGCTAAATGGAGCTCCTCTGAAGTGGTTAATAAGGCTGCATTGTCCTGCTTAAGAAGAGAGAGTCTTCCTTCCAGTTCGTATACTTTTTTTTCTGACACTAGATGGTCTTCTTGCAAGTTCTCGGCAAAAGCCCTGAGTTGCTCCCGTTCATGCGCTAAACTATTTACTTTTTCCGTTAAACGCAGGAGTTCGCTATTTAAAGTTTTTTGTTCCTCCTCGAAAACGGTCACCCGTTGCGTAAATGTTCCATTTTCCAGGGTCAATTGGTCGATGCGGTCGATCAAATCTTTTATGGTGCGAGACGCCTTTTCCTTATCGACTATGCAAGCTGAGTTTGATGAGAGCAAAAGCTGACTCTCTTTTTCTAGTTCCTCTATGTAGCGCCTTTGTAATAGACAAACGTCTTGAAGTGCTTCCAAATTGGGAGGAATAGATGGCATTGACATGAGGGCCCTCTCTTATTGATCGTTAAAGAACCAGGACTCTTATTATAGGGGCAATAAAGGGGATGGAATGAGGAATGTTCAAAAAGTGCGTTATAGTATTTTTTTTAATTTAAAAAAAGCCAAACCCTTGTTGAATACGCAAAAAACTAAAAATCAATATTTTGTGTTTTGAGACTGAAGTTGAGAAGTTGTTGGCGATTTAATCTCGTGAGAAACAAGTTTTATTTATTAAACAATTCACTGAATCTTTACAATGTTTTTTTTATTGATCTTAATTAAATTAATATTTAAAATATGAGTCTTAATTAATATAAAAACTTAAATATCTAGGATACGCATGAAGATTCAAATGGAGAGTATTCAAACTCAAGTTTATGGGATTTATCAAGCAGCCGCCTCTAAATTAGAGGCTGGTGCGAAAGCGACAGGGCGGTTAGTGGTGAGCTTGGCCGGAGAAACGCGTGATTATACAATAAAAGGGCTTAATTTTGCATCGGCGCAGCTAAAAGTGCTTGCCGAAAAGATTGGGGTCGCAGCCAGAGCGATCGGAAGCTTGGCTGCAAGAGCGGCTGGCGGACTTTATGATTGTACTTTAAAAGGAATGACTTTTATTGCGACGCAAACAAGAGCTGGTGCTGCGAAGGTTAGTACTGTTGTTAAAGCGCTTGTTGCAACTTTTGGAGAGTGGGCAAATGCAGTAGGACGATTAGTCTTGAGCGTGGCTGGTGCAGTGCGTGAATGTGTAGTAAAGGGATTTGCCATTGCATCCCAGCAGTTAAAAGCGCTTGCTGAAAAGATTGGAGTTGCGGCTAGAGCGATCGGAAGATTAGCTGCAAGATTAGCTGCAAGAGTAGCTGGCGGACTTTCTGATTACACGTCACGGGCGATGACTTTTATTGCGACGCAGATGAAAGCTTGTGCTACTGCTACCCGATCTGCAGCAAAATCTGGAGCTGAAAAGGTAAGTGCCATTTATAAAGTGGTTGCAGCAAAAGTTGGAGCTTGGGCTCAGGCTACAGGCAAGTTGGCAGTAAAATTGGGGGGGCATGTTCGCGAATACACCCTCAAGGCTGTGAAAGTTACATCTCAACAACTCCAAAATCCGCGCTATGCCTTCGCTGCAGTGATTGCATCGAACATTGTATTCCTCGAGATCATGCTCAAGGCTTTTGGGATTGTGGACAATCTTTTAAACAAGACTCGACTAAGAGATGGCAATGTGGGTTCGAAGGCTCAAACATTCAAAGAAATTTCGCTCTTAACTGGCGCAGTCGGCAGCTTAGTCGCCTTAAACATGGCTTTTGCAAGCATTTTGAAGCCAAATATTAGCCCGCAAGCCTATCTCGTAACAAGTGTGGCGAGTTGCATTAGTTATATTGCTTTACGCCTTGTTTTGGCCCACTACAAGCAGCCAGTTGTTTCTCCTGTGAGACCTGCGGTAGTATTAAATTTTTAAGTTGTAATCGCCATATGAGGAAAGTGTGAAGATTAGTTTTAATTTAATCCCCGAAGGGGTTCGAAATGCCTACAACAGCGCTGCAGTACGTGTAGGCTATCTTAAAAATTTTGTGGTTAAGGTCATCGATCAAGCATCAAGCCATGTACAAGATCGAGAGTATGCCTTTGTTGCTATGACTCTAACGTGCGTGGCTTCTGGCGAGCTATCTATAAGGGTTGCGCGAGTCGCAGGTGAGGTATATGAGCTCGCTTTTGGCAGGTATGCGGGCTTATCAAATGCTCAAAAAAATCGTTTAGCCCTTGGTTTAGGCGGGATAATAGCGCTTACTTATTCGGCAACCAATTATGCCGTTTACAAGGCTCTACGCATGCCGCTAACTCCTTGGGAGTTCGTTGCTGTTAATGTGTGTTCTGCGGTCCTTTTTTACTTCGCAAAGACAAAGACAGAATGTTGCCGTTAGTGGTGAATGTGTTTTAGATATATAAAAATAAGATTCTTTTGAGATCTTCATATTTCAAAAGAGAGTTAACTGTAATTTGAGGAATTTTTATGACCCATGCAATTGTGAATCAAGGAATTGATTGGACAGCTATTAAAAGCGGCCTATTAACAGGATTAGAAATAGCTTCTAACAAAGCCAGCCAACTGAAAGATGCGGCTGGTGTCTTAGGCGGGCGCTTAGTGACAGTGATTAAATCTGGTATGGAGCAAGCAGCCCCTTATTTACAAAATAAATACATTGCGGCTGGCTCGCTATTTGCTGTCAGCTACGCTTTTCTTACTGTAGGCGATCTCGTTTCTCGCTTAGCTATGAAAGTTCTTCCTTGTGCTACAGAGAAGCAGGTTGCCATTGCAAGTACTTTAGCTGCCGGAATGAGTCTATCTACTTGGCTCGGCGGTGTTGGTGCTTTTTGTTATTACAATGCGCTTCCGCTCCACCCGGCTGCGATGGTTGCTACTGTCATTGCTTCAGCAATTTTCGCTGCCAATTGTTGTGAATAAGAAGTCATAGATCAATTAAAGAAAAAGGCACTTAATTCTCGCAATTAAGTGCTTTTTTCTTGCCCATTCATTTTTATTCCTTCCTATCTTTTTTTTCAAATCATCATTGCTTTTGGACTAGCCTGGATTCTTCAAGTAGACGCGCATCTTGTGAAGCATGCGATCTGGGAGGTAAGAATGTTTGGCTTGGCGAAGAGCCGGCGAACCAAGATCCTGTTCCAGATTAATCCAATCATAGTGGCTGCCGAGGAATTGAGCTTGCTCTTGATAAAGATATTGGTAGAGGCCATTGAGTCGTTTATGCGCCTTGGCAAAGTGGATAACGAAGCAGCGGTCGTTTAATCGCTCGCCGATTGTCAATCCGCTTGGATAGCCATCAATATAAAAGATTCGTCCTTCCAGTGAAAGAATTTGATGCAGTTCGATGGCCTCTTTGCATGAGAGATAATCGGTTTCAGCTGCTGGCCGCAGCTGCTCTTCTTGCCATTCGTTTAAAATCATAAGCGCCTCTTCTTTTTTTTCCTGTAAAGGATAGACCTCGACCAGGTGGTTTGAGAAGAGCTGTTTAACTAAGTTTCTTTTTTTGCTTAAGTGGCGGCCCTGGAATTGAGCCAGCTTGCTGGTTTGAAATAGATAATCACTATCATCTTCTTTAAAGCTGACTTGATTGAGGTAGGGCCCAAACAATTCTAGCCATTGATCGGGAATGGGAAATAAAAAACTATTTGAATTGAGTAGGGAAAGAAGCTGGGGGAGTTTGGCTTGTTGGGGGCGAGACGTAAGCATGATAAAAGAAGAGCCTTCCCTATTGAGTCCTTGGATGTAAAGTTCATCGGCAAAAATGAGTTCGTATTGATGAAGATGCCTAAATAGGTAGAGGTTAGCGAAAGAATATTCGGACAGATCCAAGTTTAGAGCTTTAAATCTTGTTTCTAGGAGCTTTTGATGAGAAAGGCTTAATCGTTCTTTTTGCATAATTTTCATGGTGATTTAATCAACTCGACTCGTTTAATTCCGGTCTTGTCAACAACAACGCGGAATGTTTTGACTTCACTTTTAATGCTAAGGTCTGGTTGTAGATAGGTATTGCGTATGATGATGTTTAAATGATAAATTTTTGGTAAAAGGCGCTCGCTAATCTCTAGCGTATAAGGATCTAATGTTAGGCTAGGCTGAAGCGCATTACTGGCTTTTTGAAGAAAGCTTTGAATATTAAGTCTGAAAATGGTTGTTAGCTCCCTTCTTCGGCTTTTCATTCTTCCAGGTTGGTGGTAAAGCGTGACTTCTCTTTTGTATTGAATGATAGTCTCATGCCTATTTAAGGCTTGCAGTTCTTCGTGAAAATGATTGTTGCGAATCGTTAAAAAACTGGGAGGAAGCTGGTCTTGCGAGATGAAAGCGAAGTTCTCGTTTAGACGGCCTATTTCATCGCCTTTGGCGCTCCAGATTTCGGTGGAATAGTCCGGAAACCAGCGGTAAGCTTGTTTATAATAAATCTTTTTTAATCCCTCTTTCAAGCGGTCCTTTAGAATATAGAAAATTACAGCAAATAGGATGAATGGAAGGGAGTTGATCACAAATACGGAAACTTTCCAGACAAAGAGGATCATGTAGACAAACATGGCAACTCCGGCTGCCACACTTCCTAGAATATTTCCATGTTTTTCTTCTAGCGAAGCGCGGTAGCTTTTCAGCATCAATGCTTCTAGCATGAAACGATTTAGCAATCCTTGCCTATAGAGGATGGATTCATTAGAAGCGATGCGCCCTTTTTTAGTTTGAGGTTCTAGCCCATGTGTTTTTCGATAGAGTTTTTCTTGTACGATAAGATGGCATAGCAATTTTTCAACTTCTTCATAGCGTTTTTCTTCCAGGTGACGGAATTGTTCGAGCAAAATTAAAAAATACTCATCAATGGCATGACTAATATATTCGTCGGTATAGCGAAAATAGCGAATGGCTTGAGGTGAAAAATCCAGGGTAAGTTTTGTTTGCATTTGGCGGAAAAATTGGCACACCTCGTTAATCTGCTCGCAAAGCTCCTTAATCACAGGCGTATAAAGATCGGTGCCATAGCCTTGCATCTTTTCTACGCTTTCAGAAATACGGGCGATACGGTCTCTTAAGGACGTTTTAAAAATATTGCCAAATAGTTGGAGTTCGTCGAGGACTGCAGTGAGATTTAACGAGGGTTCTGAAAAAAGCTGCTGTAGTCGATTGAGGGGGGATGGGGAGTAAGAAGGATCGATCAGTTCTCGCAGTGGCATGCGAGGAGTCTTATAGCGGATTAAATTCGTTTGGGCCGCGTAAAACTGCGATTTCGATAGAGTATCTGAATTAATCTGCAGGGGGCTTGGAATGAATAAGAAAAACTCTTGTTTGTAGACGTTTTTATCGAGCGTTGGATTGATCATGAACTCGGATTTTAATTCGAATTGCCACTGATCACGCGTGTGGATTTCCCCCTCGTATAATTCGCTCCAAAATTCTTCGATCATTTCGCTGTCTATAGTTGAGTTTGTGAAGTCGTAAATACCCAACAGGCCTGAAAAACGGTGCTCAACCGCTTCAAGTCTGCTGAGTGGAAGAGTCGCTAAAATATAAAGGGAAAATGAGAGACGATTTCATCGGGTTTCATTTGCGTCATATCTTTATCTACTTCGCCGCTAACCAGTTTCATCGTCGCTGCATCGAGAGATTGTCTCAATAAGCCTAATAATGTTGGCCCTGCCGCGATGTAAAGACGGTCAAATTCACCATTATTGCGGGCGCTTTCCAAATAAGAAGCTAATTCTTTGGCAAATAAATTAAATTCATTTTGCTTAGGAGTTGAATGCGGTTCGAGACTGTGGCGGGCGAATCCAACGCTTTCAAAGTCGCGGCCAGGCTTGTCTGAAACAAGATCTCGGTTGTGGAGGCGGCTTTCAGGATGCTCAAGCGTCTCAACTTCTATTAAAGACTTCTGTTTCTCAACTTTGTAAATGCGCGCTATGCTGCAATTAGCGACAAGCAACCATGAGTTTTTTTTCATCATATTCTCCAAGTTAAATTCAGAGACAGGCGTTCTTTTATGAGGGGAAATTCCTCTTTAAAAATAAGCTATTCATCACTCAATGCTTAAGACCCGTGGCCCCTCTCCTTCAAGCAAAAGCTCGGAGAGTAAGTAAATTTTATTTAAACAGCTAGGCGAAAAAAAGGATATGAAATTTATATGAGTTTTTTGAAAATAGCTTCTAAAAGAAGGCTGGCTGAGATTGGAAATAGACTCTAAATCGGACGTTTGGCGATTAATTTTAACAGTGCTGCAATCTGCTGCAAAGACATCACGTGTTTAGCCGCCTTGATGGCAATGGCTTCTTTTGGCATTCCAAAAAGAAGACTTGTCAGAGGATCTTGTGCGATGGTTAAAGCTCCCGTTTGCTTCATTTTCAATAGGTCTTCACCGCCATCCTTACCCATGCCGGTTAAAATAATTCCAATTCCTTTAGATCCATAGGTGTGGGCTATGGAGCGAAAGAGATGGCCCACTGAGGGGCGAATGCCTTTTTCTGGTAAAGAATCAACGAGGCGAATAAGGCCACCTTTGCGAATTTCCATGTGAAAGTGCTCCGGGGCAACATAGACAGAGCCGGGCTTGGCAAATGTCCGGTCTTTTGTCAATTGGACTTGGAGTGAAGTCATCCCTTGAAGCCAATCAACAAGCCCTTTGGTAAAGCCTGCAGAGATGTGCTGAACAACAAAAAAAGGAATCGGAAAGTTTTTGGGGATGAGGGATAAAATGGCTCCTAGGGCTTGCGGCCCTCCAAGAGATGCTCCAATAGCAATTGCCTCGATTTTAGGAAGCTTCACGAACTCTTCAATAGCTTCTTGCTGCGCGGCTGCAGCCAAAGTCGAAAAAGATGTTTCATGGTGTTGAGACGGCCATTTTACCTGAGCGGCCATTTTAATGGCTTGTATAATCGCCTGTGCATGAACTGCATAGTGAGGATCTTTAAAGCTGGCGGGTTTTTCCAGGACGTCTATGGCACCTGCACAAATGGCTTGAAAATTGCTGGCGAGCGTCTTTTCTAAAAGATTGTCGCAAATTGCAATGATTGATGTGGGCTTAGTTTGCATGTAATAATGAATCGCCTTAAAGCGATCTCTCGCTGCCAAAGCGCTATTGATGACAATGACAGCAGGGGCAAGCCGTTTTAAACAGTCTAAGCCCATTTTTTCATTCTTGACGCAAGCCTGGAGCGCAAGTTCGGGGTCTGATTTGATGATAAAAGAAAGAAGTTCTTGAGAAGAGGGAGAGTCATCGACGATCAACACTTCAATAGGATAAGGGATCATCGATGACTCATCTGTTTAAACTGCTATTTTAATTTGACTAAAGATTCTAAAGTAGTGGCTATTTCATTTAAGGAGACAACCTGACTTGCAGCTCCGGCTTCAATGGCCTGATGAGACTTTTCAGCAAGCAGGCTGCTTTCTTCGTCTTGTACTAGGGCCAGGCCGCCTTTTTGCTTGATCGCCAGCAATCCATCGATGCCGTCATTTCCATGTCCAGCCAGGAGAATGGCAATGCTTTTTGCCCCCATTTGATCTGCAATCGAGCGGAAGAACAGGTCTATGGAGGGTGCAGGTTGGTTGGATGCCGCAGGCGTGAGTTTTAAGGTTTTTCCAGGGCCCACTTCCAAATGATGTTTATCAGGGCAAACGTAAATAGTGCTGGGCGCCAAGACTTCTCCATCGGTTGCTAGCTTGGTCTTTAAAGCGCATGAAGAGGCAAGCCAATCCACCAATCCTTCCATGAATCCGCTCCCGAACTGTTGGGTAATTAAAATAGGAACAGGAAAGTCTTGGGGGAGAGGAGAGAGAATAGTAGAAAGACTTTGAGTGGCCCCAACTGAGGCGCCAATTGCTATGGCGTCGACAGATAGAGTGCCTTTGGCAAAAATGGGTGCAGGCTGTGTTTGCGTGGGGCTGTGAAAAACTGAGAGTGGACGGGGTTTGATTTTGACATTCGAAAGGACTTTAATGGCTTGAATCAGTGACTGTGCGATTTCTTGATATTTGGGATCGCGCAATCCAGCCGGCTTGCTTAAAATGGCCAATGCTCCAGCGCTTAATGCGCGGTATCCTTGCTTGACTTCTTTAGCATTGTAAATACCGCTTACGATGATAATGGGAAGAGGAAAGCTTTCCATGATTCGTCTCGTGGCTTCATATCCATCCATTTTAGGCATGACAATATCCATCATGACGATATGGGGCTTGTTTTCACTAATGAATTTTAACGCTTCTTCTCCATTTTCAACCTTTCCAACGACCTTTAAACCAGAGTCCGATTCAATGATGTGGGTCAGTAATTCTCTTGAAACAGCTGAATCGTCAACAATTAAGACTTGGATGGGGTTCATAGATTCGGTTCCTTTTAGTTCTGGTGCAAAAATACTCGTTTTAGAATGGGATTATAGTAAGTAAGTTGACTTGTCTAAACAATAAGGCTTGGGTTGAATCGCTTAGGAGCTTATTTAGCAAGCTTGCTATTGCTTGATACTACGGTTATAGAGCATGAGTTTTTTTATAACAATTTTTTTATACAATAAAATTTTTTAAGTTCGTTCTCATAGGCTTCAAACAGCTAGTGAGTTTTCACTACTAAGATCCTAAGACTCTATTGAGGAATAAGCCATTATATCCAATTTCTTCAGAGAAGTTAGCCATTCGATTTTTTTAGAATGGACTTAACTAAGTCAAAAGGGTCTAGGATGGGAATCACTTGTCCTGATTCAGACATGGTAGCTGCAGCAATATTTTGGGCATGCAGAATTTGTGTTCCCAAATGTTTGACGAGGATCTCTTGTTCGTTCCAAATTTCATCGACTCCCAAGCCTACAAGTTTATTGGCTGCAGTTATAATGAGAGCAAAAGAGGGGGGATTATCAGAAGGGGAAAAAAAGGAGGCTAGTTCAGTATAGGGAAGCTCTTGCTGTTCGAAGACAATCGTTTGCCTGCTGTTTGAAATGGGGGCCGAAGGGGGGAGTTTAATGATTTTTTTGATGTGGTGAGAGGAAA
Source organism: Candidatus Protochlamydia naegleriophila (assembly GCF_001499655.1). Lineage (NCBI taxonomy): Bacteria > Pseudomonadati > Chlamydiota > Chlamydiia > Parachlamydiales > Parachlamydiaceae > Candidatus Protochlamydia > Candidatus Protochlamydia naegleriophila. The sequence continues at coordinate 1,384,525 of NZ_LN879502.1, forward strand.
GAATGAAGCTGCGCTTGGCTGCTTTTACGTGGATGCCGCGAAATGCAGCCAAATTGACCGGAATGGTGAGGTGAAAAGTTGTGCCGCGATCTTTTTGGGTTTCGACGCAGATCGATCCCCCAAGCTTTTCAATTTTTTCAGCGACAATCCCCATTCCCAGTCCGCGCCCTGAAAGGGTACTCAGAGTGGGGCTTGTAGACAAACCTGATTGGAAAATCAGGTTGATGCTCTCTTCATCGCTCAGTTTTTGCCAGTCTTGTTCTTTGATGATCCCTTGCTGTAAAGCAGCCTGCTTGATTTTATCTGTATCGATTCCTTTGCCGTCGTCGCAAATGAGGATCTCAACTTTTTGTCCATTGCCATGAACGGCTTGAATCTTTAAATGACCGATTGGTGATTTGTGTTTGCGAATCCTTTCTTCCGGAAGCTCAATTCCATGATCGATGCTGTTGCGGAGTAGATGGGTAAAGGGATCTCTCAGCTCTTCTAAGATGCGCCGATCAACTTCTATTTCTCCTCCCTGGCATTCTAAATGAATATCTTTGTGAAGGGAGTGAGAGATGTCACGAATCATTTTAGGGAATAAGTCGAACAGATTTGCAAAGGGTTGCAGCAGGAGGTGTTTAACGCCTTCAACAATCTGATCGACTAGATGGGTCGCCAAACGGGCATCTTGAGAGGCTTGTTTAATGCCCGTTTGGAGATAAGCATTGATCTCTTTTGTGATTGAGTGTCCGGCATCTTTTGTAGAATGAGCAAGAGTTGGAGATGGGCCTTGTCTTTTGTCCCAGTCGACTAGGATCGCTTGAATGTTTTTCAATTCTTGCAAGCGCTGTTTTGCCATGAATTTCAGAGCCACGGTCTCTTCAATTTGTTCGAGGAGATGGTTTAACTTAACTGACGAGAGCCGGATGGCACAATCCTTGTCTTTTACGACAATCGAAGGTGTGGGCTGTTCTAAAGTTGAATCCTGACGGGGTGATAAAGATGAGGGCTCTATTGGGCTTTTTGGTAATGAAGGGTGAAGCAATTCGCTTAATTGCGCTAATAAGGCTTCGAGCATCACTTCATCGTGAGGGACTTCTGAAAATTCTGATTGTAGAATGGAGTGACGGATCCAATCGAGCGCTTCAAAAAAAGTGTCAAATAGTTGCGGCGATGAGGCAATGTCTTGCTGTTTCCACGCCGACAAGACGCTTTCAAGCGCTTGACAAAGCTTTTCGGTGGCAAAGAAGTCGACCGATCGAGAAGCGCTTTTAAGGCTGTGGGCGGCGCGAAAAATGGTTTCGACTAACTCTTGTTCTTGGATCTGTGAGGGATGCTTTTCCAGAGCGAGCAACCCCTCGGTTAGTGCTTGCAGCAGATCATTGCTTTCGATTCGGTAGGTTTGCAGTAAATGGACTAAAAAATCGCGTTCCTGTTGGTCCATTCAATATCCTTTAGGCAAAGTGGCTACTGTTTGTATTCATGCGAAAGTTCCTTCAAATTATTGCCAACAGCATTGAGTCCTTTGATGCCCGATTCAATCTGGTGCATATGGTCGACTTGTTGCTGGGTGGCATCTTTGATCTGGATCATGGCTGTAGCAACCTGCTCTACGCCTATCAGTTGTTGCTGGCTCGAGTGGGCAATTTGATTAGCCGCTTGGACGACATTGGAAATTTCCTTAGCAAGTGATCGGATGGATTGGTTGGTTTGTGACGATTGAATTACGCCATTTGCCACCGTTTGCGTTCCTTGCTCCGCTGCATGGACGGCAGATCGCATGGCTTGCTGAATGTCATGCAAAATATTGCGGACTTGTACGGTTGCCTGCTTAGATTGATCTGCTAAACTTCGGACCTCTTGTGCGACGACAGCAAATCCTTTGCCCTGGTCGCCGGCTTTGGCAGCTTCGATAGCAGCATTCACAGCTAGCAAATGAGACTGCTCAGCCAGCTCGTTAACCGTATCAATGATCACTCCTATGGCTTGGCTATGTTCATTTAGCTGGGCAATGCTTTGGGAGATTATCTTCATATCATCTTGAATGTGATGCATGCCTTGAATTGTTTCGTCAATAGCCTGTTCATTTTCATGCAAGACTTGCAGTGTTTGATCCGATACCTTGGCTACATGCTTGGCTTGCTCGGAAGAAATATCAGCTGTTTTTTTTAGTTCTTTAACGGTTGCTGCTGTATTATTGACAGAGTCTGCCGTGGATTTTGTAATGTTGGAGGCTTCGCTTACAGCTTCGAGCATGTCGCTTCCAGAATGCGAAAGCAAACGTATTTCTTGCTGCAGTTTTTGCGCCAGCAGCCTTAAATTATGCAGCAGAAGGTAGAGTGTAATCCCCAAAGTCAAAAGAGCGATTAATAAAGTGACAAAAATGTTTCTTTCTAAGACTTCTTTACTTGCAAGAGTATTGCGAATACTCTCTCCCTGTAGGCGCAATTCCACTTCGCGTAATAAATCGATTTTCTCTGTTTGAGCATCCCACCAATGCTGGGCATCGGTTGTTAAAGCCTTGTCTGGTCCGGCCTCCGTTAGTGTTTCCTCTATTTGTGCAGCCGTGCGTACGTAAGGACTGCGCATGATCGTTTTATAGAGGGCCTCTTGAGAGTCTGTGGCTATTTCAAAGAACACTTTTTTGAATGCTGCCTGTTGTCCAATTGAATTGAGCAGCCGGGCATATTGATTGGATGTCAGCTGTCCATTTAGTAAGCTTAAAAAAACGAGCCGTTTTTCCTGGTTTGTTTCCAATTTTTCATAAATGAGATTCATATAGGCGAATAACGCCTTAGCAAGATCCACATCTTTAGTTTGGCGTGCTAAATTGGAAATGTGATCGATGAGTTCGGCGTTGATTTCATCAATATAATTGCTCAATTCTTGTGGCGTAGATTCTTTTTGATCAATTTGGAGCCGCATTTGATCTAGATTGTTCAACCTGTTAAAGGTTTTCTGAAAAAGGGAAGGTAAGTTAGTGCCCGGAATTTTGAAAGTAATCTGATTGACGAATTTTTTAATCATGGCAATGAGCTCATCGGTTTGATTGCGCGCCTCTCTTAAATCCTCATGATAGCGGTCGCCGTTTTGCTGTAACTTTAAAACGGAAAGAGTCAATTCCTCTTGGAGAGAATCTACGAGCAAGCTGATATTGTCGCTCAAAGTAGATAATTCGATAATTTGGTTTTTGTCTTGAATGTCTTGATAATCCAAGTACAAAAACTGGGTGATAAAGCCCATTAAAATAATAAAAGGCAGTAAAATTAAAAAGAGCAGGCGATATTTCATGGGCATTTAGTCGTTCTCCTGAGCAAGCGCTTGATTGGCTCTTTCTTGTATGAGTAGATGGGAATCTTCTATAAGAGTTTCTCCATCGATGAGTATTAATTGACCGCTGAACTCTCCCTTGATGTGTTTTTGCCAGATGCCAGGATAAGGAGAGAGTGATTCAGCGGGCAACGTTTCTGTTCGGTCAACAGTCTCGATGATAATGGCAAATTCGCGCAACTGATTGGTTAAAAGGATGGCAAGAGAATTTGTACGCGCTTTCACTGGCGCTAGCCCAAGGACAATCGCTAGATCAAAGACAGCGATAATCCTTCTTTTTAGATTCACAACGCCTTTAAAATGGGGTGGCATGTCAAAAAGAGGGGTGAGTTCTTTAATGGTAAAAACTTCTTTAATAAATCTAGACTCAATTGCGTATGCCTGCTGATTGATGGTAAAGACAACCACATGAAGGGATTCTGAATTGAACTTTAAAGGTGTGGCTAACTTCGCCTCCTCTTCATTTAAAATGTTCTGAGAAAGGAAATGCGGCGTTGGAAGGGACATGGAGAAGTCTCTTTTGAGTAAGTTTTAGTCGCTTGTTTCGGGCAAAAGTTTTTTATAATCCAAATTTGACTTTATGCACAAGTAGTTGTGATATTATAAAAATGTCTTTGATCTATCTCATTACTTAAAAAATGTATTTTATTATTGTCTTGTTTATAGTTTGTGTATTAAAAATGTGTCTTTTTTATTCCTGTTATATTAGTTAAAAGTATGTCTGTTTATTATTTTTCTAATATCGATACTCTTCAAAATACAATAATAGATCCTCATTCTCATTATAGCGAAGCTGCCGAGATTGATCGGGATGAGGTGATTCATTTCAATAGGCTCTATGCTAAAGTTGGGAAAATCACTAAAAAGCATGGCGTAGTTTGGCGGGTGGGTCAAATCATAATAAGCATTCTAACCGCTTTTGCCATTTGTCCATTATTTTCCGCATCTTGTCGTCAATTTATTAAAAATTCTTGGAAAAAAGGGACAAGTGGACAAGAAGAGATCTGCCTGTATGTTTTAAAAACATTAGCACAAGATTTGATTTTGAAGGGCTGTTCAGCTTTTTTAGACAAACAGTGGGAAGAGGCTTTTAGACAGATCAATCTTGCGGTGATTCTTGAGCCTGGTAAGGCTTTAACTACTCGAGGTTTTTTTTATACTGTAAAAAATAGGTTTGACGAAGCCTTGAACGATTACAATAAAGCTTTAGAGCGAAACCACGATTCGGTTACAACCTTACTCTGTCGCGGCGAGCTTTATAAAGAATTAGACAGATATGATGATGCTTTAGAAGATTTCACTGAGGCTTTGAAGATAGAACCAACGTCAGCCAGTGTTTTGCGTTCTCGAGGTGATCTTTTTTGTGCACAGGGCTTGTTAGAAGAGGCAATGCGGGATTACGATGAATCATTATATATGGATTACAATTTAGTGACTCTACTAAATAGAGTGGATCTATATCGCAAATTAGGGAGGAATGAGGAAGCGTTAGAAGACCTCAGTGGCTTTTTGGCTATAGAGCCAGGGTCTGCTTCTGCTTTACGCTATCGAGGGAATCTATATCGTCAATTAGGTCGATTGGAAGAGGCATTAGAAGACCTCAATGGCTCTTTGGCTGTAAAGCCAAGGTCCGCTTCTGATTTGCATTATCGAGGAGACGTGTATCGTCAATTAGGCCGATTGGAAGAAGCGTTAGAAGACCTCAATAGTTCCTTAGCTATAAAGCCTGGCTCAGCTGCTGTTTTGGGTTGTCGGGAGAATGTGTATCGTCAATTAGGTCGATTGGAATAGACATTGATTGCAACCGGGCACAAGAGCTTGATCACTGCGGTGTAATCAAACCTCACTCCCAAATTTAGTATTTGCAAGAGAATCCCATGAGAGGGCCTGAATCTTCAGGCTACTCTCTCCCACACACTCTCTTTAAAAACCTTTATATCTACTAGACACACCTCTTAAAACTCTAGACAATATTATAAAAAAGCAGTGCCTTTTTATTTTTAAAAGAGTACTTTCTTCTGCTTCAAATTTTTTAAACGCATCTCTTTCGATTTCTAATTCTGACAAATTCAATCTCGCACTAAGGACATAACCATGACAATTCGCTACCTTGCAACTCTCGACGCTCTTCGCAATGAATTAGTTCATCCCCATTACACTAAAAACGTATCAGAGCAGCTAGAAGATGAAAGCTACAAGGGTCAGTCTTACGTTAAACTGGGTGAAATTAATCTCAAACACGGAATTATTTGGCGAATTGGCCAAGTGATTCAAGCCATTGCGGCAACAATTTTTTCCGTTACGATCTTTCCTTTGTTTTTTAGAAGTTATCATTGTTTTGTAATGCATGCTTGGAAGCAGATTTCAGGATTAGAAATCATTAGTATCTATGTTTTGAAATCTTTATCAGTTCAATTGGTTCACGCTGGAAGCTTCGCTTATGAGCAAGGACGAGTAGAAGAAGCTTTGAGTGATATGAACCTTGCGCTGAAAGTAGATCCTAGTTGTGCTTATGCCCTGCAAGAGAGGGGCGCGTTGCATCGCAGGCAAAATCGAATCGAAGAGGCATTACATGATTTTAATGGAGCTCTACGCTTAGAACCGGGCTCAATCTTTGCACGCAAAGGAAGAGGAGACGTTTTTTACCAGCAAGGGAGGCTGGATGAAGCTTTATCTGATTTCAATGACGTTCTGGAGGTTGATCCTCATTCAATTCAAACTTTAGAGTCTCGTGGATATATTTATTTGCAGTTGAACAGCCTGGATGATGGCTTGGATGACTTAAATTATGTTTTGAGCATCAACCCGCAATCAATTTCAGCCTTGCAAGCACGCGCAGAAATATACTTCAAGAAGGGGCTTTTTGGAGCGGCGTTGCAGGACCTGGATCTTGCTTTGAGTGTGGATCCTCATGCAATGCGCGCTTTGGAGATACGTGCAGAGGTCTTTCGCCTCCAGGGATTCATAGATGCATCCTTAAGCGATCTCAATCTATTCTTGACATTGAAACCCGAATCTGTTCAAGCCTTGATTGCTAGAGGAGATGTCTTTTTCTTAAAAGGCGATCTAGACAGTTCTTTGCGGGACCTCAATCGCGCCTTGGAACTGCAGCCAAACTCAGCTGATGCATTAAAAAAGAGGGGCGCTGTTTATGTACAGAGGCAAGAGCCTTATCTAGCAATACCGGATCTTACTCGCTTGTTGGATTTAAATCCCCCTTCAATACAGACTTTACAGCTGCGAGCAAAGGCTTATTGCATGCAGGAACAGCATCGAGAGGCTTTGCTAGATCTCGATCAAGCTCTGCATTTAGATCCGAACTGCATTTCTGCTCTGAGAATGCGGGAGGAAATATATCGCTGGCATGAGAGGTTGGATGATTCTTTACAAGACCTCACCCGCATTTTGAATGTAGAGCCGCATTCGGTGACTGATTTACGAACTCGAATTGGCGTTTACCATCGCCAAGAAAAGTTTGACGAGGCATTGAACGATCTCAACCATCTTTTGGAGTTGGTACCTGGCTCTATCAACGATTTAGCCTGTCGTGCGAGGGTTTATTACCAACTCGGAAGATTAGACAATGCTTTACTAGATCTCAATCTTGTTTTAAATGAAAACCCCTACCATCTAAAAGCCTTGCTTCTTCGCGGTGAACTTTACCTTTCGTTGGGAGAGTTTGATAGAGCTAAGCCGGATTTAAATGGGGTCTTGGTAGCGATGCCAAATAACTGGTGTGCTTTAGAGCTTAAGGGGGAGCTTTATCGCCAGCAAGGCAAGTTCGATAAGGCCTTGATTGCTCTCAATCAAGCTTTACAGATTAAGCCAAATTCTATTTATGCCTTACATGTTCGCGGAGAGGTATATCTGTTAGAGGAAAAATGGAATAAAGCCTTACGCGATTTTAATTCTGTTTTGGAGTTGAATCCCCACTCATCGAGAGGCTATGAAGCGAGAGGGGAAATTTATTATCGACAAGGATTTTATGAAGAGGCGCTGGACGATCTCACCCAGGCCTTAGAGTTAGATCCTCATTCAACCACAGCTCTTGAAATGCGAGGGGAGGTTTATTCTAGGCAGCGCAGATTTACCCAAGCCCTAGCTGATCTGAACCGAGCTTTGGCGCTAGAGCATGGCTTGGTTAATGCTTGGCGCATTCGAGCTGAAATCTATTGCGTGCAAAATGAGTATGAGCAGGCTTTAAGAGATATTAATTGCTCCTTAGGGTTGGAATCCGATTCAGCGAACGCTCTGTGGACCCGAGCGATGATTTATTTCAGACAGGGGCGATTGGAAGAGGCCTTGCAAGATCTCGATCGGGCAGAAGAGTTCGATCCCCATTCGGTTGAAATCCTGCGCATTAGGGCTGAAATTTACAATGAGCAGGGAGATATTGGTAAGGCATTAGAGGATCTTAACCACGCCTTGGATCTAGCACCAGACTGGACCGATCTTTTGCGCATGCGAAGTGAAGTCTATTACGCCCAAGATTTATTCAATGAGGCATTGAGGGATCTTGATCGGATTTTAGAGTTAGAGCCGCATTCTGTTTCGGCTTTATGCAAACGAGGCGAGGTTTATTGCCGGCTAGGTTGTTTTAAGGAGGCTTTCTTTGATCTCAACTGCGCATTGGAATTAAAACCCAGTTCGGCTGCAGCTTTACGCGGCCGGGCAGAGATTTACACAATGCAAAATGATTTTAACGAAGCTTTACGGGATGTCAATCGTGCTCTAGAATTAAATTCTGAAATGGCCGATGCTTGGCGTCTTCTTGGAGAAATTCATTACAAACAAAATAATTTTGATGAAGCTTTAAATAAACTTAACCTGGCTTTAAGCTTAGATCCTAAAGCCTTTAGATCATGGGGTGTGCGTGGAGAGATTTATTATCGACAAGGTCACTTAAATGAAGCTTTGTTGGATTTTAATCACGCTTTGACATTAGCGCCTCAATCCATTTCAGTGTTGCAATTGCGCAGCGAAGTCTTTTTTCATATGCGAAGATTTGACGATGCATTACTGGATATGAATAGGCTCTTGAAGCGCGTGCCAAATTTGACTCATACAAGGTTGAGGCGAGGAGAAATTTATTGGCGTAAAGGGAAGCTAAAAAGAGCGTTATACGATCTCAATCATGCTTTGGCGTCAGCACCTGGCTCGACTTACGCTCTCCAAATTCGCGGAGATATCTATCGCCGTCAAGGGTGCTTTCACAAGGCTTTGCAAGACCTTAATCAAGCCTTAGAGCTGGATCCCAATCTGGCTTTTGCCCTTGAAATCAAAAAGAAGATCCAGGCAAGTCAAGAAAGTGGATGTGAAGCGAGCCAGGTCATGCAGGCTTAAGATATTTGAATGATTTATACTTGAATAAGGGGGTTCTGTATGCCATCTGATCCATCTTTTGCTCTTGGACTGGAGCGTATTCGTCAAGCTGTAAACGAGGCTCGTTTATTGCTGCAGGAATCAATCATCCATAATCCTTTAAAAGTGATGAAGGGGTATGAAATCTTTGCCGCAAAATTATTGAGCGTTTATGTCCAAGGAGAAGGAATGATAGAGCCAGATATTCAACGCATTTTGCAGGCGGCACTTTTTGCCATTAAAAAGCACCGCCTACAAACACGTCAGGATGCAGAGCTAACGGCTTATATCATTCATCCAATTGGTGTTGCCCAACTATTATTGTCTATCGGGCGTGTTAGAGATCCCGATTTGATCATCGCTGCCTTATTACATGATACTGTTGAGGATACACAAACGACCTATGAAGAGATTACCCAGCAATTTGGCTCAAGAGTCGCAGGATTTTTCGAAGAAGTGACAGATGATAAAAGCCTGCCCAAATTGGAGCGCAAACGCTTGCAAATCGAAGATGCCCCTGATAAATCGGCAGGGGCGGCTCAAATTAAGCTGGCTGATAAGCTTTACAACTTAACGGATCTTACGATCCATCCTCCAATGGATTGGAGTCGAGAGCGTATCCAAGACTATTTTAAATGGGCTGGACAAGTTGTGGACCGCTTGCCTTGGGTCAACGCACCCCTTAAACAAGCGATCGACTTGGTTATGAAAGAAAAGCTGGGCTAAATTCGATGAATCGGAAGCCATGCGGATAAGAGTTAAAAAAAAGCAATCGATTGATAGCCGCTTAAGATTTATTCTTCTGTTCTTTTAGAAAGTCTTTAACAACTTGAACCTTATCTCCTTGTAGCTCAATTTGATTCGATTTGATAGAGCCCCCGCAGCCAAGTCTTTGTTTGAGAGTAGAGCAGAGTTGTTTAAGTTCTTCTGGAGTTAAGGGAAGGTTTAAGAGGACCGTTACAATGGATGAACCTCTCTTTTCTTTGACGACTTTAACCGGGTGTTTGGGCTTTACAACGGGTTGTGGTTCTGGAATCCATTCTCCACCGATAGTAAAAGGCATGACAGCATCCTTTGATTGCGGTTATATAAATCTTTAAAAGGCTTTAGAATAGTGTGAGGGAAAAAATGAGTCAAGGGGGGTGATAAATCTCGAATATTAAGGATAGCTAGGCAAGTAAAATGAAAAAATAATTAAAGCTAATCAAGTAGAGTCTGAATAAATATCCATGCTGCAACAGTTATACAAGGCAATTTCTTCCCATGGCTTTAAGCTTGAGGGCAGCACGCCCTTAAATCCTTGTAAATAAAGACGCTCAGAGCTAGACTCGAACCGCACAGGGCTTGCTCTCAAGGAGTGTTAAGTCTTCCCCAACTGACGGTTTTCATAGGGTAAGTTGGGGACAAAGCCCAGCGAAAGTAAGCAAGAGAGTTATGGTTGATTACTTAGAGTCATTTACGATTAAACCGATAGGCTACTTTCATGCTAGCCAAACTAAAAAATATTCGGTTCCAAGACAAGCAACTGTCCTGACAGATTATGATGGGGTGATCAAGTTGAATCCTCACAGCCATTTTGAGCAGGCACTTGAAGGTTTAGAGGGATTTGACCGTATTTGGATTCTATTTCGCTTTCACTTGCACGGGCATTGGAAGCCAAAGGTTCTGCCTCCGCGAGGAGGGAAAAAGCAGGGAGTCTTTGCCACTCGTTCGCCTCATAGGCCTAACTTGATTGGCCTTTCGTGTGTCGAATTAAAAAAAATTCAAGGCTTATCCCTCTACGTTGCCAATCACGATTTAGTGGATGGGACCCCTATTGTGGATATCAAGCCCTATCTCAACTATGCCGATTCTTTTCAATGTGCACATCAGGGATGGTTGGATGAGCTGCCGACGGAGGAAAACATAACGGTTTATTGGTCGGACCTGGTAGATCGCCAGCTTAGCTATTTGGCTAACGAGTGGAATTGCCAACTCAAAGAAGAGATTGCCATGCGCTTGAAGACCAGTCATCTCCCTTATGCGAATAATCGGGTCAAATGCATCCAAAACAATCACTACCAATTGGCCTACCAGACTTGGCGAGTTAACTACCTGGTAGAAGAGGGTAAACTACTTGTACAGTCTCTTTTTAGCGGGTATGATGGTGACACTTTAGCGGGCCGTAAGTCTTCAAAATGGGAGGATGTGGCAATCCATCAAGCCTTTTGCCTGCAGTTCCCAACCGAAAACACCATATAAAATACCATCCCGATTAGGAGAGATTATGGAGTCAACTTCTCTTTGCGTAGAGCCCATTAAGCGGCATCTTTTCCTCTGTTGCGATCAAACCAAACCCAAATGTTGCGATTATGAGGCCGGTTTAGTTGCTTGGGAATACTTAAAAAAGCGCTTAAAAGAGCTGGGGCTGAATGAACAGGCGGGGATTTTCCGCACGAAGGCGAATTGTTTGCGCCTTTGTAAGCAAGGGCCCATTGCCGTGATCTATCCAGACGCTGTTTGGTATCATTCTTGTCATCCCGCTGTATTAGAAAAAATCATCCAGCAACATCTTATCAATGGTCAACCCGTTGAAGAATTCCGCATCCCTTCTTGCAAACATTCGATTTAAAGCACAAACGGCTCCACTAAGAGAGCCGCTTGGATGCCATGAATCAGATCCATTTAGCAAGAAGAGTGGGCCGTTTTGAGCCAATAGGTGATAAGGTCCATGGGCTGAGGATGATTGCTCAATATGTGATTGCCTCCTTCTATTTCCCAGTAATCAACTGCATGTCCTGTGTCGTGTAGCTGCCTGACCATTTCATATCCTTCAGCCAAATTAATGCGGGAGTCTGCTGTTCCTTGAACGATCAAGACGGGAAGGCACTTTTTTAAGTGAGAAATAGTCATTAAGGGGGTGCGCTGCTGAATCCATTCCTCCTCATTTCCGTTCTGCAACCCAAAGTCCTCTTCAAACATCTCTTTCATTTCTGGGCGGTCGAGCATTTGACGGCGAAGATCGAGCAAGCCCGATAAGGAAATGACTCTATTGACTCGATTTTGTAGCTCTGGATAACGACTGAGTGTTAAAAACATTTCCATCCCGCCGCGGCTGATTCCCAAAAAGTCTAGGGAGTGTGTTTGCAATTTAATGAGCAGCTTTTTTTCTAAAGTTGGAATAAATTCGATCAGATTCTTCATGTCATTCACATCGGCACCGCCAAATTCATCGCGGCCAGCGTTGATTCCATCCCGCAAGGTCGAAGAAATGACAGCGTAGTGTTGATAGTTGACAAGCCTGTCTGCTGGATTGGGCAGTCCAAAGTCACGGTTTCCTCCCCGAAATAAGACGAGTAAAGGATAATTTTGTGATTCGGGAGTCAAACTGATGAAGCCTTTAACCATCAATCCATCACTTGGATACTTAAAGACATATATGTGCCTTTGATTCGCTCGAATCGCCTCTTTCACGTTATTTGGAGTCGTAGGCTCGGCTAATACAGATTCGGTAATGTCTTTAATGTGTTCATTTTCATTCATATCGTAGTAGCGTGCGATCATAGCCGAATAAGCGGCAATGCGCTGATTGTCTTTTTCCAAGGGCGCTGCATGAACCGGACTTTGGTCTGCGTTCAAATAAAGCCCACTCATGCAGATTAAAAATGAGTAAAATAGAAAATGATAGCGGATCATTGTCATCCTCTTTTTTGTTTGCACGACTAATAAGAGCATGAACTATGCCATGTGGGACAGTCTGTTTAATCGATTGGATTGGCCGATCAATAATGAGATGTTTATGATTGCTTGGTGAGAGAGCATAGGATTAAAAATCAGACGTTTAAGATCCAGGTTTAAAGCAAGAGCCAGGTTGATATGCCGAGGTAAACTGCGGTAGTCATGATATCAGTCATCATGAGAACGACCGGACCGGCGGCGATTTTTGGGTCGAGGGAGAGATGATGAAGGACGAGAGGGAAAAGGGTTCCAAAGGAAGCAGCGAGACACATGGAAAGGAAGATACTCGTGGCTATGCTGATGGCTGCAAGATCGGGATACCAATTTTGGTCGTAATTGAACGTGTAGTACAATATTAGTAAGAGCCCGCATGTCAATCCCAAAAACATGGACACCCACCATTCCCGGGCAATCCGTCTCAGAGTGTCTTTCCAGGAAATTCTTCCATGGTGCAAAAACTGCAGACTAATGGTCATCGATTGCATCGAAATAGACTCAGATAAGGTTAGAACCAGGGGGATGAACAATGCCAGAAGCACAAATTTGGCTAAGGTTAGCTGAAAAAAAGCGGCAATAGCTGCGCAGGCTAGCCCTGCAAATAAGTTTCCAAGTAGCCATGGAAGGCGATAGCGGTATTCAGTCCATTTGGAATTCAATTTGTTTTTTTCAATCGAAAATCCGATGAGTTGAAAAATGTCTTGAATTTCTTTCATGGGACGCTTTTTATAACGTTTCATAAAATGAATATCTGCGGGCGCGATTTCAAATACCCCCAATAACCGATATTCGTCATCGACAATTGGGACCGACAGGTATTGATGTTCAGTTAAAATCTTAAGGGCATGTTCTACAGAAGCACCCTCATATAAGGTGATGATGTCTTCATCGACAATTTCTATTAATTGTTTCTCAGGTGAGGTGCTTAAAATATCTCTTGTTGGAATAACACCATACAATCTGTTATAGTCGTCGACGGCATAAAAGTAATAAATATCATGCCTGATTTTCTTAGTGCGCAGAATGAGCAAAAGTTCTGCGATCGTTGTATTAATGTGAAAAACTGTCTCGGCTTCGCTACAATAGTTTTTAATGGGCGCCTGTAATTCGGCTGCACTTAGAGGATAGTTGATATCAAACGACATGCTATACTTTTGGCTAAATGATTCTTTTCCCCAAACTAACGATAATAGGTCTTTTGAGCAATCGAAGCTTGAGCAATGACAGGATGTCAATTCGCAAGCGGCTATTGTCCAATCCTTTTCATCTCTTAAGTGCGAAATCATTGGCTTAAATAGGGTAATATTCATTATAAATCAGGTAAAAATTACAATCAATTACCCTGTTTAGAAGAATAAGCATGCATTCATTAACTCTTGACTATTTAAATGTGCTCCGCTTTTCGGAAGAACACATGTCGACGCTTCGTTTACTCGGTGAGTATCGCGGCAAACAGGCCCTGTATTTTAAGCAATCGCCGGAAATATTAAAAAATCTTCAGCAAGTGGCAGTTATTGAATCGAGTGAGTCGTCTAATCGTTTAGAAGGTATTACAGCACCCCATAACCGGATTGCTGATTTGGTTATTAAAAATAGCGCTCCGATCGATCGCTCGGAGCAAGAAATTGCTGGCTATCGTGACGCCTTGAATCTCATTCATCAGTCGGGCCAGCACATGTCCTTTTCGAGTAATATTATTCTGCAATTGCACAGCTGGCTTTACCGCTATCAACCACATGAAGGGGGGCAGTGGAAACGCTCTGACAATCAGATTACTGAAATTTATCCTGATGGCTGCAAGAGGGTGCGCTTTACACCAACCAATGCTTTTGAAACACCTCGCGCGATGGAGGCCTTGATTCAACGCTACGAAGCGAGTATTCAAGGAGCGCAAAAAGAGCCTTTAATTATTTTGCCTTTAACGATACTCGATTTTCTTTGCATTCACCCCTTTAGCGATGGTAACGGCCGTACGGCGCGCCTTTTGACTCTCTTGCTTCTTTACCATTTTGACTATCAAGTCGGGCGATATATTAGTTTGGAGCGGATTTTTGAGGAGTCGAAGGAGAGCTATTACGATACTTTAGAAAAAAGCTCCAGGGGATGGCATGAAGGCCAGCATGACATCATGCCTTGGATGACCTATTTTTGGGGTGTACTTCTGCGCGCTTACAGCGAATTTGAGGCGCGTGTGGGAACTTTAAAAACGGGGCAGGGGAGTAAAAATGCCTATATCAGACAAACAGTTGAAAGAATGATGGGCCCTTTTGCAATCTCGGATATCGAAAGGGTATGCCCGGCGGTTAGTCGTGACACCATACGCCTCGTTCTCAGGCAATTGCGCGATGAGGGAATCATCATCCCTCAAGGCAAAGGGCGTGGAGCCAAGTGGCAACTAAAACTCTAATCCCGCAATAGAAAAAGAGGACTTGGTTAGGAAGAATCAGATTATTTGCGAAAGTTGGCTTTACCCCTGTTCTTGGAAGAGTCTTGTTTTAAACTTCGATGGCACTGCAAATTTCGACTAAGAAGCCGTTGAGATCTCGCACGTAAGAAACGATTTGTCCCCAAGGTTTTTGTGTTGGCTTGAGAACTTCAGTTGCTCCGGCACTGATTGCATGATTAAAAGCCTTTTCCACATCGTCGGCCACAAAGGCGATTTCTACCCCAGGTGATTGTTCTGTGGTTCGGTTGCGGCGCAATTGCTGGGCAAATGTCACAAAATTTTCGTTTGCAAATGCAAGCGCCGTTTGCCCTGTTTCCATTTCAGCGTATTGATTGCTTTCATGAAGAAAGCGTTGTTTGATTCCAAAAGCTTTTTCGTAAAACGAGAGTGTTTCAGGAACATCTGCGACGTAAATGATGACATAACCCAAGTTCATTTTGCCTATCCTAATTTTAAGTATTAGCAGCACAATAACGAATCGCTCCAATTTACTCCAGTCTATTGATTTTTATATTATCAGACGTTGATGCAGGTTTCCAAAAATTTATTAGAGAAATTGGCCCATTTCTTGCAATACCCTTAATGAAGATGTATTGAAAAGGGGGATATTATGAGTATTGAAGGAGTAAGAAGAGGTGGAGTTGAGGGAGCTTGGCAGGAGTACCAACACTATATAAATGGTGTTGACAATGCAAAAAAAGCAGAAGCAACAGAGCCAGCGATGCTTGGGAGTTTTAAAGGACGAAAAATTCTCAAGAAAGAGCCTGAGCAAACGGCAGAACAAGCGCTATTTAAGGCTGTCATGCAGAAACAGCCACAGCTATAATTGATATAGTCGATGTTAAGGTCATGGTTGAAAAGAAGGGGGGAATCATCCCCCCTTTCTTTTTTTATGCTTGAAGATATTATCAGACGTAATGAGTGTGAAGAAATATTCTTCCTTTTTCTAAGGAAGGGTTAATTCCTATCAATGTTTTAATGTTATCAGATGTTCAAGGCGTATACTTGCTGGTCTTTTTTGATGGCTCACATCTTTGCCCCTGTTTTTTCTTCATAGCTTTGTCTTTCGCATTATTTTTAATGCCAGGCTATAACTAACTTGGACGCAAGAACTCTTATGATCAAGGGAGGGGAGTCAGAACTGATCATGAGGATAAAAATGGGAGAAATAGTGGAGAAAGAGAAAGATGTTTCTCCTGGCTCAATTTCACGCGAAAGACTCCTTACTTTTAAGTTAGAGTACTCTTTAATCAAAGTAATTGAAGGGCAGGTCGAAATTACTAAGAAATTTCGCTATAGCTATTCAAAGAAGAAAGGGTTTGAAGAGGCTTTCTATGAAAAGTTGGAAAGGGATGAGCATAAAGCCAAGACATTGCTTGAAAAATTAGTTGAAGGCCACAAAAGCGAATTTTAATCATCCAATGATGATTCAAAGCACAATCGACGCTATAGAGTGTGCTTTATTATCTTTGATGGGTTGTATGTATACATTATGGATAAGGCGTAATAGCAATAAGAATTCTCTTTCGGGGCCATAAATCTTCTTTTAGTTTCTATTTATTATGAGGTTAGTACTATCATGCAGTCTAACTCATCCGATGCTAGAAAAATTGATGATATTGTATCAATTGTTTCTAATATACTTGGTCAGAGTTATGTCACTGAATTGAATTCACTAGATCAAATGGATATTTTATATAAGCAAGTAAAAAATTCAGAAAAAAAAGTGGTTGATCTTACAGCTATTAACACTAATCTTCTTTTAAAAGCAAAAAGATGCTTTTAAATCATAATGAACTCCTTCTCGAAAATGAGGATCTTATTGCAAATAATGGTGCACTTATTTTAGAGTGCAATGGACTAAAGAATAAATTATTAGAAGATAAATTTAAAATAAACAATCTCATGGTCCAAGTTCTTTCTCTCGCTAAAAAACACCGCATTTCTGAGCAAGAAAGGAATTACAAGAAAGTTTAGATACTAGGGTCCAACAAAAACTCTCAATTGAGCAAAACTTGGCTCTTGCTAAGCAAAGGAGAGTTAGGGACCAGTCGGAAATTCTCATTATAGCGAACAATCAATCACTGATTGGACAACAGTTACCAGCTGTTGAAGAGCACATTGCTCAACTGGCAAACGAAAATGAAAATTTGAAAAGGGAGCTTAGCAAGACTCGGGGTGATATCGCCGAATTGAATCGTAGTGATATTGAGCGTTTAGCAGAAGAGGTGGAAATTGAAAGATTAAAAAAAATATTCATAGAATCTACTTTGACTAGACAGATCGTTCCTAAAGTCCCTTTTTGGAAAGATCACCTAGATGGGATTAAACAAGCTACTTTTTTTTCGTATTTGAATCCAATCTGCGCTACAACGTGGCTTAATGTCTGTGATAAGATATCTTTAGCGGGAAGAGCAAAAAGAGTATTACAAGAGTTTGAGGATGAAAAGAAAAAAAAGCCCACAGCAATACAAGCCATACATCAAGTGCTGTGCAATGATGGTTTAGGGCATTTTATTCGCCCTAAAGAGGTATATGTTAATGAATATATAGAATTACGCAACAAGTAGCATTAATTATAGAAACATATATTTTTTGATTCAGCATTTAATTCACTCCAAAAATGGAAGTTAAAAGTTAATATGATACATGGTCCCACTTTAAACGACTCTCTAATCTATGACATTCAAGGTATTATCGATAGCCGTTTAAAAGAACAAGAGCTCGATCAATCGGTACAAGTTGGTTTAGTGCAGACTGAACCTTTTGCCTTAGTCCTTGAGAATTCAACAAATATTGTTGAATTCTCACCATCTAATTTAGATGCTGTTCAATCTAACGAAACGCCGCTATGGTTACATCTTCAAAAGAAGCGAAATGAAATACAAGCTTGGACAAAAAGGTTCCGTGAAATAGGCGAGAGTTCTTATAAAGGTCAAGACACTCTCAATGAACTGAGAGATAATACTAAAGGGGTTTCGGATACCCTAGCGACAACCAGAGAAAGTGGGGTGTCTGACAGGGTATATACTGATTCTATCTATTCTGAATTAGGTGAATCAGTCCTTCAAACTGATTCAAGTGCTATTCAATCTGAAGAAATACCATTATGGATACGTGTCCAAGAAAAGCGAAATGAAATACAGACTTTGAAAAAAAGTTTCATGAAAGAGATGAATTGGTGGTTCAACTAGCCGATCAAGCCTTAAAAGATGCTGAACAACAATATCAAGAATGGGATGAACATCTGCAAAACCTTCAGACTCTAAAACAGGAGGCAGAAAGTGTTCAAATTGATTTAAATGAATCTAATCAAAAACTTGAAGAAATAGAAGACCATCAATCATCTAATTTTAGGGAATTATCTAATCTTCAAATAACCCATACTGTTCAAGAAAAGCGGATGAAAAAAATATCAGAGGATTTATCTAACATTGAATCTGATCAAAATAATGCTCGCGATCAAATTCGCACGATCAATGCACTCCAAGCAAGTGTATTACAGTCTCAAGATGAACTGTTGAATCGGCTTAACAGAGCTCCTGGGCCTTCAATTCTAGATTCTTTAAAAGTTGAAATGTGGGAAAAGTGCTTGGAAGGGAAATTAAAAGCTCAACAAGTCATTTCTAAGATCAATGATCAGATAAAACTTCTACCGACATATATTAAAAATGCAAGTTCATTCCTTTGGGATACATTCTCTCTTTTATCCTCGGCAACTATTCAAGCCATTTCCATCTTAGGGCAAAAGGCTTTTAAATTGGCATATAAAGGTTGGAATTTTGCAGAAAGAAAAGTCGAAGAGTGGGGTGCTCCTACTCCTATATTGCTGGCGTTAGGTTTTACATCTTTATGTATTTTGCGTGTAACAGGAGATCCACTATCGTTTGCAGCTACTGCTGTATGCGGTTTTCTTTTAATAAGAAGAGCATCGAGAACTCTAAGAATCTCATAGTTGCTTATTGATGGATACTCATCGATCAAAAGGTTATTTGCGCAATTTTCATGAGAGTGTATCTATGTACTCTCATGGAAAGTTCTCTCATAGGAAGGAATTAAATTTTTTGGGGTATAAGGGTTATTATGACCCTGTACTTTCGCACCCTTTTTTTGTTTTTATATTGTTATTCAACTGTACATGCGCAAGAGAGTGAACTCTTCTCGGAAGATGTATCCAGTCTTTTGCTTCGACCTAAATTTGCAACTGCTTGGCTATAAGCTCTAACAGATTTTTCACATATTTTTTGTCGCCATCTTTGCTCGCTTTTGTTAATAAGGCAATCTCTTCTAATTGTTTTTGAGCGCCCAGCAATTGCTCTTCAGCAAAACCTATTTGTTGATTTATTCTTTCCAAACTAACTTTTTAGAACTTTTCGAGCTGTTTAATCATGAGAAGCCCAGTTTGAATTTCTTGGGCGAGACTGTTTGTATCACAATTTGTTTTATAGTGATCCATAATGATATTTTTTACTTGATTGAGAGCCGCTCCAGTTAAAGTCAGACTCTATGGAATTTGACCATTTGATTGAATTTAATAAAATTGAAACTGGATTGCTTATGATTACAGAAGATCTTAAATCAATTTACTCCAGTCTATTGATTTTTATGTTATCAGACGTTAAAGGCGTCTACTTACTGGTCTTTTTTGATGGCTCACATCTTTGCCCCTGTTTTTTCTTCATAGCTTTGTCTTTCGCATTATTTTAATGCCAGGCTATAACTAACTTGGACGTAAGAACTCTTATGATCAAGAGAGGGGAGTCAGAATCTTTTCAAACAGATCGATGAGCTCCATAGTTTTGTTGGAAGAAGATCAAACGATCAATGGCTTTGTCTTGCGATGCATAGCGAAACTAGACAGATTCTAGCTTTTCATGTTGGAAAAATAACGAAACAAGCAGCCGAACAGTTATGGATAAAGCTTCCTGAATAGTTAAAAAAAGCCCTCTTTTATACAGATAAATTCGCGGCTTATTTTGAAGTTATCCCTTTTAGCCAACATAGACCTTGCAGCAAGCAATCAGGTAAAACGAGCTACATTGAAAGATTTAATTGCACATTAAGGCAAATGATTCCAAGACTTGTTAGAAAAATTCTTTCTTTTTCTAAAAAACTAATCACATTGGAATCATTAAAAATTTTAGAAGATTATAAAGAGAGAGGATCGAACCATCAAACGACAGCTTGCACGTCTTGAAGGCCATCTAGCGAAGTCAGAGAAAAGGGTAATTAGTTTTGTGATCCTTTACTTGTAGCGATGCGAAGGCTCAAGATAATCTAAAGCATAGCCTACTTCTAAAGCATAATTAACAAACCTTAGGGATCACATAGTAGTCTTGTGATTGAGTATGAGAGCGCTTCCACTACTTGCACATTCTAAGGTAGATAATTTTTACAATTCGGGGACTTGCTAATTTGCTAAAGTTAGCAACTTTAGCACTAGGGCTCTACTCAAAAATTTTAGCTCCGATCCTTCAAGCTTCCCTCTATCTCTATTCTCCTTTGAGCAAGTTTCAACCCAATCGTGCTATTGCAAAATCTGCATAATTTCGAACCTTCTTGGCCTGTTGTGTTGTAAATATTATCAGACGTTAGTGCGCGGAAATAATTTTATAACTGAATTTTATTATATTCTTATCGAACGTTAGAAATTAGAAGTGAGATTTTTGAAAAATGGAAGAAACAGGAAAGTTTTATTGGATCGAAAATAGCTGAAGGGAAAGCCCTGAATTCTTTAGATAAAGTTTTTCTTGAGGGGAATAGCGTTGTTAATTGATTTTAATAGGAAACATTCTTCCCTTCAAGAAACTTGGAAGGGGATTAAGAATACTCATGGGACCATTCAAAAAGGAAAAGAGCCTATTTTAATCGAAGCTTGTAAGCCTTCAATTATGTGACTTAAAGCTTGTTAGAGATGGTTATATTATCTATTTAAAGCGCTCTAAAACCGATCAATAAGGTGAAGGAAGAGAAATATGGATCCAATCCAGCTACTTGCCCTGTCCGCGTTTTGCAAGATTGGATTAATATAGAATGCCTTCTGGAAACTTCTCTTTTTATGCCCATTAATAGACATGGTCAAATTAGGCTTGCCAATCTTCTATTAAATCTAACTATTTTCAAAAGTGTGGTATTTAAAAATTGTTTTTTAATTAATTGTTTGTATAATTAACTTTGTTTTTTAATTTTTATAAAAGGTTTTTTTATTATGCAGATATCTTTTCCAAGTCAATCAAGTAATGTTCCTCCTTCTCAGCCTCCACCAGATAAAAATTCTTTTCCTTCATCGAAGAGTGGAGAAATGCGTAAGATAATCTGCTCCCATTGCCATAAGGAAAATCCTGCTGCAAAAGTCTGTGGAAGATGCAAACTCATTTATTATTGTAATAGCGAATGTCAAAAGGCGCATTGGATTTTTCATAAGACCATTTGCAAAGAGCCTCAAAAGGTGAATATACGCTATACGGCTTGGGATTTTGACGGTGGAAAAAATAACACAAAACAATCGATGAAGATTTATTCTGCAGAAGCTTCTCAACAAGCGTTTACCAAGCGGATCGGCCTTCCAGTTGTTCAATCGAATATTTTTGAGGGGCTTACAGGGAAAAATATGAATGTGAGGGCTGAAAATGACCTTATCTGTTTTACAGGCAAGTATAGTACGGGTTTTGTCGCAAATTTAAAAAAGCATGGTTATAGTGGTCTGAAAAACATTGACAGTGAAAAGCTCGAAGAGCTTTTGAAGACACAAAACTATATTAAGATTTTAAAGCACATCTGGTCTGAAAAAGACGTTGAATACAAGTTAAATTGGTTACGCGAGCAAGCAGTTAAAGGACATGTGATTTTGATGTTTGAAATCGGAAGAGCTGTACTGGAATTGCAGAAGCCTTCCACTAATCTGATTTTGGAGGCTTATCGATGGAGAACGTTAGGAAGAATTCACACGCACCTCGATGCTGCCTGCTTTGGAGATCCCAGCCTTGTTTCTGCGTCGAGTGATTTGACAGATTGCTATAATCTCGACCCTTTATTTCAGAACTTTATTCCAAATCGGGAAAAAAAAGCTTTTGCTGAGCAAGTCCAAGCCCAGAACAACCTCATTAAAGATATTCAACTCAAAGAAACACACCCTTCTCCCAAATGGCTTCTCTATCATGGAATTAATTTTTTTGTAGGAGTCGATACAGCTGCTACCCCTGAAAAATGGCTAGAGCTTCGTTCTAATAGGTTAGAAATGATGATTCGAGAATTCTCGCAAAAGTCTCAAAAAGGTGATAAAAATTAATCCTTTGCTTTTGTTGCATAGTTTTAAAGAAGCACTACAAAGTCAAAAGACTGTTGAAAATAGAATTGAGCTGGTTAAAAACCAGAGAGAAGAGGATCGTAAAAAAACAATACCAAATAAGCTAGAGCAGCCTCAAACATTTGTGAGCAAAATAGTAAAGGCTTCAAAAGAATTTTATTGCTAATAGGAGCAAAAGTCAAAAATAATTGCAGAGTGGAAATTTGAGGCAAATCATATTTGCCTTTTTCGTGAACAAGATGCTTTATCCTTTTCTACAGGAGGAAAAACTGGAGCTCGTACAAGTTTTAAACCCTTACTATACAATGTTGATTATGCTGCAAATCTTGTGGCAATGTTTCATCGAACAGTTGGAGAGAATTTAAGAAACGACGAGCCAAATCCTTCATGCTTTATTCCCCTACTATTTAAAGAAATGAAAACCGATCCAAACAGACTGATTGCGTTATTTGGACGCGTCATTCCAAATGCAGACAAAGCAACTGCAGAGCTTAGAGGATTACACTGGGGTATTCATGATTCCACTAGCGGTGCTGAATGTACATTAGATGTACAAGATAACGGTACTAAAGAGTATGTTCGCTGGGCTCCTTATGATCATTGCCATCAAAGCCATACCGCACTTTCTCAAGAGGTGATTAAACAATATAATCGACGGTTTACTTTCTGCATGGAGCCAAATTCAAATAATCTCACTAGAATTGCTTTAGAATATGATCGTAGGTGGTATGAGGTGAAAGGGCGTACTTGTACTCATGCCTTAGCAGCCTATTTAGAAGATCTTAATGATAATGCTTTGCTGACATTAAGAGCCTTAGGATTGGCGCCTACGCAAATCACCAATAATCAGTGCACAGAAACTGAGTGGACCTATTTTAATGGACTTATTACATATTTGGAGAAACAACCAGAAGACAAGCAGGAAATCATTTTTGCTCATTTAGAAGCCTGCTATCCGACTATTTTTCCTATCCTTTTGAATAGATATGAAAACGATTCCTTTTAATCCTATTCCTAGAGGAGAAACCTATCAAGCACTTATAAAATCAAAGCTACCTCTTTTTTTTAGCGATCTAAAGAAATCAGTGGGCTGTGCTGAAATAGGTATAGCTGAGGTTGATTTACCTCAGGTGGCGCGGTTACTAGAAGAGAGGCATTATGGCGACGGAACGAACATCCGCAGGTTAAAAGAGTACTTTCGGCAAGAAGTGGGAACAGCAATTAATCAGCAACAGGGATGGGGAAATTTAAAAGATAAATACTTGAGCCTAACCCATCTTAATCAAGATGTACTTGAAATCAAATGCGTTAGAAAAATTTATGGAAGAATAATCCAAGAATATCCCTCTCTTGAAATTTGATGGTAGGTTATAGGTACAATTTATCTTAGAGGAAATGTATGAATTCAGTTTCTAAATGGGAAATAGAAAGAAATTCCGGAGCTTTATTTTATGAGCCCAATCAAAACTATTTTGAATTTAACAATGGCAATACCAAAAGAACATTCAAAACGTTATATAATGGCTATTATGCTATCTCTCTTGTTTCTATCTTCCATAGTACAATTGGGATGAATTTAAAGAATGAAACGATTGTAAAAAGTGCTTGTTTTTTTCCAAAACTATGCACCCAGGCAGATGGAGAGATGAACATCCAGGTAGGTTTATTTGGATATGAAGAAGATGGTGCAAATCAATTACAAGGCCTAAGCTGGGGAGTCTATGATGATGATGAGCAAAAAGAGTACACTTTTGAAGTGGAAGAAGACGATGTTGTAGCTCGAAATTTTGTACGTTATGCCCCTACAACAAATCATCCGAATTCTGAAAAACCTTATGAAATGGATGCCTATGTTCGACATTTTCGCGTTTCTTTAATACGAGATGATAATCGACGTATTCAAAAGATTGCATTGCGTTATGTCAGTCTGTTAGATCCCACCATCAATTTAGATGAAGATAGATGGGCGGTCACTTTAGTGAGTGCAATGAATAGTACTCAAGGTTTCTTTAGTAAATTCCTAGAAGGAAAGGTGGGACATGCCATGCTAGCCTGTGAAGGCATAAAAAAGGCAAACCTTTTTTTAGGTATGTACATTTTAAACAAGTTGCTGACAGCAGTATAGGAAAAATTGAATGTTTCAAAATGATTAGGCCCTTAGAAAATGCAATAAATAGCCCTACTTGGGTGCGTCCAAGATCTTTGGTACAAAACATGTTGAATTATGTAAAACAAGAAAATGAAATACCGCACAAATTTGCTCTTTATGGTAGTTTTTTTAGCCAGTTTCCATTGGTTTGGAGCTCTTTCAAATATGATTTTTTAAAATTAGAATCAGCGGATTTGGCTGCAGACCTGGCCGAGGCTGCCAAATCAGAAGCGCCTAGAACATGCCTTCAGGTCGCTTATGATATAGCTGCACAAAGTGGAATCATTTTTCAATTAGATCAATCGTTTAGAAAACCGATTGAAAAAATAAAGATTTTAAAAACAGCTCCTATTCTTACTTTACCTAAGGGCTTTGATACTAACCTTCTTGGAAAACCATTTACAGGAGAGCATGAAGAATTAGCTAAAAAAATTTTAGCGGCATGTGTAATTCTAGTTCCTGAGGATAGCCAACCCAAGGAGTGTATGAAATGGATGATGCAAACGTGTATAGAAGAAACGATTGCTACGGAAAAAGAAATTCAACGTCTTGAAAATGCCAATTTTGTTGAATTGATGAAAGGTTTTCATTTCACTCCTAAAAGATGGTAAAACACTGAGAGAGTTTAAAAAGGGCTATCGACATCTATTTTGAACTCTCTCCCAAAAGCACGTGTAAAAGGACTTGCGTCAGCTAAAAAGATAAGTACTGCTAAACATTAACAGACCAGGCAAAATGAAATTTCTAATCATATTCTTTCCCCAAGTTCTTAAAAGCCAAAATTACTGATAACAGAAGTTATTGTTCGTTGTCAAAGTTTTTTTTACATGAAGGAAATGGAATCTTAGAAGAAGTAACCAACTCTAAATTCAACCTCTTGTTTATATAAAGAAAAGTCTTTAACAATAGCATTTTTATATTCAATCGTTAAAACTATTTTTTTATTAATTAACTTATCGATCAAAATTGAACCAGCTATCACTTTTCCAATTATATCTCATTTCAGGCGAGAACGTTAAAAACCAATCTTTAGGAAGATCTATATTTAAATAGGGTTGAAGATAAGTTTGCTGTATAGAATCACGAGATTTATTTCCAGCACATCAAAGTCTTGTCGTACTAACATCGAATGCAAATTGATTATGGCTACATTTCATCGAAACTCTTGGATTACTTATTATTACAGTCACATTTTCGTATCCGGCTGCTTGCTCTATCATTGCTTGGTATTTATCCCTCAAACGATCAAATTTCAATTTTTTTTGAGTCAACGGCGTAATACTCCGCGGGACGGGGATCTTTACGAGCAGAATTGTTCTTTACAATATAAGTGGGAGATAGCTTTTTTAAAAAGGTTTGAATTCCGAGGGGATAAAAGCATTTTAGATGTGGGATGCGGAGATGGCCGCATTAGCAGCCATTGCAAAATTTCTTCCCAATGCTCGCGTCGTTGGTGTGGATTTTTCTGATTCCATGATTGCTAAAGCTAATGCCAATAAGGATAAAGATGATCCGGATAATTTATACTATTAAACAAAAAATGCCATGGCTCTAAACTATGAGTCAGAATTTGATCTAGTTCTCTCTTTTTCTTGTTTGCATTGGTTTTCGCTTAATTCAATAAATTATTTTTTTAAATATCGTGTTGCGAAAATTTTGTAGTTAGAGGTTTAGTTGTTTATAGTTTGATTTAATAAAATTTTTTATCAAATTAAATAATGGTTTTGATAAGTCCTTGCCTTTTCAATAGTTCTTGCCTATGATGATAGCCCAAGAAAGAAAAGCTAAAGGGAAATGAGATGTTTTGGATGGGTCTTACGCGTGTTTAAGGCATTCGAAATAGGCAGAAATTGTTCTTGAATATAGAGATGTATAACAAACATGAAACGATAAGGAATTAAATGTTAATAAAAATAGTTAAAAATTTAGTTTTTGTTCTAGCTGCTCATGTTGCCTTATTTGGTGAAGTAGTAGATCAAATTAATCATTCTTCCACCAGCTCAGTCAATTCAACTTAATTTGAACAAGCAAAAAAAGATGCTTCTTTCGATATTTTAACATTGACAAGTGAAGAGAGAAGTCAGTGGCGTGCAGAAAAATTTGTTCATAGAAAGAAGCTACCTCTATTAAGTGTGGAGCAACGTACTAAGGTTGAATCACGCTATTTGGATAAATTACCAGAGGTTCAAAGATGTATTGAAAAGCGTATTGAGCAATCAGGGATTGCTATTGAAGAGACAGCTAAATTGGAAATCATCGATAAAGTTTCTAAACATTATCTTTTGACGATGCAGTATTATTCTCCAGTTATTGTTAAATGGATGGATTCGTTACTTCAAAGAGGCGATGACAAGAAACTCGTCTTCTTAGCAAGAGATGGAATTGTCTTTCACGATGTAGCAGCCACACTTTTGGAGAAATATCCCGAGAGATATCCCAACATGACGAAAGAGAAGTTAGTCGTTGCTTGGTTGTCCAGAAAATCGTCCAAAGATGCGGCATCACGTGGAGGGCTGACTGAAAGGTATTTTAAACAACTGGGTATCGAACCTAATGAGTCTATAGTGTTGGTTGATACAGGGTGCACGGGTTCCATTAAGAGAGAAATTGCCCCACTTATTAAGAATAACATCGAATGTCAGTTTTCAGTGTCACGCAATCCTGCTATTCGTGGTTTTTGGGATAACTGTGATTTCAGTCTGCAAGCTCTTGCGTTTGTGATTCTACCATCTGATCATCAAGATGCGTGGGCAAATTTTCCAAAGATTGCAAATGATTGGGTTGAAGACACTCATCGTGGTAATTTTATTGGGGCAGAAAGATTGGTAGAAGAAAACGGTATAATTTATCCTTATCCTTCTATGGAATGGGTTAAAAATGGAGAAGGCATGGAATTGGTCATTAAAGAAACGGCCGTACATGATGCTGAGGAACTAAGAGACTTTTTGGTTAGAGACTTAGGCCGGCAAGCAATCATGGATTTTGCAAGAGATGTTTCAGTTATTGATGCACATTTAAGTTATGATGAAATTAAACAGAATTTCAATGATTTATTGACGCGCATCCAAAAAGGCGAAACCACATATGCTTCTTGCAAACATGATTAATTGGCTGTTTTCTTTTTTAAAAGAGAATACGAAAGTCTTCAATGTATAGACAGTTAGGTAAGCTCTTCGATCAGGAAATTGTTGTCTCGAGTTGGGTAGATGTTCATAGAGTAATCTATCCCAATGGCATTTGTACATTAGAATTAAAAACAAATAAAAAAGGTTATACATGTTAAATATAACGAATAGAGAATTTAATAATGATACATGGAATCAGATGGTAATTGAAGCGGCTGAGAGTCGTATTAGCGGTAGAGAACATAAAAATATATGTAGAGTAATCTATCCCAATGGTGCTTGTACATTAGAATTAAAAACAAATCAGGAAGTCAAAAACCATTTGCAAACATATGGCTCTTGGAATGCTAATTGTGCTAAAATGTCTCTTAAAGAAGTACTCAACTTAACACGTATTTGTTCTTTAAATCACCGTATAAATTCTCAAACAAAAGCTTCGATTAATGATGCTCTTTTTCTTTTTGGTTTTAGAGCTGCAATAAAATACGAAAATGGTTTTAAAGGTATACTTAGAAGAGTAACTGCAGTATTTTTTAACATTTTTGTAACAGACTCTGTTGCATTATTTAGTAAGAATGTTATCCAGGATTTATCAATCACAGTAGCTGACTACAGTAATAGAGGCATGCTACCATTATTTATAGGTAGTAATGCGAATTTTGCTTACTTGATAAATACCACAAGATTCTCTTGAATACCATTTTTTCATTTGATTGCTCTTCCAGTTTTAAGCTCTTCTTTCCTCTTAGGAAAGGGGGCTTCTCTTTCTTCTGCTAAAGCTGCTAGCGTTTTTGATTCGTTCAATAACACCAGCAGAGATTTGGACGGTAAGACGTTGTTTTCTGGAAGATTTCCGCTGTTCTTACTACTGTAGAAGTTTCATTATTCTCTGTTATTGTTTGGAACAGACCATCTAATAGATTCTCTCCAATCTTTGCCTTTTTGCCATATTTACTTCCCTTTTATACGTTTAATAATTCCAGGGGCTAAACTACGATAACCTGTAACACCAGAACTTTTGGAATCATAAATAGTAGGCTTCCAAAAGAGGTGGTTCAGCTAGTTTTACGCTTTCTCTTATTGTTGTTTCATATACCTCGCTATTAAATCTTTTTCTTAAATCAGCAATAATATCCTGCGATAATCTCGTATGCTTATTTATTCTGCAAGAAAGGATGCCATAATGCTGTCAGAGACATCTAAAGAGTTATTCTTGATGGTTGAATAGAGAATTGAAAATATAACGTTTATCTTCTTTATTATTAAATGATTGTTTGGTTTTTACTTTGCCTATCATATGCAATTGATTGATTAATGTTTAAATTCTTTTGTTTTGTTTTTTATTTATTCATGTATGATGATTTGCGAGAACTGCACTCATAAGTAATTGGATGAGGGAGGGTTCGGCATAAACCCCTTGTAAGAGTTAACATGAAAAAAAGTAGCAAAAAAATATTTTATTTTAATGATGTACCCACCAAGATAACGCAAGCTGTGGGGATTAAGTATAAATGGTTTCTAGATGAGTAGAGTATGAGAGGAATGAATAGCTGATGGGAATAAAATGTTTACTAGTCAAGTTGTTGGGGGTTTGTGCTTTTTCGATAGTGGCCAGTAGTGCGCAGGCTCAATTGTTAGGGGATCAAAAAAAAGCGCAGATGATCGAAGACCTAACTGTGATCAAAAAAGTTTTTCACGTAGGTTATGCCCCTTTGGAGTGGAAAAAAGATTATGCTGGATGGGATATCGACCAAGAGTTTGAAAAATCGAAGCAACTGATTTTAGACACTCCACAAATTTCTGTTAAAGATTTTCAAATCATTGTTAAAAATTTTATTGCTTCCACGAGGGATTATCACGCAGACGTCGTATTTTATTCGACAGAAACGGCTTCATTGCCATTCGGAGTCAAGAGTGCCGAAGGGCGCTATTTTATCGATTGGATTGACCCACAGCAGATGCCTTTTTATTTTTATGAAATACAGGTGGGAGATGAGTTGATTGCCTTCGATGAGCGTCCCATTGGAGATGTCATCAATGAATTAAAAGAAATTGGCAACAAGAACTCCAATCCTTTTACTGATCAAGCCTTAGCGGAAATGAAGTTAACGAGTCGTGAGGGACAATTAGGAGACTTGGTTCCAAGAGGGGCGGTCTCTATTACGGTTCAGCCAGCAGCGAAAGAAGGGAGCGTGACTTACCAATTAATTTGGAATTACACTCCTGAAAAGATTGTGAGCCTGCCTGACATTGTGCAAAGTATTCATGCCCTTTTTAGTCCTGCACCGGGTCAAAGCCGTCCTAAAACTCTTATGATGAATTCAGCGCATCGTGAAATGGTAAAAAAAATAAGTCGGGATGGTGCATTAGGCGCCCGCAAAAGCTTTGTTCCGGTTTTAGGTCCGCGCACATGGGTTCATGACGTGTTAAAAAAGAATGAAAATCTGTGTTGGTATGCCTATGTTTATGAGACGCCGCAAGGGCAAAGCATAGGGTATATTCGCATTCCGCATTACGTTGGCAAAGAAGCCGAAAGTAAAGCATTTGGCGAGTTGTTAACTATTTTAGAAGAAAAGACAGATGCTTTAGTGATTGATCAACTGCACAACGTGGGTGGGTATGTGACGTTTCAGTATGAATTGGCATCGATGTTGGCAACAACTCCGCTTAAAACACCTAAGCATCGGATAAAAATCACCCAGAAAGATGTTATGGAAGCCTATCAAATTTTGGAAGTGATTGAAAATATTCAAGCCGGTTTTGATCTCATTGTTGCTCGAATGGAGGAAGAGGGGGAGGAGGAGGATGAGCCTCTCAATTACCAATACTTGTTATTTCTCAAAGAGTTTTACGAATTTATCATCAATGAGTGGAATGCAGGCCGCACACTTACTCATCCAACTCACTTGGAAGGATGCGATTGGATCCATCCTCATAGCGAATATCGCTATACCAAGCCGATTTTAATGCTTATCAATGAGCTGGATTTTTCGGGCGGTGACTTCATGCCTGCTATGATGCAGGACAATGGCAGGGCGCTTTTATTCGGAAAGCGTACATCTGGTGCTGGCGGATTCGTCTTCCAAAACAGTTTTCCCAATCAAAATGGAATTAGTGGATTTTCTTATACCGGATCGATAGCCGAAAGACCGCATACATTTCAAAAGATAGAAAATTTGGGCATCACTCCGGATATCGAATACAGTTTAACTGTTGAAGATCTGCAATATGGCTATCAAGGATATATTGAAGCCGTTAATGAGGCCGTTCAACTGCTGTTTAAAAAGTAAGCCCAAGCAAAGAATCGGTGCCAGGGATGGAAAGTCAATCGTTCTATAGAGATGAGTGACTTTCCTATTCAACTTGTTTGAAATAATCTTAAATATCGGCATTATCTATAAGGATCTATTCGCTATTCATAATAAAGAAGAGAAGCTTGAGAAAATATGGAATTATTTCTTTTTAAAGATTTGCTTATTATTTTTGGCTTTTCAATTCTTGTCTTGTTAATCGGCTATCGGTTGCATATTCCTCCTGTTGTAGGGTTTCTTTTGACAGGAGTATTAGCCGGCCCGCATGGCCTAAGTCTTGTTGGAGAGACGGGTGATGTTGAAACATTGGCACAAATTGGAATTGTCCTGCTCTTATTTGGAATTGGAATGGAGTTTTCTATTAAAAAACTCGTTCAAATTCGACGCCTCTTTTTATTGGGAGGCTCGATGCAGGTGGGCTTTACCATTTTGCTTAGCTATTTGATCGCGCAACTTGACGATTGGTCTTGGAAAGAAGCGCTTTTTTTGGGCTTTTTACTTTCGATGAGCAGCACGGCGATTGTTTTGCGATTGTTAGAGCAAAAAGGGGAGTCGACAAGTCCGCATGGGCGCTTATCGATTTCCATTTTGATTTTTCAAGATATGGTCGCCATTCCAATGATTCTATTTACACCCGTTTTAGGTGGGCGGGGGGGCGATCACGCGCCTTTGGAGCTTGCGATGCTTTGGCCCATGGTAAAGGGGCTGTTCATTTTAGTTGTCGTCTTTTTCAGTGCACAGCGCATTGTTCCACGCCTTCTTTTGCAAGTGGCGCGCACCCGCAATAAAGAGCTTTTTCTTCTGAGTGTTCTAACTTTATGCTTTGGCGTTGCTTGGCTAACCTCTTCTCTTGGTCTTTCTTTGACAATCGGCGCGTTCTTGGCGGGTTTGATCATCTCAGAATCTGAATATAGCAATGAAGCAATCAGCAATATTTTCCCCTTTCAAGCTCTTTGCATCAGCTTCTTTTTTGTTTCGATTGGCATGTTGCTCGATATGAATTTTGTTTTGCATCAGCCTTTCACTATTTTAAGTCTGGCAATGGTCATTTTGCTCATCAAAGCCTCTGCGGCAGGTTTAGCTACGGTTTTTTTAGGATTGCCCATTCGAACTGCAGTCATGACGGGAATTGCATTGAGCCAAATAGGAGAATTCTCTTTTGTATTGGCAAATACAGGGATTCCTTATGGGTTAATGACAGAGTATGAATATCAACTCTTCCTAGCTGTCTCGCTCGTTACCTTGGCATTCAGTCCCGTGCTAATCAACTTTTCACCACGCATCGCTAATTTTATTTGCAAGCTTCCCTTGCCGGATAAATTGCTCTCAGGACTTCGAGAGCAGCGGCGGAATGAAGAGCATCAGCTAAGTAATCACGTCATCATTGTTGGATTTGGAATTAGCGGCAAAAATCTTGCAAGGTCAAGCAAGCTAGCAGGCATTCCCTATACGATTTTGGAGATGAATCCCGACACCGTGAGAGAGCAAAAAAGGCTTGGAGAGCCCATTCACTTTGGCGATGCTACCCACGTAGCTGTCTTGGAGCATTCCCATATTCACGATGCTAAAGCCATTGCCGTATTAGTTAATGATCCGATTGCGGCAAGGCGCATCGTTAAAATTGCGCGCGAGGCCAATCCCTTAGTTTATGTCATTGTTCGCACCCGCTATGTCCAGGAAATGTCACTTATGCATAAATTGGGAGCCGATGAAGTCATTCCAGATGAATTTGGCACTTCGGTTGAAGTCTTTTCAAGGGTCTTAAGGCAATACCACGTGCCAGATGAAGATATTCATAAATTTGTCTCTGACATTCGGGCTGACGGATATGAAATGTTGCGCAATCAGCATGCCTCTCCTAATAAACTCTCCGAAATCAAGCTCAATTTATCCAATGTTGAAATTGGCTCTTTTCGGCTCCATTCAAGTTCTCCATTGGTCGGCAAACTTCTGTCAGAGTCGCACCTTCGTAAAGACTATGGCATGACAGTTTTATTGATCAGAAGAGAAAAATCTGTTTTATCTAATCCTTCTCCTGAAACACGGCTGCTTGCAGACGATGTGGTGGTGGTGGTAGGAGAAAAAGTCCCCTTAAAAAAAGCAACGGAACTATTTGGGATGCTTGAAAAGGCAACTCCTGTTATTTGATCAAATGTGAGAGCATGGCTAAATTCCCAAAACCAGTTTTTTTACCTGCAGATGTTTATCTACAGCGCGCTCAGCGCTATCAGCAGGTAAGTCAATCGGCTAAGCTTGGCATTAAAATCCGCTTGGCTATCATCTTATTTGAATTGGTGGGAGTCGTTCTCATCCAAAGCTCTGCACTGTTTCTTGATGCGGTTTCAAGTTTAATGGATGTGGTTTCAACCCTCTTTTTAATTTTTTGCATTAAGCTTGCGAAAAGGCCACCTGATGAAGACCATCCTTTTGGACACGGACGTTACGAACCTTTAGGAGGTCTTTTATCGGGACTCATCCTCATGGTGATCGGCTGCGTCATGCTTTTCCAGGAGGTTGTAGGAGTTTTTCAAGTGTCTCCACCAAGAATCATGCATCCACTTGCCTGGATTTTTCCTGTGACGGCTATGGTTTTATTGGAAATTTGTTATCGCATGATTGTTAAAACCGCCAAGAAAGAAAACAGCACAGCTTTAGCTGCTGATGCGGTTCATTATCGCATTGATGGTTTGACGAGTTTGTTTGCAGCCATTGCTTTGGTTGCCGCTGCTTATATTCCTGCTTGGAGTAGTACGATTGACCATGGTGGAGCTATCTTGATCGCTTTATTTATGGTTGGGCTCGGTCTTTTTGCTTCGCGCGAAAACTTTCATCAGTTGGTTGATAAGGTTCCCGATCAAGAGTTTTTTGATCGGGTGAAAGAGGCAAGTCTGAGGGTCGAAGGGGTCAAAGCAACGGAGAAAATCCGCATCCAGCTGTACGGTCCAGATGCTCACATTGACATTGATGTGGAAGTCGATCCTAAGCTTTCAGTCGACGTTGCCCATAAAATCAGCCAACAGGTGCGCGCATCTATTCAAAAAGCGTGGCCGGCTGTTCGCGATGTAACGGTTCACATCGAACCCTTCTATGCGGGCGACCACTAACAGGTAAATCATTGATTGCAAGCCGTTTAAGTTGCGCTCAGCACAAGCGAGTGGTTCTTCTGCCAGCCTTTGCGGTAAAAACGGTAAGCATAGAGAACCGCAGCCATCAAGGTGTAGCCGGAACAAAGAACGAGAGCTGTTTCGATCGACGCTCCCGGCTGCCACACAAATTTGTAAATGGGTAATACCATGAAAAGCCAAATAGAGCAAGCGCCTGCTACGAGCAAAAAGAAGGTGTCGGCAGCCGCACTTAGCGCACCAGCCATGATCAGGCGGATTCCTTCCAAATACTTATAAATAATAGCATTGGCGAGTCCAAAAATCAGGGATGACTGAAACAAGAGACGTTGCGTATCAGAAACCGAACTTAAGAACAAATCGATGATAAGATGATTCATTCCCCATAAAATAAGGGCAAGCAATAGGGCAAAAAAGGTCATCAGGATAAAGCCCGTATGAACGTACTTGAAGACGGCCTGCACGTTTTTGCTTCCGATTGCATTGCCAGACAGAATGGCGACAGCCCGCGATAACCCCTCACCAAAAAAATTAAATAGAATTAAAACATTTTGTACGATGCCTGCAACGGTCAGGTGCTTTTCACCAAGTGATGCCATCATTTGATAGAAGATGGCCCAGCCAGCCACTTCCAGAACGCCAAAAACAGCGCTTGGCAATCCAATTTTTAAACACTGTTTAAAAAGAGTTGAACTCCACTTCCATTGCGTGGTTCCATAGTTTTCCCGATTTGAGCGTTTAAAAAACGCGAACAATAAAATAACCAACTGCCCAAAAACAGCAGCATTAGTCGAAATCGCTGATCCTTGAATGCCAATGGAAGGAACGACTCCTTCCCATCCGAATACAAGCAGATAACAAAGAGAAGTGTTGATGATATTGCCTACTAAAATAATGACGCTGATGAGCGCGATTTTCCCCTGTCCGATAAAAAAGCCTGAAAGGGCGCTAAATAAGACGTGTCCTGGGCCAAAAATGAGCATCCAAAAAAGATAGGTACGTTGCATTTCATAGGCTGGGTCGCTCCCAAAGAAATAGCCAGGCCCCCAAATCGCAGCTGGCCAGAAGGCAAGACAAGAAAAAAGCCCCATCCAAATCATCTGCCAGACAGGACGTCCCAATAAATGGTTGTTACCCGCTCCATGATTTTGGGCTACAAAGATTTGAACGACACATGCAAGCGATACCCACCCCCTCAAAAAAGCCCAGCCCAAATTCATTGACTCCACTGCAGCATTGTGGGCATCAAGTGCATAATAAGCTAAAATAAGACGGTCGATGAATAACATCAACATGTCTGAGAGTGAACCCAGCAAAAGCGGCAGGGTCAACAGCAAAACTTGGCGTAATGAACCTTTAATCATCAATTTCACTTTAGTAAAAGTTAAAAATCAAAATAAGTATAAATTAAAATGTTTGATATGTCTATTTAAATTTTATTTAATTTGTTTTTATTGAAATATTTAGATGGAATTATTTATTTTTCGTTTGGTTGTTTTTTAATAAAATTTAACAAATAATTTCTGTGTTGTATAATTTGGAATAGGTCTTGATGAAATTTAATATAAATTTAATTGGGTACTTATTTATGAACATTAATGATTGAAAATCATTGAGCCCTTCTAAATTTGGACAGAGTTCTACAATTTGCGCTAACGCCCGATCATCAATTTGTAGTCCAAATTGATTGAGGTTTAAGTTGTAGAGTTGTTTATTGACGATTTCTAAAAAGTGAAGCAAGTGCGAAAATGTGTGGATTTCTAAGCCTTTGGGAGTTCCGATTGCAAGCGGCAATCTTGCTAAAAAACAGCTTGGCTTGTTGCCTGAAGCGCTAAATGATCGATAATCAGATAAATGAGCTTCAAGGGAAGCTTGTCTAAATGACATTTTATTGCAGGATGCTCAATCTCATGCTCATTCACGCCATTCGAGATTGAAAATAGGGATGATGCTGTTTCACTGTTTTAATATTTTATGTCTGTATTGTTGATTTTTAACTACTGGAAATAGATTGATTTTTTTAAAGTTGTCTGAAAATCTTTTATTTCCATTTTGTCAGAAGATGGTTAAAATACGATTAGCTGAAAGGGTGGTGCAAAAAATTTAATAAGGATATGAGCGTGATGAAATGTTGGCAGCTAATGGATCGGATATTGGATCGGCTCTTTGTTGTTATGGGGGCCTTCATAGGAAGCCAGATACCAGAGTTCATGCAGCAATATACGCAGCGTTTGGCGGGACACGTTAGTGAGCTTAATCATTTATTGGACGGATTGCGGCAGGTAGCGGCTAATTCGGGGAAGACGTTGGAAGAATACATTCATAAATTTGTCATTAACGGGGATCCAGACTTTGTCCGGCAAGGGGAGTTTATGCAGGGGATGGTTAGCCGCTGGCAAGAGCTCAGTCAGGCACTCACTCATCTCACTGAAAGTTCATTTTTAGGGCGCCCCTTCGTTTTTTTTACTGAACTGAATTATCCCATCGCCAAAGCAGCATTTGCAGCGTATCAGCCGGGTTTAAATTTAACCTTAGAAGGATTAAGCTATACGGGGATTGGAATTTTAACTGGTTATTTTTTCTATCAATTGCTTTCAAAAATTGTCGCAATAGGGTGTCGCCGTGCAGTTTCTTTCATTCGACCGGGTGTTTAGTACAGCTCTTTTTTATGGCGGGTGGTGTTGGTGCTTGAACGATGTGGCACTTGGACGTCCCTTGTATGGCTTGGGATCAGTTTTTGCCATTATCATTTATCAGCTATATCGTTCGTCTCATCCCAAGGCAGACTTTAGTTTACTTATTGTCGTCAGCTTATTAGGGCCTTTATCCGACATTTTATATAGCTATTTAGGTCTTTTGAATTACCATACTCCCTTTCATTCCATTCCATGGTTGCCGCCGCTTTGGATCTTTTTGTTATGGGGATTAGTGGCTGTCAATATTCCGCTCTTTTCGTGGATGCACAAGAAGTGGTTTTTAGCCCCTATGCTAGGGGCGATAGGGGGACCTTTCAGCTATCTTTCAGCCGTTCGGTTAGGGGGCGCAAGTCTACTCAAACCATTGCCTCTGACTTTTATTGTGATTGGTGGGATGTGGGCCATTTTTCTTCCAACTTTAATGTGGTTAAGTGAACGCTTTAAAGTCTGGTTTAAGGGGTGATCCCTCAAACCAGATTCCCATAGTCAAACATCTACAAATTAGACCAAAGTTTTTTCACCTATCGATT
Source organism: Candidatus Protochlamydia naegleriophila (assembly GCF_001499655.1). Classification (NCBI taxonomy): domain Bacteria; kingdom Pseudomonadati; phylum Chlamydiota; class Chlamydiia; order Parachlamydiales; family Parachlamydiaceae; genus Candidatus Protochlamydia; species Candidatus Protochlamydia naegleriophila. The sequence continues at coordinate 1,421,600 of NZ_LN879502.1, forward strand.
CATCGCTATTCATGCCTTTAGAGGTTAGCGTAGAGGTTGCATTCGTTACGAGTGAAGTGGGGGGCATAACAGTTCGTACATCTGTCGCTGAAGCCTTTCTCCAAGAGGTAAAGTAGCTAAAAAAGCTTTGAGTCTCTTGTTGAACAGTCTCTACTTCAGATTTGACTTCTGTTTCAAGTTTCCACTGAAGCCTTTCTTTAGTCGCGTCAACCGTTTTATTTAACGCTTCTTGCAGTTGCGATATCCCGCTTTTTAATTTTTCGATGGCCGTTAGATAGTCTCTGGCTTGTGCATCTAACACTTTTACTCTCCCTTCATAAGACTGTTTAACTTCTGTCACTGTTGTAGTGATTGTAGCCAGCTTATGGGATGAGTTTGAGTAGAGATGCTTTCTTTGCTCGATAGATAATTCTACTTCTGCGACATTGTCCCTAAGTACATTCTCTTTAAAACTAGCAATCCGCTTTAATAGATTCATCACCTGCTCATGCTCACCGCTCAGAACTTCTATTTTAATTTCTGAAGGCTTTTCACTTTCATTAACCTTATAAGCATCTAAAAATTTAGCAATTTCTCTCAGGCGAAGCTTCATTCGAGTTGCGCTGTCCTCAATAGCCAGTTTTTCAAATTTGAGCACTGGCAAAAGAAGTGAGTCTCTGTTAAGCGATTCCCGCTCAATGGCTGTGTTCAATTGTTCGAGACGCTGTGTAATGGCATTTTTCTTCTCATAGAACTCTTTTTCAAACTCTAGCAAGAAATGCAAGTGAGCAAAATAGACCTGTTTTTTTAATGCGGCAAATCGTTCGTCTTTAAACGTTTCATTATAGACCGTAACAACCTCTTTTAAGGCGACAGTCTTTGCCAACAGTGTGTTTAAGCCTTGAAGCTCTTCTGACGGTTGGTTCAAGCCCTCTTTTGTTGTTTGCAAATCAGTTTCTTGGCATTGCAGTTTTTTATTACGTGCATCTAGGGCTTGGCGCGCTTCTGAAAGGCGATAAGGAATTCCATACTTGTAATCCAGAGCCAGAAAAGTTGTGACAAAGTTGCTCTCTTTTCCAACACAGGCCTGTGTTAATAGGGCGGATTCAAAATTAGCTTTTAAGGCAGCCTGTTCTAAAGCTGTTATTCTCATTTGAATAGCTATCTTCAAATCATCTGTTCTGCTAGCTGTATCCACATAGTTTTTATGATCTCTTTCCTGAATCTCCTTATAAATGGCTACTTTCTCGGATGATAGATTTGCTTCATCAGACTTATAATCAAGATTATCACCTTTAATAGTAGCTACAAATCCATTTAGAAAAAAGATTGCATTCTTGATTGCTATTTGGAATTTCTTTTCACTCTCTAGTGAGAGGCAAAAGGCTCTTTCTTTTAAATTAAGCTCTTCATTGGTTTTAAGCTGGGTTCCAAGTTCTATTTTAGAGGCAACTTGCTGAGACTTACCACTCGTTAGCTCTTGTTGAGGAGGCAGTTTATTTTTATTTTTATTTCTAGAGGTTGAGGGCTGCTGTTGATGAGTTGTTCCAACTGTTGATATTATTGCATTTACTGTTGTCATGAAAAACACTCCTTATTTGATATAATTGTGACAAGTGCTTCTTATTGGCTGATTTGTGATTGTCCGGACACTAAAAGAAGCAAGAAGAAAAGCGCCCTTCACCCGTCATCACAAATTGAATTCTTGTATCACCTAAAACTTAAATTTTTTTGCTAAGGAATATCCTCTATCTATAGAATTTTAACTATTTTTGGTCGATTAAAGTTTGCCAATACTCTTGCATTGTAGGCGATAAAAACTGTTTAAACCTTTGATAATTAACAGGCCATAAATGGTGATGTTCAGTGTCAATAAAAGCGATTTTCCCCGATTTGGTGAAAGGAATATTGTCTGGAAAAATAGAATCGATGAGTCCAAGCTCTGACAAAAGCGTGTACAGCCCTTTCAATTGCCCTTTTGAGATCTTTTTTTTGTATTTATCTAGCGTTTCTTGATTATGAAGGATGTGCATGTCCTCTACAATCAAGATAAAATTTTTGCGGTGATAACCGAGTTTGCTTGGGGGCGAGGGATGCTCTGGCAAGGGATAAATCCACTTTTGAGGGACCAAAAAATCTTTGAATCCATGCACCTTGATGCTTTCTTTAATAGCCTTTGCGCCTAAAATGCGATTTAGCCAATTCCCCCACTCGATGAAATCGGGTTGTGAATCTAAGTAAGCCTTAACGAGATATCCCTTCAGCTCGGGGTTCTTTCCAACGACGATATTGGTAGGCTGTCTTAAGGTAATTTTTCCAAAGCCTGCTGCCTCAAAGGATTCTTTCGATGCTGTCGCCCTCTTTTTTGTAAAAATGCGGTCCAATCTATCTTTAACGGGATGATTGATCGGCAGAAAATAGGGTTGAAGGGCATTCCAATCATCTAAAGGAACAAAGGGATTGTATGAATAGGCATTTTTTGCCCGCCAATTGTGGCAAGAGGGTAATGATACGCGCTCGCATAGGGAGACATTGTTTGGGTCCTGCTTAAGACAAGTGCGGGCCAGATTCAATGCCTGATCATAAATGCGAATTATGGGCGAGGGGATGGAAAGTTGACCATGATCGCGAGTGATGATGCGATAATAAGCATAGCGTCCATCGATCAATAAAGAGGAATCTTTAGTAATAGCAACAAGATTCTCGTTGTTTTCGCACTGCGTGATGGAGTGATCATTAAGGGCATTCACTTGCGTGTCAACGTAAGTTGAGGGGATGAAATCAAGCGCATTGGAGGCGAAAATCAGGTAGTCAGCCTCTGGATTAGCCTCTCTTTCCCATGTGAGAAGATAGAAGAGATCGTCGTATTTGCTAAAAGAAACGGCTGTAACAGGCGCAGGCTTTGAAACTTGAAAGTAGTGAGGAGATGACCAGCCGCTGCAATTGGTGCGCGCCCTTATGTAGAGATCTTGCTTGCTGTTTAAATAGGTCTCTTCAAGGTCTGAAAGAGTGAGAGTCATTGTCAAGGGGGTGACTCGATTGCATATGAGGCTATCACTGCTAAAATCGGGACTGGCCGCGAGCTGCCACCAAAGAAGGGTATGGTTTGGGGAATCGTTAACGTATACTTGGAAGGTTGGTTTGCAGTGATCGAATGAGTCCAATCCTGTGAGACGTAAGTCGCCCACTTCATTTGAACACGTAGGTTCATGAAAGCGCACATCAAGCGGCCAGTCTTCGCTCATCTGCATGTAAGCCGATCGTTTATAGGCAGATATTAAACCTGAATACTGGTCAAGTGAATGGCTAAAGTGGCGCAGCGTCAAAAAAGGATCGTCTAATAGATCGTCTAAACTAGCGGGGGTGCGATTATCCAATTGAAGATGGGGTGAAGCATTGACTCCTCCCATGCAAAGAAGGGGCAAAAGTGCAAGAAAGAGATGTTTAAGCATAAGAACTTTTAGATTAAAGATTTTTAAAGCGTAGCTAGAAAGAGGTGAATAGTTGGATGGGCTATAGGCTCGGGAACGGGTGTGGAATTCGAAAGATGAGTGGAGAGGTCTTGTTAGCCAATGCCCATCGCGGTGTCGGAGTCTTCAAATTGTTATTTCGGGGGTGAAGCCCCCGAAATAACAATAAAGTTGTTAACGACCACCCTTTTTAATGTGTCCTTTAGGGCCGCCATTGTCAATCAAGTGTTGCCAATACTTTTGCATGTCTTTTGAAAAGTATTTTTTCAATTTATGGAATGGCACTGGCCAGCGATGGTGGTATTCCGTGTCAATTGTCGCCAGTTTCCCATCTTTGCAGAAGGGCACATTGAAGGCATAAACAGAATCATAAAGACCCACATCGTCGAATAAGCGGTAGATGTCATCTAGCAGCTTGCGGGTCATTTTATTCTTATAAGCCTTTTCATTTTTCTCGTGATCCAAGATACGCATATTCTCGGCTACGAGGATAAAATTTTTGCGCAAGAAGTGAGAGTTATTTGGAGGCGACGGATTTTCTGGCAAGGGATAAATCCACTTGTTGGGAACGCTAAATGTCGACTGGAGCTTGTTTTTGGCAATCCACTCTCTTACACATTTCGCGCCTTCAATGCGGTGAAGAAACTTGTACCATTCGGCTTTGACAGACAGTTCATTATCGGCAAATGCTTTAATGAAATAGTGCGGCAAATCAGGATGTGAAGAGGCCATGATACGGCTGAAACGGCCCGGACGGTTGCGCTTAAAGCCAGCTTTTCTAAATGTTTCCGGTGTTTGAATGACGCGAGTCGCAGAAAACATGCGGTCAAGTTTAGACTTGGCTGGATGATTCTCTGGCAGAAAATGGGGACGTACGGCTTCCCAGATTTCTTGAGTCACAAAGGCAGGCTTCTGATACGCTCTTACTTCAAATAACGGTAAAACAGAGGCCCTTAAGAAGGCTGAGTGGAGCTGGAGCAGTCCATTTTCAAAAACGTCGGAAGGAGCCGAAACTTTTGGAAGGGAAATCTGTGTCCATGGATAGCTTGGCCGTAAAAGAACGCGCTTTAAGAGCGGGTGCCCTTCTTCTTCTTCAACCACTTGCAATACGTTACGAGGCTGAATCAGCTCATCATCATAAACGTGTATGATTGGAGAGGGAACGGAAAGCAATCCGCCCTGTCTTACAATAATTCTGTAATAAGCAAGAGAGCCATCGACGGCAATCTTGAGATCTTTTGTAATCGCAACGAGATTTTGATTGTGCTCGGCTTCTGTGACCTCTCCGTCCATCATGGAGTTGACTTGAGAGTCGCTGTATATGCTTGGAAGAAAGTCTAATGAATTTGAGCCAAAGATTAAATATTCAGAAGAAGAATCAGGAGTATAGAGTCTTTCCCAATTTAATTCATAGTAATCATCGATTTTGCCAAATTCGACAGCTGTAATGGGTTCTGGTTTAAAGAGTGTAAATTCAAACGGACTTGACCAATTGTTCCATTTTCCGTTGACGCAAGCTCTTACACGAAAATAGTAGGTTTCATTGGCGTTAAAGAACGTTTCTGAAATAGCTGAGAGCATGACTTCCGAAGTAAATGGCCCAATTTGCTCAAAATTGGAAGGAATAACCTTAAAGGATGGATCAGCTGAAATTTGCCACCACATCATTTCACACTGATTTTCTGAGCTGTCTTCCAATAGGAACTGAGGGGAAGAGTCAAAATGGGAGATTTGATTCAGGATTTTAATGCTTGCGTTAGACTCTTTCTCCAGATTTTCATTTACATCACAAGTAATTTGGACAGAGCTTGCATCGCCTTTTCCGCCAAGATTGACTACATTATCGCCCGACTTAAGATCTGGGAAAACAGCTTTTGAACACATGCATGTTACAATGAGCTGTCCATCAGCCTCTTTTGTTTCTATAGAAACATTAAATGTGAGCTCTCCTTGGAAAACAAACGTTTCACCAGCTTGAATTGTCACATTCTGATCTTTTAAATAAACTGCAGAGGCTGTTTTATTAAAAAGCGATTTAAGAGGCAAGGGAGAGCTATATTCCCAGGAAAGGCCTCTTTGCTCGCAGTTGATGACGTGTTCAACTTCTCTTTCGCTTGCTGCAAGGCGCTCGCGAGTAGCAGGTGTGAAGTAGACAAGCTTTTCCTGCGGATAGATATCAAAACCTTTGGAGCGGGAATGGGCATCCTTGGCGGCAAGATTCTCATGCTCTGCAAAAAATGGATGGGTAATGGCGAAGTTTGCTAGTTTTTCCCAGCTTTTTTTGAAGTCGACATCCGCATCGTAGCGGCTGTGCTTTGTACGAAGTGCTAGGAAAGGATCATCCATGATGGATTCAGAAGAAACAATCGTCTCGTTGTCCAAGGCAAAATAAATTTGCTGGGAATTGAGATCGCAATAAATCCACCCATGCTCATGAGCAAAATCGAAAGAGGGCTCTTTTAGTTGATTGACGCTTCGCGTTTGAATGCCAATTTGGTGGCACAGTTTGATGAACTGATAGGCAAATTCTTCTTTAGAGCATGTTCCAAAAAAATTCAATAGATCAAGTGGGGAGTATTGATCATCTTCTTGAATCAGATTTGAATTATTTTCCACGACTGTCAGTGATTGGTTCCAAATCTTGAAAAGAGCCAGAGCTGGATAAGGCTCTTGAGCGATTTGCTTTGCTAAAGAGTCTAAAGTAAACAGGGTCTGATTGTTGATAGATGGGTAGCAGCCATATAAAACCTCTTTGCTTTTATTTTCAATCGTCAATTCTTGGCAATAAAGCGTTTCGCTTTTTGTATCTTTGCTTATTTGGGGGTTAAATAAGGCTTTTAAACCATCATGGGTTTGCGTTGTGTGATTGAAAAGAAATTCAAGAGACTTTGCCTCTAAAGATTGGAAACCTAAGCCTGCAAAAGAGAGAAGGACTAAAGTTTTATGAAGAAGTTTCACTTTTTAAAACCTACCTTAAAAGTTGATGTTATTTTTTGGTAAAGACTTGAGCAAGCCAACTGATCATAATAAAAGAAATTAAGACTAATAAAGCGCTGAGAATGGCTGCCGATAAGCTACTCAATAAATTCTTTGTGTCATTATAGAAAAGAATTGTACCGAAGATGAAAACAAGCACGGAAACTAGATAACCACCCCATTTTATCATTGAACCAACCGACATAATGCTCCTTAAAAATCACAAATGGTAAATCTTTCTTGCCATTTTCTGCAAAAAAGTTTTTATAATGCAATCAAACCTCAACGTGTACTGACATGATCAAATATTTTACTGTTTTTTTAGCCGCTCTTTTGGGAGTTGCCCTTTTTCTAGCCATTAAGCACAAAGCTCGTGAGATAGAATGTTACGACCGCTGCTCTTTTAAGCACGAACTGGCTCTTGCTCAAGCGCATACAGTCTATAGTGTGGATCTGATGGATCCGGAACAGGCTCCGCCTGACATTCGCGATAGTGTCATGAGAGGGTACCGTCTTATCATGAACACTCCTTTTTATGCACCAAATTATGCAAAAAATCAGCTCTCTTGCACAAATTGCCACTTTTTAGGCGGCGATACACTTGGTGGAAGAAATGGAGGGATCGCCTTGATTGGTGTGACAACGGCCTATCCAAGATTTTCGCAAAGAGATAATAAAGTCATCGCAATAGAAGACCGCATCGATAACTGCTTTCAAAGAAGCATGAACGGCAAGTCTCTTCCACGTCATTCCCAACCAATGAAAGACATTGTCGCTTATCTGGAGTGGATTTCTAAGGAAGTTGAGCACATGCAAAACATTCCATGGCTTGGATTGAAATTTTTAAAGAGCGAACATAAGCCCGACCCTCAAAAAGGAGAGAAGCTCTATATGTCTTATTGCGCTCCTTGCCACAAGGAAAATGGAGAAGGGGGAGCCACATTGACAGCCGTCGAAGGCAAGAGCATTCCTCCTTTATGGGGACCCAATTCGTTCAATAATGGAGCGGGCATGAGTCGCTTAGATATGATGTCATCCTTTATTTATTGGAATATGCCTTTTCAAGATGCCACGCTATCTGAAGATGAAGCCATCGATGTAGCTTCGTTTGTTTTACAGCAACCAAGACCTCAGTTTATAAAAAAATAAGGAAAGAGAATATGCTTACTGCACTGACAAAAGCGTATCAATATTTAATCTACTTAGGCGGCTTTCTCAAATCTCCTCTTCTACTGTTATGCCGACTTTATTGGGGAGTTCTCTTTATGGGAGCTGGATGGGGAAAATTGGTTGAAATCGATAAATTTGCCGACATTTTGCATAAGCTGAATTTCCCATACGAACATTTCTTTGCCTACTTGGCCGCAGGAACTGAATTTATTGGCGGACTATGTCTGATTTTGGGATTTGCTTCACGCCTGGTTGCCATTCCACTCATCATCACGATGATCACGGCCTATGCAACTGCCCATGTTGAATCATTAAGAACCTTTTTTTACAATCCAAGCACGTTTGTATCAGAAGCTCCTTTCAATTTTCTTTTAATTTGCCTGTTTATATTGGCCTTTGGACCGGGTCGTTTTTCACTCGATTATATGATTGAAAAATGCCTCTTTAATCGGGCCGAAGGAATTCCCAAACATCAACATAAGCCGCATTAGCTTAAGGGTAAGCTATTTTTCACTATCATTCAGCATTTCGGTGAATTGTTTTACCAATCTGTAAAGACAGCGAACAAGAGTTCAACGCAGAGACGGGGAGTCCGAGAGACGCAGAGGGAATACCCCGTTTCACCCATCTATGAAGCAGCTTTATCCAAAATTGATTACAGCTAGCACCGTTTCTGTTGCTTTTACTTAGACGATTACTTTACGATCCACAATCCTATTGAGGCGCATTAGATCACGTAGTTTACAATTTTATATGTTACTGCTATTGGAATCTTTATCTCTGCGTCTTTCAGCTTCCCCGTCTCTGCGTTGAACTCTTGTTCGCTTGATATGCAGATTTTTTTAGTCGTGCAAAGGATAGAAGGTTTGCATTGCTTCCAGTAGAGCCGGCTCTGCATTGATCCATTGCTTGCGATCAGCGCGAATGTTTTTTAAAATATCTTCGATAGTTCTTGACGTTAACAAATATCCAAAATCAACAGCAGCATTTGCCTCATTAAAGATTTTGTCCAAAATCATTTTTCCAACAACTGGCTTATAGTGGCTGCATTCATAGTAAAGTGATTGCTTGTCTTCGAGAGAGGAAGTTGTCACACAATTAAACCCAGAAAAATCCCAAATAGGATAAATGGCGCTAAGGGAGCGCTTTAACTCTTCTAAAACAGGCCATAGCCCTTTACGATATAGAGCTTCCCAATAAATAGCCTGGGTTGGAGAAATAAAGACTCTTAGTTCAATTCCCTTTTCCTGACAACGCTGCACAAGTTTTTGAAAGCAGTTGATCTTTTCTTGGTCCAAGCGATAGTAGCGGTAAACATCTGTGGAGGAAAACAGCACCTCCAAGAATTCGAAATTTTCTTGTAACCGCATGCCGCTAGGCTTTGAAGGTACAGGTGGATGATTGTATAATCCGTTGGCAAGAAAAAAGGGGGTTGCCTGTTCAGAGCGGTTTTCTTTCCATGTTTCGTAACTACTTTTTAGCGCAGATTTGCTAAATAAGAGAGATAGCGAGCTTTTCAAGCTAAAAACACCACTTTGAAGGCGTTCCAATGAGAAGTCAACACCTGGCTTTTTGTTTTTTCCAAAACCGAATAAGTCTAAGCCAACAATCACCGTCTTTAAATTAGGTTGATGATAAAGGAGATGTTCAAAGTAATGATAAATCTCTTCCATGCTAGCGCCGGCAAAACCGGCATTGTAGGCCTTTTTTCCTGTCAGCAGATTAAAGTCTTCAGGATCAATGCCAGCCATGACACGCGAAGATCCAAGAAAAAAGACGTCAACGTTCTGCCGTACCATTTCCAATGAACGGTATAATCGCTGTTGCGTACTCAAACTAACTTTGACCGCATTGACCGATTGTAAAGTAGGCGATCGATAAAAGTCAAAGGGGTCGATGATCCAATTGACCAATGCTACGAAGAGAGTAGGAATCGCAAAAGTGAGCAAAAATATGGCCACAAAACGGCGATTAGAATGTTGGTTCACAGAAGTTGATCCGCCTTAAAATTGATAATATAAAAATTCTGCCAAGCTGTCTAGTTGGAGGAAAACCAATGCAAACAGCAATCCACAGGGAACAGCCCAAATAGTCGGATTTTTCTTAAATCGCTGCAGCCATTCATTGGAGTTGGGAAGCCACAACACGACTGCACAAAGGGTCGCTAAAATGATAATGTCGTAGAATCGGAAGTTTGAGTCTAGTAAGTTGATAAAATGCACACCATATGACTTTAAAAAAGCCAAGTGTGTTTCATAGCTTACAGGTAAAACAATTCCATTCAGACCAAGCATACCGCTAATGATATTGAAAGCCGAAGGCAGATCTGGCGACCTAAAAATGACCCAGCTAAAAATGACAGCTAGAAGAGTAAGAACTTTGGCAGGCATGCGAGGCATGGAGAGTTTAAAATGGCGCCAGAGGTGATTAATGACCAAAAAGCAGCCATGGCAAGCTCCCCAAACAACGAAAGTCCAGCCAGCTCCATGCCAAAGGCCGCCAAGAAGCATTGTTAGTAGAAGGTTGCGCCATTTGGCAATCTGGCCTTGGCGATTCCCACCCAAAGAAATGTATAGATAGTCTCTTAAAAAGTTGGAGAGCGTAATATGCCAGCGCCGCCAAAAGTCAATGATTGAGTCGGCCTTGTAAGGAGAATTAAAATTAATGGGAAGATGTAGATTGAACAACAACCCTAAGCCAACAGCCATGTCTGAATAGCCTGAGAAATCAAAGTAAAGCTGCAATGTATACGAAAGAGCCGCAAACCAGGCCTGCACAAAGGCTATATTTTCAACAAAAGCATTATCGAAAACGGGTTTTACAAAAACAGCTAGATGATCGGCAATCATAACCTTCTTGCAAATTCCAATGACAAACAAGAAACAGCCTTGTGCAATATGAGGCCAGGAAACAACATACATGCGTAGATGCGTAAATTGTTTGAGCATCTCTTTATGATGCAAAATCGGCCCTGCAATTAAATGAGGAAAAACGGTGACAAATAAACCATACGAGATAATATCGCAGCTATCGGCTTTGCCTTGATAAGCATCTACCAAATAAGCGATTTGGGTAAAGGTAAAGAAGGAAATCCCAAGGGGGAGCAGGACTTCGATCAATGAATTGTCAGTAAACATTCCTAAGAAAAAATTATAGTACTTGAAGTAAAAAAGTAGGGCTAAATCTCCACCGACACCAAGACATAAAATAATTTTTTTTATCCTCTCCGAGGCCTGCAGAATGGTCTTACCACACCCATAATTAAAAAAGATTGAAGCGAGTAAAAGAGGTAAAAAGCGGATGTCCCAGTAGGCATAAAAAAATAAAGAAGAAAAAAGAAGCCAAGCACGTGCAGCCTGAGTCAGGCGTAGCTTGGCTAGCCCAAAAAAACCTGTAAGGACTACTGGCAAGTAAAGAAGCAGAAAAGAATAAGAATTAAATAACATATGCTTGCTAGATTGGGGTAAATCTTAATAAATTAAATGAGAACCTAAAATTAACTGTTTTTATGATGTTGTATTAATTTTTTGCATATATAGCCAAAACCTAAACATTTTTGCATTAAAAAAATATTAGCAACTCTTTTGGGGAGTGAAGAAGATAGATTAGTTGCTAATAATAAGTGTTTTAGGGTTGGATAAAAGGCTCCTTAGGCTTTCCACTTTGTATCTTTTAAAATGACGCTTTGATGGGGTGCTAGACATTTTGCATTAAAAATGTGTATTGTATGAGATGCTGGCTGCAATTCAACTCTTTTACCATTTCTCAAACTATGAAAATTATTCATCACTCAAATCGCGCTTATCAACTATTAAAAAGCTGTATCGGGCCTGCTTTTGCCTATTTAAGACAGGGATACAGGGCAAATCTTATCAAAGCTCATTGCGTAAGTTTTGCTAAGCACCTTTTTCGGCATCTTCAATCATTTGGAGCAACATTAGAAAAGGATTACCGCGATTTAGGCGATTTGCATGGCCCTCGCATGCAAAAACTACGGACCCTTACGGCAGGTTTGCATGCGCTCTTGCCTAAGCAAGCTCTGTTTTCCTATTCCATTTTAATTCCGCTCTATTTTCAACCCAATCCCGAACTCTTTCGTAAAATGCTTCTTTCGGCGCTTCAACAAACGGCTCCGCATTTAGATATTTTGATTGGCCATGCTCAGCAATGTTTATCTAAAGAGATTGAAAAGATTATTAAGGAATGTCAGGAAGCCTTTCCTCAAAGGCTTAATACCTTTGCTTATTCCACTTCAGCCTCTCATGAGATTTTGAATAGCTTAGCTCAAGAAGCAAAAGGGCACTTTCTCTTTGTTTTAGATCCCTATGATTGGCTTCGCCCCGACTTTTTATTTCGATGCGAACAACTGCTTCGTTTATTGAAAGAAAGAGAGAATGTTTGCCTTTACACTGACGAATATGAGATCAATGACGAAGATCATCCGATACCTGGCAAGCAGATTCAAAAACCCCATCGCTTGGCCTTTCCCTATCTTTTTTACAATGCCCTTGGAAGAAGCTTGTTAATTCCGCGCCACCTTTGGGGGTTAGCAGGGGGAATGCAGGCCGTGCCAAATGAAGATTTATTATGGGATTTAGCTCTTAGGCTGGATAGCGTTGGCGCTGCTTTCCGCCATCTGCCTTTTTATCTTTATGCCAAAAGAAGGACAGTTCATCCTTTATCAAAAGAGCGCACTGTTTCATTTGAAGAGCAGTTAAAAGTCTATACGCAAGCCAAACAGCTGTCATGGAAATGGTCAGCGGGAGCACTGCCCAATAGTTACCGAGCGGTGCCGGAGTTGATGCGAACTCCCAAAGTACAGGTGATCATTCCTTATAAGGATCAAAAAGACTTAACGCTTAAAACGATTCGAAGTATTCTTAAGCAAAAGCATGTCCACGTTCATATTACAGCCGTTGACAATGCAAGCCGCGACACGTCGATCGCAGAGCATATCCGAGAGCTTGGGGGAGAGGTCATTAGTGTGCATGAACCCTTTAATTATTCTCGTTTAAATAATTTAGCGGTCATGAGGACAGAAACAGCTCAAGACTGTGATAGCCTTCTTTTTCTGAATAATGATGTCGAATTGGAAGAAGAGGCGTTATTGGAGATGTGCCGTTGGGTCGAACAGCCTTTAATTGGAATGGTGGGGTGTCAGCTCCTCTATCCAAATGGCCTTCTTCAGCATGGTGGGATAGATCGTAAAAGAGATGCTCCTGCCAATCAAATGATCTGGAATCACTCTGAAAAAATGGCTTCGCATGACAGGCAAATCATGACAAAGGTCTTGCGGCTCACAGATGCCGTTACAGCCGCTTGTGCTTTAATGCGAAGAAAGCTATTTATCGAAATTGGAGGATTCGACGAAATTTGGTATCCCATCGCTTACAGCGATACAAACTTAGCCATTAAAGTGGAGGCTAGGGGGCTTTATTGTTTATATACTCCTTATGCTAAAGGAATCCATCACGAGAGTGTGACGCGCAAATATGAAAACATTGAAGATGTAGAAATGTCCCACTGGCTACATCAGCAGTACGTCGAGCAGCGGTTGAAGAATATTGAGGAATTGCCAATCCATAGAGGGTAACAAATGACTTATTATTTTTCTGATTCCTATTTTGACAGCACGAATCGTGTAGATTGGACTATTAAGACTCCACGCTAAGCATATATTGGGATGAGGTAAAGCATGAAGGGGATTTGAATCTGAAAAATGCCAACCTAGTCAAAACGGCAGAAGCGACAGGATCTATTTATTAAGTTTGCATGCATGTCCTCATGTTCAGTCGGTTAGGGCAGTAGGCCCAGTAACAATTGTACATTCGTCAATCAAAGGAGATGTGTACACCGACCAAGAGGCGAGTATTCATCAATCTCGAATAAGGGGGGGGTAACGGCTTTTGCAAAACGCCTCATCATAGAAAGATCTTCTGTTCATATAATTATCTTACAATCATCAGACGGGACCAATACGGGACCAATGAGGAACCACCTGTGATTCTCCTGAAGGACTCTAACATTGGAACAATTATCTTTAGAGGGAGAGCTGGACGTGTGTATGGAACCAATTCTGAAATTGTACGCAAGCTTGTCAACGGCATAGTGGAGCCTTTTTTACTTGAGTAGAGGCCTTTTTTTCGCAAACATTCATTTTGTCTTAATGCCTTTGCTTCGGAAAATTAAAGCCCCACGGGAGAGTCTAAGGCCTTCTTGTAAAGTTATTTAATGTTTTATTCAAAACCAGTTGAGCCGTCTGCTTAAGCCCTTTTTCGGCAACTTGGTTAGAAACAAATGTGGAGAGCGTTTTTAGGTCTTTGTAGTGCAAAGAAGGAGCGGGCTGTTTGGCAAAGTGAGCAATCATCTCTTCAACGGGTTTGATGACGATATCCCATTGGAATTGGGGGCTAAAAGCTTCCAGGTTCGCTTTGATCTTGTCCATCTGTTCGGGGTTGTCAATTAAAGTTTCAATTGCTTCTGCCAGAGCCTGTTCGTCCTGATAAGGGACGACTTTTCCAAGTTTATGCTGATCAATCAACTCTGCAAAGGAGTCGCCGGCTGTTGCAAGAATGGGAAGCTTTGTCCAAATATAGTCCAGCATGCGGGTTCGAAATGAGTAGCGCGTCTCTAGATGGTCAAAGTGGGTAGATACTCCGATCGTAGCATCTAAAAGACTATTATGCCGCTCTTCGTAGGGAACCCAGCCATGGTTGAAAAATACGGAGCGATCCAACTCTCCCAATTCTTTTGCCAATCGTATGGCTTCTACCGACATGGCCATTTCTGGGACGCTAGGATCGGGATTTTTAATGCCCATGAAGACGAGCTTAATGTCGGAGCGATGCTTGCTAAGGCTTGCAACTGCGCGAATAAGACTTAAGGGATCAAACCAATTCCAAATGCCGCCTCCCCACAAAAGAATTTTGTCTTGAGCCGAGAATCCATACTTTTCTCGGAGACCCGGGCCTGTTTTTACGGGCGCCTCTTTCGGAAGGCCGAAGGGGACAACGTCGATGAGTTGTCTTAAGCTATTGTTTTGGTCATAGCTGGAGAATGTGATGAGCTTTTGTCCCAATAAAAAACCCATCCATAAATCACGCTGCTTTTCGCTTGCACATAAAATCGCGTCAGCCATTTTAAAGTTGAAAATCAGATGGTTCAAAGAAGAATTCAGTCGCTCGTTTCGAACCTTGTCTGGATCGCGCTTAAAAAGTTCTAATAATTCTAAGGGAATAGGATCGTAGGCATCGATAATAATTTTAATTCCATATTTTTTGGCTTGCCAAGCCATCGATAGCGTTAGACCCTGTGTAATCATCACGTCAGCATATTTAATCCACTGAGTTAGGCCTGAATCGCGTTTAGCTATAATTTTAAATCCCTCTCCTTCAATTGCCGTTTGATTAGGAGTGACCAACACGACTTTATGTTTTTGGCTAAGAGATTTGGCAAATTCCCAGCTCCGAATGGCTGGCCCAGCCATGGCTTTACCTACGACATTAGATGTATAAATGAGAATTGTTGCCATCACACGACCTGCTGGAAAAGGAATAAATGGTTAGAGAGTAAAAGAGCTCACTTTTTTTGCCAAATTTTTTCTGCTACTCAACTTGATATTGAGCGCGAAGATTGCATCTTATGATTCATAAAACACTTTCAACTGTACTTTTCTACGAATTGCATTTAAGGAATTAGCGCAAGAAAGGGAAGCGGTGATGCAGCTTTAGCTTTCAAGCGAAGAGCAAGTGCCACATACTATTGTGGAGCTCTACAGACTAATGACACATGCTTTATTTCTTGCTTTAAGGGTATGTTGTAATGTTGAGTTCCTTTTTTAAAGGAAAAACTATAAGGCTCTGTTAATTTCTTATTAAGAAACATTTTTTGATAGCTTATATCGAATGCATTTTATATAATCAACCCTAATGTTTTATTACAAGATTAATGAATTCTATTTAATAAGGTTTGATTGAGATGTTAACTTTAACGACCTGGGAAAATTATAGTATAACGGCTGGTGTGACTAAAACATTGGCTGAACTAAATCAACCAAAAGAAGCTAAGTATCTTATTATTACGGCTCCTACGGCGCGTATTGCTGGAGTTGTATTGATACCTTTAGCCGCAATCGGCGACGCTTTTGCCCATCTGACATCAGCTACAGGGAAAATATTAACGGGCGTCATCGTTTCTCCTTATAATTCTTTAGCGGTGGCTTTTTTCCCTGATGGTGCTATTTCCATCGACTATGAATTGTCTTCTGCGCTTGTCCACATCATTCGCGTCATCCAAAGTTTGTTTGATGGGATCGTGCTTCCCTTTATCTGCCTTTTGAATCCAGCTCGTGCAGACCAGTATATGCATCATCGTTTAGGAGAAGCCCCCGCACCAACTTTATCTAGAGCTCAATTGGCAAGAGAGATCAACGAGGTGAATGAAGCTGCAATAAGAAAAAGGCAGATTGAAGAGTTGAAAAGGCAAATCAGGTTAGCAGGAGAAAGGCGTGGGCCAGTTCCACCCCAGAGCACTCCTCCTGTATCCAATCCATCGACAATGACATCGCCTTTCCGCAATCCAAGGCAGCAGCTTGATATGGCAACTCCTTTGAAGCGTGTAGATCAGCATAGACAAATGCAAACTCCGATTCGGGTTCCGCTACCAACTCCGACGCAGACTCCGATTACAGTGGTGCACACGCCAATTCCTCAACCTCCAACGCCACCCCAACCCCCAGTCCCTCAGCCCCCAATGCCGAATCCTACACCGATGTCAACTACGGCTCCAACGATTCCTGGAAGCCCTGCAGTTATAGAGCCCCCGCCTTCTTCTAGTGCTGATAGAGTGTCGATGTTAGAGGACATAAAGAAATCTGCAGTGCCTCTAAAAAAGGCAATAAAGGCAATAACTCTAACTAAAAAAGATGATGAGATACTTAAAAACGAATGTTTGGTTTATCTCGTTCTTGAAGCTTTGCCTAAGGTAGGCCAACTATTGAATCTGATTGAATCTAAACTTCAAAGTCACGCGGAAGGAGACTTTTTTGCTTTCACCCAAGCTTGTGAAATTGAAAGTGACGATAGTTGGGACGATGAATCGGATGATGAATCTAACCCCCAGCCTCTCCCAATGTTGCCAAATGGTTCTTATCCTATCGAGTTCTCGCTGGAGAGTCAACTACTTCACCTCTTGCAAAATGCGATCAGTGACAAGGTTGTTTTTAGCCATGCCGAGTTGAAAGATCTAGGTAATTATTACCTTAACTTTAAAAAAGAAATGGAAAAAGTTATTAAGCTTAAGTCTAGAAATCCTGAAACTCCAGGTCTGCGTGAAAATGCTATTTTGATTTCACATGGATTGAATGTAGCTCAGTGGAATAGTATGGTTCAACGCAAAGATTTTAGCAATATTGAAGCTGGAAACTAAACCATTTTCTAGATTAAATGCTTTATGGTTTTGCTAGAGTGCGTTGATTTTAGAATTTAAATCATTTTTATTACCTCTTTTACATGATTACTGAATCGTCGAAAATGATTAGTTTTTAAATTATAAAAAAATTAGGTTTGCCTTGTTATGAATATAAACTTAACAGTTTTAGAAAATTTTAGTCTTACAGCAGAAGTGGCTAAATCCATGGCCCAATTAAATGAGGCCAAATATCCGATCTTGGCTGTTCCATCCTCTCGCATTATTGGATTGACAATTCTCCCCCTAGCCGGGATTGCAGATGCGTTTGCTCATCTTTCTCTTGGAGCTGGGAAACTAGCAACAGGCATCATCGTTTCTCCTTACAATACTTTGGCCGTGACCTTTTTTCCGAGCTATGCAATTGCGGCTGACTTTGAGCTCTCTTCTGCACTTGTCCATCTCATTCGGGTCATTCAGTCTTTGTTTGATGCTGTAACGCTTCCCTTTATTTGCCTTTTGAATCCAGCTCGTGCACATAAAATGACGAGCCATCGTTTACCCCCAGAAGCATCTTCTGAAGCTGGAGCACCTTCTGAGAATTTGGAAAGACAAAGAGAGAGGAATGAGCAAGAAGAAGAAATTCGAAACTTAACTAATCGTCTTCGTGAATTGGAAGCGGAAAATTCACACCCTCTTTCGGGTGCACAGCCTCCCCAACCAACAGGTAATCCACAACCAAGTAATCCACCACCGCCACCACCAAGTAATCCACCGCCGCCACCACCAAGTAATCCACCACCGCCACCACCAAGTAATCCACCGCCACAGCAGCCGCGAATTCCAACAGTTTCAGGAGGTGGCAATCCTTCAAGAGGTGGAGCTACAGGATCACAACCATCTGCTCAGACAAGTAGTCCTCCTCCAGTAGATACTGTACCAGAAACTCCTCGTCAACCACTAAGCCTGCTTGAACAAATTAGGCTGGGTACCCGCTTAAGAACGCCGAGAGTCGCTGAAATACCTAAGCAACTAGTAAAATGCCATGAGGATTTCATCAATGATGCTCTAAAATTTGGCCTATTCACGCGCGATACAAGTGCATTTGATGATTTGATTGAGAACCTTGAATGGTTGGATAATCATGATGAAGATCGCTATGAGCAAGAACGGATCAATTCAATTTTGAATGACGAGCTTGTGAAAGAGATGATGATTGTGAAAGGCAAAACAACTCTTGTGAAGAGCGAGGTGAAAGCCTTGAGAGCCTACTTCCAGATTTTCAAGAAAAAGGTGGATGATAAGAATGATGCGATACGAGAGAGCTTAAGACAATCCCAGGAAGAAGCTGCTAGGCTAGCTGCACTACAGCCAAAGCCAATTGTTATAGAGCCTGTAGAAACACCATTGGTTAAAAAACAAAAAGAATTGTTAGAGAAGTTAATCATTAAAGGCAGTCATGACTTGCAAACAGCGATTGGTTCGCTGGGCTTAGTTAAAAATGGCCAACTACAGCAAAATTTCCGCGATGCAAATGGCAAGCTCCATCCAAAAGACCGCTTTGGAGATATAAATGTGTTTATCGCTAAATACAATAGTTTGGTTGGAAAGATTAACTCTATGCAAGCTCTCGCAGGTTTTGATTCTGATGCTGATTTTAGTTCTGAACAAATGAGGAATGTCCAAATCATCCTCGAGTCTCTTAGAAATGTTCTTGGAAAATAATTCCTTTTTTCAAACCTATGGCGGCATGGCCGCCATAGGTCCATTCCTTGATTTTCCCAATTTATATAATTGTGTTTTAAGATAATTTGAAATTTTAACACCTTAATTTAATAAGAAAAATTTCATTTAGGTGGATTTGAACATCAACCTCTTCATATTCTGTGTTTTTTAAGCCTTTTTCACTAAGGCTTTTAAGCTGCGCATTAAACCTTGTTTAAAAAAGCCATGCTTAATTACCAACTTCTTTTGTTTAAAGTAGCTCTGTTCCCTTAAAACGGCGTAAGCTTTTAGGACTTCAACCCTTGAAGGTGATAAAAGTGAGTGATAGCGTTCAAGCAATTGCTGCGCTTGGCGATGCGTACAATGGCAGCACGCAATCTTTTTTTGCCGGTCTTTATTTGATTGCGACCAATACTTTCTAAAGCTATATTTTTTTGCCCCTGTATCATTGGATCCGTGTTGACGATAAAGCAGGGTTGGGTCTTCGACAATTCCAATATAGCCAAAGCAAGCGGCTACTAAGGCAATCCACCAATCATGCATGACTATTTGAGGCGGAATTGGCTGTGCTAAATCGGCTAGTGGGCGATTCATCATCATCGTACAACCGGTTACGTTATTTTGCATCAAGAGGCGATTGAGTCCTGTTAGACGGGGATTAAGACCCATATAGCGCCAAAAGGAGTGGGCGATTACCGTTAAATCTTTTTCTGCTACAGCAAGATCTGTATGCACGAGCAGGGGAACCGCAGATCCATATTGTTTTTCCAAAGCTTGCATTTGTGCAAGGCTGCGCTCCAGCTTACTAGAGAGCCATTTATCGTCTTGATCGGCAAAGCATATATAGGAAGCCTTAGAGGCTTTCAATAGTTCCGAGAAATTTTGGGCGATCCCTACATTCTTGTCGCTTGGAAGCACAGTAATTTTCTCTGGATACAAGTTGGCCCAGTGCTCAATAAGAGGGCGCGTTTGGTCGGAAGAACAATCGTCTCTTATCCATAAATGAAAATCAGAGTGTGTTTGTTCGAAGATAGAGCTCAACTGTTCTTCGAGGAAGGCTGCCCCCTGGTAGGTTGCAAGTAATATATCAATGCTCATGTAAGTCTTAGGATCGGGTTTTAGGAATTTAAATAATGAGGCAATTTAAGAAGGTAAAAGTTTTATTATTTCTCATAAAAAATTTAACAACTTTCAGCTTGTACGTCTTGCTACCTCATTGTACAAAGTCACCCTTATAGATAGGGGATGAGAACCTCATAGCTATGCAAATCGTTTACAATTTGAAAGTTATTATCTAACAATTTTCCTTTTCCATGATAGCGGCTATTTACAAATTCACCCACGTATTTTTTGACATTAAAGAATGTGCTTTAAAATGAAAAATAGTGTTAATTCAATGAGTTTTTGAGTGTTTTGTAGCCCAGTCTTTGTTATAAAAAAATCAACAGCATTTTATCCTATAGCAGGTTTTATGACTCACTTTTCTTTATCGTCTTTTCAATCAAATGAAATTCTTAACCCTTATAAACAGAGCGACATTACAAAAGAAAAATCAAAAAAGAAAGCCGGTCATAAGGCGAGGAAAAATACCATGACATTGCCAGAGGGATGTCTGACTTGTATGGCTACTAAGACCCCTCTGATTAGACAGAAAGTTTTTTGTAACCGTTGCGGCATAGCAATTAGCAGAAAAGTTCGGGCTCTTCCTGAAGACGGAAACACAGATGCTAAGTGGCAAATTCTCAATATCATTGCTTCAGTGGCTCATAAAGAGCTGTATGAAGAAAATAGCTCTACAGACCTTTTAAAGAGCTTGTGACTTTGTTAGGACTGAGGCGGTGAAGGGCGTTGGGTGGAGCGCATGGAAAGATCTGTTAAATCAGTATACTTTCCTCCCTCAATTGCAGCAATGCGCTCTTCAATTGGAGGGTGAGAGGCAAATAGGCGCTGCCAGAATGAGGTATGTTCATTAAAGTATAGGTGGGAAAAGGCTTGTCCGCTTTTTGGCATGTCTGAAATATTGTAGTGCTGGATTTTTCGTAAGGCATTGGCGATTCCATCTGGATTGCGAGTAAATTGGACAGAGCTGGCGTCAGCCAGAAATTCTCTTTGCCGGCTTACCATGGCCTGCAAAATCGAACCAAAAAACCACATGATTGTGCCTGCTAATAAAAAAATAACTGCTACAGCAGCGATTGGATTTCCGCCTTTGCGATCTTCG